>NZ_QJTI01000006.1 GCF_003217325.1 Rhodopseudomonas faecalis
GTCGCCGCCCGCCACCACCCCAAGCTCCGCGACGACTACAACGCCCTTCGCCTGCAAGGAAAACCCGGAAAGGTCGCGCTCATCGCAATCGCCCGAAAACTGCTCGTCACAGCCAACGCACTCGTCAAAGCCGACACGCCATATCAAGGTAAGACCCTTGACACCTGAGACAGTCGCCGGGTTCGCCCGCCGCTGACGCGGCGGCCGCCCCGGAATGACGGGGGAGATGTTCCCCACCTGATGAGCTAAGACGCCCGCTTGTGCTTGGCGTTGAGCGCCGCGGTGACGCGGCTCGGCGCCGGCCGGCCGATTTCTGCGGCAATGGCGTTGCTGGCCGCCACCAGCCGCTCGAGATCGACGCCGCTCGTTACACCGAGGCCATTGAGCATGTAGACCACGTCCTCGGTGGCGACATTGCCGCTGGCGCCCGGCGCATAGGGACAGCCGCCGAGCCCGCCGGCGGCGCTGTCGATCACCCGCGCGCCCTCCTCCAGCCCGGCATAGATATTGGCGAGCGCCTGGCCGTAGGTGTCGTGGAAGTGCATCGCCAGGCTGTGCATCGGCACCGCCTCGGCGCAGGCACGCAGCAATTCGCGCACCTTTTTCGGGGTGCCGACGCCAATGGTGTCGCCGAGTGAAATCTCATAGCAGCCGAGATCCCACAGCAAGGTGGTGACATCGACCACGGATTGCGGATCGACCGCGCCGTCGTAAGGACAGCCGAGCACGCACGACACATAGCCACGCACCTTGATGCCGTCGGCAGTGGCGCGGGTAATCACCGGCTTAAATCGCTCGACCGATTCCGCGACCGAGCAATTGATATTGGCGCGCGAAAAACCTTCCGAGGCCGAGGCGAACACCGCGATCACCTTGGCGCCGGCGGCGCGGGCGGCCTCATAGCCCTTCTCGTTCGGCACCAGCACATGGAACTCGGCCGGCAGATGCTGCACGGCGCGCAGCACCTCATCCGAGCCCGTCATCTGCGGCACCGCCTTGGGCGACACGAACGAGCCGACCTCGACGGTGCTGAGCCCGGCGCCGACCAGCGCTTTGACGAAGGCAATACGCGCCTCGACGCTGATCGGGGTTTTCTCATTCTGCAGCCCGTCGCGCGGGCCGACTTCGACGATGCGGACGGTGTCGCTCATTGTGACGCTCCGATGGGGATGACGTCATGCCCGGCCTTGTGCCGGGCATCCACGTCTTGGCCAAGCGAACGGGACGCAGATGGCCGGGACGCGCCCGGCCATGACGGGGAAGGTTTACTCAGCCTCGGTCGGCTCGACCTCGGCGAGTTCGGCGCCTTCCTGGACGATGTCACCGACCTTGCAGCGCAGGCTTTTCAGCACGCCGGCAAACGGCGCCCGCAAGGTCTGCTCCATCTTCATCACTTCCAGCGTCAGGATCGCGTCGCCCTTCTCCAGCACGGCGCCCTCCTTGGCGAGCAGCGCCACCACGGTGCCGGGCAGCGGCGCGACGATGCGGTCTTCGCCGACATGCTCCTCATCATCGCCGCCGAACGGATCGACCCAGTGCAGATCGAAGCGGCCGTTGCGGGTGCGCAGATAGAGCTCGTGTCCTTCGATCACCGCCATGACATGGCTGCGAACGCCGCCAAGCGACAGGTCAAAGCCGCCGGTCGGCCGCGCCGCGTAGTCGAGCGCAATGGTGCGATCGCCATATTCCAGCTCGGCCGGGCCGCTGCCATAGCGCAGCGTCACGACCTGCTCCGGCCCATGGCCGATCCGGAACACAAAACGCCGCTGCCGGCGCCCGACCGGCATCCAGCCAGCGGTGCTCCAGGGCGAGCTTGTGTCGTGCTGCGCGGCCCCCTGTTCCTGAACCAGGATCGCGGCCACCGCGGCACAGCACTCCAGCTCGCCGGGCTGCACGCCGTCTTGCGTCAGCGCACTCAGCTCGCGCTCGATAAAGCCGGTGTCGATCCGGTTGGCACGCACCTCGTCGTGGGTGATCAGCGCCGACAAAAACGGGATGTTGGTGACCACGCCGCGGATGTCGCACTGCTCGAGCCCACGATTGAGTCGGTCGATCGCGGCATCGCGGGTTGGCGCGAAGGCGATCACCTTGGCCAGCATCGCGTCGTAATAGGGCGACACGGTATCACCGGCGCGGTAGCCGAGATCGAGGCGCAGCCCGTCGGTTTCCGGCGGCATCTGCCAGGTCTTGATGCGGCCGACCGACGGCATAAAATTCTTCTGCGGGTTTTCCGCATAGACCCGCGCCTCGATGGCGTGGCCATGCAGGCACAGCTGATCCTGCTGCAGCGGCAGTTTTTCGCCGAACGCGACGCGCAGCTGCCACTCCACCAGATCGATGCCGGTGATCAGTTCGGTGACCGGGTGCTCGACCTGCAGACGGGTGTTCATCTCGATGAAGAACACATCCTTGCCGTCGGACACGAATTCGATGGTGCCGGCGCCGACATAATTGACCGCGCCCGCCGCCTTGCGCGCCGCGGCGCACACCGCCTCGCGCTGCTCGGCATTCAAGGTCGGCGACGGCGCCTCCTCGATCACCTTCTGATGGCGGCGCTGCAGCGTGCATTCGCGCTCGAACAGCGACAAGAGATTGCCGTGGCTATCGCCGATCACCTGCACTTCGATGTGGCGCGGATTATCGACATAGCGCTCGATCAGCACGCGGTCATCGCCGAACGCAGCCTGCGCTTCGCGCTTGGCGCTGACGATCGCCGCGGCGAAATCGGCCGCTTCGCGCACGATGCGCATGCCGCGGCCACCGCCGCCGGCCGACGCCTTCACCAGCACCGGAAAGCCGATCTTCTCGGCAGCGGCGAGCAGCGTCGCCTCGTCCTGAGCCTCGCCGTGATAGCCCGGCACCAGCGGCACGCCGGCCTTTTCCATCAGCTCCTTGGAGCCGGATTTCGAGCCCATCGCGGTCATCATCGCCGCGGTCGGGCCGACGAACACCAGATTAGCGGCGGCGCAGGCCTCGGCGAATTCGGCGCGCTCCGACAAGAAGCCGTAGCCGGGATGAACCGCTTCGGCGCCGGTCTGCTTAGCAGCGGCAATGATGCGCTCGATATTGAGGTAGCTGTCACGCGCCCTCGCCTCGCCGATCAGCACCGCTTCATCGGCGAGCGTGACGTGCAAGGCGTCGCGATCGGCCTCGGAATAGACGGCCACAGTGCGCAAGCCCATGGCACGCGCGGTGCGGATAACGCGGCAGGCAATCTCGCCGCGGTTGGCGATCAGCAGGGTGCGGAAACGCCGGTACGGAGCCAAAACTTGCATCATTACATCCTGAAAACGCCAAAGCGGGTGGGCTCGACCGGCGCATTGGCGGCGGCCGACAATCCAAGACCAAGCACAAGCCGGGTATCGGCGGGGTCGATCACCCCATCGTCCCACAGCCGCGCCGAGGCGTAGTAAGGATTGCCCTGCGTTTCATATTGCGCCCGGATCGGCGCGCGGAATTCGTCCTCCTCCTCGGCCGACCAGCTGCCGCCCTTGGCTTCGATATTGTCGCGGCGCAGCTGGCTCAGCACCATGGCGGCCTGTTCGCCGCCCATCACCGAGATGCGGGCATTGGGCCACATCCACAGGAAGCGCGGGCTATAGGCACGGCCGCACATGCCGTAATTGCCGGCGCCGTACGAACCGCCGATCACCACGGTGAATTTCGGCACGGCGGCGGTGGCAACCGCGGTCACCAGCTTGGCGCCGTCGCGGGCGATGCCGCCGGCTTCGTATTTCTTGCCGACCATGAAACCGGTGATGTTCTGCAAGAACACCAGCGGAATCTGGCGCTGACAGCACAGCTCGATGAAATGCGCGCCCTTCAGCGAGCTTTCACTAAACAGGATGCCGTTATTGGCGATGATGCCAACCGGGAAGCCCCAGATATGCGCGAAGCCGCACACCAGGGTCTGGCCATACAGCTTCTTGAACTCGTCGAATTCAGAACCATCGACCACCCGGGCGATGATGTCGCGGATGTCGAACGGCTTGCGGGCATCGGCCGGCACCACACCATAAATGTCCTCGCGTGCGAAATTCGGCTCGCGGGGTGGCCGCCAGCCGCCAAGCGCGCGTTGTGGCGGTTTGAGGGTGGCGACGATCCGGCGCGCGATGCCGATCGCATGGGCGTCGTTGTGGGCGTAGTGATCGGTGACGCCGGACTGCCGCGAATGCACGTCGGCGCCGCCGAGTTCTTCGGCGCTGACCACTTCGCCGGTCGCGGCCTTCACCAGCGGCGGGCCGCCGAGGAAGATGGTGCCCTGATTGCGCACGATCACGCTCTCGTCGGACATCGCCGGCACATAGGCGCCGCCCGCGGTACACGAGCCCATCACCACCGCGATCTGCGGAATGCCCTGCGCGGACATCTGCGCCTGATTGTAGAAGATCCGGCCAAAGTGGCGTTCGTCTGGAAACACCTCGTCCTGCTGCGGTAGGAACGCGCCGCCGGAATCGACCAGATAGATGCAGGGCAGATTGTTCTGCCGCGCGATATCCTGGGCGCGCAGATGCTTCTTCACCGTCAGCGGATAATAGGTGCCGCCCTTCACGGTGGCGTCATTGGCCACGATCATGCATTCGCGGCCTGCGACCCGGCCAATGCCGGTGACGATCGAGGCGGAATGCACGTCGCCGCCATAAAGCCCGTAAGCGGCCAGCGGCGATGTTTCCAGAAAAGCGGTGCCGGGATCGAGCAGCAGGTCAACGCGCTGGCGCGCCAGCATCTTGCCGCGCGCGATGTGCTTGGCACGGGCGGCCTCGCCGCCACCATTGGCCACCTCACTCAGCTTGTCGCGTAGCTCGGCCACCAAGGCGCGCATCGCCTCGGCATTCTTGGCAAAATCCGAGGAGGCAGGGTCGATCGAAGAACGTAGCTGCATGCGTTTCCAGTCGTTTCTTGTTGTGCGCCCTCATGGCGGGTCGCTCATCGTGTCATTGCGTGCATAGCGCACGCAACCCAAACTTTTCGGCGAGGCTTGAAAAGATCGCACGCCGTCGCGGCGCCGAAGCGCCAGCATCCACTGTCACAAGGCGGCGCAGGCCGCCTTAGTGCGTCCAGGGCTCGGTACGGCGGAAGGCGAAATTGTCGGAATAAGCGACACGGCGACGCACCGCCGGTTTCGGTTCGATCACCTGGTAGGCGATACCGTTGCGTTCGCAATAAGCGACCGCGTCCTCGCGGGTCGCAAAGCGCAGCGAGAGCTGCTGGCGCATATCGGTCGAACTGGTCCAGCCCATCAGCGGCTCGATCACGCGCGGCTGCTCCGGCTCATAGTCGAGCTGCCATTCCTTGGTCTTGGCGGTGCCAGATTGCATCGCGTTCTTGGCGGGCTTGAAGATGCGTGCGGTCACGGAAGGAGCCTCATCGGTGCGTGTCGTCGGACCGATCTGGCGCTCGTATCGGTCCTCGTATATGATTGTTGTTTAGGGAAATTTCTATGATTCCCGACAAGCGTTTGCGTTTCCTTGTTTCGTATAGTCCTTCCGGCCGCCCCTGACAATCACGCCGGACCCGCAGCACCGCTCCGCAGGATCAGCCCGAAGCGCGCCCATGGAAATCCACGCGACCCTTCCCCCCAAAGGACGAGACCTGCGGCTCGATCTGTTCCGCGGTTTGGCGAATTGGGCGATCTTCCTCGACCATATCCCCAACAATGTCGTGAACTGGGTCACCACCCGGAACTACGGTTTTAGCGACGCCGCCGACCTGTTCGTGTTCATCTCGGGCTACACCGCCTCGTTCGTGTACGCCAAGATGATGCTGGAGCGCGGCTTCGTGGTCGGCGCCACCCGGCTGATCAAGCGGGTCTGGCAGCTTTATGTCGCGCATGTGATTCTGTTCGTGATCTACATCGCCGCGATCGGCTATGTCGCGCAGCGCTTCAACGACGTCGACATCATCAGTGAGTTCAACGTCGCCGGACTGATCGCCGATCCGATCCAGACCCTGACGCAAGGGCTGCTGCTGAAATTCAAGCCGCTCAATCTCGACGTGCTGCCGCTGTACATCGTGCTGATGGCGCTGTTTCCGCCGGTGCTGTGGCTGATGCTGCGCAAGCCGGACCTGACCATGCTGGCGTCGCTGGCGCTGTATTTTGCCGCCCGGCACTATGGCTGGAATCTGAACGCCTTTCCGGAAGGCCAGTGGTATTTCAACCCGTTCACCTGGCAGTTGCTGTTCGTGTTCGGTGCCTGGTTCGCGCTCGGCGGCGCCACCTCGTCGCGCTGGCTGATTACTTCGCCCTATGTGCTGTATTTCGGCGTCGCCTATCTGCTGTTCGCGCTGGTGATGACCATGGCCGGCCGTTTCCCGGCATTCGGCGAGATGTTTCCGACCTGGCTTTATGATGCGTTCAACCCGAACGACAAGACCTTCCTGGCGCCGTATCGGGTGCTGCACTTCGTGCTGATCGCGTTCCTGGTGGTGCGATTCCTGCCCAAGGAATGGCCGGGCCTGGAGTGGCGGGTGTTCCGTCCGCTGATCAAATGCGGCCAGCAATCGCTGGCGGTGTTTTGCGTCGGCATCTTCCTGTCATTCGTCGCGCATTTCCTGCTGACGATGAGTTCGGGTTCGCTGACCGCACAGGTGCTGGTCAGCGTGATCGGCATCGCGATCCTGTGCGGCGTGGCCTATTACATTTCCTGGTCGAAACAGCAGGACAAGCCGCGGCCGAAGACGGCGCCGAAGCCGGCGGTGCCCGTGGTCGCCCCCGCCCCGGCCGAGGCCGAGGTCGCCCCGGCGCCGCACACCCCGTCCGGCGTGCCGGTGATCGTTGCGAGCCAGACCAGCGATTCCGCCGACGCAGGCAAAGCGTGAGCGCTCCGCCGTAGCGGCGTCCAACACGCCCTGCCCGTCCAGCCGACAACTTCGAAGCGACAACCGCCCAACCGCCAACAAAAAAGCCACCCCGCAACGCGGGATGGCTTTTCAGATTGATGGCTGCCGCGCCGGCTTGGCCGGCGCGCGCTGTTGTTGTTAGAGGCTGTCGCCGAAATCTTCGCGGAACTTGGCGACCAGCTTGTTCTGCCAATCCGACACCGGCTTCAGCCGGCCGTAGAAGAAGCGCAGCACTTCCGGTTCTTCGATGAACTGCAGGCCGCCGATCAGCTTGCGGTTGTCATAGAGCCAGGCCAGCCGGTCGACCGCATATTTGACCTGCGACAGCGTGAACACGCGCCGCGGCATCGCGAGCCGCACCAGTTCCATATTGGCGAAGATCTCGCGGCCATCGGGCTCGCGCTGCTCCGACAGGGTGCCGCGCTCCATGCCGCGGATGCCCGAGGCGATGTACAGCGCCGCGGCCAGCGCGCCGGCCGGATACTGCGCCTGCGGGATGTGATCGATGAAGCGGCCGGCATCGACGTGGCAGCCGAGGCCGCCGGCCGGGGTGATCACCGGCACGCCGCGCTCCTGCAGTTGATCGACCATATAGGCGATGAACTGCGGGCCCTGGTTGATCATCTCCTCGTCCATGGTCTCTTCGAGACCGACGGCGAGCGCTTCCATTTCGCGGACCGACATGCCGCCATAGGTCAGGAAGCCTTCGTAGAGCGGCACCAGCGGCCGCATCTTCTCGAACAGCGCCTGGTCACGAACGCAGATGCCGCCGCCGCGGGCGCAGCCGAGCTTGCGCGCCGAGAAATAGATCACGTCGCACAGATCAGCGGTGCGGCGGGTGATCTCGCGGATCGACAGCGACTTGCAGTGTTCTTCGCGGGTCTTGTTGAAATACAGATTGTCGGCCAGCAAGCTGGCATCGAGCACCAGCGGAATGCCGTTTTCCTTACAGACATTGCTGACGTCGGCGAGGTTTTGCAGCGAGAACGGCTGACCACCGATCAGGTTGGTGCCGGATTCCATCCGCACGAACGCGATGCCCTCAGGACCATATTTCTCGATGGTGGCGCGCAGCTTGCCGATGTCCATATTGCCCTTGAAGGGGTTGACGCTGACCACTTCCAGGCCCGCGTCGGACACCAGCTCCTCGACCACGCCGCCCTGCAGGGTGATGTGCGCCTTGGTGGTGGTGAAGTGATAGTTCATCGGCACCGCCTTGCCCGGCGACACCAGCACCTTGGCCAGGATGTGCTCGCAGGCGCGGCCCTGATGGGTCGGCAGGAAGTAGTGCATGCCGAAGATGTCGCGCAGCTGGTGCTCGAGCCGGGAATAGGTGGCGCTGCCGGCATAGGAATCGTCGGCCACCATCATCGCGGCCTGCTGACGATCGCTCATGGCGTTGACGCCAGAGTCGGTCAGCATGTCCAGGAAGATGTCGTCGTTCCTGAGCAGGAAGGTGTTGTTGCCGGCCTCGGTCATCTTTTCGAGGCGGCGCTCGACCGGCGGCAGGTTGAGCTTCTGGACAATGCGGACCTTGTGCATTTCCAGCGGCACTGGCTCGTTGCCGTAAAACTTCACTGTCGCCATATGGGTCTCCTTGCGCCCGCGCGGCTGCGCACGCAGGGCTATGCCTCGTTTGCCGTCTCAGATGTCGGGAAGAACCGCCGGGTCACATCAGGGCCGCAGTGACAGCGGCCGACGGCCGCCACATCCGGCAGCCCCCCGATGCGCGGTCAGTGGCTTTCCTCTCAGCGCGAAGGCCCTGACATATCCAGCCACCAGCCGCACGAAATTGCTTTGAATCAAACAGCCGGCGTCAGCCGCAGGTTCTCAACCGTTGCGACGCCACTCGCCCATGGGGCGAAAAGCTGTTCACTGGCAATCAGAAGGCGTGGGATGGTCGGGGCAGCTGGATTCGAACCAACGACCTGCAGTACCCAAAACTGCCGCGCTACCAGGCTGCGCTATACCCCGATAGTACGAAGCGATTACACGGTTCGGGCCGCGGCGGCAAGGTATCGCAGCGGTGTGCCGCTAGCTGGAACCGGGCTCAACGACGGGTGAACCATGGGTGCGCCACCCGGTCGCCAACCGCGATGCCATATTTCTGCGCGGTGCCGGCGATCACCTCGAGCACGGCCCGGGCCGGCGGCCCGGAGGCGATGATCGCCAGCGATTGCGGCTCGGTGTTTTCCGCAATGCGCGAAATGCGGCCGTCGCTGCGGATGAAGATCATGTCGAGCGGAATGAAGGTGTTCTTCATCCACATCGAGATCGGCTGCTCCGGCGAGAAGTCGAACAGCATGCCGCGGCCGTCGGGCAGCTCCTGCCGGTACATCAGCCCGGTGGCCTTCTCCTGCTCGGTGCTCGCCACCTCCACCGTAAACACGTGCACCCCGGATTTGGTGACGATTTCCAGCGTCTGAATGTTCTTGGCGGCGGCATCTTTGGCGAAGGCGCCCGTGATCCCGACAACGCAGATCAGCAGCGCTAGCCCCAGCAACGAGCCCGCCACACGAATCACTCGCGACATTGAACAACTCTCGGATCAAACAGGAGCACCGCCCCAAGCGGGCGGCGCAGTAACGGCAGGCTGCATTAGATGGCGGCCGGCTGCAAGCCACGCCACGGCGAGGAGGCGTGCGCGCACCAAACCCGCGGCGCGGACTGGCAGCCGCCAATAGACAACACCGCGGACCAGCACGGTCCGCGGCTTGCGCGATCAATGAGAGGACAGGCCCGGCGCGCCGTTTTCCGGCTGGATTTCGGCGGCCATCATGCCCTTGGAGCTAGGCCCGAACCGCACCAGCACATATTGTCCGGGGCGCAGCTCGGTCATGCCGAAGCGCCGCAGCGTCTCCATATGCACGAAGATGTCGGGCGTGCCCTCGCCGCAACTCAGGAAGCCGAAGCCGCGCAAGCGGTTGAACCACTTGACCTGGGCGCGTTCCAACCCGCTGGTCGGGGTGACCGACACATGGGTGCGCGGCGGCAGCATCTGCGCGGGGTGGATCGCGGTCGACTCGTCCATCGACACCACGCGGAACGCCTGAAAGCCCTTGGCGCGCTGCACGCATTCGCAGACGATGCGCGCGCCTTCATAGGCGGTCTGGAAACCGTCACGACGCAGCACCGTGACGTGCAGCAACACGTCGGGCATGCCATTGTCCGGCACAATGAAGCCGTAGCCTTTGGAGGCGTCGAACCATTTGATGACGCCCCTCATCTCGACGAGGTTTGCAGCGTCGCCCAGCTCGAGCGGATCGATCACGCCCGCACGATCAAGGCCGGACGAGTAATCGCCTGCCCCACGCCGGAACGGATTGGACCCGCCCGCCGGCGTTCCCCCTGGCCTCTTGGACTCAAATCCGTCCGACCCCATGACCCCCGGACCTCACATTCGCATCTTCGTTCACGCGGCTCCGCGAAAAGCGGAGAGATCGTCAGTCCCGTTCACGATGTCTCAACGACAATCGTTCCCGGCGACCGCGAATCTACCGATTTGAAGATAACATTCTGCCGAGAGGCGCAAAGCCTAAAAAGCCGTGCCATTGCAGCTATGAACAGCCTTGCTTCCACAGCAATCGACTTGGCATCACTGCTGAGGTCAGTTTCCGACGAACGGACCTAGTACTTCTCCGATATCGTAACGAATCACCAAATCGGCCAGCTCATCTTGGTCAGTCGATTCGTTGTTGATGATCACCAGCTTGGCGCCGCTGTTTTTCGCGGTAATCGGCAGACCGGCGGCGGGCCAAACCACCAGCGACGAGCCGATCGCCAGCATCAGATCGCATTGCTTGGCAAGCTCGGCCGCGCGGTGCATCTCGGCCTCCGGCATCGCCTGGCCGAACGAAATCGTCGCGGTCTTCACCGGCTCGTCGCAAGCGGTACAATGCGGCGCGTGCCCGGTGCGATCCCAGCACCATTTGACCCAGTCGATTTCGTAGCGTTTGCCGCAGCCGATGCAGCGGGCATAGGTGGTATTGCCGTGCAACTCGACCACGTCGTGCTCAGCAAAGCCCGACGCCTGATGCAGATTGTCGATGTTTTGGGTCAGCACCGCCGGGATCTTGCCGGCGCGATACAGATTGGCGAGCGCGCGGTGGCCGCGCCCCGGCCGTGCCGTCTTGAACACCGATTCCATCGCAAAACGGCGCCGCCATGCTTCGTCGCGGGCATCCTGGCGAGCGACGAACGCATCGAACGGGATTGGTTGGTTGCGGCTCCACAGGCCGCCGGGGGATCGGAAATCGGGAATGCCGCTTTCGGTGGAGATGCCGGCCCCAGTAAACGGCACCACAACCGAAGCTTCCGCAATCATGTCACCGAGCCGATCGATGGCACTCCGAAGATCAGACGCAATCATGACACACGCTCAATTCACACGGCGAGCCATCGCAGTTTAGCCGGCCGGCCGCAAGATCTGTCGGCGCGATCGCCGCAACAAAACGCCAGTTCCGGTAACATGGAACGGAGCTCCGCCGACCCCACATTGTTTTGATTTGCGAAATGAACGGGCTCAGCCGACAACAGGGCTGGCAGCACGCCATCATGATCCATCTTCTCCCACGAAGTAGAGCCTCGTATCCTCCATACGGGGCTCTTTTCGTTTGGGAAGAGCGAAGCCCCGCACCACCACCTGCACGATGGAGTCCCCATGCGCTTTCTTCACACCATGCTGCGCGTCCACAAGCTCGATGCCGCCATGGCGTTTTATGTCGACATGCTTGGCCTCAAGGAGGTGCGTCGCATCGACAGCGACAAGGGTCGCTTCACGCTGGTCTATCTGTGCGCGCCCGACGACGAAGCGGCGTTGCAGCGCCGCGATGGCCGCGGCTCGCCGCTGATCGAACTGACCTACAATTGGGATGAGGAAAGCTATGGCGAGGACCGGTTCTTCGGCCACCTCGCCTTCGAGGTCGACGACATCTACGCCACCTGCCAGCGGCTGATGGACGCCGGCATCACCATCAACCGGCCGCCGCGCGATGGCCAGATGGCGTTCATCCGCTCGCCGGACCTGCATTCGATCGAGCTGTTGCAGAAGGGCGAGGCGCTGCCGCCGCAGGAGCCGTGGGCCTCAATGGCCAACACCGGTCATTGGTAAAGCACGCCGCCAATCGCCGGAACACCACTGCGCACGCCGCGTTGTCCTCCAAAGCAACAGCCCAGGAGGACCTATATGACGCGCAGCATTCTGTTGTGGCTTTTGGGGGTGCCGATCCCGATCATCATCTTGCTCTGGTTCTTCATGAAATAAGGGGCAGCGCGGCCAGCCGCGTGCCCCTCTCCCCATCATCATGACAAACCAGTTCGCCCGCTGACGCCGCGTCAGCGGGTGAATTTCAATCCCGCCATCTTGCCTTCGCGCCACACCACTTCGCAGTTGCGACCGCTGCGGGCATCTCGCGAAAAAGCCAGCCTCAGCTTGGAATTGAGCGCCTGCGGCGCCTCGACCACAATCTTCGCTCCCGACGGCGACAGATCGAGCACCGTACACGGACGGGCAGCAAAACCGCCCTCCAGCGTGATCCAGGCTTCTTGTCTCACTGATTTGCGCGGCTCGCGCTTTTTTCGGATCGGCGTCATCTGACCAACACTCCCACTCGCCTTTGGAGTTACGGGAAAGCCGTTGCAGAACGCTTGCATTGTTCTCGAAAATGCGTGGACCGATGTTAACGTTTCGGTGGTAAATAAAGATGCGTCACAGAACGCTTGCTCCCCGCCAAAAACGCCACTATACGTTCGCCCGCTCACGGCAACGCAGCGACTCGTCCTGCTGAGATTGTGGGTGAGACAATGCCCAAAAGACATTGATCTCGTGAGAATAAACGGCTTGATTTGCCGCAGTTGGTTCCGCTAGAAGCAACTGCCGATTTAAGCTCCCTTCGTCTATCGGTTAGGACGCCACCCTTTCACGGTGGAGAGAGCGGTTCGATTCCGCTAGGGAGCGCCACCCCTTCTGAAATCAATGATCTGCCAGCAATCCGGCCAGTTTTGGCGCGGGTTGAGTGTTCCTGCATCTGTTGCGGCAGGATCGCGGCGCTCATTGCTCCAGATCGCTCGCATCTCACCAATGGCTATCACGCCTTTGGCAGCGCGGCGGCACCGCCCCAAATTTCGAGATCTTCCGCCCAACGATGGGCCGCTGCCGCCCCACCTCAAGCAAGCGGAACGCACGCCCTCAGACCGATCCGGCAGCGACCATGGTGCCCATCGTCGCGCTGGGAGCTGCGCACGTTCGGCCAGACGATCAGCAGCTCCCACACACGATCAAGCCGCCGCAGCAAGTCGCGGCGGCGGCACATCGATCACTCCAATGCCCCGCCGATTAGTACGGTAGCGGCGCGCGCCACTGATCGGCCGGCGCGTAGAACGCTGCGCCATAGGCAAAGCGCGGATTGATGTCGCAATAGGAGTTGGTGCCGGAGGCCGCGGCCCGGCACTGGCCATAGCTGACAAAACTGCAATTACCGGGATAACCCGGCTGCGCGCCGCGCAAGCAGTACGGGTAGTCCCAGGCCGCAGCGGGCGTGCTGCTGGCAGCAAAACCGGTCAGCGAGGCCGCCGTGGCAGCAGCAATCAGCAATGAGCGCATCGGATCATCCTCCCTCGATGGTTGCGGGACGAAAACCCCTGCCCGGCGCGTTCGTTCCCTGTGATTGCCCGAGGACCGCCGGCCTCCGGCGCCAGCGCCCAGATAACGGCTTGCACCTTGGCAACCGCGCGCGAAGATCGACAACCGATGGAACCAGAGTGATTTGGCTCAAGGCATCGTAAAGGCGTCGGTGCTATCTGGTTGGTCGTGGGGGAACCGTCCGCAGACGTCGGTCGCTTTTGGCGTTCAGCAGGTCGGCGTTCAGCAGGTTAATGTCGAGCCGCCATCGCGGCTGAGATGGAAGAAACAGATGGAATTTCTAGCGGCGATTGGATCACTGCTTTTGGTGCTGCTGTTCGGCGGCGGCACGATCATGGTTGGTTACTTTGCCTGGCGGGAATACAGCGCGTCAGACCGTCCCGCGTGGCGGCGGCCGGAATTGCCGAAGCTGACCTGGGAACAGATCCGCAATCGGGCGATGATCGGCTTCATTCTGCTGGTGGCATTCAGCGTGCTGGCGCTGGCGATCAGCAACCGCAACCTGCAAGGTCCGCAGGGCGACCCGGGCGTGCAAGGCCCGCAGGGTCCCGCTGGTCCGGCCGGCACCGCGGTCCGCACCATCGTCTCGACGTCGTGCGCCAAGGATGGCTGCCCGGTTTCGTGCGAGCCCGACGAGACCTTGGTGACGGCGTTCTGCATCAGCCGTAACGGCGCCCGCCTGACCGACAATCTGGTGGTCGATCGCGGCCAGCTGCGCGCCAAATGCTCATCGAGCGCCTTGAGCATCTCGGTGACCTGCACTGCCACCAAGCAATAACGCCAAAACCGCTGCGGTCCTGACACCATCAGGGCCGCAGTTTTTAAGCGTCGCGCCGCGCGCCCGCCGAGGCCGCCGCGCGCCTGTCGGAGCGCAGCAGCGTTCTTTATTGACCTGCGTTGTTGATCATCATCACAGCGCGAACGCGATCGCCGTGCCCATGCGCGCAACGCTGGCGCACAATGATACAATGCGCCTGTTATTTGATCGGCATCAACGAACCCGCCCGATTTCGGACACAGACTTTTAACGAAATCGAGGGGGTAACATGATGGCTTTCGAGATTCTGTTGCTATCAGCAGCCGCAGTGTCCACCGTCGTCATTCTGTTCTCAGTAGTGATCGTCGGGGACATTCAGGACCATGCGACTCGTCGCCAGTCCTATCGTCGGCAGGTCAAGCACTAGAGCCGCCGCTCCGCTAGATGCGACCGAGACTCTGGTTTCTTGATGGATGCGCTGTCTTGACGC
This sequence comes from Rhodopseudomonas faecalis, assembly GCF_003217325.1. Classification (GTDB taxonomy): domain Bacteria; phylum Pseudomonadota; class Alphaproteobacteria; order Rhizobiales; family Xanthobacteraceae; genus Rhodopseudomonas; species Rhodopseudomonas faecalis. The sequence goes on from NZ_QJTI01000006.1 coordinate 14,728, forward strand.
GAGCGAAACGCGAAGGTTGACGTTTCGCCCGAGGAAAGCTCCTTCGCTCGAAGAACGCCACTTCGTCCGAAGTAAGTTATCTTTGTCTGTCAGCAGACTTGGTTTGTCAGCAGACTTGGTTTGTCAGCAGAGTTGGTTTGTCAGCAGAGTTGGTCTGCCGGCAGCTATGCCTGCCAGCCAACGGCTTTTTGCATCCACTCAATTAGCGCCGCTCAAGTAGCGCCGCTCAAATGACGTCGCATCACTGCGACAGCGCCAGCTCGCTGGGCCAGCGCATGTGTTCGCGGCCCTTGTGGAACGGGCGGCTTGTTACCAGCGCGGCTCGCGATAACGATAGCGCCGATCGTCACGATAGCTGTTGCGCGGCCCGAAAGCGGTCCTTGGATTGATGATGCAATCCGCCAGCCGCCCGGAAGCCGACGCCCTGCATTGCGCATAGGTCGAATAGCTGCATTCGCCGGGATATCCGTAGCCGGGCGACGTCAGACAATACGGATAGTCGCGCGCCTGCGCTTGCACCGAACTCCCTGCGGCAATCGCCAGCGTGAACAAGCCCACAGCCAGATATTTCATGATGCACTCCTTCCCACAAACCAAAGCGGTCACGGCGTTGTCGAGGCAAATTGGCGCTGATCGTCAGGGAACCGTCGGCCAGCGTCCCGCATTCTAATGCCCAGAGTTCTTTCTGGTTCAATTTCGAAGATCGCCCCCTTGGAGACAACAGTGCCGCTGGTATCCCGCCCGTATGAATGTCATCATCACGCGCTAACCAACGCAGCCTGGTGACACCAGACTGTCAGATCACAGCGTCGCGCCATGCTGCGCAATGGATCATCAGCTTGTAGCCGTCGAGCCGGCACAGACCGACGAGGCCTATTATGTCCATTCCCGACGATACCAATCTCAATAGCACCAATCCCATTTCTGAAGCGATGGAAGCCGAAGCCCGCAAATACTGGAAGTCGCTGCTATTCGAGGGCATCCTGCTGACGGTGTGCGGCCTGGCTGCGATCCTGCTGCCGGTGGTGGCGAGCCTCGCCATCACGGTGCTGCTCGGTTGGCTGCTGATTCTGAGCGGCGGCTTTGCGCTGGCGCTGACGTTCTGGTCGCGGCAATCGCCGGGCTTTTGGTGGTCGCTGCTGTCCGCCGTGGTGGCGCTGATCGCTGGCGTCGTGCTGTTGCTGCGCCCGATCGAAGGCACGCTGACCCTGACCATCATCGTCGGCGCTTATTTCCTGGCCGAAGGCGTGGTCACCGTCATGTATGCGATCCAGAACCGAGAGAAACTGACCGAGCGCTGGGGCTGGCTGCTGGCGGCCGGCATCGCCGATCTGTTGGTGGCGGCCATCATCATCTCCGGCTTCCCGGGCACCGCGCTGTGGGTGATCGGGCTGCTGGTCGGCATCAACCTGCTGTTCGGCGGCGCGTCGATGATCGGCGTCGCGCTCGCCGCCCGCCCTCGTTAGCTCGAGGACGCGCCTGACGCCCCCTTTGGCGGGCGTCAAAGGATAACGGGTGTTGCGGTTTCTGATCTTTCGAAAACCGCGACACCCCTCAGCTCCGAGGCGTGATCAGCAACCGACCTGATCAGCAGCCGCGGCAGATGCTGCGGATCTTGCGATCGAGCACGACGTCGGCCGGATCGCGGGTGGTCTCCGACGATTCCAGCTCAGGATTGCGGCGCGGCTGCCGGTGTCCGATTGGCGCATTGCCGATCAAGGGCGTTCCCGAGATCGACGGGTCGGAGGCCGGAGGCCGGGTGCCAGTAGATGTAGATGATGAGGTTTGCGCGAGCGACATCCCGCCAGCCGCCAGCAGCAGCGCCGTCGCGATCGTGGTAATTCTGAGCATGGTTCTCCCTCCCGGCAACCGATTCGGCGGTCGCCTCGCTCGACGCATGCTATCGCGTTTTTGAGCGAAGTGGATTCCGGTTCGCGTCTTGAAAACGCGCCAGAACAGGAAACAACACTCCTTGCACCCATAACTATAGCACATAACCGGCCGCCGCACGCCGCTTGCCGCTAATGACTACTGCTTGAATACAAGCCTGCCGGGCAGCGTTCTCCAGGTTCCATCCCCTGCCCTGCATGGCCACTAGCGATTACGCCGCCGATGACCTGACCTCAGAGGAACCGGTCTCGTCCTGCGTTTGCGGCTCCGGCGGATAGGCATGCAGCTCGCCGCCATGGTCCGCGACCTGGTAGCGCATAGAACCAGCCTGATCCTGCATGTGCAGATAGTCCGGGCCGACCGGCGCCTTGCCGTAACCGCCAGGAATATCGAGCACATATTCCGGCTGGCACAGGCCGGACAATTTTCCGCGCAATTGCCGCATCAATTCGCGGCCCTCGGCGAGCGTGGTGCGCAGATGCGCGGTGCCATGCGCCAGATCGCCATGATGCAGATAATACGGCTTGATCCGGCATTCGACGAAGGCGCGCATCAGCGCCGCCAGCGTGTCGAGGTCGTCATTGACGCCGCGCAGCAGCACCGATTGGCTGACCAGCGCGATGCCGGCGTCCACTAGGCGCGCACAGGCTTGCCGCGCGCTTGCCGACAATTCGCGCGGATGATTGGCGTGCACCGCCATCCAGACCGCGGCGCCCTTTGGCTGCAGCGCCGCTACCAGCTCGGCGCTGATCCGCGCCGGATCGGCCACCGGCACCCGGCTGTGAACCCGCACAATCTTGACGTGATCGATCGCGGCGAGATCGGCCATCACCTCGGCCAGCCGCCGCGGCGACAGCATCAGCGGGTCGCCGCCGGTCAAAATCACTTCCCAGATTTCGGGATGGCAGGCGAGGTAATCGATCGCGGCCCGATAGGCCTGCGGCGACAGCGCGCTGTCCTTGCCCGGCCCGACCATTTCGCGCCGGAAGCAGAACCGGCAATAGACCGCACAGACCCCGACCAGCTTGAACAGCGCCCGGTCGGCATGGCGATGCACGATGCCGGCGACCGGCGAATGCGCGTGATCGCCGATCGGATCGGATCGCTCGACGGCGCTGACCTCAAGCTCGCGCGCGCTTGGAATGTATTGCCGCGCGATCGGGTCGTTGGGATCGGCGGGATCGATCAGCTCGGCGACCGCGGCGCTGACCGCGACCGCGTAGCGCGACACCACTTGATTGAGCACGGCGAGGTCGGAAGCCGGCGCGAGGCCATGCGCCACCAGTTCGGCCGGCGAGCGCAGCGTAGCGCCTTCGGGGACAGGACGGCGAACGGTCATGCCGCGCCCGCCGGCGGCGTCCACACCACCTGATCGATCCGGGTCGCGCCCGCGGCCAGCATCACCAGCCGGTCGAAGCCGAGCGCCACGCCGCTCGCTTCCGGCATTTCGCCGAGCGCGGCCAAAAACTCCTCATCGAGCGGGTAGCATTCGCCATAGCGGCGCTGCTTTTCCGCCATCGCGTGGTCGAAGCGGGCGCGCTGCTCGGCTGGATCGGTCAGTTCGCCAAAACCGTTGGCGAGTTCGACGCCGCAGGCATAGACCTCAAAACGCTCCGAAACCCGCCGGTCGGCGGCCGACAGCCGCGCCAGCGCCGATTCGGGCGCCGGGTATTCGTGCAGCAGCGTCAGCCGGCCCTGGCCGAGATTGGGTTCGATATGCTCGACCAGAATTTTGCTAAAAATGTCGGACCAGTCGTCATCGCCGGACAGCCGCACCCAGCGATGCGCCGCCGCCGCCAGCGCGTCGCGGTCGCCGCGGCCGTCAACGATGGTCGCCAACAGATCGATGCCGGTGAAATCGGCAAAAGCCTGCGCCACGGTCAGAAGCTGCGGTTCGGCGTGCGGATCGGCGATGCGGCCGCGGAATGAGAACAGCCGGGTGCCGGCGGCGCGCGCGGCACGCACGATCACCGCGACGCAATCGGCCATCACCGCCTGATACGGGGCGTTGGCGCGATACCATTCCAGCATGGTGAATTCCGGCAGATGCAGGTCGCCGCGCTCGCGGTCTCGAAACACCCGGGCGAATTCCACAATGCGCGGCTCGCCAGCCGCGAGCAGCTTTTTGCAGGCGAATTCGGGCGAGGTCCGGAAATAGCGGGTCAGCGGATCGCCCTCGGGACCGTGCAACACGGTGCGCGGGGCGTGCAAATGGGTTTCATTTCCTGGAGAAACCTGCAGGATTCCGGTTTCGACCTCGACAAACCCCTCTTGCACGAACCACTCGCGGACCGCCCGGGTGATGTCGCTGCGGGCGCGCAGGAACGGCCTGCGGTCGAGGTGGCGGAGCGGCGTCCACCAGGGTGAAACAGGCTCGATCGCGGTCATTGAGCATGTTCTCCAAGCCGCCGCAAAAGGCTGGCATCGGCACCGGAAATCAGTATGTTGCCCCCCGAAACGGCTTCGCCGGCCACGGAGCACAGTCCCCCGGCGCGGTCCCCGACCGCAACCTTAGGAAAAAGTCCTTTGAGAGTCATCGCCAGTTCTATTCGCAAGGGCAACGTCATTGAGCAAGATGGCAAGCTGTACGTTGTCCTTTCCGCGGAAAATATCCACCCCGGCAAGGGAACTCCGGTCAGCCAGATCGAGATGCGCCGCATCAGCGACGGCGTGAAGATTTCGGAGCGCTACAAGACCACCGACCAGGTCGAGAAGGTCACCATCGAAGAGCGCAACTACACCTACCTATATGAGGACGCCGAAGGCTTCCACTTCATGAACGGCGAAACCTATGATCAGGTTCAGGTGCCGAAGGATGTGGTCGGCAACGCCGCGCCGTATTTGCAGGAAAACATGGTGGTGAAGCTGTCGATGCACGACACTTCGCCGGTGTCGATCGCGCTGCCGCAGCGCGCGACGCTGGAAGTGGTCGAGACCGAGCCGGTCACCAAGGGCCAGACCGCGTCGTCGTCGTACAAGCCGGCCGTGCTGTCCAATGGCGTGCGCACTGCCGTGCCGCCGCACGTCGCGGTCGGCACCCGCGTCGTGGTGATGACCGAAGACGGCTCCTACGTCGAGCGCGCCAAGGACTGACCTGACACCAAGCGAATGTGAGCATGGGAGCATCATGGGTGTAAGCTTCACGGCAGCGGGACATCTCCGCAACCGAGCCGTCAAGCTCATTGCTGGTGTGCTGCTGTCAGCAGCCGTGCTCGCATCCGCCGATGCCAGCGAATTCCGCACCGCCGCGGTGTCCGTGGCCCGTGTCGATTGGCGGGCCGCCGCCGAACAGTTGAAGGCCGAGATCGGCCCCGATAGCGCGGCAGCGTCGCGCTTCAACTTTACCCCGCAGCGCCGTTTCCGGCCCTATGACCCCCGTTCGCTGCCCGCGATCGTACAGTTGAACGGCGTCACCGCGACGCTGTTTACCGGCATCAGCCGCAGTACGGTGCCGGTGCTGCTACCCTTCGACACCGCCGCCTATTTTGCCGACCGTGCCCGCGGTGTGCCCGAAAGCCTGTCGATCGGCCATTATCAATCGGGCTTCCGCACCCTCGATCTGTTCGATCCCGGCCCCGCCGGCTACAGCGCGCTGTTCACGCTCGAGCCCGGCAAGGACGCCGCCGAAGGGCTGCCGCCGCGCACCTTCACCAAGCCGGTCGAGGTGCAGATCACCGGCTCGCTGCTGACTTACGACATCAACGACCCGCAGGCCGGCAAGGGCGAGCCGGTGAAGGCGCTCGCCGCGCAATATCCCGATCTGCGCCGCACCGTGCGCGAGGGCTTTGTGCGCTATGCCTTCACCAGGTTCGGCGTGCCCTATGTGGTGTCGATCCAGTGCCTGGATTCCAAGCCGCGCGCCAAGCGCCTGGCGTGCCGCGAAGCCAGCCCGATCGCCGAGCGCTTCATCAAATCGCTGCGCATTGTTGGCGGCAAGCCATCGCGGCCGCGCGGCTATCTCGCTTCGCAGCCGGCCGAGCGGCCGGCTACGCCGTCGCCCGACTTCACCTATCGGCCGAGCGGCGCGATTCTGCCCGGCACCGGCTATCGCGGCCAGCCCGGCCATGCCGATTTCACGGTGTATTCGCAGATCCGCTTTCCGCTGCAAGGCGCGCCGGCCTATGCGAATTCGCAGTCGTTCCTGAACTGGGGCGACTGCTTCCATCGCGGCCGGGTGCCGCGCCCGACCGGCAAGGGCGCCAGCTATCGCTGCAAGTCGAGCGACAAGAAGCTGGTGCTCGATGAAACCGCCGGCGAGAACTACGCCTATCCGTGGCAGGACAATTTTTGCGAAGCCCGCGATTTCAATGTCGGGCAGTGCGCGCAGGGCTATGGCCATCAGGGCCAGGACATCCGCCCGGCGAGCTGCCCGCAGCGCCATGGCAATGCCGACCGCTGCGAGCCGAACCATTTTGGCGTGGTGGCGGTGCGCGATGGCGTGCTGCTGCGCTCACCCAAGCAGCAGGCCGCGACCTTGCTGGTCAACACCTCGGCCGAACACATCCGCTTCCGCTACATGCACATGAACCCGTCGATGATGGATGCCGACGGGGTTTTGCATGGCCGCCGCGTCAATGAGGGCGAACGGCTCGGGCTGGTGTCGAACTATCAAGACTATCCGGGCGGCACTACCACCCACCTGCATTTCGACGTCCAGGTGTTCACCCGCGAGGGCTGGCTCTGGGTGAACCCCTACGTCACCCTGATCGCCTCCTATGAGCGCTTGCTTGGCCAGCGCGGCCGCGAGGTCGCGGCCGAACCCGTTGAAATGCCGGCCGGTCCGCCGCCCGACGACGTCGCCAAACCGGAAGAGGCGGTCGAAGGCAGCGAATAATCGCCGCCGCTCGTCTCAGGCTTTGCCGCAGCGGCGCCAGTACCGCTACACTGTGGCCATGTCCCAGAGCGATTCCAGCTTCGCCCTCACCCGCCGCAGCCTGCTGGTCGGCGCCGCCTTGAGCTGCGCGCTGCCGCAAGCGGCAGCCGCCGAGCCCGCCGGCTTTGATCAATGGCGCGAGGCGTTTCGTGCCAAGGCGCGCGCCAAAGGCATCTCCGATCAGACCTACAGCCGGGTGATGGGCCGCATCGAGCCGGACATGAGCGTGTTCCGCAAGATGCAGAAGCAGCCCGAGTTCCACGAGCAGCTCTGGCAATATATCAACCGCCGGGTTTCCGACTGGCGCATCACCGCCGGGCGCGAGGCGCTGCGCCAGAACGAGGCGGTGTTCGGCAAGATCGAGCGCGATTTCGGCGTCGAGCGCGGCACGCTGCTGGCGCTGTGGGGCGTCGAGAGCGCCTATGGCGATCCGTTGGTGCAGCAGAACCATATGCGCCCGGTGTTTCCCTCGCTGGCCGCGCTGGCCTGGAACGAGCCGCGCCGCCGCTCTTATTGGGAGACCGAGCTGATCAACGCGCTGACTATCGTGCAGCGCGGCTGGTCGACACCCGATGAAATGCGCGGCTCCTGGGCCGGCGCCATGGGCCACACCCAATGGATGCCGGAAGTCTGGCTCAATGTCGGCATCGATTATGACGGCGACGGCCGGGTGTCGCCTTTCGGCCGCCCGGATGACGCGCTCGGCTCGACCGCCCGCTTCTTGGTGAACCGCGGCAAATATCGGCGCGGCGAGCACTGGGGCTATGAAGTGCGCGCGCCGGGCCTGAGCGGCGGCGCAACGCGCAGCTACGCGGCCTGGGCCGAGGCTGGGGTGACGCGCGCCGACGGCCGGCCGTTTCCGCTGCCGGGCGCCAGCGCGCAGCTCTGGATTCCGGTCGAAGGCGGCCCGGCGTTCCTGATCGGGCCAAATTTCATGGCCGTGAAAAGCTACAATCCGTCGATGAACTACGCGCTGGCGATCTGCCATCTCGGCGATCGCATCCTGGGCGCGCCGCCGTTCCTCAATCCGTTCCCCGGCTCGGAACGGGCGTTGACGCTGGCCGAGGTCAAGGAGCTGCAAACCCGGCTGACCGCACTCGGCTTCGACACCGGCGGCACCGACGGCCGGGTCGGCAACGACACCATGAAGGCGGTGCGCGACTTCCAGCTCAAGGCCGGCCTGCTGCCGGCCGACGGCTATGGCGGCCTCAAAGTGCTGGCGCGGCTGCGGCAGGGCTCGTAGCACCCGATGCAGAAATCGGTGCTGCATAAGGTCGTCGCCCAGCTAAGGCTGGAATGGCACGAGCTGATCACCATCCATCCCAGCGACCGGCCATGGCAGATGGCATTGGCCGCCGCGCTCGCCACCGGCCTGCCGCTGATGGTCGGCGCCTGGTTCGATCATCTCGACTACGGGCTGATCTCCTCGCTCGGCGGCCTGAGCTTCCTGTATCTGCCGGCAACGCCGCTGCACCATCGCATGGTGTCGATGATGGCGCTGAGTTTTGGCATGATCGCCTGCTACGCCTGCGGCGTGATCAGCCATTTCTTCCCGATGCTGCTGGTGCCGGTGCTGACGCTGGTGGCGATACTGGTGACCATGCTGTGCCGGTTCTATCGCGTCGGCGCGCCGGGCAGCATGTTCTTCGTGATGGCGGCCTCGATCGCGGCCTACACGCCGACCACGGTGACGGACGTGCCGCTGAAAGTCGGCCTGCTGACCATGGGCTGCCTGCTGGCAACGCTGATCGCGTTTTTCTACAGCCTGGTAATCCTGCGGCTGCGCGAACCGCAGCCGATCGCGCCGCTGCTCAAGGCCGATTTCGACTTTGTGGTGGTCGACGCCGTGGTGGTCGGAACCTTTGTCGGCGTGTCGCTGGCGCTCGCCCAGGCACTGCAATTGGAGCGGCCCTATTGGGTGCCGGTCAGTTGCCTCGCGGTGATCCAGGGCATGTCGCTGCGCGCGGTGTGGATGCGGCAGCTGCATCGCCTGCTCGGCACCATACTCGGCCTGCTGGTGGCGTTCGCACTTCTGATGCTGCCGCTCGGCAAATGGAGCGTCGCGCTGCTGCTGACCACCTTGTCATTCATCATCGAGACCGCGGTGATGCGACACTACGGCTTTGCGGTGATCTTCATCACGCCGCTGACGATCTTCTTGGCCGATGCCGCAACGCTCGGCCTTGAACCGCCCGGCCAAGTGATCGAGGCGCGGCTGATCGATACCGTGGTCGGCTGCGCGGTCGGTCTTGTGGGCGGCGTCTGCCTGCACAGCACGCGGTTTCGCGGGATCATTACGCCCCTGATCCGGCGCGCAATCCCGAGCCGACTGGTGCCGTGACAGCGACCAGATCAATCGCCGTCGTGCTCCTGACTACGCGTCATGGCCGGGCTCGTCCCGGCCATCTACGTCTTCAATCTTGCGCAGCCTTCAAGACGTGGATGCCCGCGACAAAGCGCGGGCATGACGGCACCCAATTGACGACCATTGGTGTTACTTCGCTGTCGGCTATCCGCGCGCCACCGGATAGACCCTGCCCTCGAACACCGTGCCCCAGATCGGCACGTCGTGCAGCTTGAGCGGATCGACCGCGTATGGGTCCTGCCCCAGCACCGTGAAATTGGCGATTTTGCCGGGCGCGATCGAGCCGAGCCGCGTTTCCTGCCGCCAGGAATGGGCCGCGCCGATGGTAATGGCGCGCAGCGCGTCATCAACGCTGATGCGCTGCTCCGGCCCGGCAACGCGGCCCGACGCCGTCACGCGATTGACGCCATAGGACGCCAGCAGCAGCGGCGCCGCCGGCCCCATCGGCAGATCGGAATGATAGGACAACGGAATGTTGTGCTTCAGCACCGAGGCGGCCCGCACCATCACGTCGGCGCGCTCTGGGCCAAGACCGACCTTGGCGTATTTGTCGGCAAAGCCGACCGGATAATACGGATTGGCGCTGACGATCGCGCCGAGCCGCGCAATGCGCGCCACCTGATCTTCCGATGAATTGGCGAAATGCACGATCACCGTGCGATGATCCTGGCGCGGCTTCTCGGTCATCAGCTTCTCGATAATATCGAGCAGCACTTCGAGGCCGAGATCGCCATTGACGTGGATATGGATCTGATAGCCGGCATTCCAGAACAGCCGCATACGCTGTTCGAGCTGATCGGGCGGAATGATCCATTCGCCCTTATGGCCGTCGAGATAGCCGTCCTTCATCTGCATCAATTGGGAGATGATAGCGCCATCGGCAAACAGTTTGATCTGCTTGTCGAAGAACATCACCTTCTTGCCCGGCGCCGCCGGCGCCACCGCGATCTGCTGTTCGACCGCTTGCAGCCCATTGTCGAGACCGACGCGGTCGATAATGCCGCGGCCATCGGCGAGAAACGTCGAATACATCGGCGTGTTCGGCGCGCCGAGGATCTGCTCATAGAGCGTCCACATGTCGGGCGTGTACAGCGCGCCCGGCTCGTTATAGGCGGTGACGCCATTGGCGTGCAGATAGTCCACCATCTGTTTCAGACCGAACGTCAGCCGCTCCGGCGTCGCCAGTGCTTTCATCATCGGCGTGATGATGAAATTGAGCCCGCCCTCCCAGAAATGACCGCTCGCGAAATCGACCTGCGTGCTCCACTCGCCTTTGCCGCGGGTCGCGTCCTCGGTGATGCCAAGCGCGGCGATCGCGGCATCATTCAAATAGAACTCGTGGCACGAGCGCTGCCACACCGCGATCGGCTGGGTGGCGCTGAGCGCGTTGAGATCGGCGCGCGACAGCGGGCCATGCCAGAGCGCGTGATAGCCCCAGGTAAAAAACCAGTCCTTGGGATTGGACGCCGCGATCGCGGCCTGCAGCCGGGCGCGGTACTGATCCTGCGAGGACGCCGCCTTGATGGTGCGGCCCGGCAGCACCCAATCCTCCGGCGCGATCACTTCGACCGCCAGCGTCAGCGCGCCGAGGATCGGATGGAGATGCTGATCGATGAAGCCGGGGAGCACCACCTTGTCAGCAAGGGTCTCGTCGATGCGATATGCACTATTGCCGAGCGCGGCCTTGACCTCATCGAGCGATCCGGCGGCGACGATGGTCTGCCCCGACACCGCAACCGCCGTTGCGGTCGGCCGGTCGCGCTCCATGGTGATGATCTTGTTGGCGACGAAGATCGTGGCCGGCGGCTTTGCCAGTCCGGCGGCCAGGGTCTGGTTCATCGCGCCATCGGCCTGGGCCGGGCCGGCGACGGCTTCGGCGACGAAGGCCCCGGTACTGAGCGCGGCGGCGCCGATCAGGAATTGCCGGCGAGATTTGAAGCTGAGGGCGCGGAAGGCATTCGCTAGTTCGGGACTACAGACGATGCACATGGCTGATCTTCTCTGCGAACTGTGCGAGTTTGCAGAGCCGAACCACCGCGGTCAACGGAACAGGTGCGATCCGCCCCTCTATTGCAACGAATATGGGGTCAATTCCGTCAATGCCCCGCCAGGATCGGACTGATCAGCACACCAAGAAGCCCGCAACGCGAACTATCTGATCATGTTCGGACCCGGGTCCGGCACCGCGACGTCGATCACCCGAAACTGCACCCGCTCGGCACCCTGCCAGCGATCGACCGCGAGGCAGCCGGCGACATGCAGCTGCTGACCACGGTTTTCGGTGAGCGCCTGGCCGAGCTTCTGACCCAGCACCCGGAACGCGATGCCATTGACCATCGCGCCGTCGCCGGACTTGAAGCGCAGCCGCAGATGCGCCTGGCCGACCTCCTCGGCATAGACCAGCTCATGTGACGGCAGCGCGATCACCGGCTCGGGATTGGCGCTGCCGAACGGCCCGGCACGGTTGAGCGTTGCGGCAAGCTGCGTCGTCACCCCGCGCGCCGACACCGCGCCGTCGATGAACAGCTCATTGACGTGGCGGGCCTGCGCGACCTCGGCCGAAAGCGCCGCTTCGATATAGCCGCGGAATGCCGCGAGCTTGTCCTTGCGCAGCGTGACGCCGGCCGCCATGGCGTGGCCGCCGCCCTTGACCAAGATGCCCTCGTTCACCGCCTGCCGCACCGCTTTGCCGAGATCGACGCCCGGGATCGAACGCCCCGAGCCGGTGCCAAGCCCGCCCGGCTCAAGCGCGATCGCAAAAGCCGGCCGGCCGAACTTCTCTTTCAGGCGCGACGCCACCAGGCCGACCACGCCCGGGTGCCAGCCTTCCGACGCGGTCACGATCACCGCGCCCTTGTCCTCCAGACCGAGCGAGGCCAGCGCCTCGGCCTCAGCCTGCGCTTCGGCCATCTGCTCGATCTCGCGGCGCTCGGTGTTGAGACGGTCAAGCTCGGCGGCGATCTTGGCGGCTTCCGAGACGTCGTGCTCCAGCAACAGCCGCACGCCGAGATCGGCGCGGCCAATCCGGCCGCCGGCATTGATGCGCGGGCCGAGCATGAAGCCGAGATGCCAGGCCTCCGGCGGGCCGTTGAGCCGCGCCACATCCATCAGCGCGGTGTGGCCGACATGGTCGCGGCGCCGCATCGCGATCAGGCCCTTGGCGACGAACGCCCGGTTCAGCCCGATCAGCGGCGCAACGTCAGCGACGGTGCCAAGCGCGACGTGATGCAGCATGTCGAGCAGATTGGGCTCGGGCCGCTCGGCGTTCCAGAAGCCGCGCTGGCGCAGCTCGCGGTTGACCGCGACCAGCGTGACGAACACCAGCCCGACCGCGGCGAGATGGCCAAGGCCGGACAGATCGTCTGGCCGGTTCGGATTGACCAGTGCATCGACGATCGGCAGCTCATCGCCGCATTGATGATGATCGATCACCACCACCGCCATGCCGAGCCGCCGCGCTTCCGCCAGCGGCTCCAGGCTGGTGGTGCCGCAATCGACCGTCACCAGCAGCTTGGCGCCTTTTTCGGCGAGGCCGCGCACCGCGTCGACATTGGGGCCGTAGCCTTCAAAAATCCGGTCCGGAATGTGGATCAGCGGATCGAGCCCGCAATGGCGCAGATGCCAGGCGAGCAACGCCGCCGAAGTCGCGCCATCAACGTCATAATCGCCAAAAATCGCGATCTGTTCGCCGCGCATCACCGCATCGGCCAGCCGCTTGGCGGCCGCTTCCATCTCGGTGACCGTGTGCGGATCGGGCAGCAGCTTGCGGATGGTGGGATCGAGGAAATCCGGCACCGCGTCGAGTTCGACATCGCGGCCGGCGACCACGCGCGCCAGCATTTCCGGCAATTGATAGCGCTGCACGATCGCGAGCGCGCGCGCCGCGCCGCGGGCGTCGAGCCGGTCGCGCCAGCGCCGTCCGGTGGCCGAACGGGTGACGCCAAGGAACGCCGGCACCGACTCGGTCGGCAAAGCAATCGGGGGAGACATCAGTCGAAGCATCCTACGTCGCTGACCATCGCGACCAACCACACAAGGGATGATAGCTCGAATTGCCAAGGCGCAGCAGCCAAGGGCCACGCTGCCCACAAGCGTTGTTTGGACCCATAGCGTTTTCGAGCGACGAGGAGACCGGTTCGCGTCAAGAAAATGCGTCAATGAATAAAGTTTAGCTTTGGTTCTGATTCCATCAGAACCAAAGTTCTAACAGCCCATCTTGTCGGCGAGATCGACAAAATCCTTGGCGACCAGGTCCCAGCTGCCTTCCGGCTGGAAATCGCGCACCTGCAGCGGGCCATATTCGGTGCTGCGCGGCACGAATGCGGTCTTCAGGCCGAGCGCCTGCGCGGCGAACAGATCGTCATTATGGGCCGCGACCATCATCAGCTGGTCGGGCCGCAGGCCGAGCAGCCTCGCCGCACCGAGATAGGTTTCCGAATCGGGCTTGTAATGGCCGAACAGCTCGGCGCTCAGGATCAGATCCCAAGGCAGGCCGGCATATTTCGCCATATTGGTCAGCAGCGCGACATTGCCGTTCGACAACGGCGCGATGATGAAATTGCGCTTGAGCGCGGTCAGCCCGGCCACGCTGTCCCGCCAGGGATCGAGCCGGTGCCAGCCGCGGGTCAGATAATCGAGATGCAGATCGGTAAGATTGGCGATGCCGAACTGCTCGACCAGCCGTTCCAGCGAGCGGCGATGCAGCTCATCGAGTGGCACAAAGCCGTTTTCGGGATGCCGCCGCACCTCGTCCATCGACGGCACATAGGCCTGCCGCCAGGCATCGACCAGCGCAGTCCAATCGGCCTTAATGCCGTGGGTTTGCGCCCAGCGCGTGAAGTCAGCAATCAGACTGCTACGCCAATCGACGACGGTGCCGAACACGTCGAACACCATTGCCTTCACTGCGTGTAAATCCGGCATGGCGCGCATTGCGTTGATCCTGCAGAGCGCGCCATCAGCGCGGCTCAGTCGAGATGGAACTTGTCGAGCTGGCGGTGGTCGGCCTTGATGTAACGCACCGTGCCGGTGACGGAGCGCATCACCACGGTTTCGGTCTGGATCACGTCCTTGCGGAATTTTACGCCGGACAGCATCGAACCGTCGGTGACGCCGGTGGCGGCGAACAGACAGTCGCCCTTCACCATGTCTTCGATGCTGTAGATCATGTCCGGATCGGAGATGCCCATCGACTCGGCGCGGTTGCGCTTCTCATGGGTGTCGAGGATCAGCCGAGTGTACATCTGGCCGCCGATGCAGCGCAGCGCCGAGGCCGCCAGCACGCCTTCGGGGGCGCCGCCGGTACCGATATAGATATCGACGCCGGTGTTGTCGGAGTCGGCGGTGTGAATGACGCCGGCGACGTCACCGTCGCTGATCAGGCGTACCGAAGCGCCGGTCTTGCGGATCGAGGAAATCAGCTCGGCGTGGCGGGCACGATCGAGCACCAGCGCGGTGATCGACGAAGTCGGCACGCCCTTGGCTTGCGCCAGGCGGCGGATGTTGTCTTCCGGCGGCGCGTCGATGTCGATCAGGTGCTTGTCATAGCCCGGGCCGATCGCGATCTTCTGCATGTAGACGTCGGGCGCATGCAAGAGCGTGCCGCCTTCGGCCATCGCCATGGTGGCAATGGCGCCCGGCATGTCCTTGGCGCACAGCGTGGTGCCTTCCAGCGGATCGACCGCGATATCAACCTGCGGGCCGGCATTGATGCCGACCTTTTCGCCGATGAACAGCATTGGGGCTTCGTCGCGCTCGCCCTCGCCGATCACCACGGTGCCCTCGATCGGAATCCGGTTGAGTTCGCGGCGCATCGCGTCGACGGCGGCCTGATCGGCCGCTTTTTCATTACCCAGGCCGCGCAGCCGGGCCGCGGACACCGCCGCGCGCTCGGTAACGCGCACGATTTCGAGCGTCAGAATGCGCTCCAGCAATAGCTGCGGCGGAACGGAAATCGTCGTCGACATTATTAAACTCCTCAAAAGCGCCCGCCTCTCGCGTCCGGAATGGACGACCTGCGGCGGACGATTAGTTCTTCTCGATCCGGATCACCTGCGGCCGACCGCTGATCACCTTGTCGCGCTGCACGGCCGCAAGCGCGCGCCGCACCGCATCTTCAGTGGTGGCATAAGTAATCAGGATCACAGGCACCGGCACGGATTTCTTGCCGGTACCGACCTCGCGGCTTCCATCAGGATGCCGCTGCACAATGGACTCGATGGAAATACCCTGCTCCGCCAGCCGCGCCGCAATGGTCGCCGCGGTGCCGGGCAGATCGCGCGCCAAGAGCCGGATGTAGTAGCCACCTTCGTGACGCTCCATCGGCGCCTTCTTCGTGGTGCCGAGCTTGGCAACCGGACGGCCAAACGGCAGCGCACGCAGACCGCGCGCGGCGTCAGCGATGTCGGCCACCACCGATGCGGCGGTCGCCGCCGCGCCGGCGCCGGGACCGACCAGCGTGATCGGCGAAAATCCTTCGCCATCGACGGTCACCGCATTGGTGACGCCCATCACCTGGGCAATCGACGACGAGCGCGGCACCATGGTCGGATGCACGCGCTGTTCAATGCCGGTCTTGGTGCGCACCGCGACGCCGAGCAGCTTGACCCGGTAGCCGAGGTCCTGCGCGGCGTTGAGATCTTCCGGCGTGATCGACGAGATGCCTTCGACCGACACCGCGCCTTCGGCGACCTTGGTGCCGAACGCCAGGCTGGCCAGGATCGACAGTTTTTGCGCGGTATCGTGGCCATCGACGTCGAACGACGGATTGGCCTCGGCATAGCCGAGCCGCTGCGCGTCCTTGAGACAGGCCTCGAACGACAGCCCCTCCTGCTCCATGCGGGTCAGGATGTAGTTGCAGGTGCCGTTCAGGATGCCATAGATGCGATTGACATCCGTTCCGGCCAAGCCCTCGCGCAGCGTCTTGATCACCGGAATCGCCGCGCAGACCGCGGCTTCAAAATTCAAGGCAGCGCCTTGGCGCTCAGCCAGTTCGGCGAGCTTGGTGCCATGCTTGGCGATCAGCGCCTTATTGGCGGTCACAACCGATTTGCCGGCGCGCAGCGCCGCTTCGATCGCCGACAGCGCCGGTTCGTCGGCACCGCCCATCAATTCCACGAAGCAATCGACATTGGGATCGTTGGCGAGCGCCAGCGGGCTCTTGGCCCACACCACGCCCTTGAGATCGAGGCCGCGCTTCTTGGCCTTGGAGCGCGCGGTCACCGCGGTCACTTCGATGCCGCGCCCACAGCGCTGCGCCAGAGTTTTCTGCTGCCGTGCGATGACACGGACCACTTCGGCACCAACGGTGCCAAGCCCCGCGATACCCAATTTCAGGGGAGCGACCATAACGCGATCTAACCTGCCGGAACGTTGCTACTGGAGCATGATCGGCACCGGGCTACAGCGACTCCGCGGGGGCATCCCCGCGGAGAACTGTCGGAACGATCATGCCTATCGCCGGGTGGCGATCGGGACGACGTTGTGCAACGTTTCGACGCCGCATTCAAGGAACCGGCGCACACCGCGCGCCGCTTGCCGGATGCGCTGTTCGTTTTCCACCATGGCGATGCGGACGTAACCTTCGCCGTGCTCGCCGAAAGCGACGCCCGGCGACACCACGACGCCCGATTTTTCGACCAGCAGGGTCGCGAACTGCATCGAGCCGATGTCCTTGAAGGCCGGCGGCAGCGGCGCCCAGGCGAACATCGAGGCGCGCGGCGGCGGGATCTCCCAGCCGGCGCGGCCGAACGATTCCACCAGCGCGGCACGGCGCTTCTTATAGGTCTCGCGCATCTCGCGGATGCAGTCGTCCGGGCCATTGAGCGCCGCGGTGGCCGCGACCTGGATCGGGGTGAACGCGCCGTAGTCGAGATAGGACTTCACCCGCGACAGCGCAGCGATGATGCGCTCGTTGCCGACCGCAAAGCCCATGCGCCAGCCGGCCATCGAGAAGGTCTTCGACATCGAGGTGAACTCGACGGTGACGTCCATCGCGCCCGGCACCTGCAGCACCGACGGCGGCGGCTCGTCGTCGAAATAGACTTCGGAATAGGCCAGATCGGAGAGAATGAAGATCTCGTGCTTTTTTGCGAACGCGACCAGATCCTTGTAGAAATCCAGCGACGCGACATAGGCAGTCGGGTTCGACGGATAGCAGACGATCATTGCGATCGGCTTCGGAATCGAATGGGTAATCGCGCGCTCGCAGGCCTCAAAGAACTGCGGGGTCGGCTCCGACGGCACCGAGCGGATCACGCCGCCCGCCATCAGGAAGCCGAAGGCGTGAATCGGGTAGCTCGGATTCGGACAGAGCACCAC
This sequence comes from Rhodopseudomonas faecalis, assembly GCF_003217325.1. Classification (GTDB taxonomy): domain Bacteria; phylum Pseudomonadota; class Alphaproteobacteria; order Rhizobiales; family Xanthobacteraceae; genus Rhodopseudomonas; species Rhodopseudomonas faecalis. The sequence goes on from NZ_QJTI01000006.1 coordinate 32,175, forward strand.
GTCGCCCGGCGCGGTGATCGCCTGCGCCACGTTGGCAAAACCCTCCTTGGAACCGAGAGTCGCCACCACCTGGGTGTCCGGATTGAGCTTCACGCCGAACCGGCGCTCGTAATAGGCGGCCTGCGCCTTGCGGAGCCCGGTGATACCGCGCGACGCCGAATAGCGGTCCGTGCGCGGCTTACCGAGCGTTTCCTTCATCTTCTCAATGACATGGGCCGGCGCAGGCAGGTCCGGATTGCCCATACCGAGGTCGATGATGTCCGCTCCGGCGTTGCGCGCGGCGGCCTTGGCTCGATTGACCTGCTCGAACACGTAAGGCGGCAAACGGCGGATACGGTAAAATTCTTCCATGGCTGCAACTCCCGAACCTTCAAGGACAGGACCGTTAGCGCGTTCTTACCCGAAGGGAAATCCGATTCGCGTGAAGATTCGCGCAACTTGACGTTTTGGCGCAGGTGACCGGCTTGGCGGGCTGACCTGCTATGCGCACTGGTTGTTCCTGCCGGCGGCAGGTCTGGCGCGGTGACTATTGTGCGGTCGCGGTGGTTGCGCCGGCAGCAGCTGCGGCGGCCGCGGCCGCCTGTCTCTCCCGTGCTGCAATCAACTCGTTCTCGACCTTGGCGCGCTCTTCCGGCGGCAGCACCTTTTCCGGGCGCTGCGCCGGGGTGAGATTGACCGCCATATAGCCGTCGGCATCCCTGGCGGTCGCCGGATCGCTGCCCCCCAGCGACGGCAATTCAGCCAATGGAATCGAACAGCCGGCCAGCGCCAGCGATGCCAGCACGGCAGCCGTGACATGCGCAGCAGCGCGGGCACCGCGCTGGCCTGTGTTCAGTCCGGACAATCGCACGTCGTTCTCTTGCATCTGGCATCCAATCTCTCGGCGGCACACGACCACCCCCACGTCCCTCGTGGGCCGCCTTCCCCGGCGCACACAATCCTTCCTCCGCGTTCCGAATGCAAGATCGGCGCTCTCCGCCATCCCCCGCCAATCGCCCGGGCCCGCCATCTTTTGCCGCAGTGCAACACATTGAAATCAACGGAATTAACCGAACTGTGTCATGATGCCATGCAAGCGGTGGAAAACCGCACCGGGAAAACCGAAACGCACTTAGAGTGGCATGATGACTGACGTGATTGTTGCCGACCCCAAGGATCGCCCTAGCTTCAATCCAGACGCCTTCGCCCTCAATCTTGCGAAAGCGATGCAAGCATCCGGTCAGGCGCTCGCTGCCTACCTGAACCGCAGCGCCACCCAGCCCCCGGACAAGCCGCCGCCGGAACTGGCGGAAGTGGTCAAAACCTTCTCCCAGGTCGCCGAATACTGGCTGTCGGATCAGAAGCGCGCCGCCGAACTGCAAACCAAGCTTGGCCAGTCCTATCTCGATCTGTGGGGCCAGGCGATGCGCCGGATGGCCGGCGAAAAGGCCGAAGCGACCATCGATCCGCCGCCGCGCGACAAGCGCTTTGCCGATCCGGAATGGCGCTCCAATCAGTTTTTCGATTTCGTGCTGCAGGCCTATCTGCTGACCACGCAATGGGCCCATGCGCTGGTGCGTGACGCCGAAGGCCTCGATCCGCATACCCGCAAGAAGGCTGAATTTTACATCCAGCAGATCACCAACGCGCTGGCGCCCTCGAACTTCGTACTGACCAATCCCGAAGTGCTGCGCGAAACGCTGTCATCGAATGGCGACAATCTGGCGCGCGGCATGCGCATGCTGGCCGAAGATCTCGCCGCCGGCAAAGGCATGCTCAAGATCCGGCAATCCGACCCGAGCAATCTCGAAGTCGGCGTCAATATGGCCACCACGCCGGGCAAGGTGATCTATCAGAACGAGCTGATGCAGCTCATTCAATATCACCCGACGACTGAGACCGTGCTGCGCACGCCACTGCTGATCGTGCCGCCCTGGATCAACAAATACTACATTCTCGATCTGAAGCCGGAAAAGTCGTTCATCAAATGGTGCGTTGATCAGGGGCTGACGGTGTTCGTGATCTCCTGGGTCAACCCGGACAAGTCGCTCGCCCATAAATCGTTCAGCGACTACATGAAGGAAGGTCCGCTGGCGGCGATGGACGTGATCGAAAAGATCACTGGCGAACTCAAAGTGCACACGCTCGGCTATTGTGTCGGCGGCACCCTGCTCGCCACCACCCTCGCCTGGCTCGCCGAACAGCGCCGGGTGCGCGTCACCTCGGCTACCTTCCTGACCACCCAGGTCGACTTCACCCATGCCGGCGATCTGATGGTGTTCGTCGACGAGGAACAGGTCGCGGCGCTCGAGCAGGAGATGCAGGTCACCGGCGTGCTCGAAGGCTCCAAGATGGCGATGGCCTTCAACATGCTGCGGCCCAACGACCTGATCTGGTCCTACGTGGTCAACAACTACCTAAAAGGCCAGCAGCCCTCAGCATTCGACCTGCTGCATTGGAATTCCGATGCCACGCGCATGCCGGCCGCCAACCACTCCTACTATCTGCGCAACTGCTATCTCGATAACCGGCTGTCGGCCGGCAGCATGGTGCTCGACGGCGTGCAGCTCGATCTCAGCAAGGTCAAGGTGCCGATCTATAATCTCGCCACCCGCGAGGACCACATCGCGCCGGCGCAATCGGTGCTGTTCGGCTCCAAATTCTTCGGCGGCCCGGTGAAATTCGTGCTGTCAGGCTCCGGTCATATTGCCGGCGTGGTCAATCCGCCCGCGGCCGGCAAGTATCAATTCTGGACCAATGAGTCGATTGCCGCTGACACGGTCGAGGAATGGCTGAAGGGCGCCGAGGAAACCCGCGGCTCCTGGTGGCCGGACTGGCGGCAATGGCTCGAGACCCAGGACGCCGAACAGGTACCGGCCCGCACCGTCGGCACCGCCGAACTGCCGCCGATCGAAGACGCGCCGGGCAGCTACGTGCGAATCCGAGCCTGACAGGCTTGTTTCAAGCTAAAGTGAGCGCGGCGGCCTGCGCCGCGCCATTTGGCGACACTGGTCAGCGGCCGTTGGGATCACGACCGCGAACATCATCGCGACGTCTCAACGAATCTCGTGTCGCGCGAGCAAAGATCAAAACGCTCGCCCTAGTGGTTCCACGTATTCGGCACTCCCTCGTACGACTGCGCACTGCTAGAACTTGTTGTTAGTCAATTCATCGAAAACGACTGCTGTCTTTACTGCTCTGTTACCACTCTGGTCGGCTAATTCCGTGAAACGCGAGATCAGCCACCGGATGCTCAAGATCTATACTTGCTTAGCTGTGGACCACGACCTCCGCCTGCTGGTGGTGGCCTCGGCGATTTGCCTGTTTGTGTCGACCGTCGGGGTCGCCCTGTTCAACCGGGCCAGGGCCGCATCCGGTCGCATGCAACTCGTCTGGCTGACTTTCGTCGCGATGTCGGCCGGATTTGGTGTCTGGTCGACCCACTTCATCGCCATGCTGGCCTATATCCCGGCGGCCCAGGCCAGCTATGACCCAGGCTTGACGCTGGTGTCGCTGGCGCTGGCCATATTGGTGATCGGCGCCGGCGCCGCGATTGCGTTGGTCGGTCCGTCGATCTGGTACGTCGCAACGGGTGGCGCGGTTGTCGGTCTCGGTTTTGCGGCCATGCATTTCTGCGGCGTTACCGCAGTGCAGCGTCCGGCACTGATGATCGCCTCGCCAGAATACGCCTCTCTCGCGGCGACATTGGGGGTGTCGCTGTCGATCCCGGCCGCTGTGATCGCGGTACGCCGTGACGACATCATTCACACCGTTATCGCCGCACTGCTGTTCTCGCTGGCGATCCTGTCGCTGCATTTCACGGCGATGGCCTCGCTTGCAGCCGTGCCTGATCCCGATCAGCTGACAATCGACTCGTCGATGTCCGCCGCCACATTGGCGCTCGTGATCGCGGGCGCCGCAGCCGCCATTCTTGGCGGCTGCCTGATCGCGGCGCTGATCGACCGCCGTTCGTCGAGCGTCATTCAACGGCAAAAAATGCTGCTCGACATCGCCACCGAGAACATTCCGCAGGCACTGTGCATGTTCGACGCCGAAGGACGGGCGAAGCTGTTCAATACCCGCTATGCCGCGCTGATCGACATCGATCCGGAGCAGCTGAAGGGCATGAAGCTCACCGATCAGTTCCAGCTGCGCAAGACACGCGGACAGTTTGCTGGCGATCCCGAAGCGACCTTCAACGCGATCCTCACCGACATCAACTCCGGTGAGATGGTATCGCGCACCGATCAATCGGTGCTGCCCGGCCACGTGTTGCGCATCATCGAACAGCCGCTGCCGGATGGCGGCTGGGTTGCGACCATCGAGGACATCACCGAATGGCGAAAGACCCAGGAACGCATGGTGCATCTGGCGCGCCATGACTCGCTGACCGATCTGCCCAACCGCTTTACGCTGCGCGAGGAGCTCGATCGCGCGCTGCGCTATTCCCGGCGCGAGACCGGGGTCGCGATCCTCTACATCGACCTCGATCATTTCAAGGAGATCAACGACACGCTCGGCCATCCGATCGGCGACGCCCTTCTGATCGAGGTCGGCCGTCGGCTGGTCGGCTGCGTGCGCGGCGAAGACACCGTGGCGCGGCTCGGCGGTGATGAATTCGCCATCATCCAGATGAGCCACCACGATCCGGAATCCGACGCCGCGGCGCTGGCGATGCGGATCGTCAGCGTGATCAGCATGCCTTACGAGATCCAGGGACACCATATCAGCATCGGCACCAGCATCGGCATCGCGCTGGCGCCGGCCGATGGCAGCGAACCCGATCAATTGATCAAGAATGCTGACCTCGCGCTGTACCGTGCCAAGTCTGAAGGCCGGGGCGGCTATCGGTTCTTCGAGCTGGATATGGATGCTCACGCTCAGACGCGCCGGCTGCTGACCACCGAGCTGCGGCTGGCGCTGGCGCGCGGTGAATTCACCCTGCGCTATCAGCCGATCCGAGACACGGAAAGCAACCGCATCCTGTGCTTTGAAGCGTTGCTGCGCTGGGAGCACCCGACCCGCGGCACGCTGCTGCCCGATCAATTCCTCGATCTGGCTGAAGACACCGGGCTGATCATCCCGATCGGCGACTGGGTGCTGCAGACCGCCTGCACTGACGCTATGCAATGGCATAGCGACGTCGGCGTTGCGGTGAATCTGTCGGCTTCGCAATTCCGGCACCCGCACCTAGTGCCATCGGTGGCCGCCGCGCTATCGTCCTCTGGGCTGGAGCCGCGTCGGCTGGAGCTGGAAATCAGGGAATCGGTGCTGCTGCGTGAAGCGACCACAGCACCCGCGACCTTGAAGGCGCTGCGGGCGCTCGGCGTGCAATTGTCGATGGACAATTTCGGCGCCGGCTACTCGCTGCTGAACTCGCTCAACACCTTTGTTTTCGACCGGGTCAAGATCGACCGCAGCTTCATCCCGGAGATCGACCGCAGCAGCGATGCGCTCTCAACCTTGAGCGCGGTCACGGGTCTTGGCAAACGGCTCGGCCGGGTCACGGCCGCAACCGGCGTGGAGAACGCCGAACAGTTGCGGCTGTTGCGGCTCGCCGGCTGCTCCGAAATCCAGGGCCTGGTGGTCAGCCCGCCCTGCACGGCGGCGGAAATGAAGCGCCTCGCCAAGCACGACGACCGGTTCGTGGCCTGATCGGCTGCGCCGCTACATATTCGCCAGCCACAGCAGAAACAGCACGAAGCCGGCAGCGCCGAAGCTGGAATGGGTGGCGACCACGATATTGGCCGACATCGCCGAACGGCGCGCGATCATCGCGCCAGTAAGCCCGGTGAACATCGCGATGCCGAACAGCGCGGCGGCGGCGATGCCGAGTTGCCCGGTGCTTTCGGGCGCACCTGCGGGGGTGCCGCGCATCAGCATGATCAGCAATTCCAGCCCGCCCATGCCGAGCAATAGGTGGACGCCGATGATCACCGACTTACGTTCGCGGCGCAGGAAAGCCAGCACCAGATACAGTCCGAGCAGCAGCGATGCCGTCAGCATCCCCAGCACGGGCAGTACAGTCATGTTTGACGATCTCCGTTCGCAACCACCGCCATTGAAGGTCGGCACGCCGGGAGCGTCAACCGCGTTTCAGGCGAGGATGCGGTCTGCCCCCTCGCCAGGCCATCACGCTTTGGCGATCAGGACTGACCCGGCTTACGCGCCGTGACGTGGAGGAACTGCGCGGCTTCCTGATCGAACCCCTTGCCGTCGCTGGTGCCGACCACCAGCGACGACCAGCGGCCGGCCTCCGCATAGCGTTCGCGCAGCCAGAGTTCGGACGGGTAGTTGTAGTAACGCGAGAACTTGTCGCGTCCTTCGCCCTCGCCCGATTTGAAGCTGGCGTAGAACAGCCCGCCCGGCTTGAGCGCCCGCCACACTCGCGCCAGCACCGCGGACAGTTCGCTACGTGGCACATGCAGCAGGCAGGCATAGGCCCACACGCCGTCATAAGCATCGACGGCCTCCAGCTCGTGGAACAGCATGGTCGCGACCGGCCGTCCCAGCCGCTGCGCCGCTTTCGCCGCCAGCTCCGGCGAGCCGTCGGTGGCGTGCACGTCGAACCCGGCCTGCAACATCACCTCGGCCTGATAGCCGGCCCCGCACCCAAGTTCGAGGATCGAACCGCCTGGCGGCAGCGCTTCCAGAAACGTGGTCAGCGGCCCCGCCAGCGGCGGCTTGCGTCCCTCATAGCTGTCGGCATGGCCCTGGTAGAACCGCAGGGTGTCCTGATCGACCGCGCCGCTCATGGGAACACCGCCGGCTGATCGATGCCCACGGTCTCGGCGAAGCCGAGCAGCAGATTCATATTCTGCACCGCCTGCCCCGACGCGCCCTTGGTGAGATTGTCGAGCGTCGACACCACGATCGCCCGTCCCGGCACCCGATCGGCGGCAACGCCGATCATGGTCATGTTGGAGCCGCGCACATGCCGCGTTTGCGGCGTTTTTCCGAATGGCAGCACGTGCACGAAAGGCTCCTTGGCGTAGAACTCAGCAAGAATGGCGTGAAGGTCTTGGGCGGTGCGGCCGCGCCGGCCGCGCACATAGATGGTCGACAGGATGCCGCGATTGATCGGCAACAGATGCGGCGTGAACGACGGCGTCACCTCTTTGCCCGCGGCCTTGGAAAACTCCTGATCGAGTTCGGCCATGTGGCGGTGATGACCGACGCCATAGGCGTGAAAGCCCTCGGAGACTTCCGAAAACAGCATCTCTTCCTTGGCGGAGCGGCCGGCGCCGGTCATGCCCGACTTGGCATCGATCACGATCTCATCGGTCTCGATCGCCTTGGCTTTCAGCAGCGGCACCAGCGGAAGAATGGCGCACGACGTGTAGCAGCCGGGATTGGCGACCAGACGCGCCTTCTTGATATCGCGGCGATAAAGCTCCACCAGGCCGTACACCGCCTCCTGCTGCAGATCGAGCGCGTGGTGGGCGTGGCCGTACCACTTCTCATAGGCAGCCGGATCGGTAAGCCGGAAATCGGCGGACAGATCGACCACCTTGGTGTCGGGCGCCTTGCTCAGCAACTCCTGCACCACCGTCTGGGTGGTGGCATGCGGCAGCGCACAAAACACCAGATCAAGGCCGGCCGCGGCCCAATCGACGCTGTCGATCGTCACCAATTGCGGCAGCTGGTAAGGCGCGAATTGCGGAAACACATCACCCATCATCTGCCCGGCGCGCCGGTCGGCGGTCAGCAGCCCGATCTCGACCTTGGGGTGTCGCAGCAGTAGCCGTACCAATTCCGCGCCGGTGTAGCCGGAAGCGCCGAGGATGCCGATCTTCTTCTTGTTACTCATTCCGTATCTCCTGTCGGCTTGGCCGCAGCCTCAGCCCTGATCGATGCTGCAATCAGTTCAAGCCGCAGCGTTGGCACAGCTTCGGCGATCTGCCGCGCCCCGGGTCGGCCCCGTTGCATCTGCGCGGTCGTATCGATGACGCGCCCGGTGCGGCGTTGCTGATCAACGGGGTTGTCAAAACACCCGGTCAAGCGATGGCTCCCCAGCGACTGTTTGGCGTTCACATGGCTCCTGGCCTCGTGCCGCTCGGATGTGCACACGGCCTGGCGCGGATTCGGTAGTCTTGAGGTTTCGAATGTTGCCATCACGGCGTCAAGAGACCGGGCCATGGCGCGCCGCCTGATCGCTGCCGGCGGCCCGGTGCGATGCACGTCACGGCGCAGCCGCCGCGTGCAGGCCGTGGGCGCAGCATCGGCGACACCCAAGGTGGCGGCATCCAATTCAGAGTGATGTGAAGCGATCATGACGGGCTCCTGAAAGTGAGCCACCGGACCTGATCGTTGAAAGGAGTTACCACACCTGCCGCGGACCGGATCCGGCGGCAGGGACGATGATTTCTATACGAAGTCGACCACCCATGCCGCGATGATGCGGCGGCGGCGCTGCGTGAGCTGGCAGGTCGGTGCAGAAATCATGGGCCCCGAATAAGTGCAGACCGGGTTGTGGTCAAGCACCCGCCAAGGCGATGCCTGCTCTGCACGCAGCGCGGAACTCAAGCCACGCACTGCAACCAATCATGTGCCTTCATTTGGTCAGGTGCTGGACCACAGCCAGCCGATGATCAGCGACAGGCCATCGCCGAACAGCAGCAGCACTGCCGACCACACCAGCGCGGACAGAAAGTTGGCGGTCTGGAATTGCCAATAAGGCATCTCGAAAATGCCGGCGGCCAGCGGCACCGAGGCGCGCAGCGGCCCAAAGAACCGGCCGATGAAGATGCTCGGCACCCCCCATTTGCGCACAAAGGCCTCGCCGCGTGGCAGCAGCGTCGGGAACAGCGACAGCGGCCAGATCGCGGCGACCTGCTCCTTGTAGCGGTCGCCAAACCAATACGACACCCAGTCGCCGAGCGCGGCGCCAAGCGCGCCCGCCAGCCACACCGGCCAAAAACTGACGCCGCTGACCCCGATCAGCGCGCCGATGCCGACCAGGGCACCCCAGGCCGGAACCAGTAGCGACACAAATGCGATTGATTCACCGAACGCCAGCAGAAATACCACTGGCGCCGCCCAGACCTGATGCGTGCGTACGAACGCAATCAGGTCCTGTACCGCGGCTTCCATCGTGCAACGTCCTCAAGTGGCGGCCGCGGAAACCCGACCCCCTCGCGCATCGAACCCGTTCATCGGACCGATGTATGACACAGGTAATCTGCCGTCTGGGCTGGCTCAAGGCGCATCGCGTCACATCCCCGGTGTCGTCACAGCCGCGCTGGCGTCACATTTGCAACTCTTCCGTGGCATAGTCACGGACGCCGATTCGTGCCGGCACCTCTCACAAGACATATCAGGACTCATGGCCAAATCTCTGAAGGCTAAAGCTAAATCCAAAACGGCTGACGATCTGTTCGGGGCTGCGCCGCCGCCTGCGGCGGCCGCCGCCAAGGCCAGCAGCCGCCATGTCCCCGAGGCCGCCGGCGATTATACGGCAGCCGACATCGAGGTTTTGGAAGGTCTTGAGCCGGTCCGGCGCCGGCCCGGCATGTATATTGGCGGCACCGATGAGAAGGCGCTGCACCATTTGTTCGCCGAGGTGATCGACAACTCGATGGACGAGGCGCTGGCCGGCCACGCCGATTTCATCGAGGTGGAACTGTCGGCCGACGGCTTTTTGACCGTCACCGACAATGGCCGCGGCATCCCGGTCGATCCGCACCCGAAATTCCCAAAGAAGTCGGCGCTCGAAGTGATCATGTGCACGCTGCACGCCGGCGGCAAATTCGACAGCAAGGTCTATGAGACCTCGGGCGGTCTGCACGGCGTCGGCGTCAGCGTGGTCAACGCGCTGTCGTCGCGACTCGAGGTCGAGGTGGCGCGCGGCCAGCAGCTTTACCGCATGAGTTTTGAGCGCGGCCACCCGGTCGGCAAGCTGGAAGACCTCGGCAGGGTCCATAATCGCCGCGGCACACGGGTGCGCTTCAAGCCCGATACCGAGATTTTTGGCGCCAAGGCGGTGTTCAAGCCGCAGCGGCTGTTCAAGATGGCGCGCTCGAAAGCCTATCTGTTCGGCGGCGTCGAAATCCGCTGGAAATGCGCGCCGGAACTGCTGAAGGGCCAGGAGGACGTCCCGGCCGAGGACAAGTTCCACTTCCCCGGCGGCCTCAAAGATTTTCTGGGCGCCGCGATCCACAACGACACCCTGGTTCATCCGGACATTTTTGCCGGCCGCTCCGGGCGTAATGGCGCGCATGGCGCCTGTGAATGGGCGGTGGCCTGGACCGCCGATGCCGACGGTTTTCTGTCGTCGTACTGCAACACGGTGCCGACCCCCGATGGCGGCACCCATGAATCCGGGCTGCGCTCCGCGCTGCTGCGCGGCCTGAAAGATCACGCCGAGCGGGTCGGGCTTGGCAAACGCGCCAGTTCCGTGACCTCGGAAGACGTCATGACCGGCGCCGCGGTGATGCTGTCGGTGTTCGTGCGCGAGCCGGAATTCCAGGGCCAGACCAAGGACCGGCTGGCGACCGCGGAAGCCCAGAAGATCGTCGAACAGGCGATCAAGGACCCGTTCGATCACTGGCTGTCCGCCAATCCCGGCCAGGCCAACAAGCTGCTGGAATTCGTGATCGAGCGCGCCGACGAGCGGCTGCGCCGCCGCCAGGAAAAGGAGATTTCCCGCAAAACCGCGGTGAAGAAGCTGCGCCTGCCCGGCAAGCTCGCCGATTGCACCTCGACCGCCGCGGAAGGGTCAGAGCTGTTCATCGTCGAGGGCGACTCGGCCGGCGGCAGCGCCAAGCAGGCGCGCGACCGCAAGACGCAGGCCGTGCTTCCGTTGCGCGGAAAAATCCTCAACGTCGCCTCCGCCGGCAAGGACAAGGTGGTGGCCAATGCCCAGCTCGCCGACCTGATCCAGGCGCTCGGCTGCGGCACCGGCGCGCAGTACCGTGAAGACGATTTGCGCTATTCGCGCGTGATCATCATGACCGACGCCGACGTTGACGGCGCCCATATCGCTTCGCTGCTGATCACCTTCTTCTATCGGCAGATGCCAAAGCTGATCGACGGCGGCCACCTCTATCTTGCGGTGCCGCCGCTCTATCGCCTGACCCACGGCGCCAAGACCGTCTATGCGCGCGACGATGCGCACAAGGACGAGCTGCTGAAAAAGGAATTCAACGCCAACGCCAAGGTCGACGTCGGCCGCTTCAAAGGTCTTGGCGAAATGATGCCGGCGCAGCTCAAGGAAACCACCATGGACCCGGCCAAGCGCACGCTGCTGCGCGTGGTGCTGATGGCGGACGACCGCGAAGGCACCGCCGATTCCGTCGAGCGGCTGATGGGCACCAAGGCCGAAGCGCGCTTTGCCTTCATCAGCGACAAGGCGGAATTTGCCAGCGACGAGATGCTGGACGTGTAGCGCTACCGGTGCCGGTGCGAGCTGAGTTCGGACCGGCCTCCAGCCCCGTCGATAGGCTATTCTACAGGGTGATTGCGCGGCTCGCTGGGCCGCGCCATGATGGCGCTCTGATATGAGGAGCTCGCCATGCGCACGCTGCTGCTGATTGTCGGCATCTTCATTGTGCTGATCGGCCTGATCTGGACCGGCCAAGGCGCCGGCATTGTCCGCTGGCCGGTGCAGAGTTTTATGATCGATCAGTCGAAATGGATGCTCTATGGCGGCTTGACCGCGCTCGGCGGCGCGCTGCTGATCTTTCTGTCGCGGCGTTCATAGCCGGATAATTCGTGATCATGGCATCGAAAACAGCCTTGAAGGCAGAACACCTTGAAACACTCGGCGCGCGGCGCCTCGCCGAGCTGCTTTTGGACATCACCGCCAACGACGCAACCGCGAAACGGCGGCTTCGACTCGAACTCACGGCCCTCACCGCACCCAAATCTATCGCTCCCGAAATCGGCAAGAGGCTCGGCCAAATTGCTCGCGCAAAAAGCTTTCTCGACGCGCGGAAGGTCAATGAACTCGCTACCGATCTCGATGCGCAGCGCCGTGCAATCGTTGAGCGCGTCGCTGCGATCGATCCCACTGAAGCGTTGGATCTGATGTGGCGATTGGTCGAGATGGCCGACGCTGTACTAGAACGCAGCGACGACAGCAACGGACGGCTGGACAAGCTCTTCAGCAGCGCCTGCCGCGACCTCGGGAAGCTTGCAGAAGCGGCAAAACCCGATCCGATCGCCCTGGCCGATCGCGCGCTCAGCATGCTGGAGAAGCATCACTTCAGTTCCTGTGAAAATCTGATCGAAACGATCAGCTCCTCGCTCGGGAGCACCGGCCTCCAATACTTGGGGCAGAAGCTGGTCGAATTGTCCAAACAGCCAGTGCTGCGCCCCGCCGACGAGGACCGAGAAGTGATAGGATGGGGATCGGGTGGCCCGATCTACCTCGACCAAGTCTTGGGAAGCGCTCGCGAGTCGATGATCCGCCGCAACCTCAAGATAATCGCAGACCTTCAAGGTGACGTCGATTCCTACATCGCCCAGTACAGTAAGGAAGCACGAAAGCAGCCCGGAGTCGCCGCAGGTTTTGCACGGCGCTTGCTCGCAGCTGGCCGCGCCAATGATGCGCTACGCGCCCTCGATGACGCCAAGCCGGTTCGACGCAACCTGTTCAATCTTCCTTGGGAAGACGCCAGGATCGAAGTACTCGATGCGCTCGGCCGCAGCGATGACGCGCAAGCCGGCCGATGGTTGTGCTTCGAGCAATTGTTGAGCCCAGAACATTTGCGCTCCTACCTCAAGGTCCTTCCGGATTTCGACGATGTCGAAGCCGAACTTCGCGCGCTCGATTACGTCGAACGCTTTGAGTATTTCATGCCGGCTCTGGCATTTCTGGTATCGTGGCCCGCGCTTGATCGCGCCGCGCGCCTGGTGACGCGACGTGCCGCGGAGCTGCAAGGCGACCACTACGAACTTCTCTCACCAGCGGCTGATGCACTCGCCGGCAAGTATCCGCTCGCCGCAACGCTGGCGCTGCGAGCCATGATCGACTTCACCCTGATCCAGGGCCGCTCGGCCCGCTATCGCCATGCCGCGCGACATTTGTTGGAATGCGAGAGCTTGGCCAGCGCAATCACCGACTTCGGAGCTTTCGAGAGCCACGTCACGTACAAGACTCGCTTGCGCGTGGAGCACGGCCGCAAGACCGGCTTCTGGAGCCTTCTTTCCTGACGCGAAGTCGGCCGCTGCAACGTCGCAGCTACTTCCGAAACGTCTTGATCTCCGAGACGCTGCCATCGCGATAGGAGAGCTCGATCGAAACTTGCTGGGTGGTCGGCGCGATTTTTAGGTACGGCTGCGCGTCGGCGGGAATCCGCACCGGATCGCGCAGATCGCAGGGCGGCAGTTTCAGCACCCGATCCGGCACGGCGCTATCGATGCCGATCCGCGCTTCGCGGATCGCGCAGCGATAGGACATCAGATGCGTGTAGTACAATAGCGAGCTATTGGCGCCGCCGAACGCCAGCCAGCTCGTCGCGGTCATGTCGAGGATTTTGCGCTGGTCACGGATCAGCGCCGCCTCGGGCTCGAACTTGATCGGAAACGGCCCCTGCATGTCGCCATTGGCATCGACATAGCGCACCTCGATGGTGGCGGCGCCAGCATCGGGCGGCAATTGCATCGAGGGGTTCGGCATGCGCTTGCGGGTGCGCGAGTCGAGCGCGTCGAGCTGCCCGGTTTCGCGAAACTCGCCATTGCCGATCCGCCACGAAATCGCCAGTGCCGGCTCGGCGAGCGAGAACGACACGGCCCAGCCGCCATTGTGACGCGAGAAGCTGGCAATCGGCGCATTGACGGCGGCCGCGGCCGGCGGGCGCTGCACCGGCAGCGCCGCGAGTTTGGCGGGTGGCGGTTCGCCCGCGGCACTGTCGGCGCGGGCCGCGCCACTCAGCACCACGTCGTCGACCATCTGGTCGAAATACACCGGCACCTGGCGATGGCCGGCCGCTTCGGCCAGCTCACTGACAATGCGCCGGGTGCGCTGCGCGACCTGCACCAACGTGTCGCCCGGCTGCAGCAATTGCTTGGCAAACACCCGGGTGAACACCGAATTCGGATCGGTGTCGCTATCCGACAGCCGGTCGAGCGCGGTCTGCCGCGGGCCGGCGGAAAACACCGAAAACACCCCTTCCGGCAGCGCCGTCATCGGCGCCAGCCCGCCGTCACCGCCGAGCGCTCGCACGCCGCTGCGCGCGAATGGATTGTTGCGGCAGGCGTCGAACACCAGAATCGAACTGCGCACGCCGCGATTCTGCAGCCGCTCGATGATGCGGTCGGCCTGCATCGCGGCGTCGCGCACCAACTCCTCCTGGCCCGCGGTGACGGCCGGAACGTCGGTCGGCAGCAGAAAATTCTGGCCGCCGATCTCAAAGCCATGGCCGGCATAGAAGAAGAACGCGGTGTCGCCGGGATCGAGCGCGGCATCGAATGCCAGAAGGCTTTGGCTAAACGCCTGGCGGGTCTGGTTCTCCGCCACCATCACCGCAAAGCCGAGCTGCTTGAGCGTATCGCCCATGGTGCGGGCGTCGTTGACCGCCTTATGTAGCCTCGGCAACGCGCGATAATCGTTATTGCCGATCAGCAGCGCGACGCGCTTGGCAGCAGCGGGCAGCGGCACCGCACTCAGCATCGCCGCGATCGCCGCCATCATCGTCATTCGCCGACATCGTCGCAGCATCGCCCTGCCCCTGGTTTGAGCTTTTTCGGTCCTGATGGCATCAGAACCGAAGCTCTCAACTGATGTTCTGACGCGCTTTCTTGACGCGAACCGGCATCCACTGCGCGCGAAAACGCCACCTGGGCGCGCCGCCGCACCCTGGCGATAGTCGATCAGGATTTAGTGCCGGTTCAAGAGCCCGGCGCGCGCAGTTCCGGCTCGTCACCGCCACACCATTGAGGTATCGCGGCACAGCTTTCGCGTGTGGTGACGCGCGCGTTGATGCCGGCTGGCGGAAACAGCCGGTTCGGCCGGTGCTCAGACCCGCCGCAGCCGCGCGGCAGGTCTGCCATTTATCCGAAAACATTAAGCTTTTCGGCGCCGGCCGCGCGATTCGGATTGACTTTGAGCGAATTCCCCCTATGTTCCGGCGCAACACGGCCAAGTATCGACCAAGTATCATACGCACTAGTCGATGTGGCCGCCTGTTCGCGTAGCCCATTTCCCCGTGCAAAATTGCGTGCCGTTCCGGGGTTGAACGCGACGGGTTTTTCCCCCGAATCCAAGCGGCGGTTTCGACCAGAGGAATGATGATCCGATCAGACAGGATCGCTCGTTCCGACAACAGAGGCGCAATGTCTTTCAACCATCTCGGCCTGTCCGAAAAGGTCCTCGCCGCCGTCGCGGCCACTGGCTACACCGCCCCCACTCCGATCCAGGACCAGGCCATTCCCCACGTGCTGGCACGACGGGATGTGCTCGGCATCGCCCAGACCGGCACCGGCAAGACCGCGGCATTCGTGCTGCCGATGCTGACGCTGCTGGAAAAGGGCCGCGCCCGGGCGCGCATGCCGCGCACGCTGATCTTGGAGCCGACCCGCGAGCTCGCCGCCCAGGTCAAGGAACAATTCGACAAATACGGCGCCGGCCAAAAGCTCAACGTCGCGCTGCTGATCGGCGGCGTGTCGTTCGGCGACCAGGATGTAAAACTGACGCGCGGCGTCGATGTGCTGATCGCCACCCCGGGCCGCCTGCTCGACCACACTGAGCGCGGCGGGCTGCTGCTGACCGGCGTTGAACTGCTGGTGATCGACGAAGCCGACCGCATGCTCGACATGGGCTTCATTCCGGACATCGAGCGGATCTGCAAGCTGGTGCCGTTCACCCGGCAGACGCTGTTCTTCACCGCGACCATGCCGACCGAAATCCGCCGGATCACCGAGACGTTCCTGCACAACCCGGTGAAGATCGAAGTGTCCCGGCCCGCTTCAACCGCCGTGACCGTGACGCAATCGCAGGTCGTCGCCGGCCGCGAGCCGCATCAGAAGCGCGACATGCTGCGCCGGCTGCTGCGCGGCGCCGTCGATCTCAAGAACGCGATCATCTTCTGCAACCGCAAGCGCGACGTCGCGCTGTTGACCCGCTCACTGCAACGCCACGGCTTTAGCGTCGGCGCGCTGCATGGCGATATGGATCAGACCGCGCGCATGGCTGCGCTCGATCAGTTCCGCAAGGGCGAGCTGCCGCTGCTGGTAGCGTCCGACGTTGCCGCGCGTGGCCTCGACATTCCCGAGGTCAGCCACGTTTTCAATTTCGATGTACCGCATCATCCCGATGACTACGTGCATCGTATCGGCCGCACCGGCCGCGCCGGCCGGCTCGGCACTGCGGTGACGCTGGTGACCTCGGCCGACGCCAAGGCGGTCGCCGCGATCGAGAAGCTGATCGGCAAGGAAATTCCGCGCGACAGCATCGCCGACGCGCCGGTGGAAGCTGACGCCGCCGGCGAAGAGGATGCCGCGCCGGCGCGCCGCTCGCGTTCGCGCAAGTCGAGCGCCGAACCGCGTCCGGCTCGCGAACAGAAGGCGGAACCGCGCGCCAATCGCGAAGAGCGTCGGCCGCGTCGCGAACGCAGCGACAACAACCGGCGTGATCGTGAAGCGCCGCGTCCTGAAAATCAGGAGATCGACGACAATGCCGCGGTTGCGGCACTGCCGCCGTCGATCGGACGCATTCCCGCGCCGCGCCCGCAGCGGCAGCGCGATCTGGAACCGGCGGACCACTCGCATCTGCCTGCGTTCCTGTTGCGTCCGATTCGTGCACGCGGTTGACAGCACAGGGCTTTCTGAGCTGTCATCCCTGAACATTTACGCAATGTTCACCCCATCTTCGTAGACGTACGGGGAATATTATCGCGCGTTAGAATTGCCGCGGTCGGGGTTTCGGGCCTAGCGCCCGAAGGTGGGGACGCGAAAAGATGATTGCTGCGCAGGAAGAATATGAACGCACCATGGCTTATGCCGAGGTGGCGTTTCATCAGCTGAAATCGTTTCGACAAAGTCCCGTCCCGCGCAACTACGAGATCTGGTACGTCTACGCCACCGGCCACAACGCCGACCTCAACAAGATCATCAACGAGACGCTGGCGCGCAGCGGCAAACTCACCGAAGCCGATCTCGATCAGATCTACGACGCTTATCTGTCGCACGGCCGCACCAACGATCGCATCGACAAGATAGGCGCGCGCGTCGTTGCCGAAATTGAAGATGTCATGTCGCTGATCGGCGACGCGCTCGGCCTCACCTCCAGCTTCGGCAGCAATCTCGACAACGCCAACCAGATCCTGTCGCTCGCCAGTGATCGCGAGCAGGTGCTGGCCGTGGTCGAGCGGTTGGTGGCCTCGACCCGGCAGATGCAGCAAGCCAATCGCGCGCTCGAGCACCGTCTGTCGACCTCGAAGATCGAGATCACCAATCTGCAGCAGAATCTCGAAGCGATCCGCGCCGAGAGTCTGACCGATGCGCTCACCGGGCTCGGCAATCGCAAGCATTTTGACCGCGCCGTCGATGAGGCGATCCGCCAGGCGCTGGCTCAGTCCGAACCGCTGTCATTGTTGATGATCGATATCGATCACTTCAAGAACTTCAACGACACCTACGGCCACCTCACCGGCGATCAGGTGCTGCGTCTGGTCGGCATGTCGCTGAAGCAGACCATCAAGGGCCAGGACATCATGGCGCGCTATGGCGGCGAGGAATTCGCCGTGGTGCTGCCCAACACCACGCTGCGCCATGCGGTCGGCGTCGCCGAAAACATCCGCCGCACCGTGACCTCGAAAGAGCTGAAGAAGAAATCGACCGGCGAAATTCTCGGCCGGGTCACGATCTCGATCGGCGTGTCGTCGCTGCGCCCCGACGAAGACATGGATTCGCTGATCGAGCGCGCCGACGGCTGCCTGTATGCCGCCAAGCGCAACGGCCGCAACCGCGTGATCTGCGAGACCGACCGCGAATATCTCAGCGAAATCCGCATCAACGTCGCCTAGCGCGGCCGCGGTGCTGACGGCTGATCCAACTCATCAAAATTGGCGCAGCTCAAAAACGAAGATGGCCGGGACGAGCCCGGCCATGACGTGCGGATGGGTTGGTATCAATTTCCGTTGGTATTATAGCTTGGTGGATCAGGCGCGCATTCGCTCGCGTAGCAACCGCGCCGATCAGCCCTCGATACGCGCTGGCGTGAGCTGCACCGACTCGCCGCAACCGCAGGCGCTGGTCTGGTTTGGATTGTTGAACACAAAACTTGCCGACATCTTGTCGGTCTTAAAATCCATCTCGGTGCCGAGCAGGAACAGCACCGCCTTGGGATCGACCAGGATTTTTACGCCCTTGTCTTCCACCACCTCGTCAGACGGCAGGATCTCGCTGGCATAGTCAACGGTGTAGGACTGGCCGGCACAGCCGCCATTCTTGATGCCGACCCGCAGCCCGACCATGCTGCCCTCGCCGCGCGCCATCAGCTCACGCACGCGCTGCGCCGCAGATTCGGTCAGCCGCATCACCTGCGGCCGCGGGCGCGGCTTTGAAGCGGTGGCCTGGGTCGCGCTGCTGGTATCGGTCATCTCGTCTCCCTGCACGAAAGCTTGGTACGAAGGTGGGTCACCCTCACCACATGTTGAGGACCAAACGCGCCTCATCGCTCATCCGTTCCGGGGTCCATGCCGGATCCCAGACGATGTTGACGCTGACGACGCCCACACCTGGCACCGTGGCGACCGCGTTCTCGACATTAACCGGAAGGTCGGCCGCCGCCGGACAATTCGGCGTGGTCAGCGTCATATCCACTTCGACCGAACGGTCGTCCTTGATATCGACCTTGTAGATCAGGCCGAGCTCATAAATGTCGGCCGGGATTTCCGGGTCATAGACCGTCTTCAGCGCCGCGACGATGTCGCTCGCCAAGCGTTCGGTTTCCGCCGGCGGCAGCGCCGACGATGTTTGCATGTTGCTTAGTCTGGCTTCAGCCGTGTCGGTCATGCGAACATATCCCGTGCCTTGATCAACGCCTCGACGAATTTGTCGACTTCATCGTGGGTATTATACATCCCGAATGATGCCCGGCAGGTGGCGGTCACCTGGAATCGCTCCAGCAGCGGCATCACGCAATGAGTTCCGGCGCGCACCGCAATGCCCTGGCGATCGATCACGGTGGCGATGTCGTGCGGATGAGCGCCTTTGAGCTCGAACGAGATCACCGGACCCTTGTTACGCGCGGTTCCAATCACCCGCACCGCATTGATCTCGCGCAGCCGCTGTTGCGCGTAGTCGAGCAGCGCCATCTCATGCGCCGCGATCCGCTCCTTGCCGATCGCGTTGATGTAGTCGATCGCCGCGCCCAGCCCGACCGCCTCGACGATCGCCGGCGTGCCGGCCTCGAATTTATGCGGCGGGTCGCCATAGGTGACCCAGTCGCGCGCCACCTCGCGGATCATCTCGCCGCCGCCATTATAGGGCCGCATCGCCACGAGGTGCTCGTGCTTGGCGTACAGCGCGCCGATGCCGCTCGGGCCATACAGCTTGTGGCCGGTGCAAATGTAGAAGTCGCAATCGATGTCCTGCACGTCGATCGCCAGATGCACCGCGCCCTGGCTGCCATCGACCAGCACCGGAATGCCGCGGGCATGGGCGATCCGCACCACGTCCTTGACCGGCACCACGGTGCCGAGCGCATTGGACATCTGGGTGATCGCGACCAGCTTGGTTTTTGGCGTCAGCAGCTTCTCGAACTGATCGAGCAGGAAATTGCCTTCGTCATCGACATCGGCCCATTTCAGCACGGCGCCCTGGCGTTCGCGCAGAAAGTGCCACGGCACGATGTTGGAATGATGCTCCATGATCGAGAGCACGATCTCGTCGCCCTCGCCGATATTCGGCCCGCCCCAGGACGACGCCACCAGATTGATCGCCTCGGTGGCGTTGCGCGTGAAGATGATTTCCTCGGTGCGCCGCGCGTTCAGGAACTGCGCCACGCGGGTGCGGCCGCCCTCATAGGCTTCGGTCGCGGCATTGGCGAGGTAATGCAGACCGCGGTGCACATTGGCGTATTCGCTCTCGTAGCACTTGGTCATGCGGTCGAGCACCGCGCGCGGCTTCTGCGCCGATGCGGCGTTGTCGAGATAGACCAGCGGCTTGCCATAGACCTGCATTGACAGCGCCGGGAAATCGGCGCGGATGCGCTCGACGTCATAAGCTCCATTGGTCACGGCGGCGTGCATGTTCATGCCCGTGCCTCCAGCCAGCGCTCGCCAACGGCAATGGCCAGCGCGCGAAGTTGATCATCGACGATCGATTCAATCGCTTCGCCAATGAAGGCTTGAATCAGCAAGGCCTGCGCCTCCTTTTCGGGTAGTCCGCGAGCGCGCAGATAGAACAGCAGCGTGTCATCGAGCGCGCCGGTGGTGGCGCCGTGGCCGCAGGTCACGTCGTCGGCGAAAATTTCCAGCTCCGGCTTATTGTCGGCCTCGGCCTCGTCGGACAGCAGCAGCGCCCGCGTCATCATCTTGGCGTCGGTCTTCTGCGCATGCGGGCGCACCATGATGCGGCCCTGGAACACCGAATGGGCCCGGCCATCCAGCACCGCGCGGAACACCTCGCGGCTGACGCAATGCGGCACGGCATGATCGAGGAACAGCGTGGTGTCGGCGTGCTGGGTGCCGTTCAACAGGTTGACGCCGTTAGCGGTCACTTCCGCGCCTTCGCCATTGAAGCGCACAAAACCCTGATAGCGGCTGACACCACCGCCGGTGGTCAGCGCACAGGCGTTGTAGCGCGCCTGGCCATGCAGCGAGGCGAACAGCGAGGCGATGTGGAAGGCGTCAATGGCGTCTTCGTTGAGGCGCAGATGATCGAGCCGCCCGCCCTCAGCGATCGTGACATGAAGCGCATCATGAAGCTGGTAGCGCGTGCTGCCATCGGCCGCGACAAAGCTCTCGACCAGCGTCGCCGTGGCGTTCTGTCCAACGCGCAGCAGCGAGCGCGTCACGATCGACGCCGGCTCGGTCGCCGCTGCGACGTGCACGATCTGCAGCGGCCGCTGCAAGGTGATGTCGGCGCCGACTTCGATCACCACGCCATCGGTCATCAGCGCGGCATTGAACGCCACCATGGCGTCTGCGGTGTCAGGCGCCGGCCAGCGATCATCGAGCGCTTCGCCAGCTGCCAGCACCTCGCGCAGCGGCCGGATGCTGAGCCCGGGCTCGAGTTCGGCAAGGTCGGACAAATCGGCGACAAACACGCCGTCCACCAGCACCAGGCGGCGCACGCCGTCGATCGCGTGCAGTTGCAGCGCGTCGGCGGCACGGGCGAGATGGGCGTGGTCGGGCGCCGCAGCGAGCGGCAGCACTTCGCGCATCAAAACGCGCAGATCGGTGTACTTCCAGTCCTCGACCCGGCGATGCGGCAAGCCCTGGCTCGTGTAGCGGTCGAACGCGGCTTGGCGCTGCTCGGTCACAGCGGCAGCACCGGGCAGCCGGCTACGCGCCGCCTCGAAGGCATTTGCCGCCTGTCCGTCTGGTTTGGTCGCAACAACAGTCATCACAGCATCCGCCAGCTCAGGCCGCCGCCTCGGTGTATTGCGCATAGCCGGTGGCTTCGAGCTCCAGCGCCAATTCCTTGCCGCCGCTCTTCACCACCCGGCCCTTGGCCATCACATGCACCACATCGGGCACGATGTAGTTCAACAACCGCTGATAGTGCGTGATCACCACCATCGAGCGCTGCGGCGAGCGCAGCGCATTGACGCCTTCGGAAGCAATGCGCAGCGCATCGATATCGAGGCCGGAGTCCATCTCGTCGAGGATGCACAGGCTCGGCTGGAACAGCGCCATTTGCAGCACTTCGTTGCGCTTCTTCTCGCCGCCCGAAAAGCCGACATTGACGCCGCGCTTCAGCATCTCCTGCGGAATGCCGAGCGAGCCGGCGACCTCACGCACCTTCTTCAAAAATTCCGGCGTCGAGAACTCGCCCTCGCCGCGCGCCTTGCGCTGCGCGTTCAGCGCGGTGCGCAGAAAATTCATGGTGGCGACGCCGGGAATTTCCACCGGGTATTGGAAGGCGAGAAATACGCCCTTGGCGGCACGCTCCTCCGGCTCCATCGCAAGCAGATCCTCGCCCTTGAACAGGATCTCGCCGCCGGTCACTTCGTAGCCCGGCTTGCCGGCGATCACGTGACTAAGCGTCGATTTGCCGGAGCCGTTCGGCCCCATGATGGCGTGCACCTGGCCTTCCTCGACCGTGAGCGTCAGGCCGTGCAGGATTTCCCGCTCCTCGACACGCACCTGCAAGTTTTTGACTTCGAGCAATGCCATTGTTGTCTTTCGTCCTCTAGTCTCGTCAGTATCCCGAGGTGCAAGTACACTCAGCGCCTGCGCGGATGACCGTCGTCATTTTCCGTTGCTCATTGTCCGGGATGTGCGCTTTGCGACCATCTCGGGCGATGGGTGATGTTCTGTTGTCGACCGTGCAAATCTCGCACCAAGTCTGACACCAAGTGGCGACCTTGCGGGGTGAGCGTCGTCCGGAGCGTTGCGGACAAACCGCTGCCCCGGTGCCACTATCAGCCGACGCTCCCCTCCAGCGAAATCGAAATCAGCTTCTGCGCTTCCACCGCGAACTCCATCGGCAGTTGCTGCAACACGTCCTTGACGAAGCCATTGACCACCAGGCCGACGGCTTCCTCTTGGCTGAGCCCGCGCTGCACGCAGTAGAACAGCACATCCTCTGAAATCTTCGAGGTGGTCGCTTCGTGCTCGAACACCGCCGATGAGTTTTTCGCTTCGACATAGGGCACGGTATGCGCGCCGCACTGATCGCCGATCAGCAGCGAATCGCAGGCCGTGAAGTTGCGCGCGCCGGCCGCTTTACGATGCGCGGTGACTAGGCCCCGATAGGTGTTTTGCGATTTGCCGGCCGAGATGCCCTTGGAGATGATCCGGCTCGAGGTGTTCTTGCCGAGATGGATCATCTTGGTGCCGCTATCGACCTGCTGATAGCCGTTCGAGATCGCGATCGAGTAGAACTCACCGCGCGATTCGTCGCCGCGCAGAATGCAGCTCGGATATTTCCAGGTGATCGCCGAGCCGGTCTCGACCTGGGTCCAGGAAATCTTCGAGCCACGGCCGCGGCAGTCGCCACGCTTGGTGACGAAATTGTAGATGCCGCCCTTGCCCTCGGCATTGCCGGGGTACCAGTTCTGCACCGTCGAATATTTGATCTCGGCATCATCGAGCGCGACCAGCTCGACCACCGCGGCATGCAGCTGGTTCTCATCGCGCTGCGGCGCGGTGCAGCCTTCGAGATAGCTGACATAGGAGCCCTTGTCGGCGATGATCAGCGTGCGCTCGAACTGGCCGGTGTTGCGCTCATTGATGCGGAAATAGGTCGACAGCTCCATCGGGCAGCGCACGCCGGGCGGCACGTACACAAACGAGCCGTCGGAAAACACCGCCGAGTTCAGCGTCGCAAAGAAGTTGTCGGTGGTCGGCACCACGCTGCCGAGATATTTTTGCACGAGCTCAGGATGCTCGCGGATCGCCTCGGAGATCGGCATGAAGATCACGCCGGCCTTCTTCAGCTCCTCCTTAAAAGTGGTGGCCACCGAGACGGAATCGAACACCGCATCGACCGCGACCTTGCGCTGTTCGACCGGAGCCTCGCCATCGTCCTCGCCCGCCGGCTTGGCGCCGGGCGCGACCACGCCTTCCAGCACCGCCACTTCGCGCAGCGGAATGCCGAGCTTCTCGTAGGTCTTCAGAATTTCCGGATCGATCTCGTCGATCGACGACAGCTGCTTCTTCTGCTTGGGCGCCGCGTAGTAATAGAGATCCTGGTAATCGATTTTCGGATAGTCGACGCGCGCCCAGGTTGGCTCGCTCATGGTCAGCCAGCGCCGATAGGCTTCCAGCCGCCAGTCCAGCATCCAGGCCGGCTCGTTCTTCTTGCCGGAGATGAAGCGGATCGTGTCTTCGGAAAGCCCCTTGGGGGCCTTTTCGGATTCGATGTCGGTTTCGAACCCATAGCGATACTGATCGACGTCGATACGGCGAACCCGTTCGACCGTCTCTTGTTCAGCCGGCATTCTGTCCTCCGCTCGCGGTTTCAAGGACCGCGGTGGATTGTTTCAGCTTTGCTTACGCAACTGCGAACATGAAATCAGCTAGTTTGGAACCGTTCAAGCTCTGTTTCGTGCTTCCGCGTAATTTTCGTGGCCCCCTGTAGCTAAGGTGCCGGACAGCTTTCGCCAGACCTCGGCGCAGCGATCGACGTCATCTGCGCTGGTCTGCCAGCCCAGGCTGATCCGAATCGCGCTACGCGCCAGTTCCGGCGGTAACTGCATGGCTTGCAGCACGTGTGAGGCCTCGACTTTGCCCGAGGAACAGGCCGATCCGGCCGATACCGCGATCCCGGCGAGATCGAAACCGATCACCGTGGTTTCCGCTTTCATGCCCGCGCGTGCCACCAGAGTGGTATTGGGCAGCCGCGGCTGCTGATCCGCGATCACTTCGGTTCCCGGAATCTGCCGCAGAGCTCGCTCGAGCTGATCGCGCAGCGTACCAACCCGTTCCATGTCGGACTCACGACTCGCGATCGCAGTCTCCGCCGCCGCGCCAAACCCGACAATGCCAATGACATTCTCGGTGCCGGCGCGCCGGCCCTGTTCCTGGCCACCGCCGCGCAGCAGCGGACCAGGCGGCAACCGCCCCGGCGCCAGCACCAACGCGCCGACGCCTTTCGGGCCACCGATCTTGTGCGCCGACAGCGTCAGCCAATCGGCCTGCGATTCGCCGATCGAGAAAGCGATCTTGCCGAACGCCTGGATGGCATCGACATGGAGCAGGCCGCCGGCGCCATGCACCAGCTCGGCAATCTTTGCGATCGGCTGGATCACCCCGGTCTCGTTATTGGCGAGCATCACCGACACCAGCGCCGGGCCAGCCGCGGCCAGCAGGGCTTGCAGGTGATCGAGGTCGAGCAGCCCGGACCGCGTCACCGCGATCTCGGTGACCTGCGCCGCCAGATAGAGGCCGCCGGCCCGCACCGAGGGGTGCTCGATCGCCGAAACCAGCAGCCGATCATAGGTTTGGCCGGAATTATTCAGGCTCGGCGTGAGCGCCAGACCATTGGCCTCGGTGCCGCCTGAGGTGAAGATCACATCTTGCGGCCGCGCGCCGACGGCGGCTGCGACCTGCAGCCGGGCGCGCTCGACCGCGCCGCGCGCCTTGCGGCCCTCGGCATAGACCGCCGACGGATTGCCGAGCTCAAACGCCGCCTGCATGGCGGCGCGCGCTTCAAGGCGCAGCGGTGTGGTGGCGTTCCAGTCGAG
The DNA here is from genome assembly GCF_003217325.1 of Rhodopseudomonas faecalis. Lineage (GTDB taxonomy): Bacteria > Pseudomonadota > Alphaproteobacteria > Rhizobiales > Xanthobacteraceae > Rhodopseudomonas > Rhodopseudomonas faecalis. Next base: position 57,454 of record NZ_QJTI01000006.1, read on the forward strand.
ATGGATACGGTGCAAGGCAGCAGGGTCCCAATGCGGATGGCGACGTCACGGTAGGCGCGCCGCGTCAGTAATGCCAGTCAATCCCCCGACATCGACGCCGCCCGAACCATGGCCACGGCCCGGATGTGCTTAATATGCTTGCATTTAGCCCGCTGCCTTATGCTAGAACGCGGCCTTCGTTCAATCCGCCGTTCCATCACTGCAATGGCGCTGATCGTCCCTTTGTTCGCACAGCAAGGCCGCGCGACGGCCCCGATGAGCCCGCGTCGCCGCGCTGTTTTACCAAGGAAAATCAATGCCTGAGGTTATTTTCACCGGGCCCGCCGGCCGTCTCGAAGGCCGCTACCATCCGGCCAAGCAGAAGAACGCGCCGATCGCGATGGTGCTGCACCCGCACCCGCAGTTCCACGGGACGATGAATCACCAGATCGTCTATCAGTGCTACTACGCCTTCGTGCATCGCGGCTTCTCGGTGTTGCGCTTCAACTTCCGCGGCGTCGGCCGCAGCCAGGGCTCGTTCGACCACGGCACCGGCGAATTGTCGGATGCCGCCTCGGCGCTCGACTGGGCGCAGTCGATCAATCCCGAAGCGCGCGCCTGCTGGGTCGCCGGCTTCTCGTTCGGCGCCTGGATCGGCATGCAGCTGCTGATGCGCCGCCCCGAGGTTGAGGGTTTCATCTCGATCGCGCCGCCCGCCAATCTCTATGACTTCTCGTTCCTGGCGCCCTGCCCGTCGTCCGGGTTGATCGTCCATGGCGAAAAGGACGCGGTGGTGCCGCCCAAGGACGTCAACACCCTGGTCGAGAAGCTGAAGACCCAGAAGGGCATCGTGATCGACCAGCAGATCATCCCGGGCGCCAACCACTTCTTCGACGGCAAGCTTGAGCCGCTGATGGAGTCGGTGACCAACTATCTCGACATGCGTCTCGCCAACGTGCGCTGACGACCGCGCACGCCTACGACAACGTGCGCTGACGCCATTTGCCCAGACCGGCCGCTGGTTCGCCCCGCGGCCGGTTTTTCGCTAGCAAATCGGCGCTACGGCCGCGCGATCAGGCCGCCGGTGATCGGGATTTTGACCCCGGTGGTCGCCGGATAAGTGAGCGGCAGCCCGCGCAGCGCGCGCACCGCCAAAAATCCAAACGCCTGCGCTTCCAGCGCCTCAGCCGACCAGCCATGCGCGTCCGCGCAGCTCACCGTCGCCGGCGCCAGATAGTCACGCAACATCTGCACCATCACCGGATTGCGGGCGCCGCCGCCGGCGACGATCCAGCTGTGCGGTGGCCGCGGCAACAGCGGCACGATCTTGGCAATCGCCGCCGCGGTGAACGCGGTCAGGGTCGCCGCGCCATCGGCCGGGCTCAGCTCCGGCAGCGTCAGCCTGGCGAACTGGTTGCGATCCAGCGATTTCGGCGGGGCCTGTGCAAAGAACTCCTGCTGCAGCGCCTCATCCAGCCAGCGCTGATCCGGCCGGCCCTGTGCCGCGAGCTGGCCGCCGCGGTCGAACGGCTCGCCGGTGGTTTTCGCGACGAAATCATCGAGCAGCGCGTTGCCGGGGCCGGTGTCGCAGGCGATCAGCAGCTCGCCGTCGATATAGGTGATGTTGGAGACGCCGCCGATATTGAGCACCACGATCGGCCCCGGCAGTTTGAGCGCGCCCGCCAGCGCGCGGTGATAGACCGGCACCAGCGGTGCCCCCTGCCCGCCGGCCGCGACGTCGGCCGCGCGCAGATCGTGCACCACGGGGATGCCGATCGCCTTGGCGAGCTCGGCCGCCGCACCGATCTGCACTGTCAGCTGCTGCGCCGGCCGGTGCAGCACGGTCTGGCCGTGGAAACCGACCAGGTCGATCGCCTGGCGTGCGACCCGTTGCCGCGAAAGAAAGCCCTCGACCGCCTCGTCATGCGCCATGGTGACCATGCGCTCGGCCTCTGCCAGCACGCCGGGCCGGTCCTGGCGGTTGGTCAGCTGGGCTGCGTCCGCCAGCGCCTGCCGCAGCAAGGCGCGCTCCAAATCGCTGTAGGGCCGGTAATCAGAAGGGCCGAGCCGCGTCACCCGCCGGCCGTCGGTCTCGATCAAAGCGACATCGACGCCATCGAGCGAGGTCCCGGACATCAGGCCAAGTGCCGTCATCAGCATGAGCAGAGCTTCCAGCAGGTGGTGCGGACATGGCCGTTCAACCCTTGTCTCACGCAGCCACATCTTATAATGCCACCCGATGCGCTGGGCGGCGTTGCCTTGAGATCGCCCCTCCGTCGTGTCGAAACGGGGGCGACGTAAGAAGATCAGAGTCGCGAAATCATGACTGCATTTAAATCGGACCTCCTCAACCTCCTGCAAAGCCGAGGATTTATCCATCAGATCTCGGATCCGGAGTCGCTGGACGCACTGGCGGCGCGCGGCGAGGTGGTCGCGTATGTGGGCTATGATTGCACCGCGCCGTCACTGCACGTCGGCCATCTGTTGTCGATCATGATGCTGCATTGGCTGCAGGAGACCGGCAACAAGCCGATGGCGCTGATGGGCGGCGGCACCACCCGGGTCGGCGACCCGTCGGGCCGCGACGAGACCCGCAAGATTCTGACCTATGAGCAGATCGACGCCAACAAGGAGACGATCAAGACCACGTTCTCCAAGCTGCTGCGCTTTGGCGAAGGCAAAACCGACGCTAGGATGGTCGACAATGCCGACTGGCTGACCAAGCTCAACTACATCGAGATGCTGCGCGACATCGGCCGTTATTTCTCGGTCAACCGCATGCTGACCATGGACTCGGTGCGGATGCGGCTCGAGCGCGAGCAGGAGCTGTCGTTCATCGAATTCAATTACATGATCCTGCAGTCCTACGACTATGTCGAGCTGGCCAGGCGCCACGGCTGCAATCTGCAGATGGGCGGCTCCGATCAGTGGGGCAACATCGTCACCGGCGTCGATCTCGGCCGCCGCATGGGCACCCATCAGCTGCACGCTTTGACCTGCCCGCTGCTCACCACTGCCTCGGGCGCCAAGATGGGCAAGACCGCGGCCGGTGCGGTCTGGCTGAACGGCGACATGCTGTCGCCCTATGATTACTGGCAGTACTGGCGCAACACCGAGGACGCCGACGTCGAGCGCTTCCTGAAGCTGTTCACGCTGCTGCCGATGGATGAGATCGCGCGGCTCGCCAAGCTGCAGGGCTCGGAAATCAACGAGGCCAAGAAGATCCTGGCGACCGAAGCCGCCGCGCTGATGCACGGCCGCGAGGCAGCCGAGCGCGCCGCCGAGACCGCCCGCACCACGTTTGAGGAAGGCGGCATCGCGCAGGATCTGCCGAGCATCACGATCGCCCGCGCCGAACTCGACGCCGGCATCGGCGTGCTCGCGGCATTCGCGGAAAAGACCAATCTGGTCGCTTCCAATGGCGAAGCGCGGCGCCAGATCAAGGCGGGCGGCCTGCGCGTCAATGACGAACCGGTCACCGACGAGCGCATGGCGCTGACCGGCGCCAACATCAACGCCGACGGCGTGATCAAGCTGTCGTTCGGCAAGAAGAAGCACGTGCTGATCCGCCCGGTGTAAGACCCGAACGGCGAAGTCTTTAAGCTCGATCGCGCCCGCGCGGTCGAGCTTATTCATGCTTGCAAGTGATGAGTGATGGCAGCGATGCGGCGCTACTTCTCACTACTCATGCCAACGGCGATCGATAGCAACCCCTCCGCACGTCATGGCCGGGCTCGTCCCGGCCATCCACGTCTTTGATATTGCAGCGATTCAAGGCGTGGATACCCGCGACAAAGCGCGGGCATGACGTGGTCTTCGCGATCCCGGCTAATTATTGGGGCTGGGAAACTCGTTCGGGTTGTTCTGACGCCCGGTGCCGAATTCAAAAATCTTGCGCAGCACGCCCGGCGCCATCGCCGAGATCGGATTGACGCGCAGCACCGGCGAGCCCGGTGTTCCCACCACTTCGTAAGTGACGCCGATCAGTCCCTCATTGCTGCCGCCGCCCAGGAACAGCCCGACCACCGGGATTTGCCCAAACATGTTGTTGAGGCCGTACATCGGCACGAACGTGCCGCTCATCCGCACCTGATTGCCCGGATAATCGATGCTGCCTTCAATGGTGGCGCCGATCATCGGCCCCTTCACCACGCCTTCGCGAATGGTGAGCTGGCCGTTTTGCCGGGTGAATTCGGCGCGCAACCGTGAAAATGCCAGTCCCGAATTCGCGCCCTGATTGGCGCCCTGGGCGCCGCTGGCGACCACGCGGTCGAGCTGGGTTTCGCCTTTCACGGTGAAGTCGCGGACGTTGAGCAGACCTTCGCGCTCGCGCGGGTCTGACACCGGCGGGTCCATCGCCAGCGACAGCTGGCCGCCATACATCTTGCCGTAGGTGTCGGTGAACCGGAAGAACGAGCCTGCGTCATTGGTCTCAAGATAGATCACTTCGCGGCCCTGCACGCGGCCGCGCAGATCGCCGGTCAGCGAGGTATCGCGGCCCAGCTTGCCGTTGAGCGCAAAGCTGCGGATCGCACCATTGCGGCGCGACAGCTTGGCATCGACGCTGCGCAGCGTCTCGCCGAAATAGCCGGCGACCACGCCGAGCTTGACGTCGATATCGACATCGAACGCCTTGGACTTGCTCTTGGCGTCGTTGTCGCGCCCGGAGATCGCCGATTTGATGAAGCCGCGGCCGTCGAACACGTCGCCGCGCATCGTCACCTTCATCACGCCGTCCGGCGCGCGCTCAGCTTTCAGCGTCGCCTTATCGCCTTCCGAGGGCGCGTAGTTCGGGAAGTTGGCGTTGACCAGATCACCATTCTCGTCGACTTCCAGCGCGCCCTTGATGTTGGCGCCGGCGCCTTCGATCACGATGTCCTCAAACCGGGTGGCCTGCGGCCGCTGCAGCAGAGTGAACACCGCGCGGCTCGACTTGCCCTGCGCCTTGACCCAGCCCGGCAGCACATTGTCGACCTTGGCCGCAGTCAGATCAGCATCGATGCCGAGCCGGGTTTCGCGATCCGGTTCGCTGATCTTGCCCGACAGCTTGACCGGAATGGCGCCGCTCAGGCCGCTGCCGAGATCAAAACCGAGCCGCGCGCGGCTGGCGTCATCGAGCGTGGCCTGCAGCTTGACCTCGGCGTCGCCTTCGCTCGGCTTGCGATATTCCAGCGCGGCGGCCTGGCCGTTGATCTTGACGTCGCCCTTGATCTGAAAGCCCTGGGTGTTGGCCACCACTTTCAGGGCATTCGCCTCGAGCTTCTGGTTCATCACCAGCTTCTCGGCGGAAAAATTGGTGAGATCGGCGGTCACCGCGTAGCTGGTGTCGGCCTTGGTCAGCTCGCGCTTGATCGGCATGCCCATCGCGACCTGCGCCGCCACCATGCCTTTGCTGGTGTTGGGGTCGATCAACGCGCCGCCGACATCGCTGAGCCGATCCGAGGCCAGGATTTCGGCAACCGCCGCGACCTGCCCTTCGACCCGGAACTTGACCTTCGCCGGTGCCGGCTTCGGCGCCATGTCGGGCACCTCGAACACGATGTCCGACATCGTCAGCCGCCGGCCCTGCGCGGTATCAGCCACCGCCTGGCCGATCGTGACCGTCGCCGTGCGCCCGGTCACCATAGCCTTGAGATCGCCCTCGCGGATCGCCGGCATCTCGTCGACCGGACGGATCATCGCGCCGGTGGCGACGATGTTGACCGCGAGCCCCTCATCCGGGATCGGCGGGCCGCGCCGCGACAGATTCTTGAACGGCGAGTTGACGGCGATATCGATGCGCTGGATGGCGCCGCGCGCAATCCGCTCGATCACCCATTCGCGCAGTTCCGGCACGATCAGGATCGGCCACATGCGCTTCAGGGCGCCGACCGACATCGGCGTGCCGGTGAAACCCAGCGTCAGACGCGGTTCGCCGGCATAGTCGATGAAGCCGCTACCGGCGACACCGATCTCGCCATTGCTGATATTGGCCTGGGTGATAGTCATGCGGTGCGCGTCGGTGTCGAAGCGGATGCCGATCGCGATCCGATTGAAGATCAGCGGCGGCTCCTGCTCCGAGCCGGGCAGCACGATGGTGCCGCCGCTCAGACCCAGCTGCCAGTCGTTGGAGCGATCATTGGGCGGCTCGAGATGGGCGAGCAGCGTGACGCGATTGCCGCCAGCCACCACTTTGAACGGCGCAACCAGCACCCGCCGGCCGGCATCCCATTCGACGCTGAGCTCGGCCTGATCGATCGGCATCGGATATTCCGGGGTATCGAGGTCGGTGATGTGCCCGGCCCCGGCCACTAGTTTGCCGCGGAAGAAGGTCGGCACGCCGTCGCGGCCGAGTTCGCCCTTCAATTCGCCGCTGAGCGGCAGATCGGCGGTGTAGGTGAAATCCTTCAGCCGCAGCGCCAGCAAAATGGTCTTGGTGGAGACATTGTTGGCGCGCAGCTCCACCGGGCGCACGCCATTGGTCTGCGGTCCGACCGCAACGCGCAGCGACCAGGCGCGCTTGGGATCATCGCCAGCCTCCGCCTCCTCGCCGACACTCATGACAATGCCGCCGCCGCTCGGCCGGCGCAGGCTCAGCGCGACGTTCTCGAAGGTCAGGCGGTTGCCGCTCTGCTGATCATCGACAATCAGATTGCCGCTCTTGAGGCCGATTTCGTTGAGGTTCTGGCCATCCAGACCGCTGAGATTGAGGCTATCGAGCCAATCCAGCCCGGCCAGCAGGCTGGCAAAGGCTTCGTCGCGGCCATGCGTCCGGACCGCGGTCGCGGGTGCGCCCGGCGATGGCGTTGCGGCCGGGGTGCTGGGCGTCGCGGCGGGCGGCGGTATCACTGTCTTGGCGATACCGGTCGCCAGCGGCCGCGCCGTGTCGCCGGTCGAAACCGTCACCTCGCCATCCGGGGTGATGCGAATCGCGAGCTCGGCATCGACCAGCTTCAGGCTCTCGGCGCGCAGCCGGCCCATCAGCAGTGCAGCGCCGGACAGCCGGACCTCGGCTTTCGGCGCGGTGGCGACAATGGCGCGTTCGCGGTCCCGCACCACGATATTGCGGATGCGCACCGCGACCCGAATCCGGCCGGCGCGCTCGATCTGGGTGCCGCCGATTTCGACGGTGTTGCCATTGCCGAGGTTTTGTTCGATCGCGGCCACCAGCCATGGCGTCGCCAGATCGAGACCGATCGGCCCGGCACCGAGCCGCAGCCACAGGCCGCCAAAGCAGGCGGTAAACAGCGCACCGAGCACGGTGACGGACAGCACGATGCGCGGCAGCCAGCGGCCGCTGCTCAGCCAGCTGACCAGCGAATTGGTGCCGTCGGCGAAACGATGGAGCCGCGCCTGCGGGCTCGACAGCAGCATCCGTGCGCGCTGCGAGCCGTCTTCATCATGGTGATGATCGGGCCAGCCGTGCTCATGCCAACCATCGGGCTCGGATTCGGCACGGGGATGCGGCGTGGGGGGCGGCTCAGTCCTTGGCATAGGCTCTCAATGGGAGCGCGTGCGCGACGCCTGATTGTCCTTCGGCATATGCCCGCTGCCACGCTCCCCGCGCAGCTATCGCGGCCCTGCTGCCAATCCTCGTTCGATTACGAATGTGCATCTCCCGGCCCCGTGAGCCTTGCTCGCAACGGGGACTGCTGGTCACGAATCCGGTGGACCATACCCCGACGCCTACGCGCTTGCCCAGATGCACCTGATTGCCACCACGTCGGTGAACCGGCGATTATTGGCCCGCGGAAAGCGACGAAAGGAAGGCGCATGACCAAGCAACCGCGTAACAATCATTCTAGTTCCGGCGCGACAGCCAAAGCAGCGGCGCCGCGCAGCAGCCGCAGCAAGACGGCCGCGCCGCGCAAGACTGCCAAAAAGGTGGCGGCCGATGACGCGCCAGCGAAGCGCAAGACAGCCTTGGCCTCAGCGTCGCAGGGCGCCGGCGCCAAATCGTCAAAGAGCGCCGCGGCTCCTGCGGCGAGCGGCGCGCTGGCGGAGGGCGACCGCGCTCCAAGCTTCTCGTTGCCACGCGATCGCGGCGGCACGATCGGCCTTGCCGATTTTGCCGGGCGCCAATTGGTGGTGTTCTTCTATCCGCGTGCCGGCACCTCCGGCTGCACGCGCGAGGCGGTCGATTTCACCCGGCTGGCGGCGGAGTTTGAGCGGGCCAACACCGCGCTGCTGGGCGTCTCCGCCGATCCGCCGGCCGCGCAGGACAAGTTCCGCGACAAGTATCAACTGACCATGCCGCTCGGCTCCGACGAGCGCCACGCCATGCTGCAAGCCTACGGCGCCTGGGGCGAAAAAAGCCTGTACGGCAAGAAGTTCGAGGGCATCATTCGCACCACGGTGTTGATCGGCACCGATGGTCGCGTCAAACGCCTCTGGCGCAAAGTCAAAGTCGATGGCCACGCTGAAGCTGTTCTTGCCGCAGCAAAAATGCAGCCGTGAGCGGCTGGTCTTACCCGAATGTTAACTATGAGGGGGTCAAATCCGCCGGCGAACTAAGCCGGCGGATCTGTATTCCGACCGGCGCCTGGAAGCCAAGATGCCTCACCGTTCCGGTCCTCCTCCTCAACCCATGCCGCACTATGGCCAGCACCATGGCCGTCCGCCGCAGCGTTACCCGGCCTCTGCCCATCCGCGCCACGCGGTCGCCGCGGCACCTGGCGGTTACGCGATCGTTCATGCCGGCAGGCAGGTGCGGATCGGGCCGGTGCTGTTCTGGATCGTGGTCGGCTCGGTGGTGCTGCTCGCGCTGTGGACGGCGGCGACCGCGACTTATTTCGCGTTCCGCGACGACGTACTGACCCGGTTGATCGCGCGTCAGGCCGAGATGCAATACGCCTATGAGGACCGCATCGCCGAGCTGCGCGCCAAGGTCGATCGCACCACCAGCCGGCAGCTGCTTGATCAGGAACAGTTCGACCAAAAGCTCGAACAAGTGATGCGTCGCCAGAGCCTCTTGGAGTCGCGCACCAACGCGCTCGGCACGCTGCCGGACGTCGGCATTACCGGCTCGATCGGCAAGCCAGCGCGCCAAGCCCCGATCACCGATTTTGGCAGCTCCAGCATCCCCAAACCGTCGCCGATCAGCGACACCGTGATCTTCGTGGCGCCGCCCGACCGGGAAGCCCGGTTGGAATCCCGCACCCCGAATCGCATTGCCGCCGGCCCGACCCAACTGGCCAAGAACGCCGGCGTCGACAACGTCATCACCAAGCTGCAACGCTCGCTCGATCAGATCGAAAGCCGGCAGGTCGCCGTGCTCAACGTGGTCGAGGAGAGTTTTGAAAGCCGGGCGCGACGCATGCGCGGCGTGCTCAGCGACCTCGGCCTCAATGTTGCGCAGATGGAAGCCGCGACACCGCGCGGCGGCATCGGCGGGCCATTCGTGCCGGTCAAGACGCCGTCCAGCAACAGCGCCAGCTTCGAGAAGCAGCTGTATCGCATCAACATCTCGCGCGCCCAGGTCGAGCGGCTCAACCGCACCCTGGCGCTGGTGCCGTACCGCAAGCCGGTGGTCGGCGAAGTGGAATTCAGCTCCGGCTTCGGCGTGCGCACCGACCCGTTCCTTGGCCGTCCGGCGATGCATACCGGCCTCGATTTCCGCGGCAGCATGGGCGATCCGGTCCGCGCCACCGCGCAGGGCAAAGTGGTCGGCGCCGGCTGGAGCGGCGGCTATGGCCGCATGGTCGAGATCGACCATGGCAACGGCCTGACCACCCGCTACGGCCACCTGTCCGCGATCAACGTCAAGGTCGGCGACGTCATCAAGATCGGCCAGATCGTCGGCGCCGTCGGCTCGACCGGCCGCTCGACCGGCCCGCATCTGCATTACGAAACCCGCATCGACGGCGAGCCTGTCGATCCGCAGAAGTTTTTGCGCGCAGGCGTGCGGCTCGGCGGCGCGGGTTAGTCACGCCACGGCGATTGATACCAACCACTCTGCAAGTCATGGTGGCCGGGCTCGTCCCGGCCATCTACGTCTGTGATTGAGCTGAGCTGTTAAGACGTGGATGCGGCGACAAGCGCGGGCATGACGGGTCTCGCCGGCATCAATCAGCGCCCGTTATAGAAAAAGCGCGCGGCGGGCGATCACAACCCGTCGCGACGTCAGATTCAAACTACAAGCTGATCGACAAACGCCAACGCGATTGCCGTTGCTACACAGGCAATCGCGTCAGCTAGTAAGCGTGATTAATCCACGTCCTCAACGCTGCCCGGCCCGCCGCCGAAGGCGCGCTGTGCCAGCGTTGCGGCCATGAACTCGTCGAGATCGCCGTCGAGCACGCCGGCGGTGTCCGAGGTCTGCACCCCGGTGCGCAGGTCCTTGACCATCTGATAGGGCTGCAGCACGTAGGAGCGGATCTGGTGACCCCAGCCGATATCGGTCTTGGCGGCTTGGTCGGCGGCGGCCTTTTCCTCGCGCTTCTTCAGCTCGATCTCATACAGCCGCGCGCGCAGCATGTCCCACGCCTGGGCGCGGTTCTTATGCTGCGAACGGCCGGCCTGACACACCACCGCGACGCCGGTCGGAATGTGCGTGAGCCGCACCGCCGATTCGGTCTTGTTGACGTGCTGACCGCCCGCGCCGCCCGAGCGCATGGTGTCGACGCGAACATCGCTCTCGTTGATGTCGATCTTGATCGAGGTGTCGACCACCGGGAAGATCTGCACGCTCGAAAACGAGGTGTGACGGCGCGCGTTGGAATCGTAAGGCGAAATCCGCACCAGGCGGTGCACGCCGGCCTCGGTCTTCAGCCAGCCATAGGCGTTGTGGCCGGAGATCTGGATGGTCGCCGACTTGATACCAGCCTCTTCGCCCTCGGTCTCTTCGAGATACTCGATCTTGAAGCCGCGCTTTTCAGCCCAGCGCACATACATGCGCAGCAGCATCGACGCCCAATCCTGGCTCTCGGTGCCGCCGGCGCCGGCGTGGACTTCGAGATAGGTGTCGAACCGATCGGCTTCGCCGGACAGCAGCGCTTCCAGCTCGCGCCGCGCCACTTCCTTCTTCAAAGCTTTCAAGGCGGCTTCGGCTTCGGCCACGACGGCATCGTCGCCCTCGGCCTCGCCGAGTTCGATCATGCCGACATTGTCCTCAAGCTCGTTTTCGACCTTGCCGATGCCGGCCAGCGCATCCTCAAGCGAGGTACGCTCCTGCATCAGTTTTTGGGCCTTTTGCGGATCGTTCCAGAGCTCGGGGTCTTCAGCGAGCTTGTTCAGCTCAGCGAGGCGTGCAGTGGCTTGGTCGACGTCAAAGATGCCTCCTCAGCAGCCCGACTGACTGCTTGATCTCTTCGACGAGCCTTTCGATTTCGGCGCGCATGGGAACTCTATATTGCGAGGGATCGCGTGAAGCGATGTGTTGCCTGCGGTGTAACGACGACTGCGGCAAAGCGCAATCGTCGAGATCGTCAATACAACCCGCCGGTGCCGGGACGCAGAATCATGCGATCGGCTTCAGGCGGCACCGTCACCGAGCGGCCATCGGCATCGGCAACACCGATCACCGAGTAATTGTCCGGCGGCGCGGTGCCCGGCTTGAACGCCTCAAGAATGGTGCGGCCGCTTTCGGGGCCGGCACGCATGCCGCTCTTGGCGTCGACGCGGATCAGCTTGATGCCGGCCGGCACGCGGAACGGCACCGCCGGCTTGTCGGCCAGCGCCAATTTCAGGAAATCCTTGGCGATCGGCGCCGCCAGATGACCGCCGGTCATGCCGCGGCCGAGATTGCGCGGCTTGTCGTAGCCGACATAGATGCCCACCACCACATCGGGCGAGAAGCCGATGAACCAAGCGTCCTTCTCGTCATTGGTGGTGCCGGTCTTGCCGGCAATCGGCTTGCCGACCTCGCGGATCACGGTCGCGGTACCGCCCTGCACCACGCCTTCCATCATCGAGGTGATCTGATAGGCGGTCATCGCGTCCAGCACCTGCTCGCGGCGGTCAACGAGCTGCGGTTCGGCCTGGTTCTTCCAGCCCTCCGGCGCCTCGCAGCCGCGGCATTCGCGCTGGTCGTGCCTAAAGATGGTGCGGCCGTAGCGGTCCTGGATCCGGTCGATCAGCGTCGGCTTCACCCGGCGGCCGCCATTGGCGAACATCGAATAGGCAGTGACCATGCGCATCACCGTGGTCTCGCCGGCGCCGAGTGCGTAGGAGAGATAGTTGGGCAGATCGTCATAGACCCCGAAGCGCTTGGCGTATTCGCCGATCAGCGGCATGCCGATATCCTGCGCCAGCCGCACCGTCACGGTGTTGAGCGAGCGCTGCAGCGCGTTGCGCAGCGTGGTCGGGCCATAATACTTGCCGGTCGAGTAGTTCTCCGGACGCCAAACCCCGATGCCCTGGCCCTGATCGATTTCGATCGGCGCGTCGATCACCACGGTCGAAGGCGTGTAGCCATTATCCATCGCCGCCGAATAGACCAGCGGCTTGAACGACGAGCCCGGCTGCCGATAGGCCTGGGTGGCGCGGTTGAACTGGCTCTGGTCGAACGAGAAGCCGCCGACCATCGCCAGCACGCGCCCGGTCCACGGGTCCATCACCACCATGGCGCCAGACACTTCCGGCAGCTGCCGCAGCCGGTACTGACCCTCGACGCGCGAACCGTCCTTGTTGACCAGCGGGTCGGCATAGATGATGTCGCCCGGCGACAGCACCTGCGACACCGAGCTCGGGGTTTTGCCGCGGCCCGGCCCGGAAGCAGCCTTTGCCCAACGCACGCCATCAAGCGTGATCAGGCCGATCTGGCGCTCCTTGGAGACGGCACCGCCGAGTTCGCGCCCTGGCTGAAAGCCGATTCGAGCCGAGTGGTCCGAGGTCTCCAGCACCACGGCCATGCGCCAGGGCGAGACGTCGGACAGCGATTTCACGTCGGCGAGTTTGAGCCCCCAATCGCCGGACACGTCGATCTTGTTGACCGGGCCACGCCAGCCCTGAGCTTCGTCATAACGCACCAAGCCCGCGGTCATGGTCTGACGCGCGAACACCTGCAGCTTAGGATCGAGCGTGGTACGGACCGACAGCCCGCCTTCATACAGCTTCTTCTCGCCATAGCGCTCGAACACATCGCGCCGCACCTCCTCGGCAAAATATTCGCCGGCGAAAGTGTGCGCCGCATTGGCACGGCTGGTGACGGCGAGCGGGTCCTTGCGCGCCTTGTCGGCGTCGGCCTGCTTGATCCAGCCGTTCTCCATCAGCCGGTCGAGCACGTAATTGCGGCGCTCAATGGCGCGGTCGCGGTTGCGGACCGGATGCAGCGCCGCCGGCGCCTTGGGCAGCGCAGCGAGATAGGCGGCTTCGGCGACGGTCAGCTCGTTGACCGACTTGTCGAAATAGACCAGCGAAGCCGCGGCGATGCCATAGGCACCGAGCCCGAGATAAATCTCGTTCAGATACAGTTCGAGGATGCGGTCCTTGGAATAGGCCCGCTCGATCCGCATCGCCAGCAGCGCTTCCTTGATTTTGCGGGTGAACGACACCTCGTTGGTCAGCAGGAAGTTTTTCGCGACCTGCTGGGTGATGGTCGAGGCGCCCTGCGGCCGGCGATTCGAGCCGATGTTCTGGGCATAGAGCAGCGCGGCGCGCGCCAAGCCCTGATAATCGATGCCGCCGTGCTCATAGAAATTCTTGTCTTCGGCGGCGAGGAAGGCGTTGATCACCATCTTCGGCACCGCCTGGATCGGCAGATACAGCCGGCGCTCGCGCGAATATTCGCCGAGCAGCGAACCGTCGGCCGCATGCACGCGGGTCATCACCGGCGGCTCGTAGTCCTGCAACTGCGAATAATCTGGCAGGTCCTTCGAGTAGTGCCAGATCAGCCCGGCGACTGCCGCAACGCCGACCAGGAACACGATGGTTCCAACGGCGAACAGGAAGCCCATAAACCGAAACAGCAATCGCATTATCGAGATTCCGATCCAACCCGGGTCTAATCCCGGTCTGTCGCGCGCCGACTGGCCAAAACCCGGCAGCAGCCCCCGAAAACCGGGCGCTTGTCATGGCAGCCGACATCAATCGCGCGCGTCGCCTTTGTATAGGAGACGCTGTGGCCAAACTAGGGCTTAGCCACGGTTTTTCAGTTGGGATTGGCGGTCGTCGAGACCACCCGTTTGCCGAAGAAGCCATCGACCGCCTGCGCCACCGCGCCCACGGTCTTGCTGCGCCAATCCTCGGAAACCAGGTGCTTGAGGTCGCCCTTGTTGGTGACATAACCAAGCTCGATCAGCACCGAGGGCACGTCCGGCGCCTTCAACACCCTGAATCCTGCCGACTTGAGCGGCCGCTTGTGCATGCGTGCTGCCTGTTTCATTTCGGCGACCAGAATGCGGGCGAAGCGGTTCGAGAAGGTTTTGGTCTCGCGCTGCGCGAGGTCGATCAGAATGTCGGCGACCTCGGTTGGTTCCTCGGTGAGGTTGACGCCGCCGATCGCGTCCGCCTTGTTTTCGGCGTCGGCCAGCCGCTGCGCCTCGGCGTCCGACGCCTTGTCGGACAGGGTGTAAACGGTGGCGCCCTGGGCATCGCCCTCGCCGCGCGGCAAAGCGTCGGCATGGATCGAGACGAACAGCGCCGCGGAATTGTTGCGCGCCACCCGCACCCGATCGGCCAGCGGAATAAAGGTGTCGTCGGTGCGCGTCATCACCACCCGGTATTTTCCGGATTTCTCGATCTGGTCGCGCAGCGCCAGCGCGAAATCCAGCACCAGCACCTTCTCTGATTCGCCGCTGGCGGCCTGGGTACCGTTGTCGATGCCGCCATGGCCGGGATCGAGCACCACCACCGGGCGATCATCCGGCACTGGCATCGGCACCGGCGCGTCGGCGGCGTTACCGTCGCTGGCGCCGACCGCGGCGCGCAGTTGCGGCCGATCCTCGGACGCCAGCGCTTGCACGAACGCGGTGCGGTCGACCGTTTCCAGTTCCAGCACCAGCCGCGGCGGCTGGCCGTTGGCAGCGCCGAGCACATAAGATTTTTCGACTTTGGCCGGCCCGGTCAGATCGAGCACGATGCGCGAGCCGCCCGGCATCACCAGCCCATAGCGGAATGCCTTGATCAGCCCGCGGCCCTGGGTTCCGGTCCCGGCCGGCAACCGGAAATTGACCTGCGGCAGGTCGATCACCACCCGATACGGATCGGCAAGCACGAAGGCGCGCTGCTGCACCTCTTTGTCGAGATCGAGAATGAAGCGCGTCTGCCGTTCGTCGCCGGCGAGCCTCGCCTCCGATACCACCGGGAAGCTGGCATGGATCGCGCCGGTCGACTCCTGATCGTCAGCCAACGCCAAGCGCGGCGGCGCGAGAAAGGCTGCAACCAACGCCAATCCCAGGACCGCTCCCAACACAAATTTATGATTTGCGCGGCGAGCCAACGATTCCTCTCTCTTCGTGAGGGTGCTTATTGCATTAGAAGTGTACGGTTAACTCGAGTTTAAGCGGCAACGGGTGATTCAGATAGGGCGATATCCTCGTGTGACGCCTCGCTTGCCAGCGCTAGGCATTCGACGTATGTACGAGGAGCTGACGGTATTAACTCACGGTTGCGTCGCATTAGACCTCTTGGCGCACGCCAACACCTCTGCAGTTTTTTCGGCTGAGGTGTTGCGGTTTCCGCCCCCTTCCCGGCAAGCGCAGCGCGCGGCCGGGGTTAGAGCGGCGGTTGATCCAAGGGGTGTCCGATCCCGGTCCCAACAGCACCAGGGACGTTGTGCGGCACGACATGACCAACGATTTCGGCCTTAGGGCCGCGATTTGCGAAAGCCGGCGAAGCGCTTCGGCGCACAACCGCCGTTCAGCAAAACCAGGCGGCCCCCGCCGCCACTCTGATCAGACGGGCCGACGCTTGATGCGCCAGACTGTGTTGCCGACCAAGACCCACGACAAGGACGCGCCGCTGCGAGGCAATAGCTTCGCGCGCTGCGGCGCCCCGGGTCTTCAAGCGGCGCAGCGCTCCGGGTTGCGCTTCGGCCTTTCCTTCACCCCCGAATCAGGTGGACCGTTGCATTGTCCGGCCGCGCCACGTGCGCGGGCCGAGTTGCGCGTCATCCGCCGCCATGAGTCCTCCAATGGCCAACAAAATGCTGATCGATGCCACCCACCCGGAAGAGACCCGGGTGGTCGTGGTCCGCGGCAACCGCGTCGAAGAGTTTGATTTCGAGACCGCCCAACGCAAACAACTGCGCGGCAACATCTATCTGGCGAAGGTCACCCGCGTTGAACCCTCGCTGCAGGCCGCCTTCATCGAATATGGCGGTAATCGCCACGGCTTCCTGGCCTTTAGCGAAATCCATCCGGACTATTACCAGATCCCGATGGCGGACCGTCAGGCGCTGATCGAGGCCGACGAACGCGCCCATCGCGAGGAAGAAGAAGAGAGCGAAAGCCGCTCCAATCGCCGCCGCTCCCGGCATCGCAATTCGCGCCGTCGCGGCAATGGCGAGCGCGTGCAGAGCGAGATCATCGAAGGCGCGCCGCTTGATGCCGAAACGTTGGAGCCGGTCTTTGTTGAAGGCGGCGAGCACGGCGAAGCGTCCGAGCCGAGCGCGGATGACGCGCATGAGCTGGCTGCGGTCGCCGACCAGCACGATGCCGATCACCACGAGGATGCCCACCACGACCAGGACGGCGGCCAGCACGACGAGCCGCAGCCGCACGCGGTAGCCTCGACCGAGCTGCTGCCCGCGGTCGATTATGCGCCGCACCATCAGCCGTTCGCCCATGACGAGCCGGCCGCGCCGCAAGGCAGCGCCGAAGCCGCGCCGATCGCTCCGGAACAGCCCGCCGCTGTTGCATCCGACGCGCTTGCACCGGTGCTTCCCGAAACGGAAGCCGAACAGACCGGCTATGCCGAGGATGCGCCGTTCCCGATCGATCAAACCGCTGTCGCCAGCGAAGCCGGCGCCGATGAGTCGCACGCCGACCATGACGATCATGGCGACGACGACGACGACGATGAGGACGGCGACGACGATGCCGAGGACTCCGAAGAGGACGTCGTCGAGTCGGTCGGCGGCGACGACGTGCTCGAAGAAGTGCCCGAGCGCGCGTTCCGTCCGCGCCGCCAGTACAAGATTCAGGAAGTCATCAAGCGCCGCCAGGTGATGCTGGTGCAGGTGGTCAAGGAAGAACGCGGCAACAAGGGTGCGGCGCTCACCACCTATCTGTCGCTGGCCGGCCGCTATGCCGTGCTGATGCCGAACACCGCGCGCGGCGGCGGCATCAGCCGCAAGATCACCTCGGCGCAGGATCGCTCGCGCCTCAAGGAAGTGGTGCAGGATCTCGACGTGCCGGAGGGCATGGGCATCATCCTGCGTACCGCCGGTGCCTCGCGCACCAAGCAGGAAATCAAGCGCGACTTCGAATATCTGATCCGGATGTGGGAAACCGTGCGCGACATGACGCTGCGCTCGCAGGCCCCGACCCTGGTCTATGAGGAAGGCTCGCTGATCAAGCGCTCGCTGCGCGATCTCTACAACAAGGAGATCGACGAAATTCAGGTGGCGGGTGAAGCCGGCTACCGCGAAGCGCGCGACTTCATGCACATGCTGATGCCGTCCAATGTGCGCGCGGTGAAGCTGTATCGCGACGCCCAGCCGCTGTTCTCGCGCATGGGCGTGGAAAGCCAGCTCGACGCGATGTTCTCGCCGACCGTGCAACTGCGCTCCGGCGGCTACATCGTCATCAACCAGACCGAAGCGCTGGTCGCGATCGACGTCAACTCGGGCCGCTCGACCCGCGAACATCACATCGAAGACACCGCGCTGAAGACCAATCTCGAAGCGGCCGAGGAAGTGGCGCGCCAGCTGCGCTTACGCGATCTCGCCGGCCTGATCGTGATCGACTTCATCGACATGGAGGAGAAGCGCAACAACCGTGCGGTTGAGCGCAAGCTCAGCGAATGTCTGCGCCAGGATCGCGCCCGCATCCAGATCGGCCGCATCTCGCATTTCGGTCTGCTGGAAATGTCGCGCCAGCGCATCCGTGCCAGCGTGCTGGAAAGCTCGACCGAGCCCTGCCCGCATTGCGGCGGCTCCGGCCATCTGCGTTCGGTGTCGTCGGTGGCGCTGCAATTGCTGCGCGGCCTGGAAGAAATCCTGATGAAGGGCGCGACCCACAATCTGGTGGTCCGCACCCGCACCGACGTTGCGCTCTATGTGCTCAACCACAAGCGCGGCCATCTGCGCGATCTGGAGAGCAGCTTTAAGGTCTCGCTGTTCGTCAACGCCGATCCGACCGTGACCGGTCAGCAGTCCTATGTGATCGATCGCGGCGACCAGGTGCACACGCTGGAAGCCGCCAAGGCCACGCTGGCCGCGCAGCTCGCCGCCGTGCCAGCCGACGACGGCTTTGAGGACGACGACTACGAGTTCGAAGCCGAGATCGAAACCGACGAGACCATCGGCCTTGCGGACGAAGCCGGTGCGACCGACGCCGACGGTGACGGCGAAGGCCGCAGCAAGCGCAAGCGTCGGCGCCGTCGTCGGCCGCGGTCGGCGGAAGCGCGCGAAGGCGCTCAGCCGCAGGACGACGATTTCCCGATCGCGCCGCTCAACACCGTCGAAGTCGTGGAATCCGATGAAAGCGGCGACGAGGCCGCCGAGGAAAGCGAAGGCGAAAGCGAAGGCGACACCCGCGCCGATCAGAACGGCGAAGGCGAGCGTCGTCCGCGGCGCCGTGGCCGCCGCGGTGGACGGCGTCGTCGTGGCACTGGCTCGGGCAATGGCGAGGACGCACTGGCGCTGGGCGGCGACGACGAGGCCGCTGGCGACGATCAGGACCTCAATGGCGACACGCCGCAGGCCGACGACACCGACAGCGATCAGGACGACGTGACCGAAGCTCCGTCCGTTGCCGCGCAGCAGCCCGACGACCAGCCGAAGCTGAATGGCGCCGCGCCGCAGGAGCCGCAGCCGGTCGAAGCGCGGGTTGTTGAAGCGCCGTCGGCCGAGGCCCAGCCCGAAGCCGCGCAGGCCGACGAGGGCAGCGAAGCCAACGGTCACGACTCCAAGCCGGCCCGCCGTCGCTCGACGGTGCGCGAGAAGGTCAGCTTCGCTTCGGCACCGGCTGTGGCCGAGCCGCAGCTTGCGATCGATGCCCCGACCGCGCCGGCTGAGCCGAGCGTCGAGGCTGCTGTGGCTCAGGCTCCTGAAGTGACCGCCGAACCGGTCGCTCCGTCCGCGGACACCACTGAGCAGCCCCCTGCTCCGCAGCCCGTGCAGCCGCGCCGCATCGGCTGGTGGTCACGCCGCTTTGGTGGCGGCCAGTAACCGGGCCAACAACTGATACGAAAAAGCCGTCCGGCATCACCGGGCGGCTTTTTTGTTGGTCGATCGAAAAGCGTCGATGGAGTGAGTTTGAGCTTATACTAGCGGCGATTGATGCCAACCGATCCGCACGTCATGGCCGGGCTCGTCCCGGCCATCCACGTCTTTGATCTTGCAGCGATTTTAAGACGTGGATACCCGCGACAAGCGCGGGTATGACGGTCAATGATACGACCCGATGGTATTAGTCGCACGCGCCATCAGTTGCGGCGGGGCGCTCGGTTAGAGCTCTGGTTCTGATGGGGCAGAACCAAAGCTCTAACTTGAAGTTGGTCATCAGCCGGTGGTCACCGCGGTTTCGACATCGGACGGATCGACGGTGCGGTTCAACGCCGCCTTGAGCTTGTTGCGATCCAGCTCGCCCTCCCACCACGACACGAACACGGTGGCGATGCCGTTGCCGGTGATGTTGGTGAGCGCCCGCACCTCGCTCATGAACTTGTCGACCGAAAATACGATCGCCATGCCCGGCACCAGCGCCGGATTGACCACCGAGAGCGTCGCGGCCAGCGTGACGAAGCCGGCGCCGGTGACGCCGCTGGCGCCCTTCGAGGTCAGCATTGCCACCACGAAAATGGTGAACTGCTCACCCCAGGTCAGATCGACGCCGAGCGCCTGCGCGATGAACAGCGTGGCCAGCGTCATATAGATGTTGGTGCCGTCGAGATTGAAGGAATAGCCGGTCGGCACCACCAGGCCGACCACCGACTTCGAACAGCCGAGCCGCTCGAGCTTTTCCATCAATTGCGGCAGCGCGCTTTCCGAGGACGAGGTGCCGAGCACGATCAACAGCTCGTCCTTGATGTAGCCGAGGAACTTGAAGATGTTGAAGCCGATCACGCGAGCGATCAGCCCCAGCACCAGGAACACGAACAGCGCCGCGGTGATGTAAAACACTGCGATCAAACCGATCAGATTGCCGAGCGCCGCCGGACCGAATTTGCCGATCGTGTAAGCCATCGCGCCGAACGCGCCGATCGGCGCCGCCTTCATCACGATGGCGATCACGCCAAACACGGCGTGCGCACAATCGTCGATCACATCGCGCACGCGATGACCGCGCTCGCCGAGCGTCATCAGCGCGAAGCCGAACAGGATCGCAAACAGCAGCACCTGCAGAATGTCGCCTTTGGCAAAAGCGCCGACTACGCTGTCGGGAATGATGTTGAGCACGAAATCGACGGACTTCTGCGTTTCCGCCTGCTTCAGATATTTGACGACCGCGCCGGCATCGCCGGTGGCGCCGAGCCCCTGCCCGATCGGAATGAGATTGCCAACCACAAGGCCGATCAGCAGCGCAAACGACGACACCACTTCGAAATAAAGTAGCGCCTTGATGCCGACCCGGCCGACCTTGCTGGCGTCCTGAATATGCGCAATGCCCGACACCACCGTGCAGAAGATGATCGGCGCGATCACCATCTTGATCAGCTTGATGAAGCCGTCGCCGAGCGCCTTCACCCATTCGTTGGTGGCAAGATCGGGCCACAGCCAGCCCATGAGCACGCCGATGATGATCGCAATCAGCACCTGAACGTACAGAACCTTGTACCAAGGCTTCGATTTGCTTCGGCGCATCGTACCCATGGCATTGATCTGTGTGGTCGACATGGCGATCACTCCATCCGCTCGCAGAATGTGCCTGTCGTTGTCACGTCGGGTACCGTGCCGACCACGGGCAATACGGTCAGCCCAGTCATTGCAAAGCTTGAGCGGCGGCGAAGGCCGCGATCACCGATGACGGCGATCGAGCCCACGTCGGATAGTTGGCAGCAGAAAGGCTCCCAGCGCGTTCTTGATCAGCGCGCCGCCGAGAAATGGCAGGACGCCGACCAGCCAGGCGCGTTCGGCCTCAAACTCAAGACCGTAAGCAAGCCAGGCAAAGCCGAGCGCGAAAATGATGAAATGACCGATCGCCATCACGGCAAACAGCCGCAGCATGGTGCGATCCTCGCCGCGTTCGGCGAGCCAGCCGACCACAAAGGCGGCGGCGACAAAGCCGGCGAGATAGCCACCGCTCGGCCCGATGAGCACAGCAAGACCAGCTGTTGGTCCCGCAAACACCGGCAGGCCGATCGCCCCTTCAGCCACATAGACGAGCACGGTGGCCGCGCCCAAGCGCGCGCCATAGACGGCGCCGATCAGCAGCACCATCAACGACTGCAACGTCATTGGTACCAGCGGCAATGGCAGATTGGCCTTGGCCGAGACCGACAGCAGCGCGGTGCCGAACACGATCAGAACAGCAAGACGCAACCAGTTGGGGAATTGCTCTGCGCGCTGCGGCCAGAGCATCGCCGCAAGCGCGACGTGCCCGCGCGAGCATCGCGGCGCTGAAAGGCTGATCGGCAAACGAATTTCTCCGGAAGGAATTATTCGCAGCCGGCTATAGCGACGAAATGCCGCTCAGATCAAGCTTGGAATCGCCCGACCATGTACAATCGTAGTGATTAACGTCCGAGCCAGCGGCCGATACGCGCCACCGCCTCGCGCATGTCGTCCGCAGAGCGCGCATACGAGAACCGTATGAAGTGCCGGCCACGCACCGGATCGAAATCCGCCCCTGGCGTTGCCGCCACCCGCGCCTCGGCCAACATTCGCTGGGCGAACTCAGCACTATCTGACGTGAACTTTGACACGTCGGCATACAGATAGAACGCGCCATCGGCCGGCAGGAATTCAGTCAGGCCCGCCTGCGGCAAGCCGTTGATCAGAATTTCGCGGTTGAGTTGATAGCCACGCTTGACCGCCTCCATTTCCTCGCGACCTTCAAAGGCCGCGGCGGCTGCGATCTGCGACAGCGTCGGCACCGAGATCGCAAGATTTTGGTGCAGACGCTCGATCGGCCGCACCAAGGCGTCGGGCACCACCATCCAGCCGACGCGCCAGCCGGTCATGCAGAAGTATTTTGAAAACGAGTTGATCACCACCGCATGCGGCGACATTTCCGCCGCACTGACCGCCGGAAATGCGTAATCGAGGCCGTGATAGATCTCATCGGAAATGAACTTGATGCCCTCGCGCTCGGCGACCGCGATCAGATCGGCCAGCGCTTCGCGCGTCATCATCGTGCCGGTCGGATTGCCAGGACTGGCGACCAGCACGCCCTTGAGCGGCGCCTGGCGATGCGCGGCCAGCAGCGCCTCGCCGGTCAAGGCGTAGCGGGTGTCGGCGTGGGTCTCGATCTCGACCGGCACGCAGCCCAGCGCCTTGAGGATATGGCGATAGGGCGGATAGCCCGGCACGGTGACCGCGACCCGATCGCCCGGTTCGAACATGGCCAGAAATGCCAGCACAAACGCCGCCGATGATCCGGTGGTGACCACCACGCGCTCGGCCGGCACGTTGCAGCGATAGACGTCCTGATAGTGCTGCGCGATCCGCGTCCGCAGCGGCGCAATGCCGAGCGCCGACGTATAATCGATGCGGTTCTGATCGAGCGCGGCGTGCGCGGCGGCGATCGCGGCGCGCGGCGCCGGCGCTGCCGGTTGTCCGACCTCGCAATGGATCACATGACCGCCGGCGGCTTCGATGCGCTCGGCCGCGGCCATCACATCCATCACCATGAATGGCGGAACATCGCTGCGCGCCGATGGCGCCAGCAGCCGTGCGAGCGTTTCGCGATTGTGGTCGGTGGTGGTCGCATCCAGCATCGGAATCTGCTATCTCCGGGTGTCTTCGCCGGGCCGGGTGGGCCCGCCGCTGTGCCGCCCCATTCGGCGGCATGCTAGGGCATATCCCGCAAATGAACCGTGGCCAATGACGAAACTGCAAAGCTCCCATCGCGCCCCCTTGCGCCGACTGCTGGGCCAATTGGTGGCATGCGTGGTCACGGTCGCCATGGCGCTGCCGCCGCTGCCGGCCAAGGCACAGGGCCCCGGCCCGCGGCTGCTGCGCGACACCGAAATCGAGCAATTGCTGCGCGACTATACTAGGCCGCTGCTGCGCACCGCGGGGCTCGAGAAGCACAATATTCAGGTCGCAATCATCAACGATCCGAGCTTCAACGCTTTCGTCGCTGACGGCCGCCGAATTTTTGTCAATTACGGCGCGCTGATGCAGTCGCAAACCCCGAACCAGCTGATCGGGGTGCTGGCGCACGAGACCGGGCATCTGGCCGGCGGCCATCTGTCAAAACTGCGCGAGCAATTGGCGCAGGCTCAGACCCAGATGATCGTCGCGATGCTGCTCGGGGTCGGCGCCATGGTCGCCGGCTCCAAGACCGGCCCGAACAGCTCTGGCAGCAATATCGGCATGGCCGCGCTCAGCGCGCCGCAGGAGATGATCCGCCGCAACCTGTTGTCCTATCAGCGCCAGCAGGAGGAAAACGCCGACCGCGCCGGCGTCAAATTCCTGACCGCCACCGGCCAATCGCCGCGCGGCATGTATGAGACTTTTCAGCGCTTCAGCAGCGAAAGCCTGTTCGCCGCGCGCGGCGCCGATCCCTATGCGCAGTCGCACCCGATGCCGGCCGAGCGCGTGCGCGCGCTGGAAGAACTGGCGCGTTCCAGCGCGTTCTGGGACAAGAAGGACGACCCGGCGCTGCAACTGCGCCACGACATGATGCGCGCCAAAACTTCCGGCTTCATGGAAAAGCCCGATACGGTGTCGCGGCGCTATCCGCCCTCCAATGACAGCCTGCCGGCACGCTATGCCCGCGCCATCAGCACCTATCTGCATGGCGATTTGCGCTCGGCGCTGAGCCAGATCGATGCGCTGATCCAGGCTCAACCCAACAATCCCTATTTCCACGAGCTGCGCGGCCAGGCGCTGCTGGAAGGCGCGCGGCCGGCCGAAGCAATCCCGTCGCTGCGCAAGGCGGTGCAACTGTCCGGCGGCGCGCCGCTGATCGAAATGCTGCTCGGTCAGGCGATGGTGGCGAGCAACAACCCGGCCTCGACCGACGAAGCGATCCGGCTGCTGCGCAACGCGCTGGCGCGCGAGAACGAGGCGCCGCTCGGCTACTCGCAGCTCGCGATGGCCTATGGCCGCAAGGGCGACTATGCCCAGGCCGACCTTGCCGCAGCGCAAGCGGCGTTTTTGCGCGGTGACAACAAGACCGCACGCGAACTGGCCGCCCGCGCCAAAACCCGGTTCCCGGTGGGATCGCCGGGCTGGGTCAAAGCCGACGACATCGTCGCCGCCAAGCCGCCGGGCTCTGACAAATAGCGCCGCTGCCCCCAGCCGGCGATCAGGCGGACCAAGCGCCGCGGCGATGGCGGCGCTCCGGCTCTGTCAAGGAGCCCTCCGTTTGTGATAGGGATCGGCCCGAACTCGCCTGTCGACCATGCCCGGGGCTGTGCGCCTCCTGCCGAGGGCGTATGCCGGTTCACATTGCGTCCATGGAGCCGCATCGTCGCGGCTCATTCGCCAATCGAGCAATTCCCAAAAGGATTTCGCCCATGTCCGCCGCCCGCTTCGCCGCTCCTGCCCTGCTCGCATTCGCGCTTGGCGCCATGCCCGCGCTCGCCAGCGAGCCGAGTTTTAGTGATGCCCAGCGCAAGGAGATCGAATCGATCGTGCGCGGCTATCTGCTGTCGCACCCCGAAGTGCTGGAAGAAGTGTCGGCCGAGCTGAACAAGCGCCAGGCGCTCGCCGAGGCCGAGAAGCACAAGGCGGCGATCGCCGAAAACGCCGACACGATCTTCAATTCGCCGCGCGGCGTCACGATCGGCAACCGCGCCGGCGACGTCACCATGGTCGAGTTCTTCGACTACAATTGCGGTTACTGCAAACGCGCCATGCTCGACATGATGGAGCTGCTCAAGGCCGATCCGAAGCTGAAGGTGGTGCTGAAAGAATTCCCGGTGCTGGGGCCGACCTCGATGGAAGCCGCGCAAGTGGCGATCGCGGTGCGCATGCAGGACCCGACCGGCCAAAAATATCTCGACTTCCACCAAAAACTGCTGAACGGCCGCGGCCAGGCCGACAAGGCGCGCTCGATGGCCGCCGCCAAGGATGCCGGCCTCGACATGGCGCGGCTGGAAAAGGACATGGCGAGCCCGGAAGTGCGCGCCACCATCGAAGAAAATTTTAAGCTCGCCGAAGCGATGGGCATGAACGGCACGCCGAGCTACGTGATCGGCAACCAGGTGGTGATCGGCGCAGTCGGCCACTCGACGCTGCGCGAGAAGATCAACATCGCGCGCTGCGGCAAGCCGTCCTGCTAATCACTCGAGTCTGATCTGGCCCACACGAACACGTACGGCGGGTTAGCGCGACGCGCGTAACCCGCCAGCCTTGTCGATTTGACGCCATGTGACGGCGGATGACGCTTCGCTCATCCGCCATACGGGCTACGGGCGCAAAGGGCTGCCCGCCGATCAGGACCGGGCCTATGGATGCGGCGTGGCGGCAGGCCGTTCGCATTCGCTGACATGCAGCCGGTCGGCATGCAGCGACCAATGATCGAGCCGCTCGGACTCGCAAAACCGCTTCTTGGCCTTTTCGCAGGCCTCGCCGCTGTTGTCGGCCTCGACTTCAACGAAGCTCTGGCAGACCTCGGATTGCCGGCCATTCTCCCCAAGGATCTCCTTGAAGAATTTTACGATGTAGAGCGCCATGACCGTGCTCCTGAACCCAGCCGGGTACCACCGGGATTAAGAGTGTCACAGAACTATCGCATAGAGGTCACGACATCGCCACGGCGAACTCTGTGGTTTCGCTGAATAGTGACTACAGCCGCGGGGTTCGGCATCTGATTTCGCCCGGCGCAGGCGGCGTTCAGAAAACAAAATTGCCAGCACTCTCGGAACTCCGGAACGGCCGTCGCTGGTTGTCGTTTGTTCCGCGGGCAGTGCAAACGCGAGGAGAGTGCAATGAATCGTTTCCTGATTTCCGCCGCAGCCGTTGCGATGTTCGCCAGCAGCGGCGTGGTCCACGCCCAGGGAACGGGTGGCGGATCGATGGGTGGGAGTGGTGGCGCCGCCCAGCAGAGCGGCAGCCCATCGTCTCAGGGCGGCGCCAGCTCGCCGAGCAGCCGCGACAGCCTCGGAACCAGTAAGGGTGCCGAGTCGGGCCGCGGATCAGAGCCCGGCATGAAATCGAGCGACTCGATGCGGGATGGTTCTAGATCCAGCCAGACCACCGGCCAAAGCACCGGCAAGGATGGCGATCGGGACCGCGGCCAGCGCGCTCAGGACGGTTCGCAATCCAACATGAAGTCGGATCGCAACAGCACCAAGTCTGACAGCACCAAGTCGGACAAGGACATGCGTTCCAGCGACCGGATGCGCGATGACAATCGCAACGCCGCCGAGCAACGGGGCGATGACGACAGCCGGTCCACCACCACCGGGCAAGCCGGCGGCGGCGCCAAGCTATCGGCCGATCAGCGCACCCGGATCACCACCGTGATCAAGCAGCAGCGGGTCGAGCCGGCCACCAACGTCAACTTCAACATCGCGATCGGCACAAGGGTGCCGCGAGAGGTGCGCTTCCATCCGCTGCCCTCGGAGATCATCACGATCTATCCCGATTGGCGCGGCTATGAGTTCTTCCTGGCCCGCGGTGAGATCATCGTGGTCAATCCGCGCACCATGGAGATCGTGGCGGTGCTGCCCGCCTGACGGGGCCCTTTGCCGGGCAGCCGCGCCCTGCCCCGAGCCCGACCCGGCCTTTCAACGACCTGCACCTCGCCCGCCGCAGTCCGGCGGGCGAGGTTTTGATTCCCGTGACAAGGAATGATCCGCACCAGCGCTCGACACTGCGCTCGCCTTCCGCATGTTACCGTCAGCTCCCCGTCGGCAAGCCGCCAACAGCCTGCATCAGACATTGTCCGGTGCGGCAGGACCACGAAGCCAAGCTGTAAGCTGATGTTCCGGCGGGTTTTCCTGGCGCGGCCCGGCCTTTTACGCAGGGGATAAGCCATAGACTAAAGGTCAGACGTCCCGCGCCCCGGAAAAACCGGCAGCACGAGTTTTGTTGTTTTGCCAATCATCTGGCGGCAAGCCCAAACATGCAGATTTAACGGAACGGCTGCGGCTTTTGTCCCTGGGAGGCTTCCCCTTCGCCGCGAGGTTACATATAACGCGCAGGCAATGAGCGTGCCGGGTGTCCCTGCCCACTGATTGGACAGTGTGGCGCCCGTTCACAGCCTAGCCGCACTGGAAATCAAGATTTCTGGTCACCCTTTTGTGCCGACGCTCCCGGGTGAGCGACCCGAATTGATTGTCGGCCGAACGGTGGAACACCGGAGCTGCCTGCAACGGACCATCGCAGGATGACCAGAACCTGTTCGGGATTGAGATGCCAAAGACCATCTATGTGCTGAACGGCCCGAACCTCAATCTGCTTGGGCTCCGCGAGCCGGAGGTCTATGGACACGCCACGCTGGCGGATGTCGAAAAACTCTGCGTCGAAACGGCGGCCAGCTTCGGCCTCTCCGTCGATTGCCGGCAGTCCAACCACGAAGGCGACCTGATCGATTTCATTCACGACGCCCGCGCCAACGGTGCGGTCGGGATCGTGATCAACCCCGGCGGCTACACTCATACCTCAGTCGCGTTGCACGACGCGGTCGCAGCCGTTCAGCTGCCGACCATCGAAGTGCATATCAGCAACATCCACGCCCGCGAAAGTTTCCGCCACCAGTCCTTCATTGCGAAGGCCGCATTCGCCAGCCTGTGTGGCTTCGGTATCGATGGATACCGGCTGGCGATCAGCGGTCTCGCTGCAAAACTCGGTTTCAGCGCAACAGCCTGACGCCTTCCCTTCACCTCGAAAGTTTGGATCGACCTATGGCCCGCCAGCCTGAAGATACCCCCGCCGCAAAGACCAAGGCTGCCGATGACAGCGTGCTGATTCGCGAACTGGCACTGCTGCTCGAAGAGACCAATCTGACCGAGATCGAGATCGAGCGTTCAGGACTGCGGCTGCGCGTGGCCCGCAACGTCACCGTCGCGGCGACCATGCCGGCGATGGCGGCCAATTATGCACCGGCCGCCGCTGCGGCGCCGGCTGCTCCGGCCGATGTCAGCAAGCATCCGGGCATGGTGCCGTCGCCGATGGTCGGCACCGTCTATGTCGCGCCCTCGCCCGGCGCCAAGCCGTTTATCGAGGTCGGCAGCCGGGTCAGCGCCGGTGACACGCTGTTCATCGTGGAGGCGATGAAGACCATGAATCAGATCCCGTCGCCGCGCGCCGGCACGGTGACCCAGATTCTGGTCGAAGACGGCCAGCCGGTGGAATTCGGCGAACCGCTGGTGGTCATCGAGTAGCAAGCGGGGTTTTGGAGTAGCGGCGCTGGTTAGCGCTCAAAGCCACTGCTCCTGGTCGCGCCTCGCCCTCCTCATTCTCATTGCGCAGTCTGGAACGCCATGTTCGACAAGATCCTGATAGCCAATCGCGGCGAAATCGCGCTGCGCATTTTGCGGGCCTGCAAGGAGCTCGGCATCGCCACCGTGGCGGTGCATTCCACCGCAGACGCTGACGCGATGCACGTCCGGCTCGCCGACGAAAGCGTCTGCATCGGCCCGCCGCAGTCCAAGGACAGCTACCTCAACATCCCGGCGCTGCTGGCGGCCTGCGAGATCACCGGCGCCGATGCCGTCCATCCCGGCTACGGCTTCCTGTCGGAAAACGCCCGGTTTGCCGAAATCCTGGCCGACCATAATCTGCAGTTCATCGGACCGAAGGCCGAGCACATCCGGCTGATGGGCGACAAGATCGAAGCCAAGAAAACCGCCAAGCGGCTCGGCATCCCGGTGGTGCCGGGCTCCGACGGCGGGGTCGGCCCCGACGACGACGCGATGGCGATCGCGCGCGAGATCGGCTTTCCGGTGCTGGTCAAGGCGGCAGCCGGCGGCGGCGGCCGCGGCATGAAGGTGGCGCACACCGAGGCCGACCTGCAATTTGCGCTGTCGACCGCGGCCACCGAAGCCAAGGCGGCGTTTGGCGACGCCTCGGTCTATCTGGAAAAGTACCTGACCAAACCGCGCCACATCGAAATCCAGATTCTGGGCGATGGCCGCGGCGGCGCGATCCATCTCGGCGAACGCGACTGCTCGCTGCAGCGGCGCCATCAGAAGGTCTGGGAAGAAGGTCCCTCGCCGATCCTCTCCCCGGAAGCGCGCGCCCGCATCGGCGGCATCTGCGCCAAGGCGATGCAGGATATGCAGTATCTCGGCGTCGGCACCATCGAGTTTCTCTATGAAGACGGCGAGTTCTACTTCATCGAGATGAACACCCGTATTCAGGTCGAGCATCCGGTCACCGAAATGATCACCGGCATCGATCTGGTACTGGAGCAGATCCGGGTGGCGGCTGGCGGCGACCTGCCGGCGACCCAGGACGAGATCGTCTTGACCGGCCACGCCATCGAATGCCGCGTCAACGCCGAAAACCCGGTGACCTTCCGGCCCTCGCCGGGCCGCATCCAGCGTTACCACCCGCCCGGCGGGCTCGGGGTGCGCATCGATTCGGCGGTGTATCAGGGCTACATGATCCCGCCCTATTACGACTCGATGGTCGGCAAGCTGATCGTGCACGGCAAGACTCGCGCCGAGTGCCTGATGCGGCTGCGCCGCTCGCTCGACGAGATGGTGGTGGACGGCATCGAAACCACGCTGCCGCTGTTCCGGGCGCTGGTGCGCGAGCCGAATATCATCGACGGCGACTACCACATTCACTGGCTCGAACATTACCTGGCTACAGGCGAGACCAAGAACAGCTAAGACAAGAACAGCTAAGACAAAGGCGGCTCCGAGCAATCAGAGCCGCCTTTATTTTATCGAGACAGGTCTGGCGGACGCCTGCCCCGCGACGCCCCATGGCGCGGCCCGATTGGCTGCCCGGACGGGAACCGAAGCCTGCGGTCCGCGTTAGTCCCGGCTCGTGGTGTGAGCGGGGGCAATGTGGAATTGACGTGCAGAGTCAGTCACGAGGCGACGCGATGACGCCTAATCGCGGACGCTGGTTGCAGGTAGCGCTGCTGTCGGCGGCCTTTGTGGTGTTGGTGGCGATTAGTCTGGCCTCCATTTATTGGCTGAACCGCGCGCGCGATGATGCGGCGTGGGTCGCCCATACGCTCGAAGTGGAGAACAACATCTCGCTGGCGCTGGTTCAGATCCGGCGCGCGGAGAGCGCCGAGCGCGGCTATCTGCTGACCGATCAAAAGGAGTTCCTCGACGAATTCGAGGAAGCGGCCAGCGCGATCTTGCCGCGGCTGCAGACGCTGCAGCAGCAAATCCGCGACAATTCCCAGCAGCAACAGGCGCTGCGCGAGATCATGAGGCTGTCGGAAAATCGGCTGGACCAGTTCCGGCAGGTGCTGGAGCTCGGCAAGAACAAGAAGATCAGCGAAGCCACCGAACAGCTGCGCATCAGCGCCGGTCGCGAAACCATGAACCGGATTCGCGAACTGGCCGGCGAGATGCGCCGCGAGGAGCAGCGGCTGTTTCGGGAGCGCACGATCGCCGCAGATCGCAGTCAGTCGCTGGCCGCCGCCGTGACCACCTCAGGTGCCTGGCTGGTGGTGATCTTGGCCACCATCTCGATCGCGCTACTGCGCCGCTCGGCGAAAGCACGCGACGAGGCGGAGGCCAAATTGCTCGACGCCAATCTCAATCTGGAATCGATCGTGACCGAGCGCACCGCCGATCTGCGCGAGGCCAATGAGGAAATCCAGCGCTTCGCTTACATCGTCAGCCACGATCTGCGCTCGCCGCTGGTCAACATCATGGGCTTTACCAGCGAGCTGGAAGAACTGCGCAACGATATTTTTCGGCGTATTGAGACGCTGAGTCGCGATCCGGCCGCAGCGCCCATGCCCGAAACGGCCGACAGTGACAGCGATCCGCAGTTGTCGGAAACCGATCAGAAGCTGTCGCAGGACTTTTCCGAGGCGCTCGGCTTCATCAAGTCATCAATCGGCAAGATGGACCGGCTGATCACCGCGATTCTGGCGCTCAATCGCGAGGGCCGCCGCGAATTCCGGCCGGTGCGGATCGACACCCGCGAACTGATCGAAGGCATCGTCAGCACGGTCGCCCATCAGGCCGCCGAGGCCAATGCGCAGATCCGCGTCGAACCGCTGCCCGAGATCGTCAGCGACCGGCTGGCGCTCGAGCAGATCTTCTCCAACCTGATCGACAATGCGCTGAAATATCTGAAAGCCGGCGCGCCCGGCGATATCGCGATCCGCGGCCGGGAAAAACTCGGCTTTGCGATCTTTGAAATCCAGGACAATGGCCGCGGCATCGATCCCAAGGATCACCAGCGCATCTTCGAGCTGTTTCGCCGCGCCGGCCCGCAGGATCGGCCCGGTCAGGGCATCGGTCTTGCGCATGTCCGCGCCCTGGTGCGCCGCCTTGGCGGAACGATGTCGGTCGCGTCCACCTTGGGCAGAGGCTCGACTTTCACAATCACCCTGCCGACCAAATGGCTGGCAACATCTCGGGATACCTCTAAATGAGCAAACCTGTTACCATCATCATGATCGAGGACGACGAGGGCCACGCGCGCCTGATCGAGCGCAACATCCGGCGCTCCGGCGTCAACAATGAGATCGTGCCATTCACGAATGGGACGGCAGCGATCGACTATCTGTTTGGCGGCGATGGAACCGGTCTTCATCATAAGGGCCAAGCTTTGCTGATCCTGCTTGACCTTAATTTGCCCGATATGTCCGGCATCGATATCCTGCGCCGAGTCAAAGAGAACGATCATCTCAAGTGTTCTCCGGTGGTGGTGCTCACCACCACCGACGATGCCCAGGAGATCAAGCGCTGCTACGAATTCGGCTGCAACGTCTACATCACCAAGCCCGTGAACTATGAGAGCTTCGCCAACGCCATTCGCCAGCTAGGATTGTTTTTCTCCGTGATTCAGGTTCCGCAAGCCGTCGCATGACCGAAACAGCTCCGACGCTCCTCTATATCGATGACGACGAGGCGCTGGGGCAGCTCGTGATCCGCGGGCTGCAGCGGAGAGGCTATCAGGTCGAACATGCCACCGACGGCGAAACCGGCCTCGCCCGGCTGCGCCAAGGCGGCATCGACGTGGTGGCGCTCGACCAATACATGCCGGGACTCGACGGCCTGGAAACGCTGGAGCAGATCCAGCTCATTCCCGACCCGCCGCCGGTGGTGTTCGTCACGGCCTCGCAGGATTCGGCGATCGCGGTCACGGCCTTGAAGGCCGGCGCCGCCGATTACCTGGTGAAAGACACTATGGGCGATTTCGTGCCGCTGCTGCATGTCGCGGTCGAACAGGCGATCAAGCAGGCGCGGCTGCGCAAGGCGCGCGACGAAGCGGTCGCCGAGGTTCATGCGTCGCGCGACCGTTATGCGGCGCTGGCGGCCGAGCGCGAATTGCTGCTGCGCGAGGTCAATCACCGCGTCGGCAACTCGCTGCAAATCATCGCGTCGCTGCTCCATCTGCAAGCCTCGTCAACGCAGCAGGCCGATGTCAAAGCGGCGCTGACCAACGCCATGGGCCGGGTCGCCGCGGTCGCGCAGGTGCATCGCCGACTCTATACGTCGCAAGATCTCAACAGCGTGCTGCTCAATCAATATCTCGAAGCGCTGCTGGAAGACCTGCGCCGCTCGGCCGAGGGCAACCGGATGTCGCGGCTCACGCTGCACTCCGATCCGGTCGAGATCGATCCCGACCGCGCGGTCGCGATCGGCATCATCGTCAATGAGCTGATCATGAACGCGGTGAAATACGCCTATCCGGATGGCTCGGGGCCGATTCACGTTGCGTTGCGCGGCAACGGCAATGAGGTCGAACTGTCGATTGCCGATGACGGCGTGGGCCTCGCCGCAAAATGCCCCGACCCGCGCTCAACCGGGATGGGCCAGCGCATCGTCAGCGCGATGGCGAGCAAACTGGAAGCCAGCGTCGAACGCGACCCCAATCATGCAGGCA
This sequence comes from Rhodopseudomonas faecalis, assembly GCF_003217325.1. Taxonomy (GTDB): domain Bacteria; phylum Pseudomonadota; class Alphaproteobacteria; order Rhizobiales; family Xanthobacteraceae; genus Rhodopseudomonas; species Rhodopseudomonas faecalis. The sequence goes on from NZ_QJTI01000006.1 coordinate 90,611, forward strand.
CCCGGATGGTGCTGCGTTTCCAGCGCCAGAAGCCCCCTCCTCCCGATGTCAGCCGGGCGCCGCAGGGCGCGGCGCAGAACGCCGACTGATCCGGCCCACCAGCGACGATTGAGCGGCGATCAGCCACGGTATTCGGTATTCGCGGCCGGCGCCGGCCTTGTTAAGATGTGGAATGACCAGCCGCGATCCCTCCACTTCCGACATCACCCCGGAAATGCTGCTGCGCGCCTATACCTGCGGCATCTTTCCGATGGCAGAGAGCGTCGACGACCCGACGCTGTTCTGGGTGGAGCCGGAACAGCGCGGCATCATCCCGCTCGACGGCTTTCGGGTGGCGTCGCGGCTGGCGCGCACCGTGCGCTCCGATGTGTTCACCGTCACGGTCGACCAAGCATTTAGCGCGGTGATCGACGGCTGCGCCGAGCCGCAACCGGGCCGCGAGGGCACCTGGATCAATCGCCGGATTCGCGAGCTCTATATTGGGCTGTTCGAGATCGGCCACTGCCACAGCGTCGAGGTCTGGCAGGACAGCGATCTGGTCGGCGGACTATACGGCGTCAGCCTCGGCCGCGCGTTTTTTGGCGAGAGCATGTTCCACCGCGCCCGCGATGCCTCGAAAGTGGCGCTGGTGCATCTGGTGGCGCGGCTGCTTGCCGGCAATTTCGTGCTGCTCGATACCCAGTTCGTCACCGATCATTTGCGCAGTTTCGGCGCGATCGAAGTGCCGCGGCGACGTTATCGGGTGATGCTGGACGTCGCGCTCAAGGGCCAGGCCAACTTCGCGCAATTGCCGATCGCGCAGCCGGTTCTAGGGGCGCGGGCGCTGGAAATCATTGCCGCGACCCCTCCGCCGATCAAGCTGCGATAGCCTATCGCTCAGCGCGTTGCGGCTGGCCCGAAAGGGTGCCGAGCCGATGGCCGATCAGCCCTCAGGATCAGCGATAAGGAGGCGGATAGGCTGGTGCTTGCTGCGGCGGATAGACCTGCGGCTGCGGGCGCGGCTTGGGCGGCGCGCGCTTCTGGGCCGGCGGCGGCGGCGCGGGCTTCGGCTGTGCGTCGGCCTGGCCGGCGGCCACCGTGGTCTCCGGCGCTTTGCAGTCCGTCAGCCAGATATCGTAGATCGGGTGCTCGACGCCGTGCAAACCGGGGCTGGCCGCGAACATCCAACCCGAGAAGATCCGTTTCACCTCGCCTTGCAGCGTGATCTCATCGACCTCGACAAAGGCGTCGGTGTTGGCGGATTCGGTCGACGGCCGCGTGTAACAGGCGTCGGTCTTCACCCGCAGCGCACCGAACTGCACGATCTCGCCGATATCGACGTCGAAATTGATAATGCGGCCGGTGATCTTGTCGAGACCGGAGAACACCGCCTTCTTATTGACGATCTTCTGGGCCGGCGGCTCGGTCACCACCTCATCGCCCGGCTGCAACGTCGCCGGAACCGGCGGCGCGGTGGTTTTGGGCTGAGGCTGGGCAGCGCCGCTCGGCGCGGCGGCAACGCCAGGCGCTGGCGGCGGCACGGCGGCCGCAGGAGGCACCGCGGCATTAGGAGCTGTTTGCGGGGGCGGCAGCGCGGCGCCTGGCGGCGGCGGCAGCGGCTGCGATTGCACCGGGCCAGGCAGCGCGCTCTGTCCCTGCCCGTGCCCCGGCAACGGCCGGTTCGGGGTCGGCAACAGCCGGCCTTGCGGCGGCAAATCCGGCACCTCTTCCTCGTCTTCGTAAGCGCCACCGCGCGGCACATTGCCCGGCGGCCGCAGCGGCGGATCAGAGAAAATGGTGCCGATTTGAGCGTCAGCAGGTGTCGCCGATAGCATCATCGGCGCTGCCAACAGCGCGGCCAAACCAGCAATACCAAAAAATCGCAACATCTCGCGCGGCTCACAGCGACGAATCAAGGCTCGCGACATTGTACAGCCGTGATGAGGACTTCCCGGGCCGCTCGCGGCTTTTCCGTTAACACGCCGAATACGGCGGGGAAAGGGCGGCGCGGACCAGCGGCGCTGGTTGTGAACCGTCCACAGCCCAGCTGGTCAGTTCAGCTGTTGATTGAGATATTGGGGCCGACGAAGTGCGTTCGACAATGGACCTTGCAGTCATGACGGTGAAACTCGATCCAGATGCCGAAGCGGTTTACCGGGCGTTCCAGCTCGCGGCCCGGCCGCCCTTGGATACGCTGACGCCGGAGCACGCGCGCCAGCTGTACCGGCAAAGCGCCGCCGAGGCCTGCCCGGACTCGCTGGAAATGGCGTCGGTCAATGATTGCATGATTCCCGGACCGGCCGGCGATCTCGAAACCCGAATCTACACCCCGAAGAAGCTGCGGCAACAGGACGGGCTCGCGCCCGGGCTGGTGTTCTTTCACGGCGGCGGCTGGGTCGCCGGCGATCTCGACAGCCATGACGCGGTGTGCCGCTGCATCGCCGACAGCGGCGAGCTGATCGTGGTCGCGGTTCATTATCGGCTGGCGCCCGAGCACAAGTTTCCGGCCGCGGTCGAGGACGCCATTGCCGCGGCGAAATGGGTGTCGTTCAACGCCCATGTGCTGAAGATCGACCCCGCCAAACTGTTCGTCGGCGGCGACAGCGCCGGTGGCAATCTCGCGGCGGTGGTGTCGATCGAGGCCCGCGACCGCGCCGACCCGATGTTTGCCGGGCAAGTGCTGATCTGTCCGGCGACCGACTTCGCATTGACCCAGCCCTCGCATAGCGAGGCCGAGACCAGCGTGCTCACCACCCATTCGCTGATCCGCTGGTTCCGCGATCACTATCTCAGCGCCGATCACGACGCCCATGATTGGCGCGCGTCGCCGGCCCAGGTCGATGACCTCGCCGGTCTGCCGCCGACCTACATCGTCACCGCCGGCGCCGATCCGCTGCGCGACGAAGGGCAGGACTACGCCAAGCGCCTGGAGCAAGCCGGCGTCGCGGTGGTGCACCGCTCGTTCCCTGGTCAGTTCCACGGCTTCGTCACCATGGGCAAGCTGCTGCCGCAGGCCAATGTCGCGATCGCGGAAATCGGCGACTGGCTGAAGCGGATGTCCTGACGCCGCGCTGATCCTCGGCACGGCAACGACGCCGCGGCGCTGTTACTTCTCCAGCACTTTGCGCACCTGCTCGGCGAGCTGATCGATCCCGAACGGCTTGCCGAGCAGCACCACGCCGGGATCGAGCACGCCGTTATGAACCACGGCATTGCGGGTGTAGCCGGTGGTGAACAACACTTTCAAATCGGGCCGGCGCCGGCAGGCTTCCTCGGCGAGCTGCTGACCATTCATGTCCGGCATCACGATATCGGTGAACAGCAATTCGATCTGCGGATGCTGCCCCAGCAGCGCCAGCGCCGCCGCGCCGCCATCGGCGGCAAACACCTGGTAGCCGAGCGAGGTCAGCGCTTCGACGCTGAAATCACGCATCGCCGCTTCGTCTTCGACCACCAGCACCGCGGCGCCCTCCGCCGCCGGAGCCTCCGCGCGCGGCATTGCGACGGGCAGGTCGCCCTGCTCCAGCATGCGCGGCAGATAGACCTTTACGGTCGTTCCGCGCTCTAGCTCGGAGTAGATCTTGACGTGGCCGCACGACTGCCGAATGAAGCCATACACTTGGCTCAGTCCCAGGCCTGTGCCCTTGCCGACCTCCTTGGTGGTGAAGAACGGATCGAACGCTTTCGCCATCACTTCCGGTGTCATGCCGGTGCCGCTATCCGACACCGCGATCATCACGAATTGCCCCGGCGACACGCCAAAATTGGCGGCGGAATAGGCATCATCGAGATAGAAGTTCTGAGTCTCGATGGTGAGACGGCCACCATCCGGCATGGCATCGCGGGCATTGACCGCAAGATTGAGCAGCACGCTGGCGAGCTGATTGGGATCGGCATGAACTCGCCATAGCCCGCCGGCCAGCACGGTTTCCAGCCGGACGTTGGCGTCGATACTATGGCGCAGCAGCTCCGACGTTTCGGCAACCAACCGGTTGGCATCGACAATCTGCGGATTGAGCGGTTGCTGCCGGGAAAATGCCAGCAGTCGCTGGGTCAACGCCGCCGAGCGCCGCGCGCCGTCCATCGCGGCATCGATATAGCGTTTCACCAGCGGCGATGGATCGCCAAGCTTGCGGTTGAGCAGTTCCAGCGAGCCGATCACCACCGCGAGCATGTTGTTGTAGTCATGGGCGATGCCGCCGGTGAGCTGGCCGACCGCTTCCATCTTCTGCGATTGCCGCAGTTGTTCCTCCGCCGCCAGCAGCGCCAGCGCCTGCTGCTTTTCGGCGGTGATGTCGCGGCCATAGGCATAGACCAGTCGATCTTCCAACGAGGTGTTCCAGGAGATCCAGCGGACCTCGCCCGACTTGGCCACCACGCGGTTCTCAAACGCGGTCAGGTTGTCGGATCGCACCGCAGTCGCCAGCGCTTCTTCTGACTGTGCCAGATCATCAGGATGGACGAATTTGCGAAAATCACTGCCCAACAGTTCGTCCGGGGCATAGCCGAGCACGCGCGTCCAGGACGGGCTGACGGCGCGAAACACGCCGTCTTGATCGACCACCAGCAGCAGATCGCGCGAATTCATCCAGATGCGATCGGCGCGGCGCCGCTCGCTATCGAGCGCCTCGACATTGGCCAGGGCACCGGAAATCTGCCCGGCGATCAGCTGCGAGAAGCCGACGATATCGTAATCGCGCGGCCGATAAGGATTGAGGCCGAGTACCAAGGTGCCGAACGGCTTGCCGGTGCCGCGCGTGATCGGTAGCAGCAACGCCTCGCTCGGTGGAATCTGCCAAGCGCCGCGCGGCAGATGGTGCGACAGCCCCTGCAGCGCAATGCGCCTTGCGCTGACGCTGCCTTCAAAACCCTGCAGCGGCCATTCCACGCCGAGCAGCGGCTGAGCCTCGCGGCTCAAAGCTTCCGCACGCCAGCCTCCGGACGGTTCCAGCAGATAGATGAGGCCAAAAGGAAAATCGCGATTGTTGAACGCGAGCGCGGTCCGCACCTCGCCGATCACCTGATTGATGGTCTGCGTTCCGATCAGCCCGTCAGCGAGCGCACGCAGCGTATTGAGCCGTCGCTCGCTGATCACGCGCTCGGTCTCTTCGGTGACCACGCACATCAAGCCTTCGGTCGCGCCAGTGTCGCCGCGCAGCGGGCTGTAGGAGAAGGTGTGGTAGGTTTCCTCCAAATAGCCATTGCGGTTCAGCAGCAGCAACAGCGCCTTGTCCCAAGTGGCGATGCTATCGACCATCACCGAACGGATGCGGTCCTCGACATCGGCGAACACTTCGCGCCAGACTTCGCGCATCGGCTGGCCGAGCGCTTTGGGATGTTTGGCACCGAGCGTCGGGATGTAGGCATCATTGTAGAAGAACGCGAGATCGGGCCCCCAGCCGAGCCACATCTCGAAGCGCGATGTCAGCATCATGCGCAGTGGAACTTTGAGCCCTTCGGGCCAGCTGGTCGGCGGCCCAAGCGGCGTCGACGCCCAATCATGAGCGCGCATTAGCTGGCTGAGTTCACTCGCCCCGGGAAAAATGTCGGCAAGTATCGATGACGAGGGCAAGCCTTGGTTCCATCGCATGCGGACACACCTGTGAGGCTATAGCAGAGCCGGACGATGCGAACCAGATGCGACCATGATTGCCAAGCGCGGTCAATGGTGCGCCGTCGCGCGGGACGCGCGGCGCAGCGCCTGCGGCGGCTGCTCAAAGGCACGGATGAAGGCGCGTCGCATCCGTTCGGGATCACCAAAGCCGGTTGCCTGCGCAACGCGCTCAATACTACTTGCCGAGGATTGCACCATCGAACGCGCCGCTTCGATCCGCAGCCGCTCCACGGCTTTGGCTGGCGTGGTTCCGATCTCGGTGATGAAGGCGCGCGCAAAATGCCGCGGGCTCATCGCGACCCGCGCAGCAAGTTCCTCAACGGTGAGCCGCTGATGAAGATGCGCACGCACCCAATCGAGCAGCGCGCCGAACCGGCCAGCCGGCGACTGCAACTCCAGCTATGACGAGAACTGCGACTGACCGCCGCTGCGGCGGTGATACACGACCAGCTGCCGTGCGGTCTGCTGCGCAATGGCATCGCCAAAATCCTCGGCGATGATCGCCAAAGCGAGGTCGATGCCGGGCTGATACCCGCCGAACTCCAAATCGCACCGTCGCTGAGATGATCCAGCTGATCCTGGAATATGACCCGGCGCCGCCATTTTCGGCCGGCTCGCCGCAGAGCGCGGCACCGGAGACGCTGGCCAAACTGAGAGATCTGACCGCCGGCGCCCGCGAGCAGCGTCAGGCCGCGATCGAACGCGCGGCCCGCAGGCTGGCCACAGCACAGGTTTGATCGAGCAGCGGCGCCGTTAGGCCGACGGCGTCCAGGGCTGATAATCGCCGGTCGCTTTCGGGCGCCGCCCGCTGGCAAGCGTCGAGCCGGACGGACGATACGCGCCCGCCGTTCCGGTGAGGTTGGGCTGATGCGGCTTTTCCCACTCGCGCGGCGTGTAGTGCTCCGCGGTCGGAGGCACGTCAACCGAGTGGTGCAGCCAGCCATGCCATGCCGCTGGTACGCTGGTGGGTTCAGTATAGCCATTATACAGCACCCAGCGGCGCTCGAAGCCCAGCGACGGATCGATCTTGCCACCCTTGGTCCGGAAATAGCGGTTGCCGGACTCATCGACGCCGACCAGTTCGCCGAACCGCCAGGTCCAGAATTGGGTGCCGAAGGTGAAGCCCGTCCACCAGGTAAAAAACCGGAGCAGAAACAATTTCATACCGTGTCCTCGGATCGCCGGGAGTTTCGTGATGCCACCGGCTGGCAAGAATGTCCAGCGGCGTTCGCGCGCTGCGGCAGCATGCCGTGGTTTCTCCGCAATCTGTTCAGGGCATTGTCAGGCGTCAGGACCTATTCTCGGCGAGGTATTCGCAAGACTGGCGGGCTGAACGAACGACGGGAACGACCCGCTTGAACTGCGGTTGAACCCGTCTGTTGAAAGGAGTTGACGATGATCAGTGCGAGAATTCTCACAAGCGCGGCCGTGGCCGCGTTGCTGACAATCGGCCTGCCTGGAGCGGTGGTTGATGCCTCGGCGCAAGGCGGCCCCTCGGTCGGCGGCCCGTCAGTTGGTGGCGGTGGAAGTCCAGGCCCGAGTGTCGGAGGCGGTGGCGGACCGTCGGTCGGCGGCGGTGGTCGAGGTGGTCCGATCGTCGGTGCCGGACCGTCGGTCGGCGGTGGTCGAGGTGGTCCGATCGTCGGTGCCGGACCGTCGGTCGGCGGCGGCCGAGGTGGTCCGATCGTCGGTGCCGGACCGTCGGTCGGCGGCCCAGTCGCAGGTCGTCCGGGCTGGCAGGGTGGCAGACCCGGCTGGCATGGCGGACGACCGGGATGGCACGGCGGCGGCTGGCGTCATTACCATAACCGCGGCTTCTACCCGGGCTATGCGACCGGGTTTGGGTTCGGGTTTGGCAGCCCATACTACTATTATGGGACGCCTTACACTTATTACGATTATGAGGACGACGAGCCGGTGGTCGCCATCAATAGAGACCGGCGCACGGTCGACTATTGCAAGCGTCGCTTCAAATCCTACGACCCTCGGTCGGGAACTTACCTCGGCTATGACGGCCGACGGCACCCCTGCCCCTGATCGTCGATCCTGAACTCGATTTGCTTGCAGAGCAGCGCCTCTTGGGCGCTGCTCTTTGCATATCACTTGAAGCGCGGAGACCGACGCGGAACGGTCCTGACCGCCTTGGCTGCGACAATCCGCAGCCTCATGGTTGCTATTTGGAAACCGCAATTTCAACATTTCGGTCGCAATCTGAGCCGACAACGAATCCCACCATCGAATCAGATCTGAGGACCGATCGGTTTGTCCCTTCTCTCGTCACCGCCAAGCGGCGTGCTGGCAGTGTCAACGACGGCGCTGCGCGGTTCGGCGGCAACGCTCGCTCTCCTGATCGGCCTGGGCTGCTCGCTGGAAGCGGTCGCTGCGGCCAAAGTCCCCCTGCCCAAACCGCGCCCGATCGCCCGGCAAGCGACGCCCGCAGCGACATCCGACCGAGTACCGCTCGCCACCGCGACATCGCGCGCGCCGGCGCTGGAGCCGGCGACCCGGCAACATGCCGTCACCGCCGCCAAGCCGGCCAAACGAATCGCCCCGGCCGCCCTCGCCGCCACCACCAGCACCTCGCAGGCCGATGTCGAGACGCTGGAAACCGTGATCGAACTGATCCGCAAGCGCAATCCGGCCGAAGCAACCCAGGCGGCCGCCGCGATTTCCGATCCGGTGGCGCGCAAACTCTCGGAATGGCTGATCCTGCGCAGCGATAACAATGGTGCCAGCGTCGAACGCTATCGCGCATTCCTGGCCGCCAATCCGAGCTGGCCGTCGCAGACCTTCCTGCGCCGCCGCACCGAAGCGGCGCTGTGGGACGACAAGCGCGACGACGCCACCATCCTCGGCTATTTCCAGAACGAGACGCCGATTTCCGGCAAGGGCAAACTGGCGCTGGCCCGCGCGCTGCTGACGCGCGGCGACCGCCGCGAAGCCGAGCGGCTGGTGCGCGACGCCTGGCGCAGCGATTCCATGTCCGAAACCATGGAAACGCTCGCGCTGGAACAGTTCGGCGCGTTGCTGTCGGGCAGCGACCACAAAGCGCGTATGGACTACCTCGCCTATGGCAGCGACGGCGACGGCGCCCTGCGCGCCGCCCGTCGCCTCGGTCCGGGCTATGTGGCGCTGGTGCGCGCGCGGCTCGCGCTGGCGCGCAAGACACCGAATGGCAAAGCGCTGCTCGACGCCGTGCCGCACGAATTGCGCAGCGATCCCGGTTATCTGTTTGCCCGCATCCAGATGCTGCGCCGGGACGAGGAGTTTGAGGCGGCTGCCAGGCTGATGCTGAGCGCGCCGCGCGATCCCGGCCGGCTGTACAATCTCGACGAATGGTGGATCGAGCGCCGCCTTTTGGCGCGCAAGATGATCGATGTCGGCGACTATCGGTCGGCCTATCTGATCGCCCGTGACGCGGCGCTGCCGGCCCGCGACATTTACAAGACCGAGCAGGAATTCACTGCCGGCTGGATCGCGCTGCGTTTTCTGAAAGATCCGGCGACGGCCGCGCAGCATTTTGCGCGGATCGGCGTCGGCAGCGTCAACCCGACCGCGCTGGCGCGCGCCGGCTATTGGCAGGGCCGCGCCGCAGAAGCCGCCGGTCGCAGCCAGGAAGCCCGCCAAGCCTATGCAGCCGCCGCGCAGCAATCGACCAGCTATTACGGCCAGCTGGCGCGCGCCAAGCTCGGCCTGCCGCAGATCGAGCTGAATGGCCCGCTGCGCGGCCGCGGCGCGCAGCTGGAGGTGGTCCGCGCCGTGCAGCTGCTTTACGCGCTCGACGAACGAGAGATCGCCGTCCCGATCTTCGCCGACATGGGCGAGAACGGCGATCCCGACGCCTTGGTGGGCCTGGCGGAGCTGGCTGCCCGCAACAATGATGCCCGCGGCATGCTGCTGGTCGGCAAGGCCGCGCTCAACCGCGGCCTGCCGTTCGATCACTACGCCTATCCGCTGGTCGGCATTCCGCAATTCCGTCCGATCGGCCCGGAGGTCGAGCGCAGCGTGATCTATTCGATCGCGCGCCAGGAAAGCGCGTTCAATCCGGCAGTGGTGTCGCCAGCCAACGCTTATGGGCTGATGCAGGTCACCCCGGATGCCGGGCGCTATGTCTGCAAGAAATATGGCGCCACTTTCGATCTGGCGCGGCTGAAAACCGATTCGGTCTACAACGCCGCGCTCGGCGCCGCTGAACTCGGCGGCCTGCTGGACGACTATCGCGGCTCCTACATCCTGACCTTCGCCGCCTACAATGCCGGCCGCGGCAGCGTGCGCAAATGGATCGAGCGTTATGGCGATCCGCGCGACCCCAAGGTCGATGCCGTCGATTGGGTGGAGCTGATCCCATTCTCCGAAACCCGCAACTATGTGCAGCGCATCATGGAGAATCTGCAGGTCTATCGCGCCAGGTTCGGCGGCGGCACCAGATTGCAGATCGAAGCCGATTTGCACCGCGGCGCCGGCGGGGACTGATTCCGGAACGGCTGGCCCCGTGAATGAGGTCGTGAGCGCTGAAAGGCGGCGGCCGTAGCGTGGCCGGAAGGCTCCCCAGGCTTAGCTCCAAATGAGTTCGCAGGAACTGCGTACTTATACCAACGGCTCCGACCATTGACTCGTCATGCCCGCGCTTGTCGCTGGCATCCACGTCTTGAAAGCGCTGCAAGATGAAAGACGTGGATGGCCAGGACAGAACCTCGCCATGACATGCGGATCGGTTGGTATCAATTGCCGTTGCTATCAATTGCCGTTGGTATTAGGCCGGCGCCAATGTTGGCCTGGAGCTAGCCTATGTGGCGAAAGCCGAGTGCCGTGCCCGATCCGCCGAAGGCGCCCCGATCTGACTCAACGGGAAACTTCCCACTCAACATGAATAGTTCAAGCTAAGCGATTAACAATTAACGCTATTTAACCTCAATCGCCGGTCACGCGGGTCCGACCCGTCCGCAGGCATCACCAACAACCGCTGCCGCCAAATGAAAAACCCCGGCGGTTGCCCGCCGGGGTTTCGAGATCGTAGGTCTTTTCAGACCAGAGCTTAGAAGGTGCGCTGCGCACGGAGCAGACCGGACCAGGTATCTTGATCCTTGAACTCATAGGTCCGAACCGGCTTACCAGCACCAGGCCCCCCAGTGATAAAGCCAGAATTGTTCTGATCCAAGTGTGTATACATAACTTCACCCGAGAAGGTCAGCCCCCTGACCGGAGTCCAACGGGTAACAGTTCCGATCTGCGAGATCGCGAAGTCCGGGTTGCAATTTCCTGCAGCGAACGGAGCAGTGAGGGCTTGAGCAGTACAAATCAGGTTAGAACCGCCGCCGCCCCAGTTAACCGAGGTGTAGGCACCGAACAGCGAAGACGACCAAGTCGGGCTCCAGTTGTGGTTGAATGCACCGCGAACGCCCCAGATGCTGGACAACTCGATACCAGTCTGATTGCCAAACACACCATCGCCCGAGGTCGCGTATGCGATGCTCTGGTAAGCCGCCGGATTACCAGTACCACCGAACATCGCAAAGTTATTCGGGCTCACGCCGCCAATCACGTAGCGGCTGGCACCGTGCGCATAAGTGGCGGTGATGTTAACGCTGTCGCCGGGGCCGGTCGGCAGATTCTTGAGCGAGAGGGCTGCCTGAACAGCGTAGCCCCACTTGTCGCCTGGATGGCCAAGCGTTTCATCGAGGGTCGCCCCAGCACCGCGGAGAGCACCGCTCGTGTAGTAGCTCGCCCGAACCTGATGCGCAGCCGCCGACAACTGGAACAGACCCCAAGCCTGGTCAACGCGGATCTGACCAACGATATCCGGAGCCTGGACACCTGCGTAGCTGTTCACGCCGGGAACACCCGCGAGATAGAGCGGACCAGCCGTAGCAGCGACAGCCGGGATAGCATCAACGTTATACAGACCACCCTGCAGATAGGCGCTCTGATCTTCCAACGAGATCGCCGCCGACACGCCGTTGCCGAACTGCATCGTGTACGAAATCTGGTTGATACCGGTCACGTCATCGTAACCGCCGATCAGGAACGAGGTGTTGTTGCCCGGATAACCGGTCCAGGGCGTATCGAACTGAGACACGGCCTTACCGATCGTGAACCCGGCGAACTGGATGAAGGCATAGTACACGCCGACCGAACCGCCGGCGATCGAGTCTGAACCAGTGGTCCAGTTGAACACCGCATCAAAATAGGTGCGAACCACGCCGTATTCGGTGGCGGTGCGGGTGTCGATGTTGATGTCTTGCCGCGACCGGAAGATGTAGTCGTTCTTCAGGCGAGTGCCCTTGCCGGCGTCGCCAGCCCAGGCTGGCGCATTGTAGGCGCCCGAACCGTTGAAGGTCACGTCGGCGCGCAGATAGCCGCCGAGCTTGATGCAGGTGTCGGTGCCCGGGATGTAGTAGAAACCAGCGCCGTACAGCGAGCAGACCTTCACGTATTCGACCGCCTTGGCCTTCAACGGGAGATCGGCCGCTTGAGCTCCGCCCATCGCGACCAGGGCCGCCGCTGAGCCGAGGATAAGGCTCTTAACCATCTTCATGTAAACCTCCAAGTTTGCTCTGTAGGGATGGTTCCGAACCTGCTCGGTGTGTCCCGAAGGTTGGTTCCCTGCTCCCCCTGAAAGCCCGCTTAGTCTGCTTCGCGTCTTTGGACACACCCGCTGAACGCGAGGGACGTAAGCGAACCGTCTAAACGGGGCGACCTCGGGATGCCCCCCTCCGTCGCAGACATGACAATTACTCAACACCCGACTACGCGCAACAAAGGAAAGGCCCCAAGCGGAACTGAGCCCCTGCTTTTCGAACCGGTGTTGCACAAATAACACGGATCAGGTGCTGCACCGCACCAATAAGCTCATGATAAAATGAGGTTTTTCAATTCTGTCCGCGACGCCATCGGAAAGCGTGGCTCTCAGGCCACGGTTCGCTGGACAACTACTCAAGTGGCCCAACTACCCGAATCGCAGCCTTTGACTGTGGAGAAGTGCCGCGCCGAAACTGGCATCATGACACGGCGCGATGGCGCGGAACGCCCTTGGTCCGCATCACAGTCGAACGGCAAAAGCCATGCGCCGCACGGATGCAGCGCATGGCTTGCCCTTGAGGTTAGAAGTTCCGCTGAGCGCGGATCACGCCGGACCAGGTGTCCTGATCCTTGAGTTCGTAGCGAGCGCCAACCGGCTTGGTACCACCCGCATTTACCGCCCCGGTCACGCCCGAGTAGTTCTGGTCGAGCTGGGTCCACATCACTTCGCCGGTGAAGGTCAGGTTCTTGACCGGAGTCCAGGCGGTACGGGTACCGATCTGGATGATGTTGAAGTCCGGGCTACCGACAACGCCGTTGCCGAGCTTGTTCTGCAGCGCCGCGTTGTACATCGCTTTGCCCGTACTGCTGTATTCCAGCGAGCTGTACGAACCGAAGATCGAGGTCGCCCAATTCGGGTTCCAATTGTGGTTGAAGGCGCCGCGGATACCCCAGGCCTTGGTGGTTTCGATGCCGAAGCCGTTGGCGAAGATGCCGTCCGCCGCAGCACCAAAACCGACGCTCTGATAGGCCAGACCGCTGCCACCGAACATCGAGAAATAATTGTCCGTGGTGCCGCCAATGACGTAGCGCGAGGCGCCGTCAGCATAAACGGCATCGATGTTCAGGGTGTCGCCAGCCCCGGTCGGCAAGTTCTTCAGCTGCAATGCCGCCATCACCGCGTAGCCCCACTTGTCGCCAGGGTGGCCTGTCGACTCGTCGGTCGGCACATAATAGGACGCCCGCACCTGATGAGCAGCCGCACCCACCTGGAACAGACCCCAGGCCTGCTCGACACGGATTCGGCCAACAATATCCGGCACCTGCACGCCGGCGTAGTTGTTTACACCGGAGCCAAGACCGCCGAGATAGGAAGCCGCATCACCCGCGTAGCCGCCGGCCGCATTGTTGATATTGAACAGCTGCGACTGGCGATAGCGGGACTGGTCTTCCAGCGAAATCGTGCCCGACACGCCATTGCCGAACTGCGCGGTGTACGAAATCTGATTGATGCCGGTGGAGACGTCGTCACCGCCGAGCAAGTTCGAGGTGATGTTGCCCGGCGTGCCGTTCCACGGCGCCGAGAACTGCGACACCGCCTTACCAAAGGTGAAGCCGGCGAACTGGATGAAGGCGAAGTAGACACCAAGCTCACCGCCGGCGATGGTCGAGCTGCTTCCGCCACTGGTCCAGGTGAACACCGCGTCAAAATAGGTGCGCACCACGCCATATTCGGTGGCCGTGCGGGTGTCGATGTTAACGTTCTGGCGCGAGCGGAAGATGTAGTCGTTCTTCTTGCGATTGTCCTGGCCGGCATCCTTGTTCCAGGCCGGCGTGCCGGTCATGCCGGAGGCATTGAACGCCACTTCGGCGCGGGTGTAGCCGCCCAGCTTGATGCAGGTGTCGGTGCCGGGGATGTAGTAGAAGCCCGCGCCATACAGCGAGCAGACCTTCACATACTCGACCGCCTTGGCTTTGAGCGGCAGATCGGCCGCCTGCGCGGCCCCGATGGTCAGCAGGCTGGCCGCCGAACCGATGATGAAGTGTCGAATTGACATGGTCTCAAACCTCCAAGTTGCTGTCGGGAGGATGCCAAGGTCGGCCGCCCTCGCCTGTCATGATTCAAGCCTTGAGCAACGTCCGGCGGCGCGTGCGGCGGCCAGTGCTGGCAGGCTTAATACGTGCTCGAGAGTGCCCCCTCTGCCGTGCGCTGGACGTTAGAGGCGATCAGCCAATCGAAGATGACAGTTGAGTAAAAATCCGCAGTATGCCACGGTTTGCGCAGCCATCGTTGCTCAAAAACCACGGATTGTGACAGAGAAGCGACCGGGATCGTGCGGCCAATCCCGCAGCATCGGCGCTGCTAACAACAGCCCTGCAACGTCGGCGGACAACCACAGATTCTGCAACCAAGCGTCGATTTGATCGGCGCCTAATTGCGCAAGCGGACGCTACGCCGCGCAGCGCGATTCGCGGATGGCCACACCGCGGCGATCGTGCCGCTACTGGCCGATATCAATTGATCAGAACTGAGTGTGCAGCCGCGTTGCGATCACCGACACTGGGCCGCGATCGCGGTTGTAAGCCGGGTTGGCGATATACTGATAATCCGCCGTCAGCCGCCAGGAATAGACCGGCAAACTGTAATAGGCCTCAAGCACCCGCTCGCTGCCGGGATTGGGCAGACGGCCATCGCCAATAATGGCGGTCATGCCGCCAGCATCGAGATAAGCGATCCGCGACGCCGAGATGTTGTGAACCAACCCACCAAGGCCGAACGTATCGTCCGCCCGCCCCCACAGCCGCCCCGAGACCGAGAGCCCCGCCGACAGCGTGCGGTCGGCATCGGTGAAGGCATTGGTCTCGAGATTCGGGCTGGAGAAACCGGCGCGCGCAAACATGCCGATATCATCGGTCAGCTGCTGCTCGAGATTAGCCGACACGCCGGTCTTGCTGGTGTAGCGCCGCACCATATCGATGCTCGGCGTGGTGCCGGTGATCTGCCCCTGCCGCACGGCGTCGTCGAACCGGCCGAGCCGGGCGCGGTTCAGGAAGCCGGTAACCATCACCTTGCCGGCGCGTCCAAAGACATTGTAGCGGCGCTCGATCTCGCCGACGACCTGGAACTGGCTGAATGACGGATCGAGATCGGTGCTGTTCGGCGTGGCCGGCAGATCGAACAGGCCGGCCCGCATTGTCCAGGCCCCGGTGTACCATTCGACCGCGCCGCCATAGGTGAACGCCCAGGCATCGGCGGCGTAGTCGAAGGTGGTGGCATCGACCAGGCCCCAGTTCAGGAAGTCGACGCGCGGATCGTGGGCATAGCGGTTGACGTCAAAAATATCGCCGACCGAAAATTTGCCGGTGGTGATCACCACCCGATCGGGCGATTGTTTGCCGGCAAACTGGTTCGGACCGCCGGAAATGGTCTCGGTCGCCTCGCCAAGATCGATGGTCTGGCGCACGAAATAGCGTGTCAGCCGGGCATAGGGATAGTCGGAGCCCACCTTGTAGGACTCGGCACTCGGAAATGCGGCGACGCCAAAAGTGCCGCTCAAACCATAGCCTTGATCGATCTCAGGATTGACCCAGGCTTCCGCGCCTTCCCACAGTTTGGTACCGATATAGAGCGTGGTGTCCCAGGTCTGGCGGGCCTGGTTCGGCAAAAGACTGTTCGTGCCGCGATAGGGCGAACGGAACGGCAATGCGTATTGCCACGTAAAGGTGGTCTGGCCGTGGAATGCGAAGCGATCCAGTTCGATCGCATCGACCCCGCGGGTGAAGATATCACTTTTGCCGAGATCCTCGCCGATCCGATAGTTGAGCCCGAGCCGCAGGCTGTGCAGCATCAGATCGGACTGAACGCGCTGTCCCGCGGCCGGGAAATCGACGGCATCCTTGCCAAAGCCGCTGGCCAGATATTCGACGCGCGCGCTCCACGCCGGCGCCAGCGGCACCTCGACGCCCGCGCCCGCCGCCCAGCCGAGCCGCCACAGCAAGGCGGTCTCTTGCTGATCGGCGGCCGGATTATTCCAGTGCAGCCGATCATAGCTCCACGCAAATCCCGCGGTGGCATAAGGCAGCCAGCCGTGAACTTCGTAGCCAAGCCGGCCGCGCACCGTGCCCGACACTACGGTCTGGGTCTGATATTCGCGCGTGCCATCTTGCGGCAGCGCGAAGCTTTGGCTGCCGTGGATCAGATTCGGCGTCACGATGTCGGCTTCGACACCGAGCAGCCATCCCGAGGGCAGCACGAAATTGTAGCCGCCCTGCAAACCCAGGGCATAGCTGCCGCTGCCGCGGAACGCATCGAACATATCGAACAAGCCGATGGTGCCCGAGGGCCCCTGCGCCGCCGCCCAATGCGAGTCGCCGGTGAGGTGGCTGAAGTGGCTGCCAACATAAAAGCCGCGCCAATCGAACCGATCGAGTCCCGCAGCAGCTGGCGGCGCCTTGACCGCGATCTCGTTGCCCAGCGCAGGCGCCGCGATCAACATCGCGAACACACCCTGCATAACTGCCTGCCGCATGGGTTTTACTCCTCGACTCACACTCAAGCCCGCCCCGTATCACAATGCCCTGGCGCCGACCGCCAAATCCGGACGACCTGGACAATTTTCCTGTGGGTGTCGCCGGTCGGCCACAACCTCGCCCACGCCGCCGAAGCGATGCCGATCGTTGACGACAGGCGCATGACAGGGTGGCGCCTGCTATGCGATCCGCTGTGGTGTTGACCGCCATTGCGGGTGGTCCGCTGCAAATCCGATCGTCGCTCCCAGCAAATCACTGAAGCTCTGCTTCAATGGCACCCGATTCGGATTGACAACAATTCGGGGCTTGACTAGGTCGCCCGCACAGCCGGCTTCCCGAGCGAACCGGTTTCGTTCCCGTCGGACAACGCCGCAATCGACAGTATTGTGGCGCCGGCGTCAGCAACTTCAGCAAGTCGATCCACGGTGCCGCGCATGCCAGCTCATGTCGTTACGCCGCCCTCGCTCGGGCGCAGCTTTGTGCCGAACCTGTGGGACATTGTCGCCCTGGTGCTGATCGTCGGCGTGATGGCGCTGGTGGTCTATGGCGGCGAACAGATCAATGTGCCGCTGTCGGCGCTCGACAACCCTGCGGTGTCGCTCGATCCGTGGAATCTGCCGGAATATGCGCTGCGCACCACGCTGCGCATGCTGACCGCGATCGCCTGTTCGCTGCTGTTCACGCTGGTCTATGCCACGGTGGCCGCCAAGAGCCGGCGCGCCGAGATGGTGCTGATCCCGCTGCTCGACATTTTGCAGTCGGTGCCGATCCTCGGCTTTCTGACCTTCACCGTCGTGTTCTTCATGAGCCTGTTTCCGGGCCGTGTGCTCGGCGCCGAACTCGCTTGCGTGTTCGCGATCTTCACCAGCCAGGCCTGGAACATGACGTTCAGCATGTACCAGTCGATCCGCAACGTGCCCAAGGATCTGGAGGAAGCCTCGCGCAGCTTCCATCTCAGCGCCTGGCAGCGGTTCTGGCGGCTCGACGTGCCATTCGCGATGCCCGGGCTGATCTGGAACACGATGATGTCGATGTCCGGCGGCTGGTTTTTCGTGGTCGCCTCGGAAGCGATCACGGTTGGCAATTCCACGGTCACCCTGCCCGGCGTCGGCTCCTATGTCGCGCTCGCGATCCAGCAGCGCGATCTTGCCGCGATCGGCTACGCGCTGCTGACCATGCTGCTGGTGATCATCGCCTATGATCAGTTGTTGTTCCGGCCGATTGTGGCCTGGGCCAACAAATTCCGCTTCGAGCAGACCTCGTCGGGTAATGAGCCGACCTCCTGGGTGCTCGATCTGTTTCGCCGCACCCGCGCATTGCGCGCGCTGTCGGTGCCGTTCGATGCGGTGACCCATTCGATCTCGAACTGGCAATTCCGGATGCCGTGGCGTTGGCCGCGCGGCGTCGCGCCAAAATGGTTGTCGAGGCTGCTCGATGTGCTCTGGGTGCTCGGCATCGGCGTCGGCGCCTTCTATGTCGGCTGGCGTATCTATGGCCAGCTGTCAGAGACGCTGGCGTTCGCCGACGTGTTGAACGCGGTCGGGCTCGGTCTGATCACCCTCACCCGCGTTGTGGTGCTGATCGCGCTCGCCAGCCTGATCTGGGTGCCGATCGGGGTCTGGATCGGACTGCGCCCAAAACTGGCCGAGCGCGTGCAGCCGATCGCGCAGTTCTTGGCGGCGTTTCCGGCCAATCTGGCGTTTCCGATCTTCGTGGTCGGCATCGTGCAATACGGCCTCAACCCGGACATCTGGCTGAGCCCGCTGATGATCCTGGGCACGCAATGGTACATCCTGTTCAACGTCATTGCCGGCGCCAGCGCCTTCCCGAATGATCTGCGTGAGGCGGCCAGCAGCTTTCATCTGCGCGGCTGGCGCTGGTGGGTGAAAGTGGTGCTGCCCGGCATCTTCCCGTACTACATCACGGGCGCGATCACCGCGTCGGGCGGCTCCTGGAACGCCTCGATCGTCGCCGAGGTGGCGAGTTGGGGCCAGACCCAGCTGCAAGCCACCGGGCTTGGCGCTTACATCGCCGGCGCCACCGTGTCGGGTGATTTCCCGCGCGTGGTGCTCGGCATCACCGTGATGTGCGTGACGGTCACGCTGTTCAATCGGCTGTTCTGGCGGCCGCTCCACGCCTTTGGCGAACGTCGCCTGCGGCTCGGCTGAGGAGAAACGAGATGGTCGAGGATCGCATGACCGCCGATCTCATTGAGCTACGAAACGTCTCGCGGCTGTTTCCCAAGGGTAGCGGCGAAGACCTGGTGGTGCTGGAAGACGTCGATCTGACGCTGCGCGCCGGCGAAATCGTCGGCCTGCTCGGCCGCTCGGGCTCGGGCAAGTCAACGCTGCTGCGTATCATCGCCGGCTTGATTTCGCCGTCGGGCGGCTCGGCGCGCTGCCGCGGCCAGGACATCAACGGCCCGCCGGATGGCGTGTCCATGGTGTTTCAGTCCTTCGCGCTGTTCCCCTGGCTGACCGTGCTGCAAAACGTCGAACTCGGCCTGGAAGCGCTCGGCATCGATCGCGCCGAACGGCGTTCGCGCGCGCTGGCCGCGATCGACCTGATCGGTCTCGACGGCTATGAATCCGCCTATCCCAAGGAGCTATCGGGCGGCATGCGGCAGCGCGTCGGCTTTGCCCGCGCGCTGGTGGTTCATCCCGATCTGCTGCTGATGGACGAGCCGTTTTCGGCGCTCGACGTGCTCACCGCCGAAACGCTGCGTACCGACCTGATCGAGCTGTGGGTCGAAGGTCGGCTGCCGATCAAATCGGTGCTGATGGTGACCCACAACATCGAAGAAGCGGTGCTGATGTGCGACCGCATCCTGGTGTTTTCATCCAATCCTGGCCGGGTCGCCGCCGAGATCAAGGTCGAGCTGCCGCATCCGCGCAATCGTCTCGACCCGTCGTTCCGGCAGCTGGTCGACAGCATCTATGCGCGCATGACGCAGCGCCCCGAGCCGCGTGCCGCGACGATTGAGGGCCTGCCCGGCACCGGCGTCGGCCTGGTGCTGAATCACATCTCCTCCAACCTGATGGCCGGTCTGATGGAGACGCTGGCGCGCGAGCCCTATAACGGCCGCGCCGACCTGCCGGTGCTGGCCGAGACCTTGCAGCTCGAAGCCGACGAATTGTTCGTGCTCGCCGAAACGCTGCAACTGCTGCGCTTTGCGCAAGTCAGCGAGGGCGACATCGTGCTGGCCGAACCGGGCCGGCGCTTTGCCGAACTCGATACCGACGCCCGTAAAAAGCTGTTTGCCGAACATCTGATCACCTATGTGCCGGTGATCGGCCTGATCCGGCGCGTGCTCGACGAGCGGCCCTCGCACACCGCCCCGGCCGCCCGGTTCCGCAACGAGCTCGAAGACTATATGTCGGAGGACTATGCCGACGAGACCTTGAAGACCATCGTGTCGTGGGGCCGCTACGCCGAGCTGTTCGCCTATGACGAACAGTCCGAGCTGTTCAGCCTGGAAAACCCGCACTGACCGGCCAAACCGGCGCCGCTCGACCGGCGCCCGGCGCTCCGCTATCGTGGCCGCAACGGCGCAGCACGCATCTTGCGCCGGCGTTCAGGGGGAGGACGGCCGATGCAGCGGATCACCATGACGCTCGACGGTGAATTGATGGACGAGCTCGATCGCTTCATCGCGGCGCGCGGCTATCAGAACCGTTCGGAAGCGATGCGCGATCTGGTGCGCGCCGGCCTGCAGCGCGAGCGCGAGGACGCCAGCGCCGCACCCGCCGCCGAGGCGCCGACCTGCATGGCGGCGCTGGTCTATGTCTACGATCATCACATCCGCGAGCTGTCGAAACGCCTCGCCCATACCCACCACGATCATCATGATCTGTCGGTCGCAACGCTGCATGTTCATCTCGACCATGACAGCTGCATGGAAGTGGCGGTGCTGCGCGGCGACACGGCTGCGGTCCGCCACCTCTCCGAGCATGTGATCGCCGAGCGCGGGGTGCGCCATGGCCGGCTGGTGACCATTCCGGTCGATCTGCGCAGCGAGCAACACGCCCATGGCGAGCACAGCCATCACCATCAGCACGCTTACGTCAAAGAGGCCGGCTAAACGCCGGTTCCGTCACCGCACCGAAAAACGCACCGGCACCGAAAAGCTCATCTGGGCATGCGGCACGTCATCGGGGAATGACGGCAGCGGCTGGGCGCGCTGGATCATCGCCATGGTCTCGGCATCGAGCGCGCCATAGCCGGATGACGACGCCAGCCTGCTGCTCAGCACCCGGCCGTTGCGCGCCACCACAAAACTCAGCATGGCCGTGCCCTGCTCGCCCGCCGCCCGCGACGCCGCCGGATATTGCTTGAAGCGCTGCAGATGCGCGGCCAGCAGCGCCCGATAGGACGGCAGCGACAGCGCCGCCTGGGCGCCGGCGACCGAGCCGGTCAGCGTTGGTGCGCTGCGCTCGGCGCGCGGCGCGGCGCTGGTGCGCGGCGCCGGCGGCTGCTCGGACTGGTGCAGCTTGGCTTCGCGCTGCCGCTTGACCGGCTTCTGACGCGCCACCTGCTGCTTGCGCTGCTCTGCGGGCTTCTCCGCAGGCTCAATCTTGTCGGCCGCCGGCAGCGTCACCACCGGCGCCGGCTGAGGCGGCGTCGGCGCTATTGCGGCCGCCGCGGCGGTGTCCGGCTCAGGCTCGGGCGGCGGTGCCGATTCCGCAGCCTGCTGCATCTCGGGTCCCGGCGCCAGATCGAGCGGCGTGGTTTGCGGCGACGCGGACGCTGGCGCCAGATCGATCAGGATCGCGGCGGTCGGCGATCCGGGCGGCGGGCTCGGCACCTGCAGCGCCAGCGCGGCGGCAACGGCCCCGGCGTGCAGGCCGACGATCACCGCGGCCGACAACACCCAGCGCGAGGTCGCGCCGCGCTCACCCAACACATGCAGTGCCAGACAATTGCCGCCGATGGTGTTGCTCATGGCATCGCTCCACTACCTTCCAGCCCGACCAACGCCACCTTGAGATAGCCGGCGTCGCGCAGCAGGTTCATTGCCGCCATCAGCTCGCCATAGCTGACGGCCTTGTCGGCGCGCAGAAACAGCCGCTCGTCCTTGTTGCCCTTGGTGGCGCCATCGAGCGCACCAGCCAAACCCTCGCGCGCCACGATCTGTTCGCCGACCGCGAGCGACAGATCCGATCGCAGCGACACAAACACCGGCTGCTCCGGCCGCGGCTGCGGCTGCGCGGTGCTCGACGGCAGATCAACGCCGAGATCGACGGTGGCGAGCGGCGCGGCCACCATGAAGATGATCAGCAGCACCAGCATCACGTCGATGAACGGCGTGACGTTGATCTCATGCGCCTCAACCAGATCATCATCGCCGCCGCGGCGCCTCACCCATCCGGCCATGGCCTACCTCACCGCCCGCACCGAGCGCGTGGTCGCGCGCGTGCCTTCACGGCCAAGCATCAGCACAATCTGGGCAGCGGCATCGCCGAGCAGCGCGCGATAACCGGAAATCCGCCAGGCAAGATGGTTGTAGATCACCACCGCCGGAATCGCGGCAACGAGCCCGAGCGCGGTCGCCAGCAACGCTTCGGCGATGCCGGGCGCGACCACGGCCAGATTGGTGGTGTGCGCTTCGGAAATGCCGATGAAGGCATTCATGATGCCCCACACCGTTCCGAACAGGCCGACGAACGGCGCGGTGGCGCCGATCGTCGCCAACAGCCCGGTGCCGATGCCGATGCGCCGCGCCGCCGCGGCTTCGACCCGCTCCAGCCGCAGCAGCACCCGTTCCTTGAACTCGGCGCTCTGCACCACGCCCGACGACAGCCGGGCTTCGCGCCCGACCGTCCGGATCATCTCGGCAACCGCGTCGCTCGCCTCGCCGCAATCCGTTTCGGCCTGTTCGAGGCTGCTGTCGCTTTCCAGTGAACGCAGCCGGCCGCGCGCCAAGGCCAGCTCGCGGTGCAGCTCGATCGATTTGGCCAGCCACACCGTCCATGCCGCCAGCGAAGCTGCCGCCAGTCCGACCATCACCACTTTCACCACCACATCGGCATTTTGGAACATGCCCCATGGCGACAAATCGCGCGGCAGCGACGCCGCATCCGGCGCCGCCGCTGCCGATGTCGCGGTAAGGCCGAGCAGCACGATCACCGCGCTGGTCATTGCTAGCTGTCGCCGCGCAGCGATCAGCTGATTGCGCCCCGTCATCTCCGGCACATCCTTATCGTCGCTACGCCGCTTGCTTGGCTTCCAGGCTGGCCGCCAGCGCTCTGAACTGCGCGAGCTGGTCGGCGCGCAGCTCCTTGGCTTCGTCGCGGCCGACAAACACCTTGAACATGATGCCGCCGTGCTGATTGAGGAACGCGATGAACGCGGTGGCCTTGCCCATGAACGGCCGCTCCACAAAGGCAATCGCCGCGCAATTGTCGTGACGGAGGTGACCGTGCAGTCCCTTGGGCTGCATCAGATTGAAGTAACCGCGCGACAGCTCGCCAGGCGGCACGCTGCCGGTGAATTCAAAGATCGCGTCGTCAGTGTGCACGATCAGAGTCACCTCGCCCCAGCCGGAGATTTCCTCCATCACCGTGGCAAAGGCTTCGCCGAGTGCGAACTTCACCATGCCGGCCGGCAGCGCTTCCAGCACCGCCCGCGGTGCAATCTGGCGTTCCTTGGCCACCTCCTCGATCACCGCGCCAGGGCGCTGCGCCAGATAGGTTTTGAGATCAGCCAGCGTCGTTTCGGTGGTCATCGTTATTTCTCCCTGCATTATGGTCAGGCCGCAGCGTCGGCTTTGGACTCGGAACGGATCACCTCAAAGCCCTCAAAGCGCGGATGGCCGAGATAGAGGCTCTCGCCACTGTCATTGCCGGCGCGGGCATGGGACCGGCGGAATTGTTCAGAGCTGGTCCAGGCTTCAAACGACGCCTTGTCGGCCCAGCTGGTGTGAGTGGCATACAGCGTGTGATCGTCGAGCGTTGGCCCCTTGAGCAGCCGGAATTCGATGAACCCTGCCATGTCGTTCAAATACGACTCGCGCGTCCGCCAGATCGCCTCGAAAGTCGGCTCCGCGCCGATCCGCACCTGAAATCGGTTCATGGCAATGTACATCACGCCTCCTTGCTTGCTGCTTGCTATTATCCGCTGGCTATGCAGCGCCGCCGCCGGTGATCGGCGGCGGCACTCCGTATTTGATCAGGCGCCCCCAAAATGCACTCTCAGGCCGCCCTTGTAGACAATGCCGGGACCGGGGCTGCTGAACAGCACGTCGTTCTGGGTCGAACCATCAACTGACGACCCCGGGATCGCATAAGGCCGGTAATACGCGTTCAGCAGGTTATCGATCGAGAAGTTGAGCGTGATATCGGCGGTCGGCCGATAGGCCACGTTGAGATTGACGAGGTCATAGGCGGTCGACGGCAGATAGCCCGGAATGGTCGGTGTAGCCGCGTACGACGCCCATTGCGCGGCGATCGTCAGTTGCCGGTCGAGCAGCCGCACGCCGCCGCCGGTGACGATCTTGCGCGGCTGCACGGTGGCGAGCGCGACGCCGGTTTCGACATTGTTGCCTTGCTGCCAGGTGCCGGTCACGCCGACAAACCACATGCCGGCATCATAGGCGGTCTCGAACTCGACGCCTTCGATCCGCACCTGGGGGATGTTCTGGTACTGATAGAACTTGCTGTACATGCCGAACATGGTGGCCTGCGGTGCCGAGCCCACCATCTCGATATAGTCGTCGACGTCGTTGCGGAACACGTTGATCTTGCCGCGCAACGTGTCGCCTGCGGCGAAGACGTCGTTGTATTTCAGGTTGACGCCCGCTTCCTTGTTCTTGCCGACTTCCGGACGCAGGCCCGGATTGGGCAACAGGCAGAACAGCGCCGCGCGGCCATCCGGGCAGATGAAGATCGGCGGACCGCCGCCGGTCGAGTGGCTGCCGGTCACCAGCGTTTCGGTGATCGACGGCGCGCGATAGCCTTCGGCATAGCTGACATAGGGCGTGACGCCGGCGAGCGGCGTGACGCCGATCGTGATCTTCGGCGACAGCCGGCTGCCGCTGGCGCTGGTGGTCAGCGATGACAGCTCATAATGGTCGTAGCGCGCCGCGCCGATCACTTCGAGCCAGTTGGCGTAATTGTTCTTGAGCTGCACAAAGCCGCCGGACACGGTGCGTTCGCCGCTCGGCGTGGTGACGTTGGAGTTGCCGCGCGAATCCGTGGTCTTGACGCTGTCGTTGAAGGCATCGACGCCATAGGTGACCGCGGTGCGCCAATCGCCGAACTGGAAGCGGCTGGTGTTGTTGGCATCAATGCCGATGGTGTCGAGCAGATAGCTGCGCTTGTCGCCGATACAGCCGGAAATGTTGTTGCCGTAATTGCCGGGGCCGCAATAGGACGAGCCGCTGGTGGAATAATGATAGGTCTTGGTCTGGTCGTTGTCGGTGCGATTGCCGTACAGATTGACGTTCCAATCGAACCAGGTGTCGTCGGGCTTGGCGTAGCGCCAGGAGATCGTGCCGGTCGAATTGCGGACATTCGAGGCATAGACCGACGAGCCCTGATACAGCGCGCGCTGCGCCGCGGTCAGCACCGGGCCGCGGTTGAACTGGCCCATGTTGTAATCATAGTCCTGATAGAGGCCGCCGAATTTGATCTCGTGGCCGTCGGCCGGGCGCACCGTGAACTTCATCAGGCCCGCGGCAATGTCGTTGCCGGTGTTGCCGATCTCGGTGCCGGCACCATCCTTGTAGTTGCCCTGGGTGCGATAGACCGCGCCGCCGAACACATCGACGGTGGGATCGACGCGCACGCCGCCGAAGATCGACCCGAGCCCGCGCGCGTTGTTGGAGCCGTAAGAACCGGCCATATCGACGCCCCAGCGCTCGCCGGGACGCACCACGTCATTGATGTCCTTGGTGCGGAGCGACACCACGCCGCCGATCGCGCCAGAGCCAAAGATGTTGGCGCTCGGGCCGCGCACCACATCGACGCCGCCGATCAGTTCCGGATCGAGGAAGAACGAACCCTGGGCATGATGGCCGGAGCGCTGATAGTTCTGGCGCGCGCCATCGACCACCACGGCGACCCGGCCGAAATCCTGCAAACCGCGGATGTTGATCGAGCTGGAGGCATCATCGCCGCGATCCTGGAACGACACGCCGGGCATGGCGGTGAACACGTCCTGCAGGCGCTTGGGCTGAATGCCCTGGATCTGTTCCAGGGTGACGACGCTGACCGGCGCCAGCGCGTCGATCGCCTTCTCTTCGCTCTTGCTGGCGACGATGGTGATGGCATCGAGCGATTGCTGGCTCGGCTGGCCGACCTGCGCATACGCGCGCTCGAACCGGCTGTGCGCGGCGGCCTGTTGCGGCTGCGCTTCGGCCGGCCTCAGTTGCTTCTGCTTCTTGGACGGCTGCGACGGCGTGGCCGCACTCTGCGCATGGCTTTGCGCTGCCGTGAGCGCAATCACCGAAACGGAAAGGACCAGCGCTCGCGCGCCATTGTTCAACACCAGCATGACAGCCCCGGTTGTTCTGAGTTTTGAGGCTGGCGGGCTCACCTCCTGCGAGGCAGCTGGCTGGCAGTTTGCGATCAGCGATTGCCAATCGTTCGCATTTTGCTAACCAATCGCGCCGGCACCGTCAATCGCAGTTCGCGTGAGATTAAAGCGATTATAGATGCCGGCTGCGGGTTGCTGCGCGGCACGCTGGCGCCGCACAGCCGATGATCGTCTCAGAGCTGAAACTCGCGCAGATCGGCGGGTTCCAGCGGCAGCGTCGTGCGATCGACGGTGGCGAGCACGCGCTTGATGGAACCGGGCGCGTCCAGACACTTCAACACCATCTCGGCCAGATCGGCGCGGTTGATCCGGCCATGGACGCGCGGGTCCTCATAGAGCGCGCCATTGCCGGTCGGTTCGCCCTCGGTCAGGCCGCCCGGCCGGATGATGGTCCAATCAAGATCGAGCGCACGCAAATGATCTTCGGCGCGGGTCTTGGCCTCCAGCACTGGGCCGATCGCGGCGATGATGCGCTCCGACGCATAGGCCCGGCTATCGCCGCACGCCAGCGACGACACTTGCAGCACCCGGCGCACGCCGCAGGCCGCCGCGGCATTGCTGATCGCGTTGTTACCGTCCTCATCGACCATGCGCCGTTCGCTGGGTCCCGCGCCGACCGTGGAAATGATCACATCCGGCACCAGCGCGCGCACCGTGCTCACCACCTGTTGGTCATCGAACAAATCAAGCGCCACGGCATCAGCGACGCCCTGCAGCGCCTGCAGCCGGGCTTGATCGCGCCCTGCGGCCAAAACCTGCAGGCCACGCGCGGCGGCCATTGTGGTCAGATGCTGACCGGTGCGGCCGGTCGCGCCAAAAATCAGAACCTTCATGCTGGGTAAACAACTCCAATTCGATCGATAAAGCGAGCGATCACGGACAACCGCGAGGGGTAATCACCGGCGGCGAACTGTCCAGCCCCGCCGACAGGCCGCTGGTGAGATTGCCGATCCAGAACGCCCCTGCCCGGCTCGGCACGAAACTGTTGTGATTGAGTTCGCCAAGCCCCGCTTCAGTCCAATTGGCAAGCAGCGGCGCCACGGCGGCGCGGAACCCGGGACGCAGCGCTTCGACCGCGGCGAGATCGAGCTGCCCGGCCTCGAGCCCGGCGGCGATGGCGGCATGCGCGCCGTGATGCGTTGGCACCAGCGCCAAGCCCTCGACCGGCGCACGGTGCTCGGCCAGCATCTGCCGGCGCTCAGCGACATTGATGACGTTGCGCCAGCGATAGCCATGAGCCTGACCGCCAGCTCCCGGCCCAAACGGCAGGCAGGGCGCACCGCGCTTGATTGAGGAATTGTAGCGATTGCGCTCGCGCTGTGACTTCACCATGTGCGACTGCGAGACTTGCAGCCAGCCATAGGCTTCCAGCCGATCGACCGCGTCGGCATAAGCGCGCGCCTGCACCGCGATGCCGGCCTGGGCCGGCAGCTTGCCGCTGGCGATCGCGCGCGACAGCGGACCGCCCGGGAACACGTTGAGCGCATAGAGCGTGACGCCATCGAGCCCGATGTCATTGACGGTCTCGATATCGCGCCGCCAATCTTCGGCGCTCTGCCCCGGCAGGCCATACATCAGATCGCACACCACCACGGTGCGATCGAGTGCCACCAGCTCAGCCAAGAACGCCTTGACGTCGTCGCCGTTCAGCTTGCGGCCGAGCCGCCGACGCACTTCGCTGGCAAAGCTCTGCACGCCGATCGACAGCCGCGTGACGCCGGCATCGGCAACCGCGATGGCTTTGGAGGGCGCAAATCCGAAGGAACGACCCTCCATGGTGATTTCGCAATCTGGCGCGAGCGGCAGATAATCGTGCAGCGCCCGCACCAGCCGCGCCATCTGATCTTCCGGCAGCGCCGACGGCGTGCCGCCGCCGATATAGACCGCATCGATCGGCGCCGACGCGACCAACGCCGTGTCAGCCTTGCTGGCAAGCTCGGCGATGACATCATCCACATAGTCCGCCGCCACCTCCGGCCGCCAGACATTTTGGAAGAAGCCGCAGAACAGGCAGTGGTTCTGACAATACGGCACGTGCAGATAGGCGACCGCGGCCTGTTCGCGCGGTGTCGCATAGATTTCATGCAACACTGCATCGACATCATCCGCTTCGACCGGGCGACTGCCGCGCCACGGCGGCGAGAACGATCGCTTGGCAAAGGCTTCCGTCAACGGATCACAGCCGACCCGAACCAAATAATCGGCGATCCGCGGCGGCTCCATGCTGCCGGGATGGTGATGAAATTTCGGCTTTGCCTGTGCAGCCGCGCTACTGACACCGCTCGCGTCACTCATCCGCACTCACGCCCCCTTGCGAAGTGATGAGCACGCCCGATCGTCTCCGCCGCCTGCCTTACAGACGCGCGGATCCGACAGGCCGATCTGTCATCACGCCCGATTGCATCAATTCGTTTGAAAGGCTGGCGGGCGCTGCCGAAGGCAGGAAGCTAGCTGGCTGAAGACGCACCACGACCAAGGCGTTGCGTCACAACGAGACTTACGCCGCAGTTTCGAACGTCTCAAGTTCAACAGTCGCTCTTTATAGTGATTATAAGATACATTCCCGGATCACGGCCTATAAAGGAACGAGTTCGTTTCACTGACAATGACAGGCGCATGACTGCATCTTCCGACAATCCGCCGCTGACAACTAACTCGGCGGCCTCCTCCAGCTCCCGCGTCACCCGCAGCGTTGCGGTGACCGGCAACGAAATCAATAGCCGCGACCTGTTCTGCAGCGACCGGGAACTTGTTATCGCCCATGGCGGCGACCGCTACCGGCTGCGCCTGACATCGCAGAACAAGCTGATCCTGACCAAATGATCGCCGTTGCAATTGGATGCGCGCACTGATGAAGCATTGTTCGAAAACCAACGCCGCGCTCGCCGCCGCGCTGTTGTGCGTGATCGCCAGCGCGCCAAGCGTCGCACGCGACATCACCGTCCAAGGCGCACATGGCCGCACGCTGACCATCACTGATAGTTCGCGCACCGTGTCGATCGGCGGCGCAATCACCGAAATCATGGTCGCGCTCGGCGTTGGCTCGAAATTGGTCGGCATCGATTCGACCAGCACCTTTCCGCCGGACGCCGTCAAAGGCAAAGCCAATGTCGGCTATCTCCGCCAACTCTCTGCCGAGGGCGTCATTGGATTACGTCCAACCCTGATCGTGGCGATGGATAGCGCCGGGCCGAAGCAGGCCGTGCAAGCGTTTGAAGCGGCGCAAATCCCGCTGCTGCAGGTTCCAGAGGATTTCTCTGAAAAAGGCCTTTTGGACAAGATCGCCTTGATCGGCCGCGCCATGGACGCCGAGCCGGCCGCGTCCTGCCTGGCGCGCGCGGTCGCGCAGGATTTCGACTATCTGCGCCAGCTGCGTAGCAAGGTGACCAAGCCGGTGCGGGTGATGTTCGTGATGTCGCTGGTCAACGGCCAGGCAATGGCGGCCGGCAACAACACCGCCGCCAATGAAATCATCGCGCTGTCGGGCGGCGTCAACGCTATCACCGACTATGATGGCTACAAGACCATCAACAATGAAGCGATCGTCGCCGCCAAGCCGGACGTGGTGCTGACCATCAAGCGCGACAAGGATTCGTTCGAGTCAGCCGCGTTCTTCGCGCACCCCGCTTTCGCCCTCACCCCCGCCGGCGCCAACAAGGCGTTCATCTCGATGGATGGCCTCTATCTGCTCGGCTTTGGTCCGCGCACGCCGACCGCCGCGCGCGAGGTCGCCACCAAGCTCTATCCGCAGCTCGCGGCGCCATCGGTGCCATCGCACGCGCTGCGCGCCGAACAAGAGTGCCGGCCATGACCGCGATCGACCTCGGCCATCGTCGCAGCAGTAGCACCGTCGGCCGATCGCTGCGGCCGCGCGCAGGCCTGGTGCTAGCGACCTTGGCGCTGCTGCTGGTCGTGGTTGCGGCCGCGGCGCTGACAGTCGGCGCCGCCGGCATTCCGCTCGATCGGCTGCCGGCTGCGCTGCTCGCGCGCGGCGATGCCATGCTCGATCCGCAGCTCGCCCGCGATCAGCTGGTGCTGTGGACCATTCGGCTGCCGCGCGTGCTGATCGCGGCGATCGTCGGCAGCCTGCTCGCCACCGCCGGCGCCTTGATGCAGGGGCTGTTTCGCAATCCGCTGGCCGATCCGGCGCTGGTCGGCGTCGCCAGCGGCGGCGCGCTGGCGGCAGCCGCCTCGATTGTGCTGATCGATCTGTCGCTAGGCGCCAGCCTGCACTTCATGCAGGACCAGATTCTGCCAATCGCGGCGTTTGTCGGCTCGCTTACCACTACTGTACTGCTGTATCGCATCGCCAGCCGCGAAGGCCGCACCTCGATCGCGCTGTTCCTGCTCGCCGGCATCGCCATTGCCGCGATCGCCAATGCCGGCATCGGCGTGCTGGTGTTCGTCGCCGATGACCGGCAACTGCGCGACATCACCTTTTGGATGATGGGTTCACTGAGCGGCGCGACCTGGAGCAAAGCGTTCACCACCGCGAGCGTGCTGGCGGTCTCGCTGCTGTTGCTCGTGCGGCTGGGCCGCCAGCTCGACCTTTTGGTGCTGGGCGAAGCCGAAGCGTTCCACAGCGGCGTCGATGTCGAACGCTTGAAAATGCTGTCGATCCTGATGGTGTCGGCGATGACCGGCGTCGCGGTGTCGGTGTGCGGCGTGATCGGCTTTGTCGGCATCGTGGTGCCGCATCTGCTGCGGCTGTTGATCGGGCCCTCGCATCGGCTGCTGCTGCCAGCCTCCGCGCTGCTCGGCGCGGTGATGCTGGTCGCGGCTGATACGCTGGCGCGCACCATGGTGGCGCCAGCGGAAATGCCGATCGGCATTCTCACCGCCGCGATTGGCGCGCCGTTCTTCCTCGGACTGCTGTTGCGGCAGCGCAAGCTGGTGGGGCTATGAGCGAAGTGCTGCGCACCAATGCGGCGTCATTTGCCATTGCCGGCAAGACGCTGCTCGATCGCGTCGATCTGTCGATCGACGCCGGCGAACTGATCGCGATCGTCGGCCCGAACGGCGCCGGCAAATCGACGCTGCTGCGGCTGTTGTCCGGCGATCTGCGCCCGAGCAGCGGCGCGGTTCAGCTGCGCGGCAAGGATTTGTCAGGCTACCCCGCGCGCGAATTGGCGCTGCGCCGCGCCATGCTGGCGCAGCACGTCAATGTCAGCTTTCCGTTCACGGTCGAGGAAGTGGTGTGGATGGGCGCCGGCGAGTTTGAGCGCGCCCGCGCCGCACCCTTCGTCGAGGCGGCGCTGCGCGAAGTCGGCCTTCAGGAGTTCCGCAGCCGCACCATCACCACGCTGTCGGGCGGCGAGCAGCAGCGCGCGCATTTCGCCCGCATCCTGGTGCAGTTGTGGGGCAGCGAAGCCGGCCATGGTCCCGGCATCCTGCTGCTCGACGAACCGACTTCCAGCCTCGACATCCGCCATCAGCTCGATCTCGCCAACACCGCACGGCGCTGCGCCCGCAACGGCACCACGGTGATCGCGATTCTGCACGATCTTAATCTGGCGGTGCGCTTTGCCGATCGCATCATCGTGCTGCATGGCGGCACAATCGCCGCCGATGGCGCGCCGATGCAGGTGATGCAGAATGCGGTGATCGACCGGGTGTTCGACGTCGAGCTCGCCATTCAGCTCGATGGCACTGGGCGGCCGTTCGTGCTGCCCGAACTCGCCGGCGTCGCCTGACGCCGGCGCATCTGTTGTCGGCGATGCGTTAGCGCGCCAGTTTCAGCAGCGCATCGAGATCGAGATTCTGCTCGCAATGATCGGCGAGCGCTTCCAGCGCCTCTTCGACACGCTGCTCGAACGCCAGCCCAGCCGCTTCCGCGCCGATCTGCTTCAGCCATGCCGAGCGGAATTGATCGCCGCCAAAGATGCCGTGCAGATAGCCGCCCATCACCCGGCCATTGGCCGAGACCGCGCCTTCCGGCTGAAGCTTGCCGCTACCGTCATCGAGCAGCAGCCACGGCTTTTCCAGGCCGGCGCCGGTGGTACGGCCCATATGCATTTCATAGCCGCGCACCCGGCAGCCGCTGCGTTGATCGAAGGCATCGACGTCGACCAGACGCTTATCACCCGAAATCTCGGTTTCGAGATCGAGCAGCCCAAGCCCCTGGGTTTCGCCCGGCGCACCTTCGATGCCCATCGGATCGCGCACCACGCGGCCCAGCATCTGGAAGCCGGCGCACAGGCCGACCACCCGGCCGCCGCGGCGCACATGGGCAAGAATGTCGATGTCCCAGCCTTCGCGGCGCATCAGATCGAGTTCGCTGCGCGTGGTCTTCGATCCCGGCAGCACGATCACGTCGATATTGGCGGGGATCGGCGAGCCCGGCTGAATCCATTGCAGGTCGATATCGGGCTCGGCCACCAAGGGATCGAGATCGTCGAAATTGGCAACGCGCGCGAGCCGCGGCACCGCGATCTTGATGCGGCCACGGCTTGCCGCCGCCGCGCGCTCCAGCGCCAGCGAATCTTCCGCCGGCAGCCGGTCCGCGCCGGGAAACCAGCGCAGCACGCCGAGGAACGGCCAGCCGGTCTGTTCGGTGATGGTGCGGCAGCCCGGCTCGAACAGCGAGAAATCGCCGCGGAATTTGTTGATCAGATAGCCGACCACGCGGGCGCGATCGCCCTCATTGAGCAGCACATAGCTGCCGACCAGTGCCGCCATGGTGCCGCCGCGGTCGATGTCGGACAAAAACACCACCGGCAGATCGGCGGCTTCCGCAAAGCGCATATTGGTGATGTCGGAGGAGCGCAGATAGACCTCGGCGCCGCTGCCGGCGCCCTCCACCAGCATCAGATCGGCCTCCGCCGCCATGCGCTCAAAACTGTCGACCACCGCCGGGATCAGCCGCTGGCGCATGTGATGATAGATGCGTGCCGGGCAATTGCCGAGCACGCGGCCGCGCAGCACCACCTGCGAGCCGATATCGGTCTGCGGCTTGAGCAGCACCGGGTTCATGTGAATCGACGGCGCCGCTTTGCAGGCGCGCGCCTGCATCGCCTGGGCGCGGCCGATCTCGCCGCGCGGCCGCTCACCGTCCGGCCCGGGCGGCAGATCGGAGTCGCTGGCGACCGCGGCGTTGTTGCTCATGTTCTGCGCCTTGAACGGCCGCACCACCAGCCCGCGCCGGGTGTAGGCGCGGCACAGGCCGGCGACCACCATGCTCTTGCCGACATCCGAACTGGTGCCCTGGATCATCAGCGATCGGGCGCGGCGCGGCCCGCTCTCGGTGCGCGGCGTGAATTGGATGCGGGAAATCAGTTCGGAGACGTCAGGGGTCGTCGTCATGAAACAACTCGGGGTCAGATGGGATGATGGATTGTCAGGAATGAGGATGCGTCAAATCAGGGCGGCGACACCGAGCAGCAGGCCGATTTCCGCCATTTGCTCGGTCGCGCCCAAAATGTCGCCGGTGTAACCGCCGAGCAGCTTCTGCGCCGCCAGGATCGGCAGTGTCGCCAGCAGCACCGCGAACACGGCGCCAAGCAGCGCGGACCACGGCGCCAAGGCAAGCAGCGCGCCAAAACCGAGCATGGTGAAGGCGAGCGTGATCACGACGCCAGCCATCGACAACCGCTGCTGCGGATAATCGAGTTTGGCGGTGTCTAGATTGCCGCCATAGGGCAGCAGCGTCATGCCCGCCGTGACGCCGGCGCGGCCGATACTATGCGCCGCCACCAGCGCGGCGGCGGCAATCGGCACCGGCAGGCTGGCAAGCAGCGCGATGCGCAGCGCCAGCGAGAATGCCAGCGCCAGCGCGCCATAGGTGCCGATCCGGCTGTCCTTGATGATGGTCAGCCGCTGTTCGCGGCTGCGGCCACCAAAAAGCCCGTCGGCGGTGTCAGAGACGCCGTCCTCGTGAATGCCGCCAGTCAGCGCCACGCCAACCCCGACCGCAATGATCGCCGGCACCGCGCCGGACCAGAACAGATCGGCGATCAGCAGCGCGCCAGCGCAGGCGGTGCCGATCAGCGCGCCGACCAGCGGAAAGTATTTTGCCGATTGCAGCCAATCGCCGTCGATCCGCGTCGCCGCGGGGGTCGGCACGATGGTCATGATCTGCACGGCCTGGAAGAACGGTCGCGAGGTCGCCATCACGACGCCGCTTCGCTGGCGGTCAGCACGTCGGCAAGGTCAGCCATGCCGTTCAGGATGCCGGCCGCGGCGCGCACCAGCGGCACCGCGAGCACCGCGCCGGTGCCCTCGCCGAGCCGCAGCCCGAGATCGAGATAAGGCTCGGCATCAAGCGAGCGCAGCATCTGGCCATGGCCGCGCTCGGCCGAGCGATGCGAGAACACGCAGTAATCGCGCACGGCGGGCACGAGCCGGATCGCCACCAGCGCGGCCGAGCCGGCGATGAAACCGTCGATCATCACCGGCCGGCGTTTTGAGGCCGCGCCGAGGATCGCGCCGCACATCATCGCGATTTCATAGCCGCCGAATTCGGCGAGCACGTCGAGCGGCGCGGTGGCAGCGCTGCGCGCCGCGGCGCGGCCAGCGACCGCGAGCTTATGCGCCACGCCCGCGGCATCAAGGCCGGTCCCCGGCCCAACGCAATCGGCGAGCGGCGCGGGGCCGAGACGATGCGCCAGCAGCGCCGCCGCCGTGGTGTTGCTGATGCCGACCTCGCCGATCGCAACGATATCGAGCCCATCGTCGATCGCGCGCCGCACCATCTCGGCGGCCACGGTGATGGCTTGGCGCGCTTCGGCCAGCGTCAGCGCCGGCTCGACCACGGAATTGCGGCTGCCATGCCTGATCTTGCAATTGATCAGCTCCGGATGCGGCGGCAGATCGCCATTGACGCCGGCATCGACCACCACCACCTCAGCGCCGGCCGCTTGCGCCAGCAGATTGATGCCCGCCGTGCCGTTCAGGCAGGCGGCGACCATCAGCGCGGTCACGCTCGCCGGAAACGGCGAGACGTTTTCGGCGGCGATGCCGTGATCGCCGGCGAACATGAACACCGCGGCGCGCCCGGTGCGCGGCGGCGCCGGCTGCCAGATCAACCCAAGCTGTACGGCCAAGTCTTCCAGCCGGCCGAGCGAGCCAACCGGCTTGGCCTTGCCATCGACCCGGCTGCGCAGCGCCGCTTCGCGCGAACGATCAACGGGGGTGATGGATTGGAGAAGGAGATCGTAGGACAGGCTGGGCATGGCACCACACGAGAGGATGTGAGGGTTTGGGCGCCACAGGTCGCCGCGTAGCGACGCGCTACCGATCACGGCAGCGACTGCGGAGCAGATGGAATCAGGCTCGGCCGCGGTTCGCGGCCAGCGCTAAGCTCGGGGAAGATCTGTCATGCGACCGTCCTTCTTCGACCCACCGTCGAATGGCATTGCAACAGTCTCCGGCCGGTCTCCTGGCTCGC
Organism: Rhodopseudomonas faecalis; assembly: GCF_003217325.1. Taxonomy (GTDB): domain Bacteria; phylum Pseudomonadota; class Alphaproteobacteria; order Rhizobiales; family Xanthobacteraceae; genus Rhodopseudomonas; species Rhodopseudomonas faecalis. Next base: position 126,172 of record NZ_QJTI01000006.1, read on the forward strand.
GGACATGGTCGCGATCGCCTTCCCGAGCAAGCCAAGCTCACCTCAGTGGCGCGTTGATCGCGAAATCCGCCTACAGTTGCGGGGGCAGCCGCAGCTTTGGCGATGACGCCACACTGCGTTCCCGTTTCACCTTTCTTGCGAAAGGCACCGAAGACGGCGGCACCACAGCACGGCGGGAGGCAGGGCGCAAGAGCCGACCAGCGGCTGATGACGCGGCCGTTATCCTCCGGCCTCAGCATACCGCTTGACTCACGCGGCGATCGCACCCACTAAATGTAGCTGTCGTGGTCTCTCGAATCTCTAGATCGAGAGCTAAGAGGGAATCCGGTGCGGCTGATGCCAAGGCCGGAGCTGCCCCCGCAACTGTAAGCGGCGAGCTGACGTCATTGAGCGCCACTGGGAGCGATCCCGGGAAGGCCGACGGCAGCATTGACCCGTGAGCCAGGAGACCTGCCGCGACAACCAAACGTCCCTGGGCGGGGTGTCCCGGTGGGTCGCTTGCTGCGATTGGCTTACGCCACTCGATTCCCGGCACGCACCTGCTTGGCTCTCGCCCGCAACATTGCGGGGTGCCGATGTCCCTTTCTACCCTACCGAGCCTGCCGCGGCTGATCGTCAAGCGCAGCGGCGTGCCGGTGCCGTTCGACTGCGACAAAATCAAAGCCGCCATTGTCCGCGCCGGGCGCGCCACTGGCGAATACAACGAACACGAGGCGGCCCGCCTCACCCACCAGGCCGTCAAGGTGATCATGCATCGCTTCGGCGAGGCCATGCCGCAGATCGAACAGATCCAGGACATCGTCGAACAGGTGCTGATCTCGGGCAATCACCTGGTCACCGCGCGCGCCTACATCGTCTACCGCGAGAAGCGCGAGCAGGCCCGCCGTGACCGCAAGACCGCGGTCGATGTGGTGGCCTCGATCAACGAATATCTCGAGCGCACCGATTGGCGCGTCAACGCCAACGCCAACCAGGGCTATTCGCTCGGCGGGTTGATCCTCAATCTGTCCGGCAAGGTGGTCGCCAATTACTGGCTGTCCCATGTCTATCCGCCCGAGGTCGGCGCGGCGCATCGCAGCGGCGATCTGCACATTCACGATCTCGATATGCTGTCGGGCTATTGCGCCGGCTGGTCGCTGCGCACGCTATTGACCGAGGGGCTAAACGGCGTGCCCGGCAAGGTCGAAGCCGGTCCGCCAAAGCATCTGTCGAGCGCGGTCGGCCAGATCGTCAATTTCCTCGGCACGCTGCAGAACGAATGGGCCGGCGCGCAGGCGTTCAGCTCGTTCGACACCTATCTCGCGCCGTTCATCCGCAAGGATCAGCTCAGCTACACCGACGTGCTGCAGGCGATTCAGGAGCTGGTGTACAACCTCAACGTCCCCTCGCGCTGGGGCACGCAGACGCCGTTCACCAACCTGACCTTCGATTGGACCTGCCCAGAGGACCTGCGCGACGAGGTGCCAGTGATCGGCGGCGACGACATGCCGTTCACCTATGGCGAGCTGCAGGCCGAAATGGACATGATCAACCGCGCCTATATGGAAGTGATGACGCGCGGCGATGCCAAGGGCCGGGTGTTCACCTTCCCGATCCCGACCTACAACATCACGCCGGATTTTCCCTGGGAGAGTGAGAACGCCGAACTGCTGTTCGAGATGACGGCGAAATACGGCCTGCCCTACTTCCAGAACTTCATCAATTCCGAGCTGAAGCCGCACATGATCCGTTCGATGTGCTGCCGTCTGCAACTCGATCTGACTGAGCTGCTGAAGCGCGGCAACGGCCTGTTCGGCAGCGCCGAGCAGACCGGATCGATCGGCGTGGTCACCATCAATTGCGCGCGGCTCGGCTATCTGCATCGCGGCGACGAACAAGCGATGCTGAATGCGCTCGACGGCCTGCTCGAGATCGGCCGCACCAGCCTCGAGATCAAGCGCAAGGTGGTGCAGCGCTACATGGATGGCGGCCTGTTCCCGTACAGCAAGCGCTATCTCGGCACGCTGCGCAATCACTTCTCGACGCTCGGCGTCAACGGCATCAACGAGATGATCCGCAATTTTACCGAGGACGCCGAGGATATCACCACGCCGTGGGGCCACGCTTTCGCGGTGCGGCTGCTCGACCACGTGCGCGCCCGGATCACGTCGTTCCAGGAGCAGACCGGCAATCTGTACAATCTGGAAGCCACGCCGGCCGAAGGCACCACCTATCGGTTCGCCAAGGAAGATCGCAAACGCTATCCCGACATTCTGCAGGCCGGCAGCAACGATCACCCCTACTACACCAATTCCAGCCAGCTGCCGGCCGGCATCACCGACGATCCGTTCGAAGCGCTGGAGCGCCAGGAAGAACTGCAGCGCAAATACACCGGCGGCACCGTGCTGCATCTCTATATGGGCTCGCGGCTGTCATCCGGCACCGCCTGCAAGAAGCTGGTGCGGCGCGCGCTGGAGAATTTCCGGCTGCCCTACGTCACCGTGACGCCGACTTTCTCGATCTGCCCGACCCACGGCTATCTCGCCGGTGAACATCAGTTCTGCCCGAAATGCGATGCCGAACGGCTCGCTGCCAAGCGCCTTGCCGCTGCTCACTAACCCAAGGAGACCACTTCAATGAACGCGCACGTCACCATTGCTAGCGACGCCATCGAGACCATCACGCTTACCGACGCCGAGCGTCAGCCCTGCGAAATCTGGACTCGCGTGATGGGCTATCACCGCCCGGTCGCTTCGTTCAACCGCGGCAAGATTGGCGAATTCAATGAGCGCAAATACTTCTGCGAAGCCCGTGCCAAGCTCGACTGAGCTGCGGATCGGCGGCATCGCCCGGCTGTCGAGTTGCGACTGGCCGGGCGAGCTGGTGGCCACGGTGTTTTGCCAGGGCTGCCCGTGGCGTTGTGGCTATTGCCACAACCCACATCTGCTGCCGACCACCAGCAACGAACCGTTGGCCTGGAGCGACGTGCTGTCATTCCTGACAAGCCGGCGCGGCCTGCTCGATGGCGTGGTGCTGTCGGGCGGCGAACCGACGCTGCAAACGGCATTGCCGCAGGCCATTGCCGAATTGCGCGCGCTCGGTTTCCGGATCGGCCTGCATAGCGCAGGGCCCTATCCGGAGCGGCTCGCCAAGCTGTTGCCGCAGCTCGACTGGATCGGCTTTGATGTCAAAGCGCCATTTGCCGAGTACGACCGCATCACCGGCGTGCCCGGCAGCGGCGAGCGTGCGCGGCACAGCCTCGATCATGTGCTGGCCTCCGGCGTCGCCTATCAGCTCCGTACCACGGTGCATCCAAAGCTGCTCGACGACGACGCCGTGCAGCGGCTGCGCACCGAGCTATCGGCGCTTGGCGTCACCGACCATCACATTCAGGAATTCCGTGCGATCGGCTGCGCCGATCCGCGGTTAAACCCTTCGGCCGCTGACGGCGGCTATCACCAAGGAACTATCGCCGAACCGCGGCAGCTCGCCTAAAAGCTCGCCCAACGCTCCACTCCATGGCCTTTGTGGCCCGCAATGGAAACCGCATGGAACCGAAAGACAGCACCAATAACGAGGCGTTCAAAGGTTTTACCAACAACGCCTGCCCGTTTTATCCATGTCATCCCGGCGTCGAGCACGAATTCAACTGCCTGTTCTGCTACTGCCCGCTCAGCGCCTATGAGTGCCCCGGCGCCTACAGCGTGATCGTCGATCGCAACGGCATGAAGCGCAAGGATTGCAGCGCCTGCACGCTGCCGCATAACGGCTATCGGCGCTCCTGGAATTTCATCCAGAAATGGCTGGAGAAGCCGAAGATCTGGGACGGCCGCGAACAGGACCCGAACCGCGTCAAGGAAGTGCCGACGGACTGAGGCACAGCTGCACAGCACAGCGGCCGCAGCCGCTCTCCGTCAGCGCTCGATCCGTTCGATCGCCGCGGTGAGCCGATCAAGCGCCTGCGGCAGCATCGGGCCGCCGCAAATCGTCAATTGCTCGGCAATCACCAAGCGGCGGCTTGGCGGATAGCTGTTCTGGATCGCCGGATGCAGCAACAGCGCCTTGCCCTGATCCTCAGCGGTCGGCACATCGTCGGTCATCAGCAACAGATCGGGCCGCGCCGCGACGATGGTTTCCAGCGACGCAAAGCCTCCCCGGCGCAAGCCCAACTCGGCGGCCGCATTGACCAATCCGGCGGTCGACAGCAGCGAGCTGATCAGACTGTCGCTGCCGGCGATCCAGCCGCGGCGCGACAAGGGCAGCACCCGGCCCTGCCAACGCGCGGCCGCCTGCCTTGTGCGGTCCGCCGCTTCATCGATTCTGGCATTGAGGGCGCTGGCGCGGTCGGGATGTCCGACCAGTTCGCCGAGCTGTTTGATCTGCGCCTTGACGTCATCGATGCTGCGCGGCACGTCGAACTCGGCGAGCTTGATGCCCTTGGCACGCAGCAATTCACGGGTGGCGCGCTTGCCATAGCGGCCGGCCAGCACCACGTCGGGCTGCAGCACCAGCACGTCTTCGGCTTCGCCCGACAATCGCGGAAAGCGCTGCGCCTCGCGCGCCATGAACGACAGATGCGGGTCGCGGGCGTAGGGCCCTAGCCCGACGATCTGCTCGGGATCGGCGAGCGCCATCAGCAGCTGATCGGAACACATATTGATCGAGGCGATCCGCGCCGCACCGGCACGCGCATCAGCCGCGAGAACCAGCGATCCGACGATCAGCAGCCAGGCCGCACACCACCTGAGTGCACCCTTCTTGAGCGCCCCCTGCTTGAGCGCAGCTGGCATCAGCGCATCGCCCAAGGCACCAGCACCGGCTGGGCATCGTGGCTGCTGCGATAGGCATCGATCGAAAACACATCCGCCAGCCGCGGCGGCGCCAGCACCGCGCTCGGCGGTCCGCACGCCACAAGCCGCCCTTCGCTTAGCATCAGGATGCAATCGGCAAAGCGCGCCGCAAGGCCGATGTCATGGGTGATGACCAGCACCAGCGCGCCGGCGCGCGCCTGGCGCTGCAACAGCGCCATCACCGCGAGCTGGAAATAGGGATCGAGCGAGGCGATCGGCTCGTCGGCGAGCAGGATCGGCGCCTCGGTCGCCAGTGCGCGCGCGATCGCGACGCGCCGGCGTTCGCCGCCGGACAATTCGGTGACGCGGCGGTCCTGCAGCGGCATCAGATCGACTTCATGCAGCGCGCGCGCCACGGCGTCGGCGTCGGTGACGCCGAGCCGCTGCGGATCGGGCGCGCCATGCGGATAGCGGCCGAGCGCCACCACATCGCGCACCGGCAACGGCCAATGCACCGCCTCGCCTTGCGGCACATAGCTGAGCCGGCGGGCGCGCTGCCGCACCGGAATCTTGCTGACCTCTTCGCCGCCCGCCGTGATGCGGCCTTCGCTGGGAATGAGCCCGGCCAGCGCGCGCAGCAGCGTGGTCTTGCCGGCGCCGCTCGGCCCGACCAACGCGGTCAGGCAGCCGCGCGGCAGGCCGAACGACACATCCTTGACGCGCAGCTTGCCGCCCAGACTGACGCACAGACCATCGACCACGAAGTAATCGGCTTCGCTCATGCCACGCTCCCGGTCAGCGAGCGCCGCTGGCGCACCACGAGATAAAGGAAGAACGGCACGCCGATCAGCGCGGTCAGCACGCCGACCTTGATGCCTGTGGTCGATGGAATGAGCCGCACCGCGATGTCAGCGGCGAGCAGCAGCGCGCCGCCGGCCAGCGCGCTCGGCAGCAGCAGCCGGCCCGGATCGTAGCCGACCAGCGGCCGCATCAGATGCGGCACGATCAGGCCGATGAAACCGATGGTGCCCGACACCGCAACCGCCGCGCCAACGCCGAGCGCCACGCCCAAAATCACCTGCAGCCGCAGATGGCCGACATCGACGCCGAGGCTTTGCGCCGCTTCTTCGCCGAGGCTCAGCACCCGAAAAGCCTCGCCGCGCATCAGCAGCAGCGCGGCACCGACCGCCATGAATGGCAGCGCCAGCGTGACGTGATGAAAACTGCGGTCCTCCAGCGAGCCGAGCAGCCAGAACGAGATTTCCAGCGAGGCGAACGGATTGGGCGCGAGATTGAGCGCGAGCGAAGTCGCTGCGCCCGCGAGGCTCGACAGCGCGAGCCCAGCCAAAATCAGCAGCAGCAGATTGGCGTTGCGCCCTGCGACCGCCAGCAGCACGAACACCGAGACGAACGCCATCGCGATCGCGGCAAGCGGCAGCGCATAAGACAGCGTATCGGCGACGCCGATCGCGATCACCAGCACCGCGCCGAACGCGGCAGCTTGCGGCGCGCCAAACAGCGAGGGTGCCGCCAAAGGATTGCGGAGCAGGCCCTGCAGCGCCGCGCCGGCCAGGCCATGCATGGCGCCGATGGACACGGCCAGAATCGCGCGGGGCAGCCGGATTTCCTGCACGATGGTGCGCTGCACGTCGGTGCCGCCGCCCAGCAGCGCCTCGATCACCGTGCCGAGCGACAGCTGCACCGGCCCGATGCTGAGCGACACCAGGAACAGCAGCACCACGCCGACCACCAGCAAGGTGGCGAGCAGCGTCCGATCAGCGGCGCGCATGCCGACTTCCACCGCTGCGCGGCGTCCACCACAACTTCAAGGCAATACCCTCCGCCGGCCCTTCGCCGGACGTGTTGGTTGCACATCACCGGCCGGTCTCCTGGCTCGCGGATATTGCGGCGTCCGCCTTCCCAGCCGGTCGGCTAGTGGCATCGAGGACGTCGTGATCCGCCTACAGTTGCGAGGGCAGCCGCGGCATGGGGCTAGCCCGGACCGCGTTCCCGTTTCACCTCCAAATCGGAGGCACCGATGATCGCTGCTTAAAACACAGCGGGCGGCGATACACAAGGTATCGCCGCCCGCTGACTGATCAGCAATGGAGCCGGTCTACAACCTTCCGTGGTAACGGGGCCTCGTCCGGTGGCTGAACAGAAAAAACTCTCTTTCCGCTGTTAGCGCGGCGCGCTTACGCCGCTTTGGCGCCGCCAAAATCAGCCGGCATCTGCACCGCCACCACCCGGCCGCGCGCGGTGACTTCGCCGCAGGCGATCACATCGGTCTCGACCACCACCTTGCGGCCCTTGATCTCCACGATGCGGCCGCGCAGTTCGAGCGCACCGTCGAGCGGGGTCGGCTTCAGATAATCGACATGCAGCGATCCGGTGACGAAGCGCATCGGCGGCTGGCTGCCGAGCTCACGGTTCTGCTGCCGGTACATCGCGGCGGCGGCGCTGCCGGTGCTGTGGCAATCAACCAGCGAAGCAATCAGCCCGCCATAGACAAAGCCGGGAATGGCGGTGTGATACGGCTCCGGCGTGAATCGCGTCACGGTCTCCTCGCCCTCCCAGCAGGTCTTGATCTGGTGACCATGCTCATTGTTGCGGCCGCAACCATAGCAATGCGCAACGGCATCGTCGTAGTGATCTTGAAACGCTTCCATTTTTTCCACTTCTTGTTGAAATCCACGAACGACGCGGGCGCCGTCCGCTTCGCCTGGCGATCCGCCGGCGCCGCCTGCAAGCGCGCTTACAGGCTATTGCGACGTCGGATCACGATCGGACTGGTACGCGCCAATGACTGTAACGTATAGACCAGAATTGCCGTGCCGCCGGCGCCGAGCAGCGCCACGCCGAGAATCACCAGCCAATCGATAGGGCCGCCGAGATCGCGAAAGTCGGAATGGGTCATCTGCTGGACGAACAATACCGCGGCGACCGCACCGAACGGCATCGACAGCTGCGCCCACAGAAAGCGCCGCATCGACATCGCCCGGTCGCGCACCAGCACGTAGAGATAACCGAGGGTGATGATCGCGGCCACCGCCACCAGCGTCCAGAACAAGGTCGCGCCATACAGTTCTTCAAACACCGCGATCAGCGTCTCGAAACTCAACTGCTTCATCGCAACCTCCTCACGCCTTGCCGCGCAACATGGCATAGTAGGTAGCGCGCAACGCCACCTCCTTCATCAGCCAACTGATCCACAGTTCCTCGAGCGGCGCGATCACGCCCGGAAACGACGGCGCCAGATTGTTCTGGTAATCGAATTCCACCAGCATAGCGCGGCCGACGCGGGTCATCAGCGGGCACGACGTGTAGCCGTCATAAGCCAACTCGCTCTCACGTCCCTGAATGTCGGCGATCAGATGGTCCTCCACCACCGGCACCTGCCATTTCACTGAAGCGGCGGTCTTGCCCTTCGGCACGCCGGCGACGTCGCCAATCGCGAACACGTCACGGAAGCGGCGATGGCGCAGCGTGGCCTGATCGACCTCGACCCAGCCTTGATCGCTCCATTTATTCTCCCAGGACAGCCCCGCCTGCCGGATCAGCGCGGGCGCACGCTGCGGTGGGATGACGTGCAGATAGTCGTAAGGCCGTTCCTGCAACCCGCTCGGCGTCGCGAAGGTGGCGATGCGCCGGCCGGGGTCGATCGATTTCAGCACATGGCTGTAGGCGGTCTTGATGCCGCGCTGATCGAACAGCATCCGCACTTTCTCCGACACGATCGGCACGCTGAACAGCGAGTCCGCGGTGGCGGCATAGGTGATGCGATAGCGGCCGGAGCCGACGCCGCGCGAGGCGATGTCGTCGATCAAGAAAGTGTGCTTGAGCGGCGCGCCGGCGCATTTCATTTCGGTCGGCGGCCGGGTAAAAATGCCCTCGCCGCCCTTGGCGGCAAATTGCGCCGCCGCTGCCCAGGTCCGCGCTGCATAATCCGGACCAGCATACAGCGCACCGATGCCGTTGCTGCCGACCAGATCGAGCGAAAAGCCTTCGATCGCGTCATGATCGAGCACCAGACCGGAGGCGACGATCAGAAAATCATAGGAGATGGCGGTGCGGCCGGCGGTCCAGACCGTTTTGGCGATCGGATCGATCGCCATCGCCGGTTCCTCGATCAGGGTGATGCCGGAGGACAGCCAGTCTCGCGTGCGCGTCACCACATAAGACGCCGGCCGCAATCCGGCGGCCACCAGCGACAAGCCCGGCTGATAAATATGATCGCGGCGGCCATCGATCACGATGATCGACGCATTGGCAAGGCGCATCGCCAGTCGATTCGCGATCGCGGTGCCGGCAGCGCCGGCCCCGATGATCACGATCCGCGCCTTGGTGTTGATCGGCGTATCTTTCGGCTGCGCCAACGCCACGTCAGCCAGCGCTGAGGTCGCCATCGCACCAGCTGCCCAGCCAAGCAGTTGCCGCCGCGAAACGGACTTGTCGTTGCTCGCCACGTCGACCTCCTCCTCGCACCGCGCAGGCCCGCACACGTTCTTGTGCGCGTCGCGGTTCACCTACTCGGTTATTTCAGGAAGTGTCGGTGCGGCTTGCGCGGTGCGTCTGTGACGATGTCACCGAACGGTGCGCCGGGAGCGCCTAGCGTGTCGCTGCGTCAGGATGGCAGTTGACCGAAGCTCGCAAATCGGTTGTCCGTCCCCCCTTGCGAGGCGTTGGTGTGACTGGACAACGAGTCATGATTCGGAGCGCAGCACAACTCAGGCAATTCCCCCATTGCCATCTCGCGCCCTTTGCCTACTCAGAGCAATTGCAGCAATGTCGGTGCCAGCCGACGGTGCAGCCTGTTCGTCATCTCCGAAAGGATAGCGGCCATCATGTTTGATCCAACGTTTATTGAATTGTCCCGATGGCAGTTCGCCGCGACGGCACTCTATCATTTCCTGTTCGTGCCGCTGACGCTTGGCCTATCCTGGCTCCTGGTCATCATGGAAACCGTCTATGTCATGACCGGGAACGAAATCTACAAGGACATGACGAAGTTTTGGGGCAAGTTGTTCGGTATCAACTTCGCCCTCGGTGTCACCACCGGCCTGACCATGGAGTTCGAGTTCGGCACCAACTGGTCCTATTACTCGCACTATGTCGGCGACGTGTTCGGCGCCCCGCTGGCCATCGAAGGCTTGATGGCATTCTTCCTGGAATCGACTTTCGTCGGCCTGTTCTTCCTGGGCTGGGACCGGCTGACCAAGCGCCAGCATCTGGCGGTGACCTTTTTAATGGCGATCGGCTCGAACCTGTCGGCGCTGTGGATTCTGATCGCCAATGGCTGGATGCAGAATCCGATCGGCGCGGTGTTCTCGCCCGAAACCATGCGCATGGAGATGACCAGCTTCGCCGAAGTGTTCCTGAACCCGGTGGCGCAGGTGAAGTTCGTGCACACGGTCGCGGCCGGTTACGTCACCGCCTCGGTGTTCGTGATGGGGATCTCGGCCTGGTACATCCTGAAGCGGCGTGACCTCGCCTTCGCGCGACGCTCTTTTGCGGTCGCGGTCGGGTTTGGCCTTGCCTCGTCGCTGTCGGTGATCGTGCTTGGCGACGAAAGCGGCTACACGCTCGGCGACGTGCAGCGCGTCAAGCTCGCGGCCATCGAAGGCGAATGGAAAACCGAAAAGCCGCCGGCCGCGTTCACGCTGTTCGGCTTCCCGAGCCAGACCGAGCGCGAAACGCATGCGGCGGTCAAAATTCCGGGCGCGCTCGGCCTGATCGCGACCCGCTCGCTCGACCGGCCGATCAAGGGCCTTTCCGATCTGGAAAAGGAGCATGAATTGCGGATCAAGTCCGGCCAGATCGCCTATGAGGCGCTGATCAAGATCCGCGGCGGCGACAAATCGCCCGAAACGCGCGCGCAGTTCGACGCCCACTCCAAGGACCTCGGCTTTGGCCTGCTGCTCAAGCAGTTCGTCACCGATCCGGCGCAGGCCACGCCCGAGCAGATCAAGGCGGCGGCGGCCTCCACCATCCCGAAAGTGTGGCCGCTGTTCTGGTCGTTCCGCGTGATGGTCGGCCTTGGCTTTGTGATGCTGCTGATGTTCGTGATCGGCTTCTATCTCAATGCCGCCAAGCGGCTCGAACAACACCGCTGGTATCTGTGGCTCGCGGTGTTCCTGATCCCGGCGCCGTGGATCGCCTCGGAAGCCGGCTGGTTCGTCGCCGAATTCGGACGGCAGCCTTGGGCGATCGGCGAAGTGCTGCCGACCTTCCTGGCCACCTCCAGCCTGACCTCGGCCGATCTGATCTTCTCGCTCACCGGCTTCCTGCTGTTCTACACGCTGCTGCTGGTGATCGAGCTGTTCTTGATGGTGAAGTTCGCGCGCATCGGGCCAAGTACGCTTGGCACTGGACGCTACCACTTCGAGCGCGGCGGCGCCTCCGCCGTCCACGCGGCGTAATCGGAGGACGAAATGATGTTGCTCGACTACGAGACACTGAAATTCGTCTGGTGGATCTTCGTTGGCCTGTTGCTGATGGGCTTTGCCATCACCGACGGCATGGACATGGGGGTCGGCACGCTGCTGCCATTCGTCGGCCGCAAGGACGTCGAACGCCGCATCATCATCAATACGGTCGGCCCGCATTGGGACGGCAACCAGGTCTGGCTGATCACCGCCGGCGGCGCGATCTTCGCCGCCTGGCCCGCGGTCTATGCCGCGGCGTTCTCCGGCTTCTACATGGCGATGATGCTGGTGCTATTCGCCCTGTTCTTCCGGCCGGTCGGATTCGACTATCGCTCCAAGATCGCCGATCCGCGCTGGCGCAACACCTGGGACTGGGGCTTGTTCGTCGGCGGCACCGTGCCGGCGCTGATCTTTGGCGTCGCGTTCGGCAATCTGCTGCAGGGCGTGCCGTTCCGGCTCGATGAACTGCTGCGCGCCCATTATCAGGGCTCGCTGCTGACCGCGCTGCTGCCGCTGCTGAACCCGTTCGCGCTGCTGGCGGGCGTGATCAGCCTGTTGATGCTGACCGTGCATGGCGGCACCTGGCTGCAACTGCGCGCCTCCGGCGAGGTGGCGATCAGGGCGCGCAAGGTGGTGGCCGGCTTCGCGCCGCTGGTGACGGTGCTGTTCGCGCTGGCCGGCGTCTGGGTCTGGCTCGGCATCGACGGCTATCGCATCGTCACCGAGCCGCCGCATGGCGCCGCCTCGAACCCGCTGCTCAAGGAAGTGACGCGCGCGCCCGGCGCCTGGCTCGACATCTACGCCCGGATGCCGATTGCGATGATCGTGCCGGCGATTGGTCTTGCCGGTCCGCTGCTCACCGCGCTGTTCGCGCTGGTGCGGCTGCCGGGTCTGGCGTTCGTCACCAGCTCGCTCGGCCTCGTCGGCATCATCGGCACCGCTGGTCTGTCGATGTTCCCGTTCATCATGCCGTCGAGCATCGATCCAAAATCCAGCCTGACGATCTGGGATGCGGCCTCGAGCCACCTGACCCTGACCGTGATGTTCTGGGCGGTGGTGATCTTCCTGCCGATCGTGCTGGCCTACACCGTCTGGTGCTACGTCAGGATGTGGGGCCGGGTCACCGCGCAGGAAATCGAAGCCAACGCCCATTCCGCGTACTAACGGAGAGCAGCCATGTGGTACTTCGCCTGGATTCTCGGGGTCACCGCTGCGGCGGCGATCGCGGTGATCAACGTGATGTGGTACGAGTTTCAAGACCAGCTCGACCGCAATGGTGGCGCGAGCAAGAAAGCGCCCTGACCGCGCCATGCGGATCATAAGCCGCCTGCGGCGGGCGGCATTCGTCATCGGAGGTGAACGGCTGGTCCGCTCACCTCCGGCTGAGCGTGGGCTGAGCGTGGGCTGTGCCATTGACGCCTGATCAATCCGAAGCGGCAACGCTGCTGCGCTCGCTGCGCAAGGTGGCGGGCTGGCCCGCGCATCTGGCAACGCTGGCCGCGGCGCTGGGCGGCCTGATCGCTGTCGCCGCCGCGCAGCTGATCGCGACCGCCGTCGATCGCATCGTGTTTGCCGGCGCTTGCTTTGAAGCAACACTGCCCACTTTGATGATCCTGGCGGCGCTGGCGCTGGCGCGCGCCGCCGCGAACTGGACCACCGAACGCGCGGCATTCGAGGCGGCCGCCGCGGTGCGCCTGCATCTTTTCCGGCAGACGCTCGGCCGGCTCGCCGATCGCGGCCCCACCAAACTCGCAGGCCAGCCGGCCGGTGAACTCGCCGTCACCATCACCGAAGCGATCGACGCCGTCGGCCCGCTGTGGCGCAGCTGGAAGCCCGGCGTGGTCCGCGCCGCCGTGGTGCCGCTGGCGGTGCTGATCGTGGTGGCGCCGCTCGATCCGCTGGCGGCGGTCATTCTGGTGGTGGCGCTGCCGCTCCTCGTGTGGTTCTCGATCCTGGCCGGCAAAGGCGCCGAAGAGGCCAGCGGCCGGCAATGGGCAAGCTTGGCGCGGCTTGGCGGCCATCTGCTCGACCAGATCCGCGGCCTTGGCGAATTAAAACTCGCCGGCACCTCGCAGGCCGCGGTGACCTCGGTGGCGCGCGCCGCCAAAGCCTATGGCCGCGAGACCATGGCGGTGCTGCGGCTCGCTTTCTTGTCCGCGCTGGTGGTGGAATTCGTCGCGACCGGCGCGATCGCCGGCGTCGCGGTCGCGGTCGGCTTTCGACTGCTGTGGGGCGAACTCGATTTTGCCACCGGCTTTTTCGTTCTGCTGCTGGCGCCGGAATTTTTCGCGCCGCTGCGCGAGATCGGGCTGCGCCGGCACGCGCGCCTCGAAGCGATGACCGCGCTCGGCACGCTGGCGCCGCTGCTCGCTGAGCCAAAGACCGCAGGCCATCAGCCGATGACCGCGACCACGGCGCCGGCGATCCGCTTCGAGGCGGTGCGCGTCGTTCATGACGACGGCCGGGTCGCGCTCGATGGCTTTGATCTCGACATCGCCGCCGGCGAGCATGTCGCGCTGGTCGGCTCGTCCGGCGCCGGCAAGAGCACGCTGTTCGCCCTGCTCGCCCGCTTCATCGAACCAAGCTCCGGCCGGATTCTGATCAATGGCCAGCCGCTGTCAGACATCGATCCGCAGCACTGGCGGCGCGCGCTGGTGTCGATGCCGCAAGCGCCGCAATTCTTCGACGGCAGCATCGCCGACAACATCGTGATGGGCCGCACAGCGCCCGGCCCGGCCTGTGACGACGCCATGCACGACGCGCTACGCGCCGCCGGCGCCGAGGCGATCATCGCGCGGCTGCCGCAGGGCCTTGCAACGCCGCTCGCCGAGCGCGGCAAAAACCTGTCCGGCGGCGAAGCGCAGCGGCTGGCGCTGGCGCGCGCGTTCTTTGCAGCCGGGCCGCTGGTGCTGTTCGACGAACCGACCTCGCATCTCGACGCCGAGGCGCAGGCTATGGTGCTGCGCGGCCTCGCGACGCTGCGCCAGGGCCGCACCGTGCTGACCATCGCGCACCGCCTGGAAACCGTCGCCAGCGCCGACCGGATCGTGCTGATCGAGGACGGCCGCGTGCTGGCGCAAGGCGCGCCGCAGCCGATGCTGGACCAGCTCAAGGCCCGCGCCGCACCGCCAGCAGCGGAGCGCTCCGATGCGTGACCTGCTGCGCCTGTTGAAGTTGTGGCGGCCGGCCTGGCCCTGGCTGCTCGGCGCGGTGCTGGTGTCGCTGCTGACCACGCTCGCCAATCTCACGCTGATGGCCACCGCCGGCTGGTTCGTCACCGCGATGGCGGTAGCCGGCGCGACCGGCAGCGCCATCAACTATTTTACGCCGTCCTCGATCATCCGCTTCACCGCGATCGTACGCACCGGCGGCCGCTGGCTCGACCGCGTGCTCGGCCATGAAGCAACCTTTCGGCTGCTGTCCGCCACCCGCACCGCTTTGTTCAGCCGCCTGGAGGCGATCGCGCCGGCCGGGCTTGATGATCTGCGCTCCAGCGAAGTCGGCGCGAGGCTCAAGCTCGATGTCGATCGGCTCGAACTGGTGTTTCTGCGGCTGATCGCGCCGCTCGTGGTGGCGCTGATCGTCGGCGTTTTGGTGGTGCTGGTGATCGCCTGGCGCGGCGACGGCACGCTGGCGGCCGCGATCGCGGCGATCATCGTGATCGGCGCGCTGCTGCTGCCATTGCTGCTGGCCCGCACCAGCCGCGCGGCCGCCGAACGCGAGGCGGCGCTGGCGTCCCAGATTCAGAGCCGCACCATCGAACATTTGGATGGCCTCGCCGCGCTGCTGATCACCGGCGATGATCGCCGCCGCAGCGATCAGCTCGCGCAGCTGTTGGCCGAGCGGATGAAGGCCGAGCGTCAGGTGGTGAACCGCAGCGCGCTGGCGCAGGCCATGCTCGGCATCGCATCCGATGCCGCCGTCATGGTGGTGCTCGGCCTTGGCGCGGCCGCGGTCGCGAGCGCCCGGCTCGCCGGCCCCGATCTGACCTTGCTGCTCTTGCTGGTACTGTCGTGCTTTGAGGCTTTTGCGCCCATTCCAGCAGCCGCATTCGGATTTGGCGCGACCGCCTCGGCGCTGCGCCGGCTGTTTGCGCTGTGGGATCGCCAGCCGTTGGTTGAAGACCCCGCCCATCCAGTCGCGCTGCCGCCAGGCCATGATCTGATCGCCGATCATGTCAGCTTCACCTATCCGGGGCGCAGCCAGCCCGCGCTCGCTGACGTTAATCTGGCGCTGCCGGCCGGCAGCGCGCGCCGGCTCGATGGCGCGAGCGGCGCCGGCAAATCCACCTTGATTTCGCTGTTGGTGCGGGCGCGCGATCTTGATCGCGGCGAGATCCGGCTCGGCGGCGTGCCGATCAAGCAGCTTCGCCTCGCTGATCTTCGGTCGCGGATCGCGCTGGTGCCGCAGCGGCCTCATGTATTCGCCGCCACCATTGCCGACAATCTGCGCGCATTCGCGCCGCAGGCCAGCGACGAGCAGCTATGGCAGGCCTTGGCCAAGGCCGGGCTGCAAAACGCGGTCAACAACATGCCCGACCAGCTCGCCACCTATGTCGGCCATGGCGGCGCGCAGCTCTCGGGCGGCGAAGCGCGCCGGCTGGCGATTGCGCGCGGCCTGCTGCGTGACGATGCCAGGATACTGGTGTTGGATGAGCCCACCGAGGGGCTGGATGACGCCAGCGCCGCGGCGATGCTGTCGACCATCGCCAGCAGCAGGGGCGACCGCAGCCTGCTCTTGGTATCGCATCGGGGCGGGTTGTCGCCGGCAAGCGCCGACGACAACCAAAAACCCTTAGTGCTCGGCGACGCAGATCTCGCCGCGCACCATCGCAATCAGCGTGCGGACCAACAGCCCTGAGATCACCAGGGCGAGCAGCGCGTACAGCCCGTAGCCGAGCCAGCGATAGAACTCGATGCCGGATCGATCGGCCATCACGAACTGCGCGATGGTCAGCGCCGCCAGCGGGAACGAATAGGCCCACCACGACAGCGCGAACGGAATCCGCGCAAACTTGCCGAGCTGCGGGATCATCAGCACGAAGAAGAACAGCGCCGCGAAGAACATCACGCGGGCGGCGGGATCAATGGTGCCGACCAGGTTGGTCCAGGCGATGAAGCCGACCGCGGGCGGCGCGATTAGGATGAACAGCGTCGGCATCATCTTGGCCGGCAGCGGATGATGGAAGATCAGCCGGTTGACCACCACGGTCAGCAGCACCACCCAAAATAGAAGGCCGATCGAGACATAGAGCCAGGACACGTCCGCCGGCGCGTGTTGAACGCCGACGATCGGCACCAGCACGTTGCCGACCACCGGAATGAACCAGGCCGGATTGAGGTGCACCACCTCATAGCGCGAATGATTGATCCAGGCGGTGATCACCATCACCGTGTAGACGAAATGCAGCGCGGCGCCGACCGACCACAGCCAGAACGACAGCGTGCGATCGAAATGCAGCGCGGCGATCGACAACAGGATCAGCGCGATCGACATCGCCGGAAAAAACGCGATCCGCACCGGATGCGCCCACTCGGCCGCCACCGCCTTGCTGCGGATCGTGAGCTTGATAAGATAGACCAGCGCGATCGCAACATAGACCGCCGCCGAACCCCAAAACAGATAATCACTGGCAATGGCGCCAAGCCCGGCCGCCGCCTCGAGCTTCTGGGTGGCGATCGTCAGGCCGGCAAGGCCCATCACCATCGAAAAGAACGACACGGGGAAATTCGCCAGCCGGCCGGTCGTGGCCGCGTCTGGGGGTGAAATCGAAATGGCTGTCATCCGACAGAACTCCAAAGAATAGGATGGCCTGGTGTCAAGCCGAATTGGCCCACACGCTGCGCAGCGGCGGGGTTTTCGGCCGATAGCCGGCATATTCCACAATCGCGACCGAACTTTCTGTGACGATGTCACCGGCGCCCGGCCTGCCGATTGGCCGGCGCCACGGTCGCCTTCCGACGGGATCGATGCTGCCCGTCATGCCCCCAAAAATCCGCCGCCGCCATCGCTCGGTTCGCGCCGAGGGCGAGGTTCGACCGCCGAGGGCGATTCCCGCCCCAAAAATGCTGAGAACAAATCGCTCGCTTAGGCCCAGCGCCGCAGAATGTTCGACTTGCGGTTTTGCCGCGGCAGAGGCGTTACTACTTATTTTCTCTTAGTCCCCCGAGCTCGCTTGTTATTCAAGCGATCTCTGTTTCGATGGCCGCATAGTTTCAACCTCAGGCGGCATTGCACAGTGGCTCACACCCTCGTTTCATCGCGCCCTCGCATTCAGTTTGCCGTGGTCGCAGCGGCGATCGTGCTGGCGGCGTTCGGCGGCTCATTCGTTGTCACTAACGGCTGGCGATCGTTGCTGCTGTGGATCATCGGCCTTGCGCTTGGCTATGTGCTGTATCGGGGCACGTTTGGTTTCGCGGCTGGTTTTCGTGCATTGCTGCGCGATGGCCGCACCGCCCATGTGCGCGCGCAACTGCTGATGATCGCAGCCGCGGCGCTCTTGTTTCTGCCGGCGCTCGATATCGGCAGCGTCGGGTCGCAGCCGGTGCGCGGCTTTGTATTTCCGGCCGGTACAGCGGTCGCGCTCGGCGCGTTGCTGTTCGGCATTGGCATGCAGCTTGGCGGCGGCTGCGCGTCCGGCACGCTCTATAGCGCTGGCGGCGGCTCCCCGCGCATGCTGATCACCCTCGCCTTCATGATCGCTGGTGCCACACTCGCGGCCTTTCATGCCGACTGGTGGAGCACGCTGCCGGCGCTGCCGGCACTGTCGCTGCTGAACACACTCGGTCTGGCATCGGTGCTGGCGCTCTATGCGCTGATTGGCGCGGCGCTGTGGCTCCTCGCCATCAAGCTCGAACGCCGCCGCCACGGCGCCGTGCAGCCGATCTGGCGGCGCCAGGACGAAGCGCGTTCCTATGGCGCCTGGCCCTATGCCTGGGCAGCGCTGGCCTTGGCGCTGCTCAATTTCGCGACGCTCGCGATTGCCGGCCGGCCCTGGGGCGTCAGCCAGGCGTTCGCGCTGTGGGGCTCGAAGGCGCTGGAAGCGACCGGACTGTCGGAGCCGGCGTTCTGGGCCTTTTGGGAGCAGCCGACCCGCGCCGCGGCGCTGCATCGCGAGCTATGGGCCGATACCACCTCGATCATGGACATCGCGGTGATGATCGGCGCGCTACTCGCGGCCGGCGTCGCGGCACGGTTCGCGCCGCAATGGCGGATCGCGCCCGCTCATGTGCTGGCCTCGGTGATTGGCGGGCTGCTGCTCGGCATCGGCGCCATCATCGCCACCGGCTGCAATATCAGCGCGATGTTTTCCGGCATCGCCTCCGGCAGCCTGCATGGCTGGCTGTGGCTGGTCAGCGCGCTGCTCGGCAATTGGCTCGGTCTGACACTGCGCCCGCTGTTCCGGCTCGATCAGCCGCCGATCGCGCATCGAACCGTTCTGCAAACAACCTGATCTGTTGACATTCTGGGGGACTGATGAAGCGTACTAACTCGATCCTGATCGTTACCGCCACCCTTACGGTCGGCGCAGCGTCATCCTTTGCCGAACCGTATAAGCAGAAAACGCCGAGCGCGCCGCCGCTGCTCGCGCAATCCTGCTCCGGCTGCCATGGCCAGTTCGGCAAAGGCCAGAACGGCACGCCGGTGCTGGCTGGCTATGAGCGCGAAGCGTTCATCCGGGTGTGGGAGGAATTCCGCAACAATCAGCGGCCGGCGGCGACCATCATGCCGCGGATCGCGCGCGGTTATTCCGAAACGGAAACCGCGCAGCTCGCCGACTACTTCTCCTCGATCCGTCGCTAATGAGAGCGCCATGACCAACATTTCTCGACGTACATTCGGCAAGCTGGCCGCGGCCAGCCTTGCTACGCTGGCCGCGCCGTCGCTGCTGCACGCCAAGGGCAGCGCCCGGCTGGTGATCATCGGTGGCGGTTTTGGCGGCGCCTCCTCGGCGCGGTTTGCGCGCATCGCCTTCCCGCATATCGACGTCACGGTGATCGAGCCGCAGCGCTCGTTCGTGACCTGCCCCTATGGCAATCTGCTGCTAGCCGGCTCCAAGACGCTGTCCGACATCACCCACGACTATGGCGCACTGAAGCGTCGCGGCGTCAATTTCATCCATGATTGGGCCGAGGCGATCGAGCCCGATAAGAAGCAGGTCCGGCTGCGCAGCGGCAAGACCGTGAGCTATGACAAGCTGATCGTGTCGCCGGGCATTGGCATCAAATGGGGCGCGCTGCCGGGCTATGACCAGGATGCGGCCAAAATCCTGCCGCACGCCTGGGTGCCCGAGCGCGGCGAACAGGTACTGCTGCTGCGCAGGCAGCTGGAAGCTCTGCCCGATGGCGGCGTGGTCGGTTTTGCGATTCCGTCCAACCCGTTCCGCTGCCCGCCCGGGCCCTATGAGCGCATCAGCCTGGTCGCCAGCTATCTGAAGAAACACAAGCCGCGAGCGAAGATTCTCGCGCTCGACGCCAAGGATGCGTTCTCTAAACAGGGCCTGTTCCAGGATGCCTGGAACGAACTCTATCCCGGACTGATCGAATGGGTACCCGGCAGCAAGGACGGCAAGGTGGTCGCGGTCGATGCCAAGAACAAGATCTTGCAGACCGAGTTCGGCATCCGGCACAAGATCGATGTCGGCAATGTCATTCCCCCGCAATCGGCGGCTAAAATCGCGGTCGATGCCGGGCTCACCAACGAGACTGGGTTCGTGCCGGTCAATCCCTACACATTCGAAACGATCAAGGCCAAGGACATCCATGTGATCGGCGATGCCAACATCGCCGGGCCGATGCCGAAATCCGGCTTCATCGCCAACTCCACCTCCAAGCAGGCGGTGGCTTCGGCGATCGCGCTGCTGGAAGGCCGCGAGCCGCCCAAAGACCCGGTGTACTTCAACACCTGCTACAGCCATATCGGCGATGACTACGGCATCTCAGTGGTGGGCGTATTCCGGCCGAGCGACAAGGGCTTTGTCGAAACGCCGAATTCGGGCGGCGTGTCACCGCGCGGACCTTTGGCCGACACCAAATCGCAGCGCCGGCTGGAAGCGCGCTACGCCGACTCCTGGTACGCCAGCATCACCAAGGATGCGTTCGGTTGAGCGCACTCTGATGGACAACGCGACCGGCGCGCTACGGCGCGCCGGTTTCACATCTGACGTCTTGATAACGACGCCCACGACCAGCGGCTGATTGCACGGCAGGCGATGGTCGGCTACCCGTCGATCAGATCCAGCCTTCCAGGAATTCCGTGCCATGGCCAAGCCCAAACCCGACGTCGTGACCTGCTCCGAATGCGGGCAACTCAACTGCTATCGTGAGGACGCCCGCTATCCCGGGATCTGCGCCACCGAGGATCTCACGCCAGAGCAGCGCGCCGAACTGGTGCAGCTCTATGGCGGTGATGGCCTCGATGCTAAGCTGGCGCGCGCGGCCGCCGAAGTGGAAGGCCTGTATTACTGTCAGCTCAACCGGATCGAGGAGACCGTGGCGTTCGCGCGCCGGATCGGTGCCAAGCGGCTCGGCATTGCCACCTGCGTCGGGCTGATCGACGACACCAAAATTCTGGTCGATATCCTGCGCCTCGCCGGCTTCGAGACCCGCACCGCGTTGTGCAAGGTCGGCTCGATCGACAAGACCGAGATCGGCGTTGCCGAGGAACTGAAGATCAAGCCCGGCCACGAAGCCTGCTGCAATCCGGTGCTGCAAGCCCGGCTGCTCAACGATCATCAAACCGACCTCAACATCCTAATGGGATTGTGCGTCGGCCATGACTCGCTGTTCATTCGCCACTCGCAAGCGCCGGTGACCACGCTGGTGGTGAAAGACCGGGTGCTGAGCCACAACACCGCCGCCGCCTTCCACACCATCAAGACCTACACCAAGCGCATGCTCGACAAGAAGCGGCTGCAGGAGCTGTGACGCGGTCGAATAGCGCTATAAACCGTCACAATTTTGCACGGCTTGGCATGGACAGGCACGGCTCGTGGTAACGCGCCCATGATGGAGCTGGGCCAGCGCTCTAAAACGCTGGCCCAAATGGTGTGCACCGATCAGCGCGCAATGCGTCCTGCACACGCTCCGAATTGACGCCCCGCAGATTCGACCCTCAGTGGGAGTTGACCGCGGGCGAGGTCCATCAGCGCTTCGGCATCACCACGCAAAGCTGGAGCCCGCCGAGACATGGTGCAATCTTGTCGACCCCGACGATTATGGCGGTCGCGGCGAGGATTGGCCCCGAGCCGGACCGCTTTGGCGCCATGCGGCGATTGCACCGGCTACGGCGCTTCGCCGGCTGGGGCGCCGTGCCTGCGCCAAAGCCCAAACAGCCGATCGGAAGCCCGCCGATCGACTGAGGCGATCGACCAAACAGGCTTCAATCTCAATGCTTTAAAGGGGGGTCTGGCGGAGACGGAGGGATTCGAACCCTCGATAGGGCTTTACAACCCTATAACGGTTTAGCAAACCGCCGCCTTCAGCCACTCGGCCACGTCTCCGGCAGGGGTGGATATGCCTGACGCGCTGCCGTATCGCAAGCGCCAGAATGCATTTTTTCCATTCCTTTGAGCATGATCAGCCCGCGCGCCAACCCGGCCGCGGCGAATCCGGCGCTGCCTGCGGTTTCCAGCCCGCAATCAGGACAAAGGTCGCGGCTCCGGGGTAGCGGTGTTCCATTGCAACCCCACGCGAAGCACGCCAATATCGATCAAGGCCCCCGGCCCTGACAGTTTGGATACCATAATGACCGATTTCGCCCCCGAAGACATCCGCCGAATCGCTGCAGCCCTGGTCAAGACGGCCATCGAGACCGTCTCGGAAGAGGACGGCGGCGCGCGCAACCAGTGCAAGGTATGCGGCGCCTCGGTGCCCTGGGTGCAAACCGCCGACGAGATCGTCCACACGGACGACTGCGCGGTGGCGATTGCCAAGCGCGTTCTGGCGCGCTCGCATCTGCACAGCGTGTAACCGTTGCCGCTCGCCCGGCCCTCGGCACGGCCTGCGCCGTGCTGCTTGGCGAGCGAATTTCTTTTTGATTGAAATGCTCGCGATACACCGGCGCGCTTAGAACTGACGCGACATCCGCGCCCGCCACAGCCGCACCAGCAACACACCGATGCAGATCGCCGCGGTATCGACCACGATATCGGACAGGCGCGCATGCCGGCTCGGCAGCGGAATCTGCACGCATTCCAGCCCGACCGTAAAGCAGGACGCCGCCACCAGCATGGTGAAGGTCTCCATGGCGAACGCCATCCCGATCAGCGCTCCGGTGATGCCGAACGCCAAAAAGTGCTCGAGAAGATGAGGCAGCATCGTCACCGGCCGCTCGCTGGCGGGAACGATCGAAAACACCGTCAACAGCGCCAGCGCAGCCATCGCCAGCACACGCAGAAAGATCATGGCGTGGTCCCCCCTCGCGACGCCGATGGCGACATCATGCCAGGATTTCCTTCACGCTTGCTGTTCCGATGTCAAACGACATCTCTTCAGAACCGTTCTAGCTTACGGCGCGCAGCGCTACGAGTGTGCTGAACTGCAAAGCCGCGCCAGCGTATCGAGCGTCAGCTCGGTCGGCGACGCCAGCACCTGCGTCGCGCCGCTGACATCGTCCTCGCTGCCATAGAGGCTGCGCACCACGATGACGCGCAAGCCCGCGCCGGTCGCGGACAGCACGCCGTTGCGCGAATCCTCGATCGCAACGCACTGCTCCGGCGGCAAGCCGAGCTGCTGCAGCGCCAGCTGGTAGATATCGGGCGCGGGCTTCTTGCGCGGCACCATGTCGCCCGCCGCGATCACTGGAAACAGCGCCGGCCAGCGCGCGCCGAACGCACTGGTCAATAGCGAGATGACGTTGGGCATGCTGGTGGTGGTGGCGATCGCAAGCCGCAGGCCGGCGCGGTCCGCGGCTTCGATGAAGTCGGCGATGCCCGGGCGCAGCGGAATCGCGCCGTCATCGACATAGCCAGTATAGATCGCGGTCTTGGTGGCGTGCAGCTGCGGCGCCAACCGTTCGGCATCCGCGCGCGGCAGATCGGTATGGGTTGCGGCAAAATGCAGGATGCGTTCCTTGCCGCCCGTCACTTGTAGCAGCTGGCGATACAGCGCCTCGTCCCAGCGCCAATCGAGCCCGGCTTGTTCAAAAGCCAAATTGAAGGCCTGCCGATGCACTTCCTCGGTTTCTGCGAGCGTGCCATCGACATCGAAAATGATCGCAGAAATCACGGGCGCCACTCACATAGCGTTTAGCAGACAGGGACAATCTCGGCGTCATTGAACACAGCGTCCGGCGCGGTGCGCCGCGGTGGTCCGGACACGTGTTGCGGCGCGCGGCCAAGCCAACCGAGCTTGATCGCCTCGCCTGCCATTGACGCAAAAAAG
Source organism: Rhodopseudomonas faecalis (assembly GCF_003217325.1). Lineage (GTDB taxonomy): Bacteria > Pseudomonadota > Alphaproteobacteria > Rhizobiales > Xanthobacteraceae > Rhodopseudomonas > Rhodopseudomonas faecalis. The sequence goes on from NZ_QJTI01000006.1 coordinate 149,749, forward strand.
GCCGCGCTTGCAGCGCGGCCTTTTGCTGGATCAGGCCGCCAGGCCGAGCTGATTGCGCCAGCCGGGATACAGCTTGTCGGCGTCATGCGGGAAGCTCTCGAACGCGCGCGCGAATTCGCGGTGCTCCTTCGCGAATTGGACCGGGTCGGCCCCTTCCTTCCAGCACTGTTCGGCCTGACGCAGCGACTTGGCGCCCGCGGCACCGCCGTCGAGATGGCCGAACGCGCCGCCGCCGGCGGTCATGATCAGGTTGGAGTGGCCGAGATTGTTGAAGAAGCCCGGCATACGCAGCGCGTTCATGCCACCCGAGATGATCGGCGTGGTCGGGTTCATGCCGAGCCACTCCTGATGGAAGTACGGCCCTTCCGCCGAGTCCTGGGTGATCATGAAGGCCGAGGCGCGATCGGAGGCTTCGCCTTCCATCTTGCCAAAGCCCATGGTGCCGACATGGATGCCGGAAGCACCCTGCAAGCGCGCCATCTTCGACAGCACGAACGCGGTGTAGCCGCGCTTGGACTGCGGCGAGGTCACCGCACCGTGGCCGGCGCGATGATAGTGCAGGTACTGCTTCGGGAACGCACGGCGCGCGGTGGTGACCGCAGCCGGGCCGGCGACGTAGCCGTCCACCAGGAACGCGACGTGATCGGCGTTCTCGCCAAACGTTTCCAGGATGAACTCACCGCGTGCCAGCATCTCGTAGTGATCGTCGGCGGTGATGTTAAACGAGAACAGCTTGGCCTGACCGGTCTTGTCCTGGGCACGGCGCATGGCGTCGTTGACGGCACGCACGGTGTCCTTGAACGGCGCGAACACCTGGTTGCCCTGCGGTTCGTCGTTCTTGATGAAGTCGCCGCCGAGCCAGAAATCGTAGCAGGCATTGGCGAACGGCTGCGGACGCAGGCCGAGCTTCGGCTTGATGATGGTGCCGACGATGAAGCCGCCATCGACCACCGGACGGCCGAGCACGCGCCACAGATCCTTGATGGTGGTGGACGGACCATCGAACAGCCGCAGATAGGCCGGCGGCACGTAGAAGTCATACATCTTGGCGTATTCGACGTCGCCCATGCCCTGATTGTTACCGATGGTCAGGGTCAGGAACGAGGCGATCATGGCACGGCCATCGATCACGTTACGGTCAAACAGCTCGATCGGATAAGCGATCTTCATGAGCTCCTTGGCTTCGTCGATCTCATAGACGATCGCATCGACGCCGCGGGTGAAGTCGTCGGTGGTCGACACTTCAACGTTGGTGCCGGTGGAGGATTCGGCGGCGAAATGCGCCGCCGTCTCAATGTAGCTGCCGAAGCCCTGCTTCGGCTTCATGATGTAGGCGCACAGCACATGCCGGCCGCCCGCGATCAGGTCTTTTTCCTTAAGGTTCAAATTTGCGTAGCGGCTCGACTGGTCCATTATCGTCTCCCTGCCTGTCACGTAGCCGGCATTTGCCGGAGTCTGGGTCGCTGGTAATTATTCCGCGGCGCGCGCGGCGGTGCCGATCTGCGGATCGAGGGCGCCGGACTTGTAACGCTTGGCCATTTCCGACATCGGAATCACCTTGATCTTCGAGGCGTTGCCGGCGGTGCCGAACTGTTCGAAGCGCTGGCGGCAAACCTCACGCATCGCGTCCATCGCCGGCTTCAGGAACTTGCGCGGATCGAACTCGGCCTTGTGCTGAGTGGCGATCTTGCGGAACACGCCGGTCATCGCCAGACGGCAGTCGGTGTCGATGTTGACCTTGCGCACGCCATGCTTGATGCCGCGCACGATCTCTTCCACCGGCACGCCGAAGGTCTGCGGCATGGCGCCGCCGAACTCGTTGAAGATGTCCTGCAGTTCCTGCGGCACCGACGACGAGCCGTGCATCACCAGGTGAGTGTTGGGCAGACGGCGGTGAATCTCTTCGACCACCTTCATCGCCAGCACGTCGCCGTCCGGCTTGCGGGTGAACTTGTAGGCGCCGTGCGAGGTGCCCATCGCGATCGCGAGCGCGTCGACCTTGGTGGCGCGCACGAAATCGACCGCCTGATCGGGATCGGTCAGAAGCTGCTCGCGGCTGACCTTGCCTTCCAGGCCGTGGCCGTCTTCCTGCTCACCGCCGCCATGCTCGAGCGAACCGAGAACGCCGAGTTCGCCTTCCACCGAGGCGCCGACCCAGTGGGCCATATCGACGACGCGGCGGGTGATGTCGACGTTGTACTCATAGTCGGCGGCGGTCTTGCCGTCGGCCTTGAGCGAGCCGTCCATCATCACCGAGGTGAAGCCATACTTGATGGCGGTGGCGCAGGTGGCTTCGTCGTTGCCATGGTCCTGATGCATACAGAGCGGAATGTCCGGATACATTTCCGACAGCGCGTCGATCATCTTCGCCAGCATGATGTCGTTGGCGTAGGAGCGCGCGCCGCGCGAAGCCTGGATGATCACCGGCGCGTCGACCGCCGCGGCGGCCTCCATGATCGCCAGCCCCTGCTCCATATTGTTGATGTTGAATGCCGGAACGCCGTAGCCGTGCTCGGCGGCGTGATCCAACAACTGCCTCATAGTAATGCGGGCCATGATGCCTCCTCGATGCTGTTCTGGTGTCGCTGTGTGTTGGCTCAGCCGCGAGCGCGCGCGATGGCGCGCTCGGCCGCCTTGGCCACCGCCTCCGCGGTGATGCCGAATTCACGGTATAGCACGCCCGCCGGAGCCGAAGCGCCGAAGCCGGTCATGCCGATGAACTCACCCTTGTCGCCGATCCAGCGGTACCAATCCGCGGCGATCGCCGCTTCGACACCGACGCGCGGCGCCTGGCCGAGCACGCTGTCGCGATAAGCCTGGTCCTGCTCGGCAAACAGCTCAAAGCACGGCGCCGAAACCACCGCGGCCTTGATGCCGGCCTCGCCGAGCTTTTTGGCGGCGTCGAGCGCGATCGCCACTTCCGAGCCGGTGGCGATCAGCGTGACGTCGCGCTGGCCGGGATCAACGACCAGATAGGCGCCGCGCGCCACCTGATTGTCAGTCGGCACGCCCTCGCGCGGCAGCGCCGGCAGACCCTGGCGCGACAGCGCCAGCGCCGACGGCCGTCCGCTCTGCTGCAGGGCGCAATCCCAGGCCTGCGCCGTTTCGATGGCGTCGGCCGGACGGAACACCAGCAGGTTCGGGATGGCGCGCAGCGAGGCGACATGCTCGACCGGCTGATGGGTCGGGCCGTCTTCGCCAAGGCCGATCGAGTCGTGGGTCAGCACGTGGATGACGCGCACGCCCATCAACGCGGCCAGACGGATCGCCGGACGGTTGTAGTCGCAGAACACCAGGAAGGTGCCGCCATAGGGGATGAAGCCGCCATGGAGCGCGATACCGTTCATGGCCGCGGCCATGCCGAATTCGCGGATGCCATAGTGGATGTAGCTGCCGCCAAAACCGTTCGGCTTCACCGAGGTGGTGCCCTTGGCGTGGGTCAGGTTGGAATGCGTCAGGTCGGCCGAGCCGCCGAGCAGGTTCGGCGAAGCCGGCACCAGCGCGTCGATGGTGAGCTGCGAGGCCTGACGGGTGGCGATGTTCGGCTTGTCGGCCGAAAACTTCTCGATCAGGCCCTTGAGCGCGGCGCCATAGCCGGCGGCGAGCTTGCCAGCGAGCGCATCCTCGAACGACGCGCGCTTGCCGGCGTCGAGCGCCGCGAGCCGCTTGTTCCAGGCTTCGCGCGCCGCCTTGCCGCGGCTGCCCGCCGCGCGCCACTGGTCGAGAATGGCCTGCGGGATTTCGAACGGCGCATAGGGCCAGTTCAGCGCGGCGCGGGTCTTTTCGATTTCCTCGGCGCCGAGCGGCGCGCCATGGACCTTTTCCGAGCCGGCGCGGTTCGGCGAACCAAAGCCAATGGTGGTGCGGCACGCGATCAGCGACGGCCGGTCGCTGGTCTGGGCCTGCTCGATTGCAGCCGCGACCGCCTCGGGATCATGGCCGTCGACGCGGCAGGTGGCCCAGCCGGACGCCGCAAAGCGCGACAGCTGGTCGTCCGAGCACGACAGCGAGGTGTCGCCGTCGATCGAGATGTGGTTGTCGTCCCACAGCACAATCAGCCGGTTGAGCTTGAGATGGCCGGCCAGCGAGATCGCCTCGTGGCTGACGCCTTCCATCAAGCAGCCGTCGCCGGCGATCACATAGGTCTTGTGATCGACGATGTCGTTGCCGAACCGCTCGTTCATCAGCCGTTCGGCGAGCGCCATGCCGACCGCAGTGGCAAGCCCCTGCCCGAGCGGCCCGGTGGTGGTTTCGACGCCCATGGTGTGGCCGTATTCCGGATGGCCCGGGGTCTTCGATCCCCACTGCCGGAACGACTTGATCTCGTCGATCGTGACGTCGTCGTTGCCGGTCAGATAAAGCAGCGCGTACAGCAGCATCGAGCCGTGGCCGGCCGACAGCACAAAACGGTCGCGGTCCGGCCAAGCCGGATCGGCGGCATCGAATTTCAGGAAGCGCGAGAACAGCACGGTGGCCACGTCCGCCATTCCCATCGGCATGCCGGGATGCCCGGACTTGGCCTTTTCGACGGCGTCGATCGCCAGAAAGCGGATTGCATTCGCCATCTCGCGGTGAGGAACGGCTTGGTTGGCCTGCGTGGGCTGCGTCGCGATGTTCAAGAATGCCTCCCGGGGAAATTAGGCAATGACAGAGCGGCCGACCAACGGTCGGCACGAGGCGAATTGGAAACGGCGGATCACACGATCCTCACTTAACGCTCACTTCATGATCACTTGATGATCATTTGGCGCCGCGCTTGCGTTCGATCAGCTGCATGATCAGCGGCGTCAGGATCAGCTGCATCGCAAGGTCCATCTTGGCGCCGTGGATCACGATCGAATTGGCGCGGGACATGAAGCTGCCCTGGATCATCGACAAAAGATAGGCGAAGTCGATGCCGCGCGGATTCTTGAACCGGATCACCACCATCGATTCATCGGGCGTCGGAATCCAGCGCGCGATGAAGGGATTTGAGGTGTCGACGGTCGGCACGCGCTGGAAGTTAATGTCGGTCTCGCCGAACTGCGGCACGATGTAGTGCACATAGTCGGGCATCCGGCGCAAAATGGTGTCGGTCACCGCTTCGGTGGAATAGCCGCGGTCGGCGCGATCGCGATGCAGCTTCTGGATCCACTCCAGGTTGATCACCGGAACAACGCCGATCTTGAGGTCGGCGTGCTGCGCGACGTTGACCTTGTCGGTGATCACCGCGCCATGCAGACCTTCATAGAACAACAGGTCGGAATCCGGCGGCAGCGACTGCCATTCGGTGAAGTGGCCGGGCGGCACGCCGTGGATCGCCGACTCCTTGTCGTCATGAACGTAGTAACGGGTCTTGCCGGTGCCGGTCGCGCCATAGTCACGGAACGTGTTTTCCAGCTCCTCGAACAGATTGGTCTCGGGGCTGAAATGGCTGAAGTGCTTGTTACCGCGCTCAGCCTCCTCGGCCATCTTGGTGCGCATATCGAAGCGATTGTAGCGATGGAACGCATCGCCTTCGATGTAAGCCGCGTTGACGTTCTCGCGCCGGAAAATCTGCTCGAAGGTACGCTTGACGGAGGTGGTGCCGGCACCGGAGGAGCCGGTGATCGAAATGATCGGATGCTTGCGGGACATAGGCTACTCTCGGAAAAGGGTCGTTAGACCCGGAACAGGCCGCGGCGGGCAAACAGCGGAGCGGTGCGTGAGGCGGCGTCCGGATCGTTGTGCAGCAGCTCGATGCGATCGACCTTGTCGGTCGAACCCATGATCAGCGGCGCGCGCTGATGAATGTTCTTCGCAGACAGTTCGAGCACGCGCTCACGGCCCGTCGAAGCGCCGCCGCCAGCCTGTTCGATGATGAAGGCCATCGGGTGAACTTCATAGAGCAGCCGCAGCCGGCCATCGGCATAGCCCGGACGGGAGTCGCCCGGATACAGGAACACGCCGCCGCGGGTCAGAATGCGATAGGCCTCGGCGACCAGCGAGCCGATCCAGCGCATGTTGAAGTCCTTGCTGCGCGGACCATCGGCACCGGCGATGCACTCCTCAACGAAATCGCGCACCGGCTGTTCCCAGTGACGATGGTTCGAGGCGTTGATCGCGAATTCCGGGGTGTCCTTCGGAATCTGAACCTTGTGGCGGATGCAGCGATAGACGCGCGCCTCACGGTCCAGCGTAAAGATGTCGACGCCGTCGCCGACCGTGACCACCAGCGAGGTCTGCGGACCATAGACCACGAAGCCAGCGGCGAGCTGCACGGTGCCCGGCGCGGTGAACGGCGCCACGCCCGGCTGGTTCGGGATGATCGAGAAGATGGTGCCGACCGTCATGTTGGTGTCGATGTTCGACGAACCATCGAGCGGATCGAACGCCACCGAGATCGGCGCATTGGGATCGCCCAGCACCAAGGTCTCCGACTCCTCGGAGGCCAATGCGGCGAACGGCAGCTTCTGCAGCGCGGCGGTGACGATCTCGTCGCAGCGGACGTCCAGGTCCTTCTGCACGTCGCCATCGGCGTTATTGGATCCCTGGGCCTGACCGGTGATGCCTGCCAGCGCGCCGTGACCAATCAAATCAGACAGTTCGACGGAAGCCTCGGCGATCGCGTCGATCGCAGCAGCGACGGCCTGTCGCTGCGGATCAGTCCCCGCGTACTCGCTTGTGTACTGCGCCAGCGTCAGACCCTGTTCCATCCTGTTATCCCCGGAGTATGCGTTGCACCGTCTGACCGCTTCGATCACCGTTGCCGTCGACGGTATGGACCCGTTCTCTCGAATTCGAGAATTTGAATATCTTCGATACCACCAAAGTTTTTCTTATACTGTCCCGGCGGCAGTGCGTCCCTTCCCTTCGCAGCGTTGAGCGGACAAAAAAGCCGTCATCACCTGCTTCTAGCTTGCATCTGCGGACTCTGCATAGAGCATTGTCACGCTCCCTTGATCCAGCGCAAAGCGCACCAGATCGGCCCCTTTTGGCTGATCGCGGCATCGAGGGGAAGACATTCCTCAGCGCGCACGCCGTCCGCCGCGCCGTCGTCCACAGAAGCCGGTGCAATGGCCATGGCGAGCGCATGGGGGGCCTCATCGGCGCGCCGTTCAACTCTCTTCCCAGTTTGGTCTTTCGCGCAATTCGAAGGTGCCGAGCTTGAAGATGCGCTGCTCGGAGTAGACCGATGGCTCGATCACCGTGAATACGGCATTGGGGTACTGCTGCCAGATTGCGATGTCGCTGGCGGTGACGGTGACGAAACCGAACCGGTAGCGGTATTCGCCGGGCTCGGTCGCCTTGCCGATTTCGCCCCAAGTAATCTTGTTCATCGCACTGTCAGTCCCACGATAGCGTTTTCGAGCGAATTGGCCGGTCGCTCGCTGAAAACGCGTCACACTACACTCGAGCGCTGCGGCTGGGCGGTCATTTGATCCGCGGGCTCTGATCTGCTCAGTCGTTGGCTGTCCCAACGCACCGCGCCACGCTCATACGCCATCGCCGCGGCAAATTCATCAGTGCGCCGTGGTTGTGGCGTTGTTGAGCCCGGGACCAGCCCTTGCAGATCGCGCGTCACAGGAACCAAACTGCCGTGAGCCGTTTGACTTCAGCGGGGCATTGATGACCTCGGCGGGGCCATTGAGGTGCGGACATGACAGACGCGCTGGTCGATGCCATTCGAATGTTACTGGCCATTGCCCTGCTGCTCAGCGGGAGCGTCGGACTGGGCTTCGCCGGCTGGCAGGCGCTGCGTTATCTGGTTGATGCCGGCCGAACGAGGCCGCGGCTGATCGCGCTGGCACGCCGCCCGACGCCGGGCCGCGAGCCGCTACCGCCACGCTCAGGGCTGGCCTGGCGCCATGGCCGCTTTGACCATGCCGACCACCCCACGCGGGACGATACCAGTGGCCAATGAAGCCTGATGTCGCTTGCAGTTACCGCCGTAATCGATAATTTGGATGGGGACAACTAACAGACCGGGCGCGGCGCAGCTTCCGCGCCTTGGCAGCGGGCGCTACGTTAACCATCTTCAGTATGGGTGGTGTGAGATGCGTACGGTTGACCCGGGCTTTGATATCGATCGTTACCGTAGGCTTTTGGCTGAGGCCAATGACGAAGCCAGCCGCCTCGCCCTGATTGACCTTTTGATCGAGGAAAACGCCCGCGACCGGCTCGAGGCCGCCGATGCCCATCGCCAGGCGATGCAGCAGGCCGAGGCGATCCGCCGCCTGATCGAACATCCGGGTTACTGAGGCGAGCGCTCCAGTCCAGGCGCTGCCCTGCCGGCTCAGAGCCGCCGTGGTCATTGCCGCGCCCGCTTCAGCGCGCCCTTTCGGATCGCCAGGGTCTTCTTGCTCAACGTGAATCTGATCGACGCGGGCTCTGATCCAAGCAGGCTCTGATCCAAGCAGGCCCTGATCCAAGCGGGCCCTGATCCAAGCGGGCTCTGATCCAAGCGCGCTCTGATCACCACTGGCTTCTCTTCACCACAGGCTTTCTCTTCACCGGGTCTCGTGACCGCGCATTCTGATCGCAGCGGCGGCTGTTCATCACCGCGGCTGCGGCGGCATCGCGCTTGGTGTGGCCCAGCCGGTAATCCGTTGCCCGAACAGGCTGCCGATCAGCTCGACCACGGTGCACGCGGTACGCCCCCGTTCATCGAGAAACGGGTTCAACTCGACGATATCAACCGAGCCGACCAGCCCGGAATCGTGCAGCAGCTCCATGACGAGATGGGCTTCGCGATAGGTCGCACCGCCCGGCACCATGGTGCCGACGCCCGGCGCGAGCTGCGGATCGAGGAAATCGACATCGAACGACACGTGCAGCACGCCGCCGCAGCTCTGCACCTGCTCGATGATCTGCCGGATCAGCACGCCGACCCCGAATTCGTCGATCTGCCGCATGTCGGCGATGTTGATGCGGCGTTGTTGCAGCAGCAACCGTTCCTGGCGATCGACCGAGCGCACCCCGAACAGATGGAGATGCTGCGGATCGAGCGGCATGCGCGGCTCGTCGCCCAGCAACTGGTCGAGCCCCGGTTCGCCGCACAGAAACGCCGCGGACATGCCGTGCATATTGCCGGTGACGGTGGTGCTGGGCGTGTTGTAATCGGCGTGGGCGTCGAGCCAGAGCAGGAACAGTTCCCGGCCCTGCTCCCGCCAGAAGCGCGCCATGCCGTTCACCGAGCCCATCGACAGCGTGTGATCGCCGCCGAGAAACAGCGGCAGCGCGCCGCTGCACGCCAATTGATAGGCGCGTGCGCTGACGGCGCGGGCCCAGCTTTGAATTTCGCGATATTGCCGCGCATTGCTGGGCGGGTTTTGCGCCAAATCGCTGTCGGGCGCGACCATCAGGTCGCCGTGGTCCTCGACCAGAAGGCCGAGCGACTCCAGCATCGGCACCAGGCCCGCGGTGCGCAGCGCCGCAGGCCCCATCAGCGTACCGCGCTGCGCGGCACCAACCTCTACCGGCACGCCGAGCAGCGCAACCCGCTCGGCACGTTTCAGTGCATTCACCACCGCCCTCATCAGCACCGCTCGCGGCCGACGATTTCAAACCGCGACGGGACTCGCTGTTCCGGCCAAGCTGTTCCGACCAGACTGGGCCGGGTTGGCCGATGCTGGCGGGGCGCTGTAACGGAATGCCTCCATCTCTGGCATTCCTGGCGTCCCGCCCGGCTGCCGGCACGGCCAAAGCCGCGCCGCCCGCCCACAGACCCGCTTTAGTTGAACTTGGCGCTGTCGGCCTGGTCGCGATCCTTGTCGCTGTCATAGATCTTGAACAGGAACCAACCGACCACCACGATCGTCGCCAAGAACACCACGCCCTGATGGGACGGCAGCATCAGCTTGACCGCCATCAGCACCAGCGCCGCCGCAAACGCCTTCACCAGCTTGTCCTGGTCGGTCAGCGTGCTTTGGAACTGCACCCAGTTGGAACGCTGCCACACCGGCGGCTGCAGCTTGTTGAGACCGAGGCGATCAAGCGCGCCTTTGAAACCGAGCTCTTCGGCCCAGAACAGATACAGCGCCACGGCCAGAACGATCAGGAACAGCAATGTCCCCTGCGGTCCGGCCGCGAATCCCATGATGAAGGCGACGGCGGCCGTAAATGCAGCGATCCAGTAGTTCATGTCACAAAACCTTTCCTCCCGATCACGGGAGCATTTCGGGCCCGGCGCAGCGCGGCGTGCGTTATTTTCGCGCGCAGAGCACGACGATGTTGCTGGTGTTCGAACCGCAGGTCGCGGTCAGCACGCCATTGTCCACACGGATTGTATCTGAAAACTTAGCGCCCGTGACCCCAATGCAGATCGCTGACACCAGCGCTTCGTCGGATTCACAGCGCATCGGACAGCCGTCCGAACTGCAGGATTGCGAGCTGATGGCACGGATCGGGCTGACCGGGGCGACTGGCGTTGCAGCGACGGCGGTCTCGATCACATGCATACCGTCATGACGGCCGGTGACCACCAACATCAGAAACACAGCCACAATAGAGGACAACAAGATCATCATTGAAGACCGCATCATTACCTCCATACCTGACGAGGCGCCAATCAGCCTCAGAATTGTTGGGTCAACTCCTTGCTCACACGACTCACAATACTTTGTGGAAAAGGTAGACCGGGCACCGCCATCCGTCGAGAGCACCTGCAACAACCCGATGCGGTCATCTGACACAGCGCCCTGCGCTAGGTTGGCTGGCATGGCGGCGAGCGTCGACGACGCGCGCGCAGCGGCGCGCGCCTATCGTTCGCGCAGCCAGATCACATCGAGCTGGCCGGTGATCGCCACCAGGTCACGCACCTTGATGGTTTGCAGCGTGCCATCGTCTTGCAGCCGATGCGGGGCGAACCCCGCGCTCAATAGCTGGCCGACCATATCGTCGACCGACAAGCCGCCACCTCTGCTGAGCTCAGGCGACACTTCGGTGATGATGGCGCTGGCGCGTTCGATCGCGCGGGGAGCACCAGCGATCACGCAGGGCTCAAAACCCTCGACGTCGATCTTGATCAGACTGATCGGGCGCTCCGCCAGATCGAGATCCTGCAGCACATCGTCCAACGTCACCACCGGCACCAGCGACGAGCCGAGGCCATAGGCGGCGATCATCGAGTGACGGCCGTTGTTGGACGCCTTGTAGCGATGCAGCCGCGCAACGCCGGGGCGTGCGCCGACCGCCTGCCGTTCGACAATGACGTTGTCGATCTGATTGGCCGTCAGATTGCGGTCGAGCAGCCAGCCATTGAAGGCATCGGGCTCGAATGCCACCACGGTCTGCACCGTGTCGATCTTGGCGGCGTGCACGCTGTGCCAGCCGATATTGGCACCGATATCCACCACGATGCCGGGGGGCGACTGTCGCAGATGAGCGGCGATCCAGGCGGTCAGCTCCGGCTCATGGGCGCCGTATTTCGCAAGATGCCTTCCGGTGACATCGCGGCACGACACGAAGAATTTCAGTCGTGAGCTTTGTGCCGAGGTTTGAAAAGCCGGCCGCCAGGGCACCGCCCAGGCCGCCAGGAACTTGATGGTTTGCAGAGGGCGCAACATCGTCAGGTCTGGGATTGCCAGTGATCGGGATCGGTCGTGCGGCTGCAGCGCAGGCCCGCTGCCACCATCACCAGCTTCGGTCGCGTTCCGGCAATGTACAAGCCCCCTTATACCAACGGCTCCTGCTATTGACTCGTCATGCCCGCTTGTCGCGGGCATCCACGTCTTGGAAGCGCTGCAAGATCAAAGACGTGGATGGCCGGGACCGAGCCCGGCCATGACATGCGGATGGATTGGTATCAATTTCCGTTGGTATTAAGCCGCGGCGGGCGCGGCTGGGCACGCGGCTCTATGCCAGCTTGCCCTGGCAAATCGCGGCGAACGCGCGATAACGCCGGCGCGAGCCCCCGATTGATGGCCAACAGGGCTTCCGTGCCGCCGCGGGGTCTGATAAGTGCCTGATCCGTCGAGCAGGAAGGGTGGCCGAGTGGTTTAAGGCACCGGTCTTGAAAACCGGCGTGCCCGCAAGGGTACCGTGGGTTCGAATCCCACCCCTTCCGCCACAAACCCTTGATTGTATTTTGCAAAATCTGTTGACGGGCAAACGCGCGTTTTGCAACCATAGGGCGAAAGTGGGGTTCAACCTGCAACAATGCTGCAACAACTTTTTCTGTTGCAGACCGTCCCTCGGCACCGACTTCGCAGCGATGCGCCGCTTGCTCTGGAATCCCCGCGCGTGCGGGGAACACTCAGACACGTCGGCGCGCGAGATGTTCGCGCCCGGTTCATCCCCGCGCGTGCGGGGAACACTTGGCGCCGAGCCCCGCCGCGGCGTTGGCCTGCGGTTCATCCCCGCGCGTGCGGGGAACACGCCCGCCGCGCCAGCTCCGCAAGCATCAGCGACGGTTCATCCCCGCGCGTGCGGGGAACACATCGGCCCCGGCCCGACCTGCATTTCCTGCGGCGGTTCATCCCCGCGCGTGCGGGGAACACTGATCGGTGTCCTCCAGCATCCATGGGGTGATCGGTTCATCCCCGCGCGTGCGGGGAACACCCGGCCGCCGCCGTTGCCGCCGCCGTGGTGGTCGGTTCATCCCCGCGCGTGCGGGGAACACACACCATCAGCGCCGGAGGCATCATTGATGAGCGGTTCATCCCCGCGCGTGCGGGGAACACGAGTTCTTGTTGGCCGCGGTCGCCGCAGACCACGGTTCATCCGCGCGTGCGGGGAACACTTGGAGACAACCGCGCGCTGATGGCTGAATGGCGGTTCATCCCCGCGCGTGCGGGGAACACGGGCAGAGCGGCGCTGATGCGGCGACGGCAGCCGGTTCATCCCCGCGCGTGCGGGGAACACGCGGCGAAAAAATCGCCGATATCCGCAAGTGGCGGTTCATCCCCGCGCGTGCGGGGAACACCGCCAGACCCGCGCCACTTCGGCCTTAACCGCCGGTTCATCCCCGCGCGTGCGGGGAACACGCGAGCCGCATTTCGGGCAACGAATAGTAATGCGGTTCATCCCCGCGCGTGCGGGGAACACCCATCAAGCGCCAGGATGTAAGCGGCGGTTGTCGGTTCATCCCCGCGCGTGCGGGGAACACATCAGGATTTTCATAGCGAGGACATCGCTGCGCGGTTCATCCCCGCGCGTGCGGGGAACACATTTCTCGGAAAGTCGCGGCGCGGACGTAGTCCGGTTCATCCCCGCGCGTGCGGGGAACACCCATTTCGACATCTGACGGGACGATGCTGAGCCGGTTCATCCCCGCGCGTGCGGGGAACACTCTTCGTCAACCTCGATCGCGTGCTCTTTCGTCGGTTCATCCCCGCGCGTGCGGGGAACACCAGATCGCGCCGCTTCGGATTGTCGTTGATGCCGGTTCATCCCCGCGCGTGCGGGGAACACACGCTGTAGGATGGTGATGCTACCGGCTCGGCCGGTTCATCCCCGCGCGTGCGGGGAACACCCAAAGAGCCGAAACGCCTCGGCGTGCCAGTCCGGTTCATCCCCGCGCGTGCGGGGAACACGGCAACGCGATGACCTCCCTCAGCTCCATCACCGGTTCATCCCCGCGCGTGCGGGGAACACTTGACGTGTGGGTCGATCTGATTGTTCCTGTTCGGTTCATCCCCGCGCGTGCGGGGAACACCCATCGGCGCCATAGGCATCGAATGCGTACAGCGGTTCATCCCCGCGCGTGCGGGGAACACGTCTTTCTTGGCGATCAGGCTGCACTCATGGCTGGTTCATCCCCGCGCGTGCGGGGAACACTCCTCCAGAGCTGCGTTGTAGCTCACAAAGAACGGTTCATCCCCGCGCGTGCGGGGAACACTAGGCCGAACATCGCGTTGTTGAGGCGGATACCGGTTCATCCCCGCGCGTGCGGGGAACACCTCCTCAGCGCCGCGGACCGGGTCAGCAAAGGCGGTTCATCCCCGCGCGTGCGGGGAACACAAACGACCAGCAATTGAACGATCGCCAGTCCCAGGTTCATCCCCGCGCGTGCGGGGAACACCGTTCGTGGCGTGGTCCCGATTGACCAACGGGCGGTTCATCCCCGCGCGTGCGGGGAACACCACGGCAGCCAGCCTGTTTTGTAGACCTTCGGCGGTTCATCCCCGCGCGTGCGGGGAACACAAGGTAGGCCGGTTTCAAAGGAGCGCGTCAGATGGTTCATCCCCGCGCGTGCGGGGAACACTGGGTGAGGATGGCGAAGAAGGCATATTGCCGCGGTTCATCCCCGCGCGTGCGGGGAACACGCCGGCGGCTCCGAGGCCAAACTGGCCAAGGCCGGTTCATCCCCGCGCGTGCGGGGAACACTCTTCGCAGAAAGCATTGATTCTGCGTCGTTTTACAATGTCAAACAGCGCACCGGCGTTTTCGGTTTGTTCCAGGTGACGGGGCCGCGCCGTCAGATCGTTGACCGGCCTGTTGCAGGCGGACGAAACTGTACCAGCTTAAAACCGTCGAAATCGACCGGCTTCCGCCTGTTCGCTCCGACCGTATCGAAATCGAAGCCGGCGTCGGTCGGTGCGCTCCAGGCAATCACCGCATTGCCATCGCCGATCGCCTCTTTGACCAGGGTCCAGATGCGCTCGCGGGTGCGGCGGGAAAACTCGCCGACATAGACGCCGGCGCGGATTTCGAGCAGCCAGACCGCGAGCCGCCCACGCAGCCGGTCCGGTGCATTCTCAACCACGATGACCAGCATCGCCGGAAGGCTCCCCATCGCTAAAGGCCGGCGGCATCGCTTCCTCCGGCGACTCGGGCGGCACGAGGCCGCCTTCGGACAATACCTCCTCGATGGACGGGATGATCCGGCTCAGAAGATCGGTGCGACGAAAGGCATCGCGGCAGGCCCGACGGACCTGGCTCTCGACCGGTCCGTCGAGGCGTCCCTTCGCGGCCTTGGCGGCGATCTCAAAGGCAACCGGCACCACGGTCTCGAACTTGAAGAGATCGGCGATGTCGTAAACGAAGGACAACGGCTTCCCGGTGTGCAGAAAGCCGATGGCCGGCGCATAGCCGGCCGCGAGCACGGCGGCCTCCGCCAGGCCGTGCAGGCACGAGGTGGCCGCCGACAGGCATTTGTTCGGCAGATCCGAGGCGTCCCAGTCCTGAGGATTATAGTTCCGGCGGCGCCAATCGACGCCGTGCCTGCGGGCCAGCAGCGCATAGGTTTCCCGCACCCGCACGCCTTCGATGCCGCGCAGCTGATCGACCGAGCGACGCTCCGGTGCTGCTTCGCCAAAGCGCCGTGCATACATGGCGCGCACCACTTTTAGGCGGGCGTCGTCGTCGAGGGCAAGGCGCGCCTGATAGAGCAGACGGTCCGAGCGCGCGCCGCCGGGCTGGCCCGACGCGTAGAGCCGCACGCCGGCTTCACCGACCCATACCAGCAGAGTCCCGGCCCGCGCCGCGAGCGCCACAGCGGCATGGCTCACGCGCGTGCCGGGCTCCAGCATCACGCAAGCAAATGCGCCAACCGGGATGTGCGTGCGTACGCCATTGACGTCGAGCGCCACAAACGCGCCATCAAGGACATCGAGTTGCGCGCGTTCAACGAAGATGATCGAGGAACGCTCCTTGAGCGGCAACGGACGCGGTGGCTCCAGGCCAGGCAGCGACGTTCTGGGGCGCGCCGGCTCGCTCGCCATCGCTCAAATCCTGCGGATCAGCATCAGCCCGCAGCCATAGGCTTTGGCCCGGCCAAAACCTTTTGTCAGCGCGGCGACAAACAGATCGGGATCGGTGACCGTCAAGACGCCGGCAAAGTCGATCAAACCGAGCCGCCCCACGACACGCTTGCCGGGCACGGCCGCCGATTGGAAGCCGGTCGCGGCCAACGCCAGTGGCTCCTCGTCCACATCGCAAGGGGCACGCTCGAAGCCGGGCGGCGCGTCGTCTCCCGCATCGCGATCCGGATCGTATCGCTCCACGATCCGGAACCCGGCGGCAAGCCCCTGGCGGCCGAGCCAGCGCCGCGCAGCCCCCTCGATCGCGCGCGCCTTTTCCAGCTTCGAGGCCTGCTGGGGCAGACGCAACACTGCCATTGTCATGACGTCATAGCGGCCCTTGACGCCGGTCTTCGGATGCTCGGCCTGCACGGTCGGGTTGGCGTGCAGCTCAAAAGCCAGCCTGTCACCGGGCTCGAGTTCGGGCGCGAAGGGCTTGGTTTCGATTTCGAACAGGCGCGCATCGGCGCACGGTGCCCGCGCCGAGAGGATCAGAAAGGTCGGCCGGCCTCCCGGCCGCGTGGTCTCGCGAAACAAGAAATCACGGGTGGCATCCGCATCACCAGCGAACAGCGACCAGATCAGATGATGCGATGCCTCACGCCGTCGGTCACCGTCATCCGGCAGCAGGACCCGTTGCAGGGTGACGACGTCCGGATCACGCCGCAGCCGTGCGCGCGTCAGAAACAGGCCGGTCATGGCGCCCGGTCTCCCGCTTCCGCCGGCCGCCCGACAAGTTCGACGCGCGGCGCGAACTGCCAGCGCGATCGATCGGCAATGGCGTCGCGCCGTGTTTCGCGGCGGGACGCCGAGAAGCCGAGCACCGCCTCAAGACCGAGATCGGCGGCAATCGGCGCCGCCGACGGGTTCAAGCTGTGGCGACCTGTACGATCTGATCGGAACAGCGCTCGTAGCGCGGCCCGATCGGGCGAGCCATCCTCACCGTCGTCGTAGGCTGTAAAGGCGCCGATGACGGTGTCGGCCTCGATCACACGCGGCGCTGGCGGCAGCCCGAGCGGGCACGATCGTCGGCCGGCCGACAGCCGCCAGTGCGGTCGCTCCAGCGCGCCTGCAAGCTCGGAAAGCGGCACCGGGGCGACAGGTCGTGCCACGATCAGCACCGTGAACGCGGCATCGGTGAGATAGTCGCGGCGGGTCAGCTTGGTGCCGAGATCACCGACCGCGAGCTCTTCGGCGCGGGTGGCAGGTCGCCGGCCGGTTTGCTTGGCAGCCTTGTTGATCGCGCTGGATGGCGGCACCTGCACCGTATGGTAATCGGCGAGCACGCGCCCCGCCCGATCGGTCCGCACCGCAATGTCGTAGCCATCAGCGAACGGCCGTTGGCGCGGATCGGCGCGTTCCAGCCCCAACGCCGCGGCGAGCAGCCCTAGTACCGCCGAACGGGTCGGCCGCGGAGCTGTACCGCGCCGCTCGTCGACGGCGATCTCGCCGAATGCCATCATGGGCGCGGCGAGCGTGAAGACCAAGGCCTGCATGGCTCACGGCTCCCCCGAGAACCGCACGATGTCGGCGAGCGCCGTCGTCGCCTGATCGACAGACCCGACCCCATCCATTTCCAGGGCGCGCACGCCTTCGTCGCCATAGGCGCGCACGAACTTTTCGCGGGTGTCACGCAGCGCCTTGATAGACGCGCCCAGATAATCGTTGACGCCATGCTCGGCGCCGATCGGCTTGACGAAGGCTGCCGCTAGCGTGCGCGGCGCGGCGTCGCCTTTCTCCGCGAGCAGAAACGAGGTGCGCGCATAGCTCGCGTAGCTTGCGCGTTTGCCGGACGGGCCGACCTTGGCGGCGGCCTCGACCAGCGCCTCGATCGCCGTCCGGGTCAGCACGGCATCGCCTCCGAGATTGCGCGCCAGCAGATCGCGGTCGACACAGATGTACAGATAGAACACACCAGCGCCGAACCCGGCTTCGCCGACGAAACCAGCGCCAGCATCTTCGGACGGGCGCTTCAGATCGTCGACGGCCGTGTAAAAGTCGTCTTCGACGACCACGCGATGGGTGGTGAAGGCGTGCGCCACTGCGACGGCAGCTTCGCGATTGAAGTCGGGCGAGTCGGCTAGCATCCGCCCAAACATGGCGATATCGGCTGCGGTGTCAGTCTTGCGCAGCAGTGCGAGCGCGAGCGACTTCTTGTCGGCCGCGTCTTTCGTCTTCGCTACCCGTGCCTCGGCGAATGCCAACGCAGCGGCACGTTCTTCAGGCGACACAAAGGCGAGCTGTTCGGTGTAGGTCGGATTGTCGTCCTTCTCACCTTTCACCTTCCCGAAGGCGCTGGCGATCTCGCGGGCGACGGCGCGCGCTTCATCGGGCGGCGCGTCCTTGGCAAGCAGATGAGCTTCGATCTCGGCGCCGAGCCGCTGCGTCCGTGCGCCGCGATGGTCGCCTAGCTTTTCGGCGAACACATCGGACGTGCGCCAAGCGCGCTTGAGCGCCTGCGACGATACGCGCAGGCGTGGCTCGCCACCGATCACTGCACTCTTCGGACGTCCGGTGTCGTCCCGGTTCAGATTGGCGGGCGGATAGAAGGTCAGCAGATGTAGTTGCAGGAACCGGGCAGATACGTCGGTCGTGGTCATGGAATGGACCTCAGGCAGATAGAGCGGGATCGAGTGAATTGTCGGCGACGTCGGCATCCGTGGCCGTATCGTGCGACGGCGCTGCAATGCCGGCGCCGAAGTAATCGAAGGCAAAGCTGCGGCGGGTCTCCGGCCGATGCCACCCCAGCACAACGCGCTTGATGTCCTCGACATTGGCCTTGCCGCCGAGCAGATCGACGGCACGCCGGAGCTGGCGGGCGAGGTCCGCATCATCGCTGGCGCTCATCAGGCGCTTGAACCGCAGCACCGAGAGCGCCGGCTTGTTGTCGGCATCAGGCTTCTGCGGATCGGCCGGCAATTTCGAGAATCCGATCTGACGAGCAAAGGGTGTGGCACGGCCGGTGTCTTCCCGCACCGCGGCGAGCACGGTGGCGAGCGCGGCGATGCGGGACAGGTCGCGCGGCGTGCGCCGACCCAGACGGCGAAACAGCCGCACTGTCGCTTCATCGATCATGGCGGCATCGAGATCGGCGCGTTTCAGCCGAGCGCGGCCCGCCCGGTCTCGCGTGTCGAGATCGCGCCACCAGTCCTGGGCTGCCGTCGTCTGCGGTGCTGCATTCGTTTCGAGCGTCGCTGTCTGGTCGCTCATGATGAGATCTCCTCGGTGGCATTGCGCCGGCCCTTGCGTGGCTTCGGTTCGGACGGAGCCTCGACCGCAAGGCCGAGCGCCTTGAACAGCGCAGCACCGTCCTTGCCCTGCCCTTTCAGCATCAGCGTCAGAAACAGCCGCGCGCGCACCGCGCGGGCCAGTGTGCGGGTGTCGAGATCGGAGAGCTGCACCGACTCGTCAAACAGCCGCGTTGCCGCTGGCCGCAATACGCGATCGAGAAAGCCGCGTGCGAGCGGCTCGGCGAAATCCGGCAGGTTCGGATCGGCCTCGAGCCGCCCCGCTGCGGCATCGACCACGCCGAAAAAGGCGTCTTGAGTCTCCGCAAACAGCCGTTCTCGCAACGCGGCGCGCGGGGTAGCATCGGCTTTGTCGATACCAAGGGCATCGCCGACGAAAGCCGCCGTCCGAGACCCGGCGAATTCTGCGGCCGAAACGAGCTGGCGCGCGAAACCGTCGAGACGCTCGGCAGCCGCAATGGCAAATAGCGGCATTTCTGCTTCGACGAAGCCGCGAGCTTTCATGTTGTCCATATCAAAGCCGCAGGCGAGTAGCCGCGCGTTGCGTGACTGACGCACCAGCGCCAGCCGGGCCCGGCCTTTCGCCACACAGGCCGCACTCCGCCGCAGGGGCGAGGCCTCGCCGACGACCAGATCGACCCAATGGCGATAGGTGATGCCGTCTGGCTGCGGATGCACGAACAACCAGCCCGGATCGCTCTCCTTCTGCCGGTACATGGGCGACAAAGGATGGCCGACGGCCGCGTAGCTCACGCCCCACGGACGGGTTCGATAGCTCTCGACCATCACGGCGTCGGCCGCGCCGGTGAGCGCACAAACCTCTCCCTCCACGGCCGGTCTGAAGTCGAGCCGGATGCGCCGCGGCATACCCCAGAAACATTGGCGACCATCCCGATCGATGTAGGTCGGGGTGGTCGGCGGCTTCTTGTCCTCCGAGGTCCGCGTGGGAGCGAGCCAGGGAAAGACGAGATGCAAGTCGTCACCAGCGGAGGCCTCGTAGGACGGCACGTTGAGCCACAGCAGGTGCCACAGCGAGGACGTTCCGGCCGGCAGCGCCAGTGTGGTGAGCGGCCCACCACCACGCAGCGACGTACGGTGACCGGCCCCGCCTGACGGCGCCTGAGACTGCATGGTGAACAGTGCGATCGCTGCCGTGGCACGAGCCAGCGCGGGCACCCGGCCGCGTTTGGTGAACAGATCGAGATTGTCGTCGGCGGTTTTCTGGCCCGGACTATCGATCAGCAGGCCGGCAACTCCTTGCGAAGCTGCGGCGATATCGTCGTGGTCCTGCAGAAACCGCGGCCCATCACCATCGAGCACGAAGGCGCGCGCCAAGGGGGCGAACGTCGCGGCGAGTCGCTCGGGTGATGGCGGTACGCGCCAATGATCGAGCCAGTCGCGGTCGTCCTGTGGTGGACACGCCGTTGCGAGCAGCCCGATCATGAACTCGCGACTGGCTGCATCGAAATCGGGCCGCTGCCAGTCGAAAGCAACCACCGGTTCGACCGCAATCCGATCGGTGAGATCACATGGACGGATGCGATCGCGACGCACGACGCCAGTCGACAGATCACGACGGAGGACGGGAAGCCAAGGCTGGTCGAGAAGCGAGAAGACGGCGTTCGACATATCAGTCAACGTAAATGAGCGGCGGCGCATTTGAAGGTCGCGCCGAATTGTGCGAGGATGCGATCATCAGCGGCCGCGTGCAGGCGGCCGCTGATGATGTGTCAAACTAATAAGATGCGCGCTATTCGCACGTTGCGCCCCCTCTCAGTTTGGAACTGGCTGACAACCAAAGCTCGACCAGTCCGCTGGCAGATACAGCTAGGGCGCGGGATCGTCTCTGATCCCGCGCCCTATGTGTATTAGGAACGACCACTCCAGTCAACAGCTGGGCAACTACGATTTGCTATCTTAATCCCCACTCAAGTGGGGAGCTACCAATGACTCGGCGCCAACTGCGCTTCGCTATCGGATCATTCCCTCGAAGGAGGGACGTAAACTTATGCCGGACGTTCTCCTTTAAATCAACCCATTGAATCAGTTGATTAGTTCGGCTTGCACAACCATCATGGTTGCACCACCAGCCCGGATCTAGGGTCGTAGCTCGCCGTCACGATCCGCCCCCGACCGTCGATCAGAGACACGCCGCAGTCTTCCGCCAGCGGCAGAACCACCGCGTTGTCGTGCCGGCCTCGCCAAATGGCTTCGAGCCTCGTTGCCGCATCCTCGGCCGGAGAGCCCGGCGCCCGGCCGGCCACGCGGGTGGTGCGTATCGAAAGTTCAGACAGGCGCCAGGCGCGGTGCTCGTCAGGATCGTCGATCCAGGGCCGCAGCGCCTGTCCGTCCCAGCGCGCCAAGCGGAACGTCGTCGTCGGCTCGGTGAGCCGCGTCGGGATGTCGAGGTCGTCCTGCCAGACATGAGCACTGCCGCGCCGGTAGCCGTCTCGGAATCTCAGGACGTTCTGTCGTGCATGTCCGGCGGCGGCGGCGGCCTTGCCGGTCGCCTCCTGGCTGCAGGGCGTCAGCCCCTTCGGAATCCGCGATTGGGCGTCCGGTCCGTAGACGCCGTCGACCAGTGGCCGAAGATCGCCCGGCACTGACAAAGCGCCGCGCTCGAACAGCCCGCGCGCCGACAGCCACAGCAGTGCATGGTCGCGATAGACCCACTGCGCTTTCGGAAACATGGCCCCGACCCAATCGGACGACGGATCGTCGACCGGCGCCGGTGAGACAACCTCGAGAACCGGCCCCTCGGCCACCCTGGGCCGGCCGTTATGCCGCCAAAGCCGCCCGGCCCGCTGGATCATCAGGTCGATCGGCGCGAGATCAGTGAGCATCGCGTCGAAATCAATGTCGAGCGACTGCTCCACCACTTGCGTCGCCACTAGCACCCGCCCCTGCCGCTCGGCCGGCGTGCTGGTGCGGCCGAAGCGGCCAACCACCTGCCGCTCGATTTCCAAACGATCGCCGAGCGCGAAGCGGGCGTGGAACAGTTGCGCGGCGATCCCGCGCCGCTGCAATGCTGCGACCGTCTCAATCGCGTCGTCCACGGTGTTGCGGATGTAAACGACCGCGGCGCCGGCCGTGGCGTGCTCGATGACACGCTCGAGCGCCGGCTCGGGGCCATCGATGCGTCGCACCGCGATGGTGCGGGCAAGATCAGAACGCAACGCAACGGGCGTTTCCTTAACGGTAGCGCCGACGACTGTGGCGAGCGGGTAGTCGCGGCGCACAAGGGGCGGTGGCGGCACGCGCTCGGTGCCTGCGAGACCGAAAGCAAAGCGTTCCGCGAGCTTCGACTTGATCGACCCCGGCAGGGTCGCCGACAGGACGATGGTCGAGCCGCCGAGCGCCGCCTGAAACTCGATCAGGGTCGCCAGCTCCTGCTGCATGTAGGCGTCGTAGGCGTGCGCCTCATCGATGACCAGGATGCGGCGCGACAAGCCGAGCTGGCGCATCAGTGCGTGAGTGGCCGGCAGCACCGCCATCAGCGCCTGGTCGACGGTGCCGACGCCGATGTCGGCAAAGAACGCGCGTCGCCGATCTTCGGCGATCCACCGCGCGCACTGAGCGCTGGCGGTCTCGTCAACCGGATCGCCCCCATAGCCGCGATCCTCGCGGCTTCCGATGTCGAGAGCCCTGCGAAAACCCGGATGCAGGCTCGCGGCCGAATGAGCGAGCGCCAGACTCGGCGTCAGCGGCCCGGCGAACAGCCGTTGGTACATCGCCTCCAGGCGAGTAAACAGCGCGTTCGCCGTGGCCATGGTCGGCAGCGCCACGAACACCCCAGCGCCGCGGCCGGCCCGCATCAGCCGATGAGCGAGTACCAGCGCGGCCTCGGTCTTGCCGGACCCCATCGCGTCTTCGATGACATAGAGGCCAGCACCTTCGGCGAGGTCGACGGTCTCGGCCCAAGTCTGGGCCGCCGTGGCCGGGTAAGGCGATTCCGTCAGCGCCGCGAACCCGCCAGCGGAAGAAGGCTCTGCGGCTACTAGGCCGCTCTCAAGGATTGCCCGGCGAGCCGCCGGTCGGGCGATCTCGGCTAGATATGCGGCGAGCGGCCGATCAGGTGCAGCGTAAGCAAACCAACGGGTGTTCGAGCCGAGCCAGTCCGCCAGCGCCACCAGCCCGGCGAGCCGCCAGGAGAGAGCGTGCTCGGCGCCGCGCCGCAGCCGTGGCAGCGCCGTGGCCCCGAACAACGCCGGCACAACCTCCATAAACGCACGGGCTGCGGCGCGGCCTTCCGGACGGAAGGCCGCAACCAAATCGCAACCGGTGTCGCGCAGCCGCCCGTGATGAAAGAAGATCGGATCGAGCACTGCGCTGGCGTCGATCGGATCCGTGAACAACCCGTCCAGCATGGCGCGAAAAGATCCATCCGCATCGTACAGCAGCGCGCCACCGAGATCGTGCCGGTACGGCCCCGGCTTCGCCTCGATCGCGAATTCCGCTGGAAGATGGTCGGGGACTTTCGCCTGGAACGCCCAGGCGAACTTGCCGATATCATGCAGCGCGACCAGCGCGGCGAGCGTGCGGGCGATGTTCGAACGGTTGTCCGGCGGCGCTTCGAAGGCGCCCAGCAGTTCGCAGGCCGTGCCTGGCCATGCCTCAAGCAGTGCCTCGAATGCCGCCGCCACGTCGAGCGCGTGCCAAACCAACGGGTGGGTTGGCGGGGTGCAATCGTCCGCCGGAGATGCCTTGCCCCAGAACGCCATCACTGAGGTGGTCCCGGTTGTCTGAACAGATCTTCCGCGTCGATAAGTGGAGCCTCTGCCGGTTTAGCCTGCCATGCGGATCGGCAGCGGATTGAAGTAGGCCTGATCGGGCGTCTGACCGTCAAGGCTCGAATGTGGCCTTCTGCCATTGTAAAAGTCCAGATACCGGCCGATCGATTGTCGCGCTTCGCCGACGCTGTCGTAGGCCCGCAGATACACCTCCTCGTATTTGACGCTGCGCCACAGCCGCTCGACGAACACGTTGTCCCGCCAGGCGCCCTTGCCGTCCATGCTGATGGCGATGCCCTGGTCGGTGTTGAAGATGTCCGGCTTGCCGTGACGCGCCAGGGCGTCCTGCAACGTCTCGACGCAGAACGCCCCCTCCATCGTGATCGACAGCCGCCACGACAGCACCCGGCGGGTGGCCCGGTCCAGCACCACGGCGAGATAGACGAAGCCACGCGCCATCGGAATGTAGGTGATGTCCATCGCCCAGACCTGGTTCGGCCTTGTGATCTGCATGCCGCGCAGCAGATACGGGTAGATCTTGTGGCCCGGCTCGGGCCTCTGGTGGTGCGCAGACGCCGATACAGCGCCTCGATCCCCATCTTCTGCATCAGCGTCTTCACATGCCGACGGCCGATCTTGCACCCCTCGGCAGCCAGCAGGCCGCGCAACATCCGCGACCCCGCGAATGGAAACTCCAGATGCAGTTGATCCAGGCGCCGCATGATGGCGAGATCGGCGGTCGATACTGGACGCGGCAGGTAATAGACGCTGCCGCGGCTGATCTGCAAAACCTCCGCCTGCTTTGTGATCGACAGTTCGTGCTCACGGTCGATCACCGCTTTGCGCTCAGCAATCCCGCCTTGGTGAGCGCGCCTTCTAAAAAATGATTCTCCAGCGTCAGTTCTCCGATCTTGACATGCA
Organism: Rhodopseudomonas faecalis; assembly: GCF_003217325.1. Classification (GTDB taxonomy): domain Bacteria; phylum Pseudomonadota; class Alphaproteobacteria; order Rhizobiales; family Xanthobacteraceae; genus Rhodopseudomonas; species Rhodopseudomonas faecalis. The sequence continues at coordinate 174,349 of NZ_QJTI01000006.1, forward strand.
GCGATTTGACGTCGACGGCCGGTGCCGTCCCCCCGGTCCGAACACCCCTGAGGCGGCCGCCTCAAGCTGCGCCTTCCACGTCGTGATCTGGTTCGGGTGAACATCGAAATGCTCCGCCAGTTGAACCAGCGTCCGATCACCCTTGATTGGCGGCCAACGCCACCTTGGCCTTGAAAGCCGGTGTGTGGTTCCGGCGCGGTCGTCTCGTCATAGTCTCTCCTGGTCGCGGCGATTATCGCCGCTGTCAGGCAGAAACTCCACTTAGCTCCCTGTGCAGATTTCCGTGACCGGCTCTAACAACTCGTCTCCTACAGATTGTACGTCGTGAGCAACTCGAAAGCAGTTGCGCAATTCTGATTCAGACTTCGAAACAAACGTTTCGAATCTCAGAACTTCGGTTGCGACGTTCAATGGACGCGATTCGAACTTCAAGATTTCCGATTCAAGGCTCAAAAACGGCGTTACACCGTCAAACGCCATGTGAGGTACCAATACTAACTACCCGGTGATGGCCATCCCTTGATGGCTAAGCGTTCACTCGCCGTCAGGATGATCAGTTGCACATCTGAATTAGACTGGACTTTGGCGCCCCCGAACCGGCACGGAAAACGTAAGAGTAGTTGCCTGCATGCTACAACAGTTGCGATATTCCGATTCAGATCTCGAGATTTCCGATTCAAAGCCCAAGGTACGCGATTCAAATTTCTACGCTTCCGATTCAGGGCCAGACTTAGCGTTGTAGATCTTAACGACGTTGATCGACCACCGCGCTCAAAGCCGGAAGCATGAAGGGAGCACCGGCATTACAGTCATCTCGGCACAGCTTCCGCAGCTGCACATCAACTGCGTCTTCGACAACCTGATAACCGTTGCAAGCACGCCGTTTGCTGTCCCCGGCAACGTGAAAGCAGTTGCGCATTCTTGATTCAAAGTTCCAGATCGCCGATTCAAAAGTCGAAACTACCGTTGCGGCGCTCAAGATCCCCGTTGCAGATCTCGACATTTCCGATTCAAGCTTCAAGAAAGGCGATTCAACATTCTAGGCTTTCGATTCACGAGCCAGAGTTAGCGTTGCAGATTCAACGGCGTTTATCGACCGCCGCGCTCAAAGCCTTGAGCAACGCGAATGAAGGGAGCTCCGGCATTGCAGCCATCTCGGCACTGCTGCCGCAGCCGCACATCGACTTGCGTCTTCGACAACCTGAAAACCGTCGCAAGCACACCGTTTGAAGTCCGCAGCAACGCGAACGCAGTTGCGCATTTTTGATTCAAAGTTCCAGATTGCCGATTCAAAACTCGAAATTGGCGTTGCGATGTTCAAGATTCGCGTTGCAGATCTCGATATTTCCGATTCATGTGCCGATGTTCGCGACATTTGCGGCCGCGATGAAGGGCTCCTTGCAAGACCTGCTCCGGTTGGTCTGTCTCGAGATACATCGCCGGACCGGTGAGCTTGACGACGACCATTGAGCGATCGCCGTCAAAATGCTCGTCGTGTTCAATTCCATCATGGTGGCGACCGCTGATCGCCGCGTTTCGATCATCTAGCTTGCACTCGTCCGCAGACGATAGTCGACCGGCGCAGTTTGTCACTTGCAACGCCCTGCGCCAGACTGGAAAGGCAGGCAAGTGTGCCCGTGGAGGCGGCAGCGCTACTGGCACGACAGACGGAGAGGAATCCAAGATGAGAAATTCAAATAGAAGACGTCTCAATCATCAGGCAGACTATCAGAGAGCTTATCGACGCCAGCAGAAGGCGTCACGCAAGCCCTCACGTGACGATGTTGCGCGCCTGGCGTTATATCTGGTGATTAGTGACGGGCTGAAGGATGGCCAGGAACGCGCGTTCGCCAATTGGTGCGAAACGGTGACGACCGGCTTGGTCGAACAAGGTTTCGATCGAGATGCCACACGGCACCGGCTCGATCAGCTCATTGAGCGCTATGCCGAGGGCTGGGACTTCCAGCTCAAACGACACTTGACGCCATACCCCATTGGGCAATCTCAATGAGCATGTATTCCCCCCATTACATCGTCAAACGCCGTTGACATGTGAATCGCCCAAAACTCTCTGCAGACCCAAGCAAGCAGCTAACCTCGTCACGCTGTTACTTGGCCGTTCACAATCCGATCGACGCCTTATCAGCCGGCACCACCTATTTGCAGGCGGCCGAGCATTCCGGAGACGCGCCAAGATTGTTGACCCGAACTGGAGGACAGAACCCATGTCCACAAAATAGGAAAAAGATCCTTGACATGAACAGGGATCCTGCCAGGTTGGCCTCGTCACTGAGAGGATCAACCGATGTCCTACAAGCTTGCGAACGAATTCATCGACCGCATCATCGCGCTGCGACCCGCATTGCTCCGGCACGCGGCATTTCTGATCAACAAGCGGACCGACATCGGATCGCCGGAGGATTTTGTTCAGGATACGCTGCTCAGCGCCTTCCAGCACGGCGATCGCTTCGAGGATGAAAGCTTGTCGGGATGGTTGACTGCGATCCTGCGCAATCACATTGCCAATGCGCGTCGACGAACCAACAGGCGCAATTTGGTGCTCTCGCCTCCGGACACTACCCGCGGCGACGATGCGGAGATGAACGTCTTTCCTGTCCCCGCCACGCAGGAACACGCGCTCGAGCTCGAAGACGTGATGGCCGCGCTGAGCACGCTGTCGGCCGTCGATCAGGATATCATCTGGCTTGCCAGGGTCGACGGCCTGTCGCCCGAGGACATCGGAGCGCGTTTCGGCTTGGCCGCCGGCAGCGTCTACTCGCGCCTTTCGCGTGCAACGACCAAGCTCCGCGCAGCGTATGAAGCAGCCCCCGCCGCAGTCATGAAGTGCGCGAGCGCTCCTCATCGTCACGCCGCTTGAGAATGAAGTGATGGCGTTGCGAATTCACCTCGTTGCTGGCTTCAACGGCGGCTCGGGCCGCAGCTTGACGGCGGCGCTGCTGGCCTACGGCCTCCATCTTCACGGTCGCCGAACGTTGCTGGTGCGGCAGAACTACCCCGGCTCCGTCTCGGCGATCGACCCCGTCGGAGCGACCCTGCCATTGCCCTGCACTAGGTTATTGCTGCCGGCCCCCTATGAACTGCCGGCTGATCTTGCTGCTGGGCTAGCGATGACGATTCACGATACCGATGGACGGTTCATGATTGCCCTGACGAACCATGCGACGGCTGAAATCGGCGCGGACGGCGACGTCGTGGTAGACCTCTGCTGCCACGAACGTGCCTGCAATGCTGCGACCATCCGCAACGCCGCTGTGATCCTGGTGCCGGCGCGGGCATCGGTGCCAGAAATCGATTGGGCCGTGCGCGGCTTCAGCCACATTCGCGACATCCAGCGTTGCAGCGACACCGCGGTCCCAGTGCTGCTGGCGACCATTTCTCCGGACGATGAGCGTGTCCGTCAGGTGGCATTGCTGGGTGCAATGCTGCGCGATTGCGATCCAGAGCGCGATCTTATGCCGGGTGAGCCGGCGGAAGTCATGGTTCAGGTCCCATTTCTCGATGGAGCCCGTCTGACTTCGCTCCTGATTGGACGTCCTATCTGGCGGGATCCGCAACTGATCGAGCGCTGCCGCGCCTTTGCAGCTGCAGTGGCCAATCGGGCCGACGCGGTCCCGCTGGTCCTACCCCAGCGATAAGTCTCGCGCGACCACGGACGGCACATTGTCCGCCTTGAGGCGCGCCCTTGCCGCCGTCGCCCCGCATCAGCGCCCATTCCCTGTATTCCCTCACAGTCCCACGAGCCCCCAATGCTGACCAGCGTCTTCCCGTTTCTCGACCCCGGAATGATCACCCACGAGTTCTCTGAGCGCCTGAATTCATTGGCCAGGGATTGCGCCTTGCTTGAGCACGACACCTCGTTCGTAGAAGCCAGATTGCGGACGGCGCCAACTCTGGATCTCTATGTCCCTCTGCTGACGCCCCTTGGCCTGCATCTCGTCGGCCAAGTGACGCACCATCCGCTGCTCGGATCGCGCAAGATCATCACCTCGCAGCTCTGGTTTGCCGATCCGGAGGGCCGCTGGGCCCGCACTCTGTCGCGGTTCTATCGTTTGGCGCGACCTGCCGATCCTGAAGGTCGGGAGCACATCGCGACATCATCCTTGTTTACCTTCGATGATCGCGATTTGGATGGCTGGCCGGGAGAGTACGATTGATCGGCAACGATGAGGACGGTGACGTTCCGTCGTCTCCCGATGCCGTCGATCCGGACGCCATTGTGGACGGTGCCGCGGCGGATTCAGCCGATAGTGACCATGAGCGCCTGCAAGGGCTGCCGAGGCTGCTGCGCTACGCATTGCTGGCCAAGGACAACGTCGACGACACCGTCGCGCACCGTCTGGTCGCTGAGATCGATGAGCTTTGCCCGAACCTACCCCAGAACGCCGACTGGGCGGCCGCGCAAAGTTCCGAGACCGGCTTTGCCCTCGCCGCCAAACTCGATCGTCTGGCGGTGGTCCGTGACGTACCGGCACTGCGCAACCTCAGTGACTGCGTTCGGCTGCTGACTCTGACGTTGCCTTGCGCCCCACAGCGTTTCGGGGTGTATCGGCGCGTGGCGCGGGCCATGATCCTGGCTTTCCGCCAGATCGAGGCGAACCTCGCCGAGGAGCGCTGCGCCGAGCTCGAGCGAATCGTCTACGGCTTTGCGGCATTGCCGGCGGCAATCGGGGCAAACGACAGCGCTTGCTCGTGGCCGGCTATTTCCAATGCCGCGCATCTGGGCGAGCAATCGGCGCGTCACCGGATCCGGGCAGCTGTCGCAAGAACCGCCCAGAGCGTCCGGCGTCAAGTCGAACGGCAAACGCAGGCCGCCACACCAAAGGATACCACCTCGATTGAAGCCACCGCTGCGGACCAGCCAGAGAGCGACGCCGTCGCGCCCAATCGCGTTATCGTAGTTCGGATCGACCAGAAGGAGCTCAAGAACCTGAAGTTCGTTGAGCCGTTCAAACATGTAATCAACAGCGCCCTGCCGCTTGTCGAGACGCCCGCTCTCGACCGGGTCCGCACCAACTTGATCGCCGAGTTTCCCTATGCAGTCGATGTCGTGGATTTCGTGCTCACCGACTTGATCAGCCGTCCCACCGTCCGGCTGCGGCCACTACTGCTGGTCGGAGAGCCCGGCGGCGGAAAATCACGTTTCGCACGCAGACTAGGCGAACAGCTCGGCGTCGCCATCTGGCGGACCGACGCATCTCAATCCGATGGCAACGTATTCGCCGGCACTGAGCGTCGGTGGAATTCCACCGAGCCCTGCCATCCCCTGCTCGCGATTGCCCGCGGACGGATTGCGAACCCGATCGTACTAATTGACGAGATCGAAAAAGCCGGCACGCGCAGCGACAACGGAAGGCTTTGGGACTGCCTGCTCGGTCTGCTGGAGCCCGAAACCAGCGCCCGCTATCCCGATCCAGCCCTGCAAACTCCCCTCGATCTCAGCCACGTCAGCTACGTCGCCACGGCGAACACGCTAGATCCATTGCCCTCGCCCCTGCTCGACCGCTTCCGGATCGTCGCGTTCCCGAAGCCGACCCTGGGCGATCTGGATGTCCTTTTGCCAGGTTTGATCGAAGCCATAGCCGCGGACCGCGGCGTCGACGGACGCTGGATTGCTCCGCTAAATGCCCATGAACGCGCCGCAATTACCGCTGCCTGGCGCGGCGGATCGATCCGCCGTCTGCGCCGCGTCCTCGAGGCCATTATCCAGGCTCGCGATCGCACCGCGCCGAGACATTGATGGGCAGTCGCCAGGACAGCCAATCACGGCTCATACGTCCCATGATGGTGGTGTGAAGCGCGTCGCCTGTTTGGACTTATTGTGCGCAAGAGCAGTAAGCGCTGTTCTCAGGCCACGTGCCTGAGGTCTTGCGTGGCGGGATAGGCCCAGGGCAGCAGGTCGTCGATCTGACCGTTCGGGTGGCCGTTG
>NZ_QJTI01000007.1 GCF_003217325.1 Rhodopseudomonas faecalis
CCTCGCTTAGCCGCCCGCGGACGCTCCAAGACACACCGCAAACCTGTCCAAAGTCCCCTCAAAAACCTGCGTCATCAAATTACGCAACGATCCCCCTTGTGGGGAGGGTGACCCGGCGAAGCGTAGCGCAGCCGGGTCGGGTGGGGGTGACCCCAGCCGCAGTGCTCGCTTTACCCCCACCCGTCCGGCCCAACAGGGCCGGCCACCCTCCCCACAAGGGGGAGGGACGGCAAGCGCGGGAGCCGTCATCACTATGAGCCCGAAACGTCCGCAACCGACCGATAGCCTGTTCAGCGCTGCGGGGCTGGACCATGAGGCGCCGCATCCGCTGCCGGACCGTCTGCGGCCGCGCACGCTCGCCGATGTCGTCGGCCAGGATCACATTCTCGGCCCGGACGGCGCGCTGACGCGCATGCTGGAAACGCGCACGCTCGGCTCGCTGGTGTTTTGGGGCCCGCCCGGCACTGGCAAGACCACGGTGGCGCGGCTGCTCGCCGACGCCACCGAGCTGCATTTCGAGCAGATTTCCGCGGTGTTTTCCGGCGTCGCCGATCTGAAAAAGGCGTTCGATGCCGCGCGCGCCCGGCGCGAGATGGGGCAGGGCACGCTGCTATTCGTCGACGAGGTCCATCGCTTCAACAAGGCGCAGCAGGATTCCTTTCTGCCGGTGATGGAAGACGGCACCGTGGTGCTGGTCGGCGCCACCACCGAAAACCCGTCGTTCGAGCTGAACGCGGCGCTGCTGTCGCGCGCGCGGGTGCTGGTGTTTCACTCGCTCGACGTCGCCGCGGTGGAAAAGCTCTATGCCCGTGCTGAAACCATCGAGGGCCGGCCGCTGCCGCTCGACATCGAAGCGCGCGCCGCGCTGGTGCGGATGGCCGATGGCGATGGCCGCGCCGCGCTGACGCTGGCCGAGGAAGTGTGGCGCTCGGCGCGCGCTGGCGAAGTGTTCAATATCCAGCAATTGCAGGAGATCCTGCAGCGCCGCGCGCCGATCTACGACAAGTCCGCCGACGGCCATTACAACCTGATCTCGGCGCTGCATAAATCGGTGCGCGGCTCCGATCCCGACGCCGCGCTGTATTATCTGGCGCGCATGCTCGATGCCGGCGAGGACCCGCTGTTTCTGGCGCGGCGCGTGGTGCGGATGGCGGTCGAGGATGTCGGGCTCGCCGATCCGCAGGCGCTGGTGATCGCCAACGCCGCCAAGGACGCTTACGATTTTCTCGGTAGCCCGGAAGGCGAGCTGGCGATCGCGCAGGCGGTGATCTATGTCGCCACCGCGCCGAAATCGAACGCCGCCTACAAAGCCTATGGCGCGGCGATGCGCAGCGCCAAGCAGAACGGCTCGCTGCTGCCGCCAAAGCATATCCTCAACGCGCCGACCAAGCTGATGCAGCAGGAAGGCTATGGTGAGGGCTATCAATACGACCACGACACGCCAGAGGGCTTTTCCGGCCAAAACTATTTTCCGGACGAGCTTGGCCGCCAAAACTACTACCGCCCGCCCGATCGCGGCTTTGAGCGCGAAATCCGCAAGCGGCTCGACTATTGGGCGCGGCTGCGCGCCGCCAAGGGCTAGCACAAGCCGAGCATCGCGCCGCGCACCGTCTCCGTCATCCCCGCCAAGGAAAGCACATGCTGGCACCATCCGACGGCTTCAATGACATTGCCCGCGCCATTCAATTGGCGCTGGCGCCGGTGTTCCTGCTCACCGGCATTGCCGGCCTCTTGAGCGTGATGGCTGGGCGGCTCGCCCGGATCTTTGATCGCAGCAGCGCGCTGATCGAGAACAGGCGGGCACTGATGCTGTCGGTGCATACGACGTTGGACCGCGAGCAGGACAGTCTGGAGCGGCGGCGGCGCTACACCAGCCTCGCCATCACCTCATCGACCATTGCGGCGCTGCTGGTGTGTCTCGACATCGCGGTGATCTTTCTGGAGCTGATGTTCGACACCCCGATGAAATGGCCGATCGGCATTCTGTTCATCGCCGCGGTGCTGTTTCTGATCGTCGGGCTGGCGTCGTTTCTGCGCGAGGTGCATCTCGCCATGAAAACCACCCATATCGGCCTGGCGCCGCCGCCAAGCTGACAACGAGCAGGGGAGACAGCCATGAAGTCGTATCGCAAGGAATTGTGGTTTCAGACACCTAGCCGGCGCGCCTTCGTCAACATCACGGGCGAGGTTGAGGCCGCGCTGCGCGACAGCGGCGTGCGTGAAGGCCTGGTGCTGGTCAATGCCATGCACATCACCGCGTCGGTGTTTATCAATGACGATGAGAGTGGCCTGCACCACGACTACGAGAAATGGCTGGAGCAGCTCGCGCCGCATGAGCCGGTGTCGTCCTATCGCCACAACCGCACCGGCGAGGACAATGCCGACGCCCATATGAAGCGTCAGGTGATGGGCCGCGAAGTGGTGGTCGCCATCACCGACGGAAAACTCGATTTCGGGCCGTGGGAGCAGATCTTTTACGGCGAGTTCGACGGCGGCCGCCGCAAGCGCGTGCTGGTCAAGATTATTGGCGAGTAAATAGGTACCTAGCCGGGCATCGCTACGTTTGGTGGAGAGGCGTGAGCTGCTCCGGTCTCGCGCGATCATGTGAACGCTGCTAGCCTCTATGCGTTGGTACGCGGCGCTGCCAGCACGGCGTTGCCGCCAGCTTCGGAGGCTCGATCATCATGACCTCATCGATCGGTTTGCGCGCATTCGCTTTGGCATTGACCGCCATGATGGCCACGGCGCCGTCGCTGTCGCAGGCGTGCACAAGGCTGGTCTATCTTGGTGCGAACAATCAAGTCGTCACCGCGCGCTCGATGGACTGGCGCTATGAGATGCCGACCGATCTGTGGAGCTTTCCGCGCGGCATGGCGAGGAACGGCGAGGTCGGGCCAAACTCGCTGACCTGGACTTCGAATTACGGCAGCGTCATCACCTCGGGCTATGGCGTGTCGACCTCCGACGGCATGAACGAAGCGGGGCTGGTCGCCAATCTGCTGTGGCTGGCGGAAGCCGACTATCCGAAATTCGACAATAGCCGGCCGGGACTATCGATCGCGCTATGGGCGCAATATGTGCTCGACAATTTCGCGACCGTCGCCGAAGCGGTTGCGGTGCTCGAGAAAGACCCGTTCGTGATCTATTCGGACAGCGTGCCGGGCTTGCAGCTCGCCACCACGCTGCATCTGTCGTTGTCCGATGCCAGCGGCGATAGTGCGATCATCGAATATATCGGTGGCAAGCCGGTGATCCATCACAGTCGCAACTATCAGGTGATGACCAATTCGCCGACCTTCGACAAGCAATTGGCGCTCGATGATTATTGGAAGGAGATTGGTGGCACGGTGATGCTGCCCGGCACCAATCGTGCTGCCGACCGTTTTGCGCGCGCCTCGTTCTACGTTGGCGCGATTCCGAAGGACGACAATCCCGATCGCGCGCTGGCCGCGGTGTTCAGCGTGATCCGCAACGTCTCGGTGCCGCTCGGCATCGCAACGCAAGATCAGCCGAACATTTCCTCGACGCGCTGGCGCACCGTCGCCGATCAGCAGCGCAAGCTGTATTTCTTTGAATCGGTGCTGACGCCGAATGTGTTCTGGGTCGATCTCAAGGCGATCGATTTCTCGGCCGACAAGGGCAAGGTCAAAAAGCTCGACCTCGGCCCGCAGCAGTCCAACATCTTCTCCGGCGACGCCACGGCGCAGTTCAAGGACGCCGCGCCGTTCAAGTTTTTGGGTAAGCCGTAGCGCTTGCTGACAGCGGGGAGGGCGGGTGCACTGAGCGCGTCCAAGGCTGCTGTCAGCGAACGACGCGACTGTCTGTCGGATTACGCCCGCGTCCGCCTCCAAATCCACCGTGACCCTGGGCGGCTTTTGCGCTAGGCACTGCCTTCGTTCCCCTTGTCCCACGCCGTTACGCGAGCCGTTCCCCATGAGCCGTCAAACCAAGAAACCTCTCGCCAAGCGCGGTGCCGGCGGCGATCGCCCCAAGGGCGGCAGGCCGGCCAAAACCGGCGCGGCCAAGGTTGGGGCCAAGGGTGGAGCCAAGAGCGCGGCTCAAGGCGGGCCCAAGGGCACGATCAAGGGCGCGGTCAAAGGCGGGGCCAAGGTTGGAGCCAAGAGCGCTGGCCTGCGCGCCGATCGGTCCGCCACGGCGCGGCCGCCGCGCGAGCGTTCCGGCGAGCGGATCGAGCGGCCGGCGGGTAGCCGTTCGGCCGGTGATCGGCCGCACAGCGCGCGTCCCGGCCGTCCGCCGCAGCGCCAAAACTCGGCTGCGCCGTCCCGTGCGCCGCGTGCCGCGCGGCCGGATCAGGGCGTGCGCGAGGCTTTCGCACCCGAATCGGCCAAGCCTGCGGTGGAAGCCGCGCTGCCGACCAAGGTGCAGACCGTCACGGTCAGCGCCGATGAGAACGGCATGCGGGTCGATCGCTTTCTGGAAGCGCGCTTCCCCGGCCTGTCGTTCTCGCACATCCAGCGTATCGTTCGGAAGGGCGAACTGCGCGTGAACGGCAAGCGCGCCGACAGCAAGGACCGGCTGGAGGAAGGACAGAGCGTGCGGATTCCGCCGCTCAAGCTCGACGCACCGAAAACCGGTGGCAATCTCTCGGAGGCCCAGCAGAAGACGCTGGCGCAGCTCAAAGAAATGACGCTGTACGAGGACGCCGACGTTCTGGTGCTGAACAAGCCGGCCGGGCTTGCGGTGCAGGGCGGCTCCGGCACCACGCGCCATATCGACCAGATGCTGGAGGTGATGCGCGACGCCAAGGGCCAGAAGCCGCGGCTGGTGCATCGCATCGACAAGGAGACCTCGGGCTGCCTGCTCGTGGCGAAAACCCGCTTTGCCGCCACCGCGCTGACCGGCTCGTTCCGCTCGCGCTCGGCGCGCAAGGTCTATTGGGCGCTGGTCGCCGGCGTGCCGAAGCCGAAGCAGGGCCGGATCTCGACCTATCTCGCCAAGGAAGAGAGCGAGGACGATTCCATCATGCGCGTCGCCAAGCATGGCGACGAGGGCGCCAGCCATGCCGTGACCTATTACGCGCTGGTGGAATCCTCAGCGCAGAAACTGGCCTGGGTGTCGCTGAAGCCGGTCACCGGCCGCACCCATCAGCTCCGCGCCCACATGGCCCATATCGGCCACGCCATTGTCGGCGATCCAAAATACTTCAATATCGAGAACTGGCAGCTGCCCGGCGGCCTGCAGAACCGGCTGCATCTTTTGGCGCGGCGCATCGTGGTGCCGCATCCGCGCGGCGGGGTGATCGACGTGTCGGCGCCGCTGCCGCCGCATATGCTGCAAAGCTGGAACCTGCTCGGCCTGGAACACGATCGCTTCGATCCGATCGAACACGCGCCGGAGGAGTGAGGCACTTGCCGCGATCGGGCAGGCACCCGACATGAGGGCGATGCGACGGCCTTTGCTGTTATCGATGGTGCTGGCGCTGCTCGGCCTTGGCCTGGCGGCGGCGCTGCCGGATGGCCGCGCCGCGGCGCAATTCCTGCCCGGCACCTCGCCGACCTTGCTGCCGCCACCCCCTCCGCCGCCGCCACCGCCGCGCATCGAAGTGCCGGTGGTGCCGAAACTCGACGCGCCGCCGCAGCAGCCCACGATGCCGCGTGGGCGCAATTCATTCAGCGACCGCGTGATCGATTGCCTCGATCAGGGCGCGGCCTATGGGCTGCGGCCCAATGATCGCGCCGCTTATTCGCGGGCCTGCGCCAATCGCTGACGAGGAGACGTGATGCGCGAATTGTTCGATGAGGTCGCCGGCCAGTCGCCGCTCGATCCGCAGGAGGCGGTGCGCCGCACCAGCCGCGGGCCGTTGCCGAAACGGTTTTACCAGGAGGCCGGCTGCACCGCCGCCGAGCCATCCGGCTTTGCGATCGTGCTCGACGGCAAGACGGTGCGCACGCCGTCCAGGCAGCCCTTGGTGGTGCCGCAGCGGGCGCTGGCCGCGGCGATCGTCGCCGAATGGCAGGCGCAGCAGGAACAGATCGATCCGACCACCATGCCGCTGACCCGGCTCGCCAACAGCGTGATTGACGCGGTGCAGGATCGCGTGGCCGCGGTGCGCGACGACGTCGCCAAATATTTCGAGTCCGATTTGCTGTTCTATCGCGCCAGTTTCCCGGCCGAGCTGGTGGCGCGTGAAGCCGAGCATTGGGACCCGGTGCTGTTCTGGGCCGCAGATACGCATAACGCCCGCTTCATCCTCGCCGAAGGCGTGATGCATGTGCGCCAGCCGGAAGCCGCGGTGGCGGCGGCGCGCGCGGCGTTGCCCGATGAGCCCTGGACCATCGCGGCGCTGCATATCGTCACCACCATCACCGGCTCGGCGTTGCTGGCGCTGGCGCTGCATGCCGGGCGTCTCGACGCCGACCAAGTCTGGGCCGCCGCCCATGTCGATGAGGACTGGAACATCGAGCGCTGGGGCGCCGATGACGAAGTCTTGGCGCGCCGCGCCGCGCGGCAGCGCGATTTTCAGGCGGCCGCTCTGGTGCTGACGAGTTTACGCGCAGGTTAACGAGACCTTTACGCGCCACCATTAAGCTCGGATCGTCAATTGCTTGGCGATCCGAGGGCCCATGCCGCTTGCCGTCAATACGACCTTGCCGGTCGTCACCGTCCAAGGCAGCGGCGCGCCGGTGGCGTTGCAGCCCGGCGCGGTGGTTTCGGCGCGGGTGCTGCACGTCGCCGATAGCGGCCAGGTGCAGATCAATATCGGCGGCCAGGCGCTGACGGTGCGCTCCGAAGTGCCGCTGCAGCCCGGCCAGACCCTGCAACTTTCGGTGTCGCAAACCGCCGATGGCGTGCGCCTTGCGGTGGTGCCGCAGCAGGCCGCGACCGCCAATCCGGCGCAGTTGGCCGCCGCCATGCTGAGCGGCGACGCCGTGCTGCGCGAGGCCGCGCTCGCCGCCAAGGGCATCAATCTCGCCAGCCTGGCCAGCCAATTGCCGGCGCCGACCGTAGCGCTGTCGAGCGCGCTGACCCTGCCGGAAACCGTGGTGGTGTCCACCGCCGCGCAGGCCGCAGCGGCGCGCCAGGGCAGTCTGGCGCAGCTGTTTGCCAATCTCGATGCCATCGATCTGTCGACGCTGCCGCCGCAATTGCAGGCCGCGGTGACGCAACTCAAGGCGCAGCGCCCGGCGCTGACCGCGGCGCTGAGCGCGGCCGATCTCAAGCAGGCGTTCCAGGCCTCCGGGCTGTTCATGGAAGCGACGTTGGCGTCCGGCACCAGTGCCGCAACCGTTGCGACCGACCTCAAGGCGGCGCTGATGCAATTGCGCCAGGCGCTGACCTCAACACTGGCGACCGCGGGCAATGTCGGCGGCGCTGCGACCAATGCCCAGGCCGCCGCGCTATCGACCGTCAGCGTCGATGAGCTGATCGCTCAGCTGACCCAGGCCAAGGCTAACGGCACCACCTCGACTGCAACCACGACCACTACTGGCTCAGCGGTCAACACCGTGGCATCGCCGACCATCGCGCCGACGCTCGCCGAGACCAGCCAGGCCAAGGTCACGCAGCAAGTGGTGGCGGCGCTGACCGAGGACGGCGCGGCGTTCCAAAATGCCGCGCAGCCGGCCAGCACAGCGGCGACCGCGCGCACTGAAAGCGGTGCGCTGCTGACCGCGCTGCAGGAAGCGCTGCAGGCCAATCCGCAGATCGCCGGGCAGACCGCCAAATTGCTGCCGGGCAGCGCGGCGCTATTGTCGCTGGTGCATCTGGTGTCGGGCGGCCGCATGCCGGTGCGCTCCGACGACGAGATTGCCATGCAGCGCCATCCGCCGCCGCCGCCAATCCGCGGCGCGCTGCCGAGCGTGCAGCCGGTGGTGCAGGCCACCCTCGATCTGCATAGCCCGCTGCATGAAACCAGCCGGCAACTACTCGCTGATACCGAGGCGGCGCTGGCGCGGCAGACGCTGCTGCAAGTCGCCTCGCTGCCCGACCGCGCCGATGCGGGCAGCGCGCGCGCCGATGGCAGCAATGCGCGCTGGGCCTTTGAAATTCCGTTCGTGACGCCGCAGGGCACCGCGGTCGCGCAATTCGAGATCTCGCGCGATGGCACCGCGCAGGAAACCGACGCCGCCAAGCGAGTCTGGCGCGCGCGCTTCACGCTCGATGTTGAGCCGGCCGGGCCGGTGCATGCGCTGGTCACGCTGACCGGCGAGGATATCGCCGTGAAAATGTGGGCGGAGCGACCGGCCACCGCCGCGCAGATGCGCGCCGAATCGGGCCTGCTCGGCCAGGCGCTGAGCCGCGCCCAGCTCCATCCCAGCGAGATCGTGGTGCGCGAAGGTGCTCCCAACGAGCCGGCGCCGCCCAGCGCCGGCTATTTCCTGGATCGCGCGCTATGACCACGCCGACCAACCAAACGCTCGCGGTCGCGCTGCATTACGATCAGCAGGGCGCGCCGCTGGTGGTTGCCAAGGGTAAGGGCACGATCGGCGCCAAGATCATCGAAGTCGCCAAGGCGCACGACATCCCGATCGAGCAGAACGAGGTGCTGGCCGGGGCGTTGTCCAAGGTCGAGATCGGCGACGAGATTCCGCAGGAACTGTACAAGGCAGTGGCCGAGGTGCTGGTGTTCGTGTTGCGGCTGTCCGGCCGCGGGCGCTGAACCAGCGTCATCGTTTCACCACCATGGCGCGGCGAGATCGCCGACCTGCCATCAGCGCCTTCCAACAGCACAGGTCATCGCCGTGATCGATCGTCGCCGAATTTTGCAGTTGCTGGCTGCCGCCAGTGTCGCGCCGGGCGCAGCGCTCGCCGAAGTGGCGCCGCCGCGCAGCGAAATCCGCCCGGCGCTTGCAAAACTGTTTGCCGACGCCGGCACCGAGGGCACCTTTGTCGGCTACCGCACCGACGATTACCTGATCATGGCCAGCGACACCGAGCGCTCCGGGCGCGGCCAACTGCCGGCCTCGACCTTCAAGGTGCCGCATTCGCTGATCGCGCTCGACTGCGGCGTGGTCGCCGATCCCGACCAGGATATTTTCAAGTGGGACGGCGTGACGCGCGATTTCCCTGGCTGGAACCAGGATCACACGCTGCGCTCGGCGATCGCGGTCTCGGCGGTGCCGGTCTATCAGGAGATCGCCCGAAGGATCGGCGCGGAGCGCATGCAGCGTTATCTGACGCTGCTCGATTACGGCAATCACGACATCGGCGGCGGCATCGACCAGTTCTGGCTGCGCGGCGCGCTGCGCATCGATCCGATGCAGCAGATCGACTTTTTGGACCGGCTGCGCCGCGGTGCGCTGCCGGTTTCGGCGCGCAGCCAAGCTTGGGTGCGCGACATCCTGCCGGTGACCCCGGTCGGCGATGCGGTGATCCGCGCCAAAACCGGGCTGCTCGGCGCCGAAGCCGGCAAGCCGACGCTCGGCTGGCTGGTCGGCTGGGCCGAGAAGGGCGGCGGTGCCACGGTGTTCGCGCTCAATCTCGACATTCGCGAACCGCGCCATGTCGGCGACCGCATGGCGCTGGCGCAGCGCTGCCTGCACGAAATCGGCGCACTCTGAACGCCGGCACGGCGCACGAAGGGGGCGGCGGACGGGCCGGGCGCGAGCCGACAGCCATTCGCAACACCGCCGGCAGGGGTGCCGAACCGGGGGGCAGACCGACGAAGCTGTGCAGGATTTTGGCCGCGCGGCGGCGCCGCTGTCAGCAAGACGTTGAACCCGTCACGCATCTCGGCTATCCGGAAGGGCAATTCCTCCCTCGAATACCCCGTGTTAGAAGGCCCCCGGCTGTTGCGGCAATCGGGTGGCAAATCCGATCATTTGCGGTAGCACGGGATCTTCAAAAACGCGGTCTGAGAACACATGAAGCACATCCTCGAATCTCTGGAAGCCCGGCGCACAGCGGCCCGTTTGGGCGGCGGCGAGAAGCGCATTAACGCTCAGCACGAGCGTGGCCGGCTCACGGCGCGCGAACGCATTGAGCTTCTGCTCGACAAGGGCTCGTTCGAGGAGTTCGACATGTTCGTCGAGCATCGCTCGGTCGAGTTCGGCATGGCCAAGAACAAGATCCCCGGCGACGGCGTCGTCACCGGCTGGGGCACGGTGAACGGCCGCAAGGTGTTCCTGTTCGCCAAGGATTTTACGGTGTTCGGCGGCTCGCTGTCGGAGACCCACGCGCAGAAGATCTGCAAGATCCAAGACATGGCGCTGAAGGCGCGGGCCCCGATCATCGGCCTGTATGACGCCGGTGGCGCGCGTATTCAGGAAGGCGTCGCGGCGCTGGCCGGTTACTCCTACGTGTTCCGGCGCGTGGTGCAGGCCTCTGGCGTGATCCCGCAGATCAGCGTCATCATGGGCCCGTGCGCCGGCGGCGACGTCTATGCGCCGGCGATGACCGACTTCATCTTCATGGTGAAGAACACCAGCTACATGTTCGTCACCGGCCCGGACGTCGTGAAGACCGTCACCAACGAAGTGGTGACCCCGGAAGAACTCGGCGGCGCCAGCGTGCACGCCACCAAGTCGTCGATCGCCGACGGTGCGTTCGAGAACGACGTCGAAACGCTGCTGCAGATGCGCCGGCTGCTCGACTTCCTGCCGGCCAACAGCACCGAAGGCGTGCCGGAATGGCCGAGCTTCGATGACATCGAGCGCGTCGACTATTCGCTCGACTCGCTGATCCCGGAGAACCCGAACAAGCCCTACGACATGAAGGAGCTGATCCTGAAGGTCGTGGATGAGGGCGATTTCTTCGA
This sequence comes from Rhodopseudomonas faecalis, assembly GCF_003217325.1. Classification (GTDB taxonomy): domain Bacteria; phylum Pseudomonadota; class Alphaproteobacteria; order Rhizobiales; family Xanthobacteraceae; genus Rhodopseudomonas; species Rhodopseudomonas faecalis. Next base: position 10,718 of record NZ_QJTI01000007.1, read on the forward strand.
ACTGGCGGATGCGTTCGCGAAAAACATCGTCACCGGCTTCGGCCGCATCGCCGGCCGCACGGTGGGCTTCGTCGCCAACCAGCCGATGGTGCTGGCCGGCGTGCTCGACAGCGACGCCTCGCGCAAGGCGGCGCGCTTCGTGCGGTTCTGCGACAGCTTCAACATTCCGATCGTGACCTTCGTCGACGTGCCGGGCTTCCTGCCGGGCACCGCGCAGGAATATGGCGGTCTGATCAAGCACGGCGCCAAGCTGCTGTTCGCCTACTCGCAGTGCACCGTGCCGCTGGTGACCATCATCACCCGCAAGGCGTTCGGCGGTGCGTTCGACGTGATGGCCTCCAAGGAAATCGGCGCCGACATGAACTACGCTTGGCCGACCGCGCAGATCGCGGTGATGGGCGCCAAGGGCGCGGTGGAAATCATCTTCCGCAAGGACATGGACGATCCGGACAAGATCGCCGCCCGTACCAAGGAATATGAGGACCGCTTCCTGTCGCCGTTCGTCGCCGCCGAGCGTGGCTATATCGACGACGTGATCATGCCGCATTCCACCCGTCGCCGGATCGCCCGCGCCTTGGCGATGCTGCGCGACAAGAAGATGGAACTGCCGATCAAGAAGCACGACAACATTCCGATGTGATCGTCTGGGGCAGGGCCGTCGATCCGGTGCCTGCCCCGACCACCATGTCGGCAAAAAAAGACCCCGCTCGCGCGGGGTCTTTCGCGTTTGAGGCGGACAGCTTAGCGCCAGCAGCGGCCACCGCGCCAATAGGTGCCGGGCGGGCAAACGCGGCGCGGAGCAACCACGACCGGAGCCCGATAGACCGGAGCCCGATAGACCGGAGCCCGATAGACCGGGGCGCGGTACACCGGACGCGGCCCATAGATCGGGCGGCAGCGGCCATAGGGGCCACGGGCCCAGCCGGGACCGCAGCCCTGCGCCACCTGGATGACGCCGGCGGTGTCGGCTGCGCCGAGCGGTGCGAGCGGCATGGCGCCAGCGGCACCGGCGCCGGAAATCGTGGCTGCAAGCACAGCCGCTGCAAACAGGCTTTTCATAGTCTCTCCCTTGAACACCCGGAATCCGGGGAATGTAAATGCGGGGTCCGCCAGCGCGCAATCGGCTGCGCAACATCGTGAAACTGCGGCAGTAAACGCCATTCACCCTGAACGCGGCATGAATGTGTCGCGAAATGCCGTCAATGGGTTCGGTCGGCCGCGCCAAGCGGTCGAGGCCCCGGCGGCCAACGCCCGGATGACGCCGGACCAGACTCGGACTAAAATTCCGCCAGCCTGTCAGCGGATCGGGTGGCGTCATGTCGATACCTTGGGGTTTTGTTGCGCTGAGCCTGTTGCTCTGCCTGGTCGTTTCAGCACCTGGCCTGAAGCGCGTCTATTACTTCGTCAGCCTGTGCTACGCCGGCGCGATTACCGCGCAAGCCGTGCTGATCTGGATCGTCCATCACGACACTGCTTCTGGTTTCACGCTGCTGATGCTGGTGCTGCTGATGCTGTATGGCGTGCGGCTCGGCGGCTTCCTGCTGCGCCGCGCAAGCCTTCCGCCCTATGCTCAGGTGCTGGCCAGCGTCGAACAGCGCACCGCCGGCATGACCGACCGGCAGAAGCTGATGATCTGGGGCGGTGTCAGCGTGCTGTACACGTTACTCGCGCTGCCGGCTTGGCTGGCGGCATCCGCGCAGGCGGCGGGCGAGAGCACGATGTCGGTGCCGCTCGGCGTGCTGGTGATGATAGCGGGATTGGTGATCGAAGCTGTCGCGGACTGGCAGAAATCCAGTTTCAAGGCGGCGCAGCCGACGCAATTTTGTGACATCGGGCTGTACCGAATGGTCCGGTTCCCGAATTACTTCGGCGAGATGGTGTTCTGGCTTGGCGTCTGGATCGCCGGTATCTCGGCCTATGGCACGGTGGCGGCCTGGCTGCTGACCACGCTGGCGCTGGTCTACATGGTCCTGCTGATGGTTGGCGCCGCGCGCAGCCTGGAGCTGAAGCAGGACGAGCGCTATGGCGAGCAGCCGCGCTACCAGGAGTTCGTCCGCACCGTGCCGGTGCTGGTGCCGAAGCTGCCGGTTTACTCGCTACGCGCTATCAAGATCCCGATCCGTTAGTTGCGCTCATTTAGTTGCGCTCATTCGCGGCTCGCATAGTCCGGCGCCAGTGCCGCCGTGCGAGGCCGCTGCCAGGGGCGCGCGGCCGTCGCTCTATCGCGCATTAGCGCGCGGGATTGGTCGTCGAATTGCTCGGCGGGGGCGCCGGCGTTTGCGGCGCAGCTGGCGCGCTGCCGGTGGTGGTGCCAGAATTTTGCGCGGCGGTCGATGACGGCGTCGTGGACGACATGTTCATGCCGTAGAACAGCGCGCCGATCAGCACCACCACCGCCAGGGCCGCCAATATCATCCGGCTGCTGGTGATACGGTTGTCGGGCAGCCCGGAGTTTTCAATACCCTGGTTGAGCCGCGTGGTTGACCGATCCGGATCGTACGGATCATTAGGATTGCGTTGTAGCGCCATGAAGCTCTCCTCGTTGCAATGCGGGGACAATGCCTTGCCGTCGGCAACGTTCCGCAGCGCGGTCGTTTCGTTCAGAACCGGCCCGCTGCACAGGGCGCGACAGTTTGTTGCGGCGGGGGCGGGCGCGGCGATCTTTGATGCCCGTTCAAGCTGGTACAACGTCATGAAATTGCGGCGCAAGAGGGCGCACGCCGCGCCGATTATTGTGATGCGCCGCTGTCTTGATCCGACGTAAACTCGACAAAAATCATGATCAGGCGCCGCTTGCGGTCCGTTGATCAGGGCTACACGAGGGCGGAATGGGAATCGACCAAGGTCAGATCAGTCTCGATCAGAAATACGTTCAGCAGTCGGGACAAATCTTCCTCAGCGGCACGCAGGCGCTGGTGCGGCTGCCGATGGCGCAGGTGCGCCGCGACCGCGCGTTCGGCCTCAACACCGCGGGCTTCGTCACCGGCTATCGCGGCTCGCCGCTTGGCGGTTACGACCAGCAGCTCCACGCCGCGCGCAAGCATCTCGAGCAATACAACGTCAAGTTCCAGCCGGGCGTGAACGAGGACCTCGCCGCCACCGCGATCTGGGGCACGCAGCAGCTCAATTTGTCGCCCGGCGCGCGCTACGACGGCGTGGTCGGCATCTGGTACGGCAAGGGCCCGGGCGTTGATCGCTGTGGCGACGTGTTCCGCCATGCCAACGCCGCGGGCTCCGCCAAGCATGGCGGCGTGCTGTGCCTGGCCGGCGATGATCACGGCGCCAAATCCTCAACCGTGCCGCATCAGTCCGACCATGCCTTCATCGCGGCGCTGATGCCGTATCTTTATCCGTCATCGATCCACGAGATCATTCAGATGGGGCTGCTCGGCATCGCGATGTCGCGCTACTCCGGCTGCTGGGTCGGCATGAAGGTGATCACCGAGACGGTCGAGACCACGGGCCAGGTCGATCTCGCCGATGAGATGACGCCGTTCGTGCTGCCGAGCGATTTTGAAATGCCGCCGGGCGGGCTCAATTTGCGCTGGCCCGATGATCGCTTCGATCAGGATCGCCGGCTGCAGGATTATAAGGGCTTTGCCGCGATCGCCTTTGCGCGCGCCAACGCCATCAACCGCGTCACGCTCGACAGCCCGCAGGCGCGCTACGGCATCATGGCGTCCGGCAAGAGCTATGAAGATGTCCGTCAGGCGCTGCGCGAGCTTGGCGTCACCGAGCAGGTGGCGGCGCGGATCGGGCTGCGGCTGTACAAGATCGGCATGCCGTGGCCGCTCGAGCCGGAAGGCGTGCGGCAATTCGCGGTCGGGCTCGAAGAGATTCTCATCGTCGAGGAACGGCGCGAGATCGTCGAGAACCAGGTCAAGCAGGCGCTGTTCAATTGGCGCGGCGATGTGCGGCCGCGCATCATCGGCAAGATGGATGAGCGCGATCATCGCTTCCTGCCATTCGCCAAGGAATTGTCGGTGGCCAAGATCGCGACCTCGCTGGTCGATCGCCTGCTGGCGATGGAGATCGATCCGACCATCGCGGAGATGCTGCGCGCCAAGGCCGACTGGTTCCACGGCCGCGAGGCTTCGCAGGTGCAGGCCTCAGTGCCGGTGGTGCGCACGCCGTATTTCTGCTCGGGCTGCCCGCATAACACCTCGACCAAGGTGCCGCAGGGCAGCCGGGCGCTCGGCGGCATCGGCTGTCACTTCATGTCGCTGTGGATGGACCGCTCGACGGAAACGTTTACCCATATGGGCGGCGAGGGCGTGCCATGGACCGGCATCGCGCCGTTCACGGATGAGAAGCACATCTTCGCCAATCTCGGCGACGGCACCTATTTCCATTCCGGCTCGCTGGCGATCCGGCAGTCGATCGCCTCGAAAGCCAACATCACCTACAAGATCCTCTACAACGACGCGGTGGCGATGACCGGCGGTCAGCGCCACGACGGCGATCTGTCGCCGCAGCAGATCACGTTCCAACTGCACGCCGAGGGCATTCGCGCCATCTATCTGGTGTCGGAAAATCCGGGCGCCTATCCGGCCGCGACCATCGCGCCAGGCACTATTCTGCGCCACCGCGACGAACTCGATGCGGTGATGAAGGAATGCCGCGAGATCAAGGGCGCGTCGGCGATCGTGTTTGTGCAGACTTGCGCCGCTGAAAAGCGCCGGCGCCGCAAGCGTGGTCTGTTGGAGGACCCGCCGCGCCGGGTCGTGATCCACGACATGGTGTGCGAGGGCTGCGGCGATTGTTCGGTGCAGTCGAACTGCATTTCGGTGGAGCCGTTGGAAACGCCGCTCGGCCGCAAGCGCACCATCAATCAGTCGAGCTGCAACAAGGACTATTCCTGCCTCAAAGGATTCTGTCCGTCATTCGTCACCATCGAGGGCGGGCAGCCGCGGCGCCGCGCCCCGGCCGATCTCGGCGCGCTCGGCGAGCTGCCGGAGCCGGCGAGCCGGCCCAATTTCGATCGGCCTTACAACATCGCGGTTGGCGGCGTCGGCGGCACCGGCGTTTTGACCATCGGCGCGTTGCTCGGCATGGCGGCGCATATCGAAACCAAGGCGTCGATGATCCTCGACATGTCCGGGCTGGCGCAAAAGGGCGGCGCGGTGCTCAGCCACGTGCGGCTCGCCGCTACGCCGGAGGAGGTGACCTGTTCGCGGATCGTCACCGGCTCGGCTGATCTGTTGATCGTCGCCGACGAAGTGATGGCGATTTCCAAGGAAACGCTGTCGCTGTGCGAGCCGAGCCGCACTCACGGCGTGGTCAACACCCACCTCATTCCGATCGCTGATTTCATCAAGAACCGCGACTTCGATTTCCAGAACGCCAAGGTGAGTAGCGTGCTGCAGGCCGCGCTGCACAAGGACACGGCGTTTGTCGATTTCACCACGGTGGCCGAAGCGCTGCTCGGCGATGCCATCGCCACCAACATGATGATGTTGGGCTACGCCTATCAGCAGGGCTTGCTGCCGCTCCAAGCCAGCTCGATCGAAAAGGCAATCGAACTGAACGCCGTTTCGGTCAAGATGAACACCGGCGCGTTCCGGCTCGGGCGTCTTGCGGCCGCCGATCCGGCGCGGCTCGCTGGGCTGATGCGCGATGCGCAGGCGAGTGCGGCACCCAAAACGCTGGAGACGATGTCGCTCGATGAGATCATCGCCCATCGCAAAGCGCTGCTCACCGATTATCAGAACAGCAAGCTCGCCGAGCGCTATGCGGCGCTGGTCGCCAAGGTGCGTAGCGCGGCCGACGCCGGCGGCTATGGCGACGCGCTGCCGCGTGCGGTGGCGATCAACTACGCCAAGCTGCTCGCCTATAAAGACGAGTATGAGGTGGCGCGGCTGCTGACCGATCCAGCGTTCGAGCGCAGCATTCACGAGCGGTTCGAGGGCGAGTTCAAGGCCAACTTCCATCTCGCGCCGCCGAGCCTGCCCGGCGTCGATGCCTCCGGCCGGCCGAAGAAGCGGCAATTCGGCGAAGCGATGCGGCCACTGTTCCGCGTGCTGGCGAAAGCGCGCTTCCTGCGCGGCACGCCGCTCGATCTGTTCGGCTATCATCCGGAACGCAAGCTCGAGCGCGCCTTGATCGCCGATTATGAGGCCGATGTCGGCCGGGTGCTGGCGCAGCTATCGCCGCGCACGCATGAACTCGCGATCGAGATGCTGTCGCTGCCGGACCGGATCCGCGGCTATGGCCCGATCAAGGAACAGGCGGCACGCGAGGCCAAGGCACGCCATGCCGAGCTGCTGCGGCTGATGTCCGATCCGCCGCCGCTGCCGCTGCCGCAGGCTGCCGAGTAGCAGCCAAAAGGCCGGCCGGGATTTCAGCCCGGCCTGCATGCTCCGCGCGCTCTCGCCGCACGGAATTCTCACCCCTTGCCAGCCGCGCGGCTCGCAGCACAAAATCCTGTGAGCCAAAGCAACAACACGCATCCGGGAGTGACAATGTCGTCGAGGTACGATGAGCTGATGGCGCTGCGCAGCCTGGGGCAGGCCTATGCCTATAGCGACCGCGAGGTGATGCTCTATGCCTGCGGCATCGGCATGGGCACCGATCCCTTGAACGAGCAGGAATTGGCTTTCGTCAACGAGGCGAGTTATGCGGCGCGTCCGCTCAAAGTAGTGCCGACCTTCGCGTCAGTGGCGGCCTGGGGCGCTGGCCCCGGCGACATGAAGCTCAATATGCTGATGCTGGTCGATGGCGAGCGCGACATCCGCTTTCATCAGAAGCTGCCGGTGGCGGCGCGCATCACCGCGGATTCCAGGGTCACCGGCGTGTGGGACAAGGGCGCCGACAAGGGCGCGGTCATTCAGACCGAAACCGTGCTGCGCGATGACAGCGGCGCCGCGCTGGCGACGTTGGTGGCCTCGCGTTTTGCGCGCGGCGATGGTGGCTTTGGCGGCCCCTCGGACGGCCAGCCCGCGCCGCATGCGGTGCCGAGCCGCGCCCCCGACCTGCGCGTCGAGATTGCGACGCGGCCCGATCAGGCGCTGCTGTACCGGCTGTGCGGCGATCGCAATCCGCTGCATTCCGATCCGGAATTCGCGCGGCGCGCCGGCTTTCCACGTCCGATTCTGCACGGCCTATGCAGCTATGGCATCACCTGCCGCGCGGTGTTGCAGACCTATGCTGACTATGATCCGGCCGCGTTCAAACGCCACGCGGCGCGCTTCTCCGCGCCGGTGTTTCCGGGCGAGACCGTGTCGGTGGCGCTGTGGAAGGATGGCGACGTGGTGTCGCTCGAGGCGGCGGTCAAAGAGCGCGGCGTCACCGTGATCAGGAACGGCATCACCGTGTTAGGATGACTATTCCCGATCGACTCGGCGGCAGGCTGCCTGCAGCCGGGACAGTGACCAAGAGGTAAACTATGACTCTCAGTGCCGCTGCCAACGGCGTGTTCGCAATCGCTCCGACGCCCTTTCATGACGATGGCCGCATTGATGAAGCGTCGATCGACCGGCTCACCGATTTTTATGGCGAGGTCGGCTGCGACGGCGTCACCGTGCTCGGCATTTTGGGCGAGGCGCCAAAGCTCGATGCCGCTGAGGCCGAGATCGTGGCCAAGCGCTTCATCAAACGCGCCGGCCAACTGCAGGTGATCGTCGGCGTATCGGCGCCGGGCTTTGCCGCGATGCGCGCGCTGGCGCGGACCGCGATGGAGGCCGGCGCCGCCGGCGTGATGATCGCGCCGCCGCCGAGCCTGCGCACCGACGATCAGATCACCACCTATTTCCGCCAGGCCGAGGAGGCGATCGGCGAGGGCATTCCCTGGGTGCTGCAGGACTATCCGCTGACGCTGTCGGTGGTGATGACGCCTTCGGTGATCCGCCGCATCGTGATGGACAGCCAGGCCTGCGTGATGCTCAAGCACGAGGACTGGCCGGGGCTGGAAAAGATCTCGGCGCTGCGCGGCTTTCAGCGCGATGGGTCGTTGCGGCCGCTGTCGATCCTCACCGGCAATGGCGGGCTGTTTCTGGATTTCGAGATGGAGCGCGGCGCCGACGGCGCCATGACCGGCTATGCCTTCCCGGACATGCTGGTCGATGTGGTACGGCTGTCGCGGTCCGGCGCGCGCGATCAGGCCCATGATCTGTTCGATGCCCATCTGCCGCTGCTGCGCTATGAGCAGCAGCCGGGCGTGGGCCTTGCGGTGCGCAAATATGTGCTGCAGCAGCGCGGCGTGATCGCCTCAGCCGCTCAGCGCAAGCCCGGCGCCACCATCGGCGCTACCGCCAAGGCCGAGGTCGATTATCTGCTCGCCCGAGTCGCGCGGGTCGATCGCCGCGCGGCGCTATCGCGCCCGCACGCCGCGGAGTAAACGCGGCGCAACAACAAACACCGGCTGGCACCAGGCCGCCGGCCACCAATAATGAGGGAGCGAAACTGATGTCCACTGAGCCTGCCGCGGCGCGGCCCGCTTCGACCATCCTGCTGCTGCGCGATGCCGCCGCGGCGGCGGAGATCGAAGTGTTCATGATGGTGCGTAACCGGCAGATCGAATTTGCCTCGGGCGCGCTGGTGTTTCCGGGCGGTAGCGTCGATGCCGACGACCGCGCCATCATCGAACGCCCCGAACTATATCGCGAGACGCCGGGCGATGATCCGGAGACCCTGAGTTTCCGGATCGCCGCGATCCGTGAAACGTTCGAGGAAAGCGGCATTCTGCTGGCGCGGCCGCGCGGCGCGGACGCTCTGATCTCGGCCGAGCGGGCGGGCGAGATCGAAGCCAGTCACCGCGCCGCGTTGTGTGCTGGCGAGGCGTCGTTTGCCGAGATCGTCGCCGGCCATGATCTGGTGCTGGCGCTTGATCAGCTGGTTCCCTATGCGCGCTGGGTGACGCCGGTACCGCTGCCCAAACGGTTCGACACCTGGTTCTTCCTGGCCGAGGCGCCGCCCGAGCAGCTCGGCTGTCACGACGGCCATGAATCGACCGACTCCATCTGGCTGTCGCCGCGCGAGGCATTGGTGGGCGCCGACGACGGCCGCTTCAAGCTGCCGTTCCCGACCACCCGCAATCTGGTCCGGCTCGGCCAGCAGCCCAGCGTCGCGGCGGCGCTGGAGGAGGCGCGGCAACGCCCGGTGGTGACGGTGATGCCGGAACTGACCAAACAGCCGAACGGCAAGGTGCAGCTGCGGATTCCGGCCGCGGCCGGCTATGACGGGGAACTGTTCGAGGTCACGAGTCCGGTGTAAGCGACGGCCGCGCGGCGCGCGGGCGGCGACTGGCGCCGCCGCGCATGCGCATTCGGCATGTTCCCAGCCGATGGAAAGTCGGCTTATAATTATGGCGGTTCGGAGACAGCCGCATCGCCATGTCGTCTGCCACCCCAGCGTCCAGCACCCGGCGCAAGCCGCCGTCGATCCGACAGCTCACCTATGGCAGCATGCTGCTGCTGCTGTCGTTGATCGCGCTGACCAGCGTTGCCAGCGTGCTGGCGCTCCGCAAGATCGACGCCACCTTCGCCGAGCTGCAGCGCCTGCAAAGCGTCGATGATCTCGCCGAGGAGATCGACCAGAAGGTCAGCGACCTGCGACTTGCGGCCCGTGAAATCGTCACCGATCCCGGCAGCCAGCCCGGCCGGGTCTGGGAGGCGACTTCGGCGCTCAATGCGCTGATCAAGAAGACACGCATTCAGCTCGCGCCAGATCAGCAGCAGATGATCGACGGCGTTTCGGACCGGCTGCAGAATTATCGCGAAGCAATCGAGCGCATCACCGCGCTGATCCCGCGCCGCGCCGAGGTGGTCGCCATGCTGCCGGCGCTGCGCCAGAGTTTTGAGGCGGCGGTCGATCGCATCGATGATCGCAACATCGCCGTGAACCTCTATCGCGAACGCAGCCGGGTGACGGCCGCGCTGTTGTCGAATGATCCGGTGGCTGCCGAGCAGGCCGCCAAGGCGCTGCGCGCGCTGCCGATCGACGACACGGCGCTGCGCAGCGCGGTGCGCGATTTCACCGACGTGCTGATTTCGCTGGCCGCCCTCGACCGGGAAATCGCCGAGCTCGACCAGCAGGTGCTGGGCGCGGAGGGCCAGCAGATCGGCAAGGTCACCGATCTGTTGCGCAGCCTCAGCGCCGAACGCGGCAAGGTGTTGGCGCGCGATTTCGCCAGGACGCTGGCCGAAGACAAATGGCAGAGCATCGTGATCGGTACGGCGGGCGTGCTGGCCGGCTTGCTGGCAGCCGGTTACTTGGTGCGGCGCACCGTCGATCCGCTGGCCGCGATTGCCAAGGCGATCCGCGCGCTGGCCGGCGGCCAGCAGCACATCACCATCCCCTCGATCGAGGTCCAGAACGAGATCGGTGACATCGCCCGCGCCGCCGAAGTGTTCCGACGTACCCTGGTCGAAGCCGATGCGGCGCGGCTGGCGGCGGTGCACGCGCTCGCCGAGCAGCGGCTGGCGGAGGAGAGCTATCGCAAGCTGTTCGAGGGCTCGATCGACGGCATCTATGTCACCACGCCGGAGGGCGCGTTGCTCAATGCCAATCCGGCGCTGGCGCGGATGATGGGCTACGACAGCCCGAATGAGCTGATGACCCGGATCGGCGATGTCGGCAACTCGCTCTACGTCAATCCGGCGATGCGCTGGCACTATCGCCAGATCATGGAACGCGACGGCTTTGTGCGTGAATTCGAGTATCAGGCGCGGCGCCGTGACGGCGACATTCTTTGGATGTCGGACAGCGCCACGGCGATCCGCGACGAGGCCGGTCAGATCATCCGCTATGAGGGGGCGGTACGCGATATCACCGACCAGAAGCGCGCGGAACAGGCGGTGGTGGAAGGCCGCAGGCTGTTGCAACAGGTGATCGACACCGTGCCCGCGGTGATCAACGTCAAGGACCGCGAGCTGCGCTATCTGCTGATGAACCGCTACATGGCCGGCATTTTCGACATTGAGGCCAAGGATGCGATCGGGCGCACCACCACCGAGCTGATGTCGCGCTATGGCTCGCAGAAGACCGATGCCAATGACCGGCGCGTGCTCGCCACCGGCGAGGGGCTCGGCTTCTATGAGGAGGAATATCGCGACGCCAAGGGCGTGATGCGGCAATGGCTGGTCAACAAGATGCCGCTCAAGGATGCCGAGGGCAGGATCGAGCGCATCGTGACGGTGGCGCTCGATATCGGCGACCGCAAGCGCGACGAACAGGAAATGCGGCGCGCCAAGGAAGCGGCGGAAGCCGCGCTCAAGAACCTCAAGGAAACCCAGGAATCGCTGATCGAGGCGGAAAAGCTCGCCGCGCTCGGCCGGCTGGTGGCCGGCGTCGCCCATGAGGTCAACAGCCCGGTCGGCATCAGCCTGACGGTGGCATCGTCGCTGGAGATCAAGACCGAGCAATTCGCCGCCGAGGTCGAGAGCGGCAATCTGCGGCGCTCGTCGTTGAACGATTTCCTCAAGGCCAGCCGCGATGCCGCGGGGCAACTCGTCGCCAATCTCAACCGCGCGGCGGAACTGGTGCAATCCTTCAAGCAGGTCGCCGCCGACCGCAGCTATTCCGACCGGCGGGTGTTCGATCTGGCCGATCTCACCGAGCAGGTGATCACCAGTCTAAAACCGGGGCTGCGCCAGCAGAACTTGGCGCTGAGCGTCGATTGCCGGCCCAATCTGATCATGAACAGCTATCCCGGCCCCTATGGCCAGGTGCTGACCAATCTGTTCTTCAATTCGGTCGCCCATGCTTTTCCCAATGCCGAGGGCGGACAGGTCGACATCAAGATCCGCGAAGCGGGCGATGATCACGTCGAGATTCTGTTCGAGGACAATGGCTGCGGCATGACGCACGACGTCAAACGCCGCGCCTTCGATCCGTTCTTCACCACGCGCCGCGATCAGGGCGGCACCGGGCTCGGTCTGCACATCGTCTACAGCATCGTCACCAACCGGCTCGGCGGCCGCATCAGCCTCAATTCCGAGCCGGGTGAGGGTACGCGCATCAAGATCGTGCTGCCGCGCAACGCGCCGGTGGAGGCCGAAGCGCTGGCCTCAGCGTGACCGCGCCGCGACCGTTAGCCAGTCATTGGCGTTGCTTGGCGCGGCTCAGCGTGTCGGACGGCAATTCGCCAAAGGCCAGTCGGTAGTCCTTGGCAAAGTGACCGGGATTACCGAAGCCGCAGATGAACGCCACGCTGGTGACCGACGTGCCGGGCACTCCGGATTCCAGCATCTTGCGGGCGCCGTTCAGCCGGGTGCGCTTCAGGAACGTGTGCGGTGTGTAGCCGCGGTGGCGCAGAAAGGCACGCAGCAGCGTGCGCGACGACACGCCGGTTTCGGTGGTGAGCTTTTCGATCGTGATCGGCTGCTGCCAATTGGCCTCGATGAACGCCTCGGCGCGCCGCACATGCGCCGGGGCGCCGTCTCGGCTGTCGGCGCGCAGCAGGTCGCTATAACTGTGCCGGCTGGCATAGAGGAAGGCGATGATGATCGCCTGTTCGAGTTCGGCGATCAGCAGCGGCGGCAGCGTGGTGGCGTGTTCCTGCAGCTGCGCCGCAAAGAACATCACCAGCTGCCGCAGCGTGCGCGCATGCGGCTGGTCGCCGCGCATCGCCGGCTCGAACTGCAGCGAGCCGCCTTTCGGCAGAAAACCGAGAATCCGGCTGATCTGCTGCTCGAGCGCGGGGCGCTCGATGCGCAGCAGGAATTGTTCGTAGCCGCGGCCGAACCGGAGCGTGGCGATTTGGTTCGGCGATGAGATGCAGCTGCAGTCGGGGTGGATCTGCGTGGTGATGCCTCCCGAATAGGTCGAGGCAAAGCCGCGCAGCCCGATCTGTAGCCGGACGAAATCGGTTTCCGGAAACTGCACAGTGGCCTCCGAGCCACAACTGCAAAAGCCGATCGACACCGCGCTATAGGCAACGAAATTGATGCGGCCATAAAAGTCGGGATCTTCCGGGATGTGGCACGAGCTGGCACCAAACCGCATCAGCATCGCATCACGCATCACGTCCGGGTCTCGGGTGCGGACTACTTGGAACCGCCGCAGAGGTTCGTCTTTGTGATCTGGCAAAATGAATCGAATCTAATTGAATAACGATCAAGTAACTTTGAACGTGGTGATCGCCTCTGGCAACCAACTTTAAGAACTAGGTCAATCAAACGGCGATCTTGAGTTGTGATGATCTGCCGCAATGCTAATCAAAGTACACAAAAAGGCTGCTGCTGGTCAAAATAGCTCGGGTTTCCCCAATAATGCGGCGCGCCGCGAGTAAACGATCTGCGCATGCGTGATTATGTTCGCCATCTGAAGAGGCGACGCCGCACCCAACGTGCCGTCGATAGCGTTTATGACAGAAATATGACGCTCGTCATTGCAGCGCAGATGCCGGCTCGGCAACGTTTGTTGATTGTCGCAGCCTGCTTTCCTCAACGATCAAATCTCTGAGGGCCGCCGCATGCCGGGTATGCGCTGGTTTCATGTCGTGTTCGCCGCAAGCTCAGAGGCGCTGAGGCTGCAGTGGTGAAGTGAATGCAATGCGGTTGTGGTGATCATACTACTCGCCTAGATCGTGAATTATAACGCAGCCGTTGTTATCAGCGAAAGCGAGGCGAATCTTCGTGCGCGGCGAGCGCGCGGTCTCAGAAAATCCGACCATGGCTGGTGTGATGGCGACGTAGCGCTCGACGCTGTGCGAGTGGTCGTGCCTGCAGCGCGCCCGCCGATGCGAGTATAGGATACGCTTGCCGACCGCGTAACACCACCCGGCCTGTCCCAGTTCGATCTGGCGGAGTTCACGCTTGCCGCTATGGAGCAGAAGGGGGAGTGCGCAGGCGGATTGCCGGACTACATACGATCAAAGCTCGCCTTAAGAGCCTTTGCATCAACTACGCGCTGCAAATCGAGCAACAGCTCAAAGTAGAGCGACAACAGGGAAACTTCCTGCACAGCGTGCAGGGGGGAGGTGTATAATCACTTTTGAGGCGGTCCGACGACGTCGTATCGAAGCTATTCAAGGCCGGCCGACTGGCTGCATCACTGATGGCGAAGATTGGGCTCTCGTGCTGACCGAGGTGAGTCGCGTTTTGAAGGCGGCCGCCGATCTGTTCTGGCCGGTCACGAGCGAGGACTGGGCAACTTCGGCGGACGGGAAGCAACGCAAGCTCGGCGACCAGCAATACCTGAACCGCCTGCAGGAATTCACTCGGGTCAAGCTGAGTAATTCTCGCTCGCTAGATTTGCTGACGGCTGAACTCGATCATCTTGACGCTTTCTTCCGGCAGCTCAACGACCTCGTATCCAAGGGGGCATTCCGAGGTCACCGCTGGCGAGACCCGTCAAGGGCTGGTAGGCCTCTATTTCTTCCTGTCGAACCTAATCCGGCATCTGGTCTCGGTCGAGCCGCAGACCGCGCAAAGAACGTAGCCACCAGTGCCAGCAATGGTGTTAGATACAGTCCTGCGGAGAATGTCTGTCGCGACCTAGCGGCGCTGACGGCTGGCGCGCTCGGAGAGATTCGAACTCCCGGCCCTCGGAATCGAAATCCGATGCTCTATCCAGCTGAGCTACGAGCGCATGGCTGCCACCATACAGGCGCGCGCCGCAAATGCCAGTCCTGCGGCGGCTATGGGATACCGAATTTCCCCATCTCTTTCAGCGCCGTGGACCGGTCGGGGCTGCCGAGGGGCCCGGCGGGCGCAAAATTCTGCCGCTTTGCCATGCTTAACGACTTGCTAACACAGTAAGGCCAGAGTCCTGCCATCAGGTGGATGGTCGCTAGGCGCATTCGCCCAAAATCTCAATTTCGGTTCTTTTCGACCATGCGTTGCTTCGTTCTCGCTCTGGTGCTGCCCGCTGTGCTGATCTCGCCTGCGCGGGCCGATCTGCGGATCACCCGCGATCACGGCGGCTATGTCGAGGAATACAAGGCGAAGTATGAGCGCATCCGGCAGAACGGCGAGCGCGTCATCATCGACGGCATCTGCAATTCCGCCTGCACGCTGGTGCTCGGCATCGTGCCGAACAACCGGATCTGCGTGACGCCGCGCGCCAGCCTCGGCTTCCACCAGGCCTATTATGACAAGGCCTATACATTCGGCATCCGGGTCACCAGCGTTGAGGGCACCTCCGACCTGATGGCCTATTACCCGCCGCCGGTGAAGGATTGGATCCGGCGCAATGGCGGCCTGACCCCGGAAATGAAGAAGATCAAGAACGGCGCCGATCTCTGGCGGATCGTCGATCCCTGTCCGGGCGAGTAACGACCAGCCATCATTCGCACAGGCTGCCCCCGCGCGGTGCCGGAACGGGGTTGTGCGTTAAGCGGCGACGCGGTCGCGTCCGCCTCGTTTGGCTTCATAGAGCGCGCGGTCGGCGCAGCGCAGCGCCTCCACCAGATCTTCCGAGAGCGACGCGCTATAGGCGCCGATGCTGACGCTGACATAGCAGTCCGGCCCAAGACCGGGATGGGCGATCCGTTGCTCGGCCACCATGGCGCGCAGCCTTTCGCCGACCACCAGCGTTTCCAGCAGGTCGGCTTCCGGCAGCACCACCGCGAATTCTTCGCCGCCATAACGCACCAGCACGTCGTCAGAGCCGCGCAGCCCTTGCTGCAGCGTGGCCGCGATCTGCCGCAGACAGTCGTCGCCATAGAGATGGCCGCAGCGGTCGTTGAGCAGCTTGAAGCGATCGATGTCGATCATCAGCACGCCATAGCCGGCATAGGGCGCGATCGACCCGGTCAAGCGGTCCAAAAACCCTTCCAGATAGCGGCGATTGAACGCGCCGGTCAGCGGATCGGTGCAGGACAGCAGCGACAGATCGCGGTTGGCGCGCCGCAATTCCGAGGCGTGGGTGCTATCGCGCACGCGCAGATCGATGATCTGCGCCAACTGCCGATCCTTGCGCCGGCGCAGCAGCAGCGCCCCTGCGGCGGCGACCACGCTGAACACCGCTAGGTCGAGATTGCCGACATGCGGTGGTGCGTTCAGCCCGGTGACGACAATGGTGGCGACCACCAGCGCAGTGGATACCGTCATCCAATGAGTGGTGCGCCACGGCAGCGATGCCGACAGCGCCGCGCCGAACAGCACGAACAGCGTCGCCATCACATAGCGGCTGGATTGCGGTTCGCTGGCGAACTGGCCGATCACGGTGCCGACGATCACAAGGCCCATGATCGCCAATGCAGTCGCGACCACCGCCGCGCGGGTGTTGCGGCCGAACCGATACAGCAATAGTCCCGCGATCACGATCGGCGGCACCACTGCCAGCCGCAGCGCCAGCGCCAGTCCAAAATGATCGCCGAGCAGCAGCCAGTCGACCAGGATCGCCAGCACGTCGACCGCTCCGACGCCGATCAACAGCTGCGCGATCCTCAACCGGCGCGGCAGCAGCGGATCGGCATCGGAACCAAGATCCGAAGCCGGGTCCGTCGCGGCCAATCCGGCGTGCGTATCCGCCGCCTCTGATCGTGCGGGATGAGTTGTCATCGTTCCTGTTGCGAAGCTGTGCCTCTTAATGGCGGCCGGAGGATAGAACTCGGAGATCAGATTTCAACGATCGAAGCCCGTTGCACCCATGCGCACGCCCTCATGACCAAGGCCCCGTAAAGGATTTTTGCGCGATTTGATTCAAATGCCCCCGATGTCACGGCGCGCGGTATGCCATGGTGCTCGGCCGGGCTGATGCTGGTATCGCGATCGCCTGGCGGAGCTGATGCAACCGCAGCGGCGGTGTGAGCTGCGCTCTGTGCGAGCGTCGCGACCTCGGCGCCGCGGTGCGCCAAGGCATCGCGGCGGCATCATGGCTGGCTTGGCGGGGAGGAGGGGGTAGACCGAGCGCGGCCGAGCGGCAGGCCGACGCGCATCGGGTCACGATGCGCGAACTGGGGGATGAGCGGCGGAGCCGCTTCAAAATACCGGGTTACGGAACAGACCGGTCACGCGCAGCAGAAGCTGCGCAACAAAACCAAGAGGCCGATTGACTGCGGGATTACGATGAAGGCGCAGCCTCACTACGCAGCAACGACGCTGCGGGAAAGCTTAGGCCAGCGAGCGATTGGCGGCAGCCTCCGCTCGGAGGCATGCCGCCAATCGGCGCGGCGCCATCAGCGCTTGGCCTTCTTCGCTTTCTTGGCCTTCTTGGCGGCCTTCTTCGGAGCCTTCTTAGCGGCCTTTTTGGCGGCTTTCTTGGTCGCCTTCTTGGCTACCTTCTTCTTCGCTGCCTTCTTGGCGGTCTTGGTCGCTTTCTTGGCTGCCTTCTTCGCCGTCTTCTTGGCTGCTTTCTTCGGGGCCTTCTTAGCGGCCTTCTTCGGAGCCTTCTTAGCGGCCTTCTTCGCGGCCTTCTTGGTCTTCTTCGCTGCCTTCTTGGCTTTCTTCGCCGAGGTCTTGGTCGCGACCTTCTTGGCAGCGCGGCGCGTCTTCTTGGCGGGTTTGGCGGCTGACTGATCGGCGGCGTCGCCGGCTACTTCCAAGTTGGGTGTATCATCGTCCATGTAATCCCCCAGGGTTCTGATCGTTCGTCAAAGTTCGATCAGAAATGAACGTTAGCCGATTCGTAGCTACTGTGTTGCAGCTGGCAAGCCACTATTAGTTCTTGCGCACAGTTGCGTAAGCGGCGAGGGCACGTTCGCGGCCCAGGCGGTGATCAACGATCGGGGCGGGATAGTTCTTACCGAGCGTTACGCCCGCGGAAGCCAGCTCCAGCGGCGTTGCCGTCCAGGGCTGATGAATGATCGCGGCCGGCAGCCGCGCGAGTTCGGGCACGAAGCGCCGGACATAGTCGCCGTTAGGATCAAACTTCTCACCCTGCAGGATCGGGTTGAACACGCGGAAATACGGCGCGGCGTCTGCGCCGCAGCCAGCGACCCATTGCCAGTTGCCGGGATTGCTGCCGGGATCGGCATCAACCAGGGTGTCCCAGAACCACTGCTCGCCGTGGCGCCAGTCGATCAGCAGATGCTTGACCAGGAAGGATGCGACCACCATGCGAACACGGTTATGCATCGTCCCGGTCTGCCACAGCTCGCGCATGCCGGCATCGACGATCGGATAGCCGGTCAGGCCGCGCTGCCAGGCGCGTAGTGCGGCTTCGTCATCGCGCCAGGGAAAGCGATCGAACGAGGTTTGCAGGTTTTGGGTCGTCAGCGCGGGCTGATCGAACAGCAGTTGCCGGCAGAAATCGCGCCAGCCGAGTTCGCTCAGGAATTTGTCGACGTCGGCGCTGATCGCCGGCTGTGCTGCGGCCGCAAAGCGCGCGGCATGCCAGATCTGGCGCGGGCTGATTTCGCCAAAGCGCAGATGCGGCGACAGCCGCGAAGTGGCGTCGCGGTCAGGGCGGTCGCGATCACTGGCATAGCCGGCGATCGCTTGGTCCAAGAATTGTTGCAGTGCACGCTGCGCGCCCTGTTCGCCAGGCTGCCAGCAGTCACGTAGTCCGCCGGCCCAGTCCGGGGTGGTCGGCTGCAGCGCCCAGCTATCGAGCTGATCACTGGCGGGCGCGGGCGCTGCGCTCACTTGGCTCGGGGCGGCCAGCGGCTGCGGCGGTGCGCCGAGCGCCAGCAGCCGCTTCCAGAACGGCGTGAATACTTTGGGGCCGCGGCCGTCCTTGCCGCGGATCAGCTCCGGCGCGGCGAGCAGGTCGCCGAGGTGACTATGGGTGGTGATGCCGAGAGCGGCGAGCCGATCGTTAAGCTCTGCGACAACGGCACGCGCCGGCACCGTGGCGACATCGTTGAAATACACCGCTGCGGCGCTGCTGTGCTGCGCCAGCTCGGTGATGATCGCCGCCGCTGCGCCGCGGCGCAGAACGAGATCGGTGCCGGCCGCCGACAGGCTGCGTTGCAGGCTGCGCAGCGACTGCGCCAGCCACCAGCGGCTGGCGCCGCCATGCGGCCGCATGCCTTCGCTCACTTCATCGAGCACGTAGACGCACAGCAGCGGACGTCCGGTGCTGGCGGCAGCAGCGAGTGCGGGGTGGTCTGACAGCCGCAAATCATCGCGGAACCAGACCAGCGCGGGGCGAGGCGAGGTGGAAGTCATGGAGAGCGGTCGTCTTTCTATTCGTTGAGTTCAGGCTATTCGTTGAGTTCAGGCGTTCGGCGCTGCAACCGAACGCGATGTCGCGCGTAGCTTCGGAACCAGTGATCCGTACACGGGAGGCCGATGTGAAGCGCAACGCAATTCTCTACCTGGCAACGTTCCTGATCCTTATTCCAGTCGATTTCCTGTTTCTCGGAACGATCGCGAAAAACTTCTTCACGGAACAGGTCGGCACCATGCTGGGTGAGGTCAGGCTGTTGCCAGCGGTGCTGTTCTATCTGCTGTACGTGTTCGGTGTGCTGGTTTTCGTCAACGGCGCGCCTGATGCCACCTGGCAGTCGGCGCTCACCAAGGGAGCGCTGTTCGGCCTGTTCTGCTACGCGACCTTCGAGCTGACCGCGATGTCGCTGCTCAAGCACTGGACCTGGCCGGTGGTGGCGCTCGATATTTCCTGGGGTGCTTTCATGACCGCGGTGTCGGCGACGCTGGCGCTGTTGGTGGCGGACTGGCTGGCACCGCGCGCCTAAGCCAGCGCAGCCAGCATCGCTCAGCAGCGCTGTGCGGCCGCCGCGACGGCGTGCCGCATCGTGCGCTATCCTATTGGATTGGAACGATGATCGCCGTTTTGCGGGCGGCGCGGCCGCGCGCCGCGTGCGCTCGCGCGCCGGCTTCAAAATCATTCCTGCTTTCCGCCCCGATAAAGCCTCCGAGCTGGGCGATAGCTCTCCTCAGCCCCGGGCCAATGACGCCGCTTGTCGCGGTGCCCACGTGCCCGTCGTTTCCGGCGGTTCGACCAAAGTCGATGGACTTAACGGATCGTTCACGCCGGCGTGGAAAATCCGGGGATGGAAAGCCATAGAGCAAGTTCGAGAAAGAGTACGAGATGACTGCCTCAGCCATAGCCGATCCGATCGGCATCATTGAACCCGCCAAGATCGCGGACCGATATTCGGCGGCGCTTGCGCTCGGCATCGTGCGCGACGGGGTGATTACGGGCGAAGGGCCGACCACCAAGGGACGGATTCACTATTCCCGCGCGCTCGACGTCGAAGACGCGGTGCTGTGCAGCAAGATTTTGACCGCGGCCGCGGTTGAAAAGCAGCCGGTCAGCCGCGCCGAGGCCGAAGCGTTGTTCGAGATCGACGCCGCTGCTGCCGATCGCAGTGACGATGGCCTGTTCGACGATTTGTTTGCCAAGGCGGTGGTGCACCACGCCGCCGCAGTGTCCGGTCTGCCGGTGCCGTCGCGCGCTGTGGCGCTCGCGCCGGAAACGGCGATCGAGAGCTGGGCGCCGCCGCGGGCCGGCAACGTCAACACCGAGGTGCTGGAGTGGATTTCGCGGCAGATGCGCAGCAGCCGCCGCAGCAATCACCGTCTGGAGCGCCTGGTCGGCGCGCTGGTCGGGACCGCGACGCTGCCGATGGTGCAATCGCCCGGCATCCTCGATTTCGGCATGTGAACTGCCGAACATCAATGAACGAAACGGCGGGCCGCGCGGCTCGCCGTTTTTGTTTGCGGTGGCGCGTTTTCGCTAGCGGTGGCAACAAAGTGCCTGCCAGCGGCCGTGCCAGCGCAATATTACAATCCGACATCCCCGCCTTGAGACATAAACAGTTGCGATGCTTCGCAATCTGGGCGAAAGCCGTGGGCAACATCGCTGAGACTCCGCCAAGTCCTGCTGCGGTTGCAGTTCACTGCACGTCTTCCTTGCCGAAAGTCGTGTCCAGAATTGTCAACTTGCGGCAATATTTGGGTTTTCTCAGCAGCCGATATTGTTACAAAGCTACCGCCGGCCTCCGTCGGGAAGCGAACCACGCCTTAGGGTTGCAAATAAGCACATGTTCAAACGAATTCTGATCGCCAACCGCGGTGAAATCGCCTGCCGGGTCATCAAGACTGCTCGGCGCATGGGTATTGAGACCGTTGCCGTCTATTCCGAAGCCGATCGCGACGCGCTGCATGTCGAGATGGCCAACGAGGCGGTGCTGATCGGGCCGCCGGCCGCGGCGGAAAGCTATCTGGTGATGGACAAGATCATCGAGGCTTGCCGCAAGACCGGCGCTGAGGCTGTGCACCCGGGCTACGGCTTCCTGTCCGAGCGCGAGGCGTTTCCGCGCGCGCTGGCGGATGCCGGCATCGTCTTCATCGGTCCCAATCCGGGCGCCATCGCTGCGATGGGCGACAAGATCGAATCGAAGAAGGCGGCGGCGCTGGCCAAGGTCTCGACCGTGCCCGGCTTCCTCGGCGTGATCGAGGATGCCCAGCATGCGGTGAAGATCGCCGACGAGATCGGCTATCCGGTGATGATCAAGGCGTCGGCCGGCGGCGGCGGCAAGGGCATGCGCATTGCGCGCTCCAAGGCCGAGGTTGCGGAAGGCTTTGATCTGGCGCGCGCCGAAGCCAAGGCGTCGTTCGGCGACGACCGGGTGTTCATCGAAAAGTTCATCGTCGATCCGCGCCACATCGAAATTCAGGTGCTGGGCGACAAGCACGGCAACGTCATCTATCTCGGCGAGCGCGAATGCTCGATTCAGCGCCGCAATCAGAAGGTGATCGAAGAGGCGCCGTCGCCGCTGCTGGACGAGACCACCCGCCGGCTGATGGGCGAGCAGGCCGTGGCGCTCGCCAAGGCGGTGAATTACGACTCCGCCGGCACCGTCGAATTCGTCGCCGGCCAGGACAAGAGCTTCTACTTCCTGGAGATGAACACCCGTCTGCAGGTCGAGCATCCGGTCACCGAGCTGGTCACCGGCATCGACCTCGTCGAGCAGATGATCCGCGTTGCCGCCGGTGAAGAACTGGCGATCAAGCAGGAAGACGTGCAGCTCTCCGGCTGGGCGGTCGAGTCCCGTGTCTATGCCGAAGATCCGTTCCGCAACTTCCTGCCGTCGATCGGCCGGCTGGTGAAGTATCGCCCGGCCAAGGAAAGCTGCCAGGACGGCGTCACGGTGCGTAACGACACCGGCGTCCAAGAGGGCGGCGAGATCTCGATGTTCTACGACCCGATGATCGCCAAGCTGATCACGCACGCGCCGTCGCGTGCCGCGGCGATCGAGGCGCAGACCCACGCGCTCGACGCATTCTATGTCGATGGCATCCGTCACAACATTCCGTTCCTGTCGGCGCTGATGACCCATCCGCGCTGGCGTGAGGGCAATCTCTCCACCGGCTTCATCGCCGAGGAGTTTCCGAAGGGCTTTTCGGCGCGGGTGCCGGAAGGCGAAATCGCCCGCCGCATCGCGGCGGTCGGCGCCGCGATCGACCGCGTGCTCGGCGAGCGCAAGCGCCAGATCTCTGGCCAGATGATCGGCCGCGCGGTGATCCGCGAGCGTCGTCGCTGCGTCTGGCTGGAGCGGACCGAAATCCCGCTCGACGTGATCCGCGAGGGCGAGGGCTTTGTGGTGCGCTTTGCCAATCCCGATGGCTCGCTCGGCCAGCCGCATCTGCTGCAGTCGCCGTGGGTGCCGGGTGATCCGGTCTGGGAAGGCACCATCGACGGCCGCCCGATCGCCGTGCAGGTCCGGCCGATCCCGAATGGCGTCCGGCTGGCGCATCATGGCTATGAAGTCGGGGTCAACGTCTTCACCCAGCGCGAGGCGTCCGCTGCGCGGTGGATGAAGGAAGTCGACAAGGCCGACACCGGCAAGAAGGTGCTGTGCCCGATGCCGGGCCTGATCGTCTCGATCGCGGTCGAGGAAGGCCAGGAGGTCAAGGCCGGCGAGACGCTGGCGATCGTCGAGGCCATGAAGATGCAGAACGTGCTGCGCGCCGAAAACGACGGGGTGGTGAAGAAAATCCACGCCGCCGCCGGTGCGACGCTGCCGGTCGACGCCTTGATCATCGAATTCGCGTAATGGATCGGCGAAGTCGCCGCAGTGCCTTGCGGGCGGCCCTGGCCGGGCCGCAATGCCTGCGGCCGGCTTCGGTCTATGACGCGATCTCGATGCGAATTGCCGCCGATCTCGGTTTCGAGGTCGGTATGCTCGGCGGTTCGGTGGCGTCGCTGGCGATCCTCGGTGATCCCGACGTCGCGCTGATCACGCTCACCGAACTGGCCGATCAGGTGCGGCGCATGACGCGGGCCGCGCCGCTGCCGTTGGTGGTCGATGCCGACCACGGTTATGGCAACGCCCTCAATGTCCGCCGCACCGTGCAGGAACTGGAAGCGGCCGGCGCTGCGGCGCTCACCATCGAAGACACCTTGCTGCCGCAGGCGTTTGGCGAGCCCAAGCCGCAGCTGATTGCGCTGGCCGAAGGCGTCGGCAAAATGCAGGCGGCGCTGGAAGCGCGCAGCGATCCGGAGCTGGTGATCGTCGGGCGCACCGGCGCGGCCACCATCAGCTCGCTCGATGATGCGATTAAGCGGGCCCAGCATTATCAGGCCGCCGGGGTGGACGCGCTGTTCTTCACCGGCATCAAGAGTCGCGACCAGCTCGACGCCATCGCCGCGGCGACCACGCTGCCGCTGCTGCTCGGCACGCCTGGCGAAGCGATCTGCGACTTTGATTATCTGGCGTCGCGGCGCGTCAGGATCGCGGTACAGGGCCACGCGCCGATCGCGGCCGCGACCGAGGTGGTGTTTCAGACCTTGCAGGCCATCCGCGGCGGTGCCGCGCCCCAGCAATTGTCGGGGCTCGCCTCGGCCAAGCTGATGCAGAGCGTGACGCGCGGCCAGGATTTTGCCGACTACAGCGAGCGTTTTCTGGGATTGAAGCAGCAATGACCGATGTGATCCGTCAGGTCACGGTGCGCGGCCGGGTGCAGGGCGTCGGCTTCCGCGCCTTTGTCGAATTTCAGGCGATCAAGCTCGATCTCGAAGGCTGGGTACGCAATCGCCGCGACGGCAGCGTCGAAGCCTTGTTGGCCGGGCCGGAGGCGGCGGTGGCCGCGATGATCGAACTGTGCCGGCAGGGGCCGTCGGCGTCGCATGTCGCGGCGCTGGCCGATGAGCCAGCCAGCGCCGATGCATTGAACCTGCGCCGGGCGGGAGAGCGGTTCTCCACGCTGCCGACGCTGTAGGGACGGCACGCTTAGTCTAGGAGCGCGCCGGCCGCCGGCGGAAGGTGCGCCGCGCCCAGATCCAGGCGCCGGTCACCAGCAGCACCAGGAACGCCAGCGCGGTGACGGCATTGGCCAGCGCCGGGCCCGCACCCATCCAATTGCCTTCATGCAGCAGCCGCGGCCAATTGCGCGCGGTCGGCAGCAATTCCTCGCGGCTCACCGCGAACACCTTCATCTCGCCGCCGTCGTCGAGCCGGGCCAGCATCTGGCCGCCGCGCGGCCTGATCCAGATCAGATGCGACAGGTCGTATTTGGCGCCGACCACCTGCACCGCCTCCTTGAGGCTCGGCCACGCCGCGCCGTCGATATGGGGCGGGGGCGCGGAGAAGCTGATGCCGAACGCCAAGGCAAGGCCGGTGAGCGGGCTCAGCACCAAAAGCGGCAAGCCGAACCAGCCGGCGCCCTTGTGCCAGCCTGACACCGAATTGCGCAGCCGCGGCCAGCCCATCACCACGCCGACCACGATCAGGAACAGAAGGCCGATGGTCGAACCGATCACCAGCCAGCTCAGATTGAACAGCATGTGCTCATGCAGCTGCCGGGACGATTGCATCAGCCGGGCGACCATACCGGGCGCCGCGATCTGTTCATTGCTGGCCAGATCGATGTGCTTCATGCCTTCGCGGCGCGTGCCGATCGATGCGGTGCCGTCATAGGCGCGCATCATCAGCGTATTGGCCTTGCCGTCGGGATCGTGCTTGGCGATCAGCGTTTTGACCTGATCGGCGCTCAGCGAGGCGCGCTCGGCGCCATTGTCGATCAGGATCGGCTCGAACGACAAAATCAGCCCGGTGACGAACAGAATCATCAACGGCACTGACAGCGCCAGGGCCACCCAGCGGTGGAGGCGCAACAACCACATCTTCATCTTCAACCTACGAATTGTATTCAGAACTGGAGGCACGCTAAGGCCGTAGCCGGCGCGCGCAACTTAACGATGGTTCATGTGCGCGCCGAACGCGGTCAAACCGTGATGCTCAGGCCGAACACCTGGCCAAACGCCGCCCGGAGCGCAGTGTCGACGTCATCCATGGTCACCGGCAGGCCGAGATCGACCAGGCTGGTCACGCCATAGCGCGGATCGGTGATGCCGCAAGGAATGATCGCCGAGAAATGTGACAAGTCTGGTTCGACGTTGATGGCAATGCCATGCAGCGACACCCAGCGCCGCAAGCGCACGCCGATCGCCGCGATCTTGTCTTCGCAGCCCGGGCCCTTGTCGGGCCGTGCCACCCAGACGCCGACTCGGTCTTCGCGCCGTTCGCCGCGCACGTTGAAATGCGCCAGCGTTTCGATGATCCACTGTTCCAGCCCGGCGACATAGGCGCGAACGTCGGGGCGCCGCCGCTTGAGATCGAGCATGGCGTAGGCCACGCGCTGCCCGGGGCCGTGATAGGTGATCTGGCCGCCGCGTCCGGTGGCGAACATCGGGAAGCGTGATTCGAGCAGATCGCTGCTCTTGCCGCTGGTGCCGCAGGTGTAGAGCGGCGGATGCTCCAGCAGCCAGACCAGTTCCGCGGCCTCGCCGGCGGCAATGGCGCTGGCGCGCGCTTCCATGGTCGCCACCGCCTCAGGGTAGGGCACCTGGGAATCGGAGATCCGCCAATGCACCGGGATGGCCGGTTCCATCGGAAAAAGTCGATCCAATTCAAGTGTTTCGCGGCTGTTAATCATTGGCTAACCATAACGTGGTGTGCTCGCACGGCAATCCCGCAGCGGTGAGTACCTTTGCCCGTGTCGACTCTCGACAAAGTCTCCGTCGATCTCATGGTGGTTTTGGGAACCACCTCGATGCCCGTCCATCAAGTGCTGCGCCTGAGCCGCGGCGCTATCATCGAGCTCGATGCCACCGAGGCGGACGAGGTGAAGATTCTCGCCAACAATCTGCCGATCGCCAGCGGCATGGTGTTGGTCGATCGCAATCGCATTGCGGTGGAAGTCAAGCAAATGTTGCCGCGATCCCCTGATCGAAGGTAATGCACAGCAGCACTTGTACTGCCATCTTCGATTTGTTACATGGGCGCCGTCGATCCGGTCGGGCGCCGAGCCCAGTACCGAGTTTGATGCGCTCGTGGCGGAATTGGTAGACGCGCTGCCTTGAGGTGGCAGTGAGTAACATCGTGGGGGTTCGAGTCCCTCCGAGCGCACCACCTCCCCAACATCTTCTTCACATCGAAAACACACAGCAACGCCGGCCTTGAGCCGCGTCCGTAGGTGGCTGTGCGCGTGGTTGCTGCAACGCATTCGCTGCTTGCGGCGGCTTAATCGATTGCTGACGATGAACTGCATTGCGGGTGGCTGCGACAAGGTGCGCGGTGCCATTGCCGGCGATGCGGCGCACGGTGGGTCATGCTGACGGGATGCCGCCGGCATCCGAGCTTGCGTGACTGCCATGACCTTCCTCAGCCTGCTGTATCGCTTCGTCTCCAATTTCGCGCTGTTGATGCTGGCCTATTACAGCCTCAACGCGCTGGAGAACTATCAGCAGCGCTCGATCCTGGCGCTGCTGATCCTGATCTATGTGCTGACGCGGGCGGTGTCGGCCTGGCGCTCGTTCAGCTTCTTCCAGAGCATCGAGCGTTTGGAGAACGAAGCGCGGCGCATCGGCTCGCTGTTGGGCTTGCGGCCGGATCAATCGCTGATCAAACGGCAGATCATCAACGACGTGACGGAGAAGCGCCGCCACGGCGAGTTCAAGAGCTATATCGATCTGTTGTTTCTGACGATCGTCGTGGTGCTGTGCGTCACCAAGATCGTCTCGGAGTGAGCCCGCGGCGCGCGCTGGCGAGCGGCGAGGCATTTTGGGACGGCGCCTTGCGAGGGCGGGGTCGTCACAGCGGCCGCGTGTGAGCGGGCCGCGGTCGTTTAGCGGGCTACGATGTCGGAGCGCGGATAGACCTGAGCCACCGGCGCGAACAGCCGGCGACGCAGGCCGCCGCCATCGAGCGTGAGCTGGCGCGCCGCCGGATCGATTTCGGGGCGGGCGGGCGCCGGCGCCTCGGCGCGGCGCGGCAGCGGCGTCAGCACATTGAGGTTCGCCTGCGAGCGGCTGCGCACCTGGAACAGCTCACGCGCCGGCACCGGCAGCTCGGTCTTGGCCTCGTCCGGGGCGAGCAGCGACCATTGCCGCGGCCACGGCGCCGCCTGCGGCAGCGGCACTTCGCCTTGCGCCAACCGGCGCGTGCGCGGGGTGGCGGGCAGCACCAGCTGGCCGTCATGCAGGTCGGAATCGGTGACCGCGGGCGCCGGCAGCGACGAGGTTTCGGCGTAGACGAAATTCGGGATAGCGGGCCAACGCGACTTGGCCACCTGATCGCTGACCGGATGCAGCCGCCACTGGCTCGGTTCTGTCGCGGTTTTCGGGCGATCGGGGCTCGCCGCCACCACATGAACCACGCGATAGCCCTTGGCCTTCAGCTCTCGCAGGAAGGCGGGCAGGGCGCCGGCGGTGCGCGGCTGGATGTCGTGCAGCAGCACGATGCCTTTGCCCTTGGCTTCCAGACGCTGCATGGCGATCTGGAACACCTGGGCCGCGGTTATCGGGCGCCAGTCGTCGGCCGGGAAATCCGCGCTCCAGGCCTGCAACCCCTGTTCGGCCAGATAGCTTTCGACCGCCTGGGCGCGCAGCAGGCCCGGAATCCGGAAGAACGGCGACAGCGCCGCCCGGTCGCCGAGCACGGCCGCGGTCGAGGCGATGCCGGCGTCGACCTCCTGCTTGGCCTGTTCGACCGACATGCGGTGGAAGCTGAGCGGATGATTCTGGCTGTGCGTGCCGATGCTGTGGCCGGCGTCGCGCATCCGGCGCAGCCCTTCAGGATAGGCCTGCGCCATGCGGCCGACCACGAAGAACGTCGCCTTCACGCATTCGGCGGCCAAGATATCGAGAACCTGGTTGGTGTAGCGCGGCAGCGGGCCGTCATCGAAGGTCAGCACCACCTCGCGATCGCGCAGCGGCAGCGTCTCGCTGTACTGCATGGTGCCGATCCGCGGATGCTCGCGCGGATCGACCACCAAGGTGCGCGAGGTGCCAAGCGCGTCGGGGCGACCGGCGCAGCTGTCGGCAGCAAAGGCGGGGGACATGCTGGCAATGGCCGCGCCAAACAGGCTGCAACCAAGCAGGGTCCAAAGCCGGCCGCGCCGGCCGGTGGGGTGAAGAACCGGCATCACATACCGCAAAGTTAATGGGTGACTGTTATTGCCTGAAAATTACTGGCAACGCGATGAATGACTTCTTAACCGATTTGTCGCTCACAACATTTTCAGAGCTGCCATCACGGATCAGCGGGGCTGGGCGCTGGCGGCGGCCGATCTGGCCACCACGTGCACCACCCGATAATCATTGTCGCGCAACCAGCGCAGGAAATCCGCAATCATGGCAGCGGTTTGCGTGCGCGGATCGTGGAACAGGATGATGCCCTTGCGGGCTTTCTCGAGCCGCTCGGTGACCAGCTTGAGCTGTTGCTGCGGCGTCATCGGATTCCAGTCGCTGGCCCACAGATCGGCACCGAATACCACGATGCCGCGCGATTGCAGATGGGCGAGCAGCTCCGGCGTCGAATCGAAATAGGGGAAGCGGAAGAACGGCGTGGTCGGCGTGCTGCTGGCCTTGCCGTTGAGCGCGGTCTCGTCGCCGGCGATGCCGCGATCGATGTCCGCGACCGCTTCGGCAAAGCTCATTTTCTTGAGATCGCTGTGCGACCAGCTGTGGTGGCCGATGCTGTGGCCGTCGGCGGCCATGCGTCGAATCAGTTTTGGCTGCGCGACCGCGGTGCTGCCGACCAGGAAGAAGGTGGCGCGGGCGCATTGCTGGCGCAGCGCGTCCAGCACCTTGGGGGTGGTCGCGGCCGGGCCGTCGTCGAAGGTCAGCACCACTTCCTTGTCGGCGAGCGGCAGCGTCTGCGCAAAACTCTTGGTGCCGACCTGCGGGGTGCTGGCGGCATCGACCTCGAGCACCCGCGCGGTGCCGAGCGCATCAGGGTTCTGGCAATCGGTGGCCGCGCTCGCTGCACTGCCGGCGATCGCAGAAGTGGCAATCGCGGCGGCGGTAAACCAGCGCGCGACAAAACGGCGGCCGCCAAGGCGCGCGAACAAGGGAGGCAATGGCTGCATCGACAAAAGACTCTAAGCTATGAGCGGGCGATAGTGCATGTCGCTTGCGATCGCGCAAGCCCAGCGACCAGGTCCAACGACCAAGTCCAGCGACCAAGTCCAGCGGCCAAGCCCTGCGGCACCGCCGCGTTCAGCCTAACGCGGCAAATGTGGCGGCTTCACGGGATGCTCGATCCGCCTGGCGACGCGCGTGGGTGATGGCACCGGCTTGTGGATCGGATAGGCTGTGAGCTGCGCCGGTGCCGTGCTTACGGAACTAAGCGCTGATCAAACGAAGGTTGATAGCGGCCAACTAAGTCTCAACTAATCGACTTCATCGGGAATTAACGAGGTTGGCGGACCATCAGTCAACAACGGTGGAGCGGTGCGGCCAGCGAGCCGTCGAAAGTAAGGCAGGTACTGCCGGGGGCTGCGAATGGCGCGGGGGCGCACGCAGCGGCCCTGCACACGATCAGGAACCGGCCGGGACGTTGTGAATGCCCGGGCCGGCGAGGAGATCAAAATGCAGTTCGTCGAGTCGCATGGCGCCAAAATCCCGATCATCGGCCTTGGTACTTGGGAGCTGCGCGGCCGCGCCTGTTCGCGGCTGATCGAACAGGCCTTGCGGCTTGGCTATCGTCACATTGATACCGCGCAGGTCTATGAGAACGAACGCGAGGTCGGCTGGGGTATCCATGCCTCCGGCGTGCCGCGCGACGATATCTTCGTCACCACCAAGGTCTGGACCACCCATTTCGCGCCGAACGATCTGATGCGCTCCACCAAGGAAAGCTTGATGAAGATGCGGCTGTCGGAGGTCGATCTGTTGCTGCTGCACTGGCCGAGCAAGCATGTGCCGCTGTCGGAGACGCTGGGCGGCCTGGCGCGCGCCAAGGAATTCGGCCTGACCCAGCATATCGGCCTGTCGAATTTCACCGTCGCGCTGATCGAGGAGGCGGTGCGGCTGTCGCCGGCGCCGCTGGTGTGTAATCAGGTCGAGTATCACCCGTTCCTCGATCAGACCAAAGTGATCAATGCCTGCGATCAGCATCATCTCGCGGTGGTCGCCTACAGCCCGATCGCCAAGGGCAAGGCCAAGAGCGCCGAAGTGTTGAACCGGATCGCCGAAGCGCACGGCAAGACCGCGGCGCAGATCTGCCTGCGCTGGATTGTGCAGCAGGACATCGCGGCGATTCCGCGCACCTCCAAGGTCGAGCGGCTGTTGGAAAATATCAGCGTGTTCGACTTCGCGCTCAGCGATGCCGAAATGAACGCGATTTTCGCGATGGCGCAGCCCGATGGCCGGCTGACCGATTTCGGCTTCTCGCCGCAATGGGATTGATGCCGGACGGGTGGTGATATCACCTGCCATGGGATTGACCGCGCGCGAGCCGTGCGGCGTGATGCGTTGCTGACGCGCATGCACGGGGACGACACGGTGTTCTTCATCGCATCGAAGGTTTTGGGCTTCTTCTTGGTGCCCTCGAATCTGATCGCGCTTTTGTGCGCGATCGGCGCGCTGCTGACGCTGACGCGCGCGCGGCGGCGCGGTGTCAAACTGCTGACGGTTGGTGTCGCGCTGCTGCTGGTCGCCGGCTATACGCCGCTCGGCAATGCGCTGCTGCTGCCGCTCAGCGAGCGTTTTCCGCCCTGGCAGGACAATGGCCGTGCGCCGGATGGCATCATCGTGCTTGGCGGTGCCATCAATTCCGATCTCAGCGCGGCGCGCGGCGTGCTGGAACTTGAGGCCTCGGCCGAGCGGATCGTGACGGTGCTGGAGCTGGCGCGGCGCTATCCGCAGGCGCGCATCGTGCTCAGCGGAGGCAGCGCCAATCTGCTGGCGCCGGGCAACGCGGAGGCGCCATTTGCCGGCCGGTTGCTGCAGGCCTTCGGCGTCGCCCCCGAGCGGATCGCGCTGGAGAGCGGTTCGCGCACCACCACGGAGAATGCAGTGCAGACCAAGCGGCTGGTGGCGCCCAAAGCCGGCGAACGCTGGCTGCTGGTGACCTCAGCTTTTCACATGCCGCGTTCGATCGGCGCGTTTCGTGCCGCCGGCTTTGAGGTCGAGGCCTATCCGGTCGATTGGCGCACGCGCGGCTGGAACGATCTGTGGTGGCCGTTCGAGCGCCTCAGCATGGGGCTCGCCCGCACCGATCTTGCCGTGCACGAATGGGTCGGGCTGATCGCCTATCGATGGGCGCGCCGGTCCACCGAACTGGTGCCGGGGCCGCGCTGATCATGCGCGGATCGCTGCGCCGCCGATCAATCCTGGCGCGGCAAGCCCAAGCGATACACGCCGCGGAAGTCGGTCGGATCGACCGGCTTGCCCTTGCGATAGATCACCAGCCGTCCCGCCAGGGCCAGCTCGACCGCCGTGCGGCGGATCGGCGTCAGCAGCGTATGCCACTGGTCATCGGCCGCGATCGCGTGGGCGATTTCCGGCGCACTCAGCGTGCCGCCGCGGTGTTGTTGCAGCACGTTGACGATCGCGGAGGCGAGGGAAGCGCTGGGTGAAGAAGCCGTCGAATCTTGCAGTGTCATGATGGCTCGGTGTGACGCATCGCTCGGCGCCCGGCAACCCCGGCGCCGTTGATCACTGCGCACGGCTGATGCAAGCTGCGCGCTCAGGAAGAGGGGGCATGACTGTGAAGCTGGTGATCGGCAACAAGAATTACTCATCGTGGTCAATGCGGCCGTGGCTGGCGCTGCGCGGCGCCGGCATCAGCTTCGACGAAGTCGTGATTCCGCTCTACACCGGCCCCGCCGACAAGCAGCGCATCCTGGAATTCAGTCCGGCCGGCAAGGTGCCGGTGCTGATCGATGGCGATGTGATCGTCTGGGACTCGCTGGCAATCATCGAATATGCCGCCGAACGGTTTCCGGAGGCCAGTCTGTGGCCGAGCGATCCGGTGCGGCGCGCCCATGCGCGCTCGGTCTGCGCCGAGATGCATGCCGGCTTTGCCGCGCTACGCAGCGAATGCGGCATGAATCTGCACCGCGCGGTGCGCGCCAAGCCGCTGTCGGACGCTGCGCAGGCCGATATCGCGCGCATTCAGCAGCTCTGGTCGCAGTGCCGGCAACGCTACGCGCCGCACGGGCCGTTCCTGTTTGGTGAGTTTTGTGCCGCCGATGCGTTTTACGCGCCGGTGGTGCATCGGTTCCGGACCTATGACATCGCGGTCAATGACGAAGCGCGCAACTATATGGCGACCATGATGGCGCTGCCGGCGTTTCAGGAATGGACCGCGGCAGGATTATCGGAAAGCTGGGTGATCGATAAGTTTGAGAGCGATTAGTTCGCGCCTCGAACCCATCGGCGAAATCGCGGATCAAGAGGCGGTACTTAGGTCCCGCGCACCGCGGAACTCATCACATCTGCCTGAATTGCCTGCAAATTTTGCGCCTTTGCCATGCCCCTTGGGGGTGGCTTGTAGCGGTAGTTGCGTGCTATACTCAGCTTACGCTGTAAGCGGGCTGCGCTGGTGGGCACGGGGGCGGAGCCTGCGTTCTGTGTGATGGAGAGAGTCGTTGAAGCATAAGTTTGGAATTGGAGAACGCGTTTATTTCACTGCCAGTAATGTATCCCGCCCGGCCGCGGGTGGTGTTTATCAGGTGATCCGCCTGCTTCCGACCGACGGCGATGATTGCCAATATCGCATCAAGAGCTCCAGCGAAGCGTTCGAGCGGGTTGCAAAGGAAAGCCAGTTGCAGCTTTGCTGACTAACTCGGTTCCTGGAACCGTGTGTGACAACAACGTGTGACGAACAACCAGGCCGCTGCCTTGACCGGGGGCGGCCTTGTTCGTTGGGTTTCCGCCCAAACTAGCGCATAATTCAACGTTATTATGAATTTCCGATAACGTCGCGTAGGGGACGACGCGCATGAACTGGGCGGCTTCAATCGATCAACTGTGGCGTACACCCGGCCTTTCGGTCTGGATTGTTCTGATTGCCGCGGCTTTTTTGGGCATTTTGGTGCTGGTGGCGCTGCTGCGCGAACGCTCTCTGGCCAACACCGTATTGGCGGTGATTGCGGTGGCGGCGATCGTCGCCAACGCGATCATGACATTGCGCAGCGATTCAGGCGCGGCGGCGATCGAGCGCGCGCCTGCTGCTGCCAGCGATGCGTCGAGCCTGTCTCATCCAGCGCTGGCCTGTCTTGAAGAAATGGCCGGAGAAACCGTGCTGGCGGCCTGCGAGAAGGTCGTATTCGGCTCGGCTGATTCAGTCGCCGCGGCGGTGTCGCACACCGTGAGCCGGCTCAATCGGCTCAATGCCGCCGGCGATCTGAACGCCTCCGGGAAAGCCGCGGAACTGACCGCGCTGCGCCATTCGCTCGAGCGCGATCGCTATGGTCTGGTCGCCTATGTGCTCACCAGCCGCGACGGCTGCCAGCCGGGTGAATGCGCCGCCTTTGCCGTGCTGCCCGATCACAAGCAGATCGCCGCCAATATGGAAGAACGGCTCTATGACACGCTGGTGCAGCGTTATGCCGGCGCGTGGGGCAGCGGGCAGGGCGGAGCCGCCGCCACTGGCGCGCTGACGCCGACCGCGGCACTGACCAGTTCGGTTCCGACCGGCAAGCCGACCAATGCCGATTTCCCGACCTCCAATTCGATCCCGCCGGTCAGCATCATGACCGCTGAACCGCCAGCGCCGTCCAAGCCAGCCGCTGCGCCGGTGGCTGCGGCGCCAGCCGCCGCCGCGCCCGCGCCGAAACCGGCCGCGCAGCCGGCCCGCAATCACGCCGCCGCGGCAGCCCCGGCCGCGGCGCGCAGCCAGCCGTCGGCCCCGGCGCAAGCCCAGGCCGCGGTGCGCTCAGTGCCGCCAAAAAATCCGTCAGCGCCGCCCAAGCAGCAGCCTAAGCCCGCCGCTCCGGTGCAATTGGCGCCGGCCGCCGCTGGCGCGGAGTAACGCGAGACTGTTGCCGGCCTTTGATGACGCTGAATCTGATCAAACTTGCGGTCGGCGCCGAGTCGACCAAGGATCTCACTGACTGGATCGCCGAGCGCACCCGTGCCGCCAAAGCGCGCGGTCTGCCGCCTTATTATGC
Organism: Rhodopseudomonas faecalis; assembly: GCF_003217325.1. Classification (GTDB taxonomy): domain Bacteria; phylum Pseudomonadota; class Alphaproteobacteria; order Rhizobiales; family Xanthobacteraceae; genus Rhodopseudomonas; species Rhodopseudomonas faecalis. Next base: position 44,914 of record NZ_QJTI01000007.1, read on the forward strand.
CCACGTCACCCGGATGACGCCCAAGCGCGAGGACGAGCTGCTGGCCGGCGGCTCGCTGTATTGGGTGATCCGCGGCGTGATCTCCGCGCGCCAGCCATTGGTGGCGATCGAGCCGTTTCGCGATGGCGAGGGTGTCAGCCGCTGCCGGCTGCTGTTGGCGCCGGAGGTGGTCGCGGTGGCGCCGCGGCCGATGCGGCCGTTCCAGGGCTGGCGTTATCTGAAAGCCAGCGACGCGCCGCCCGATCTCAGCCAGTCGGAGGCCGACGGGCTGGCGGCGATGCCCGAGGAGATGCGGCGCGAGCTGCGCGAACTCGGGCTGCTGTGATTAAACCATCGGGTCGTACCAATCACCGTCATGCCCGCGCTTGTCGCGGGTATCCACGTCTTGAAATCGTTGCAAGATCAAAGACGTAGATGGCCGGGACGAGCCCGGCCATGACGTGCGGAGTGGTTGGTATCATTCGCCGAAGCTATTATACCGCGATATTGTCGATCAGCCGGGTGGTGCCGATCCGCGCCGCCACCAGCAGCCTGACCGGGCCGTCCGCCACCGAGCGGATCGGCGCCAGCGTTTCGGCGTGGCGCGCTTCTAGATAATCGAGCTCAAAGCCGGCGGCGGTGATCAGCTTGGCGCCGCCAGCGAGCGCGGCCTTGATCTTGTCGCCGTCGCGCAGGCGCCCTGCGGTCTCTTTCAGGCTGCGATACAGCGCCGGCGCGGCGCGGCGCTCCTCGTCCGACAGGTAGACATTGCGCGACGAGCGCGCGAGGCCGTCACGCTCGCGCGAGGTGGCGATGCCGATCACCTTGACGCCGAGGTCGAGGTCTCGCGCCATCTGCGTCACGACGCGCAGCTGCTGAAAATCCTTCTCGCCGAAAATCGCGATGTCGGGCCGCACCTGGGTGAACAGCTTGCCGACCACCGTGGTCACGCCGCCGAAGAAGTGCGGCCGAAAGCGGTCTTCCAGGCCGGCCAGCGCCGGGCCCTCGGTCAGAATCTTGCTGGCAAAGCCGGGCGGATACATGGTTTTCGCATCCGGCCCCCAGACCAGATCGACATTCTCGGCGGCGAGCTTGGCGAGATCGGCCTTCCAGGTGCGTGGATAGGAGCCGAAATCCTCATTGGGCGCGAACTGGGTCGGATTGACGAAGATCGACACCACCACCTTGGAGGCGCGCCGTTTGGCCTGTCGTACCAGAGAAAGATGGCCTTCATGGAGCGCGCCCATCGTCGGAACCAGGGCCACGGTGGCTTTGCGGGCGCGGAGGGTGTCGAGCGCGCGGCGCAGGGCCGGCAGCGTCCGGGCGACAATTGGGGTGCGGGACATCAGAGACTCAAAGTTGCAGTGCTTGCGAACGCGGAACTGTAGCAAGCCAAACAACGGCTCGCCACTTGCGATCAGCGGCGGTCTGATGGCGATGGCAAGCGCAGCTCGACGGGCGCAACGCGGTGACGCAGCCGCCGCCGCCCCGATTGACGGTGCGGCGTCGCGACGCCACATAGCCGGCGAAGGAACATCAGATCATGACGCGCGATCGCACTCCGTCTCCTCTCGACCGGCCGGCCGATCACGACAGCGCCACGCCGGCGCCGCTGTCGGCCTCGGACGAGATCGCCGCGTTTGTCGCCAAGGCGCGCGCGATGTCGCCGCATGCCAGCGGTGCGCGCGGCCGGCTGGTGTTCGCGCTTGATGCCACCATGAGCCGGCAGCCGACCTGGGACATGGCCTGCCATCTGCAGGCCGACATGTTTCGCGAGGCGGCTGCGCTTGGCAGCCTGGATATCAAGCTGGTCTATTACCGCGGTCTCGCCGAATGCCGCGCCAGCGGCTGGGTCTCGGATTCGGACACGCTGGCGCGCTTGATGGGCAAGATCGATTGCCGCGGCGGCCATACCCAGATCGGCCGGGTGCTGGCCGAGACCAGGCGGCAGGCGGTGGAGTCTGGCGTGCGCGCGCTGGTGTTCGTCGGCGATGCCGTCGAGGAGCCGATTGATGATCTGTGCGCGACCGCCGGCGAGCTCGGCTTGCTGAAAGTGCCGGCCTTTGTGTTTCAGGAGGGCGCCGATCCTGGCGCTGAACAGGCGCTGCGCGAGATCGCACGGCTAAGCGGCGGCGCCTGGTGCCGGTTCGATCCGGGCGCGGCCGGCCAGCTGCGCGAATTGCTGCGCGCCGCCGCGGCCTATGCGGCCGGTGGCCGCGACGCGCTGCGCCAGCTCGCGCAATCAGCCCATGGGGCGGCACTGCTGCTCGGCCAGATGCGTTAGCTCGGCCTGGAACAGCTGTCCGTGCATTCGATCATCAATCACGTTATATCCAGGCCATGCCCACACTGATCGCAGGTGTTGTCGCCGTTATCCTGTTGTACTCGCTGCTGCAGATGGTCCGCACAGCGAATCCAGCGAAACTCGCCCGTGTCATCAAACTGGGCGGCGGCATCCTGTGCCTGGCGGTGGCCGCGATCACCGGGTTCAAGGGCCAGCTCGCCATCGCGATTCCGGTCGGGCTGTTCGGCGCCGGTCTGCTCGGCTGGGGGCCGGGGCTGGCGATGTTCGGCAATTTCGGCGGCATCTTCCGCGGCATGGGGCGGCGTTCGACCGGCCAGACCTCGACGGTGCGCTCGCCATTTCTGGAAATGACGCTCGACCATGACAGCGGCGCGCTGACCGGCCGCCTGGTGGCGGGCCGTTATGCCGGTCGATCGCTGGATGAATTTGGGCTGGCGCCGCTGGCGGCGCTGCTGCCGGAATTCGACGCGGAGAGCTGCGCGTTACTTGAAAGCTATCTTGACCGCCGGTTTCCCGCTTGGCGTCAGAACGCGCAAGGCGAGCGGACAGGGCGGCGTGGCAGCGAGGCGTCGAGCGGTAAAATGACGGACGAGGAGGCCTACCAGATCCTTGGCCTGCAGCCGGGGGCGAGCCCCGACGAGATCGGGCGTGCCCACCGTTCCTTGATGAAGAAACTGCATCCCGACCAGGGGGGGTCGACGTACCTGGCTGCCCGCGTAAACACGGCCAAGGATACCTTGCTTCGCACTCATCGCAACTAACTCCGCACGCCACGCTACGCGATTGACTGCGAGTTGCTGCCTGCTCTCTACCGACGCCAGATGCCTCCCGTCATTTTCCCGACGTGGTTAAGCACCCTGCTGTGTTGTAGCGGCGATATATTGACGAGTGGTTTTCAGCGCGTCTGTTTCAGCAGCCGTCAACCATGTGTGTTCACCAAGACACACGGTCGATTGTCGCAGCTGGACGCTGAAACGAAAACGGCGCGCGTCCGGTCAGGAGACGCGCGCCGTGTCGTCGGAGCGATGATGACTCAGTTCTTGATGGCGATGCAGGAGATGTCCGAGCGCTTCAGCGTGCGGCACGCCGCTTCGGCCTGATCGCGGTCCAGCACCGCAAAGCGGGCGCGGTACAGCTTCTTGTCACCCTTGGCGACGGTCTCGGTGAACGACTCCGCCTTGGCGAGCAGGCCCTTGGACCGCTCACGCGCCGCATTGAGCCGCGACTTGGCTTCTGTCTCGCTTTCCAGCGCGCCGACCTGAATGATCCAGCCGGCATGAATGGCGGGCTTGGTGCTGGCCGGCGCCACCACCGGCGACGACGGCTGGACGCGCGCCGGATCGGCATAGGCCATGCTGCTGCGGCCGCCGTTCATGGTCGAGGAAGCCGGCAACACGCCCAAAATGCCCTGGCCGGTGCCGTGCGCGGCCGGCTGTTGCGGCAGGTCGGCGCTGTCGCCACGATCGGACTTGGCAATCACGGCGGCCGAGGTTTCGGCGACTTCGCTGCGAGCCGGAATGGCGCTGGTCACCGCCGGGGCGGGATGGCTCGGGCCGGCCGAAGCCACCTTTACCGTGCCAGCTTTCACTTGAACGGTTTTGACCCGCACCGGCTTCATCGGTTCGCTCGAGCCGGGGATCGCGGCGAGTTGCTGATTTTGGATCACGCCGTTGTTGAGCGGGCCGGCTTCAGGCTTTTGAGCGGCCGGGGTGGGCGCTGCCGCGCGGGTGGCGGGCTGCGGGCGAACCACCGGCTCGGGATCGGCATCGGCCACCTGGGTAACCGGGGCCGGACGGGCGACGCTGCGCTCTTCCGCCATGTCGTCCTGACCGCGGACATCGCGCTCGGTGATCGCGGCCACGGTGCGCTGGCCGGAAGCCTTGTCGAGGTTTTCGGCGAGCAGATTGCGCATGATGGCATCGCGCGAACCGCCGCTGCGGCCGCCGAGCACCACGCCGATCAGGTGGCGGTTGCCACGCCGCATCGAGCTGACCAGGTTGAAGCCAGAGGCGCGGGTGTAGCCGGTCTTGATGCCGTCAACGCCCTCGACCACGCCGAGCAGGCGGTTGTGATTGCGGATCGGGTGGCCCTTGTAGACGAACACGCTGGTGGCGAAATAGCGGTAGTAGCGCGGGAAGCGATCCTGAATCGCCCGGCCGAGGGTGGCCTGATCGCGCGCGGTGGTCACTTGGTCATCATTGGGCAGGCCGGAGGCGTTGCGATAGACCGTGCGCGACATGCCGAGCGCGCGCGCCTTCTTGGTCATCATCCGGGCAAAACTGTCTTCGTCACCGGCGATCGCTTCGGCGATCACCACGGCGGCGTCATTGGCGGAGCGGGTCACCAGCGCCTTGATCGCGTCTTCGACCCGCAGGGTCTGGCCGGGGCGCAGGCCGAGCTTGGTCGGGGCCTGGATCGAGGCGTGCTCGGACACGTCCATCTGGGAGTCGAGCGACAGCTTGCCGGCCTCCAGCCGCTCGAACAGCATATAGAGCGTCATGATCTTGGTGAGCGAGGCGGGGTGGCGCAGCGAGTCGGGATTGTTGGCGCTCAGGATCGAGCCGGAATTGCCGTCGACGATGATCGACGCGAAGGCCGGGTTGTAGCTCGGGGCCGAAACGTGGTTGCGGGCATGATGCCGGTGATTGCGATGGCGGCGGGCGTCAGCAGTGTCGGCGGTGAAGACCACGGCGGCAGTGACGGTGGCTAGCCCAAGGACACAAGCCCTCAGGGCGCGCGAAACTGAGGTGTTGTGATGCATAAACGTCCCCGTCTTCTGTCCACAGGATCACTGGTTCGTGAGGCCAAAATAAGCCCGTCTCCGAAAGCCCTGTTTTGCGTCTTGAGCTGTGCTGGTCCGCCGTTTGCGACGGTGACCGCGCTCTTCGGCTAATTCGCTGCATTGGCGCGGTTTTCACACAAAACTACGCGCCTATAGCGCCTGGCAGCCTAGGCTTGGCGGGTTTCAAAAAGGTTAACCAACCGTTGCGTAGATGCGCGGGATTTGCGGCGACTGCGCGGGTTTGTTCGCTATACGGCCGACCGCCCCTGGGGAGCGGCCGGCCGATCGCCTGGCGACTGGTGGTTACTTGGACAGCCGCAGTTTGGTCAGCGAGGAGCCGATCGCCTGGAACGCGAGCTTAATCTGGTCGGCGCTGGTGGACTGATAGAACTGGCCGTCATTGGCGCAGTATTTCAGCACGGCCGATTCAGGGTCGTTGGTGGTGTTAACCTGGATCGTGAACACCGTGGTATTGCCATTGGCGGGGTTCTTGATGTTTTGGCACAGCGTCCGCTGCCGGGCGTCGACCTCGGGCGAATAGTTCGAGCCGTCGCCGTTCCAGTAATTCTTGGTGTTGACGCCGTCGGACAGCAGGATGATGGCGTCGGTGTATTTGTAGCCGTCTTCCTTGGCCGGGCTGTTGAACGGCGGGCTCTGCAGTTGCAGCGCCATCCACGCCCAATGCATACCGATCGACTGGTTGGTGGCGCCGACCGCGGTCAGGCTGTTGATACGGCCCTTGATGGTGGTCGGGTCAGTCGACGTGTCGGCTTCATTGGCCTCGAAAGCCGATTTCATCGGCAGCATCGAGGGACCGCACTGAGAATAGTATTTGGCGACGAACAGGGTCGCCGGTTCAGCGACCGTCGGGATGACCTTGGTGGTATCGTTGTCATAGGTGTGCAGCAAATCGCGATCGGTGACGCAGCCCTTCCACTCTTTGCTGCGCTTTTCAGTCCAGGTTTTGCCACGTGATTGGCACTCGCTGGCGGTCTCATATTCGTCGTCGCTGCATTCACCGAAGAAGGTCCAGACTTTGTTGCCGGCCTTGCACAATTCGGCAGTGCGGTATTTCAGATTGCTGCTGCTGCAGCTGCCGTATTCCTTTTTGCTGTCATACTGATTGTCATAGAGCTTGCCGTGCCAATCCAGCCAGCTGGCGTTGATCTTGTCGGTGCCGACATTGACCATCTGGTTGAACGGGATGATGGCGATATAGACGTCATCGCGGGTGGTCGCCGAAGCTTTCAGCGTGTTGACCAACTGGACGGCGGCCAACTTCATCGCTGGCAGCTTGCCGTCGTAATTCATCGAACCGGTGATATCGAGCGCAATTGCCACCCGCAGCCGGGTCGCGCCCCAGGTCGAGGTTGCGGTGGCATTGAACGGGATGTTGTCGACGCCGGCCAGCTTGAGGAAATTGGCGGGCATGTTTCCAGCCGCGGTGACCAGCACAGTCGAGGTGCCGTCGCTGGACTTCTTGGTGAAGGTGGTTGACACCGTGACGTTCGAGGCATCGCTGGCGGTGTACAGCGCGCGGAAGTAGCTATCGACCTTTGCCGGAATCTCGCTTTCGCGGATGATGCCGCTGCCATAATCCTTGGATGCCATCAGCGCGGCGGAATCCACCGCCGATTGCATGGCGGTGCGGGCCGACGCGGCGCGACTGTAGTCGATCGCGACGCCGACTGACACGATGATGGGTATGCTGGCAATCCCGAACAAGACAGCGACGTTGCCGTCACGGGCGGCGAGAAACGTTGCTATCGACTTCCGGAGCCGGGGGGGAACAAGACTGATCATGACAAACCCCGAAGTCCGCTGCACTGCCCTCCATTTCTGCCGCGACGGCTAAACATGGGGTAAAACTGTTCACAGAAAGCTGGTCAAATCCCTAGGGTCGCCGCGCCCAAGGCCGCGCGTGCTCAAGAGATCGTCAACAGACCGTCAATTCTGCCTTAAACGCAGGCCGCTGGTTCCGGCTGACGGGGTAAGCTTTGCTTAACCAAGCCGAGGGTGATAGCGGCACTGCACAACTCGCGCGGCTCGGTGCCGTACGGAGCGGCGGAGCGGCCAAGGCGCTTGCGGCATTGCTTCCGCTGACCCATATTGACCCGGTCTGACGGTCGCAGGATTCGGCGCGTGCCGCGAGGCTGGCGCCGAAGGTGAGTCAGACACAATCGGAAGTTTTGTAGGGGGCTGATCGGCATGCCGGGCGCTCCCGGGATATTGTCGAACACTCGAGCTATGCCGCACGCCCGTTCAAATATTGCCACCCTTGAGTTGGAGCCGAAATTGGCGGAACTCGGCGCCCGGTCCGACGCGCATCTGTCGACGCGGATGGGCGACGAAGGCCGCTCCGGACATCCCGGCAGCCCGACCACCTCGGTCATTACCAAGACCAAGCCGCGGACCAAACGCCCGAACATGTACCGGGTTTTGATCCTCAATGACGATTACACGCCGATGGAATTCGTCGTCCACGTCTTGGAGAAATTCTTCAATATGGACGTCGAGGCCGCGACCAAGGTGATGCTGCACGTTCACCATCACGGCATCGGCGAATGCGGCATCTTCACCTACGAGATCGCAGAGACCAAAGTGACGCAGGTGATGGATTTCGCCCGCAAGCACCAGCATCCTCTGCAATGCGTGATGGAAAAGAAATAACTTTCTGGCACCGTCGCCGAATTGGGAATGGGTTTTGCATTGTGTTCTTTTGCATTGTGTTCTGTGGTGATGACCGACGACAGTTGCGTCGGCCGGCTCGGAACCGTGATTACGTCATGAGGTTGTCTAACTCCATGTAGAAGTTGTTGTTGCCTGACCCGGCGACGGCAGCCATGATAGGCGGGGCCACAGAGGACGAGAATGCCAACATTTTCCCAGAGCCTTGAGCAATCCCTGCACCGCGCCCTCGCCATCGCGAATGAGCGCCATCATCAATACGCCACGCTTGAGCATCTGTTGTTGTCGCTGGTCGATGATTCCGACGCCGCGGCCGTGATGCGGGCGTGCAGCGTTGATCTCGACAAGCTGCGCGGCAGCCTCGTCAACTACCTGGAAACCGAGTTCGAGAACCTCGTCACCGATGGTTCCGAGGACGCCAAGCCGACCGCCGGCTTCCAGCGCGTGATCCAGCGCGCGGTGATCCACGTGCAATCCTCAGGGCGCGAGGAGGTGACCGGCGCCAACGTGCTGATCGCCATTTTCGCCGAGCGCGAAAGCCATGCCGCTTACTTCCTGCAGGAGCAGGACATGACGCGGTATGACGCCGTGAACTACATCAGCCATGGCATTGCCAAGCGGCCCGGCGTGTCCGAGGCGCGGCCGGTGCGCGGCGTCGATGAGGAGACCGAGACCAAGAGCGGCGACGACTCCAAGAAGAAGGGCGACGCGCTCGAGACCTATTGCGTCAACCTCAACAAGAAGGCGCGCGAGGGCAAGATCGACCCGGTGATCGGCCGCAACGCCGAGATCAGCCGCGCCATCCAGGTGCTGTGCCGCCGCCAGAAGAACAATCCGCTGTTCGTGGGCGAGGCCGGCGTCGGCAAGACCGCGATCGCCGAAGGGCTCGCCAAGCGCATCGTGGAAAGCGAAGTGCCGGAAGTGCTTGCCGCTGCCACCGTGTTCTCGCTGGACATGGGCACGCTCTTGGCCGGTACCCGCTATCGCGGTGACTTCGAGGAGCGGCTCAAGCAGGTGCTCAAAGAGCTGGAGGCGCATCCCAACGCCATCCTGTTCATTGATGAGATCCATACCGTGATCGGCGCCGGCGCCACCTCCGGCGGCGCGATGGATGCCTCCAATCTGCTCAAGCCGGCATTGGCATCGGGCAGCATCCGCTGCATGGGCTCGACCACCTACAAGGAGTATCGCCAGCATTTTGAGAAGGACCGCGCCTTGGTGCGCCGGTTCCAGAAGATCGACGTCAACGAGCCGACCGTCGAAGACGCGATCGCGATCCTCAAGGGGCTAAAACCTTATTTCGAGGACTATCACAAGCTGAAATACACCGGCGAGGCGATCGAGGCCGCGGTGCAGCTGTCGTCGCGCTACATCCATGACCGCAAGCTGCCGGATAAGGCGATCGACGTGATCGATGAATCCGGCGCGGCGCAGATGCTGCTCGCCGAGAACAAGCGCAAGAAGACCATCGGCATCAAGGAGATTGAAGCCACGGTCGCCACCATGGCGCGGATTCCGCCCAAAAGCGTGTCCAAGGACGACGCCGAGGTGCTCAAGCATCTCGAGCAGACCTTGAAGCGGGTGGTGTTTGGCCAGGATCGCGCCATCGAGTCGCTGGCCGCCTCCATCAAGCTGGCGCGCGCTGGCCTGCGTGAACCGGAAAAGCCGATCGGCTGCTACCTGTTCTCTGGCCCGACCGGCGTCGGCAAGACCGAGGTCGCCAAACAGCTCGCTTCCACCTTGGGCGTCGAGCTGCTGCGCTTCGATATGTCGGAATATATGGAACGCCACACCGTCTCGCGGCTGATCGGCGCGCCGCCCGGCTATGTCGGCTTCGACCAGGGCGGCCTGCTGACCGACGGCGTTGATCAGCATCCGCATTGCGTGGTGCTGCTCGACGAAATCGAGAAGGCGCATCCTGACCTGTACAACGTGCTGCTGCAGATCATGGATCACGGCCGGCTCACCGATCACAACGGCAAGCAGGTCAACTTCCGGAATGTGATCTTGATCATGACCACCAATGCCGGTGCCGCTGATCTGGCGCGGCAGGCGTTCGGCTTCACCCGCACCAAGCGGGAAGGCGACGACCACGAGGCGATCAACCGGCAGTTCGCGCCGGAATTCCGCAACCGGCTCGATGCGATTGTGTCGTTTGCGCATCTGAACGCCGACGTGATCGGCATGGTGGTCGAAAAGTTCGTGCTGCAGCTCGAGGCTCAGCTCGCCGACCGCGACGTCACCATCGAACTGTCCGAGCCGGCCAAGGCTTGGCTGGTGCAGCATGGCTATGACGAGCAGATGGGCGCCCGGCCAATGGCGCGGGTGATCCAGGAGCACATCAAGAAGCCGCTGGCGGATGAGGTGCTGTTCGGCAAGCTCAAGGGCGGCGGCCATGTGCGCGTGGTGCTGGTGCCCGATGAGGCGAACGCCGAGAAGGAGGCCGAGAAGATCGGCTTCGAATATCTCGACGGGCCGATCACGCCGAAGCCGGAAAACCTGCCGGCCGCCAAGAAGCGCTCGGCGCCGCGCAAGCCGAAGTCCGGCCCGGGCGGCTCCAAGGAGCCGCTGGTCAAGGCGTAGTTACGCGGCTGCGTATCGTGGGCTACCGGTGTTCCGGCAGCCCGCGGTCACGTTTCATGGCGCGCAGAATTTGTTTCATGGCGCGCAGAATTTCATGGCGCGCAGAATTGAAAAAGGGCCGGTCACGCGACCGGCCCTTTTCTTATGCGAGTGTCACAGGCGCCGGAGCCGCAAGCGCGATCAGCGCCCGGGCTCCGGTGGCAGCATCACAGCCCAGCCATAGGTCTGTGACTTGCCGTGGCCGAGCGGCAGCACCAAGGTGCCGAGCGTCGGCGTTAGCCCCTCCAGCGCCTTGCGATAGGGCTCTGGGATCTCGTCGGTGCGTGGGAAGTCGGCGGTCGACCACAGCACCAGCGTGCCCGAAGCTTTCAGCCGTTCCGGGGTGATCCAGGGGCTTTTGCGGAAATCGCCATCGATGAACACCGATGGCCGCGGCGAAGCGTACAGCGCCACAAAGCCGGCCTGCTTGAAATCGCCGGTGACGATGTCGAAGCGGCGGAAACTCTTGCCATTCCAGATCGACTGCATGGCATTGGACAATTCGCGCGCCGGCCACATCTGGGTCGGCACCTGGCCGGAGCCGCTGGCCTTGGCGTAATTGAAGGCAACATGCCCAATCGGCAGGCCGATCAGTACCAGCAGCCAGATCGTGGTCACCAGCCGCGGCGCGCGCAGCACCAGTTTCTGCGGCAGCAGCATCACCATCGCCAGCCCGGACAGCGCCACCAGCGAGCCGCCAATCTCCGGGCGCTGATCGACGCCGGCATAGGCGGTCATCGCGCCGATCATGAGCAGCGGCAAGAACGCCGCCATCAGCACCAGCGACTTGTCGAAGGTTTTGGGCTGTTCCAGCTCCAGCGTCACCGGCTCGCCCTGCAGCGGCAGTTTGGGGATCATCGCCAGCAGCACGATCACGATCATGCCGGCGTGATAGCCGACCTGCGACCCCAGGAATTTCAGGCCGGCGAACAGCTTTGCGAACACGCCTTCGACCGGCGGGCGGTCGAACGCGAAGGTGAACGGCAGGAAATCGTTCTGCACCAGCCAGATCAGATTGGGCAGCAGCAGCGCCGTGCCGACCAGCACCGCCAGATACGGGCCGCGCGTGGCCAGCGCCCGGCGCCCCTGCGGCATCAGCAACAGATGCAGGCCGAGCACCGCGAGCAGCAGCGCACCCGAATATTTCGAGTACATCAGCAGCGCGGCGGCGACGCCGAACAGCGCCCAATTGCCGATCCGATTGTCGAGCACCGCCTTGCGATAGATGTAAACGGTGGCGGCGAAGATCGGCAGCTGCCCGACGTTGTGACTGTACATCGTCACCGGCGGGCCGAAATAATAGATCAGGATGGTGAGCGCGATCGCCAGCACCGCGCCGGTCTTGCCGACGGTTTCGATGCCGATCAGCCAGATGAAATAGAACGTCACCAGGATCGAGGCGATCGCCAGCACGAAATGCGAGCCGATCCAGTGGAAGGTGAGTTGGTAGGCGATCTCCGTCAGCCACGGCTCAAGCGGCGGGTGCTTCCAGTAGCCCCACTGCATCTCCTTGCCGAACAGGAACATCTCGTAGCTGTCGAACGGCATGGCCGGGAAGCTGATGGTCGCGGCGAACCACAGCGCGCCATAGACCGCCATCACCCACAGCAGCAACCGGGCCGGCGAGTTGCGCAGCGCATCCAGGAAGGAGTCGCAGGTTTCCACAAATAGCGCGATGAAGCTGAATTCGCGGCCAGCCGCCGCACCGCCGCCCGGCGCGCTCGCGGCCAGCGCGGCCGGCCGGCTCTGGCCGCCGCCGGAGGTGCCAGTTGCCGGCTTGTTCTTGGCCGGCTTGCTCGCCGGCGCGGGCTTAATTTGCTGGGCGGGCTTGGCCTGCGGTGCGGGTTTTGCCTGCTGCGCGGGCTTATTTGGCTGCGCCGGCTTGGCTTGCTGCTGCGCAGGCTGCGCGGTCGTGGCGGGGGCAGGGCGTGGTGCCTCGGCCGCCGGACTGGCGTCCGCCGTGGTTTCGAGCTGGTCCGCCGGGACAGACGCGGGCGCGGCGACGCGCGCGGCCTGCTGGCCGCCACCCGTCCGCTTCTTCGGCCGGTTCCGCTGCTTCTTGCTGTGCTTTTTGATGGCTCGTGGTCCTTGGCGGTTCCGGGCGCCAGTCAACCGCCAGCGAGCCGGATATGGTCTTCCGGACCGAGGTTTTAGTGCATTCAGCGCAGCGACAAAATGATCGGCCGCGGCCAAGCGGCATCAAACCACCGCCGCTGCGGCGTTATGAACACCTGATGTAAGGGGAACCCGGGATCGCCCCAGGCTCGAGGCTCAATTGCCGAGCAGCACGTTCAGCCGGCGCTGCAATTCGCGCTTCTTGCGCTCGCTGCGCCGCAGCCGCTCTTCGAGGTCGGAGGCGTCGCCGCTGGTGTCAAACGCGACCCCGGCAACATTGTTGCGCAGCCACACGATGCGCGCCAGGAACGAGCGGCCCTTTTTGGCGATCTGCAGCCGTAGGGTGTCGGGCAGGCCGGAGGCGCTGCCGAATTCCAGCCGGGCACCGTGTTCGGAGATGTTGCGCACCACGCAATCACGGGTCGAGCCCTGGTCATTGACCGAGGCCACGGCACCCAACATCACCTTGTCTCGAGATTGCTGCCGTCGCTCGGTCATGCGGTCGCGCTCCACGGTCGAGACGCCGAATCTACTCCGGTTTGCGCCAGAGAGAAGCGGCGTCGCATCGGCCGTTGAGATTAACGTAAACGGCCAGACGGGCGTCACCAGCTACCGCAAGCGGCGCGGCGTGATGTCATCTGGCGGGCAGCCGGCCGAACTGTTTGGCATGGCGGTCCGGGCTTGCTAGGCATCAGGCCGTCGGGCGACGGTGTTGGACGCAAGTGCATGCGCATGACAGGCGACGTGCTACGGGCCGTGTTGATCCTGCTGGCGCTGGTGCTGCTGCCGATTGGCGCGGCGGCCGGCGAGGCCGTGCCGGAGGCTGCGCCGCCTTCGCCGCCAGCGGTACCTGCCGTGCCAGCTGCCGAGGCACCTTCTGGAGCGCCATCCGCCGAACCCGCGAATACTGAGCCCATCCAAGCTGAGCCCACCAAGCCTGCGGATCCGCAGCCGCCAGCCGCCGCGCAAGCCAATACCCGCGCGGCGATCTGCCTGATGATCGAATCCGCGGCCAAAGCGCATGATCTGCCGCTGGAGTTCTTTGCCCGGGTGATCTGGCAGGAGAGCCGCTTTCAGCCCGGCGCCATCGGCCCGGTGACGCGCAGTGGTCAGCGCGCCCAGGGCATCGCGCAGTTCATGCCAGGCACCGCGAGTGAACGGCGGCTGCTCGATCCATTCGATCCGGTGCAGGCGCTGCCAAAATCCGCCGAGTTTTTGGCCGAGCTGCGTGACCGCTTCGGCAATCTCGGCCTCGCGGCCGCGGCCTACAACGCCGGCCCGCGCCGGGTTCAAGAGTGGATCGCCGGCACCGGACCGATGCCGCTGGAAACCCGCAACTATGTGCTGGCGATCACTGGCGCCTCGGTCGACGATTGGGCCTCCGGCGCCAAGGCCAAGGCGCCCGAAACGCCGTCGCCGCGCGACTGCCGCTCTTTGATGGCATTGCTCGACCGCGCCCCCAATCTGTTTGTCAGCGAGCTGGCGCAGCGCGTGAAACTTGGCGTCGATCGGCCGTGGGGCGTGCAGCTCGCCGCCGGGTTCAACCGCGACCGTGCCTTGATGAGTTATGCGCGGGCGATGACGAAGCTCAGCAGCGTGATCGGTGATCAGGACCCGAGCCTGCTTGGCTCGCTGTTCCGCAGCCGCGGCACACGCACCTTCTATCAAGTGCGGATCGGCACCGACACGCGCGAAGCGGCCAACGAGCTGTGCACCAAGATCCGCCGCGCCGGCAGCGCCTGTCTGGTGCTGCGCAACCGCCCAGGCTAAGGATGACGCGCGTGTGCGGCGAGCGCAGAGCGCTCCGCGCCGAGCAGCCTTGACGATTAGCACTTTCGTGGCCGTTATGCGCGAAGCAGCAACCGACGGTCACCATGCGGCTTCCATCCCCCGAGTCGATGCGATGGCAACGACCATCCACTGCCTACGTGCTGGGCCTACGCTCGGCTGCAACCACCGTGCTGTCGCTGGTGCTGTTCGCGACCTATATCGGCATCGGCGCGCTGGCTCATGATACCGGCTTCAGCCTGTTCTGGGTGCTGGCCAGCACCGTGCTGGTGTGGGCTGGGCCGGCGCAGATCATCCTGATTTCGATGCTCAGCTCCGGCGCCACCTGGCTGCAGACCGCGATTGCGGTGACGGTCAGCGCCATCCGGCTGTTTCCGATGGTGGTGTCGGTGCTGCCGATGATGCGCACGCCCACCACCAAGAAATCGCAGCTGATCCTGCCGGCGCATTTCGTGGCGGTGACCATGTGGGTCGAGTGCTTTCGGCTGCTGCCGCAGGTACCACGCGAGCGGCGCATTCCGTTTGCACTCGGGCTCGGCACCGGCTTTGTAACGGTGTGCGTGTCGGCCAACGTCGTTGGCTACGGGCTCGCGGCCAATCTGCCGCAACTGTTCGGTGCGGCAATCCTGCTGCTGACACCGCTGACCTTTCTGCTATCCACCGCACGCAACTGCCGTGAACTCGCGGACTATCTGGCGCTGATCCTCGGGCTCGCGTTGTTTCCGCTGGCCGGAATGCTCAACACCGGCGTCGATATTCTGATCAGCGGCGTCGCTGCGGGCACGATCGCTTATGGCGTGCATCGCTGGAGGCGCAGCCGATGACCGAGCTGCTCGGCGAATGGCAGGCGCTGCTGGTGCTGCTGCTGGCAGGGTTCTTGCCTAACGAAGTCTGGCGGATGCTCGGCGTCTGGCTCGGGGGCGGGCTCGATGAAGGCTCGGAACTGCTGGTGTGGGTGCGCGCGGTGGCGAGTGCGATCCTCGCCGGCGTGATCGCGCAGATTCTGCTG
This sequence comes from Rhodopseudomonas faecalis, assembly GCF_003217325.1. Taxonomy (GTDB): domain Bacteria; phylum Pseudomonadota; class Alphaproteobacteria; order Rhizobiales; family Xanthobacteraceae; genus Rhodopseudomonas; species Rhodopseudomonas faecalis. Next base: position 60,202 of record NZ_QJTI01000007.1, read on the forward strand.
ATGCCACCGGGCGCGCTGGCAGCCGTGCCGCCGACGCTGCGCTTTGGTGCAGTGGTGGCGGGACTGATCATCTTCCTCGCGACCAAACGCTCGATCTTCATCGGCGTGCTGGGCGGCGAAGCGGTGCTGCTGTTTGGGCAATGGTGGATGGGTTGAAATTGGCCAGATCGCAGTCGCCAACATCACAACAAAAAAGAGAGGGACGACATGTTGGTTGAGGACGAGCTGCGCGAAGGCGAGGTCACGGTGGTGCCGCCGCCGCCCAATGATGCCGGGCTGGTGTTCATCGGCCGGATCCGCACGCCCTGGAGCTCGCGCAGCGAGACGCCGCGCCAGGGCCGCCATGATGGGCCGGTGTGCCGGCTGGAAATCTTCGAGCCCTGGGGGCAGGCGCTGCAGGGCATCGACCACTATGCGACGCTCGATGTGGTCTATTGGCTGCACCAGTCGCGCCGCGATCTGGTGCTGCAGCGCGGCCACCACGCCAGCGGCGTGCGCGGCACGTTTTCGCTGCGCTCACCGCTGCGGCCCAATCCGATCGGGATTTCATCGGTGGCGCTGGTCGGCGTCGAAGGCAACACCGTGCTGGTGCGCGGGCTCGATTGTCTCGACGGCACGCCATTGATCGATCTCAAGCCCGATCGCTGCAATCACTCGCTGTAACGGATCGCCTTGCGGCTGCAGTGAACATCAAATGAGAGTTTCGGTTCTGATTCCATCAGAACCGAAACAATTTTAGCCAGCCTGCAGCGCTGCGATCAGTTGCGCGGCGTGGCTCTCCAGCACCGCGGGGTCTTCCTTGCGGCTCTGGGGCGGCAGCAGCGCGACGCCGTCAAAGCGCGGCATCACATGCATGTGCAGGTGATAGACCACTTGCCCGGCAGCGGGCTCGCTGAACTGCTGCACGACAATGCCCTCGGCCTTGAAGGCGCGCATCGCGGCATGGGCGATGGTGCGCGCGCCGCGCGCCACATGCGCGAAATCCTCCGCTGAGATGTCGAGAATATTGCGCGCCGGCGCCTTCGGAATCACCAGGGTATGGCCGGGCGAGCGCGGCATGATGTCGAGAAAAGCAAATACGTGGTCGTTCTCATAGACCTTGTAGCACGGGAACTCGCCGCGCAGGATTTTGGCGAAGATGTTTTGCGGATCGTAAGCGGTCATGACGACTCCCAGATGTTACCGCGCGACTGTCGCCGCCGTGCGGGGCGCGGTCAAGTCGGCTCCTCGGCGGCCTTGCGAAACGGTCCGGCCTCGGTCAATTCGCGGGCGGCCGCGGCGACATAGGCGCGTTCCTGCTTAAGATATTCCGCCACCGCGCGGCGCAGCGCCGGATCGGCGATGTAATGCGCCGAATAGGTGGTCTGCGGCAGGTAGCCGCGCGCGATCTTGTGTTCACCCTGGGCGCCGGCTTCGACCCGGGTCAGGCGCTCGGCGATCGCAAAATCGATCGCCTGATAGTAGCACACCTCGAAATGCAGAAACGGGTGATGCTCGATCGCGCCCCAATGGCGGCCGAACAGCGTATCGCCACCGATGAAGTTGATGGCGCCGGCGATGTAGCGGCCGTTGCGCCTCGCCATCACCAAAAGCACCTGGTCGCTCATGGTGAGGCCGATCTCGCGATAAAATTCGCGGGTCAAATAGGGCCGGCCCCATTTGCGCGAGCCGGTCTCCATGTAGAACGCAAAGAACGCATCCCAGGCCTGTTCGGTGATCGCGGTGCCGCGCAGCCTCTCAATGCTGATGCCGTTGGCGACGGCATCGCGCCGCTCGCGCCGGATCGCCTTGCGATGGCGCGAGGCGAGGGTGGCGAGAAAGTCGTCAAAGCAGGCGTAGCCGGCATTGTGCCAATGGAATTGCTGATCGGTGCGCTGCAGAAACCCGCGCTGCGCCAGAAACCGCCATTCGCTTTCGCGCGCGAAGGTGACATGCACCGAAGACGCGCGGCTTCCCTCGCACAACGCGATCAACCCTTCGGCGAGCGCTTGGCTGACGCGCTCACCATCGGCATCGCCGCGGATCAATAGCCGCGGCCCGGTGGCCGGCGTGAACGGCACCGACACTTGCAGCTTTGGGTAATAGCGGCCGCCGGCGCGATGATAGGCGTCGGCCCAGCCGCGATCGAACACATATTCTCCGAGCGAGTGCGATTTCAGATAGCACGGCACGATGCCGACCACGCGGCCGCGCTGACGCGCGATCAGATGGCGCGGTGCCCAGCCGGTGTCGCGGCACGCCGATTGCGAGCTTTCGAGTGCGGCGAAGAAGGCATGGCTGACGAACGGATTGTAGGCGGACAGTGCCGGCTCAGCGCCGCCATTGCGGCTGGCGCTCGGCAGTCCCGGCGCGCAGAGCGAGGTCGCGCAGGCATCCCAATCATGGGCATCGATCAGTGTCACCGACGCCGCCGTCTCCAGGGTGATGTCAGCTGCGATCATGAAGCGGCAAAACCATCATCGGCTGGATCAAGCATGGTGGCTCCATGATCTCAAGATGTGGGGTCGGCGCGCTGGTTCAAGACGGCGTAGCGTCTGGAACAAATCCTTCAAAAATCATCTGGTCGGCATAGCGCGCGGCGCGCTCGCGCTGCTCGGGCGTGCGCACCGTCCAGGTCAAGAGCGGGCAGCCGAACAGATGGCGCGCCAGCCACGGCGCCGGCGCCGGCAATTGCTGCACCCAATAGGCAACGAAATGCGGCTGGGTGCGCAGGCTGTGACGCAGATAGAGCATGCTGTCGCGCTGCTGCGGCGTCAGCTTGACCCAATAGGGATCGTCATAGCTGCGCTGCGCGGTGATGCCGCGCGGCAGTTCCGGCATCGCCTGCCGCAGCGCCAGCACCTGATCGGGATCGAACGACATGGCCGCGACCGGCCCTCGATAAGAGGCCAGCACCTGCGTGAGCCGCTTCACCAGCTGGCGATCGCCATCGAAGTGACTCTTCACTTCGATGAGGAGCGGCACACGGCCGGCAACGAGATCGCACAGGTCGCCGACCGTCATCATGCGCTCGCTGGTGTCCTTGAAGCGCACGCGCTTCAGCTCTGCGGCGGACAGCGTCGCGAGCGCGCCACTGCCGTCGGTGAGGCGGCCGAGCTCATCGTCATGATGAACCATCGCCTCGCCATCGGCGCTGAGCTGAATGTCGACCTCGATGCCAAACCGGCCTTCGACCGCGGCGCTGATCGCGCCGGGCATGTTCTCGATCACGCCGCGGGCGTAATTATGCAGCCCGCGATGCGCAATCGGTCGTGCGGTCAGCCAGCCGGGCGCGCGCACGCTCAGGCGACCTCGAACAGCCCTTCGACCTCGACCGCGGCATCCGCCGGCAGCGAGGCGACGCCGACCGTGGTGCGGGCGTGGCGGCCCTTGTCGCCGAACGCGGCGACCATCAAATCGGAGGCGCCGTTCAGCACCTTGGGGCCATCGATAAAATCGGGCGCGGAATTGATGAAGCCGCCAAGGCGTACCACCCGCACCACCTTGTCGAGATCGCCGAGCGCGGCTTTGACCTGCGCCAGCAGATTGATGGCGCAGCCACGCGCGGCGGCATTGCCCTGATCGACGGTGACATCGGTGCCGAGCTTGCCCTTGGCGATCAGCTTGCCCTCGGCGTCGAAACACACCTGGCCGGACACGAACAGCAGATTGCCGGTGCGCACGAAGCTGACATAGTTGGCGACCGGGCTCGCCGGCTCGTGCAAATGAACGCCCTGCGCTGCGAGCTTCTGCTCAACCATGCCTGCCATAACTGATCCCCATTGTGTGTGAAGTCGTGCTGCTTTTTTGACCCAATGCCATGCGAGTTGCAAGCAATTGGGACTGGCAGGGGCTCGGGCAGGGGCGCGGTTGCGGCGCCCTTGGCGAGCCACTATTGTTGAACCAGTGAATTTAAGGGGACCGCAATGCGAGGCATTCGGCCGTTCTGGCGCTTCAATGTTTTGACTGTGGTGTTGCCGCTGGCGCTGATCGGTGCCGGCTGCGGCACCGCGACCGCCGGCGCCACGCCGCCTTTTCTGTCGCACCAGGCGCTTTATGAACTCAGCCTGTTGAAGGCGCGCGGCAATGTCGCGCTCAACAGCGTGCGCGGCCGCATTCTGTACAGTTTCTCCGGCAGCGCCTGCGAAGGCTACAGTTCCGAGTTTCGTCAGGTGTCGGAGCTCGACAGCGGCGAGGGCAAGAACGTGCTCAGCGATCTGCGCTCGACCAGCTGGGAAGACGGCGACGCCAAGAGCTACCGCTTCAAGATCGAAACCAAGATGAACGACACCGATCCCAGCGTGGTGGACGGGGTCGCGGAGCGCGACGGCGACCATATCTCGGTCAAGCTCAAGCAGCCGGCGGCGAAGAATTTTACGCTCGATGGAACCATCGTGTTCCCGACCGAGCAGATCCGGCGCATCATCGCTGCGGCGCAGCAGGGCAAGTCACTGCTGGAACTGACCGTCTATGACGGCTCGGACAATGGCGAGAAGGTTTACAACACGCTCACTGTGATCGGTCAGCCGATCCCCGGCGACCGCGCTGTGACCGCGCCCGATCCCTCGACGGCGTCGAACACCATGAAGTCGCTGACGCGCTGGCCGGTGACGGTCAGTTACTACGACCGCGAGGCCAAGACCAATAGCGGCGAGCAGACCCCGGTCTATGCGATGTCGTTCGAGCTGTATGAGAACGGCGTGTCGCGCGCGTTGGTGCTCGACTACAACGACTTCGTGATTGCCGGCGCGCTCGGCAAATTCGACGTCAAGGACAGCCGGCCCTGTAAGTAACGGCGTTCACGCCACTCCTCAGCTCAGCGCGCAACGCGCTGCTGCACGTCAGGTCGGCGGCTTCTCCGGCCCCTGATAGGCGATGCCACGGATCACCGCGGCGTCGCCGAATTTTTTGCGCAGGTCATCAATGGCGCGCTCGGCGCTCGCTTGGCGGCGATCGAGCAGATCGACATCGTCAGCGGTCGCCGAGCCCGGCTGCAAGGCGCTGACGCCGGTGCCGATCAGGCGGAACGCGGTGCCGTCGATCTCCTTGGCAAGCAGCTCGCGCGAAATCGCAAAAATCCGGGCGGCGAGCTGGGTCGGTGCGTGAATGGTCTGGGCGCGAGTGCGCTGCCGGAAATCCGCGGTCTTCAATTTCAGCGTCACGGTCGAACCGCATAGATCGGCACTCTTCAGCCGCGCCGACACCTTGTCCGACAGGCTCCAGAGGATGCGCTCCAGCGTCGGCAGGTCGCGGATGTCGTGCTCGAAGGTGACTTCGTTGGAAATGCTTTTGGCGCCGCGGTCAGGCTCGACACGGCGGTCGTCGATGCCGCGCGCCAGCCGCCATAGCCGCTGTCCTTCGGCGCCGAACTGCCGCATCAGGTCGATCTCGTCGGCGCGCTGCAGATCGCCGATGGTGCGGAAGCCGCGCTGCACCAGCCGTTCCTGGGTGGCCGGGCCGACGCCGAAGATGAATCCGACCGGCCGCTCCGCCAGCATGGCGCAGGCCTGCTGCTGATCGATCACCGCGAAGCCGCGCGGCTTGTCGAGATCGGAGGCGATCTTGGCCAGGAACTTGTTGCAGGACAGCCCGACCGACACCGTGATGCCGATCTGGCGCTCGAGATCGCGGGCAAAGCGCGCCAGGGTTTTGGCGGCGCTGGCGCCGTGCAGTCGTTCAGTTCCGGACAGGTCGAGAAACGCTTCGTCGATCGACAGCGGCTCGACCAGCGGCGTCAGCGACAGCATCGCTTGGCGCACCTCGCGGCCGACGCGCACATATTTCGCCATGTCCGGGCGGATCACCACCGCGTCGGGGCACAGATCGAGCGCCTTGAACATCGGCATCGCCGAGCGCACGCCAAAAGTCCGCGCGATGTAGCAGGCGGTCGACACCACGCCGCGCTTGCCGCCGCCGACGATCACCGGCCGATCGATCAGCTCGGGATTATCGCGCTTCTCGACGGTGGCGTAGAACGCATCGCAATCGATATGGGCCAGCGTCAGCGAGCCGAGCGCGCGGTGGCGCAGCAGTTTGGGCGAGCCGCAGGCGGCGCAGCGCGGCGCCGCCATTGGCTGGTCAGCCAGGCAGTCGCGGCAGAAGCAGCCGGGAACGAACGGCGCTGCGCCTGGTTGGTTCACGGCACGTCGCGCGCCGTCAAATGATCGTCGAGCGCCTGGCGGGCGGCGGCCACCGTGGTCGGGTGCAGGCCCGACGCCGCGGCAAAAGCCTGCACCGCTTCATCGTCGCGCAGCAGGAAGTCGAGCACCCCGGTCAAAAACTGCGGATCGGCGGCAGAGCTGCGCAGCGTGGACGGACCGATCCCGGTTTCCGCGAGGAACCGGGCCAGCCGCTCTGGCTGCGAGGCCAGGAACGACAGCGCTTGAACCGCTACGATTTCAGCCATTTGGCGGGCGTCGCGAGGGGGCTTTGGCATTGGCAGTGTTTGCCTTTCCGTAACTTATTAGCTCTATTTTGATCCATCATGCCCGAGTCAGTGCGGCGTGGCGAACGCAATCGCATGTCGCAGATGTCGGGCATTTTGTTTCCGGAATGGAGGGCGGGATGGCCAAGACCGTCCTGATCGTCGAAGATAACGAGCTCAATATGAAGCTCTTTCGCGACCTGCTGGAGGCCCATGGCTACCAGACCTCCGGTACCAGTAACGGTTACGAAGCGCTCGATCTCACGCGCAAGCTTCGCCCCGATCTGATCCTGATGGACATTCAGCTGCCGCAAGTCTCCGGCCTGGAAGTCACCCGCTGGATCAAAGACGATCCCCAGCTCCGTTCGATCCCGGTGGTCGCCGTCACCGCTTTCGCCATGAAGGGCGATGAGGAACGAATCCGCGAAGGCGGCTGCGAGGCCTATCTGTCCAAGCCGATCTCCGTTGGCAAGTTCATCGAAACGGTCCGGCGCTTCATCGGATAGGAGGGAGCATGTCCGCCCGTATCCTCGTGGTCGATGATATTCCCGCCAATGCCCGGCTGTTGGAAGCAAGGCTGACTGCTGAGTATTTCGACGTCATCACCGCCGCCAACGGCGCCGAGGCCTTGGAGGCCTGCGCGCGTTCGGAATGCGATCTGATTCTGCTCGACGTGATGATGCCGGATATGGACGGCTTTGAGGTGTGCCGCCGGCTCAAATCCAATCCGGCGACCCATTTCATCCCGGTGGTGATGGTCACCGCGCTCGATTCGCCGGCCGACCGTGTGCGCGGGCTGGAAGCTGGCGCCGACGATTTCCTCACCAAGCCGGTGTCCGACGTGGTGCTGATCGCGCGGGTGCGCTCGCTGACCCGGCTCAAGATGATGACTGATGAGCTGCGGATGCGCGCCATCACGTCCTACGAGATCGGCATGCAGCAGCCGGAGCGCGACGCCGTCGCCGAAACCGGCAAGGGCGGCCGCATTCTGCTGGTTGATGACCGGCCGTCGTCCTATGAGCGGCTGGTGCCGCTGCTCACCACCGAGCATCACGTCGATCTGGAAACCCGGCCCGAGGATGCGCTGTTTCAGGCCGCCGAGGGCAATTACGATCTGCTGATCGTGTCGCTCGGGCTCGAGCAATATGACGGCCTGCGGCTGTGCAGTCAGGCGCGCTCGCTGGATCGCACCCGGCATGTGCCGATCGTCGCGATCGCCGAGGCCGACAGCAACGCACGGCTGCTGCGGGGCCTGGAAATCGGCGTCAACGACTATCTGATGCGCCCGGTCGACAAGAATGAATTGCTGGCGCGGGTGCGCACCCAGATCCGCCGCCGGCGCTACACCGAGCAATTGCGCGATAACGTGCAGCACTCGTTCGAAATGGCGGTCACCGACGCGCTCACCGGGCTGCATAATCGCCGCTATCTGGAAAGCCACCTCAAGACGCTGTCCGAGCAGGCTTCAGCGCGCGGCAAGCCGCTGGCGGTGATGATGCTCGACATCGACTTCTTTAAATCGATCAACGACACCTACGGTCACGACGCCGGCGACGACGTGCTGCGCGAATTCGCGATGCGCATCCGCCGCTCGATCCGCGGCATCGATCTCGCCTGCCGCTTCGGCGGCGAGGAATTCGTGGTGGTGATGCCGGAGACCAATGTTCAGGTGGCCAGCATGGTCGCCGAGCGGCTGCGCGGCGCGGTCGCCAGCGAGCCGTTTGCGATCGAGAAGGGCGCGCGCCAGATCGACGTCACGATCTCGATCGGGCTGTCGACGCTGGAACGCAAGGGCGAGCCGATCGCCGATGTGCTGAAGCGCGCCGACACCGCGCTGTATCGCGCCAAGCACGACGGCCGCAACCGTGTGGTCGCCGCGGCGGCTTAAGCTCTTTCGGCGTCAGCGTTCAGTACGACAACCTCACCCAGCCATTCCGGGGCGCTCGCGATAGCGAGCGAACCCGGAAACTCAGGCGGTTTTGTCCTTCGTCACCATCTCGGGATTTCGGGTCTACGCGCTGACGCGCGTAGCCCGGAATGACGGTGCTTTGATCAGTGAGGTCGCGCTCGGCGGTTCATCGCCGCTCAGCAAGCGCGTAGCCGGATGGAGCGCAGCGCAATCCGGGGAGGGGCCGCGCACCCGCGGCGGTTCTCGGCCATTACTCCAGGTCATTCCGGGGCGCTCGCGATAGCGTGCGAACCCGGCATCTCAGGCGGGTTTGTCCTTCATCATCATCTCGGGATTCCGGGTCTACGCGCTGACGCGCGTAGCCCGGAATGACGGGCTGGGGAAGGCGCGGCATACCCACGCCACAAATGAAAAACGGGGCCGCAGGGGCCCCGTACATCCATCGTCAGTCAGCTGAGCCAGCTTACTTGATCTTGGCTTCCTTGAACTCGACGTGCTTGCGGGCGACCGGATCGTATTTCTTCTTGACCATCTTGTCGGTCATGGTGCGCGAGTTCTTCTTCGCCACGTAATAGAAGCCGGTATCCGCGGTCGACACGAGCTTGATCTTGATGGTGACCGCCTTGGCCATGGTGAAAACCTCGAAACAATGGGAATCGGGAGCCGGCCTAGGCGGCCTGCATTCGCGGCGCAACCTACTCGGCAATTCCGCAAAGTCAAGGTTTGCGCGCCGAGCGGGCTGTGGTTCAGCCGCCCGGCAAGAGGTCCATCTGCATCCGGCCGCCATAGAAATGGAAGAACGGCACCGGCGCATCGTGGCGCAGCGGTCCGGCGGAAAGCCGATTCTTCAATTCAGCCAATACCTTCTTGGTCATGGGGTGCATGGCCGCGAGCGGCTGCGAACCGATCTCGACCCAGGCCAGTTCCACCAGCTCGGCCTCGGCATGGACCACGCCGTCGATGCGATGGGCGATCGCCGAGGCGTCGGCGCTGAAGAATCGGGTGTCGAACCGCTTGATCCGGCCGGGCGGGGTGATGGCGCGGGCGATCAGAAACAGCCCGGACGGGTCCGGCAGCAGGCCGGCGGAGGCAAACGGCGCCCAGGGGCCGTCGAGGCTGGGTTTCGTGGCGCCGGGCGCGGCGCGGCCGAGGCACAGCCCGGTCTCCTCGCAGGCCTCGCGGATCGCCGCCACCGCCAGCGCGCGGGCGCGGGTCGCGGTGGTCTTCGGACTGCCTTTCAGCAGATTGGCCTGCAATTCGGCGCTGATCGGCGCCGCCACCGGCACGCGGTGGTCGGTCTTGTCGACCCGCCCGCCGGGGAACACGAACTGCCCGGGCATGAACACCACATTGTCGTGGCGCCGGCCGACCAGCACGCGCGGCGCCGTGCTGGAACGGTCGATCAGGATCAGCGTGGCGGCGTCTTTCGGGCGGCAATAGGGATGATGGCTCGGCTCCGTGATGATGTCGTCGCTCGCCGTGGGCGTTGCCGTCTCGGTCATTCCGTCCCCGCAATTGGTCTTGGCTTGGTGCTAGACCGCAGGGATATCGGAAGATCGCTGGTCGTCAAAGCCATGCATCCGCAACGCCCATTGCAATCCGATCACGGCTCCTTTCACCGGCTGCAGCAGCGCCAGTGAGCCCAGCAGCGTCACCGGCAGATAGATCGCCAGTTGCAGCCAGATCGGCGGCGCATAATGGGTCTCGAGCCACAGCGCGCTCGGCACCACCAGATGACCGATGATCACGATCACCAGATAAGCGGGCAAGTCATCGGCGCGGTGCGCCGTGAAATCGAGGCCGCAGGTGGTGCAGCGCTCGGCGGTCTTGAGAAAGGCGCGGAACAGATGGCCGTGGCCGCAGCGCGGGCAGCGGCCAAAGCAGCCGCGCTTCATCGCCAGCACGACGTTGCGCCGCGCGGGCGCCCGGTGCAACGGCACGACGCGGCTAGCGTCGCTATCATCCATGATCAGCCTTTGCGTGGCTTGCTGGCTTGGCCGGCGCGACCCGATTTCGCTTTGCTCGCCGCTGACTTGTTGGCCTTCTTGATACTGGCCTTGTTGGCGGCCTTCGACTTCTTGGTGGTCTTGCCGACGTGGCCGAGCTTTCGCTCCCCGCGGCCAACATGGGCCCGGCCGCGCCGGCTCGCAATGGTTCCACCGCCATCGATCAGTTCAAAACGAAGTGCACCGGCGATCGGCGCAGCTTCGACGAGGCGAACCTCGACGGCGTCGCCGAGCCGATAGACCACGCCGCTGCGGCTGCCGGTCAAGGCATGACGCGCTTCATCGTAATGGAAGTAATCGAGCCCGAGGCTGCGGATCGGAACCAGGCCGTCGGCGCCGGTCTCAGTCAGTTTAACGAACAAGCCAGCCTTGGTGACGCCGGAAATCCGTCCCGCAAAAGTGGCGCCGATCCGGTCGGCGAGGAAATGCGCGATCAGCCGATCGACGGTTTCGCGCTCGGCCTTCATGGCGCGGCGCTCGGTCATCGAGATCTGCGCGGCCACTTCGCCGAGCTGTTCCACGGTCTCGGTGGCGGGCAGGGCGCCGTCGCCAAGATTGAGCGCGCGCAGCAAGGCGCGATGCACCACGAGGTCGGCATAGCGCCGGATCGGTGAGGTGAAATGCGCGTAGCGGCGCAGATTGAGGCCGAAATGGCCATAATTCTCGGCGGCGTATTCCGCCTGCGCCTGCGAGCGCAGCACCACTTCGTTGACCAGCGGTTCCGCCTCGTGGCCTTTCACCATCGCCAGGATGCGATTGAACTGGGTCGGCCGCAGCGCGCCCTGTTTGGCGAATGACAGATCGAGCGTTTTCAGAAACTCGCTGAGATTGTGCACCTTCTCGACGCTGGGCTGATCATGCACGCGGTAGATCAGCGGCAGCGCCTTCTTTTCCAGCGCTTCGGCCGCGGCGACGTTGGCGAGGATCATGAACTCCTCGATCAAGCGATGCGCGTCGAGCCGCTCCGGCACGATCACCCGATCGACCGTGCCATCCGGCTTCAGCACGATCTTGCGCTCGGGCAGTTCCAGATCGAGCGGATCGCGCTCGTCGCGCGCGCGCTTCACCGCGGCATAGGCGTCGTACAGCGGGCGCAGCACGGTTTCGAGCAGCGGGCCGGTGATGTCATCGGGGCGGCCGTCGATCGCGGCCTGCGCCTGCGCATAAGCGAGCTTCGCCGCCGAGCGCATCAGGATGCGATGGAACGAATGCGAGCGCTTGCGGCCATCGGCACCGACCACGATCCGCACCGCCAGCGCGCCGCGCGGCTCGCCCGGTTTCAGCGAGCACAGATCGTTGGAGATGCGCTCCGGCAGCATCGGCACCACCCGGTCCGGGAAGTACACCGAATTGCCACGCTGCAACGCGTCGCGATCGAGCGCAGAGCCGGGGCGCACATAGTAAGCGACGTCGGCGATCGCGATGGTGAGGATGAAGCCGCCTTCATTGGCCGGATTGGAATCCGGCTCGGCATGCACCGCGTCGTCATGATCCTTGGCGTCCGGCGGATCGATGGTGATCAGCGGGACTTCGCGCCAATCCTCGCGGCCTTTCAGCGTCGCGGTCTTGGCATCGGCGACTTCGGCGAGCGCGGCCACCGAAAAATCCTGCGGGATTTCGTGGCTATGGATCGCGATCAGACTGACGGCTTTTTCGGTGGCGAGCGAGCCGAGCCGTTCGCGCACCCGGCCAGAGGCCAGCCCAAAACCGCGGCTGCGCACGATGGTGACGCTGACGAGGTCGCCGTCCTGCGCGTCGCCGGCGTCATGAGCGGCGATGTTCAGCTCGCGGCCGGCCTGTTTCTTGTCAACCGGCTGCAGCCGTCCGCCGCCGCCGGGCAGCGCGCGGAAGATGCCGAGCACGCGGCTCTTGCCGTGGTCGATCAGCTTGATGACGCGGCCACGATAGGGGATGCGGTCGCCGCGCTCGTTCGGCTCGACGCGCAGCAGCACGCGGTCGCCAACGCCGGGAATGAATTCTGGCCGCACCCGCCGCGGAATATGCAGCAGGATTTTGGGCGGCGTGCCGTCCTGCTCATCCCATTCGCTCGGGCTGGCGAGTAGTTCGCCGTCCTTGTCGCGGCTGGTGACGTCGGCGAGCAGGGTTGGCGGCAGCACCGCCGGCTCGGCAACGCGCCGGCCGTGCTTGCGAATGGTGCCGTCGTCGACCAGTTCGCGCAGCAGCTGCTTGAGCGCGACACGATCGGCATTCTTCAAGCCGAATTCGCGGGCGATCTCGCGCGTGCCGATCTTGCCAGGATGGGCCTTGATGAACGCGACGATCGCGTCGCGTTCGGGGAAGCTACTGTCGTCGCGCCGTTTGCTGCTCACATGCCTAGCCGCTGGCTTTGGATGCGGTCTTCTTCACCGCCGCCTTCTTGGCAGGCTTGGCCGCCGCGGCGGTCTTGGCGGTGCGGGCCTTGCTGGTGGTGGCGGTTTTTGCCGCGGCCTTCTTGGCAGGGGCCTTCTTAGCCGCCGCCTTTTTGGCCGGAGCCTTTTTGGCGGGTTTTTCGGCGCCATCGGCGCCGTCAGCCGCCTTGCTCTTGGCCGCCGCCTTCTTCTTGGCGCCGCCCTTCGCACCACCCTTGGCGGCGCGCTCGTTGATCAAAGCGATCGCTTCTTCCAGCGTGATGGTGTCGGGCGTCTTGTCGTTCGGAATGGTGGCGTTGACGCCGCCAGCGGTGACATAGGCACCGTAGCGGCCACTCTTGAGCGCCACCGCGCCGAGCGTCGGATGATCGCCGAGCGGCTTGCCGGGATCGGAGCCGAATTTGCGCTTGCTCGGGCCCTTGGCAATCTTCTCGGCAATCAGCGTCACCGCGCGGTTCAAACCGATCGTGAACACCTCATCGCCGGCCTCCAGGCTGGCATAGGTCTTTTCGTGCTGCACATAGGGGCCGAACCGGCCGATGCCGGCCTTGATCGGCTGGCCGGTTTCCGGATGCAGGCCGACTTCGCGCGGCAGCGACAGCAGTTTTAGCGCCAGATCGAGGTCGATATCGGCCGGCGAGATCGATTTCGGAATGCCGGCGCGCTTCGGCTTCTCGCTGTCCTGATAGTCCTTGGCTTCGCCGAGCTGGATATAGGGGCCGAACCGGCCCGATTTCAGCGCGACGTCGAGATCGGTGTCCGGGTCCTTGCCGAGCACGCGGTCGCCGCCCTCGGCGCCGCTATCGGCGGCGAGCGGGCGGGTGTAGCGGCATTCCGGATAGTTCGAGCAGCCGACAAAGGCGCCGAACTTGCCGGCCTTGAGGTTGAGCCGGCCTTCGCCGCAGCTCGGGCATTGCCGCGGGTCGCCGCCGTCTTCGCGCGGCGTATAGATATGCGGGCCGAGCATCTGGTCGAGCACGTCCAGCACCTGCGAGACGCGCAGATCCTTGATCTCTTCGACCGCGCCGGTGAAGTCGGTCCAGAAATCGCGCAGCACCTGCTGCCAGGAGATTTCGTTGTTGGAGATCCGGTCGAGGTCTTCTTCCAGCGCCGCGGTGAAGTCGTATTCGACATAGCGCGCGAAGAAGTTTTCCAGGAACGCGATCACCACGCGGCCCTTGTCCTCGCCGTGCAGCCGCTTCTTCTCGAGCCGCACATAGCCGCGATCTTTCAGCACTTGCAGGATCGAGGCATAGGTCGAAGGCCGGCCGATGCCGAGTTCTTCCATGCGCTTGACCAGCGAGGCTTCCGAGAAGCGCGGCGGCGGTTCGGTGAAATGCTGGGTGACGGCAAGCTCGCGGCGCTGCAGCGCTTCGCCTTCGCTCATCGCCGGCAGCCGGCGGCTTTCGTCGTCGTCGCCATCGTCGTCGCGGCCTTCCTGATAGACCGCCAGGAAGCCGTCGAACTTCACCACCTGGCCGGTGGCGCGCAGCTCCAAGTTGCGGGCGCCGACCTTGGCTTCGATGTCGACGGTGGTGCGCTCCAGCTCGGCGCTTTCCATTTGGCTGGCGATCGTGCGGATCCAGATCAGCTCATAGAGCCGGTACTGATCCTGATCGAGCCGGCTGCGCAGCGACGCCGGGCGGCGCGACAGATCGGTCGGCCGGATCGCTTCGTGCGCTTCCTGGGCGTTCTTGGCCTTGGCCTGATACTGGCGCGGCGCGTCGGGAACATAGGCGTTGCCATAGTCCTCGCCGATCACCTTGCGCGCCTGGGCGATGGCGGACGGGTCGATCTGCACGCCGTCGGTACGCATATAGGTGATCAGACCGGTGGTCTCGCCGCCGATGTCGATGCCTTCATAGAGCCGCTGCGCGATGCGCATGGTGTGCGCCGGCGCAAAGCCAAGCTTGCGGCTAGCTTCCTGCTGCAGCGTCGACGTGGTGAAGGGCGCCTGCGGATTGCGGCGCGCCGGCTTGGCTTCGACCGAGGCCACCGCGAACTGCGCGGCCTGCAGCGCCTGCTTAAAATCTTCGGCTTCGGCGCCCGAGCCGATGTCGAGCCGCTGAATCTTCTTGCCGTCGGCGCCGGTCAGGCGCGCTTCAAAGGTGTCGCCGCGCGGCGTCGCCAGCGTCGCCACCAGCGACCAATATTCCTGGGCAACGAACCGCTCGATTTCCTGCTCGCGGTCGCACACCAGCCGCAGCGCCACCGATTGCACCCGGCCGGCGGAACGGGCACCGGGCAGCTTGCGCCACAGCACCGGCGATAGCGTGAAGCCGACCAGATAATCGAGCGCGCGGCGCGCCATATAGGCGTCGACCAGCGCGCCGTCGATCTGGCGCGGGTTCTTCATCGCCTCGGACACCGCCTGCTTGGTGATGGCGTTGAACACCACGCGCTCGACCTTTTGGTCTTTTAGCGCGCGCTTCTGCTTCATCACCTCCAGCACGTGCCAGGAGATCGCCTCACCCTCGCGATCAGGGTCGGTTGCGAGGATCAGCTTGTCGGCCTCTTTCAGCGCCTTGGCGATGTCGTTGAGCCGGCTCGCCGCTTTCGGGTCGACCTCCCAGATCATCTGGAAATTGGCCTCGGGATCGACCGAGCCGTTTTTGGCGGGAAGGTCGCGCACATGGCCGAACGAGGCCAATACCTCGAACGAGCTGCCGAGGTACTTGTTGATCGTCTTGGCCTTGGCGGGCGACTCGACAATGACGAGATTCATGTCATTCCAATAGCTTAAGAGCAAAAAACCGACGCGGGCGACAGAGTCGCCGGCTCAGTTTGGGGGCGAACATGGGTGTAGAGCCGCCCACTGTCAAATCGGATGCGAGCAAATCACCCGATCGCGACCAGGATTTCAGGTTGTAATGACCGTAAAATAAAACTTCTAGTTGTATTTTTGAGCCTGTGCGTTCTATAGTGGTGTAGCAAAAGGTTCAGTCGGAACCCGGACAAGGGAGCCATTTTGACCATGGGGCGACGGGGCAGTTCATCCGACGCCAGCGCCGGTGACGGCGGGGCGCTGGAAGCAGCGGTCTATGTGGTCGAAACCACCACCAATCTGGCCTTCATGGCGCGCCGCCATCGGCTCGACATGCTGGGCTATCTGCTCGACATGGCGCGCATGGAGGCGGCGGAAATCGTCCGGCTGCATCAGGGCGGCGCCCCTTCGCCGGAACAGCGTTAGCCGCGCGCGGCCGATCAATCGGGCGTGGCCAGCGACACCATCGCATTGCCGTGGCGCACCAGGCGGCCCGCCAGTTCCAGTTCGAGCAGCACGGTGCGCACCACCGCGGCCGAGCAACCTGAGATACGGATCAGATCGTCCAGCGCGAGCGCGGTCGGTCCGAGCAAAGCGTTGATGCGATCGCGGTCGTTGTTCTCCGGCTCGAACAGCGGCAATTGGTCGTCGTCCTCGCGGATCGGCGGCGCGATCGGCCGTTCCAAAATCGGCGCCACCGCTTCGATGATGTCGGCGGCATTGGCGATCAGCAGCGCGCCTTGCTTGATCAGCGCATTGGTGCCGGCGGCGCGCGGATCGAGCGGCGAGCCCGGCACCGCGAACACTTCGCGGCCTTGCTCGGCGGCCATCCGCGCGGTGATCAGCGAGCCGGAGCGGTGCGCGGCTTCCACCACCACCACGCCGAGCGACAGGCCGGAAATCAGCCGGTTGCGGCGCGGGAAATCGCGGGCACGCGGCACGTGGCCGAGCGGCATTTCCGAAATCGCCGCGCCGCCTTGCGCCAGAATCTCGGCGAGCAGGCCGTCATGTTCGGGCGGATAGATCTGATCATGGCCGCCGGCCAGCACCGCCACCGTGCCGCTGGCAAGGCTGGCGCGGTGCGCGGCCTGATCGATGCCGCGCGCCAGTCCCGAGACAATGGTGAAGCCGGCCTGGCCGAGTTCGCGGGCGAGCAGCGCGGCAAATTTTTGACCTGCGCCGGACGCATTGCGCGAGCCGACCATCGCCAGTGCCGGCCGCATCAGGCAGGCGCGGGCGCCGCGGATCGCGAGCAGCGGCGGCGCGTCATCGAGCACCGCGAGGCGCGGCGGATAGCCGGTCTCGCCGGGCGCCAGCAGCCGCACGCCGATCCGGGCGCAGGCGGCGAGTTCGCGCTCGGCTTCAGCTGCGCTGACGATCCGGCCGGGCCGGGCGGCGCCGCCGCGCCGGGCCAGTTCGGGCAGCCGTTCCAAGGCGGCGCGAGCCGATCCGAAATGATTGATCAGCGAGCGGAAGGTGCGCGGCCCGACATTGTCGCTGCGGATCAGCCGCAGCCAGTCGAGCCGCTGCGCGTCGCTGAGAAGGATGGTTGCTTGTTGCCCGTCGTCCACGCACGCTCCCCCCATAGCGTTTTCGAGCGAAGTGGATGCCGGTTCGCGTCAAGAAAACGCTTCAGCTCTCACTGGGAGTGTGGCGCAACTTATGATTGCAGGCAAGCTGCTGGTCGAATGGGTGTGAAGGGCGGCGCTGCCGGCATGCGGCAGCGCCGGCCATTACTTCTTCTGGCCGATCTTGCCTTCGGCGCCGGCCATCAGCCGCTTGATGTTGTCGCGGTGCATGTAGAACAGCAGCACGGTCAGCACCGCGAACAGCGAGCCCATCGCGGTATGGCCGAACAGGAACAGCAGGATTGGGGTGGCGAGGCTGGCGATCAGCGCCGACAGCGACGAATAGCGGGTGGTGAAGGCGACGCCGAGCCAGATCAGGCAGAACGCCACCGCCGCCGGCCAGTACAGGCCGATCAGCACGCCGATATAGACCGCAACGCCCTTGCCGCCCTTGAACTTCAGCCACACCGGAAACAGGTGGCCGAGGAACGCGCCGAGCGCGGCCAGCATCGCAGCTTCGGCCGGAACCGCGCCGGTCAGCTTGGCGAGATAGCCGGCGAGCAGCACCGCCGCGGTGCCCTTGAGCGCATCGCCGAGCAAAGTGGCGGCAGCCAGGCCCTTGCGGCCGGTGCGCAGCACATTGGTGGCGCCGATATTGCCCGAGCCAATCGAGCGCAGGTCTTGGGTGCCGCCGATCTTGGTCAGGATCAGCCCGAACGGCACCGAGCCGAACAGGTAACCCAGAGCCAACGCGGCGAGATTGATCAGGATGGTCATCGGGATCACCTATCTCGGCGGCGCCAGCCGGCGCACTCACACGTGTTCATAAACCGTTCGGCCGCTGACAATGGTGCGGGCCACGCGGCCAGTAAACTTGGCCTCGTCGAACGGGGTGTTACGACATTTCGATTTCAGCTCGTTCGGGTCAAGCACCCACGGCACATCGGCATCGATCACGATCAGATCGGCAGGGCTGCCGGACCGCAGCGTGCCGCCCGGCAGGCCGAGCAGTTCGGCCGGGCGGGTCGACATCGCGCGGATCAGCGTCAGGAAATCGAGTTCGCCGCTATGGATCAGCCGCAGGCCGGCCGGCAGCATGGTTTCCAGCCCGATCGCGCCCGGCGCCGCCTCGGCGAATGGCAGCCGCTTGACCTCGACGTCCTGCGGGTTGTGATCGGACATGATCACGTCGATCACGCCGGCCGCGAGCGCGGCCACCAGCGCCTGGCGATCAGGCTCGGTGCGCAGCGGCGGCGACAATTTCAGGAACGAGCGATACGGGCCGATGTCGTTCTCGTTCAAGGTGAGATGATTGATCGAGGCCGAGGCGGTGACGCGCAGCCCGGCGTCGCGGGCACGCTTCAAAATCTCGATCGACTCGATGCACGACACCGAGGCGGCGTGATAACGGCCGCCGGTCAGCGCCACCAAGCGCATGTCGCGTTCCAGCACCACCGCTTCGGCGGCGGTCGGCACGCCCATCAGCCCGAGGCGCGAGGCGAATTCGCCTTCATTCATCACGCCTTCACCGACCAGATTGGGGTCTTCGGTGTGATGGACGATCAAGGCGTCGAAATCGCGGGCGTAAGTGAGCGCGCGGCGCATCACCAGCGCGTTCATCACGCTTCTGTCGCCATCGGTGAACGCGACCGCGCCGGCCGCTTTCAAAAGCCCGATTTCGGTCATCTCGGTGCCGCCGAGATCCTTGGTCAGCGCCGCCATCGGATGGATGTTGACGATCGCGGTGTCGCGGGCACGGCGCAGCACGAAATCGACGGTCGCCGAATTGTCGATCACCGGCGACGTGTCGGGCTGGCAGATGATGGTGGTGATGCCGCCTGCCGCCGCGGCCTGGCTCGCCGAGGCAAAGGTCTCGCGGTGGCCAG
This sequence comes from Rhodopseudomonas faecalis, assembly GCF_003217325.1. Taxonomy (GTDB): domain Bacteria; phylum Pseudomonadota; class Alphaproteobacteria; order Rhizobiales; family Xanthobacteraceae; genus Rhodopseudomonas; species Rhodopseudomonas faecalis. Next base: position 79,107 of record NZ_QJTI01000007.1, read on the forward strand.
CGCCGGGCTCGCCGACGAAGGCGCGCATGTCGATCAGGCCGGGCGCGACCACCTTGCCGGCGCAATTGATGATGTCGGTGCCTTCCGGCACGCCGGCGGCGCCGATGCCGCGCCGCGCGTCGCGGATCAGGCCGTCGGCGATCAGCACGTCGCCGATGCCATCGAAGTCGCGTGACGGGTCGATCAAGCGGGCGTTGGCGAGCAGGATCGGGCGGCGGTCTGTGAGCATGGGGTTACGCATTGGGCAAATTGCGTGCGAGCGCTTCGAGCACAGCCATTCGGACCGCGACGCCCATTTCGACCTGTTCGCGGATCACCGATTGCGCGCCATCGGCGACGGTGGAGTCGATTTCAACGCCGCGGTTCATCGGACCGGGGTGCATCACCAGGGCGTCGGGCTTGGCATAAGACAGCTTCTTCTGGTCCAGCCCGAAATACTGGAAGTATTCCTGGGAGGAGGGCACAAACGAGCCGTTCATCCGTTCGCGCTGCAGCCGCAGCATCATCACGATGTCGGCGCCGTTCAGGCCTTCGCGCATGTCGCGCGCGACATCGACGCCCATGCGCTCAATGCCGGGCGGCAGCAGCGTCGAGGGCGCCACCACGCGCACCCGGGCGCCCATCAGATTGAGCAGCAGAATGTTGGAGCGGGCGACGCGCGAATGCATGACGTCGCCGCAGATCGCCACGGTCAGCCCTTCGATCCGGCCCTTGTTGCGGCGGATGGTGAGCGCGTCGAGCAGCGCCTGGGTCGGGTGCTCATGGGCACCGTCGCCGGCATTGACCACCGAGCCATCGACCTTGCGCGCCAGCAGCTCGACCGCGCCGGAGGCGTGATGCCGCACCACCAGGATATCGGGGTGCATGGCGTTCAGCGTCACCGCGGTGTCGAGCAGGGTCTCGCCCTTGCGCATCGACGAGGACGACACCGACATATTCATGACGTCGGCGCCGAGCCGCTTGCCGGCGATCTCGAACGAGGATTGGGTGCGGGTCGAGGCCTCGAAGAACAGGTTGACCTGGGTGCGGCCGCGCAGGCTGGTGCGCTTCTTATCGACCTGACGGTTCAGCTCGACATATTCTTCAGCCAGATCAAGCAGGCCGGTGATGTCGGCGGCGGAAAGCCCATCGATGCCCAGCAAATGCCGGTGACCGAGGACGAAACTAGATTTCGGTGCTGGGGTCATTAAAGCCAGAGCTATAGGGAGAGACGAAAGGCCGGGCAAGGACGAATTCCCGACGGCGGAGTTTTCCCCCGGTCAGTCGGGGCGGAGCAGGGGAACGTGGTGAATATGACATGGATGGGGCGGCGGCCGGCGCTGGTGGTGCTGGCCTTGGTGGCGCTGGGCGGCGGCCCCGGCCATGGCCAGGAACTGCCCGGCGACTTCGTGCTGCTGTCGCAGATCGACCCCAGCATTCAGCAGGACCTGCGCTATGCCGGCCGTCACAATTTTATGGGGCGGCGGATCGCCGGCTACGACGGTAACGAGTGTGTGGTCAAGCGCGCGGTCGGCGCCGCGCTGCGCGAGGTGCAGCGCGAGCTGCGGCCGCGCGGGCTGTCGCTGAAAATGCTCGATTGCTACCGCCCGGTGCGGGCGTCGCGCGACATGGTGGCCTGGGCGCAGGACGGCCGCGAGACCGCGGCGGAGCGGCGCTACAATCCCGGCTTCAGCAAGGCCGAGCTGTTTCGGCTCGGCTATATCGCCGAGCGCTCCGGCCATTCCACCGGGGCGGCGGTCGATCTGACGCTGGTCGATCTGCGCGCGCCCAAAGGCCCGCCGTTCGATCCGTCGCGCGACTATGCCGACTGCACCGCGCCCGCGGCGCTGCGCGCGCCGGAAGGCAGCGTCGATATGGGCACCGGCTATGATTGTTCCGATGCCAAGGCCCACACCGCGGCGCGTTCGATCAGCGCCGAGCAGCGCCGCTGGCGCACCATCCTGGTCGGCGCGATGACGCGCCAGGGCTTTGTGAACTATTCAAAGGAGTGGTGGCACTTCTCAATGCCGGGCGTCGCGAGCGGCGCCTATGATTTCCCGGTGCCGCGCCGGTGAGGCGATTAGTTGTGATGCGCGCGTGCGTTCAGCCCGCGAGCGCGATGAACACCGGCATGGTCAGCACCGCGAACGCGGTCTGCAACGTCAAAATCTGGGCGAGCAGCGGCGCGTCGCCGCCCATCTGCCGCGCCAGCACATAGCCATTGGACGCGCTCGGCACCGAGGCGCAGCACGCCACCACCGCGAGGTGAGTGCCGGTCAGCCCAAACGCCCAGCCGAGCGTCAGCGCGATCAGCGGCATCACCGCCAGTTTCAGCGTCACCGCGATCAGCGCCGCCGGCCGTGGCCGCAACACCCCTTCGAGATGCAGCCCGGCACCGACGACCAACAGGCCGAGCGCCAGCGAGCAGCGGCCGAGCGCGTCGGCAAATTCATGCGCCGGCTTTGGCATCCGCAAGCCGGTCAGATTGAGCGCGAGCCCGATCAGGCACGCCCAGATCAGCGGATTGCGCAGGATCGCGAGCACGATCCGGCTCCAGGCCAGGCGCTGCGGCGCCGCGTAATGCGCCAGCACCGCGACGCTGAACACATTGAGCAGCGGGATCATCGCCACCATGGCGACTGAGGCGAGCGCGATGCCGATCTCGCCGAACAGGCTGCCGGCGACCGATAGCGCCACAAAGGTCTGCCAGCGGGTCGAGCCCTGAAATACCGAGGTGAAGGCCGGTCCATCGACGGCCAACATTGAGGCCAGCCAGGGCAGCAGCAGCAGGCACAGCGCCGACATCGCCAGCACCGACAGCAGCAGCGCGCCGCCGACGCCGGCCACCGGCACGTCGCCAAGCGGGGCGCGCGCCAGCGTGTCGATCAGCAGCGCCGGAAACAGCACGTAGTAGACCAGCTGTTCGATCGCGGTCCAGTGGCTGCCGTCCTTGATCAAGCTGCGGCGCAGCCCATAGCCGAGCACGATCAGCAGAAAAACCGGGACCAGCGCGGCGAACACCGCCAGCATGGCTCAGGCGGGCCCTGAACTTTGCTGCCGCAGCACTGTCAGCCGGTCGAGCGCGCCTTGCAGAATGAAGATCGCGGCGTGCTGGTCGATCACCTTGGCGCGCTTGGCGCGGCTGACGTCGTTGGCGATCAGTTCGCGCTCGACCGCCGCGGTCGAGAGCCGTTCGTCCCAAAATCCGATCGGCAGTTCGGTGAGCTTGGCCAGATTGCGCGCGAACGCACGGGTCGATTGCGCGCGCGGCCCCTCGCTACCGTCCATGTTGAGCGGCAGGCCGAGCACCCAGCCGACCACCGCGCGCTCTTGCGCGAGCGCCAGCAGCCGCGCGGCATCGGCGGTGAAGTTTTTGCGCAGCACGGTTTCGACGCCGGTGGCGAGCCGGCGCGCCGGATCGGACACCGCTACGCCGATGGTTTTGGTGCCGAGATCGAGACCGATCAACGCGCCAGTGGCAGGCCACAACGCGGCGGTTTCAACGAGAGGATGGATAGGGGCAGGCATGGCGTCGCATAGCATGAGCGACGCCATGGAAGCAAAGCCGAACCAGCGCGGCGTGCGCTGGCATCGATGCCGCTAGCGGATCGCGACCGGATTGATCATGCTGTGCAGCGCGCCGCGATCGACCACGGCGAGCCAATTTCATTGTGCGGAAGATCATCGAGATGGATGCGCTGACCTGGTTCGGACTGTTTGCCGTGAGCGCGATGCTGCTGTGCTACGCGTTCGAGGATCGCAGTCACTGGTTCGTGCTCGGCTTCTCGGCGGCGTGTGCATTCGGCTCGCTCTATGGCTTTCTGCAAGGAGCGTGGCCGTTCGGCGTGGTCGAGGCGATCTGGGCCGGTGTGGCGCTGCGCCGCTGGATCTTGCGCGCGCATAGCGGGTAATCGCTGCGCTAGCTTGCCAGAACGGTACATGGTTGCTTTCATTTGATCGGGAGCGTCGCTGGTGACGTCTCCATCAACTGAGAGCAATGTTGAAATGTGGCCAGACCGCCGTCTTATCGATCTCTTCGGTATCGAAACTCCGATCATTCAGGCCCCGATGGCTGGCGTGACGGATGCCGAGCTGATGATCGCAGCGGCGAAAGGCGGCGCACTTGCGTCGCTGCCTTGTGCGATGCTGCCGCCGGATAAAGTGCGCGAGCAGGTGGCGGCGTTTCGAAGCGCGGTCAAAGCGCCGATCAATCTGAATTTCTTCAGTCACCAGGCCGTGCCGTCCGATCCGGAGATCGAAGCGAACTGGCGGGTGCGGCTGAGCGGCTACGCCGAGGAACTCGGGTTGCGCGCCGATTATCCGGCGCCGGCGGCAAGCCGCGCGCCGTTCGATGAGGCGATGTGCGCGCTGGTCGAGGAGCTGCGGCCCGAAGTGGTCAGCTTCCATTTCGGCCTGCCGGCTGAGCCGCTGCTGGCGCGGGTGAAAGCGGCGGGGGCGCTCGTGCTGTCGAGCGCCACCATCGTGCGCGAGGCGATCTGGCTCGAGCAGCACGGCGTCGATGCCGTGATCGCGCAGGGCGCCGAGGCCGGCGGTCACCGCGGCATGTTCCTGACCGATGACACCGCGGCGCAGCCCGGGCTGTTCGCGCTGCTGCCGCAGGTGGTCGATGCGGTGAAGGTGCCGGTGATTGCCACCGGCGGCATCGCCGATGGCCGCGGCATCGCGGCGGCGTTCGCGCTCGGCGCGGCCGGGGTGCAGCTCGGCACCGTCTATATGCATTGTCCGGAGGCCAAGGTCAGCGCGCTGGCGCGGGCGGCGATGCAGCAGGCCGGCGATGACTCGACCGTGCTGACCAATATTATGACCGGGCGGCCGGCGCGCGGCATCGCCAACCGGGTGATGCGTGAGCTCGGGCCGTTGTCGGCCGATGTGCCGCCATTCCCGCATGCGTCGGGCGCGCTCGGTCCGTTGCGCGCGGCGGCGGAGCAGCGCGGCAAGGTGGACTTCAGCTTCCTGTGGGCCGGGCAGGCGGTTCGGATCGGAACCGGGCAACCTGCCGAACAATTGACGCGGGAGCTGGCCAAAGCGGCACAGCAGCGGCTCAAGCAGCTCGGTGCGGCCTAAGGGCCGCAGTTGCGGCGCGAAAGCCGGGTCTGCTATAGGGCAGCTTTGCTGAATTCCACGCCGAAAGAACTGGTTCCATGTCCGTCGATGCCGCCACCGTTCGCCGTATCGCGCATCTCGCGCGCATTGCGGTGACCGACGATGAGGTTCCCCATTTGCAAGGGGAGCTCAATGCCATGCTGGCTTTTGTCGAGCAGCTGTCGGAGGTCGACGTCGAAGGCGTCGAGCCGATGACCTCGGTGACGCCGATGGAAATGAAGAAGCGCGCGGACGTGGTCGACGATGGCGAGATCGCCGACAAGGTGGTGGCCAACGCGCCGGCCACCGAAAACCACTTCTTCCTGGTGCCGAAGGTGGTTGAATAACCCGACCGAAGCGGCGAGGGACTGCCGATGTGCCTGCTGTGTGACGACGAGACCGCTTACCGCGCCTATATGGACTTTCTCGACGCCATGCAGCGCGAGGGTAAGACGGCTGATCCCGACAAGCTGCTGGACGCGGTCCTCGACAAACTGGAAGCCGACGCCAAGACCCGGCCGCGTCACATGTTTGATGCCCCTGAAAACGATAAGACGCTGTCTCCGTTCTTCTGCAGCCCGGTAAATAAATGACTGAACTCACTTCGTTGACGCTCAGCGAGGCCCGCGAGGGTCTGGCCAACAAATCCTTTTCCGCGTTGCAGTTGACCGATGCCTATCTCAAGGCGATGGCTGGCGGCCGGGGGCTGAACGCCTATGTGCTGGAGACGCCGGATCAGGCGCGCGCCATGGCCAAGGTTGCCGATGAAGCGCTGGCGCGCGGCGAGGCCGGACCGCTGACCGGCATTCCGCTCGGCATCAAGGATCTGTTCGCGACCGAGGGCGTGCGCACCACGGCCTGCTCGAAAATTCTCGGCGAGTTCAAGCCGCCGTACGAATCGACCGTGACCACGCAGTTGTGGCGCGATGGTGCGGTGCTGCTCGGCAAGCTCAACAACGACGAATTCGCGATGGGCTCGTCCAACGAGACCTCGTGCTTCGGTCCGGTGATCAATCCCTGGCGCCGTGAAGGCTCAAAAACCAAGCTGGTGCCGGGCGGCTCGTCCGGTGGCTCGGCAGCGGCGGTTGCCGCCAATCTCTGCCTCGGCGCCACGGCGACCGATACCGGCGGTTCGATCCGGCAGCCGGCGGCGTTCACCGGCACGGTCGGCGTCAAGCCGACCTATGGCCGCTGCTCGCGCTGGGGCATCGTGGCGTTTGCCTCCTCGCTCGATCAGGCCGGTCCGATCGCGCGCACCGTGCGCGATGCCGCGATCCTGCTGCGCTCGATGGCCGGTCACGATCCCAAGGACACCACCTCGGTCGATCGCGCCGTGCCCGATTACGAGGCGGCGGTCGGTCGCTCGGTCAAGGGCATGAAGATCGGCATTCCGAAGGAATACCGCATCGAGGGCATGTCGCCGGAGATCGAAGCGCTGTGGAAGCGCGGCGCCGACTGGCTGAAGGCCGCGGGTGCCGAGCTGGTCGAAGTGTCGCTGCCGCACACCCGCTACGCGCTGCCGGCCTATTACATTGTCGCGCCGGCGGAAGCGTCGTCCAATCTCGCGCGCTATGACGGCGTGCGTTACGGCGCGCGCGTGCCCGGCCACAACATCGTCGAGATGTATGAAAACACCCGCGCCGCCGGTTTCGGCGCCGAGGTGAAGCGCCGCGTGATGATCGGCACCTATGTGCTGTCGGCCGGCTATTACGATGCTTATTACCTGCGCGCCCAGAAAGTGCGAACGCTGATCAAGCGCGATTTCGAAACCTGCTTTGCCAATGGCGTGTCCGCGATCCTGACCCCGGCGACGCCGTCGGCGGCGTTCGGCATCGGCGAGAAGGGCGGCGCCGATCCGGTCGAGATGTATCTGAACGACATCTTCACCGTGACCGTGAACATGGCCGGCCTGCCGGGCATTGCGGTTCCCGCGGGCCGCGACGTGCAGGGGCTGCCGCTCGGCCTGCAATTGATCGGCCGGCCGTTTGATGAAGAGACGCTGTTCTCGCTCGGCGAAGTGATCGAGCAGGCCGCGGGACGTTTCATCCCCGAAAAGTGGTGGGCCTGATCGCGGCGCGATCAGGTCCCGCCGTTTGGCGTTGCCTTTCAAGCGCCGCTTGGTCATGCTTTGCCGATCACAAGGTTTGCGTGCATGAGTGCTGACGAGGGGGGACCGCCGGCGTCCGAACAGGTCGATCAGATTCTGGGATCGACCAAGCTCGCCGCGGCGATCGAGAACGATCGTTACAAACACCTGCTCGATCACGTGCCGGTCGCGGTCGCCGTGTCGCGCGGCGCCGCCGGCGATCAGCGCATCGCCTATGTCAACGCGGCGTTCGAAACCCTGCTCGGGGTGACGGCGAGCGAGGTCGAGGGCCAGCCGTGGCACAGCCTTGACCAGTTCGTCGATGAGGATGACCCCAGCCGCACGCTCGGCAGCGCCATCAGCGATGGCGAGGAGTTTATCGGCGTGTTCCGGCCGCAGTCGCCGTCCGAGCGGCTGGTGATCGTGCAGGCCTATGCCGCCGTGATCGAGAACGACGACGGCCAGCAGAGCTTTCGGATCGCGGCGATGGTCGATATCGGCAGCCGCGAGCGCGCCCAGATCGAAGAGTTCGAGATCCAGATCCGCGACCGCGACATGCTGCTGCGCGAGCTGCAGCATCGGGTGAAAAACAATCTGCAACTGATCACGGCGCTGATCCGTCTTGAGGCCCGTTCGGCCGCGGAAGGTGAGGCGGTGGCACTGGCGCGGCTCGCCAGCCGGATCGACGCGCTCACCGCGCTATATCGCATCCTGTCCGCCGAAGAAGCCAGCAGCCTGCTCGATCTTGGCCAATATCTCTCCGATATCGCCGCCGCCGTGCAGCAGGCTCATGCCGTCGACGGTATCGAGTTCGACATTCAGGTCAGCTACTGCCCGCTATCGGTCAATGTCGCGATGCCGGCCGGGCTTTTGGTCAATGAGATGCTCACCAACGCGCTGAAATACGCCTTTGTCGGCCGTAGCGCCGGCAAGGTGCGCTTGATCTGCAAGCAAGAGAATGGCCGCGCCACCGTGGTTGCGGGCGATGATGGCGTTGGGCTCGCCGATGCCGCCAATTGGCCGGCGCCGCGCAAGCTGAGCGCGCTGATTCTGCAGACCTTGAAAGAGAACGCACGCAACGTCGAATTTCGCGCCGAAAGCATCAGCGGCCAGGGAACCTTTTTCACATTCAGCTTCGACGTGCCGCCGGTGCCGGCGGCGAATTAGCCGACGCCTTGCTAACGCCATGTTGATCAGGCGCATCTGGCGCCAAATCTGCTATTAAGCCGCCTTGAACTTTTCCAACCGATGGTCGGACCGCTCCGATCGCGAACCCGCCGCAGTATAGTTTGGTAGTATTGATATGAAATGGGTGCATTTGGTCCTGGCGGCCGCGACGGCGAGCTTGGCTCTCGTGGGCTGCGCGTCAGTTTACAACATGCCGGTCAATGTGCCGGTGTCCGGCAGCGTCGCTGAACGGCTGCGGATCGGCTCCGATGACGTCGCCCATGCCGACGAATACCTGATCGGGCTGTCATTCTCCGGCGGTGGCACGCGCGCCGCGGCGTTCTCGTTCGGCGTGCTCAGCGAGATGGACCGTTCCCCGGTCCGTGGCGCTTCCGCCTCGATGCTGGACCGGATCGACTTCATCTCCGGCGTGTCTGGCGGCTCGGTGACCGCGGCCTATTTCGGCCTGAAAAAGCGCGCCGCGCTCAGCGATTTCCGCGAGCGCTTCTTGCTGCGCAATGCCGAGGAGGGGCTGCAGACCACGCTGTCGCTCAGCACCGTCACCAAGGCGTTCTCGGGCGGCATCAACGACGCCACCGGCTTCACCAACTGGCTCGATGCCAATCTGTTCGAAGGCGCCACCTTCGCTCAATTCCGGACCATCGGCCGGCCGCGGGTCTTGATCAACGCCTCCGACATTTACAATCGCGTGCCGTTCGTATTCGGGCAGACCGCGTTCTCGGCGATCTGCAGCGATCTCAGCACCTATCCGTTGTCCAACGCCGTTGCCGCCTCGGCAGCGGTGCCGATCGCGTTTGCGCCGATGGTGGTGCAGGCGTTCCCGGGCAGCTGCAACGATCCGCTGCCGGCCTGGATCAAGCGCGCCGCCAGCGACCGCAACGCCTCGCCGATGCTCAGCGCCTATGCCAAGGCGATCACGCGCTACCGCGAAGGGGCGGTGCCGTTCATCAAGCTGCTCGACGGCGGTCTGGTCGACAATTACGGCGTGTCCGGTTTCACCATCGCCCGTGAATCCTCCGAGACGCCCTATGGCCCGCTGTCGCCGGCGCAGGCGGTCAAGCTGCGCCGGGTGATGTTCTTGGTGGTCGATGCCAAGATCGGCGTGTCCGGCAATTGGGTGAACACCGTAGAAGGGCCGAGCGGGGTCGAGCTGATCAAGGCCACGGTCGATACCACCATCGATGCCAGCGTCGGCGCCAGCTACACCGCGTTCGACCGCACCATGAATGATTGGCGCGAATCGCTGGTGCGCTGGCGCTGCGGTTTGTCGGCCGCCGATCGCGCCCGCTATGGCGCAGGGCCGGGCTGGAATTGCCGCGACCTCAAGTTCTTCGTCGGCCGGCTCGGCTTCGATCAGCTCGATAGCTCGCGCGCCGCGGTGCTGGAAACCATCCCGACGCGATTCGTGCTGCGGCCCGATCAGGTCGATGAGCTGATCGCCGCCGGTCGCGACTCGCTGCGCATGAGCCCGGTATTTCGCGCCTTCGCGGCCAGCCTGTAGGCCGCCTTCAACGATGACATTGTCGCGCGCGGCGGGGGTTTCCTCGGCTGCGCGCTCGGAGTAAAAGCCGGTCCATGAACGCACCTGTCAAAACGTCAAAGCTCATCAAGGGCGCAACCGGCGATTGGGAAGTGGTGATCGGGCTGGAAGTCCATGCCCAGGTCTCGTCCAACGCCAAACTGTTCTCCGGCGCGGCCACCGAATTCGGCGGTGAGCCGAACGCCCATGTGTCGCTGGTCGATGCCGCGATGCCGGGCATGCTGCCGGTGATCAACGAGGAATGCGTCCGCCAAGCGATCCGCACCGGGCTCGGCCTCAATGCGCAGATCAATCTGCGCTCGGTGTTCGATCGCAAGAACTATTTCTATCCCGATCTGCCGCAGGGCTATCAGATCAGCCAGTACAAGTCGCCGGTGGTCGGCGAGGGCCAGGTCAAGGTCGATCTGCCGGATGGCGAGAGCATCGTCGTCGGCATCGAGCGGCTGCATCTGGAACAGGATGCCGGCAAGTCGCTGCATGATCAGCACCCGACCGCGTCCTATGTCGATCTCAATCGCTCCGGCGTGGCGCTGATGGAGATCGTGTCCAAGCCGGACCTGCGCTCCTCGGAACAGGCCAAGGCCTATGTCTCCAAGCTGCGCACCATCCTGCGCTATCTCGGCACTTGCGACGGCGACATGGAGAAGGGCAGCCTGCGCGCCGACGTCAACGTGTCGGTGCGTAAGCCCGGTGATGCGCTCGGCACCCGCTGCGAGATCAAGAACGTCAACTCGGTGCGCTTCATCGGCCAGGCGATCGAATACGAGGCACGCCGCCAGATCGGCATTCTTGAAGATGGCGGCACCGTCGATCAGGAGACCCGGCTGTTCGATGCCGTGAAGGGCGAGACCCGCTCGATGCGCTCCAAGGAAGAGGCGCACGACTATCGCTACTTCCCCGATCCCGACCTGCTGCCGCTCGAATTCAGCCAGGACTATGTCGACGCGCTCAAGGCGGAACTGCCGGAACTGCCGGACGCCAAGATGGCGCGCTTCATCGCCGAATTCGGCCTGTCGGCCGACGATGCCGGCGTGCTGGTCGCCGAACGCGAGAGCGCCGAGTTCTATGAAGCGGTGCTGGCGGTGCTCGGCAATCGCGAGCGCGACGGCAAGCTTGCCGCCAATTGGGTGATCAACGAGCTGTTCGGCCGTCTCAACAAGGAGAGCCTGGCGATTGCGGCGTCTCCGGTGAGCGCGGCGCAGCTCGCCGCGATCATCGATCTGATCGGCGAGGGAACCATCTCCGGCAAGATCGCCAAGGATCTGTTCGAGATTATCTGGGTCGAGGGCGGCGATCCGCGCGAGGTGGTCGAAGCGCGCGGCATGAAGCAGGTCACCGATCTCAGCGCCATCGAGAAGGTGGTCGATGACATCATCGCCGCCAATCCCGACAAGGCGGCGCAGGTCGCTGCCAAGCCGGCGATGATCGGCTGGTTCGTTGGTCAGGTCATGAAATCGTCGGGCGGCAAGGCCAATCCGCAGGCCGTCAACGATCTGCTCAAGAGCAAACTCGGCCTCTGATCACGCTCCGCAACAACGCCGTTGCGACCGTGTTCCCTGCTGGAAAGGGGGCGCGGACGCAGCGGCGAGTGACGCGAATCGGCTTTGGTGAAGGCGTTTGCGTGCCCTGGTGGGCTCCGATGGCGGCGTTCCGTGCCGCTGATCCCAAAATATTTTAGCTGCCAAAGTTTCGGATTCGGAAAGTGCCGGCGGCGTTTCTTCCGCATCCGCCGGCGCGTGCGTCCATTTCGTTGCGATTAGTTGCGGTTGCGATTAGTTGTCGGATTCGTCTTGTCTAGAAGCAGATTCCGCATTTCAGCCATTTGCTGAGCGCGCGTCACCGCTTCCGGGGCGCGGCGCGATGAGCGCAAGAATCGCTTAGACGCGCTGTCTGAGCGCGCTGCCGCGGGTCAACACTTCCTTAAGTAGGACGCTGTTTTTTCTTGCATGTTGGTGTATGCGGGAAGTGGTGCACGTCGATTCCCGACTGCACGCAGCGATCAGGCCATCTCATGATTGGAGAGCAACATGGTGAAGAAGGCTAAGACTGCGAAGAAGGCGACCAAGACTGTCAAGAAGGCCAAGACTGCGAAAACCGCCAAGACTGCCAAGAGTGCGGTGAAGAAGACGGCCAAGAAGACCAAGAAGGTCGCCGCGAAGAAGGCCACCAAGAAGGTCGCCAAGAAGAAGTAAGTTGCTCACTTAAGTTGGCCGACGGCGTTAGCCGGCGGCGCGTCACACGGGCCCTCCGGTCCGGCTTGCTTCTCAGTAGTGCTTGATTTCCACGAAGCTCAAGCCGCCCGTTTGCTGCCCTGGTCGACGAAGAGGGTGTCGGCGGAACATTAGGTCAAACGGCCAGATTGAGAAGTTTGCAGCGGAGCTATCCGCTCGAACCCGGGTCAGGCCCGAGAAACGGTTTTTCTTCACCAGATGCGGTTTACCCGTTCCGAGTTGTCACTGGCGGGGCTGCAGCAGTGAATTTTGATCCTGGCGTGATCGCCGACCCCCTCGTTTCGGATTTGACGTTTTTTGAGCACGGCGTTTTTTGAGTGCCGCGTTTTTCAGTGCCGCGTGTTTTGAGACCCGCGTGCTGAGTAAGGCCAAGCGACCGCGCCTTGAGATTGCTGCGCTGTGAGTAGGGCGCGTGCCGCCGCCGCGAGCGGCGATCCCTTCACTGATCGAAGCCCCTGCACTGATCAAAGCCCCTTCACTGATCGAAGCCCTTCACTGATCGAAGCCCCTTCACCGATGGTCTGCTCGCGGTTCGCCGTGCCTTCGCGCTGCCGCGTCCGTTGCCTGTGCGTCGCATCCCCCCCCCCCCGCAAGGGGCGCGCCGCGCGTTGTGCGCCGCGACCGTGTGCGATGGTTATCGCGGTGCCAACCAGCACGGTAAACCGCTTCTATAAAGTCGACGAAAACCCGCGATTTTCGCGGGGTTTTCCGGTCGTCAGCGTTTTTGAAACCATGGCGCTTGAGGTTCGATTCATCGCGTTACTTAAACTGCCATTCAAGTTTGACCGAGATGATCGCCTCAACAACACGCCAGCACAGGCGGGTGGGGAGAGGTCAAACGAGTGGACGGGAGCCGCGCCCTCAAAGGGACGGCAGAAGGGGAGCGACAGATGTTTCAGGGTGATTTCGGTCTTGAACAAGCGGTTCCGGTTGAAGCTGCGGATAGCGCCGACGCGCTGTTCGATCTCGGCATGCTGTACGCCAGCGGCCGCGCCGGTGGTATCGACCTGGTATCCGCGCATAAATGGTTCAATCTCGCGGCGCTCAAGGGCCGGGCGGATGCCATTGTGCATCGCCGCGAACTAGCCGAGCTGATGTCGGAAGGTGAGATCGCCCGTGCGCAGCGCGAAGCTCGCGCCTGGGTTACTGCTCACTAAGCTCTGCACCGCAGCAAACGCTGTCAGGCATAGCAACGTGTCAAGCTTAGGTCCGGACGGATTGGTCATAAGTTGCGCAGACGGTCGCGGCAGGCGGCGTTAGTGTTTCTCCCAGCTCCGCATAAGGAGCGTTTCAAGGAGGAATGCCATGCAAAGGAAGACCCTGTTTCCGTTCGCCGCCCTGGTGGGTGTTCTCGCCGCTTCGGTTGCGACGGCCGGTGAGTTCGGAACAGCTGATGAAGCCAAGGCCATGCTGAACAAGGCGGCCGCTGCCGTGAAGGCCGACAAGGCCGCGGCGCTGGCGCAGTTCGCCAAGGGCGAAGGCGGCTTCAAGGATCGCGATCTCTATCCGTTCTGCGCTGGCGCGGACGGCATGTTCACCGCCCATCCGACGCTGACCGGCAAGAGCCTCAAGGATCTGAAGGACAAGACCGGCAAGCCGCTCGGCGAGGAAATCCTCGCGGCCGGCGCGGAAGGCAAGATCAACGAAGTGAGCTACATGTGGCCGCGCCCGGGCCAGACCGATCCGGTGCAGAAGGTCAGCTTCGTGACCAAGATCGGCGACCAGACCTGCGCGGTCGGCTACTACAAGTGATCTGATCTGTCGGATCAGTCCTTGAACTGTGGCGGCGGCGTGGACCGTCGCCACAGGCTCGCGCATACCACTGGCGCTTGCCGCCATCCCGTACGCTGCATTGCAGCACGGGCGGGCTCGGTCTGCCGTGATGATCGCTCCCCTTCAATCGCTTCGCTTCGATGATGTGACCGGGCGACCTGATCGGTCGGCCTGATCCCGATCGGTGCCGCTGGCTGATGCCGCGCCGTGTTGGCGTGCCGCCGCGAACAAGCTGTCATCAACTCGTCGTCATCGAGCGGCCTAAGCCCCGCGCGCCGGCCGTATCAGGCCCGCCATTGGCGCTGCCCTGGGCGTATGTGGCATTGCGTCATAACTGGAAACAATGATAGGCGGGACAGTCCGCGCGGCTAGCTATCGTCCGCCGGTGACGCGGACCATCACGCTTAATTCACGGCTGCGGAATTCGCGGCAGGATCGTGCAAGGGGGTATCGATGGGACTTGCGATCATGATCCTCGGTCTGGCGCTGTTTGTCGGCGTCCATGGCATCACCACACAACGCGACCTGCGCGCCCGGCTGATCGGCATCGGCGGCGAGGCGGTCTATAAGATGGTCTATGCAGTGCTCGCGATTGCCGGGCTGCTGCTGATCGGTTTCGGCTTCGGCATGTATCGTGAGGCCGGTCTCATTCACATTTGGCAGCCGCCGGCCTGGACCAAGCACGTCGCCGCGCTGCTGATGGTGCTGGCGTCGATCCTGCTGGTCGCCGCCTATGTCCGTGGCCGGATCTATGTCGTGGTCAAGCATCCGATGCTGGCCGCGGTCAAAGCCTGGGCGGTGGCGCATCTGATCGCCAATGGCGATCTCGGCTCGATCATCCTGTTTGGCACCATGCTGACCTGGGCGGTGCTCGACCGCATCTCGCTGAAGCGGCGTAGCGACGCCGGCGCCCCGCCGATCCCGGTCGGCGGCTGGAAGAATGATGCGATCGCGGTGGTCGGCGGCATCGTGCTCTATCTGGGGCTGGCCTATGCGTTCCACCCGTTGGTGATCGGGGTCTCTCTGGTTGGAGCGTAAGCATGTCGGTGCAGTCCACGATCAAGCGCAAGACCGCACCGGATATCCTGGCCCGCAAGGGCGGCGATCCGGTGGTGATGCTGACCTCCTATCACGCGCATACCGCAGCGCTGGTCGACCGCTATTGTGACGTCATCTTGGTCGGGGACTCGCTCGGCAACGTCATGCACGGCTTTGAAACCACCGTGCCGGTCACGCTCGACATGATGATCATGCAGGGCCTCGCGGTGATGCGCGGCTCCAAGGAAGCGCTGGTGGTGGTCGATCTGCCGTTCGGCTCCTATGAGGCTTCCAAGGAGCAGGCCTTTCATTCCGCGGCGCGGGTGATGAAGGAGAGCCTGTGCGGCGCGGTCAAGCTCGAGGGCGGCGTCAAGATGGCCGAGACCATCCGCTTCCTCACTGAGCGCGGCGTGCCGGTGATGGCCCATATCGGGCTGACGCCGCAGTCGATCAACACGCTCGGCTCGTTCCGCGCGCAGGGCCGCGAGGAAAACAGCTGGGCGCCGATCGAGGCTGATGCCCGCGCGGTGACCGAGGCGGGCGCGTTCTCTGTGGTGATCGAAGCGGTGGCCGAACCGCTGGCGCGCAAGATCACCCAGGACATTGCGATTCCGACCATCGGCATCGGCGCCAGCGCGGCCTGCGACGGCCAGGTGCTGGTGCTCGAAGACATGCTCGGCCTGTCGCCGCGCGCGCCGAAATTCGTCAAACGGTTCGGCGATCTCGGCCCGGGGATCGAGGCGGCGATCAAGGCCTATGCCAGCGAAGTGCGCTCGCGCGCCTTTCCGGGGCCGGAACACGTCTATGGCATGAAGAAGGGCTGATGGTGAGGCGGCCGGGCGCGGCCGCTTCGTCGCATCTCAACACTCTGATCTTGCTTGTTTTGCCTTGCGTCCGCCATATCGCTAGGGTACGCCGCGCGCGGCATCCGGCGGGCGCGCAACAGGCGGCGCCCAGCATGGCGCGTGGGGACGGGATAATCTTAAGTGTCAGAAATCTTTAACGAAATCGATGAAGACCTGCGCCGCGAACGGCTCAAGAAGCTGTGGGATCGGTATTCGCTGCTGATCATTGGCGGCGCGCTCGCGATCATCATCGGGGTCGGTGGCTGGCGCGGCTATCAGTATCTTGAGGGGCAGAAGGCCGCCGAGGCCGGCGCGGCCTTCAACGCCGCGGCCGAGCTGTCGGAACAGAACAAGCATGCCGAGGCGGAAGCCGCGTTCGCCAAGATCGCGGCCAGCGCGCCGTCCGGCTATCGCACGCTGGCGCGGCTGCGGCTCGCCGGCGAACTGGCGCTGCGCGACGTGCCGGCTGCGGTCAAGGCCTATGACGAAGTGGCGGCCGACAATTCGGTGCCCGCCGTCGATCGCGAACTCGCCAAGGTGCGCGCCGGCGGCCTGCTGCTGGAAACCGCTAGCTTTGCCGACATGACCCAGCGCCTTGAGGCCTCTGCCGCTGGCACCGGCGCCTATCGCCACACCGCGCGCGAATTGCTGGCGCTGTCGGCCTGGAAGGCGGGCGACGCCGTCGCTGCGCGCAAATGGCTGCAACTGATCGCCACCGATGTCGAGACGCCGTCCAGCCTGCGCCAGCGTGCCGAAGCGCTGCAGGCGCTGCTGCCGCCGGCGGCCAAGAGCTGAAACTGATGTGATAGCGCTGCGCCGGGCTGATCGCGCGCTGCGCCAACCGAGTATGAGACCCCGATGCGCCGCACGCCTCGATTGATTTCCGCCGCAGTGCTGATCGCGCTGGGAAGCGCGCTGTCAGGCTGCGGCAGCACCTCGGGCTTGGACCCGACCGACCTGCTGGACTTCCTCGACACCAAGAAGCCGCTGCCCGGCGAGCGCAAGCCGGTGTTCCCGGAAGGCGTGCCCGGCCTTGAGCAGGGCGTGCCCAAGCATCTCTATCGCGGTGCCAATAACGAACCGGCCATGGCCGAACCGCCGCCGGCGCCCGCCGCGGTCGAGGAGCCGAAGCCGTCGCGCGCCGCCAAGCAGAAGCGGGCCAGGCCGGCCGCCGCCCAGCCGGCGCCGCAGCCCGACGCCGCCGAAGCGCCGCCGGTCGAGGAAGAGGGCAGCATTGCCGCCGCGCCGCCGGCGCCGAAGCCGGCCAAGCAGCAGACCCGCCGTCGCAGCGTCACCGCGCCGCCGCCGGATCCGGAGCCGCAGGCCACCACCACGGCTCCCGCCGCGCCGAGCAGCTCGCCGTTCCCGGCACCGCTGCCCGGTGGCAGTTTCCAGCGCTGATCCAGCTCCCGTGAGCTGAGCGCGATTGACAGGCCGCCATAACTCAGGCCACGGATCGCCGATGTCCTATACGTTTGCAATCATCGGCCGGCCCAATGTCGGCAAGTCGACCCTGTTCAACCGTCTGGTCGGGCAAAAGCTCGCGCTGGTCGACGATACCCCGGGCGTGACCCGCGACCGCCGCGAGGGCGAAGCCCGGCTCGGCGATCTGCGCTTCACCATCATCGATACCGCGGGGCTCGATGAGGGCCCCAAGGGCTCGCTGACCGCGCGCATGCAGCAGCAGACCGAGACGGCGATCGAACTCGCCGACGCGCTGTTTTTCGTGATCGACGCCCGCGCCGGCCTGACACCGAACGACCGCGCCTTTGCCGATTTCGCGCGCCGCGCCAACAAGCCGGTGATCCTGCTCGCCAATAAGAGCGAGGGCAAACAGGGCGAGATCGGCGCCATGGAGTCCTATGCGCTCGGGCTCGGCGATCCGGTGATGATCTCCGCCGAGCACGGCGAGGGCATGGGTGAACTCTATGACGCGGTGCGCGAGCTGTTGCCCGAACCGCCCGAAGAGGACGAGGAGCCGGAAGCACTTGGCGAGCTGACCGACGAGGAAATCGCCAAGCGCCCGATCCGGGTTGCGATCGTCGGCCGGCCCAATGCCGGCAAATCGACCACCATCAATCATCTGCTCGGCGAGGAACGGCTGCTGACCAGCCCGGAGGCCGGCACCACGCGCGACTCGATCGCGGTCGAGGTGGTCTATCGCGGCCGCCGCTTCAAAATCTTCGACACCGCCGGGCTGCGCCGCCGCTCGCGCATTGAGGAGAAGCTGGAAAAGCTGTCGGTCGCCGATGCGCTGCGCGCGGTGCGCTTTGCCGAAGTCGTGGTCTTGATGCTCGATTCGCAGACCAAGTTCGAAGAACAGGATTTGCGCATCGCCGATCTGATCGAGCGCGAGGGCCGCGCGCTGGTGATCGCGGTCAATAAATGGGATCTGGTCGATCGTCAGCCCGGCCAGATCGGTGCGCTGCGCACCGAGGCCGATCATTGGCTGCCGCAGGTCAAGGGCGTGCCGATCGTGGCGATGTCCGGGCTGATGGGCGAGGGCATCGAGCGCCTGATGAAGGCGATCGAGGAAGCCTATGCGATCTGGAATCGGCGCATCCCGACCGCGGCGCTCAATCGCTGGTTCGAACAGGCTGTTCAGACCAATCCGCCGCCGGCGGTGTCGGGCCGCCGCTTAAAACTGAACTACATCACCCAGACCAAGGCGCGGCCGCCGAGCTTTGTGGTGTTCTGCTCGCGCGCCGATGCGGTGCCTGAATCCTATCTGCGCTATCTGATCAACAGCCTGCGCAGCGGCTTTGATTTGCCCGGCACGCCGGTGCGCATCACGCTGCGCGAAAAGGCCAATCCGTTCGCCCATAAGCGCAAGCGGCCGTCATGAGCGCAGGAAGCCCGGCCGCCGACGTTATCACGCCGCCACCCGCGGGGCCGCGGCGCGCGGCGGTGGGCTTCATCTTCGTCACCATCCTGCTCGACATGCTGTCGATCGGGATGATCCTGCCGATCCTGCCAAAACTGGTCGAAAGCTTCGCCGACAACAACACCGCCGATGCGGCGCGCATCTACGGTCTGTTCGGCACCGCCTGGGCGCTGATGCAGTTCTTCGCATCGCCGCTGCTCGGCGCTCTGTCCGATCGCTTCGGCCGCCGCCCGGTGATCCTGCTCTCCAATTTCGGCCTCGGTCTTGATTACGTGCTGATGGCACTGGCGCCGTCGCTGGTCTGGCTGTTCATCGGCCGGATGATCTCCGGCGTCACTTCGGCCAGCATCGCCACGTCATTCGCCTATATCGCCGACGTCACGCCCGCGGAGAAACGCGCCGCGGTGTTCGGCAAGGTCGGCGCCGCGTTCGGGATCGGCTTCATCGTAGGGCCGGCGGTCGGCGGTCTGCTCGGCGGCGTCGATCCGCGGCTGCCGTTCTGGGTGGCGGCGGCGCTCAGCCTCGCCAATGCCGCCTATGGCTTCTTCGTGCTACCGGAATCGCTGCCCAAGGAGCGGCGCGCGCCGTTCCGCTGGCGCAGCGCCAACCCGCTCGGCGCGGTCCGGCTGCTCGGCTCGAACCGCACGCTCGGCGCGCTCGCGGTGGTGCGGTTTTGCGCCGATGTCGCGCATATCTCGCTGCCGGCGACCTTCGTGCTGTACACCACCTATCGCTATGGCTGGGATCAGACCACGGTCGGTCTGGCGCTGGCGTTTGTCGGGCTGTGGACCGCGATCGTGCAGGGCGGCCTGGTCGGGCCGGCGCTGAAGAAGCTCGGCGAGTTTCGGGCGATCGTGATCGGCTATAGCGGCGGTGCGCTCGGCTTCCTGATCTATGCGCTGGCACCGAACGGCACGCTGTTCTGGGTCGGCATTCCGATCATGACGATCTGGGGCATCGCCGGGCCGGCGACCTCCAGCCTGATGACGCGCCTCGTGCCCGCCGATCAGCAGGGCGCGCTGCAGGGCGCCAATACCAGCGTGCATTCCATTGCCGAGCTGGTCGGCCCGTTTGTGTTCACGATGATCTTTGCGGCGTTCATCAGCGCCGGCGCGCCGCTGTTGCTGCCGGGCGCGCCGTTCCTGCTGGCGGGCGCGCTGCTGCTGGTGTCAATGGTGGTCGGCGCCTATGCGGTGCGATCGATGCCGCCGTCGCTGGCGCTCAAGCCCGCTCAGGAGCAGCCGGTGGCTGCAGCTGACAGCAAGGCGGCTCAGAGCTGATAGCAGACACTGCACCCACTCATAGCATCGGGTCGTATCAATGACCGCCATGCCCGCGCTTGTCGCGGGTATCGACGCCTTGAAATCGCTGCAAGATCAAAAACGTCGATGGCCGGGACGTGCCCGGCCATAACGTGATTGATATCAATCGATGGTGGATTGAGGGCGTTGGCGCCGCTTAGTTGGTGCGGGTCCAGGTCGATGATTTGCAGATCATGCCGCCCATCGCGCAGCCCTGGGTGGTGAGGGTGCCGCCGGACAGGCTCATCTTGCCGGTGTAGGTCTTGCCGTCTTCGGGATTGAAAGCGCTACCATTCCAGGCATTTTGCCCGGCCGGCTTCATTTCCGAAAACACCCGCTGACCGACCTTGGCCGGCGTTTCGATGCCGGGCTTCAGCCAGACGATGGTGCCGCACAGCGCGCCGCCGCACGGCGCGAACTTGACCTTGGACGCGCCGGTATCGCGCAGCCAGACGCCGGTCACCTCGTCGGCGTGTGCCGAACTGGTCGCCACCGTCGTCAGCGCGGCCGCAAACAGCCCGAACCCCGCCACCAAACCAACGCTGGCGCAACGAAACGCCCACTTGCTTCGCATGTCCCCTCCCGATTGCTTTTTTCACGCGGCGGTTGCCGCTTGTGATTAGTCAATCGCGGCGCGTGCGCTGAGTCAATCGGAAGGAGAAAGCTGTCGCTACCGGATTACGTAGCCGCGGCGAAATCCCGCAGCTCGCCGGTCTGGTACTCATAGACCTTGCCATTGTCCTGCCAATCGGGCTGGCACATCGGCACGATCATCTCGGCAACCTGCTTCGGGCTATCGAGCGTCGCCGGATCTTCGCCGGGCATCACAGTGGCGCGCAGCTTGGTGCGCACCGGGCCCGGATCGAACAGATTGACGCGCAGCGAGGTGGTGGCGTTCTCGGCGGCCCACACCCGCGCCAGCGTATCGAGCGCAGCCTTGGAGACCGCAGCCGGGCCGCGATAGGCCGGGGCGCGCTGGCCTTCGGAGCAGGTCAGCAGCACCGCGCGGCCGGCGTCGGAGGCGCGCAGCAGCGGCTCCATGCAGCGGATCAGCTGGAAATTGGCATTGAGGTTGATCGCCATCACCTCATCCCAGGATTTTGGCTCGATGTGGCCGAGCGGCGACGACGGGCCGGCGATCGCGGCGCAGCTGACGAAGGCGTCGATCTTGCCATGGCGCTCATGGAGCGCGGCGCCGAGCCGTGCGACGCCGTCGAGATCGGTCAGATCGAGCGGCACCAGCGTCGACATATGGCCGGTGGCGGTGCGGATCTCGTCGTCGAGTTCTTCGAGGCCGCCTTGGGTACGGGCCACGGCGACGATGTGCGCGCCGGCCTTGGCGAGCGCCAGCGCGGTGGCATAGCCGATGCCGCGCGAGGCGCCGGTGACGAGAGCGATGCGAGAGGCGAGGGGAAGGGTCATGTCTGCAGTCGTTCCGGCTTTAAGATATATCGTAGCTTCATACGCGGGCTTGGCTCGCGTATCCATCGCTAAAATAGCAATCCCGAAGACAGCGCCCGGCTGCGCCTGGCGGTCAGCTCGCCTCGGCGAGCAGCGACAACTGCCGCGGCGCGTCGATCTCGTTCATGTCGGTGAGCGGGGTCGGGTAGTCGCCGGTAAAACAGTGGTCGGTGAATTTCGGATTGGCGGGATCGCGGCCCGGTTCACCCATCGCGCGGTAGATGCCATCGACCGACAGGAACGCCAGCGAATCGGCGCCGATCAGCTGGCGCATCTCTTCGAGGCTATGGGTCGCGGCGAGCAGGTTAGCGCGGTCCGGGGTGTCGATGCCGTAATAGTCGGGATGGGTGATCGGCGGCGAGGCGATCCGGAAATGCACTTCGCTGGCGCCAGCCTCGCGCATCATCTTGACGATCTTCTTCGAGGTGGTGCCGCGCACCAGACTGTCGTCGATCAGCACGATGCGCTTGCCGGCGATCGCCGCCTTGTTGGCCGAATGCTTCATGCGCACGCCGAGTTCGCGCACGCTCTGGGTCGGCTGGATGAAGGTGCGGCCGACATAGTGATTGCGGATGATGCCGAGTTCAAACGGCACGCCGGACTGCCGCGAATAGCCGATCGCGGCCGGCACGCCCGAATCCGGCACCGGCACCACCACGTCAGCGGGCACGTGGCTTTCGCGCGCCAGTTCGGAGCCGAACGCCTTGCGCATGTCGTACACCGAACGGCCGCCGACCACGGAATCGGGACGGGCGAAGTAGATATATTCGAAGATGCAGGGCCGCGCCGGCATCGGCGGGAACGGCTTGTGGCTGGTGACGCCGTGGCGGTCGAACACGATCACTTCGCCGGGCTCGATGTCGCGCACATAATTGGCGCCGATGATGTCGAGCGCGCAGGTTTCCGAGGCCAGGATCGGGCAGCCATCGAGTTCACCCAGCACCAGCGGGCGGATGCCGAGCGGATCGCGCGCGCCGATCAGCTTCTTGTTGGTGAGCGTCACCAGCGAGTAGGCGCCTTCGAGTTCGCGCAGCGCTTCGATGAAGCGATCGATGAAATGCGGGCGCTTGGAATGCGCCACCAGATGCAGGATCACCTCGGTATCGGTGGTCGATTGCATGATGGCGCCGTTGCGCACCAGCTCGCGGCGCAGCGACAGGCCGTTGGTGAGGTTGCCGTTGTGGCCAACGGCAAAGCCGCCGGCATTCAGTTCGGCAAACAGCGGCTGCACGTTGCGCAAAATGGTTTCGCCGGTGGTCGAATAGCGCACATGGCCGACCGCGGAATTGCCCGGCAGGCGGGCGATCACATCGGAGCGGGAGAAGGTGTCACCGACGAGGCCGAGCCGGCGCTCGGAATGGAACCGGCCATTGTCGAATGACACGATGCCGGCGGCTTCCTGGCCGCGGTGCTGCAAAGCGTGCAGCCCGAGCGCGGTGATCGCCGCGGCGTCGGGGTGGCCGAAGATGCCAAACACGCCGCATTCTTCGCGCAGCGTGTCGCCCTCGAGATCGCTGTCGAGCAAGTAGCTGGCCGAACCTTCGTCGTCCGTCGGGGCGGCGTCTCGGCAAGGGTTGAAGTTCTTGGCCATCACGCCTCTCCGTTGGGGATCATTGTCCTGACGATTTCTCAATTTGCTTCTTCAAGCCGTCTCGCGACGATTTCGAATAGCCTTCGCTCGGGCTTGGTGCCGCGGGGGCCGCTTCGCCTTGCTCTTCTTCCGGCTTGTTCTTCTTGAATTTCTTCAAGATGGTGTTCTCGGGATCATCCGGCAAGAGCGACATCAGCCAATCGCCGGTGCCTTGCAGCATGGTGCGCGACTTGGCTTCAGTGACCCAATCGGGGCGCTGCTTGTCCGGCACCAGCCAGATGAAGAACAGGAACGCCACCACCACGATCAACAGGCCGCGCGCCAGGCCGAACAGGAAGCCGAGCGTGCGGTCGAGCGCGCCGATCCGCGAATCCAGGATCATGTCGGAGATGCGCACGGTGATGATCGACACCACGATCAGGGTGCCGATGAACACGCCGGCGATCACCGCGATGCTGGCCACGGTTTCGCTGTCGAAGTAGGTCTTCGCGGTCGGCAGCAACTTCTGGTAGCTGTACAGCGTCACCAGCGCAGCCGCGCCCCAGGCCGCGATCGACAACACTTCGCGCATAAAACCGCGAACCATCGCCAGCAGGCCGGAAATCAACATCACCGCGAGCAGGACGAAGTCGAGAATCGTAATCGGCATGGATCGGTCAGGCCCGCTCGTAGGTCCAACAGGCAAAGCAGCGCTCAGCCGCGCCGCTTCGGGTTTCGGTCATATCGCACGGCTCGCACAGACGAACCACCGCAAACCGGGCTGGCATCGCAGCAATGCTCCGATCGCTTAACGGTCGGTGTCGTTCGTCGGCTTGGCTTGTCGCGCGCGCGTTGTATAGCGGTGTCGCCGCGCGAGGTCAGCCCTCCTGACGCCGGAATCGCGCGGTTGCGGCATTTTTCTCCTGATTTGTGCTTTTGACGTTGTCGCGGCCGGGCTTGGGCGTGCCGCGGGCAGCGATATCAGCGACCAGAGCGGTGAGGCCGCCTAGCGTATTCAGGGACAAGCCGCCGTCGCCGCCGCCATCGCCGCGCGCGGCTTCCGGCAGAAAGGCGCGGGCAAAGCCGAGCTTGGCGGCTTCCTTGAGCCGGGCCGCGGCTTGCGCCACCGGCCGCACCGCGCCGGACAGCGAGATTTCGCCAAAATAGACCGCGTCGGGCGGCAGCGGCGCGTTGGCGAGCGATGACACCAGCGCGGCGGCGGCGGCCAGATCGGCGGCCGGCTCGTTGATGCGCAGACCGCCGGCGACGTTGAAATACACGTCGTAGCCGGCCAGTTTCACGCCGCAATGCGCTTCCAGCACCGCCAGCACCATCGACAGCCGCGAGGAATCCCAGCCAACCACGGCACGGCGCGGGGTGCCGAGCGTGGTCGGCACCACCAGTGCCTGCAATTCGCACAATACCGGCCGGGTGCCTTCCATGCCGGCAAACACCGCGGTGCCGGGTGAGCCGAGATCGCGCTCCGACAAAAACAATTCTGACGGGTTGGAGACTTCGCGCAGGCCCAGCCCGGTCATCTCGAACACCCCGATCTCGTCGGTCGGCCCAAAACGGTTTTTGACCGCGCGCAGAATCCGGAACTGCTGCGAGCCTTCGCCCTCGAATGACAGCACGGCATCGACCATGTGCTCGACCACGCGCGGCCCGGCGATCTGGCCGTCCTTGGTGACGTGGCCGACCAGAATGATGGCGGCGCCGGATTTCTTGGCAAAGCGGATCAGGGCCTGCGCCGAGGCGCGCACCTGGGTGACGGTGCCGGGCGCCGATTCCACGGTGTCGGTCCACATGGTCTGGATCGAATCGATCACGATCAGCCGCGGCGGCTTGCCGTCCGATAGCGTGGCGATGATGTCCTCGACCGAGGTTTCGGCGGCGAGCTGCACCGGCGCGTTGGCAAGCCCGAGCCGTGCCGCGCGCAGCCGCACCTGCGCCACCGCTTCCTCGCCGGAGATGTAGACGATGCGATGCCCGGCCTTGGCCATCAGGCTGGTGGCCTGGGTCAGCAGCGTCGATTTGCCGATGCCGGGATCGCCGCCGACCAGCAGCACCGAGCCGCGTACAAAACCGCCGCCGGTGACGCGGTCGAGCTCGGCCAGGCCCGAGGCGAGCCGCGGCGCATCCGGGCTTTGCCCGGCCAGCGTTTCCAGCTGGAATTGCCGGCCGCGGCGCTTGGAGCGGATCGAGGCCGGCACCGAGGCGGCGCCGGTGACGTCTTCCTCCGACAGCGTGTTCCACTCGCCGCAGGCCTCGCATTTGCCCTGCCAGCGGTTATAGGCCGCGCCGCAGTTCTGGCAGACGAACGACAGGGAAGCTTTGGCCATGGCTCGCGCAGCACTCTTCAAGGATTAGTGTTCGCTTTTTGTTCTGCAGCGACCCGGAAGTCAAGGCGATTGAGGTCGCGGGTCCACGTTGCCCCGGAGTTTATGCAGCACGCTGGGGCTGGGGAGGTGCGCTCGGACCGCTGCAAAGCAATGGGCGTAGCTGCCGATTGCGTGGGCAGTCCGCGCCAAGATTTCATCTTGCCCCGGCGATCCACGCCCCACATCCTTCCATCAAAATGGCCGCATGCGCCGTGGCGCGCGGCGCTGTCGATGGAAGGACGAGTATGAAAATCGCGATCCCCACAACGGATTGGGCCACCGTCAGCGGCCATGCCGGGCAGGCGCGGTGCTGGATGCTCTATGATCTCAGCCAGTATCACCAAGGCACGCCCTTGCCGACGCCAGCGCGGGTGGAACTGCAGAAGGAACAGCTGCCGCATTATTTCAAGGATGACGGCCCGCATCCGCTCGACGGCGTCGAGATCATCGTGGCCGGCAGCGCGGGCGACGGCTTTGTGCGCCATATGAAGAAACGCGGCACCGATGTGCTGCTCACTGGCGAGACCGACCCTGCGACCGCGCTCGACCTGCTGCTCAAGGGTGAGACGCTGCCCGATCAGCGTTTTGATATCACCACCACCATCTGCCGCTTGCGCGATCTGCTGTCGCGGCACTGATGCTGCTGCGCACGATTCCCACGCAGCGCAGCTCCGTTCGGGATTTTACGCCGCGGGTGCGGGCTCGCTCGGCGCAGTGGTCGGCTCGCCGCCTTTGTAAGCGCGCTGATAGCGCGCGCCGAGGCTGGTGAGCACCTCATAGCCGATCGTGCCGAAATGGTGGCCGAGTTCGTCGACGGTGATGCCGTCGCCGAGCAGGGTCGCGAGCTGGCCGCGGCGTACCGCGCCCTGCGGCAGTTCGGTGATATCGACCGCGATCAGGTCCATCGAAATCCGGCCGGCGATCGGGCAGCGCTGCCCGGCAATCACCACATCGGCGCCGCGGGTGCCATCGCTGCCGCCGGCGGCGCGGAAATAGCCGTCGGCATAGCCGGCCGACAGCACCGCGAGCCGGGTCGGGCGCTTGGCGGTCCAGGTGGCGCCATAGCCGACGCTGTCGCCGCGTTCGACGTTGCGAACCTGCAGAATGCGGGCGCGCAATTCCACCACCGGCTGCATCGGATTGTCAGCCTCGGGGGTCGGATTGATGCCGTATAGCGCCGCGCCCGGCCGCACCAGATCGAAGCTGAACTGCGAACCGAGATAAATGCCGGAGGAGGCCGACAGCGAGGCCGGCACGCCAGTGAACTGGCTGGCAATCTCGCGGAAGGCGTGGACCTGCTTGCCGTTGAGCGGATGGTTGAGCATTTCGGCGCAGGCGAGGTGGCTCATCACCAGTGAGATGCCGTGATCGCCGGCATGGATGCGCGGCACCAGCGCCTCGGCTTCGCCGATGGTCAGGCCAAGCCGGCTCATGCCGGTGTCGATATGGATCGCGGCGCCGCCGCGCCAGCCCGAGCGGCGGCAGAACACGTCCCACTCCGCCAGCTCATCCAGGCTGCCGATCACCGGCTGGGCGTTGATGGCGGCCAAGGCTTCGCCGCAATTGGGGAACAGCCCGTTCAGGACATAGATCGCCGCGTCCGGCGCGACGGCGCGCACTTCGCGCGCTTCTTCGAGCGTCGCCACAAAGAAGGTTTTGCAGCCAGCCGCCGCCAGCGCCTTGCTCACCGGACCGGCGCCGCAGCCATAGGCATTGGCCTTGATCACGCCGGCGCATTCGGCCGGCACCGCGGTCTTCTCCAGCTTGCGCCAATTGGCGACCAGCGCGTCGAGATCGATGGTGAGGGTGCCGATCGCGCTGGCCTGGTCGGCCTCCGGCGATGACGAAAGCACACGGCCGGCCTCGACCGACTTCGGGTTGGCTGCAATGTTCATGAGATTCGAAATGTCCTGCTGTTCGCTCCGGTGTGGCCGGCGAACGCGGCAACATTATGCGCCCGGCAGCGGTGGTTCAACCAGGTCAAGAACGGCGCACCGCTGTGAGCCCTTGGAAAAGAAGCCGTCCCGTGCGCGATCAACGTGCTTTGATGACCTTTTCAAGGGGCGCCGCGACATATTCGATCAGATGTGCGTCCGCGATCGGCCGGTGCGTCGGCGGCTTTTGAGGGGGGAAGCGCGTGAAGCAGATCGGTCTGTTCGAGATGCGCCGATTGGAAGCGCTCAGCAACACCATTTTCGGCGTTGCCATGACGCTGCTGGCCTATGACCTGCCCAAAGCCCGCAGTTTTGCGAGCGCGCCGTCCTGGATCGACCTGGTGCGCACCTACGCGCAACCGATTATCGCGCTGATGATCAGCTTCATCGTCGCCGGGCTGTTTTGGCTGAGCCATCATCGGCGGCTGGCTTTTGCGCCAGAGGGCAGCCGCGGCGTCGTGTTCCTCAATCTCTTGTTTCTGCTGTCGATCGTGCTGCTGCCAGTGACCAATGGACTTTATGGCGCGTACCGGCTCGATGACGTCGTCGCCGTCAGTTACGGCTGCCATCTGACGATGATTGCCGGCCTCAATGCGCTGCTGTGGCTACTGGCGCTGCGCGGAAGCCACCATCCGGAGTTGCTGGCGAGCGCGGTGTTTCCGGTCGTCGTGTTCGTGCTTGGCACGGCGATCGCGTTCGTTGCGCCTGCCATTGCGCAATACATCTGGTGCCTGGCGTTCGGCTCAATGGTGGTGGGCTGGGTCGCAGCCCGCCGCCAGCCATCGCAACCCAGCTGACGCGATCACGCGGCGCGGATCACATCCGATCGGGCAGTTGGCTGTCGTCGGACAGGTCGCTGAAGCGGGTGAACTGGCCCTCGAACTGCAGATCGACGGTGCCCGTGGGGCCGTGACGCTGTTTGGCGATGATCACTTCTGCCTTGCCGTGCACCAGGTCCATCTCGGTGGTCCATTTTTCGTGCTCGGGCGTGCCGGGGCGCGGCTCCTTGTTCTGCAGATAGTATTCTTCGCGGTACACGAACATTACGACGTCGGCGTCCTGCTCGATCGAGCCGGATTCACGCAGGTCGGCGAGCTGTGGGCGCTTGTCGTCGCGGCTTTCGACCTGACGCGACAGCTGCGACAGGCCGATCACCGGCACGTTCAATTCCTTGGCCAGCGCTTTTAGGCTGGTGGTGATCTCGGTGACTTCCTGCACGCGGTTGTCGGAGCGCTTGCCCGAACCTTGCAGCAGCTGAATGTAGTCCACGATGATCAGATCAAGACCCTTCTGCCGCTTCAGCCGGCGGGCGCGCGCGCACAGCTGGGCGATCGACAGGCCGCCGGTTTCGTCGACGAACAGCGGCAGCGATTGCAGCTCGATCGCGTAATCGCGGATCTTGTCGAAGTCGCGCTCGGTGATGCCGCCGCGCCGGATCGAGGCCGAGGAAATCCCGGTCTGCTCGGCGAGAATACGGGTGGCGAGCTGTTCGGCCGACATTTCGCAGGAGAAGAACCCGACCACACCGCCATTGACGGTCTTGTTGGTGCCGTCGGCCTGGGTCTCGCTGCGATAGGCCTTGGCAACATTGTAGGCGATGTTGGTGGCGAGCGCGGTTTTGCCCATGCCGGGACGGCCGGCGAGGATGATCAAGTCGGAGTGCTGCAGACCGCCCATGCGCATGTCGAGATCGCGCAGCCCGGTGGAAATGCCGGACAGCTTGCCGTCGCGCTGATAGGCGGCGGCCGCCATATCGACCGCCACCGCCAGCGCCTGCGAAAAGCGCTGGAAGCCGCCGTCATAGCGGCCGGATTCGGCGAGTTCATACAGCCGGCGCTCGGCATCCTCGATCTGCGCCTTGGGCGCGAAATCGACCGGGGCGTCATAGGCGACATTGACCATGTCGGTGCCGATGCCGATCAGGTCGCGGCGCAGCGCCAGGTCATAGATGGTGCGCCCATAATCATGGGCGTTGATGATGGTGGTGGCTTCCGCGGCGAGCCGCGCCAGATATTGGCCGACCGTCATGCCGCCGAGGTCGGTGTCGGCCGGCAGGAAGGTTTTCAGCGTCACCGGGGTGGCGACCTTGCCGGCGCGGATCAGGCTGGCCGAGGTGTCAAAGATCGCCTGGTGCACCGGCTCGAAAAAATGCTCGGCGCGCAAAAAGTCCGACACCCGGTAGAAGGCGTCGTTATTGACCAGGATCGCGCCCAGCACGCTCTGTTCCGCCTCGATATTGTGCGGTGCGGTCCGATAGGCGGGCGATCCCGCTTCGGGAGCGAGTTTGAGGACGTTCGAATCAGTGGCCATGATCAAGTGGCGGTCCAAATTCCGGCAGTTGCGCGGCGATTATAAATCGCTTCGCGTGCGGCAAAGGGAAGGGTGGGGCGCCCTATATGCCCGATTCACACAAACTGCAGCCAAGGAAATGCGGTCTCTGACAATCGTGCTTGACCGCGGCGCAAAAGGCGCAGCCCGGCTTTGAACCAGAGCGGCTGTGCCGTCGACCCATCGATAAGGCCGATCGCTAAGGTCAGAACCATGCTGGCAACCAAGCGTTAGGCTCATGCGCGGCGGCTGCCAAATGCGGTCGCAGCATTAAGCGTTCCGACACCGTTGGACCGCTATGCGGAATAGAAACTCGGTCGTCAGCCGGGGAACCAGACAACGCCGCATTCGTTGAATGACGGCAACAGGGACGGTGAGATGGCAGAGCGGCTGGAGTGGCATTCGTCGTTGCATGCCGAGCAGGCGTGGCTTGCGGCGCTGGTCGATGCGTTTGAGCAGGTCGCCGCTA
The DNA here is from genome assembly GCF_003217325.1 of Rhodopseudomonas faecalis. Lineage (GTDB taxonomy): Bacteria > Pseudomonadota > Alphaproteobacteria > Rhizobiales > Xanthobacteraceae > Rhodopseudomonas > Rhodopseudomonas faecalis. The sequence continues at coordinate 109,218 of NZ_QJTI01000007.1, forward strand.
CCGAGAGCACGGCCGGCTGCGATCCGAACGCGCTTGCCGCCTGCGCGCGTTATCTGGCCCGGCCGAGTGTTGGTGCCGTGGGTGCGGTGTCGCGTCTGCTGAACTGAGATCTTCTGACGAATTGATCCGCTGACCTACTGCGACTGACTGAACCTCCGCGACTGATCCGCTGCGATCGCCCGACGCTGCGCGCAAAAGTCGCGTGATCTGGACGAACTTCGTCCATGTTCGGCCGGCAATGCCTTTCACATGATGACCTGCATGGCTAGCTGCTGATGCCGTTGACGCATCGGCTCGGCTGGGCCGCGTGCGATCATTGGCTGCTGCTCATCTTGCGGGCAGCAGCCAGCGCGATCTGCATGCTTCCATTCGCAGCGCAATAGGCTAAAAGGTGGGCGCCGCGCTGCCGGCGATTTTCCCGCGACTGGAGGAGTGAATGTCGAGCCGAGCGCTCAGTTTAGCGACGGTGTTCGGTCTAATCGTCTGCTCTGCGACGACTGGACGAGCTGAAAACCTCGAGGCTGGCAAATCGCCGGCGCAGATTTTTGCGGGCACTTGTGCGGTCTGTCACAAGAGTGCGCGTGGCCTAGTACGCACCGTGCCGCCGTCGTCGCTGCCCTCATTCCTGCGGCAACATTACACGACCAGCGCCGACATGGCCGGGATGCTGAGCTCCTATCTGATGGGCAGCGGCGGCACCGATCCGCGTGGCCGCGGTGGCTTGACCCGGCAGGGCGAGGAAGCCAAGTCCGGCCGCGGCGCCGAGCCGGCCGAAGCTGCGCCGGGACGCCGGATGCGCGAAGCGCCGCCGCAGGCACCGGGCGCCGAAGCGGCCCGCCCGGCCGCCGAAGGGCAGGCCGACCAGCCGCCGCCGCGCAACCGCCGCGATTCCAAGCGCAAGCGTCAGGAACTGGAAAGCCAGCCGCCGGCGAGCGATGCGCCCGCCGCGACCGCCGCTGAGGAACAGCCGCAGCAGCCGCCGCGCAAGCGCAAGAAGGACAAGCAGCAGGCCAAGCCCGAGCCTAAGCCCGAGCCCACCGAGGCCGGCAAGACTGAAGCTGGCAAGACCGAACCTGGCAAGACCGAAGCTGGCAAGGCTGAGGCTGGCAAGCCTGAGGCTGGCAAAACCGAAGCGGGTAAGGCTGACGCTAAGCCGGAACCCAAGGCGGACGCCAAGTCTGAACCGGCCAAGTCTGAACCGGCCAAGTCTGAACCCGCCAAGGCTGAGCCGGCTAAGTCCGAGCCGGCCAAGTCGGAACCGGCGAAGTCGGAACCGGCTAAGTCCGAACCTGCGAAGGCGGAGCCGGGCGAGGCAGCTAAGCCCGTGCCCGCGGTGCCGGCCAAGCCGGACGCCGCGCATGACGAGCCGGCCAAGGTGCAGGCTAAGCCCGATGCCGCCGACAAGGCGGAGCCGGCAGCGGCCCCCGCCGCGGCCGAGACCGTGAAGCAGCCGGAGGCGCCCAAGGCAGAGCCGGCCAAATCCGAAACGCCGAAGGCCGACGCTCCGAAGCCGGACACCCCGAAGGCGGAGACCCCGGCCAAGGCCAAGTCGGACGATCACGACACCGCCAAGCCGGAGCCGGGCCACGACGCCAAGCCTGATGCCAAACCCGATGCCAAATCGGACGTGAAGTCGGAGCCGAAGTCGGATGTGAAGACCGACGCCAAACCGGAGCCCAAGCCGGAAGCCGCTCCGGCGCCGCGCTCCGATGACAGCGCCGATCGTCCGGCTGCGCCCGCCAGCAGCGAGCCGGCCGCGCGCCCGGCCGCGTCAACGGCGCCCGCGCAGCCGGTGGCGCCGCCGCCGGTGCCCGGTCCGCCGCCGCCGCCGGTCGAACCCGGCGCGCCCCCGGATCTGCCGATCTCGAAGTAACGCGATCCCATCAATCACCAACCGGCGCGGCCCCAGGCTGCGCCGGTTTTGTTTGTTGCCCACATTGGAGTAGCGCTCTAGAGTAATGCTCCAAGGTGGGCGGGCCGATGAGCGCAGTGCGGGATCAGGTATTGGCGGCGGGCCTGGCGGTGTTCGACCGCGACGGGCTGGAGAGCGGCACGGTGGCCGCGATCCGGCAGCGCGCCGGGCTGTCGAACGGCAGTTTCTTCCATCTGTTCAAGAGCAAGCAGGAACTGGCCGGCGCGTTGTTCGTCGACGTGCTGCGCCGCTACCACGCGGCGATCATGGCGCCGCTCGATGGTGCCGCGATCGGCGCCGCAGCGGGCATCGAACGGCTGATCCGCGCCCATCTCGATTGGGTGATGCTGCACCGTCTGGAAGCGCGCTTTCTGTTCGAGATCGCCCGCAACGAGTGGGGCGGCGAGGTGCGCGCCGCGCAGCGCGCCGAAAACGACAAGCTGGCCGAGCGGCTCGATGGCTGGCGCCAGCCACTGCTGCTGCGCGGCGAATTGGTGGCGATGCCGGCCGCGCTGTTTTTCGCGCAGTTGATCGGGCCGGCGCAGATGCTGTGCCGCGGCTGGCTGTCGGGGCGCGATCGCAGCGATCCGCGCCAGCACGCCGATCAACTGATCGACTGCGCGATTCGCGCGCTGGTCGTGCAGGCCCGCGCCAACCAGGAGGACACGCCATGACCGCCACCAGCGACGCCGGCTTTGCGGCCATTGCTGAAAAGATCCACGATCACGTCGGCCGCCAGGGGTTCATGGCGCTGCTCGGCGCCGAACTGACCGAGCTTGGGCGCGGGTCATGCACGCTGGCCGTGCCGCATCGCTCCGAACTGTTGCAGCAGCACGGCTTTTTTCACGGCGGCGTCAGCGCGTTTCTGGTCGATAACGCCACCACCATCGCCGCGGCCAGTTCGCACGGCCAATTGGCACTGACTGCCGAGTTCAAGCTCAACTATCTGGCGCCGGCGCAGGGCGAGCGGCTGTTGTGCCGGGCGAGGGTGATCAAACCGGGGCGGCAGATCGCGGTGGTGGCGGCGGATGTGTTCTGCCTGCGTGACGGTGCGGAGATCCACACCGCCACCGCTTTGGCCTCGATTGCGATGCTCGATGACGCCAAGGGCGCAAAGCACAGCGATCAAAAGCACAGTGATCAAAAGCACAACGACGCAAAGCAGAAGAGCCCGGCCTGAGGACAGGCCGGGCTCTTGCTGTGGTGATGGAAAACGGGGAGGCCGGGCTTACTGCTCGGTCTCTTCCTCGTCCTGCACCGCATCCGGATCGAAGAACTCGCCGGCGGCGGCCAGCGCTTCGGCAGCGGCGTCCTGATCTTCGCGGCGGGTCGAGATGTCTTCGCCACGGTTGATGCGCTCGGCTTCTTCAGCGCTGCGCGCCACGGTGACCGACACGCCGACTTCGACTTCCGGATGCACGGCGATCGAGATCTCGTGCTTGCCGATGGTCTTGACCGGGGCGTCGAGCAGCACCTGGCTGCGGCTGATCTGGATGCCGTCGGCAGCGAACGAGGCGATGATGTCGCGCACCGACACCGAACCGTACAGCTGGCCGGCTTCCGAAGCCTGACGCAGCACCACCACGTTGCGGCCTTCGATCTTCTCGGCGACCTTCACGGCTTCGCCCTTGGCGGCGAGGTTGCGCGCCTCAAGGTCGGCCTTCATGTGCTCGAACTTGGCGCGGTTGTCGGCGGTGGCGCGCAGCGCCTTGCCGCGCGGCAGCAGGAAGTTACGGGCATAGCCGTCCTTGACCTTGACGATATCGCCCATCTGACCGTGCTTGGCGACGCGTTCCAGCAGAATGACTTCCATGATGTTCTCCTTGTCAGTGTATGCGTGTGATTGAAAATTCGTTTCAGGTTCAGTCGTCGTTTGCCGCACGGGGCGGCGGCTGCCGGGCGAAACGCCGCCGGAAGCCGAACAAGGCCTCGGCAATGCCGAAGGCGACCGCCAGCAGGATCGGCCAGCCAAACACCATGCACAGCGCGTAGCTGGAGCCGAGGATGAAGGTGCGGTTGCGTGAGCCCTGGGTCAGGGTGTGAAGGGTGGCGAGGCCCTGCAGCGCATAGACCATCATCAGCGCGGCGGTGGCGGCGCGGCTGACGATGCCGGGCAGGCCGTCCAAAAAGCTGCCGGCGACCGCCAGCGACAGCGCGGCCAACGTCATCGGCGGCAGGGTGAGGGCGTTCAGATCGGGCCACGGCCGCTGCAGGTGTCCGGACATCGCGGTGATCTTGCCGGCCAGCCACAAATTCACGGTGAGCGTCATCATCGCCATCAGGGCGCCAGCCGACGGAGCCACGGCGGCGAGCGCGGTGGCGAGTTGCTCAATGTCGCCGCGCGGACTGCTGCTGCTTTCGCTCAAAACTTTGATCAGGCTGTTGCGGAGGCCCTCGGTGAAGCTGTTGCTGTCGCCGCCCACGGTGAACAGCATCACCACGGTGGTCAGCGTAGCCAGGCCAGCGATCCAGAGCAGAATGCGCTCAACCGGGTACCATTCCAGCGTGCTCGGCCCCCCGGAAGGCGACATCGCCAGCGGCGCCGCACGGCCGAGCAGCGCCAGGCGGCCGAGCCACCAGGCGGGCAGAGCAATGGTCACCAGAAACGCCGCGAGATAGGGCAGGCCGAAAATCGTGCCAAGTCCGAGCGCGGCGGCCAAGCCGCCAATCGCGGCGCCAGCCGAGCCCCAGCCGAGCGCAGCGACCATCAGCGGCAGCGGAGCCAGGTAAAATAGCAATACCGAGATCATCGCGCCCGAAACGAGCGAGCCGAACATCAACGCCGACGCGCAGCCGGCTGCCAGATTGATCAGGATATTGAAAATCATCAGCTGTCCCGCTCCTTTCGAGCGGTTAGAGGCCAAGGGCCCCAACCATCGGCGAGCGGAACGACCCGGACGCCTTATGAAAAATACGACAGAGAGAAACGGCCGGCAGCAAAAGCTGCCGGCCGAATGCGTCAGCGAATGACGTAGGGCAGCAGACCCAGGAACCGGGCGCGCTTGATGGCGCGGGCCAGCTCACGCTGCTTCTTGGCGGACACGGCAGTGATGCGGCTCGGCACGATCTTGCCGCGCTCGGACACGTAACGCATCAGCAGCTTGGAATCCTTGTAGTCGATCTTCGGCGCATTCGCGCCCGTGAACGGGCAGGTCTTGCGGCGACGGAAAAACGGGCGGCGGGCACCAGCTTCGGCCATATCTCTTACTCCTCGGTCGCTGCAGGGGCGGCGGCGTCATCGCGCGGGCGGCGCGGGCCACGATCACCACGGAAGCCGTCACGGTCGCCACGCATGCCACCGCCGCGATCGTCACGATCGCGATCACGATCGGCCTTGCGCATCATGGCCGACGGACCTTCCTCGAGTTCGTCAACGCGAACGGTGAGGTAACGAATGATGTCTTCGTTGATCCGCTCTTGGCGCTCGATCTCCGCCACCACCGCGGCCGGGCCGTCGATGTTGAGCATCACGAAATGCGCCTTGCGGTTCTTGTTCATGCGATAGGTCAGCGAACGCAGGCCCCAAGACTCAGTCTTGGTCACCTTGCCACCGAGGCTCTCGATCACACCCGTGATCTGGGTGGTCAGGTCTTCCACCTGCTGGGCGCTCGCGTCCTGACGCGCGAGAAAAACATGCTCATAAAGAGGCATGATGGTCCTTTCCAAGGTTGATCGCCGATCCCAGCGACAAGCCCCTCGAACCCTTCGGAAAGGACTCGGAATGCTCAGAAGGCGGAAGCACGGGACGACGGGCCGACTGGCCCTGCCACATCATATTCGCCAAAGGAGAAAATGCTGAAGCCGTCCGTTCAGCTCCCGGCCGGGATCTGCGGATGCGCGGGTTATACGGGTTTTGCGGGGCTTGGCAAGGGTGAAGCGGCCGCGGACCAGGCCCGAAGCCGGCAAATCGCGTCAAGCTTACAGATTAAAGTGCAGCTGGTCATCGGCGTGCGCCCGGGACGGGTCGGCTGCGGCCGGATCTCCATTGAGCGATGGGACCAGATTGGGGGCGTTCAGGCTCGGCCGGCAGATCACGAACATGCCTTTGCCGCGCCGCTTGGCTTCATACATCGCCAGATCGGCCGAACGCAGCAGTTCGTCGGTGGTGCGGCCGTCGCGCGGATAGCCGGCAATACCGACGCTGACGCCGATCCGCAGCGGCTGCTGCTGGTCGACGTCGAACGGGTGCGAGATGACGGCGACGATGCGCTCGGCGATCGACGTGGCCTGATCGGTGTCGAGCCCGGGCAGCAGAATCACGAATTCGTCGCCGCCGACCCGAAACACCATGTCGCTGCTGCGAATCGAATCGCGCAGCCGGTGTGCCACCGCGACCAGAATGGCATCGCCCGCCGCGTGCCCGTAGCGGTCATTGGCGGCTTTGAAGCCGTCGAGGTCGAGGCAGAACACCGAAAAACGCCGCTGGCTGCCGTCGATCGCCAGTGCCGCCTTGCGCAGCTGCTCGTCGAACGCCTTGCACTGCATGATCCGGTTCGGCAGGCCGGTCAGCGGGTCGGCGTTGGCTAACCGCCGATTTTCTTCTTCAGACATAAAGAGATGGAGCAGGACCTGATAGTTCTCCATCAAGATCAGCGAGATCGCGACGCCGAAAATCGGCACCAGCAGCGCCAGCACGGCCATTTCCGGATAGGGCGACAGCAACATGGTGCTGGCGAGCGGCGTCGCCAGAATCGCGATCATCAGGATCGCCAGGCGCGGCGTACCGGCGTTGCGCGATGAAATCCCGCCGGACAGGCCGGCAATCACCATGCCGGCCAGCAGCGTCAGCATCAGATCGCCAGACAGCACACACAGGCCGCAGCCAAGCCCGAAGGTCACGGTCCAGACCAGGGTCAGCAGCACCACCAATTTGACGCTTTCGAGCTGGCCTCGCGATTCCAGCCTTTCCTGGCGGACCACCGCCAGATAGCGGGCGACACCGAGCACGACCTCGAGCGCCAGCCAGGAATAGGCCCAGGTAGCGCCAGTTGATACCGCCGTGGTACTGACCATCAGCAGCGTGGAGGCGATCGCCAAAACCAGCGTGCCTCGCTTGGTCTGGCTGTGCAGCACCAGGCGGCTCAGAATCGCTTCCGGCTGCGGGCGCGGGCCACTGGTCAGCCAGTCGACGACACGCGACAGCGCTCCGCCGCCGATGCCATCATCGGCGCGGCGGTGATCGAACGCCATCAAGCTTTGTTCCGGCTTCAACAATCGCATCCCCAACTGCGCCCCGGACTATCGGGGTGATCGTTGCGGCGCCATTAAGGTCGGCCGATCGGTATGAATCAGCGTGAATTGTTTGTTGCCGGAAATCGGCGGGCTTTTGCCTGTTGATCGTCAATCTGGCTTGACAGCACCGCGCTTGCGGGTCTCTTACGGCCAAGCTTGCCGCGCCATGCGTGCCAAGAGATTGTTTTCTTGGTTGATCCTCTTCTGGCAGGCCGTTGATTTTATTAATGATCGCTGGCTCCGCGCAACGATGTGCCGGGCCGGCTTGGCCCTGGTCGTGGGCAGTCAATGTGGGGGCGATTGATGACGGCAGCATTCACTTTCCCAGGACAGGGATCGCAAACCGTGGGGATGGGCAAGGCGCTGGCCGATGCCTTTCCGGTCGCGAAGGCGGTGTTCGACGAGGTCGACGCGGCGCTTGGCGAAAAGCTCACCCAGGTGATCTGGGAAGGGCCGGCCGAGACGCTGCAGCTGACCGAGAACGCCCAGCCGGCGCTGATGGCGGTGTCGCTGGCGACGCTGCGCGTGCTGGAGACCGAAGCCGGCTTTGACGTGGGTCGCGATGCCGCGTTCGTCGCCGGCCATTCGCTCGGCGAGTATTCGGCGCTGGCGGCCGCCGGCAGCCTGACGATCAGCGATACCGCGCGGCTGCTGCGCACCCGTGGCCTGGCCATGCAGCGCGCGGTGCCGGTCGGCGTCGGCGCGATGGCGGCGTTGCTGGGCCTCGATTTCGAGGCGGCGACCGCGGTTGCCGAAGAGGCGGCGCAGGGCGAAGTCTGCCAGGCCGCCAATGACAATGGCGGTGGCCAGGTGGTGGTGTCGGGCGACAAGGCCGCGGTCGATCGCGCGGTCGAGATCGCCAAGGCCAAGGGCGCCAAGCGCGCCATGCTGCTGCCGGTGTCCGCTCCCTTCCATTGCCGGCTGATGCAGCCCGCCGCCGATGCGATGGCCAAGGCGCTCGCCGAGGTCACCATCAAGGCGCCCGCGGCGCCGCTGGTCGCCAATGTGCTCGCGTCGCCGGTGACCTCGCCGGAAGAGATTCGCCGGCTGCTGGTTGAGCAGGTGACCGGCACGGTGCGCTGGCGCGAGTCGGTGGCCTATATGGCCGGCCAGGGCGTCACGCATTTCTTCGAAATCGGCGCCGGCAAGGTGCTGAGCGGACTGGTGAAGCGAATCACCGACGGCGCCACCGGCCTTCCGGTCGGCGCGCCGGGCGATATCGCGGCGGCCAAGGACGCGCTCGCCGCGGCCAAATCCGCGTAGCCTCATCAAGGGAGAGACCCATGTTTGATCTGACAGGCCGGACCGCGCTGGTCACCGGCGCGACCGGCGGCATCGGCGGCGCGATCGCCCAGGCGCTGCACACCCAGGGGGCGACCGTCGCCATCTCCGGCACCCGGCGCGAGGCGCTGGACGCGCTCGCTGCCAAGCTCGGCGAGCGGGTTCACGTGCTGCCGTGCAACCTCTCCGATGCGGCCGCGGTGGAAGAACTGGTGCCGTCAGCCGAAAAGGCGATGGGCGGGCTCGACATCCTGGTCAGCAATGCCGGCATCACCCGCGACAACCTGTTCGTGCAATTGCGCGACGAGGATTGGGACGAGGTGATCAAGGTCGATCTGACCGCGACTTTCCGCCTGGCGCGCGCCGCCACCAAGCTGATGATGCGCAAGCGCTTTGGCCGCATCATCGCCATCACCTCGGTGGTCGGGGTTACCGGCAATCCGGGGCAGGGCAACTACACCGCCGCCAAGGCCGGCCTGATCGGTATGATGAAGACGCTCGGCGCGGAATACGCCAAGCGCAACATCACCGCGAACTGCATTGCGCCGGGCTTCATCGCCACCCCGATGACCGATGTGCTCAACGACAAGCAGCGTGAAGCGATTCTCGGGAAGGTGCCGGCTGGACGGCTGGGGACGGCCGACGATATCGCCGCTGCGGCGGTTTATCTCGCGTCCAATGAAGCGGCTTACGTCACCGGCCAGACCATTCACGTCAATGGCGGCATGGCGATGATCTGACAACTGCAGCCGCTCCCGACCTATCCCCATCGGTCGGGAACGGCTTGTAGTCAAGGCATCCGAAGTATGGTAACCGAACCACGTTTGGATGGGCGAAGAACGCCATTGCAGGGGAGCAAAACCCTGTATATTGGCGAGACTGAGCTTTGACCTTCTTCCAGGCTCAGCCCTGGGGGATGGGGACAAATCAAGACACTGCGCGATTGCGACGGGAACTTAACGAGTTAACGCACCACGATGGCTCGTCTCCTAGCGGTCGGGTCCAATGGAACAGCACGAGGTTTAGACAATGAGTGAGATTGGCGAGCGGGTTAAGAAGATCGTGGTGGAGCACCTAGGTGTTGAGCCCGAGAAAGTTGTCGATGGCGCCAGCTTTATTGACGACCTCGGTGCGGACAGCCTGGACACGGTCGAGCTCGTGATGGCCTTCGAAGAAGAATTCGGCTGCGAGATTCCCGACGACGCTGCTGAGACGATTCTGACGGTCGGCGACGCCGTCAAATTCCTTGAGAAGAACGCGAAGAGCTAACGCCCTAACGCTGCATTATTGAAGCCGGACGGGCCGCGGCAGCGCGGTCCACCGGCTTCTTGCTATGCTGCGGAAGTTGATACGCTGCGGAAGTTGATACAGAGGCTGAATATGAGGCGGGTAGTCGTCACGGGCCTTGGCATGGTCACGCCACTCGGCTGTGGCGTCGATACGACTTGGCAGCGCGTTCTGAACGGGCAGAGCGGTGCGCGACAGATCGATACGTTCGACGTGTCGGATCTGAGCAGCCGCATTGCTTGCATAGTGCCGCGCGGCGATGGCAGCGACGGCACTTTCAACGCTGACCAGTGGATGGAGCCCAAAGACCAGCGCAAGGTCGATGATTTCATCATCTTTGCGATGTGTGCCGCGCGCCAGGCTTTGGACGATGCGGGCTGGCATCCAAGTACCGAAGAGGAGCGCTGCGCCAGCGGCGTGATGATCGGCTCCGGTATCGGCGGCCTGTCCGGCATCGCTGATGCCGCAGTGCTGGTGAAGGAGCGCGGTCCGCGGCGGCTGTCGCCGTTCTTCATCCCCGGACGGCTGATCAATCTGGCCTCCGGCTACGTTTCCATTGAGCACGGTCTCAAGGGACCGAATCACTCCGCGGTCACCGCCTGTTCGACCGGCGCGCACGCCATCGGCGACGCCAGCCGGCTGATCGCGCTCGGCGATGCCGACGTGATGGTGGCCGGCGGTACCGAATCGCCGATCAGCCGACTTGGCATGGCCGGCTTCTGCGCCATGCGCGCGCTGTCGACCGCCTTCAACGACACCCCGGAAAAAGCCTCGCGGCCCTATGACCGCGATCGCGACGGTTTTGTGATGGGTGAGGGCGCCGGCGTCGTGGTGCTCGAAGAATACGAGCACGCCAAGCGCCGCGGCGCGCGGATCTATGCCGAAGTGATCGGCTATGGTCTGTCGGGCGACGCGTACCACATCTCCGCTCCGTCCTCGGACGGCGACGGCGCCTATCGCTGCATGACTTCGGCGATGAAGCGCGCCGGCATTGCGGCGTCCGACCTCGACTACATCAACGCCCACGGCACTTCGACGCCGCTCGGCGATGAGATCGAGCTTGGTGCGGCGCAGCGCCTGCTCGGCGATGCGGCGTCGCGGGTCTCGATGTCGTCCACCAAATCCTGCACCGGCCATCTGCTCGGTGCCGCTGGTGCGATCGAGGCGATTTTCTGCGTGTTGGCGATTCGCGACAATGTTGCGCCGCCCACCATCAATCTCGACAATCCGTCGGTCGACAGCCCGATCGATCTGGTGCCGCACAAAGCGCGGCAGCGGCAGATCAATGTGGCGCTGTCGAACTCGTTCGGGTTTGGCGGCACCAACGCATCGGTGATCGTTCGTCGTCTAACCGATTGACGTCGGATGGTGTATGGCTTCACCCTATTCGCTGCACACCGGGTCCCGTGGGCGGCTTGACTTGCGTGGGCAGCAAGGTCTGACTCCGCTGTGAGTGTCTGGCACACACAGCGATGTCCGATGTTCCACGCCGGCCCAGTTGAACCGACAGGATTCGAGTTGCATCGATGAGTGAACGGCCGCCCATCTCACCGAAAAGTCCGCGTGCTGCGCTGGAGCCGGAACAGGTTCCGCCGCCGCCGAAACGTTCCGATCGCGCGCGCAATCCGCTGGTGGTGGTTGGCAATGCCATCATCACCGGGCTGCTGGTGCTGATGATCAGTGCGGGCGGCCTGTACGTGTACGGCAAGCAGAAGATCGAAGCGCCCGGGCCGCTTGCGGAAGACAAGATCGTCAACATTCCACAGCGCGCCGGCATCACCGATATTTCCGACATTCTGCGGCGCGAGGGCGTCACCGAAGCTAATCGCTGGATGTTTCTCGGCAGCGTGATCGCGCTCAAGGCGCGCGGCGAGCTGAAGCCGGGCGAGTATAATTTTCAGAAGAACGCCAGTCTGCGCGACGTGATCGGCACCATTGTCGAAGGCAAGGTGGTGCAGCATTCGGTGACGATTCCCGAAGGCCTGACGTCGGAACAGATTATCGTGCGGCTGATGGACAACGACATCTTCACCGGTGCGGTCCGTGAAGTTCCGCGCGAAGGAACCCTGCTGCCGGAGACTTACAAGTTTCCGCGCGGGGCCAGCCGCGAGCAGGTGATTCAGCGCATGCAGCAGGCGCAAAAGCGCGTGCTCAACGAGATCTGGGAACGGCGCAATCCCGACGTGCCGCTCAAAACGCCCGAGCAATTGGTGACGCTGGCCTCGATCGTCGAGAAAGAGACCGGCAAGCCCGACGAGCGCAGCCGCGTCGCCGCGGTCTATGTCAATCGCCTGCGGCAGAAGATGAAGCTGCAATCCGATCCGACCATCATCTATGGCCTGGTTGGCGGCAAGGGCACTTTGGGGCGGCCGATCAAGCGCAGCGAGATCACCCAGCCGTCGCCTTACAACACCTATGTGGTCGAAGGGCTGCCGCCCGGGCCGATCGCCAATCCGGGACGGGCTTCGCTGGAAGCCGCCGCCAATCCGGCGCGCACCCGCGATCTGTTCTTCGTTGCCGATGGCACCGGCGGCCACGTGTTCACCGAGACCTACGACCTGCACCAGAAGAACGTCGCCAAGCTGCGCGCGCTGGAACGGCAGATTCAGAACGACACGGTCGAGCCTCCGGAAGAACCGGCCGTGAGCGTGCCGAGCACGGTCAGCACGCCGCCGGCTGCCCAGGCCGATCCGGCCGCAGCGCCGCCGACCGCGCAGAAGCGGCAGCCGCGTCCCCAGGCCGCGAAGCGCACCGCGCAGCCGCCCGCCGCCACGCCGGTGCCCACCGAGCAATAGCCGGAAATCGGTTCCCACGATCCCGGCAGCGGCGTAAGGTCCCGCGCGCGAGACTGCGAGTCCGCGCGCGTAATTCATGGAGAGTTGTTGGCGATGTCGTTGTCGAGCATGACTGGGTTTGCCCGAAGCCATGGCACCAGTGGGCCGTACGTGTTCGAGTGGGAACTGAAATCCGTCAACGCCAAGGGTCTCGACCTGCGGCTGCGCTTGCCGTCGGGCTGGGATGAAGTCGAGCAGCTGGTGCGCAAGCGCGCCGCTGACGTGCTGTCGCGCGGCACCGTGTACGCCAATCTCAGCATCAACCGCGCCCACGCCCAGACCACGGTCAAGGTCAACGAGGACGTGCTCTCCGCGGTGGTCAAGGTTGCCACTGAACTGTCGGGCCGGATCGATGCCGCCGCGCCGCGCATCGATGGTCTGCTCGCGATCAAGGGCGTGATCGAAGTGGCTGATCCTGATCGCGACGAGGCGGAAGACGCCGCGGCGCGCAAGGCGGTGGAAGCCAGTTTCACCAAGGCGCTCACCAGCCTGATCGAGATGCGCAAGCGCGAGGGCGAAACGCTGCGCACCATTTTGCTGCAGCGGCTTGATGAAATCGAAGCGCTGGCCAAGCGCGCCGAGGAAGCGCCCGGCCGCAAGCCCGAGGCGATTCGCGCCCGGCTGGCCGAGCAAGTCGCGGCGTTGCTGGAAACCTCCGATCGCTTCGATCCCGATCGTCTTGCGCAGGAAGCGCTGATGATCGCGACCAAGGCCGATATCCGCGAAGAACTCGACCGGATCGCGTCGCATGTGTCGCAGGCGCGCGCCATGCTGAAGGCAGGCGGTGCGGTCGGTCGCCGTCTCGATTTTCTGGCGCAGGAGTTCAACCGCGAGGTCAATACCTGCTGCTCGAAATCCAATGACGTCGAACTGACCAACACCGCGCTTGAGATGAAGAACGCGGTCGAGCAGTTCCGCGAACAGGTTCAGAACTTGGAGTGAGCATGACCAAGGCCATGCACAATCCCAACGGCGTGGAGCGGCGCGGACTGATGTTCGTGCTGTCGTCGCCGTCCGGCGCCGGCAAGACCACGCTGTCGCGAATGCTGGTCTCCGAAACCCCGGAATTGGAAATGTCGGTGTCGGCCACCACGCGGCCGATGCGGCCGGGCGAGATCGAAGGGCGCGATTACTACTTCGTCGATCGTTCGAAATTCGACGCCATGATCGCGGCCGACGAATTTCTGGAATGGGCCAATGTGTTCGACAACCGCTACGGCACCCCGCGCGCCGCGGTGGAGACCGCGCTCGCGGCCGGACGCGACGTGCTGTTCGATATCGATTGGCAGGGCACCCAGCAGCTGCGCAGCCGTGCGCCGAACGATGTCGTCAGCGTGTTCATTCTGCCGCCGTCAGTGCAGGCGCTCGAACACCGTCTGCACACCCGGGCGCAGGATTCCGACGAGGTGATCCGCGGCCGGATGCGCAAAGCCGGCGATGAGATGAGCCGGTTCGATGCCTATGACTACATCGTGGTCAACGACAATATCGGCATGGCCTTCGAGTCGGTGCGTGCCATCCTGCGCGCCGAGCAGCTCAAGCGTGCGCGTCAGGTCGGCCTTGATGCGTTTGTGCAGCGCATGCGGCTGGAACTCGAGCGCTGAGATTGAACAAGCGATACTAGTACCATCGGTCGTATCAGTGACCGTCATACCCGCGCTTGTCGCGGGTATCCACGTCTTCAAAGCATAGCAAGCTCAAAGACGTGGATGGCCGGGACGAGCCCGGCCATGACATGCGGATGGGTTGGTATCAATTTCCGTTGGTATTAAGCGATGCGGCGCGCTGCGAGCTGAGCGAGTAATTGCTCGGCGGCTTGGCTCGCGCGCTCGGACTGCGCCCGTTCCTGGGCGACGCGCAGCCAGTTCGGCGGCTGCGGTCGCGATTGATTCAAGGACGGAGCGGGCTGCGGCCGGGTTGGTGCGGCAGCCGCAGGCGCGGTGGGCGGCGTCCACGGCGCCGCTGACAGCGGCGGCATGTCGACCGATGTCATGTCGATCGGTGCCATATCGATCGGCGCGAAGGCCGGGGCGGTGTCGGCTTCGGTGCGCAGCACACGACGCGACCGGCCAAAACGCATCAGCAATTTCATGATCGCGGCGGCGAGGCCGAGCGCGGTCACGATGCCGGCCATCAGCATCCAATTGCGATCATATTCGGGATTGCCGTTTTCCGGCGGTAGCGACGCGGCTGCGGGCGTGCTGCTGGGCGCGGGCACGGGTTCCATTGCGACCGGCGCCGGATGGTCCTGCGGCGAGGTGGCGTCCGACCAGCGCGAGGCCAGCGACCAATGCGGATTGGCCGCTGCGGCCGGTTCGCTATCGGTGGTCGGCGCGGGCGTTGCTGCGGCTGTGCTGTGTTCGCTCTGTTCGGGCGCCGGCCACACCGCATCGGGCGCCGGATCGGACGGTTCCGCGATCAGTTCCGCCCTTGCATCGGCCAGCGACGGCGCCGGCTTGTGCTCGCCGTCGGACGCTGAATTCTGGGCGACCGGAGCCGCGCTGCCGCCCCGTTTGTCGCCGAGATACCAGCACTGCCGCTTGCTGCCGCGCTCCACCCGGTAGCGCCAGTGCTTGCCGGCCGGCGTCGCGCCGGTGGGCGCGGTGAGACAGGTTTCGGCCTGCGCGGGAACTGGGGTGATCACGCTCAGCGCCGGTGCGGCGAAGGTGGCGGCGATCATGACGGGCAAAAGTTTCGCGGCTCGGAAACGCATTCTGCAACTCCGTGACTCGAACGCAACTTGAACTGCTTTCGAGCCCGGTTGTCGGCGATAAATGGGGTGTCAATGAGCCGCAAATCCGAGCGTCATGGGGCAACATTCAGGCCGCCGCGACGAGGCGGCGGCCTGTGCTGCTGGCTGTGTGCGGAAAGTTGTTAGTTGGTGAGCATCACGCGGCCGACCACGCGGCCGGCGCGTAGTTCATCGATCCATTTCTGCACGTCGGCCATCGGTTCCTCGCGCATCGGGGTCGGCGCGATCTTGCCAGCGCGCGCCATCGCCATCAGTTCCTTGGCTTCGGCCAGCGTGCAGGTCATGAAGCCTTCGATCGACATGCGCTTATAGATCCATTGCACCATCGGCAGATTGAAGTTGCCGCCGATCAGGCCGGACACCACGATCTTGCCGCCGCGCGCCACGGTGCTGACCGCAAAATTCATCGATTTCTCGGAGCCGGCGAAATCGACAATCGCGTCAAAGCCGCCGAACTCCTTCATGATGCGCTTGGCGACGTCGGGATCGGCCGGATCGTAAGCGACGCTGGCGCCGTTGCTGAGCGCGGTCTCGCGCGCCGCGGGATTGATATCAGCGACCGAGATCGGCTGCTGGAACATCGACCGTGCCAGCGACAGCCCCATCATGCCGACGCCGCCAAGGCCGATCAGCAGCAGATTGCGCTGCCGCGGCCGGTCCACCAGCCGCTTCAACGCGCCATAGGCGGTGGCGCCGGAGCACATCAGCGTCGCGGCTTGGTTGATCGGCAGCGGATCGTAATCGAGCAAGTATTTCGCATCGGGCACCAGCACATGGCTGGCAAAGCCGCCATCGATCGCGACGCCCAGAAAGCGATTGCGGGTGCAGAGATTCTCATCGCCGGCGAGACAGTCGCGGCAGGTGCCGCAGCCGATCCACGGAAACACGGCCTTGCGGGTGCCGATCAGTTCCTTCGGCGCGTCGGGGCCGACCTCATCAACCACGCCGGCGATCTCGTGGCCGAGCGTGAATGGCAGCGTCATGCCCTTGGTGGTGTCGAGCCGCTTGCCGCCGCCAAGGTCAGCATAGCCGTCCTGAATGTGCAGATCGGAATGACACAGTCCGCAGCGCTCGATCCGGACCAGCACTTCGCCGCCTTGCGGCTTTGGCGTTTCGATGATGGTTTCGCACAACGGCGCATCGAATTTCACGAGCGATTGCCGACGCATCAGCGCCATGTGGTGTCCTCCCTGACGGCGGTTATTTGGTGCCGCGACTATTCGCCAATTCCCTTGCCATGGCAACAAAACCGGAAATCGGCACGGTCTCGGCGCGCCGCGTCGGCTCGATGCCGGCGGCGGCGGCAAGCTGGGCTGGATCGACGCCGAGCGATTTCAGGCTCTGGCGCAGCATTTTGCGACGTTGGCCGAACGCGGCTGCCGTCACCTGTTCGAGCAGTTTGAGGTCGCAAGGCTCGGGCTCGGCGCGCGGGATCAGCCGCACCACCGATGATGTCACCTTTGGCGGCGGCACGAAGGCTGAGGGCGCAATGTCGAACAGCAGCTTAGTTTGCGCGCGCCAATTGGCCAGCACCGCGAGCCGGCCATAGGCGTCGTCATCCTCGGTGGCGACGATGCGCTGCGCCACCTCGCGCTGAAACATCAGCACCATGCAATCGTACCAGGGCGGCCACGGCTCGCTTTCCAGCCAGCCGACCAATAGCGGCGTCGCGACATTGTAGGGCAGGTTGGCGACGATCTTGGCGGGCGCGCCGCCGAGCAGCGGCCGCGGGTCGTAAGTCATGGCGTCGGCGCAAATAACTTCCAGCCGGCCCGGATAGCGTTCGGCGATTTCCGCCAGCGGCCCGAGCGCGCGCTGGTCGCGCTCGATGGCAATCACGCGCCGGGCGCCGAGCGCCAGCAGCGCGCGGGTCAGGCCGCCGGGGCCGGGGCCGATCTCGACCACGGTGGCGTCTTCGAGCGGGCCGGCGGCGCGCGCGATCCGCGCGGTGAGATTGAGGTCGAGCAGAAAATTCTGGCCGAGCGATTTCTTGGCCGCCAGATCGTGACGCTGGATCACTTCGCGCAGCGGCGGCAGGTCGTCGATCGTGCTCATGAGCGTGCTGGTGCTGCCATGCGCGCGGCCAGACGCAGCGCTTCGATCAGGCTCGACGGATTGGCGCGGCCGGTGCCGGCGATGTCGAACGCGGTGCCGTGATCGGGCGAGGTGCGGACGAATGGCAGCCCGAGCGTGACATTGACGGCGCGATCGAACGCCAGCGTCTTGATCGGGATCAGCGCCTGATCGTGATACATGCACAGCGCGCAGTCATAGCTGCGGCGCGCGGCGTCGTGGAACAGGGTGTCAGCCGGCAGCGGCCCGCGCGCGTCGATGCCTTCGCGGCGCAGCTGCTCGATCGCCGGGGTGATGATGGTCTGCTCCTCGGTGCCGAGCCCGCCGTCTTCGCCGGCATGCGGATTGAGGCCGGAGATCGCCAGCCGCGGCGTTGCAATCGCCAAATGCCGGCGCAGCGCCGCATTCACAATGCGCGCGGTCGAGACGATCAGTTCGCTCGACAGGTCGGTGATGGCGTCGCGCAGCGGGCGGTGGATGGTGACCGGCACCACCGCCAGCGCGGCCGACCACAGCATCATCACCGGCTGCGGTGCGCGCTGGTCTGGGCATTGGCTCGCCGCCAGTTCGGCCAGGAATTCGGTGTGGCCGGGATGGGCAAAGCCGGCCTGATACAGCACGCTCTTGGCGATCGGATTGGTGACCACGGCGCTGGCACGGCCTGCCTGCACGTCTTCAACCGCAAGACGGATCGAGGCGATCGCCGCGGCGGCGCTGGTGCCATCCGGTACGCCAGCGGCGGCAGTGGCCGGCTGGCCGATCGGCACGACAGGCAGTGCTTCGGGGAAGGCAGAAGCGGCGTGCTGCGGCGTCACTTCGGCCAGCGGCACGTTGAGCTGCAACTGCGCGGCGCGCTTGCGCAGCAGCTCGATATCGCCGCGCAGATAGAACGCCGGCAGCTTTTCGGCGCTGCGCTGAAGCCACGCCAGCAGCGCGAGCTCGGGGCCGATGCCGGCCGGTTCGCCCAGAGTGAGCACGAGAGGGAGGGGCATGGGAACGCCTAACAGGCTGCCGCGCGGATCGCGCGGCCGCGGTCAACGATATTCGATCATCGCGGCCTTGCGCACTTCCTGCAGATATTCCTTCGATTTCTTCTCGAACTTTTCGGCGCTCATCTTTTCACGGATTTCGCGCTTCTTCGGCGTATCGGCGGTGCTCGGCTTGCGGCTGCACAGCGCCACCATCTCGACGCCCTGCTTGGTGATTTCAGGCGCCGTCAGGTGACCGACCGGGGTCTTGTCGAGGATTTCGCGCAACGACTGCGGGATTTCCGCCGAGGTTTTGGTGACGGCCGTGCGGATGGCGGCGTTCGGCATCGCCTTGAAGATCGCGTTGGCGTCGGCGCAGCTTTGCACCCGGCCGCGCAGCGCCTCGGCCTCCTTGAAGCGAGCCTCGCGCGAGGTGTTTGGCGCCGAACGCGGCACGATCAGCACCACCGGCTGCATCTGGTATTCGTAATTCTCGCCGGACTTGGCTTCGCTCTCGCCGAGCGCCGCGCGCACGTCCTGCTCAGAGACCATCAAGCTGCTCTTGAAGCGGCCGCGCACCAGATTGCTCCACACCATCTCGGCGCGGATGCGACGCTTCAAAGTGTCCGGGCGGATACCCTGGTTTTCCAGGGTCTTTTCCAGCTGGTCGGGAGACATGCGCATCCGCGAGCCCATGCTGGCGAATGCTGCGTCAATGTCGGCCGCACTCGGGTCGATCCCGAATTTCTTGCCTTCCTTGATCTTGACCTTCTCGTTGATCAGCTCGTCCAGCACCTGCTGCCGGTTCGGCGTGGTGCGGCTGGACAATTGCGTCAGTTTGGAGCGCTGATCGATGTCGAAATTGGTGATCGGCTCGCCATTGACCATCACCACCACGTTCTGCGCAGGCAGCGTGGTGGCGGAACCGAACACAAGCACGGCGGCGATGCAGCTCGCCGCCAGCATACGAAACGAATTCTTTGCGGTCATTTTGTCTGCCATCAGGAAGAACGCTATCTCCATGTGCACAGGCTGCGCAGGCGCCGCAGCGCCTGCCGCTCACGCGGGGTTATTGGCCGATAACGCCCTGGGAGGCCGCGGACACGTTCTGTGACATCGCGGTCATGCCAATGGTCCGCAAGCCGATCTGCAGCATCACGGTGTGATTCAGAATCGGCGTCGCGTTGCTCACCGCATAGGAATAGGCAGTGATGTAATTAAGGCCGAGCACGAAGCAGTCGTCCACGTAACCCGCGCCGACCGTGTACTGATTGACCCGGTTCTGCTCAAGGTCCCAGCGCGCGCCGCCGGACACCACCCAGTTTGACGCCAGCTTCATCGAACCGGTGCCGAGCACGCCCTCGCGGCGGGTCAGGATGCCAAGTTCGGGTTGGGCGGCGTAACTGCCGTAGGTGAGGGCGACCGACCAGCGATTGAAGTTGGCGCGGCCTTCGGCCTCGAAGCGCTGCACGTCGAGATGAGTCTCGTCGAGCCGGGCCCGGGTGGTGAACTGGTAGGTGCTGTTCGGCGAATAGGACACGCGCGTCACGTAGTCGGAGCGCTGCTTGTCCAGGCCGGAATTGAGGCCGGTGTTGGTGAGGTCGGCCACGGTGTACGAGTTCAGGCCAAACAAATGGTAGGACTGACCGAACAGCACGTTGACGGCGCCGCCGCGATCGAACTGCGTGGTGGCCTGCACGCCGACATTGGCGCGGCTGCCGCCTTCGACGCGGTCATAGCCGGAGAACTTGTCGACGCTGAACAGATTGCTGGCGTCGAACACCATGCTCTGCGCGTCTTCATTGGGCAGCCGGCCGGCGTAGCTCTCATTCGGACGAATGATGACCTGCGCGATCGGCTCCAGCGTGGTGGTGCCCCACGGCTGCACATTGATGAACGGGTAGCGATATTCCAGGCCGACCGTCGGCATGGCGCGCAGCGCCTGGTTGTCGCCGACATTGAGGAAGTTGGAAACGCCGGGCTGATTGCCGACCGAGGCGTCGATGGCGTCGACACGGACCGACGCGAACGGCGTCCAGATCTGGCCATAGGGGTCGGTGAAGGCGCTGCGCCATTTCGCTTCGCCGGAGAAGCGGGTGTAGGTGCCGGGCACGCCGCGCAGCAGGCAGGGGGGGCGCGACATCGGATCAGGCGAAGTCGCCAGACATAGAGTGAGCGCTGTTGAATCGAAGCGGTTTGTTAGTGATTCAAATTGCGCGTTTTGCCGGGTCAGGCTGGTGAAATTGGTGAGATAGCTGAGCTCGCCGCCGAGCACCGAATGATTGACGACATTCGAATAGTCGACCACCGGGTGGACGACCGGAATCTGCTTCTGCACGTCGGCAGCAGTGAAGCCGTAATAATAGATGGTGCGCGCGTCGAAGAAGCTGCGGTTGCCGACCCCGGTCAGATAGAGCTGCGAAATCGCTTCGGTTGACGGGTTCAGGAATGAGCCGAGCGCGTCGCGATACTGTGCCAGCCGGTAGTCGGAGAAGAAGGTGCGGTCGGACAGCAGTACGCCGTCCCAGCCCCACACCCATTTGTCGTTGAGCGCGAACTGGCCCTTGGTGTCGACCGCGCCGCGGAATTCGCGGTCGCCGGGCTGGCCGGCAAGCTTGCTGGGATCGAGCTGATTGATGCCGGAAGCGCGGATCTGGTAGGCGCCGTCCAGCAGCCGCTGCCGGAACTCGCCCTGCATCAGCACGCCCTGGGTGGTGGTGATGCGCGGTGCCAGCGTCAGGTCGTAATCGGGCGCCAGTGCGAAATAATAGGGTACTTCAAAGCCGGATCCGAACGCGGTGCTGCTCAGATACATCGGCATCAGGAAGCCGCTCTTACGCACCACCGTCGGGTCGGGCGTCGAGAAATACGGCAGATAGGCAAGCGGAACGCCGAAGAATTCGAGCTGGGCGTTCTCGAAATACAGCATCTTGTCGGTCTGGTCGTGGATGATGCGAGCACCCTTGACCTGCCACAGCGGCGGCTTCTTCGGATTATTCCGGCACGGCGCGCAAGCGGTATAGACGCCGTTTTGGAACACGTTGTAGGCGCCCTCAGTCCGTTCCGCGCGCGAGGCGGCGATCCGGGTCTGGTCAGCGGTGTCGACGCGCAGCGAGTCGACGAAACCGTCGCGGTAGTCGTCGCTGAGGTCGAGCAGATTGGCGTAGGTGACCTTGCCGTCCGCGTCGGTCATGCGGACGTTGCCCTCGGCACGGAGCCGCTTGGTCTTCTGGTCGTAGATGACCTTGTCGGCTTCGACGCTGGTGCCGTTATAGAACATCTGCACGTTGCCGACGGCAGCCACGCGCTGGTTGTTGTAGTCGTAATCGACCTCAACCGCCTGCACCAGCATCTGGCCGTTTTCGGCCGCCGGCGGCGCCTTCTGGCGCGGCGGGCGCGGATTATAGGTGTAGCTCTGGGCAGCCGCCTCCGTTACCGCTGCGAGGTCAATCGCAGCAGTCAGACCAACCGCCACTAGGGCGCCCCAAAGAACCGGCGCCAGCCCACCGTCGCGGCGCCAATGCTGGCGCCGTCGCGGCGAACGCGCTCGGTATTGGAGGGCGGTGACAGCAGACACTAGCCGTCCTCCTGGTAGAGCAGAGCCATAAATCCCGCGAGGCCCCCGACGAATACGGGCAACCACGCCGCAGCAATCGGGTGCATCAACTCGGCCTTGCTCAAATCCTCAGTCACTTTCGACAGGATATAGAGCAGAAAGCCTGCCGCCACGCCACTCAAAACCATCTTTTGAACACCGCCGAAACGGAAGAATCCTAAGCTAACAGAAGCCGCTAACATCACCATGGCAGCAAGCAAAAACGGCCTCGCCAGCAATTTATGGTACTGTAGACGGTATCCAGATGTGGCAAATCCTGAGCTTTCCGACGAGCGGATGTAGCTCGGTAGTTGCCAAAATGACACGGTTTCTGGGGTCGAAAAGCTGTTCCGGACCTGGGCTGGGGTCAGTGTGGTCGGCAATAGCAGGGTCTCTTCGTCAACCGGCGCTGAGTCGAGGGTGTAGCGGCGCACATCCTTGAAGCGCCAGAACCCCGGTTCCAGGGTCGCCTCACGGGCTTCCAGCCGGTCCTTGAAGCTGAAATCGGCCTCGAATCGGAACACGGTCAGCCCGGTCAGCAGCACGCCCTGCTGCTGGCTGCGGGCGGCATTGATGATGGCCTGGCCGTCGCTGGTGATCTGGTTGATCCAGAACCCGCTGGCGTCCTGCAAACTGTTGGAGGAATCGCCGAACATTTCGGCTTCGAGCTGCTTGGCTCGTTCCTGCATCGCGGCCGACACCGGGTTGAAAAAGGCGGTCGCCAGCAGCCCGAGCAGCAGCGCGCTCCACAGCGCCGGCGCCACGAACTGCCAGGCCGAGATCCCGGCGGCGCGCGCCACCACCAGTTCCAGCCGCCGCGACAGCGCCAGATAACAGGTCATGGCGCCGATCAGGATGCAGAACGGCATCAGCCGCTCCAGCAGCTGCGGCACCCGGAACATCGAGGTCTGCGCCAGCATTAGCGCGGAAATATGCGGCCGGCCGCCGGCGCGGCGCAGCAGGTCGATGTAATCGACGAACACCAGCAGCACGAACAGCCCGAAAAACACTCCGAGCGCCGCGGTGACGAACCGGCCGGCGAAATAACGCCCCAGCGTATTCATGAACATCGCCGCGGCTCCGTCATGGTGGCGCAGCGCGCAGCCGCCGCCGGGTCAGCGAGGCGAGCGTGCTGTTGATGAATTCCGTCAGCCGCGCCGGCGGCTCGATCACGACATGGTGCGCGATCAGCCAGATGCTCAGGCCGATGGTGGTGGTCAGCAGCAGATATTGCACGCCGGCAAACCACAGATTACCGGCTGCGGCGATCGAGCAGGCGAAACCGGCCAGCCGCACCAGGAACACGGTGATGATGGTGCCGGCGATCGAAAAATTGCGGCTTTGCCGGGTGGTGCGTGGCAATCCCAGAAACGCGAAGGTCAGCGCTGTGAACACGAACGGGTAAATCGGCGCCAGCAGCCGTTCGTGCATTTCGGTGCGGAACTGGTTCGGCAGTCTTGCGTACAGCGGATCGTCGGCGGGCGGCCAGATCAGCTCCCACAGATAGCGCTCGCGGATGCCATAGCTGACGTCGCGCGCCCTGGAAAACTTTGACATGTCGAAGGCGTAGCGGCCGAATGCCACCAGCGCCGGGTCGCGCTTGCCGGTTTCAAAGCGCTGCAGCGTGCCGTCTTCCAGCACCAGGAACGAGCCGTCATTGTTTTTCAGCACCGTGCCGTGATCGGCGATGATGCTGATGCGCTCCTTGGGATCGCGGCGGTCGTCGATAAAGACCCCGACCAGCAGGCCGCCAGGCTGCCGTTCCCGCACCCGGATGGTCAGATTGGTTTCGAGCTGGGCAAAACGTCCCGGCTGCAGAATGTTGGCCAGAATGTCGGCGGTGATCTCGCTGTCCCAGCGATTGATGCGGCGCAGCCCTTCGGGAGCGACATAGGCACCGATCACCGTGACCAGCATCGCCACCACAGCCGCGGCAAACATGAAAGGCCGCAGGATGCGCAGCGGCGACAGCCCCGCGGCATTCATCACGATCACTTCCGAATCGGTCGCGAGCCGGTTGAGGGTGTGCGCCACCGCGATCATCAGCGCGATCGGCGCGATCACCAGCACCAGCACCGGCACCGCCATGCTGGTCAGGCCGAGGAAGGTGACGATGGTCTGGCCCTGGCTGGTCATCAGATCGATGCCGCGCAGCGCCTGCGTGATCCAGATCACGCCGGTGAGGCTGGCCAGAACCACCGCAAACGACGTCAGCGTCGTGCGCAAGATGTAGTTATCGATCGAGCCCATGCCCCGGACAATCCCCAAACGCGTGACGGCGGCTATACCCGCCACGCTACTCGCACGCCATTGCTGTCGTGTCTGCAGGCATCCCCATGCCTGACTCGACCATTACCATCTGTTTGATCCGTCAACAAAATGGCTGCCGCAAGGCGCTGCCTTGCAATGGTTAATTGTTCCCGTGTGTCGTCAAAATGCCACGATTAATGCGTGTGCCGCCTTCACCTTGAAGCGCAATCGACGCGGCAGCGAAGCGACGCAGCACTTGGCAGCGATAGCGGCGAGGGGCCATAGTGCCGGCCCTATCTGCGCCCTGCCGCTGTTCCGGACGTTCGCTCCGGTTGAGCCTAGCGCTCCCTGATAGCTTGATTCTGGAGGATGAGATCCATGCCCGACGTCGTCAGCGTTGGTTTTGTTGCGGTTGGCGCCGCTATCAAAGGTGTCGTGTTCGCGTTTTGCGACGAGGCGCTGGCGTTCGGACCGGACACGCGCAAGGCGCTCGGCGGGGCGGTCGATGCGGTGAAGCGCGCCGCGCAGGCCTGCCGTTTTAAGGGCAAGTCCGGCTCGGCGCTGGAATTGCTGGCGCCGCAAGGTTTGAAGGCTGACCGGCTGGTGGTGATCGGCGTCGGCAAGGCCGCCGACCTCAAGGAACAGGATTTCCTCAAATTCGGCGGTGCGGTGGCTGGCAAGCTCGGCACTGGCAAAGAGAGCGTCACGGTGCTGGGCGAACTGCCGAGCGGCGCGATGACCGCGCAGCAGGCGGCGACCTTGGCCGCCGGGCTGCGGCTGCGCGCCTACAAGTTCGATCGCTACAAGACCAAGAAGAAGGACGACGACACGCCGCTCAACGCCGCGGTCTCGATCGCGGTGCGCGATCTCGCCGCCACCAAGAAGGCGTTCGCGGCGCAGAACGCGGTGGTCGATGGCGTGATCATGGCGCGCGATCTCGTCAACGAGCCGCCGAATGTGCTGTTCCCGGTAGAATTCGCGCGCCGCGCCAGCCAGCTGCGCAAGCTCGGCGTCACCGTCGAAGTGCTCGACGTCGCAGCCATGACCAAGCTGAAAATGGGCGCGTTGCTCGGCGTTGCGCAGGGCTCGGCGCATCCGCCGCGCACCGTGATCATGCGCTGGAATGGCGGCCGCAAGAGCGACGCGCCGCTGGCCTTTGTGGGCAAGGGCGTGTGCTTCGACTCCGGCGGCATTTCGATCAAGCCGTCGGCGAGCATGGAAGAGATGAAGGGCGACATGGGCGGCGCGGCCTGCGTGGTCGGGCTGATGCATGCGCTCGCGGCGCGCAAGGCCAAGGTCAATGTGATCGGTGCGATCGGCCTCGTTGAAAACATGCCGGACGGCGGCGCGCAGCGCCCCGGCGATATCGTCACCTCGATGTCGGGCCAGACCATCGAGATCATCAACACCGACGCCGAAGGCCGTTTGGTGCTGGCCGACGTGCTGTGGCACGTCGTCAAGAAGCACAAGCCGAAGCTGATGGTCGATCTGGCGACCCTGACCGGCGCCATCCTGGTGGCGCTCGGCACCGAACATGCCGGCCTGTTCTCCAACAATGACGAGCTGGCGAGCCGGCTGACCGAGGCGGGTCTCGCCACCGGCGAGCGGCTGTGGCGGCTGCCGCTCGGCCCGGATTACGACAAGCACATCGACTCGCAATTCGCCGACATGAAGAACACCGGCGGCCGCAATGGTGGGTCGATCACCGCCGCGCAGTTCCTGCAGCGCTTTGTCGACAATACCCCCTGGGCGCATCTCGATATCGCCGGCACCGCGATGGGCGCGCCGAAATCGGAGATCAACCAGAGCTGGGGCTCCGGCTTCGGGGTGCGCTTGCTGGACCGCCTGGTCGCCACCCATTACGAGGGTAAATGACCGAGGTTCTATTCTACCATCTGCGCGGTGTGACGGTGGAGAGCGTGCTGCCGTCACTGCTGGAAAAGTCGCTGCAACGCGGCTGGCGGGTGGTGGTGCAGGCAACCACCGAGGAGCGGGCCGACGCGCTCGACTCGCATCTGTGGACCTTTCGCGACGATTCCTTCCTGCCACACGCCACCTGGCGGGTGGCGGATGCCGCGCAGCAGCCGATCCTGCTGGTGGTCGATGACGGCAATCCCAACGGCGCCAAGATCCGGTTTCTGATCGACGGCGCCGGTTTGCCGCCTGACAGCGCGTCCTATGAGCGCCTAGTGCTGGTGTTCAACGGCGATGATGATGAGGCGGTCGCCCAGGCGCGAGCGGCCTGGACCGCCAGCAAGGCGCAGGGCTTTGAGGTCATCTACCGGCAGATGGACGAAACCGGCCGCTGGCAACAGCGACAGTAGTCCGCGCCAGCCGTTAACGTTACAATCCAGCCGTGCGAATTGTGCTCGCCTGCGGCCTTGGTGGTGCCTTAAACAGATGTTTGTGAAGCAAATTCCGTCACTTTGAGGAAGACCCGCACCGTGCGACTAAATCCTGGCCCGCACCGCGTCCTGTTGCTGCTTGCCGTCGGAGCCCCGCTGCTCGGCGGCTGCGCCGGATCGGACATGTTTTCGTCCGACCTGCTGTCTCGCGATGCCGAATGGTTCTCGCGCGCCGGCCGCTCCTTCGTCAAAAACGTCTCGATCGAGACGCCGCCGCTGTCGCCTGATAAGCCGGTCCGTCCCGATGATCTGATCAGCGCCGACGGCGCCTGTCCGGGCATGACGCCGCCCGGCACGGAGGCCACCGGCTCGGCAGATGCGCCGGCCTCGTCGGGCATGGGCGCGGTGGCGCTTGGCCACACCGAATGCGACGTGGCGCGCGGCCTTGGCACCCCGAACAATGTCAACCTGTCCAGCAATGAGCGCGGCGACCGCATCGCGGTGCTGACCTACAACACTGGTCCGCGCGCCGGCATCTACACCTTCAAGGCCGGCCGGTTGTCCGAAGTCGAGCGCGCGCCGCAGCCCGAAACGCCGACCGCCGGCCGCAGGCCCAAGAAGCGCACTGCTGGCTGATACCAGCGGCGCTCGCTGGTGATACGCCATGCCCGCGACATGTCGCGGGCATCCACGTCTTGAAAGCGCCGCAAGATCAAAGACGTGGATGGCCGGGACGGAGCCCGGCCATGACATGTGGATGGGTTGGTATCAATTTCCGTTGGTATGAGAGCTTCGGTACTGATTCCATCAGAACCGAAACTCTCGAAGCCGTGCAGGATTTCGGTGGTTGGGACGTGCTACCTCGTGCGGGCAGGGCGCTATCAGCCCTGCGCGTCGTCGAACGCGGCGCTGGCCTGCAGCCAATCATCCTCGGCTTTACGCAGGGCCGCTTCGGCATTGGTGCGCGCGGTGCCCAGCTGCGCGGCCTGTTTTGGATCGCCGGTGAACAGATCGGGCAGTGCCAGCGCGGCATCGATCTTGTCAATGATCGCGGTGATCCGTTCAATCTCGGCTTCGGCGGCGGCGATCTGCTGACGCAGCGGCACGCGCTTGGGCGCACGCGGCCGCGGTGCCGCGTCGCGCGCCGGCTCGGAGCGGTCGCGCGGCGCAGAGCGTGAGCCGCGCGTGGTCAGCACCGTGCGGCGATAATCATCAAGGTCGCCGTCATAGGGCGTGACCGCGCCATCGGCGACCACCCACAGCCGGTCGGCGCAGGCTTCGATCAGATAGCGATCATGCGACACCATGATCACCGCGCCGGGAAAATCATTGATCGCTTCAGCGAGCGCAGCGCGGCTGTCGATATCGAGATGGTTGGTCGGCTCGTCGAGAATGATCATGTTCGGACCGTGGAAGGTCGCGAGCCCGAGCAGCAGCCGCGCCTTCTCACCGCCCGACAGGCTTTTCACCAGCGTATCAGCCGCCTTGCCTGAAAAACCGATCGCGCCGGCACGCGCGCGCACCTTGCTCTCCGGGGCATCGGGCATCAGCCGGCGTACGTGATCGTAAGGCGAGCCGTCTTCGTTCAATTCGTCCAGTTGGTGCTGCGCGAAGTAAGCGATCGACAGCTTGTCGGCGCGCGTCACCGCGCCCGAGAACGGCTCGAGCCGGTTGGCGAGCAGCTTGATCAGCGTCGATTTGCCGTTGCCATTGGCGCCGAGCAGCGCGATGCGATCATCATGATCGATGCGCAGCGTCACCTTGGTGAGCACCGGCGAGGCCGGGTCATAGCCGATCGCGACATTGTTGAGCGCGATGATCGGCGGCGACAGCATCTTTTCCGGCGGCGGGAACGAAATCTCCTGCACGTCCTGGGTCACCAGCGCCGCGATCGGCTTCATCTTTTCCAGCATTTTGACGCGCGATTGCGCCTGCCGGGCCTTGGTGGCCTTGGCCTTGAAGCGATCGACAAAATCCTGCAGCCGCTTGCGTTCCGCCTCCTGGCGCTTGACCTGCTTGGCGTCGAGCAGTTCACGGCTGGCGCGCTGCTCCTCGAACGATGAGTAGCCGCCGCGATACAGCGTCAGCTTGCCGCGATCGAGGTGCATGATCTGATCGACCGAGGTTTCCAACAGATCGCGGTCGTGGCTGATCACGATCACGGTGCGCGGATAGCCGGCGAGGTGGTCCTCAAGCCAGAGCGTGCCTTCGAGGTCGAGATAGTTGGTCGGTTCGTCCAGCAGCAACAGATCGGGCGCCGCAAACAGCGTCGCCGCCAGCGCCACTCGCATGCGCCAGCCGCCGGAAAATTCTGAGCACGACCGCGCCTGATCGGCCGCGGAGAAACCAAGGCCGCTCAGAATCGCAGCGGCGCGCGCCGGCGCCGAATGGGCGTCGATATCGGCGAGCCGGGTCTGGATTTCGGCGATGCGATCGGGGTCGTGCGCGGTCTCTGCTTCGCGCAGCAGCGCGTGGCGCTCGGTGTCGGCCTGCAGCACCACTTCGAGCAGCGATTCCGGGCCGCTCGGCGCTTCCTGGGCGAGACTGCCGATCTGCCAGCGCGGCGGCAGCGTGATCGAGCCGCTTTCGGTGGCGAGCTCGCCCCGGATGGCCTTGAACAGCGTCGATTTGCCGGTGCCGTTGCGGCCGACAAAGCCGACCCGCGAGCCGGGGGCGATCTGCACCGTAGCCTGATCGATCAGCAATCGGCCGGCGATCCGGATCGAAATGTCATTGATGGCGAGCATGCGGCGTTGTCGCCAAAGCGGCGATCAAACGCAACGGGAAATCCCAGGATCAGCTCAGCGCGGCTCGCCGTCGTGGCGCTGCATCCGTTCCAGCAGCGCGGCGAGCTGCAGCGGCAGTGGCACATCATCGAGTTCGTCGCGCAGCCGGGTCGCGATGGTGGCGCAGATCAGACGTCCGGTCGGGGCGTCGACGGCGAGGGGCTGGTCGGTCGCTGCTGTCGTCATGGGGGCTGCTGCGCTTTTGAGGTGATCGATGACCTATCAAGTCGCGGACCGGCGTCGCGGTTTCCGGGCAAACGGCCGATCCAGCAAATTAGGTAAAGATTGCCTCAATTTGCGGTATTGGGCTGCGGTTGAGTTGGCAATTCCGCCCGCGACAGCTGCGTCAGATCACGGGCAGGTTCCGACGCCGCCTTGCTGTTCGCCACACCCGCCGATATAAGCCCGCGACCCCGCAAACTCACACACATCTGTAAGGACCCACATATGGCTGTTCAGCGCACGTTCTCGATCCTCAAGCCCGACGCTACCGAGCGTAACCTCACCGGCGCCATCAACGCCCTGATCGAGAAGGCCGGCCTGCGCATCGTGGCGCAGAAGCGCATTCGCATGACGCGCGAGCAGGCCGAGACCTTCTACGCCGTGCACAAGGAACGCCCGTTCTTCGGTGAGCTGGTCGATTTCATGATCTCCGGCCCGGTGGTGGTGCAGGTGCTGGAAGGCGAAAACGCCGTCCTCAAGTATCGCGACGTGATGGGCGCCACCGATCCGTCCAAGGCGGCGGACGGCACCATCCGCAAGCTGCACGCCAAGTCGATCGGCGAGAACTCGGTGCACGGTTCCGACGCTCCGGAAACCGCCGCGATCGAAATCGCGCAGTTCTTCTCGGGCAACGAGATCGTCGGCTAATCGCCGCGTTTCTCCGCGTTTCAGTTCTGAACTGACGCAGCGCCGGGCCTTGCTGATGCAAGGCTCGGCGTTGTTCGTTTGCGGGGCAGGGTGTCACGCTGCTGCGCCGCTTGCGATTGCGACAATTCGCCAGGCACTCAATGCCGGCCGGCACATGCTGCAGAGGCTTGCGGGAACGGTAAATCCGTGCTGCAATTGATGCGCATTCGGAGTTAGGCTTGTTCGACTGTGCGTGTGCGACCCGACATTCCTCAGAGTTCAGCCCTTCGATTGTGGCGCGGCACGCGACCTGTGTGGCGCGCTTTTTGTTGGGAGCGTCATGGCGGTGAGGTGAAAGCCGGCTCGCCGCCAGGGCGCGCGTTTAAGCCAGACCAATAGGCACGAGATCCGATCGCAGGCCCGGCTCAACACGTCCTGCGAGATCCGCGCTGGAGGAAACAGGCGATGCACAAAGGCACCGTCAAGTGGTTCAACCCGACCAAGGGCTATGGCTTCATCAGGCCGACGACCGGCGACAAGGACGTGTTCGTGCACGTCTCGGCGGTCGAGCGCGCGGGCCTTAGCACGCTCAATGAAAACCAGCCGATCGAATACGAGTTGGTGGAAAGCCGCGGCCGCACCTCGGCCGAGAATCTGCGGCTGTCATAGGCTTGCAGCAGTAGCGACGTGCAGCAAGCAGCGGGATGCCGGGACACCCGGCATCCGCTAAAGCCAAAAGGGCGTTGAAGGGCGCTCAGCGCAGCGGCGCGATCAGCACCGCATCGCACGGTTTCGCGCTCGGGGTGTGGCAGTAATCGCCGTCCAGCACCGCGGCGCCACTCGCCACCAGCCGCAGCGCTTCCGGATAAATCCGATGCTCGAGCGTCAGCACGCGCGCCGCCAGCGTGTCGGCGCTGTCGTCATGGCGCACTTCGACCGCGCCCTGCATCACGATCGGCCCGGCATCGGTGGCCGCGATCACGAAATGCACGGTGGCGCCCGACAACTTGACCCCGGCGCGCAGCGCCTGGCCGTGCGGGTCGAGCCCCGGGAACGACGGCAGCAGCGAGGGGTGGATATTGAGAATGCGGCCATGCCAGCGCTCGACGAACTCGGCGGTGAGCAGGCGCATGAAGCCGCCGAGGCAGATCAGCTCGATGCCATGGGCGTCGAGCACTTCCTGCAGCTTGGCCTCGAAGGCGAGGCGGTCCTTGCCGAACGGCTTGCTCTCGACCACCGCGGTCGGCACGCCGTTCTGCTGCGCGATCGACAAGCCCCCGGCGCCGGCGACATTGGAGATCACCAGCGCGATCTCGGCCGGAAATGCCTGGTCGGCAGCCGCCGCTTGGATCAGCGCGGCCATGTTCGACCCGCGCCCGGAAATCAGGATGGCGACGCGACGCTTCATCGCACTCACCGCGCCAGATCGAGATGGCCGCTATAGACCACCCGATGCTCGCCCTCGGCCTCGATCACCTGGCCGAGCACCGACACCGTCTCGCCGGCCTCGGTGAGCACCGCGCTGATCTGTTCGACCGCCTCGGCCTTGACGATTATCACCATGCCGATGCCGCAATTGAAGGTGCGTAGCATTTCCAGCTCGTCGATATCGCCTTGTTCGGCCAGCCATTTGAACACCGGCAGCACCGGCAGCCGCGGCAGATCGATGCCGACGCCGAGCCCGGGCGGCAGCACACGCGGAATGTTGTCGGTGAAGCCGCCGCCAGTGATATGGGCCAGCGCCTTGACCGCGCCGGTCTCGCGGATCGCGCGCAGGCACGACTTCACATAGAGCTTGGTCGGCGCCAGCAGCGCGCCGCCCAGCGTCATCACCGGCGAGAACGGCGCATTGGCATCCCAGCCAAGCC
Organism: Rhodopseudomonas faecalis; assembly: GCF_003217325.1. Lineage (GTDB taxonomy): Bacteria > Pseudomonadota > Alphaproteobacteria > Rhizobiales > Xanthobacteraceae > Rhodopseudomonas > Rhodopseudomonas faecalis. The sequence continues at coordinate 141,250 of NZ_QJTI01000007.1, forward strand.
CGGAGCGCTCGACGATCTTGCGCACCAGCGAGAAGCCGTTGGAATGCACGCCGGACGACGAAAGGCCGATCACGGCGTCGCCGACCGCGATGTCTTTGGTCGGCAGCAGCGTGCCGCGCTCGGCCGCGCCGACCGCAAAACCGGCGAGGTCATAGTCGCCGTCCTTGTAAAGCCCTGGCATTTCAGCGGTTTCGCCGCCGATCAGCGCGCAGCCGGATTCCCGGCACGCCTCGGCGACCCCGGCGACGATCGCCGCCGTCGCTTCCGGGTCGAGCCGGCCGCAGGCGAAATAGTCCAGGAAGAACAACGGCTCAGCGCCCTGGACCACCAGATCGTTGACCGACATCGCGACGAGGTCGATGCCGATCCCGGCATGCAGCTTGGCCTCGATGGCAATTTTAACTTTCGTACCAACCCCGTCGGTGGCGGCCACCAGAACCGGGTCCTTGAAGCCGGCCGCCTTGAGGTCAAACAGGCCGCCAAAGCCGCCGATCTCGGCGTCGGCGCCCGGCCGCGCGGTGGCGCGCACCAGCGGTTTGATCATATCGACCAAGCGGTTGCCTGCATCGATATCGACGCCGGCATCGGCATAGGTGAGGCCGTTCTTCTTCTCGGTCATGACCATTTCCTGGTGCAGTAGCGGTAAGCGACTTTCGTCCGGCTACGAAAATATCGCTCGACTTCGTTCAAGAGACGCTTACGCAATGCCGGTAGGAACCCTCGCGGCGCGAGGGGCTTGCTTTTTGGGGTGGTTACGTCGGATTCTGCCGACGTGCAATGGCTCGCATCAGCGGGCTGCATAGATAAGAGACAGTATGCCAGTCCAGGTTGCCAAAGCTGAAGTGGGGGGACGTGAGCGCAACGCAGTCCGGGATCGTCTGATGAGCATCCCCAACGTCATCACGCTGATCCGAATTCTGCTGGTGCCCGTCATCGTGTGGGCGATCGCCTCCAATGAGATGGAAATCGCATTTGCGGTTTTCGTGATTGCCGGAATCAGCGACGCCGTCGATGGCTTCCTTGCCAAGCGTTTCAACATGGCGAGCGAGCTCGGGGCCATGCTCGATCCACTCGCCGACAAGGCGCTGCTGGTGTCGATCTATGTCGCGCTCGGCATCTGGGGCGCGGTGCCACGCTGGATCGTGATCCTGGTGGTATCGCGCGACATCATGATCGTCGGCGCGGTGATCGTGTCCTGGGTGCTGGGCAAGCCGGTCCCGATGAAGCCGTTGATGGTGTCCAAGCTCAACACGGTGGCGCAGGTCACCTTTGCGGCCGTGGTGCTGGCGGCGCTGGCATTCGGCTTCGCCTGGGAGCCTTACGATCTCATTCTGATGGGCATCGTCGCAGTCTTGACCTTGCTTTCGGTGTCCCTCTATCTCGTGGAGTGGACGCGGCACATGGGGACCGGCGAACGCGGCCATTGAGTGCTGGATTGCGGGCGCAGACCGTCTGGACTGTTCGGCGAGGCAGGGAGTAACCGCGTGGGCCGCGTTGAACCTCGACAATTGGCGTTGGCGCTGCCGCATACTGAAAGCCTGTCGCGCGACGATTTTCTGGAAGGCCCGAGCAATGCGGCGGCGCTGGCGCTGATCGATCGCTGGCCCGACTGGCCGAACCGCGTCATGCTGCTGTGCGGCCCGGAAGGCTCCGGCAAGAGCCATCTGGCGGCGATCTGGGCCGAGCAGGCGGGGGCCCGTTCGGTGGCGGCCCATGCGCTTAATTCCGCGGCGGTGCCCGCCGCGCTCGCCACCGGGGCGGTGGTGGTCGAGGATCTCGCGCCCGGCAGTTTTGACGAACGCGCGCTGTTTCACCTGATGAACATGGCGCGCGAGGATCAAGCCTATGTGCTGATCACCGCGCGGATCGCGCCATGCGCGTTCGAGATCGAGCTGCGCGACCTGCGCTCGCGGCTGCGGGCGGTGCCGGTGGTTGAATTGCTGCCGCCGGATGACGCGCTGTTCCGGGCGTTGATCGTCAAATTCTGCGCCGACCGGCAGATGTCGGTGGATGAGGCGCTGGTCAATTATCTCGCCAACCGAATCGACCGCTCATTCGTGGCCGCCAAACAGGCGGTGGAACGGCTCGACACCGAGGCGCTGCGCCTGGCCCGCCCGGTGACCCGGGCGCTGGCCGCGGAACTGTTTCGCGACCTGTAAGTCAACTTCAGGCCGTCGCGGCAACATGACCCGCAGGTTGCGGCTTGACGCCGGCTCGCGCCGGGCCCCCAATGTCGGAAAACTGTCACATCAATCGGCCATGGTCCGCAGCCGAGCGCGGCCGCCGTGTGCGCTCCTGACCAGGATTGGGACTTCATGAATTTGCAGCAGCAAGCGATCGCGATTGAGGAAAAGAACGGTGAGGTCGAGCCCGCCTCGGTGGTCGCCTCGGGCCCGGAACGCTTCATCAATCGCGAGTTGTCGTGGCTGCACTTCAATCGCCGCGTGCTCGAGGAGGCGGTCAACCCGCAGCATCCGGGGCTGGAGCGGGTGCGGTTTCTGTCGATCTCGGCCAACAACCTCGACGAATTCTTCATGGTGCGCGTCGCCGGCATCAAGGCGCAGGTGCGCGAGGGCATCATCGAGCGCAGCCCGGACGGGCTGACCCCGGCCGAACAACTGGTGTTGATCAACGAGGCGGTGTCGCGGCTCGGCCATGATCAGCAGGTGATCTGGCGTCATCTGCGCGGCATGCTGAGCGAAGTCGGCATCGTGCTGCTCGACGGCCGCGATGTCAGCCAGGCCGAACACGATTGGATTTCGGACTATTTCCTGCGCAACGTGTTTCCGCTGCTGACGCCGCTGGCGATCGACCCGGCGCATCCGTTCCCGTTCATCGCCAGCCTCGGCTTCACCATTGCGCTGCAATTGGCGCGGCTGTCGGACGGCAAGCCGATGAACGCGCTGATCCGTATGCCGAGCAAGATCGACCGCTTCATCCGGCTGCCCTCGACCGGCAAGGAAGTGCGGCTGATCACTTTGGAGCAGGCGACCTCGCTGTTCATCGGCCAGTTGTTCCCAGGCTATGTGGTCAAGGGGCAGGGCGCGTTCCGCGTGATCCGCGATTCCGAACTGGAAATCGAAGAAGAAGCCGAAGATCTGGTGCGGCTGTTCGAGACTGCGCTCAAGCGCCGCCGCCATGGTTCGGTGATCCGGCTCGAGATCGAGGCGTCGATGCCGGAGGAACTACGCGGTTTTGTGCAAAACGCGTTGGCGGCGTCGGACGACGAGGTGATCCTGGTCGACGGCGTGCTGGCCATGAACGAGCTGTCGCAACTGACGCGGCTCGACCGGCCCGATCTGGAGTTTCCGCCCTATGTGCCGCGCCATCCGGAGCGGGTGCGTGACCATGGCGGCGATGTCTTTGCGGCCATCCGCAAGAAAGACCTGATCGTCCACCATCCCTATGAATCGTTCGACGTGGTGGTGCAGTTTCTGCAGCAGGCGGCGCGCGATCCCGATGTGGTGGCGATCAAGCAGACGCTGTACCGCACCTCCAACAACTCGCCGATCGTCAAGGCGCTGGCGGAGGCCGCCGAGGCCGGCAAGTCGGTGACGGCGCTGATCGAGCTAAAGGCGCGCTTTGACGAAGAGGCCAATATCCGCTGGGCGCGCGATCTGGAACGCGCCGGCGTGCAGGTGGTCTATGGCTTCCTGGAGCTGAAGACCCATGCCAAGCTGTCGCTGGTGGTGCGCCGCGAGGGCGCCGGTCTGACCACCTATGTGCACACCGGCACCGGCAACTATCACCCGGTCACCGCGCGCGTGTACACCGACCTGTCGTTCTTCACCTCCGACCCGATCATCGGCCGTGACGTGGCGCGGGTGTTCAATTTCATCACCGGCTATGCCGAGCCGAGCGACATCGAGAAGATGGCGGTGTCGCCGATCACGCTGCGCAAAACCATGCTCGATCACATCCGCGGCGAGACCGAGTTTGCGCGCCAGGGCAAGCCGGCGGCGATCTGGCTGAAGATGAATTCGCTGGTCGATCCCGAGATCATCGACGCGCTCTATGACGCCTCCAAGGCCGGCGTCGCGATCGAGCTGGTGGTGCGCGGCATCTGCTGCCTGCGGCCCGGTGTGCGCGGATTGTCCGAAAACATCCGCGTGAAATCGATCATCGGCCGGTTCCTGGAGCATGGCCGCGTCTATTGCTTCGGCATGGGCCATGGCCTGCCGTCGCCGAAGGCCGCGGTCTATATCTCGTCCGCCGACATGATGCCCCGCAACCTCGATCGCCGCGTGGAAGTCCTGTGCCCGATGCTCAACCCGACCGTGCATCAGCAGGTGCTGGAACAGATCATGGTCGCGAACCTGAAGGATAACGAGCAGAGCTGGCAGTTGTTGCCGGACGGATCGTCTACGCGTATGAAGGCCGCGAAAGGTGAGGAGCCTTTCAACGTCCATAAATATTTCATGACCAATCCGAGTTTGTCTGGCCGTGGGAAGTCGCTCAAGGAATCCTCACCTCGCCGGCTCACCCGCAAGGCGGAGCGCCAGCAATCGAACTAGGGTTGTTGCGTGGTGACGGCCAAGCGACCCCGGCGCGACCCGAGCGTCGCCGTCATCGATATCGGCTCGAACTCGGTTCGACTGGTCGTGTACCAGGCGATGGCGCGCAGCCTGGTCACCCTGTTCAACGAAAAATCGTCCTGTGGCCTGGGCCGTGAGGTGCAGTCCACCGGACTATTGGCCGACGATGCGGTCGAAAAGGCGCTGTCGGCGCTGAAGCGCTTTCGGGCGCTGATCCGGGTGATGAAGGTCGGCGAGGTCCATGCCATCGCCACCGCCGCCTGCCGCGACGCCAGCAACGGCCCCGATTTCATCGCCCGCGCCGAACGAATTTGTGGGGCGTCGATCCAGGTGCTGTCCGGCGAACGCGAGGCGCGGCTATCGGCGCTCGGCGTGGTCGCCGGGGTCCATCAGCCGGACGGCGTGGTCGGCGACCTTGGCGGTGGTTCGCTGGAATTGATCGACGTGCGCCGCGGCAGGCTCGGCAAAGGCGTGACGCTGCCGCTCGGCACGCTGGCGTTGCAGGACGCCTCGCAAAAATCCTTGAAACGCGCGCAGCGCATCGTCTCGGAGGCGCTGCTCAATGTCGAACCATTGATGGCGGTGCGCGGGCGGACCTTTTACGCGGTCGGCGGCACCTGGCGCGCGCTGGCGCGGCTGCACATCATTCAAAGCGAATATCCGCTCAAGGTGATGCACGGCTATTCGATACCGGCCAATGAAGCGCTCGGTTTCGTGCGCCGCGTGCGCCGCTATGCGGCCGCCAATGTGCTGGCCGATGTCGAGGCCATTGCCGATGCCCGGAGGCCGCTGCTGAGTTATGCGGCGCTGGTGATGGAGCACATCATCCGCATCGCCCAGCCGAAAACCATCGTGTTCTCGACCTTCGGCGTGCGCGAAGGCTTGCTGTATGAACTGCTGCCGGCCGAGGAGCGCGCCAAGGACGGGCTGGCCTGCGCCGCGCAAAATCTCAATCTGCTGCTGTCGCGCTCGGCGCTGCACGCCGAGGAGCTGATCGATTGGAGCGATCGCTTCATGCGCGTCACCAAGCAGCAGGAGGATGCGGAGGAACGGCGGCTGCGCCGGGTCGCCTGCCTGTTGTCCGATATCGGCTGGCGCGGCCACCCGGATTATCGCGGTGAGCAGACCCTCAATCTGATCGTGAACGGCAATTTCGGCGGCGTCAGCCATCAAGGCCGCGCCTTCCTGGCGTTGGCGGTGTTCTATCGCTACGCTGGCCTGTCCGCCGAAAATCCGCCGCCGGAAAAGGTGCGGGCCATGGTGACCCCGGCGATGGATGAGCGGGCGCGGCTGCTGGGCGCCGCATTCCGGGTCGCCCATCTGATCTCGGCGGCGCGTCCCGGTGTGTTGCCGGCCACCCATTTCTCCAGCGATGGCAGCAAGCTGACGCTGCTGTTCGACCACAAGTTGGTTGACCTCGTGGCCGATCGGGTCGGCAGCCGGTTCAAGCAATTGGCGCGGCTGGTCGGGTGCTCCGGCGCCATCGTGCTGCGTTAAAGAGGACAGGGCGCTCAGGCTGGCGCGGCCGTGAGCCACGCCGCCGCGTGGCTGACATCAGTCCTCGCGGTCGACCCGCACCACCTTGCCCTTGTCGATCGCCAGCGCCAGCCGGCCGTGCTTGAGCGCCAGCGCCGCTTCGCCGAACAATTCCCGTCGCCAGCCCTGCAGCGCGCCGACATCGGCATTGTCGTCGGCCGCGATCTGTTCGAGGTCATCGACGGTGGCGATCACCTTGCTGGCCACCGCATGGCGCTCGGAGGTCATGCGCAGCAGCACCTTCAGAAGCTCGACGATCGCGGCGCCATTGCCGTTGTTGCGCGGCTTTTCGATCTTGGGCAGCGTCTGCGGGTCGCGGGCGAGGCCACGCTGCACCGCCGCCACCACGTCGGCTCCCCATTTCGAGCGCTCAAAACCCTTGGGCAGCGAGCGCAGATTGGCGAGCCGCTCCAGCGAGGTCGGGGCATGGACCGCGATGTCGCCGATCGATTCGTCCTTGACGATCCGGTTGCGCGGCACGTCGCGGCTTTGCGCTTCCTGCTCGCGCCAGGCCGCGACCTCCATCAGCACCGCCAGCTCGCGCGGCTTGCGCACCCTGGTCTTCAGCCGCTCCCAGGCCCGCTCCGGGTGGAAATCATAGGTTTTGGGCGAGGTCAGGATCTCCATTTCCTCGCTGACCCAGTCGCTGCGGCCGCGCTTCTTCAAGTCGGCATCAAGCGCCGCGAACACGTCGCGCAGATGGGTGACGTCCGACACCGCGTAATGCAGCTGCTCCTCGGTGAGCGGCCGCCGCGACCAGTCGGTGAAGCGGTGGGTCTTGTCCGGTCGGTGTCCGGTGATGCGCTCGACCAGCTGGTCATAGGCGATCGAGTCGCCATACCCAAGCACCATCGCGGCGACCTGGGTGTCGAAGATCGGGTGCGGCAGGATGCCGGCGCGGTGCCAGACGATTTCGATGTCCTGCCGGGCGGCATGAAACACCTTGAGCACCTGGTCATTGGCCATCAGCTCGAAAAACGGCTTGAGGTCGATGCCGGGCGCCAGCGCGTCGACCACCACCGCCTCATCGGCGCTGGCCAGCTGCACCACGCACAGCAGCGGGTAATAGGTGGTCTCCCGCAGGAATTCGGTATCGACCGTGATGACCGGAAACGAGGCGAGGCGGGTGCAGGCGGCGGCGAGCTGCTCGGTGGTGGTGATGAAATTCATGGATTGTCCATAACGCTAGGTCGCCGGCGTTCTGCCGAAAGCGCTGTTATGTCAAGCCACTTTCGCGAATGAGTCGTGCGGATGTGAAATCTTAGACGCCTCGTCCGGCAGCGATCAAGTTCCGCAGAAGGTCTGCAGCACCCGTTCATGGGCGAGCGGCGGCTCGGCGTAGCGGGCAAATTGCGGTTGATCGTCAAAGGGGTGCGCAAGCACCGTCAACAATTCCTCGAACGGTGCGAAGTCACCTTCGAGCCCGGCATCGATCACCGCCTGAACCCGGTGGTTGCGCGGGATGAAGGCCGGGTTGACCGCGCGCATCGCCGCGGGGCGGGTGGCGGCGTGTTCCGGCTCAAGCGCCAGCCGGGCCCGCCAACGCGCCGCCCAGGCGCGATAGGCGTCACGATCGAGAAACTGCGCGCTGGTGGTATCGAGGTCGGGATCGTCCGCGTCGGCGCACAGCGCCCGGAAGGTCAGGGTGAAGTCGGCCTGATGGGTGGCCATCAGCGCGAGCAGGTCCTGGATCAGCGCCTTGTCCTCGCCCCGTTCGGTGAACAGCCCGAGCTTGCGGCGCAGGCCGGTGTCATAGGCGGCGTTGAAGCGCGCCGAAAACCGCCCCAGCACGGACTGAGCCTCGGCGATCGCCTGATCCTGTTGCGGCGCCAGCAGTGGCACCAGGCATTCCGCGAGCCGCGCCAGATTCCACAGCGCGATCTGCGGCTGGTTGCCGAACGCATAGCGGCCCATCTGGTCAATCGAGGAAAACACCGTGCCGGGGTGGTAGGCGTCCATGAAGGCGCACGGACCGTAATCGATGGTCTCGCCGGCGATCGAGGTGTTGTCGGTGTTCATCACGCCATGGATGAAGCCGACCAGCAGCCAGCGCGGGATCAGCTCGGCTTGCCGGGTCACGACTTCATCTAATAGCGCAAGATATTTGTTTTCCGCATTGGCAATGCTGGGATAATGGCGCTCGATCACATGGTCGGCGAGCGCCTTGACGGCGTCGTGGTCACCGCGCGCCGCGAAATATTGGAAGGTCCCGACCCGGATATGGCTGGACGCCACCCGGGTCAGCACCGCGCCGGGCAGCAGCGCTTCGCGGATCACGGTGTCGCCGGTCAGCACCGCGGCCAGCGCCCTGGTGGTCGGGATGCCGAGCGCGGCCATCGCCTCGCTGACAATATACTCGCGCAGCACCGGGCCGAGCGCGGCGCGGCCGTCGCCGCTTCTGGAAAAGGGCGTGCGGCCCGAGCCCTTGAGCTGGATGTCGCGACGTTGGCCATGACGATCGATCAATTCGCCAAGCAGGATGGCGCGGCCGTCGCCGAGCTGCGGCACGAACTGGCCGAACTGGTGGCCGGCATAGGCCATCGCGATTGGCTCGGCGCCGTCCGGCAGCTTTTGGCCAGAAAAGATCAGCGCGCCTTCGGGGCCGTCGAGCCGGTCCGGGTCGAGCTGCAGCTCGGCGGCCAGCGTCCGGTTCAGTTTGATCAGCCGCGGTGCGGGCACCACGGCGGGGGTCACCCTGGCGAAAAACGCCGCGGGCAGGGTGGCATAGCTGTTGTCGAACCGGAAATGCGCGCTCATTGATCAGGAGATGGGGGCCGCAAGCGGCAATGGCAACCGTGCCGGCCGCCGGCGCCGCGCCGGGAAGCGAATAGTGGCTGCATTGCGTGCATGCGGTTGCCGCCCCGGTTTTGCTCGGGTAAACCCTGTCGCTCTCACAGAACTCCCTGTTCCTTCACCGACGGCTTTCCGAGACCCATGATGCATCGCTATCGATCCCACACCTGCGGCGCGCTCCGCGAAAGCCATATCGATCAGACCGTTCGTCTGTCCGGCTGGTGCCACCGCATCCGCGACCATGGCGGCGTGCTGTTCATCGACCTGCGCGACCATTACGGCCTGACGCAATGCGTCGCCGACCCCGATTCGCCGGCGTTCAAGGATGCCGAGAAGCTGCGCGCCGAATGGGTGGTGCGGGTTGACGGCCGGGTGCGCCGCCGTCCGGAAGGCACCGACAATGACGATCTGCCGACCGGCAAGATCGAATTGTTCATCACCGAGATCGAGGTGCTGGGCCCGGCCGGCGAATTGCCGCTGCCGGTGTTCGGCGAGCAGGAATATCCCGAGGATATCCGCCTCAAATACCGCTTCCTCGACCTGCGCCGCGAAAAGCTGCACCAGAACATCATGACCCGCGGCGCCATCATCGATTCGATGCGGCGGCGCATGAAGGAGCAGGGCTTCTTCGAATTCCAGACCCCGATTCTGACCGCGTCGTCGCCGGAAGGCGCGCGCGACTTCCTGGTGCCGAGCCGCATCCATCCGGGCAAGTTCTACGCGCTGCCGCAGGCGCCGCAGCAGTACAAGCAGCTCTTGATGATGTCCGGCTTCGATCGCTACTTCCAGATCGCGCCGTGCTTCCGTGACGAAGACCCGCGCGCCGACCGGCTGCCGGGCGAGTTCTACCAGCTCGACGTCGAGATGAGCTTCGTCACCCAGGACGACATCTTTGCGGCCATGGAGCCGGTGATCACCGGGGTGTTCGAGGAGTTCGCCAAGGGCAAGCGCGTCAACACCAACTGGCCGCGCATTCCGTTCGCCGAGGCGATGCAGAAATACGGCTCCGACAAGCCGGATCTGCGCAACCCGATCGAGATGCAGGACGTCTCCGAGCACTTCCGCGGCTCGGGCTTCAAGGTGTTCGCGCGCATGCTCGAAGAGCCGCGCAACCAGGTCTGGGCGATCCCGGGCAAGGGCGGCGGCTCCCGCGCGTTCTGCGACCGCATGAATTCCTGGGCGCAGGGCGAAGGCCAGCCGGGCCTTGGCTACATCATGTGGCGCGAGGGCAATGAGGGCGCAGGCCCCCTGGCCAACAATATCGGTCCGGAGCGCACCGAGGCGATCCGCCAGCAGCTCGGCATGAATGCCGGCGACGCGGCGTTCTTCGTGGCTGGTGATCCGGCCAAATTCGTGCGCTTTGCCGGCATGGCGCGCACCCGGGTCGGTGAGGAGCTCAATCTGGTCGACAAGGACCAGTTCGCGCTCGCCTGGGTGGTCGACTTCCCGATGTACGAGTACAACGAGGACGACAAGAAGGTCGATTTCTCGCACAACCCGTTCTCGATGCCGCAGGGCGGCATGGAAGCGCTGGTGACGCAGGACCCGCTGACCATCAAGGCGTTCCAGTACGACATCACCTGTAACGGCTATGAGATCGCCTCGGGCGGCATCCGCAATCATCGCCCCGAAGCGATGGTGAAGGCGTTCGAGATCGCCGGTTATGGCGAGCAGGAAGTGGTCGACCGGTTCGGCGGCATGTACCGCGCCTTCCAGTATGGCGCTCCGCCCCATGGCGGCATGGCGGCCGGCGTCGACCGCATCGTGATGCTGCTGTGTGGCACCAACAATCTGCGCGAGATTTCGCTGTTCCCGATGAATCAGCGCGCCGAAGACCTGCTGATGGGCGCCCCGTCGCAGGTCACTGCGAAGCAGTTGCGTGAGCTGCACATCCGGCTCAATTTGCAGGAAGACTGACGACTCAAAGCGCGCGCTGGATCGACGATCTGACGCCGAAACTGGCGTCTTCCACGGAAGGCGCCTCCAAGCAAAATCGAAAGAGCCGCGGTTCTGAGCGCTCAGAACCGGCCCGCTCGAGCCGGGAGAATGCATGGCGTCATCTAAAACGACTGAAGATCTGCAAGCCGCGGCTCTGTGGTATCACCGCCAGCCGCGGCCAGGAAAACTCGAAATCAGGGCCGTCAAGCCGCTGGCCAACCAGCGCGATCTGGCCCTGGCCTACACCCCCGGCGTCGCCGCCGCCTGCAACGCCATTTCGGCCGATCCCGGCCAAGCAGCCAACTACACCGTCCGCGGCAATCTGGTCGCCGTGGTCACCAACGGCACCGCCGTCCTCGGGCTCGGCAATATCGGGCCGCTCGCCGCCAAGCCGGTGATGGAAGGCAAGGCGGTCCTTTTCAAGAAATTCGCCGACATCGACGTATTCGATATCGAGCTGAACGCCGACACCGTCGAGCGCGTGGTCGAGACCGTGGCCGCGCTGGAGCCGACTTTTGGCGGCATCAATCTTGAGGACATCAAGGGGCCGGAGTGCTTCGAAATCGAAGCGCAGCTCAAAGAGCGTATGAAGATCCCGGTGTTCCATGACGATCAGCATGGCACGGCGATCATCGTCGGCGCGGCGGTCAAGAATGCGCTGCTGCTCAAGGGCAAGAAGCTCAGCGAGGTGAAGATCGTCGCCTCGGGGGCGGGCGCCGCGGCGCTGGCCTGCCTGAACTTGCTGGTGTCGCTCGGCGCCGACCGCAAGAACATCTGGGTCTCTGACCTGGAAGGCGTGGTCTATCAAGGCCGCACCAAGCTGATGGATCGCTGGAAGGCGGTCTATGCCCAGCAAACCGACAAGCGCACGCTCGCCGAAGTGATCGGCGGCGCCGACATCTTCCTCGGCCTGTCCGGTCCGAATGTGCTGTCCGCGGACATGGTCAAGGAGATGGCCGACAAGCCGCTGGTGATGGCGCTCGCCAACCCGACCCCGGAGATTATGCCGGAGGCGGTGCGGCAGGCGCGGCCCGACGCGATGATCTGCACCGGCCGGTCCGATTTCCCGAACCAGGTCAACAACGTCCTGTGCTTTCCTTACATCTTCCGCGGCGCGCTCGATGTCGGCGCCACCGCGATCAATGAGGAGATGAAGATCGCCGCGGTCGAGGCGATCGCCCAGCTGGCGCGCGATCCGCCGGCCGATCCTGCCTCGGCAGGGTTCGATAGCGAAGGCGGCCTGGGCTTTGGTCCGGGGTCGCTGATCCCGAGCCCGTTCGATTCGCGGCTGATCCTGCGCATCGCGCCGGCGGTGGCGCGTGCGGCCATGGACAGCGGTGTCGCCACCCGGCCGATCAGCAATTTCGACGACTACTACGCCCAGCTCGAACGGTTCGCGTTCCGCTCGGGTCTGGTGATGAAGCCGCTGTTCGCCAAGGCCAAGGCCGAGCCGATGCGGGTGATTTATGCCGACGGCGAAGAGGAGCGGGTGCTGCTCGCAGTCCAGGTGATCCTGGAGGAAAAGCTCGCGCAGCCGATTCTGGTCGGCCGTCCGGCAGTGGTCGAGGCGCAGATCAAGAAAACCGGCCTGTCGATCCGGGCCGGCGTCGATTTCGACCTGGTCAACCCGCAGGATGATCCGCGCTACCGCTCCTATGTGCAGTCCTATATCAGCATTGCCGGCCGCGCCGGGGTCACGCCCGCGGCGGCGCGCACCGTGGTGCGCACCAACTCGACGGTGATCGCCGCTTTGGCGGTGGCGCGCGGCGAAGCCGATGCGATGATCTGCGGTCTCGACGGCCGCTTCATGAATCACCTGCGTCATGTCCGTGACGTGATCGGTTCGCGCCCTGGCGTGTCTGACTACGCCGCGCTGGCGCTGATGATCACCAGCAAGGGCGCGATCTTCATCGCCGATACTCAGGTGCGGCCGAATCCGACCGCGGAGGAATTGGCGGAGATCGCGGCGCTGGCGGCGGTGCATGTGCAGCGCTTCAACATCAAGCCCAAGATCGCGTTCCTGTCGCATTCGGATTTCGGCAGCTACACCACCGAGTCCGCGCTGAAGATGCGGCGCGCCACTGCGATCCTGGCGGAGCGCCATCCGGAGATCGAGGCCGACGGCGAGATGCAGGGCGATTCGGCGCTGGTCCAGCGGGCGCGCGAGATGATCCTGCCGCATTCGCGGCTGGAAGGCGGCGCCAACGTGCTGATCATGCCCAATCTCGATACCGCCAACGTCGCCTATCAGATGATCAAGGTGCTGGGCGATGCGTTGCCGGTCGGCCCGATCCTGATCGGCCCGGCACGGCCGGCGCATATTCTGACGCCTTCGGTATCGCCGCGCGGCATCCTCAACATGACCGCGGTCGCGGTCGTGGAAGCACAGGAGCGGGCCGGGCGTCATCAGCCGAACATGTTCGGCTGAGCGCGGAAATACTGTTGCCGGCGCGGTGATTGCCCAAGTGGTAATCGACCGCGCCGTTGCGGCAGGGGATGACGGCTGCAGATCGTTTGAAATGCGCTTGGGGAGCGCTCATACTCCGGGCGCATCGTTTGGCGCATCTGCCGTCTCATGGGGTCGACCATGCTTGCCGTCATCAGTTTTGGACGTTTTCTGTTCGCGGTGCTGTTCATCGTTTCGGGCGCGTTCAAACTGCTCGATCTGACCGCGACCTCCGAGCTGATGGCCAAAATCGCGATCCCCGAGTTCCTGACCAGCTACACCACCGAACTCGAGACGATGGCCGGCATGCCGATGGCCAAAATGCTGGCGATCGCCGCCGGCGCCACCGAACTGCTGTGCGGGGTGATGATCGGCCTCAATGTCGGCGCGCGCTACTTCGCGCTGCTGCTGATCCTGTACATGGTCGGCATGACCTATCTGCAGCATCCGTTCTGGAACCAGACCGGGCCGGAAGGCGCCAACACCCTGCTGCACGCGCTGAAAAACATCTCGCTGATCGGCGCGCTGTTCATCATCGTCGGCATCGGCCGCGGTCCGCAGCCGGCCGCTGCCGCCGCCGCCGAGCCGAGCTTCGCCGAAGAGTAACGATCGGATCATTTGGCGCCGACCGCGGCGGGGGCCACAGCGCCGCCGCCGCGGAACGCGCGCGATACTGCAGTGCAACCGGCTCCGGGCGCCGGGTCCGCGAAAAACCCTTGCCCGGATACCTTGCGCCGCAGGGCTGCGCTGCTAAAGTTTCTCTAAATGAGTTCCACGTCGGTCCTCGCGGACCGCGGAAAGATCGATCGTATGAAACATGAAACGCGGGACCGCGTCGCCTTGACGACGCGGGATCCGCTGCGAGACCTTGCCGCTGACGGCGAGGCGGTGATGCCGCACGGCCATGCGTCGCACACGCATGACGGCGTCTACGCTGCGCTCGACCTCGGCACCAATAATTGCCGGCTGCTGATCGCACGACCTTGCGTCGGCGACGGCTTTCGCGTGGTCGACTCGTTCTCGCGCATCATTCGCCTCGGCGAAGGGGTGAGCAGCAGCGGCCGGATCAGCGAGGCCGCGATCAGCCGGGCGATCTCGGCGCTGTCGGTCTGTAGCGAAAAAATCCAGGCTCGCAACGCCAAGCGGCTGCGGCTGATCGCCACTGAAGCGTGCCGCGCCGCCGCCAACGCCGACCATTTTCTCGATCAGGTCGAAAACGCCACCGGCATCCGGCTGGAAGTGATCGACCGCCGCACCGAAGCCCAGCTGGCGGTGCTCGGCTGTGCGCCGCTGATCGATCCGCAAGGTCGGGGCGCGGTGCTGTTCGACATTGGCGGCGGCTCGAGCGAATTGGTGCGGATCGAGCGCGACGACCGCGGCACGCCGCATATCAGGGGCTGGATGTCGATCCCGCTCGGCGTCGTCACGCTGGCCGAGCATTTCGGCGGCAAGGTGGTGTCGGACCAGACCTATGACGCCATGGTGCGCGAGGTCACCACCCATGTCGCGCCGTTCGCGGCGCAGCATGGCGAGGATCTCGCCGGGCTGCATCTGCTCGGCACCTCCGGCACCGTCACCACGCTGGCCGGCATCTATCTCGATCTGTCGCGCTATGACCGGCGCCGGGTCGATGGCATCTGGCTCAGCGACCTCGAGCTGACCGACACCATCGCCAAGCTGCACGCCATGAGCTACCACGACCGCGCCAGCAACCATTGCATCGGCGTCGAGCGCGCCGACCTGGTGCTGGCCGGCTGTGCGATCCTGGACGCCATCCGCCGCAGTTTCCCGCTGCCGCGGCTGCGGGTCGCCGATCGCGGGCTGCGCGAGGGCATGCTGGTGCAGATGATGCGTGAGGACGGCGCGATCGCGGTGGCGTAGCCTTCGCAGCGCCGGCCGCGCTGTGCTACAGCTCGCCCTGATCTCAAAGGCAAGCAGCGGACATGGCCAAAGACAGCACCGGACGGATGCGCGTCACCGTCAAAAGCGGTGGCAGACTGAAATTGTCGTCGAAGCTCTGGTTGGAACGCCAGCTCAACGACCCCTATGTGGCGCAGGCCAAGCGCGACGGCTATCGCTCGCGTGCCGCGTACAAGCTCCTGGAAATCGACGACAAGCACCGCTTCCTGAAGCCGGGCGGGGTGGTGGTCGATCTCGGCGCGGCGCCGGGCGGCTGGAGCCAGATCGCCGCCAAGCGGGTCGGCGCGGCCGAGGGCAAGGGCAAGGTGGTGGCGATCGACCTGCTGGAAATGCCGGAAATCCCCGGCGTCGAATTCGCCCAGCTCGATTTCCTCAGCCAGGATGCGCCCGACCGGCTGCTTGAGATGATCGGCGGCAAGGTCGATGTGGTGATGTCCGACATGGCGGCCAACACCACCGGCCATCGCAAGACTGATCAGCTGCGCATCGTCGGCCTGGTGGAAGACGCCGCGGCATTCGCCTCTGAAGTGCTGAAGCAGGGCGGCACGTTCCTGGCCAAGGTATTTCAGAGCGGCGCCGATGCCACGCTGATGGCGCAGCTCAAGCGCGACTTCGCCACCGTCAAACACGTCAAGCCGG
Source organism: Rhodopseudomonas faecalis (assembly GCF_003217325.1). Taxonomy (GTDB): domain Bacteria; phylum Pseudomonadota; class Alphaproteobacteria; order Rhizobiales; family Xanthobacteraceae; genus Rhodopseudomonas; species Rhodopseudomonas faecalis. The sequence continues at coordinate 157,057 of NZ_QJTI01000007.1, forward strand.
AAGCCAGCCGCAAAGACTCCTCCGAGCGCTACGTGCTGGCGATCGGTTACCGCGGTGACGGCCGCGCGCCCCGGCTGGAAGACCTGCTGGATACATAGATTCACGGGCTTGTCGCCCAATCGTGTTGTGCAGAATTTTCAAGTGGGAGCTGGTTGCAATCACTTGATTCACAGCAAAATATTAGCTGAGGTAATTAGGTACAAACGGCCGGAATAAACTCCTCATAGGCTTAGTCTATTCGAGAGAGCGAATCGGTGCAGCAATGGATATTCCGACTCCGATGTGCCGGTCGTGTGGCGTAGATCGCGAACTCGTAGAAGTTGAGCACGCGAATGGAAGCTTCGATGTGCCGCATTTTCGATGCCCGACCTGCCGAAGTGTGCTGAGGCTGGCGGTGCGAATCGACGATGAGGCGGGGCATTCAGACAAGTAGCTCGATCACACAAAGGTCGCCGCGTTCGCATGACCAAAGCCTCGCCGTGTTCGAACGGGCCGACTAGCCCGAACCGAATCTAGGCGTTGCAAGAGACCTCGCATCACCGCGGGAAAGCTGACTATTTTCGGCCCATCATCCGGCTCATAGCTCGGACAGCGCAGCGGATTTTGGTGCGCGCGCAGCGCGTCGCATGACGGCGCGCGAAAGCGGCGCGCTTGTCGGTGCGTCAGGTCAGGACGGCGCTGCTGCGAATTAGTTCGCGGGGCGCAGCGCGTTGGTTGCGCCGCCAGTAGCAGGTGGTGCAGTTGCTCGAACGCGATTGGCCTATAGCCGCTGATCGCGGGTGTCCGGCGTGGTTTCGTTGGCGGCCTTTTCCGCCGCCTGTGCCGCGCCCTTGCGGCTGGAAATCTCCATCGCCTTGCGTCCGGAGATCTCGTGGCCGGCGTCGTCCGGCAGTTTCCAGAAGAAATAGGCCGACAGCGCCGACAGCACCGCCACCACCACAAAGGCTGGCGCGAAGGCTTCGACCGACAGCTCGGTCAGTCCGCGCCATTGCATGGTGGTTTCGACGCACAGCGCGCCGACCGCGACCCCGGTCGAGATCGCCAGTTGCTGATTGACGCTGACCAGCGTGGTGGCGCGGCTCATCTTCGCGGTCTCGACTTCGGCATAGGCCACGGTGTTGATCGCGGTGAACTGCAACGAGCGGAAGAAGCCGCCGACCAGCAAGATCAGCATGATCAGCAGCATCGGTGTTGATGGCGTGAACAGCGCGCAGGCGGCCAGAAACAGCGAACTGACCACCGCGTTGATAATCATGATGTTACGAAAACCGAACGTGCGGATGATGCGCGCCGCCAGCGGCTTCATGCTCATTGCGCCCGCGGAGGAGGCGAAGGTGACGAGGCCGGATTGAAACGGCGTCAGCCCGAAGCCGATCTGCATCAAGAGTGGCAGCAGGAACGGCAGCGCGCCGATCCCGATCCGGAACACGAAGCCGCCGATGATGCTGGCGCGCAGCGTCGCCAGTCGCAGCAGCGAGAAATCCAGCACCGGCGATGCGGTCTTGCGGGCGTGCAGCACATAGAGCGTCATCGCGATGCAGCCGGTGCCGATCAGCGCCACCACCACCGGCCAGGGCAGCATGTTCAGTCCGGCGACCGAGAAGCCGAACGCGATGCCGGCGAGCCCGATGCCGGCCAGTATCATGCCATACAGGTCGAACGGCTCGGGCGCGTCGCTGCGGATCGGATCGATGTAGCGCTGCGCCAGCACGATGCCGACCAGGCCAATCGGGATGTTGATCAGAAAGATCCAGTGCCAGGAGAAATAAGTGGTGATGAAGCCGCCAAGCGGCGGCCCGATCACCGGGCCGATCAGCGCCGGCACCGTCATCCACGCCATCGCGCCGACCAGCGCGCTTTTGTCGATCGAGCGCAGCAGCACCAGGCGCCCGACCGGCGTCATCATCGCGCCGCCGAGCCCTTGCAGCACGCGCGCCGCGACAAAGTCGGTGATCGAGTGCGACAGCGCGCAGCCGATCGAGCCGACCATGAACACCGCGATCGCCGCTGAAAACACCGTGCGCGCGCCAAAGCGGTCGGCGGTCCAGCCCGATGCCGGAATGAACACCGCCAGCGACAGCAGATAAGAGGTGATCGCCAGTTTCAGCGTCAGCGGGCTGGTGCCGATGTCGGCGGCGATCGCCGGCAGCGAGGTCGCGATCACCGTCGCGTCCATGTTCTCCATGAACAACGCGGCGGCGACGATCAGCGGGATCAGGCGTTCCTTGGGCAAGGATGTCTCGATTGGCCGGCTGGCAAAGCGGCGCAGGGCGCCTGGGCGAACAAACTGAGCTTGCGCTTTACCATCGCAGCACTATTGCGGATAGCGGCGGCGCTCCTAAATCCTGCGTGACCACAGGAGGTCCGCCATGATCTACATCCTCGCTGCGCTGCTGCCGCCGATTGGCTTGCTGGTGAACGGCCAGCCCTTGTCGGCGGTGTTCAATGTCATCCTGCTGGTGGTCTGTCTGGTGCTGGGGATGTTGTTCCATCCGCTGCTGTTCGTGCCTTCGGTTCACGCACTGATTGCGGTGCGCATGAAGCGCGAGGAGCGCATGCACCAGGAAGTGGTGGAGGCGATCCGCCAGCACGGCCCGCCGCCGGGCTACCGGCGCTGACGGGCGTGCAGCGCAGCCGGGATCGGTCGCTGCGGCCGCTCCGGGGGCAAGCAGCCTGGCGCAGGGCAGCCATTCCTGGTGCCATGGCTCGACTTTGGGCCTAGGCATCGGCAGCCCGCCATGCTATCGACCCGCGCCAACCCCCATCGATGGGCTCGATTCGGCGGCGGTGCTTTCGCATCGCGGCGCCGAAAAACCCATTTCTGGGACAACGCGGCATTTGGGGCCGCTGAACGGAGTTGGCGATGGCGTTTGATCAGGAATCCAGGTTTCGCGAAGCGTACACTTTCGATGACGTGCTGCTGAAACCAGGGTTGTCCGACATCCTGCCGTCGGAAGCCGATATCCGCTCGCGCATCACCCGCAACATTCCGCTCAACATTCCGATCATCGCGTCCGCGATGGACACCGTGACCGAGGCGCGCATGGCGATCGCGATGGCGCAGGCCGGCAGCCTTGGCGTCATCCATCGCAATTTCGAGGGCGACGGTCAGGCCGCGCAGGTGCGCCAGGTCAAGAAATACGAATCCGGCATGGTGGTGAACCCGCTCACCATCGATCCGGATGCCAAGCTGGCCGACGCGCTGGCGTTGATGAACGACCACGGCATTTCCGGCATTCCGGTGGTGACCGGCGCCGGCAAGGGCATCCCCGGCAAGCTGGTCGGCATTCTCACCAATCGCGACGTGCGTTTCGCCACCGACCCGGGCCAGAAGATTTCCGAACTGATGACCCGCGAAAATCTGGTCACCGTGCGCGAGGGCGTCAATCAGTCCGAAGCCAAGAAGCTGCTGCACACCAACCGCATCGAGAAGCTGGTGGTGGTCGATGATCAGTATCGCTGCGTCGGCCTGATCACCGTGAAGGACATCGAGAAGGCGGTGGCGCATCCGCTGGCCTCCAAGGATTCCCAGGGCCGGCTGCGCGTGGCCGCTGCGACCACGGTCGGCGAGGGCGGCTTTGAACGCACCGAACGGCTGATCGATGCCGGCGCCGACGTGATCGTGGTCGACACCGCTCATGGTCATTCGACCCGCGTGCTGGAAGCGGTCAGCCGCATCAAGCGGCTGTCGAACTCGGTGCAGGTGGTGGCCGGCAACATCGCCACCAAGGAAGGCGCGCAGGCGCTGATCGATGCCGGCGCCGACGCCATCAAGGTCGGTATCGGTCCGGGCTCGATCTGCACCACGCGCATCGTCGCCGGCGTCGGCGTGCCGCAGCTCACCGCGATCATGGATGCGGTGGAAGCGGCCAAGAAGTCTGACATTCCGGTGATCGCCGACGGCGGCATCAAATATTCCGGCGACCTCGCCAAGGCGCTCGCCGCCGGTGCCGATATCGCCATGGTCGGTTCGCTGCTGGCCGGCACCGACGAAACCCCCGGCGAAGTGTTCTTGTGGCAGGGCCGTTCCTACAAGGCCTATCGCGGCATGGGCTCGGTCGGCGCGATGGCGCGCGGCTCCGCCGACCGCTACTTCCAGCAGGACATCAAGGACACCTTGAAGCTGGTGCCGGAAGGCATCGAGGGCCAGGTGCCGTATAAGGGCCCGGTCGGCAATGTCGTCCATCAGCTCGCTGGCGGCCTGCGCGCCGCGATGGGCTATGTCGGCGCCAAGACGCTCACCGAGTTCCACGCCAAGGCGCAGTTCGTGCGTATCACCGGCGCGGGCCTGCGTGAGAGCCACGTCCACGACGTCACCATCACCCGCGAGAGCCCGAACTATCCGAGCGCTGTGTAACGCTGTACAGCGCGTGCGAACGATGGTGAGCTGCCGGCGCGGCAGCTCACCCGCCGCAGTTGGCGAGCGCGGCGCGCTCGCTTACAGTTCCCTGATTGAACAACATCAGGGAAGACGACATGTCCAAGGGCAAGCGTATCGTTCTCGCGTCGCGACCAGCCGGCGAGCCTGCACCCGACAATTTCCGCCTCGAAGACTATGACCTCGCCAGCCCCGGCGAGGGGCAGGTGCTGCTGCGCACGATCTGGCTGTCGCTCGATCCCTATATGCGCGGTCGCATGAGCGATGGCCCGTCCTATGCCGCGCCAGTGCCGATCGACGGCGTGATGGAAGGCGGCACGGTTTGCGAGGTGATCGAGTCCCGATCGCCAGGCCTTGCGGCCGGCGACATCGTGCTGGCTCATAGCGGCTGGCAGAGCCACGCGCTGGTCGATGGCCGCGGGCTGCGCAAGATCGATCCTAATCTTGCGCCGATTTCCACCGCGCTTGGCGTGCTCGGCATGCCTGGCATGACCGCCTATACCGGACTGCTCGCGATCGGCAATCCGCAGCCCGGCGAGACCGTGGTGGTGGCGGCGGCGTCCGGCGCGGTCGGTTCGGCGGTCGGGCAGATCGCCAAGATCAAGGGCGCGCGCGCCATCGGCATCGCCGGCGGCAAGGACAAATGCGACTACGTGGTCAAGGAACTCGGCTTCGACGCCTGTCTTGATCACCGCGATGCTGATCTTGCCGCGCAGCTCAAGGACGCCTGCCCCAAGGGCATCGACGTGTACTTTGAAAATGTCGGCGGCAAGGTGTTCGAGGCGGTGTATCCGCGGCTCAACAATTTTGCGCGCATTCCGGTGTGCGGCTTGATCGCCGACTACAACACCATTTTCGGCCCCGATACGCCGACGCCGAAATGGGCCAATTCGATCATGCGCGCGATCCTGGTGAAGCGGCTCACCTTCCGCGGTTTCATCGTCACCGACTTTGCCGCCATGCACGGCGATTTTCTGCGCGATATGGGGCAGTGGGTGCGAGAGGGCCGCGTCAAATATCGCGAGTTCGTCACCGAAGGATTGGCGAGCGCGCCCGAGGCGTTTATCGGGCTACTGCGCGGCGCTAATTTCGGCAAGCAGCTGGTGCGGATCGGGCCCGATCGCAGCTAGCGCGATCACGCGGCGTGTCGGCGTGCGGTTGCAGGCAGTGTGGGATGCCTGCAACCGGCCTCGCTGATCGGCAGGGGGACCGATTTCGCGCTGCGCATTCGGCCGCCGATCTGTTAAAGCGGCATTCGACAAATCTCCCCACCTGCCGAAAGTGATCCATGACGCCCGCAGCCAGGCTTTCCGCCGCCATTGAAGTGATCGAAACGATCGAAACCCAGCGGATTCCCGCCGCCCAGGCGCTCAAGGAATGGGGCACCGCGCATCGTTTCGCGGGCTCCGGTGACCGTGCCGCGATCGCCGGGCTGACCTGGGACGTGCTGCGCCGCCGCGCCTCCAGCGCGTTCCTGATGGATGACGACAGCGCCCGCGCCCGGGTGCTCGGCATGTTGAAGCTGGAGCGTGGCCTTGATGGCGCCGCGGTGGCGGCGCTGTGCGACGGCAGCCGTTTTGCGCCGCAGCCGCTGAGCGAGGCCGAGCGTCAGGCGCTCGACAGCCGCACGCTCAATGACGCGCCGGCCCATGTCGCCGGCGATTATCCGGAATGGCTCGACGGCGAACTCGCCGCGGTGTTCGGCGACGACCGGGTGGCGGAAGCCGCCGCGATGGCCAGCCGCGCGCCGCTCGATCTGCGCGTCAACACGCTGCGCGGCAAGCGCGAGAAGGTGCAGGCGCAGCTTTCCCATCTGCATGCCCAGCCGACGCCGTGGTCGCCGCTTGGGCTGCGCATCGAGCTTGGCGCCGACGCCCGCAATCCCGGCGTGCAGGCCGAAGAAGTGTTCATCAAGGGCGCGATCGAGGTGCAGGACGAGGGCTCGCAGCTCGCCGCGCTGCTGACAGCCGCCAAGCCGGGCGAGCAGGTGATCGACCTTTGCGCCGGTGCCGGCGGCAAGACCTTGGCGCTGGCCGCGATGATGCAGGGCAAGGGCCGGCTGATCGCCTCGGACGCCGACAAGCGCCAGCTGGCGCCGATCCATGAGCGGCTGTCGCGCGCCGGGGTGCACAATGCCGAAATCCGCGCGCCGAAGGGCGAGGCCGATCCGCTGGCCGATATCCGCGGCTCGGCCGATCTGGTGGTGATCGACGCGCCGTGCACCGGCACCGGCACCTGGCGCCGCAACCCGGACGCCAAATGGCGGATGCGGCCGGGCGCGCTGGAAATCCGACTGGCCGCGCAGCAGGCGGTGCTGGAGCGCGCCGCGCCGATGGTCAAGCCCGGCGGCCGGATCGCCTACATCACCTGTTCGGTGCTGGCTTCGGAAAATAACGCGCAGGTGCAAGGGTTTTTGGCCCGGCACCCGGAATTCACGGTGGTTCCGCCGGCCGAGGTGGCCGCAGCGCTGTGGGACAAGGCCGAGGCCTTTTTGGCCGCGGCGCTGGTGTCGCCCGAGGGCCTGATGATGACCCCGCGCCGCACCGGCACCGATGGGTTTTTCGTCAGCGTGTTGAAGAAGACGGGCTAACGCCGCTGGCTGAGGCGAGGGGCGCTCGATCGGTCACTGCCACGGCCCGTGCGGAAACGCCCCCTCACCCGACCGGCTTTGCTGCGCTTCGCCGGTCGACCTCTCCCCACCGCTGCGCACGGCTGTCCGGGGAAAGTCATACATAGCAGAAGCTCATCTGGTCGGGCGAGACACGCGGGCGGGCGGCGGAAGGGTTGACCTTGGGAGGCCGGTCGATCTCGGCGAGCTGTTTTCGCGTGAACAGGGATGCGGCGACCAGACCGGCGAAGCGTATCGCGGGCATGACGAGGCGGCTTTCGCGCGCGGCGATCCGCAGCAGCAGATAGGCGATCATGGCAGCCAGGAT
>NZ_QJTI01000008.1:0-44287 GCF_003217325.1 Rhodopseudomonas faecalis
ACAACTTCAGACCTCACCAGGCCCTCGGCGGCAAAACCCCCAAGGACTTCGCCACCAACAAAACCATTCGATCAACGAATTAGTGAACTCGCACAGCAATGACGAATGAGAACCCACCCTCTGCCCTCACCGCGTCATTGCGAGGAGCGCAGCGACGAAGCAATCCAGTTGAACGGCTCGGCCCATGACGTGGATTGCTTCGCTGCGCTCGCAATGACGAATGAGAACCCACCCTCTGCCCTCACCGCGTCATTGCGAGGAGCACAGCGACGAAGCAATCCAGCCAAAAGCACGGCCGCTAACATGGATTGCTTCGCTACGCTCGCAATGACGGGGTAATGTTTTGTTGCGACATCCAAGCCAGCCACGTCATTGCGAGGAGCGCAGCGACGAAGCAATCCAGTTGAACGGCACGGCCCATGACGTGGATTGCTTCGCTGCGCTCGCAATGACGGAGTAATGGTTCGCCCGCTTTGCAATGACGGGGTGATGGTTCGCCCTGACCCGCCCTCACCCCTACGTCCGCGAAAGCGCCTAGCCCTCGTCGCTGGCCAAGAGCCCGCGCACGGCGGCGGCCCAGCCCTGTAGCTTGCGCTCGCGGCTGGCGGCACTCATTGCCGGGCGAAAACGGTGTTGCAGCCGCCAATTGTCGGCGAATTTGTGCGGCTCGGGAAATAACCCGGCGGCGTAGCCGGCGAGATAGGCCGCGCCGAGCGCGGTGGTCTCCTGGATCACCGGCCGATCGACCGGCGCATTGAGCAGATCAGCGAGCCGCTGCATGGTCCAATCCGACGCGGTCATGCCGCCATCGACGCGCAGCACGATCGACGCGGCATCGGCGTCGGGCCAGTCAGCGCGCATCGCCGCCCACAGATCATAGGTCTGGTAACAGACGCTTTCGAGCGCGGCATGCGCCAGCTCGGCCGGCGTGGTGTTGCGGGTCAGCCCGAACAGCGCGCCGCGCACCCGCGGATTCCAATAGGGCGCGCCCAGGCCGACAAAGGCCGGCACCAGATAGACGCTCTGCATCGGATCAGCGCGGTCGGCGAGCGGCCCGGTCTCGCTGGCATGCTGGATGATACCAAGGCCGTCGCGCAGCCATTGCACCGCGCTGCCGGCGACGAAGATCGAGCCTTCCAGCGCATAGGTGCGGTGGCCATCGAGCTGATAGGCGATGGTGGTGAGCAGCTTGTTGCGCGACGCCACCGGCGTCGCCCCGGTGTTGAGCAGCGCAAAGCAGCCGGTGCCATAGGTCGATTTCATCATACCCGGCGCAAAGCACGCCTGGCCGATGGTGGCGGCCTGCTGATCGCCGGCAATGCCGCGGATCGCGATCGCGCCGCCGAACAGATCGGGCACGGTGCTGCCGAAATCGGCGGCGGAATCCTTGACCTCCGGCAGCATCGAGCGCGGCACCCGCAGCAGCGCCAGCAATTCGTCGTCCCATTGCCCGCTATGGATATTGAACAGCAGCGTGCGCGAGGCATTGGTGGCGTCGGTGGCGTGCACCTGGCCGCCGGTCAGCCGCCACAGCAGATAGCAATCGACGGTGCCGAACAATAGTTCGCCGCGCTCGGCGCGTTGCCGCGCCCCTGGCACCTGATCGAGCAGCCAAGCGATCTTGGTGCCGGAAAAATACGGATCGATGATCAGCCCGGTCTTGTGCGTCACCATCGGCTCATGGCCGCCGGCTTTCAGCGCGGCGCAGGCGTCGGCGGTGCGGCGGTCCTGCCAGACAATGGCGCGGTGGATCGCGCGCCCGGTGACGCGGTCCCAGACCACGGTGGTCTCGCGCTGATTGGTGATGCCGATCGCCGCGATCTCGCCGGCCCGCAGTCCTGCCTGAGCCATCGCCGCGCGGCAGGTCGCCAGCGTCGATTGCCAGATGTCTTCGGGCTCATGCTCGACCCAGCCCGAGGCCGGGAAATGCTGCGGAAATTCCTGCTGCGCCAGCGCGGCGATGGAAATGTCATCGCGAAACAGGATGGCACGTGACGACGTGGTGCCCTGATCGATAGCCAGCACGAAAGACATGGCGTCTCCGGACGGTTGCTGCTTTGCGTTGCCGCAACACCATCCGATTGCGCAGCCGGGGTCAAGTTAGCCGCGCAAGGCCGGCCATCCTGCCCACAAGGCGCAGAGAGCTGCGTCGCCGAGTCGCTTCAATGATGCGCTCGGCGACGCCGCGTTTCAGATCACCGCGTCAGATCACGCCGCCGGCTTCGCCGACGCGTGCCAGATGATAATCGGCATCGCCAAAGGTGCGGTCGATCATGGTCAGCCGCTTAAAATAGTGGCCGATCTTGGCTTCCATGGTGACGCCGATGCCGCCATGCAGCTGGATCGACTGTTCGCCGATGAATTTCAGCGAGCGACCGACCTGCACCTTGGCGGCGGCGATGGCGTTGGCGCGTTGCTTGGCGTCCTCGAAATCGGAAGCCATGATGGCGAACATCGCCATCGACCGCGCCTGCTCGAGCGCCACGAACATGTCGGCGGCGCGATGCTGCAGCACCTGGAACGAAGCGATCGGCACGCCGAACTGAGTGCGGGTCTTGAGATATTCCACGGTGGTCTTGAGCGACTCTTCCATGGCGCCGACCGCTTCGGCGCACAGCGCGGCGCGCGCATCGTCCACCACCCGCTCGATCAGCGGCAGGCCCTGCGCCGGATCGCCGATCGCGGCATCGGCACCAACCACGACGCCGTTGAAGGAAATATCGGCGGCGCGCAGCCCGTCCTGGGTCGGATAGCCCTTGCGGCTGACGCCCTTGGCATTGGCCGGCACCAGGAACACGCCAATGCCGTCGCGGTCGCGCTGGCCGCCCTTGGTCCGCGCGGTGACGATCAGCACGTCGGCGCTATCACCATTCAGCACCACGGTCTTGTCGCCGTCGATCACCCAGCCATCGCCCTGCGGCTTGGCGGTGGTGGTGACGTCGCCAAGATCATAGCGCGAGCTCTTTTCAAGCTGGGCGAACGCAAACAGCTTTGAGCCGTCAATCAGCCCCGGCAGATAATTTGCCTTCTGCTCGGCCGAGCCGGCGCGGCGCAAAAAACCACCGGCCAAAATCACGGTCGGCAGATAGGGCTCGAGCACCAGCGCGCGGCCTAGCGCTTCCATGACGATCATGGTTTCCACCGACCCGGCGCCAAAGCCGCCATCGGCTTCCGCGAACGGCAGACCAAGCAGGCCCTGCTCGGCAAACTTGCCCCAGATCGCGCGGCTAAAACCATCCGGCTCGGCGCCATATTTCTTGCGGCTCTCGAAATCATAGGCGCTCTTCAGCAGCCCTTCGACGCTGTCCTTGAGAAGCCGCTGCTCCTCGGAGAGATCAAAATCCATGTGATGCTTCCTTGAAAACCTGAGCTCTGCACTCGCAGATCGATGTCTCGTCTCCCTCTCCCCGCTTGCGGGGAGAGGGTCGGGGTGAGGGGTTGATGAGTCCGCGTGTGGCGATACGCCCCCTCACCCGTCCCGGCGTCGCTGCGCTTGCCGGGCCGACCTCTCCCCGCACGCGGGGAGAGGTGAAGGTGCGCGCGTCGCGCCTGCGCGTTACAGCCCCAGCACCGCCTTGCAGATGATGTTGCGCTGAATCTCGTTGGAGCCGCCGTAGATCGATACCTTGCGATTGTTGAAGTAGCTCGGCGCCACTTGCGCGGTCCAATCCATCGCCTCGTTGGAGCCGTCCTCGCCATGGATGTCATAGGGCGCCGCATAGGGCCCGATCACATCCATCAGCAGCTCGGTGGTGGCCTGCTGGATTTCCGAACCCTTGATCTTCAGCACCGAAGACGCCGGATTGGGCTTGCCCTTGCCGTGCTTGCCTTCATCGGCGACGACGCGCAGCTGCGTCATTTCCAGCGCCTTGAGTTCGATCTCGACCGCGGTCAGCTTGTCGCGGAACCGCGGATTGTCGAGCACCGGGCGGCCATCGGCCTGCACCTGCCCCGCCATCTGCTTGATGCGCTTGATACGCTCCTTGGACATGCCGACCCGGGCGATGCCGGTGCGCTCATTGCCGAGCAGGAATTTGGCGTAGTCCCAGCCCTTGTTCTCCTCGCCGACCAGATTCTCGACCGGCACCTCGACGTCATCGAAGAACACTTCGTTGACCTCGTGGCCGCCTTCGATGGTGATGATCGGCCGCACCGAAATGCCCTTCGACTTCATGTCGATCAGCAGGAACGAAATGCCGGACTGCTTCTTGGCGGTGGGATCGGTGCGCACCAGACAGAAGATCCAGTCGGCATATTGCGCCAGCGTGGTCCAGGTCTTCTGGCCGTTGACGATGTATTTGTCGCCGCGCCGTTCCGCCTTGGTCTTCAGCGAGGCGAGATCGGAGCCGGCGCCCGGCTCGGAAAAGCCCTGGCACCACCAATCATCGACATTGGCGATACGCGGCAGAAAGCGCTGCTTCTGCGCTTCATTGCCGAAGGTGTAGATCACCGGGCCGACCATCGACACGCCGAAAGCCAGCGGCTGCGGCGCCGGCGCGAGCTGCAATTCTTCGTTGAAGATGTAGTCCTGCACCGAGGTCCAGCCGGTGCCACCATATTGCACCGGCCAATGCGGCACGCCCCAGCCCTTCTTGTTGAGGATGCGATACCATTCCACCATTTCTTCCTTGGTGGGATGACGCCCCTCGATCATCTTCTGCCGCATCGCGGCCGGCACGGCTTCCTTGAAAAAGGCGCGGACCTCGTCGCGGAATGCCAGTTCTTCCTTGCTGAAACTCAGATCCATCGGATCCTCCCTAGATCTCTCGAATCAAATTGTAGCGCACGGCACGCTGCAGTGCAGCGCGCTGGCGCTCCCCGCATGGTGGGGGGGAACGCCTTAGCCGCGCCCGCTTAGTGTACGATTTCGAACAGCCCGGCCGAGCCCATGCCACCGCCGACGCACATCGTTACCACCGCGTATTTCGCCTTGCGGCGGCGGCCCTCGATCAGCGCATGGCCGGTGAGCCGCGCGCCCGACATGCCGTAAGGATGGCCGACCGCGATCGCGCCGCCATCGACGTTGATCTTGTCCGGATCGATGCCGAGCTTGTCGCGGCAATACAGCACCTGCACCGCGAAGGCTTCGTTCAGCTCCCACAGGTCGATGTCATCGACGGTCAGGCCATGACGCTTCAAGAGCCGCGGCACCGCGAACACCGGGCCGATGCCCATCTCGTCCGGCTCGCAGCCGGCCGAGACGAAGCCGCGGAAAATGCCGAGCGGGGTCAGGCCGCGCTTGGCCGCTTCCTTGTCGCTCATCACCACGGTCGCCGAAGCGCCGTCCGACAACTGGCTGGCGTTGCCGGCGGTGATGAAATAGCCCTCGCCGCGCACCGCCTTCAGAGCGGCCAGCCCTTCGGCGCTGGTATCGGGCCGCGGACCTTCGTCCTGGCTTAGCGTTACTTCCTTGAACGACACCGCGCCGGTCGCCTTATCAACCACCGCCATCTTGGTGGTGATCGGCGCCAGCTCGTCGTTGAAGCGGCCGGCCTGCTGCGCCGCGGCGGTGCGGCGCTGGCTTTCCAGCGCATAAGCGTCCTGCGCATCGCGCGAGATGTTGTAGCGCTTGGCCACCACCTCGGCGGTGTCGATCATCGCCATATAGACGTCGCCCTTGATCGCCTCGAGCGCCGGATCGACCGCGTGGAACATGTTCATCTTGTCGTTCTGCACCAGGCTGATCGACTCGCCGCCGCCGCCAACCGCGACCTCGACGCCGTCGAACAGCACGGAACGCGCCGCGAGCGCGATCGCCTGCAGACCGGACGCGCATTGCCGGTCAATGGTGGTGCCGGCGGTGGTCACCGGCAGCCCGGCGCGCAGTAGCGCTTTGCGCGCGATATTGCCGCCGGTCGCGCCCTGCTGCAGCGCGCAGCCCATCACCACATCCTCGATCTCGCGCGGATCGAGCTTGGCGCGCGCCACCGCATGTTCAATGGCATGGCCGAGCAGCGTCGCCCCCTCGGTGGCATTGAGCGCACCGCGATAGGCTTTGCCAATCGGGGTGCGTGCGGTGGAGACGATAACGGCATCGGTCATAAGCGGGCTCCTGTTGGGCGGATTGTTGGTTCTGTAGCGTGGTCGGTAGCTTGGTCTGTATCTTGGATCGTTGGCCGCGCGAGGCCCGCGCGAACCACGGCGTTGTGAGCACAGCGGCAGCAATCACCCGCCCCGCTCGGAGGCAGGCAAGCGATCGCCGCACCATCAGCCGCCCTTCGCCAGCGAGGCAAAGGTTCTGCCTTCATCGGCGAGCCGCTTCAGCAAGGGGGCCGGTTCCAGCGACGGATCATTGGTCTGTTTGGCGTAGTGCGACAGCCGCTCCGCAATCGGCTTGAGGCCGACGAGGTCGGCATAGAACATCGGGCCGCCACGATAGACCGGCCAGCCATAGCCATAGATCCACACCACATCGATATCGCTTGGCCGCGCCGCGATCTTCTCTTCCAAGATGCGCGCGCCCTCATTGATCATCGGATAGATCATGCGCTCGAGGATTTCCTGATCGCTGATCTCGCGGCGCTTGAGGCCGAGCTTAGCCAGCGTATCGTTGATCAAGGTTTCGACCTCAGGATCAGGTAGCGGCGCGCGCGAGCCGGCCTCATAAGCGTAGTAGCCCTTGCCGGTCTTCTGGCCGAACCGGCCGGCTTCACAGAGCGCGTCGGCGATCTCCGACTTGATGCCGCGGTCTTGGCGCGAGCGCCAGCCGATATCGAGGCCGGCGAGATCGCCCATCGCGAACGGTCCCATCGGCATGCCAAATTTGGTGACCACCGCATCGACCTGCTGCGGCAACGCGCCTTCAAACAATAGCTTCTCGGCCTGATTGCTGCGCGCGGCCAGCATGCGATTGCCGACAAAGCCATCGCACACCCCGACCACCACCGGCACCTTGGCGATGGCCTTGGCGACCGTCACCGCGGTCAGCAGCGCATCCGGCGCGGTCTGCACGCCGCGCACGATCTCGCACAGCTTCATGACATTGGCCGGCGAGAAGAAGTGCATGCCCAGCACGTCCTGCGGACGCTTGGTGACCGACGCGATCGCATCAATGTTGAGATAGGAGGTGTTCGACGCCAGCACCGCTCCAGGCTTGGCGTAGGCATCGAGCGCGGAAAACACCTCTTTCTTCACCGCCATGGTTTCGAACACCGCCTCGATGATCAGATCGGCATCCTTGACGTTTTCGAGCCCGACCACGCCGGTGATCAGCGCCATGCGCTTGGCCGGCGCATCGGGCGGCAGACCGCCACGCGCCGCGCTGGCCTCATAGTTCTTCTGCATGATGCCAAGACCACGCTGCAGCGTCTGCTCGCCGGTTTCGATCAGCGTCACCGGAATGCCGGCATTGGCAAACGACATCGCGATGCCGCCGCCCATGGTGCCGGCGCCGATCACCGCGACCTTGGTGACCGGACGCGGCTTGGTGCCTTCCGGCACGCCCGCGACCTTGGCGGCTTCACGCTCGGCAAAGAACGCATAGCGCTGCGCCTTGGATTGATCGCCAACCACCAGTTTGAGAAAACCGTCGCGCTCGCGCTTCATGCCCTCATCGAACGGCAGATCGATCGCGGCGCCGATCGCATCGGCGCAGGCAAACGGCGCCTCAAAGCCCCGCGCCTTCTTGGTCATCGCGGCAACGGCATTGGTGAAGATCGACCGATCGGCGCGCGCCGCGGCGAGCTTGCTGTCGTCATCGCGCAGCCGGCGCAGCGACCGCTGCTCGGCCAGCACTTTGCGCGCAAACGCTTCGCCGCCAGCAACGGTGTCGTCGACCACTTCGTCGATCAGACCATGGCTGAGCGCTTCTGCGGCACTGATCGGATTACCACCAAGGATCATTTGTACCGCGAGCTCAGGGCCAACCGCACGCGGCAGGCGCTGCGTACCGCCCGCCCCGGGCAACAGCCCGAGCTTCACTTCCGGCAGGCCGAGCTTGGCGCTCTTGACCGCAACGCGGAAGTGACAGCCGAGCGCGGTTTCCAGGCCGCCGCCGAGCGCGGTGCCGTGGATCGCGGCGACGATCGGTTTGGGCGAGGCGTCGAGGGCATCGATCACTTCATGCAGGCTGGGCGGCTGCGGCGGCTTGCCAAATTCGGTGATGTCAGCGCCGGCGATAAAGGTGCGGCCGGCACAAGTAAGTACGATCGCCTGCACCTTGGAGTCCGCGACCGCCGCATTGACCCGTTCAAGGATGCCGCGACGAACTGCCGCGCTCAGCGCGTTGACCGGAGGATTGTCGACCGTGATGGTGGCGATGCCATCCCGATGCTCCGCCTTCACAATCTCGCTCACCCGAGGCCTCCATGACTTGCGCTGTTTTTATTAGTTCCGCTGTGCGGAATTTAATTCCGCATCTTGACAGCGAGGGTTATTTTGAACAGCGTTCCTTGTCAACGAAATCCAATATGGCACGGGAATGAAACGCCCAGCTAAGAAAGTTGCGACTGATCGCAGCTTTGTGGTCGCACTGGCTCGCGGCCTCGATGTGTTGCGCGCGTTCCGTCCCAATGACGGCCTGCTCGGCAATCAGGAGATTGCCGCGCGCACCGGCTTGCCGAAGCCGACCATTTCCCGGCTCACTTATACGCTGTGTAAACTCGGCTACCTGACGCAGGTGCCGCGCTTTGAAAAATACCAGCTGGCCCCGGCGGCGATGGCGATCGGCTACGCCGCGCTCGCCAATCTCGGCGTCCGTCATCTGTCGGAACCATTCCGCGACGAACTGATGCGGCAGACCGGCGGCGCGGTCGCGATCGGCGGCCGCGATCGTTTCTCCATGATCTATTTCGGGCAGAGCCGGTCCAGCATGACCGTTGGCGTACAGCTCGATGTCGGCTCGCGCGTACCGATCGCCACCACCGCGATGGGGCGCGCTTACATCTGGGCACTGCCCGATGACGAACGCGCGGCGTTGCTGCGGGAGCTGCGCGAGCATTATGGCAGCCGCTGGTCCAAGCTGAAGGATGGCATCGAGCGCGCCGGCGAGATGGTCGCCAAGCACGGCTTTGCGATCTCGGTCGGCGAATGGCAGCACGACGTCCACGCCGCGGGCGTGGCGCTGCGGCTGAACGACGGCACCGGCCCTTATGCGTTCAACTGCGGCGCGCCGGCGTTTCGGTTCAGCGAAGAGTTGCTGATCAACGACATTGGACCGCGTCTGTTGGCGATGGTAAGAAACATCGAAGCCGCGCTCGGCGCGACTGCTGTGCCGCTCGATACAAGAACGATAACTAACAAAAAATCGAAAACAGGAGGAAAACTTGCCCGCGAGGTGGAGGAGATCTGATCGTTATCGAAGGAGATCGAGCTCGCGCAGCGCTGATGTGATGCGGAGCCGCTAATGCAGCAAACAGATGTGGCGCGGGCGAAGGCCCCGCTGCTTGCCGTGCGCGACGTCAGCGTCGTGTTCGGAGGAATCGTCGCGCTCAACGGCGTGTCGTTCGACATGCACCGTGGGCAGATCCTCGGTTTGATCGGGCCGAACGGCGCCGGCAAGACCACGCTGTTCAATTGCCTGTCGCGGCTCTATCAGCCGAGCAAAGGCGACATTCTGATGGAGGGCGACAGCATCCTGGCGCGCCCGGCGCATCGCATCGCCGAGATCGGCATCGGCCGCACCTTCCAGAATGTCGCGCTGTTTCCCAATCTCAGCGTGCTCGACAATGCCCGGGTCGGCACGCATTCGCGCACCCGCTCCAATTTCATCACCGACTCGATCCGGCCGCCCTGGGTCGGCCGCGCCGAGGCCGCCACCACCAAGCGCGTCGATGACATCCTCGGCTATCTCGATCTGCGCGAGGTGGCGCATGTCCCGGTCGCCGGCCTGCCATTTGGCACGCAAAAGCGCGTCGAGCTGGCGCGGGCGCTCGCGGCCGAACCCAAAATTCTGCTGCTCGATGAGCCGGCCGGCGGCCTCAACCATGAGGAGGTCTATGGACTTGGCGACCTGATCCGCAAAATCCGCGACGACCGCGGCATCACCGTGCTGCTGGTCGAGCATCACATGGGGCTGGTGATGTCGATTGCCGACCACGTGGTCGCGCTCAATTTCGGCCGCAAACTCGCAGAAGGCACGCCGGCGCAGGTGCAGTCCGACCCCGACGTCATCAAAGCCTATCTGGGGAGCAAGGACGCATGAGCGCACTGCTGACCGTAACGGATCTGCGCGCCTATTACGGCCAGGTGCAGGCGCTGCACGGCCTGCAATTCGAGATGAAGGAAGGCAGCATGACGACGCTGCTCGGCGCCAATGGCGCCGGCAAGACGACGACGCTGCGCGCGATCTGCGCCATGGTCCGTTCCACCGGCTCGATCCAGTTCGCAGGCACGCCGCTGCTCGGCCGCTCCACCGAGGCGATCGTCAAACTCGGCATCGCCCATGTGCCGCAGGGCCGCGGCACCTTCACCTCGATGACGGTGGAAGAGAATCTGCAGCTCGGTGCCATCACCCGCAAGGACAAAGAGATCGCATCCGACATCGAGCGGATGTATGCGCATTTCCCGGTGCTGAAGCAGCGCCACACCCAGCAGGCCGGCACGCTGTCCGGCGGCGAACAGCAGATGCTGGCGGTGGCGCGCGCGCTGATGCTGCGGCCGCGCTTGATGCTGCTCGATGAGCCGTCATTCGGGCTGGCGCCGCTGGTGGTGCGCGATCTGTTTCGCATTCTCGGCAAGATCAACCGGGAGGACAAGGTGTCGATCCTGGTGGTTGAGCAGAACGCGCAGCTCGCGCTCGAACTCGCCGACCATGCCTATGTGATCGAGACCGGCCGCATCGTGATGTCCGGCACCGCGACGGACATCGCCAGCAACGAAGACATCCGCAAGTCCTATCTGGGCTATTGAGGAACCGGCCATGGAGCTGTTTACCAACCAGGTTTTGGCCGGCATCGCCACCGGCGCCATCTATGCCTGCATGGCGCTGGCGGTCGTCATGATCTATCAGGCGATCGACCAGCTGAACTTCGCCCAGGGCGAAATGGCGATGTTCTCGACTTTCCTCGCCTGGCAGATGATCCAGTGGGGCGTGCCGTTCTGGGGTGCGTTCGCGCTGACCTTGGTGATCTCGTTTGCCGGCGGCGTGATGATCGAGCGGCTGCTGTTCAAGCCGCTCGCCAACGCCCCGATCTTGACCCATGTCGCCGGCTTCATCGCGCTGTTTGCGATCCTCAACTCGGTCGCCGGCCTGACCTGGGACTTCACCATCAAGCAATTTCCCTCGCCGTTCGGCTCGGCGCCATTCCTCGGCAGCCAATTGATCTCGACCCATCAGGCCGGGATGATCGCGGTGACGCTGGTGCTGCTGCTGGCGCTGTATTTCTTCTTCCAGTTCACGCGCATCGGACTTGCGATGCGCGCCGCAGCGGCGCAGCCGGAATCGGCACGGCTGGTCGGCATCAACACCTCCTGGATGGTGGCGCTCGGCTGGGGCATGGCGAGCGCGATCGGCGCGATCGCCGGCATGATGATCGCGCCGGTGGTGTTTCTGGAGCCGAACATGATGGGCGGCGTGCTGATCTACGGCTTCGCCGCGGCCGTGCTTGGCGGGCTGACCAGCCCGTTCGGCGCGGTGATCGGCGGCTTTCTGGTCGGCATCTTCGAAAACCTGGCCGGCACCTACATTCCCGGCGTCGGCAACGAGCTGAAACTGCCGATCGCGCTGGCGCTGATCATCACGGTGCTGGTGGTGAAACCCAATGGCCTGTTTGGCCGCTCTGTCGTGAAGCGAGTCTGAGCCATGAGCGCATTGCAGGACAGCGTCACCCGCCCCCCGGCCGTCGCCGCCGTCCCCAAGGGCAACATCGCGCTCGGCTACCTCACCTCCACCATGGTGGTGATCCTGC
Organism: Rhodopseudomonas faecalis; assembly: GCF_003217325.1. Taxonomy (GTDB): domain Bacteria; phylum Pseudomonadota; class Alphaproteobacteria; order Rhizobiales; family Xanthobacteraceae; genus Rhodopseudomonas; species Rhodopseudomonas faecalis. The sequence continues at coordinate 11,847 of NZ_QJTI01000008.1, forward strand.
TGTTCGCGGTGCCGCTTTTTGCCAAAAACTTCGTGATCTTCCAGATGACGATCTGGCTGATCTACGCCATCGCGATTCTGGCGCTCAACATCCTCACCGGCGGTTCGGGACAGTTCTCGCTCGGCCAAAGCGCGTTTTACGCGCTCGGCGCCTACACATCAGCCATCCTGATGGAGCATTTCGGCGTCAATTACGTGCTGACGCTGCCGGTTGCCGGTGCGCTGTGCTTTGCATTTGGCTTCTTGTTCGGGCTGCCGGCGCTGCGGCTATCCGGCATCTATCTGGCGCTCGCGACTTTCGCGCTCGCCACCGCCATGCCGCAAATCCTGAAGCTCGGCGTATTCGAACACTGGACCGGCGGCGTGCAGGGCCTGGTGGTCACCAAGCCCGATGCGCCATTCGGATTGCCGATCTCGCAGGACGTCTGGCTGTATTACTTCACGCTGGTGATTTCGATCGTGATCTATGTGTTCGCGGTCAATTTGCTGAAATCACGCACCGGACGGGCGATGATGGCGATCCGCGACAATGAGATCGCCGCCTCGGCGATGGGCGTCAACGTCTCGCTGTACAAGACGCTGGCGTTCGGCATCTCGGCCGGCACCACTGGCGTCGCCGGTGGCCTCGGCGCGATCGCGGTGCAGTTCGTGGCGCCGGATGGCTACACCATCCAGCTCGCGATCGCGCTGTTTCTCGGCATGGTGGTCGGCGGGGTCGGCTGGCTGCCGGGCTCGCTGGTCGGCTCGGCCTTCATCGTCTTCGTGCCGAACATCGCCGAAGAGGTCTCCAAGGGGTTGTCGGGTGCGGTATTCGGCGCGATCCTGATCGTGGTTATCTTTTTGGTGCCGCATGGCTCGCGCCAAGTAGCCTATAAGATTCAGGATATCGTCCGCAAAATAAGAAAATAGCCAAAGCAGCCTCGCGAGCCGCCCCCTGCCTGCCATCGCAGGGGGCTTTTTCGTGCCCGCAGGGTCGCCGGCGGTGCTCCTCCAGGCGCGCACTGCCGCCCAGCGATTGGATCATGCCGCGGGCTGTGCAATCGGCGTATGCAGAGCATGAGCCGCCCCGCGGCGCCTTGATTTAATGAGATCGCCGATGTTGTCCCGCGTTCCCCTCCGCCTGTCCTTCGCCGCGCTGCTGGCTGCCGCCATTGCCTTTAGCTGCGTCACGCCGAGCGCGGCGCAGAAAGCCTATGATCCCGGCGCCAGCGACACGACCATCAAGATCGGCAATCTGATGCCTTATAGCGGCCCGGCGTCGGCCTATGCGATCGTCGGCCGGATCGAGCAGGCCTATTTCCGCATGGTCAACGACCAGGGCGGCATCAATGGCCGCCGCATCGAATTCATCTCCTATGACGACGCCTATAGCCCGGCCAAGGCGGTCGAGCAGACCCGCCGGCTGGTGGAGCGCGACGAGGTGCTGCTGGTGTTCAGCGCGATGGGCACGCCGTCCAACGCCGCGATTCAAAAATATCTCGACGCCAAGAAGGTGCCGCAGCTATTCGCCGCCACCGGCGCCACCCGCTTTGGCGATCCCGCGCACTTCCCCTGGACCATGGGCTGGCAACCGCCCTATCAGACCGAAGGCCGGGTCTATGCCAAATACATTCTGGCCACCAAGCCCGACGCCAAGATCGCCGTGCTCTATCAGAACGACGATCTCGGCAAGGACCTGCTCAAGGGCCTGCGCGACGGACTCGGCGCCAAGGCGGCGATGATCGTCGCCGAGGACAGCTATGAGATCGGCGAGCCGACCATCGACAGCCATGTGCTGCGGCTCAAGGCGTCGGGCGCCGACGTGTTCATCAGCATCACCACGCCGAAATTCGCGGCGCAGGCGATCCGCACCGCGGCCCGGATCGAATGGCGCCCGCTCTATGTGCAGACGCTGGTGTCGGCCTCGATCGGCGCGGTGATCAGCGTCGCCGGTTTTGACAATGCGCAGGGCCTGGTGTCGGCCGCCTACAACAAGGACGCCGCCGATTCGCAATGGCGCGACGATCTCGGCATGCAGCGATTCCACGCGTTCCTTGATGCCTACGCGCCGGACGTCAACCGCACTGACAATTCGGTGGTCTATGGCTATGGCGCCGCGCAGTGTCTGGTTGAAGTGCTGCGCCGCGCTGGCGACAATCTGACCCGCGCCAACATCATGAAGCAGGCGGCGGCGCTGCAAGGCTATGCACCCGACACGCTGCTGCCCGGCATCACGGTCGATACCAGCCCCAGCGATTTTCACCCGATCGAACGGCTGCGCATGATGCGTTTTAGCGGTGACCGCTGGCAGCTGTTCGGCGATGTGATCGGCGGCGAACTCGACAAGTAGTTCGGATCATGCCGCTCGCCGCAGCGCAGCAAGCGCGTGCGTTGCAACACGGCGCAGCGCATGAGTGCGCAACGAACAGCTGATCAGGTCAGGCTTACTGACTGGTCGCCACCCACTCATCACATTCGATCGAGCGATCGGCAGCAGACGCCTGCCCGCTCCGCTGCGCCTTGAAGATCAGCGGCGATCAGTATTCAATGCGCGCAGAAGCAACGCGCCCCATAGTGAATGCTTCCAAGAGTAACAACTCGACACGGCAAACAATAGGGAGAATGGAAATGTCCATGGTCCGCAAGGTGGCCAGCATCTCGGCTGCCCTCCTGCTCTGCGCTGCCACCAGCACCACCGCCCTCGCCCAGAAGAAATACGGTCCCGGCGTTTCCGACACCGAAATCAAGATCGGCAACATCATGCCTTATTCGGGCCCGGCTTCCGCCTATGGCGTGATCGGCCGCACCGAAGCGGCTTATTTCAAGAAGATCAACGATGCCGGCGGCATCAACGGCCGCAAGATCAACTTCATCAGCTATGACGACGCTTATTCGCCGCCCAAGGCGGTCGAGCAGGCGCGCAAGCTGGTGGAAAGCGACGAAGTGCTGCTGATCTTCAATTCGCTGGGCACGCCGTCGAATTCGGCGATCCACAAATACATGAATGCCAAGAAGGTGCCGCAACTATTCGTGGCCACCGGCGCGACCAAATGGAACGACCCCAAGAACTTTCCTTGGACCATGGGCTGGCAGCCGAACTACCAGAGCGAGACCCAGATCTACGCCAAATATCTGCTGAAGGAGAAGCCGAACGCCAAGATCGGCGTGCTGTTCCAGAACGATGATTACGGCAAGGACTATCTCAAGGGCCTGAAGGACGGGCTCGGCGCCAAGGCGTCATCGATGATTGTGATGGAAGAGAGCTACGAGACCTCCGAGCCGACCATCGACAACCATATCGTCAAGCTGAAGGCCAGCGGCGCTGACGTGTTCGTCAATATCACCACGCCGAAATTCGCCGCGCAGGCCATCAAGAAGGCCGCAGAAATCGGCTGGACGCCGACCCAGTTCCTGAACAACGTCTCGGCGTCGGTCGGCAGCGTGATCAAGCCGGCCGGTTATGAGAACGCGCAGAACATCATCTCGGCGGCCTATGTGAAGGACGTCACCGATCCGCAATGGCACGACGATGCTGGCATGAGGGAATTTCTGGCCTTCATGGAGCGCGATTTTCCGGAAGGCAACAAGCTCGACGGCAGCACCGTGGTCGGTTACGGCGTGGCGCAAACGCTGGTCCAGGTGCTCAAGCAGTGCGGCGACGACCTGACCCGCGACAACGTGATGAAGCAGGCCGCCAATCTGAAAAGCTTCCGCACCGAAGTGCTGCTGCCCGGCATCTCAATCAACACTTCGCCCACCGATTTCGCGCCGATCAGCCAATTGCAGCTGATGCGCTTCAAGGGCGAGAAGTGGGAGCTGTTCGGCGACATCATCAGCGCCGATGTCGATGGCTAACCAGCCCTGATCAAGGCTGACGCTCACCACCTCCGCAGCGCTTGCTGCGGAGGTGTTTTTTTTCGGCGACCGGCCCCAGCTTGTCGATTGCGGCGCGGGCTGTCACAAGCTGGAGCGATGACCGATCCCCGTTCCCTGCTGCGCGCGATCTTCGATGCCGCGGTCGCCGCCGCCCATCCGGACCGCGTGCTGGCCGCGCAGCTGCCGCCGCCGCCCGCCGGCCGCATCATCTGTCTTGCCGCCGGCAAAGGCGCCGCCGCCCTGGCCGCCGCCGCTGAGCGGCATTATCTCGACACGCTCGGCCTCGCGCCTGCGCGGCTGTCCGGGCTCGCCACCACCCGCCATGGCTATGGCGTGCCGACCCGCCGCATCGAGGTGCTGGAAGCCGGCCATCCGGTGCCGGATCAAGCGAGCCTGGATGCCGCCGAGCGCAGCCTGGCGCTGGCAGCAAGCGCCGGCGCCGATGATCTCTTGCTGGTGCTGCTATCGGGCGGCGGCTCCGCCAATTGGATCGCGCCGGCCCCAGGCGTCAGCCTGGCGCAGAAGCAGGCGGTGACAAGGGCGCTGCTGCGCAGCGGCGCGCCGATCGACGCCATTAATTGCGTGCGCAAGCATCTGTCGCGCATCAAGGGCGGCCGGCTGGCGCGCGCCGGTGCCGCGGCCACCATTGTCACGCTGGCAATCTCCGACGTGCCGCATGACGACCCCGCGGTGATCGCTTCCGGACCGACCGTGCCCGACCCGACCACACTCGCCGATGCCCGCGCCATCGTGGCGCGCTATCAATTGCCGGTCGATGATGCGGTGGCGCGCGCGCTCGCCGACCCCAGCAATGAAAGCTGCAAGCAAGGCGATGCCGCCTTTGCCCGCGCCCATTATCGGCTGCTGGCGCGGCCGCGCGATGCGCTCGATGCCGCGATCGCGGTAGCTCGCGAAGCCGGCTATGCAATCAGCGATCTTGGCGCCGATCTTGAGGGCGAGGCCCGCGAGGTCGCCGCCAATCATGCCGCGCTGGCACGGGACGCCGTCCAGGCCGGGCGCAAGCTCGCGATCCTGTCGGGCGGCGAACTCACCGTCACGGTGCGCGGCCAGGGCCGAGGCGGCCCGAACCAGGAATATGCGCTGGCGCTGGCCGGCCTGCTTGCCGATCTGCCGGGCATCGCGGTGCTGGCGGCCGATACCGACGGCGCCGATGGCGGCGGCGGCAATGCCGACGATCCGGCCGGCGCGCTGCTTGATCAGCAGACTTTTGCGGCGATGCGCGCGCAGCAGCTCGACCCCGCCGCCTATTTGGCCAACAACGACGCCACCGGCTTCTTTGCCAGGACCGGCGATCTGCTGGTCACCGGGCCGACCCGCACCAATGTCAACGACATCCGCGTGATCCTGGTCGATCCGATCGCCGCCGATCAGCGCGGCTGATCAAGGTCAATGGCCGCCGCCCGCAGGCCTGCTTCAACGATGCCTCGAGGAATGATGATGACCGGCGCTCTCGACAAAGCCGCGCTGCTGGCGCGGCTACAGCAGCAATGCGACACGCTTGGGCTCAGCCGTGGCCAAGACGGCGCGCATGGCGTCAGCGGCACGATCGAGACCATCACCAGCAAATGGTGGCTCGGCGGCCGCACCGTCAACTATCGGATGTCGTGTGCGCTGACCGACGACCGGATCGCCCATTATCGCGACGCCATCATCGAACGGAGCTGGGGCCTGCCGCCGCCGACCCTGTCGATGGAAACCAGCAGCATCCGTGGCCGCAAGCTGAGCGGCCAGCGCCGCGACCTGTCGCCAGGCGGCGGCGGCACGATCGATTTTGGCGAGATCCGCGACGCCTTTGAGGCGACCGTCAAAACCGCCGGCTGGCAGTTCCGCTACGAAGGCGGCCGCATGCCTTAACGCCCTCTCGTGATCCCTCCCCCTCGCGGGGAGGGTCGGCCGAGCGTAGCGGAGGCCGGGGTGGGGGTCCTGCAGCCTTACTTGCCGCCGATCACCCGGATCGGCCGGCCCTGGCTGATGAAGGCAAAATGCCGGTTGGCGAGCGAGCCCATCATCAGTGCTTCGACCACTGGCTCCGCGATCTCGCCGGTCGCGGCCCAATCGACCACAAAATTGGCGCCGGTGCCGCCGCGGGAATCGGAGGCCGGCACGAACACTTCCACGGTCGAGAACGGTTTCAGCGCCACCGGCGCCTTCAGATAGTTTTCGACCAGCGCGCCCGCTGTGTCGAAATAGGCGATGCGCCGCACCACCAAGAGCTGGGTCTCGGAGGCGTTGTGCACACTCAACGTCACCGAGAAATCGGCGTGCAGCCGCCCTTCGCTCATCGACACGCTGGAATAGGCCGGCACGTAATAGGAGCCGGACACCGCGAGCGGTTCAGCCGGCAGCGGCGCCAGCGAATTGCGGAATGCCTCCTCGATCGGAACCGCCTTGGTGGCCTGCGCGTGTGCCGGCAGTGCCAGAGCCGCGCCCAGCACAACGCCGACGGACAGAATTATCGCTTTCGCCGACATCGCCGCCCCCTTACTGTAATCACCCCGCAAGCTCACCGCCCGCCCCATGCACGAACTCATCCGCGACATTACGCTCTGCATCCTGTTTGCCTGGATGCTCGGACTGCTCTCGCATTCGCTGCGACAACCGCTGATCCTCGCCTACCTTATCGCTGGCTTTGTGATCGGTCCATTCGGCTTCAAATGGGTGCACGCCCAGGAGTCGATCCAGGTCATTTCCGAGCTTGGCCTGATCTTCATGCTGTTCATGATCGGGCTGGAAATCGACCTGAAGAAGATCGTGCGCGCCGGCCCGGTGATCCTGTTCGGTGCCGCCGGGCAGTTGATCGGCTGCTGCGTGCTCGGGCTCGGCCTGTTCTCGCTGCTCGGCTTGCCGCTTGGCGGTGGCGGCTTTGATGCAGTCTATCTGTGCGTGGCCTGCGCGCTGTCCTCGACGGTGATCATCGTCAAGGTCTTGTACGAAAAGCGCGAGCTCGACACCCTGCCCGGCCGCATCACGCTCGGCATTTTGGTGCTGCAGGACGTGTTCGCCATTCTGTTCCTGGCGGTGCAGCCCAGCCTCGACAATCTGCAGCCCAGCGTGGTGCTGCTGTCGATCGCAAGGGTCGGCGTGCTGGTCGCGACCGCGATGCTGCTCAGCCGCTATCTGCTGCCCTGGCTGTTTCACCGCATCGCGCGCATGCCGGAACTGGTGCTGCTCGGCGCACTGGCCTGGTGTTTCCTGATCGGCGAGATCGCCGAACGGCTGCATCTGTCGCGCGAAATGGGCTCGCTGGTCGCGGGCGTGGCGCTGTCGACCTTCCCTTACGCGCTCGACGTCACCGCCAAGGTGACGACGCTGCGCGACTTCTTCATTACGCTGTTCTTCGTCGGCCTCGGCATGACCATCCCAATTCCGACCTGGTCGGTGATCGGGCTGGCGCTGCTGATCGCGGTGTTCACGGTGGCGAGCCGGCTGGTGACCACCTTCGTGCCGCTCTATCTGATGCGCCAGGGGCTGCGCGCCAGCCTGCTGCCGGCGATCAACCTCGCGCAGATCAGCGAGTTCTCGCTGGTGGTGATCCAGACCGGCATCGTCGCCGGTCACATTCGCGGCGAAACCGCGAGCGCGCTGTCGTTCGCGTTCGTGCTGCTGGCGGTGCTGTCCACTTTCGCGATGGTGCGCAGCGACGCCATCACCCGCCGCGCCATCCCGGTGCTGAAGCGGCTCGGGCTGCGTGATCTCGATCAGCAAGCAGGCGGCGCCGGACCAGACGCCGACAGCGCCGCGCATGGCACTTCGCGCCGCATCCTGATCCTCGGCTTCTACCGCGCGGCCAGCGCGCTGCTGGCCGAAATCGAACGGCGCAACAACTCGCTGCTCGAACAGATCACCGTGATCGACTTCAATCCGGAAGTGTTCAAGAAGCTGGCCAATTGCGGCGTGCACGTGATCTATGGCGACATCAGCAATGTCGACACGCTGCTGCATGCCGGCGCCGGCAAGGCCGAGATCATCATCCTGAGCGTGCCCGACGCGCTGCTCAAGGGCGCCACCAACGCCAAGCTGGTGCGCCATGTCCGTTCGCTCAATCCGAACGCCACCGTGGTCGCCACCGCCGATGTGATCGCCGACGTCACTGAGCTTTATGAGGCTGGCGCCAGTTACGTCACCGTGCCGCGGCTCACCGATGCCGACGAGCTGTTCAAGGTGATCGAGGCCGCCGACAACAGCCTGCTCGCCGACAAGCGTGCCGAACTCGACACGCTGCTCGCCGAGCGCCGCGAAGTGCTGCCGTAGCCAGTATTGCCGTAGCCAGTATTGCCGTAATGAATGCGCCGGTGCCGCGCCCCGTTAAAGCGGGCCGCACGGCGCTTCGGGCCGCGCCGCCAGATGCGCGGAAGCCGCCGGCACGGCGGCGTCATCGTCCAGCGCGAACTCCGGCGTGTCGCGGCCGCAGCCGAGCCGCTGCTCGATCCAGCGCCACAGGCCGCGGATTTCGTCGGCCGATTTGCCGGCCGGCGCAAATTCGCTGACCGCAAGGCCGGCCGCCATCGCATCCTGATGATCGTTGCGCAGCACGATGAACGGCCGCGCGATCAGCCCGTCGGCGGCCACCGCCGCCTGCTCGCCGAGCGTGTCGGCGGCATGCGCGATGCGCTGGCCGCGATGCGGCGCCTGGTTCAGCACAAAGGCAAATGGCCGCGCGCGCGAGCGGATTTCACCGAGCGTTGCCGCGCTGGCCTCGACATCGGCAATGCATGGCCGCGTCGGGATCAGGCACAGATCGGCGCGCTGCAACACCGCGGCGGTCATGGCGTTATCACCGCCCGCGGTATCGACCAAGGTCACGGTGACGCCAGCGCGCTCCAGCAGCAGCAAGCGCTGCTCGAAGGAAGCCATGTCGTGAATGGCATCGACCATGGGATGGGTTTTGGGACGGCGCCGCAGCCAGCGCGAGAGCGTGCCCTGCGGATCGGTTTCGATTAGCCGCACCGCATGGCCGGCCTGCATGGCCGCCAGCGCCAGCCCGACCGCCAGCGTGCTCTTGCCGCTGCCGCCCTTCCGTGTGGTGAGAACGATAGTGTGCATCATGTGATCCCCTCGATGGTATTCGGTCACTACGTGTCCGCAACGCCACGCCATTCCCGACCTGTTCTGGGTTCACATCCTGAGCGGGAGGGACTCGCGATGCCCCGCACGGCCCTCCCGCCCGACTCACAGCCCCCAATCATCATGCGCGCAGGATTGGTACATTGCTACTCAGGGTGATTACTCGGCAGATAGCGCCGTGCTGCGCTGCAAAGCCCACTACACTCTCATCTTGGCGGCAGCGGGTGCCCTCGCCGATCAGCGCACAGCGATCACGTCCGCCGGCGGCGGGTCGGCATAGAGCTGCGCGATCAGATCGCCGCGATGATCGCGCACGGCGCGCTGGTTCACCGATCCTTTGTCGGTGAGTTCGCCTTTGTCGATCGACAGCGGCGTCGCCAGCAGCAGCGCGCGGGTAACGCGGTTCGACGAGCCGGTCGCTTCGTATGCGAAGCTGACAAAGCGCTGCCGGAATGCGGCCCGCACCTGCAGATCGGCGGCGCAGGCGGCGAGATCGTCGGCCGGCAGCAGCGGATTGATGCGCCGGCAACCGTCGAGATCGAGCAGCGCCAAGGCCGCGACCTCGTCACGATCAAGGCCTGCGATCACCACATCGCGCACCAGCGGCGCGCAGGCGGCGATCAACCGCGCCCGCAGCGGACCGACGCTAACCCAGGTGCCCGACGCCAGCTTAAAATCTTCCGACAGCCGGCCGTCGAAATCAAAGCCGGCCGACAGATCGTCCGGATCGGCGGGCTTGAGCGCATCGCCGAGCTGGTAGTAGCCCTCCTCGTCAAACGCGCGCGCGGTCAGCTCCGGCTGCCGCCAATAGCCGGGCGTGACATTGGGGCCACGCACCCGCACTTCCAGCTTGCCATGGCACGGCACCAGCTTGGCCTCATTGCCGGCGGCCGGCAGCCCGACATGGCCGGAGCGGCTGCTCTGCGGCGTCACCGCCATGAAGAACGGCGCGGTTTCGGTTGAGCCAAACCCGGTCAGCATCGGCACGCGCGCGCCGGTCTGCTCGACCGCGACCTGATCGAGCCCTTCCCAGACATGGGCGGCCAGGCTCGCGCCCGCAAAGAACATCGCCTGTAGCCGGCTGAAGAAAGTGCGGCGCAGGCCGGCGTCCTGGCGCAGCGCCGGCAGCAGCGCTTCAAAGCCCTTCGGCACATTGAAGTACAAGGTCGGCGCGATCTCGCGCAGATTGGCGATGGTGTCGCCGATCCCGGCCGGCGTCGGTTTGCCATGGTCGAGATACATCGAGCCGCCATTGAACAGCGTCAGCCCGATATTGTGATTGCTGCCAAAAGTGTGGCTCCATGGCAGCCAATCGACGATCACCGGCGGCTGCTCGCCGAGAAAAGTCATCGCCTGCCGCAGCATCATCTGATTGGCGCACAGCATGCGCTGGGTATTGATCACTGCTTTCGGATTGCCGGTCGAGCCCGAGGTCAGCAGAAAGCGCGCGATGTGATCGGGCGTGATCGCGGCATGGTGCGCCTCAAGATCAGCTCGCGGCGATGCCGCCAGCAGCTCATCGAAGGGCGTGAGCTTGCGGCCGGCAAGCGCACCGCGCGAGGCGACGATTTCGACATCCGGCGGCACGCGCGCCTGCAGCGCCGCGGCGAACAAGCTGGCGTCCTCGACAAACACCAGGCCCGGGGTCAGCAGCGAGATCACTTCGCCGAGCTTGGCGAAGTCGGTCGATAGCAATGAATATTGCGGCGACACCGGAACATGCGGAATACCGGCATAGAGCGCGCCGAACGCGAGCTGAGCATGATCAAGCGAATTGCCGGACAGCATCATCACCGGCCGCTCCGCCGACAGCGGCCGGGTCAGCAGCGCCGAAGCGATGCGCCGCGCGGCGTGCAGCATGTGCGCGTAGCTGAGGGTGCGCCAGCCACCATCGCGGCCCCGCTCCGCCAAAAACACCCGATCGGGCGCATGCGCGGCCCAATGCAGCAGGCAATCGGTGATCCTTGTCGGGTAGTCCGCCAGCGCCGCGGTCGGCCGCACATAGAGCGTGCCGTCGCGGCGCCGCTCGGTTTCGACCTGCAAGCGGGCAAAGGACAGCTCGCGCAGCGGCGCCGGCGCGGCCGCACTCGCGGCAAGCGGCCGTATCATCGCTGATCCGTCGCAAACGCCGCGGCGATGCTATCGGCATCGCAGATATCGGCGCACCGCGCAGCGGCCCTGGCGGCCACGGAGTTGGTGTCGATCATGGGCCCGTCCCACAGTCCCAAGCACTGAGCTGAGACTACCGGGACCGGGTACACTGTCAATGCGGCAACCCTGCCGGGTATTTTGGCAAAGCGGATCAACGCCGTTTCACCGCCGGTCTCTTGGCGCTACAAGGCCGCGATGACCCTTGCCACGCCCCACCTTGACGATTCCGCTTTGTGCCAAAGCTGCGGCGCCTGCTGCAGCTATTCCAGCAATTGGCCGCGCTTCAGCACCGAGGATGACGAGGCGCTCGAGGCGATCCCGGCGCGTTATGTCAACGAGCGGCAATCAGGGATGCACTGCGACGGCGAACGCTGTTCGGCGTTGACCGGCACTGTCGGCCAGCTTACGGCCTGCGCAATCTATCAGCTACGGCCGGACGTGTGCCGCAGCTGCCTGCCGGGCGATCCCGAATGCGCGATGGCGCGGCGCCGCTTCAAGCTGCCGGCGCTGCCTGACTAACCACCACGCTGGCGCACACCGGGGGCTCGTCCTCAAGGTCAAGATCGAGATCGAGCGGCGGCAGCACGCTGAGCGGCTTGGTCGACAGCGTGATCGGTTTGCGGTGATTGGCATAGACCGGCACGCCGCGCGGCGAAGCGCTGTTGCGGGCCAGCGCGTACAGCGTGCTACCGGCACGGCCGCCGAGCTGGATCAGATCGCGCTCGTTGCAGCTGGCGGCGATCGCCAGTGCCAGTGAATGCAGGTGGCTTCGTCGGTAACAGAACAGCGCCAACATCGCCCGCACGTCGGACGAGACGCTTTCGACGAGTTGCGGCAGTCCGCTCTCGCTTGCGCGGTAGAGTTCACCGAGCAGTTCTTCGCGGACCGGGCAGAAATCGTTCTCGAACGCTTCGCGGCTGGACCACATGGCTCTCTCCCTGATCGATAGGATGCCGAACAATTCGTTAACGAGACCTTAACCACGCCCTGCCCGCCCCTTGCCGCGCTGCGCAGCGTGGCAATGATGCCGCACAGGTGCGGCTGGGGTGAGCAGACGGGGTTTCGATCGCCTCGTCATGCGACAGCGAATCGTTAGCAGGACAAAGCTGCCCGAGACGTTAATTTTGGGGCTAGTAGTAGCACCCAAAGTTCGCTCAGCGAACCGTCGCTTATGCTCAAGGCAATTGATACCAACCACTCCGCACGTCTTGGCCGGGCTCGTCCCGGCCATCCACGTCTCTGAACTTGCTCTGCTTTTAAGACGTGGATACCCGCGACAAGCGCGGGTATGACGGTCTTTGATACGACCCGATGCTATTACCACCAACTATCATCGCCAATGGCCCGCTTCGCGCCAAACCACCGCGCTCGTGATGGCAAGCGTCGGCCTGAGCTGAATCACCTGCTCACGGCTGCGGTTTTTGGAGCGCATTGCATTCGGCCGGCGCCAGAAAACGCCGCAGACCATCAGGAGAGTGCTTGCAGCCCGCGCTAATACAGCAGCTTGAACTGGGCGATATACACCGCTGCGCCGGCGCCGTAGCCGACCAGCGCCAACAGGCTGATGCGGCGCACGTACCAGAAGAAATCGATGCGCTCGATGCCCATCGCGGCCACGCCGGCGGCCGAGCCGATGATTAGAATCGAGCCGCCGGTGCCGGCACAATACGCGATGAAGTGCCACAAAAAACTATCGGGCGGATAGAGCGCGAGGCTGTACATGCCCATCGACGCCGCCACCAGCGGCACGTTGTCGACCACCGCGCTAAGCAGGCCGAGCAGCAGCACGATGATGTCCTGGCGGCCGACCACCTGATCGAGCCACTTGGCGAGCGCCGCCAGCAGCCCGGCATGCTCCAGCGTGGCGACCGCGAGCAGAATGCCGAGGAAGAACATCACCGCGCTGAGATCGATCCGGGTCAGCGCATTGACCAGCGTCAGCCGCTGTTTGGCGTCCTGGTCCTTGTGGCGGTGCACGATCTCGCTGGTCACCCACAACAGACCGAGCCCGAACAGAATGCCCATGAACGGCGGCAGGCCGGTGACGGCCTTGAACGCCGGCACCAGCGTGAGAATGCCGATGCCGAGCGAGAACACCAGCTTGCGCTCGAACGCGGCCGCCGGCGACGAGGTCACCGGCTCGGCATCGACGCTGACCCGGAAGGTCTGGCCGCGCAACTGCCGGGTCATCAGCGCGAGTGGCACCAGCAGATTAACGAAGGACGCCAGAAACAGCCCCTGCAGAATCGCCAGCGAGGTGATCTGACCGCCGATCCACAGCATGGTGGTGGTGACGTCGCCGATCGGCGACCAGGCGCCGCCGGCATTGGCCGCGATCACGATGTTGGCGGCGAATATCAGCCGATCCTTGCGTTCACTGAGCAGCTTGCGCACCAGCGACAGCATCACGATGGTGGTGGTGAGATTGTCGAGCACCGCGCTCAGAAAGAACGTCACCAGCCCGACCTGCCATAACAGCACGGTCAACCTGTTGGTGCGGATCTGCGAGGTGATGATCTCAAAACCGTCATGCGCGTCGATCACCTCGACGATGATCATCGCGCCCATCAGAAAAAAGATGATCTGCGCCGCAGCCGCGACCGACTGGTCGAGCTCGTGGATCACCGCACTGTGGTCGTGGCCGGACAGCGCGTACACAGTCCACAGCAGCCCCGCCCCAAATAATGCGCTCGCACTCTTGTTGATGCCCAACGGATGCTCGAGCGCAATCGCGAGGTAGGCAGCAACAAAAATAGCGATGGTCGCAATCTGCATGAGGAGGCCCCGATCAGCTCGTCACCCGCGTCGTGGCCGGGAACAAGGGAACACGTCAACCACTTATCACGTGATTTGGTGGACGAACCATCCTCTTTGCTTCAAATTGCAAGGGTGAGCCCTTCATGACCATGACGCCCTCAAGCCAATGCTGAGACAAACGCTGATCCGGCGCCGGATTTACGCGATGCGTGACTTCCTGCGCAGCGAAACCTCGAGCGGGTTCATCCTGCTGCTGTCGGGGGCATTGGCGCTGGCTGTCGCCAATTCCCCGTGGGCGCCGGCCTATCGGGGAACGTTGGAAACTACAATCTTTGGTCTCAGTGTGCTGCACTGGATCAACGATGGGTTGATGGCGCTGTTCTTCGTGATGGTCGGCCTCGAGATCAAGCGCGAGCTGCTGGTCGGGCATCTGCAGTCCAAGTCGGCCCGTATTCTGCCCAGCGTCGCCGCGCTCGGCGGCATGGCGGTGCCGGCGCTGGTCTATGTGGCGCTGAACTGGCACGAGCCGGTCGGCCTGCATGGCTGGGCGATCCCAGCCGCGACCGACATCGCGTTTTCGCTCGGTGTCTTGTCGCTGTTCGGCTCGCGGGTGCCGGTGTCGCTCAAAGTGTTTTTGACTGCGCTGGCGATCATCGACGATCTTGGCGCGATCATCATCATCGCGCTGTTCTACACCTCAAAACTATCGCTGCTGATGCTCGGGCTCGCCGCCGTGGTGCTGGCGCTGCTCGCCGCGCTCAACCTCGCCGGTGTGCGCCGGCTGTGGCCCTATCTGCTGCTCGGCGTCGCGCTGTGGTTCTTCACGTTGAAATCTGGCGTGCATGCCACGATTGCGGGCGTTCTGCTGGCGCTGATGATCCCGCTGCAGGGCAAGGACGGCGACAGCGACGAAGCGTCGTCGCCGCTGCACCGGCTGGAGCACAATCTGCACCCCTGGTCGGCCTATCTGGTGCTGCCGGTGTTCGGCTTCGCCAATTCCGGCATCTCGCTGACCGGCGTGTCGTGGCAGAGCTTCTTTGCGCCGGTGCCGCTCGGCATTGCTGCTGGTTTGTTTCTCGGCAAGCAGGCCGGCGTGTTCGGCGGCGCCTGGCTGGCGATCAAGCTCGGCCTGGCGCGACGGCCGGCGCGCACCAGCTGGCTGCAGCTCTATGGCGTGGCGCTGGTGTGCGGGATCGGCTTCACCATGAGCCTGTTCATCGGGCTGTTGGCATTCAAGGGCCGGCCGGACCTTGAAGACGCCATGAAGCTCGGCGTGCTCGCCGGATCGATGCTGTCGATCATGGCCGGCGCGGCGGTGTTTGCATTGAGCGGTCGGCCGCCGTCAGGCGTACGCAGCGAGGTAGATCGCCAGCGCGAAGCCGGTCAGGTGGTGCAACCCCTGGTCGGTGCCGATCAGCCACCAGAACGCGGCGTTCTCGTAGCGCACGTCGAAGGTGGCGACGCAAAATCCCTTGGCGCGGTCGATCAACCAATGGATCGCGAAATCGATCAAGCCCAGGAACCAGAACCGCGGCGCGGTCGCCAGCATTAGCCCGGTGGTCAGCACCAGATGAACCGAGGTGTGGGCGAGCAGCGGCAACGCCCAGCCGGTCTTGCGGTCCTTGCCGAGTGCCATCCAGGAATTTTGCAGCAGGAAGTCGGCGGCGACATGCTTGATGGTCAGCAGCACCATCCACCAAACCAACGCGCCGACGGCGACCGACGACGACATGGCTGGAAACGACAACGGCTCTGGAAACGACAACGGCAGCCCCTGTGATGCCGCGACAAGGCTCGTCATCCCGGCAGCGCCGCAATGATGAGCGCCGCACGCAGCGCTTGGCCGGCGCGCTCCGGCGCCGGCGCCGCCGGCTGCCAGAATCGACCGGAACATCGAAACCGAGCAAGATTATCACAGCCGCGCCGCAGGACGCAGGCAAACGCAGGTTGCAGTAATCCAGACGTAAAGGGCGATTATCCGGCCGCCGGCGCGGCCTGCTCGCGGATTTGCGCAATCACGCGGCGCAGCGCCGGCTGCTGCGGGTCGTCACTGACCGTGCCGCGCGCGGTCTCGATCGCCCCGGCGAGATCGGGCAGCATCAGCGCGCCGTCAAACACCGGCTTGGCGAGGCCATCGATGATCAGGTGCCAGGCGGCCAGGCGCGCCCGATAGGCCGCGCCGCAGCCTTGCAGCAGCTGCGCGCTGGCGACCACCGCGCCTGCCGCCTGTGGCTGTTTGCTGAGGCAGCGGTCGATCATATGCAGCCAGCGCTCGGTCAAAGCGCGCTCGCGGGCATAGCGCGGCGACAACAGCCGCCAGCGCCGCAGCGCCGCCTGCGCGCGCAGCCGCTGCCGGCCGAACGGGCTCGTGGCGCGAAACCGCAACGTGACCGGCCGGTGCTGCCAGCCGACCCAGTGCAGCGCCTCCAGCACCTGCTCGGAGATCATCGCCGGGCATGCCGCCAGCAGCTCATCGAGATCGAGGCAGTGGCGCTCGTCAGCGCGCGCGCCGTCGCCATGAGCCGCGAGCGCCGCCTGCGACAACGCGATCGGGTCGAGGTAGCTCATGCGCTGCGCCAGCAGCCGCGCGATCTCGGCAAACAGCGGCTCGCTGACCGTCTTGCGGCCGGCAAAGCGCCGCAGCCGGTCGAGATAAAGCTGCGCATAGTCCGGGCCCTGATAGCTGATCAGCTGGTGCACACCGGCGCTGACCACCGGCAGCACCGATGGCGGCAGCGTGCTGGGCAAAGCCGGTGGCGTGCGGCGCTGATCGCCGCTGAGCTCGGTCAAAGTGGCACGCATCGCCTCGATGAAGCCGGCCACGGCGCCCTCCTTCAGGACGCAGCGCGCGCCGGCGGCGGCGGGCTGGCGCCCTGCTCGGCCAGCCGCTGCTCCAGCCGCTCGATGTTCTGGAACAGCCGGGCGCTGGCGAGCCGCAGGAAGTAGAAGCCGAATTCCGGATTCTGCACATACAGCTCCTCGACCTTGCGGTAGCTGCAACTCAGCACCATGCCGGCCTCGATACATTCCAGGGTCTGGGTACGCTCATTGGCTGGCGACAGCATGCCAAGCTCGCCGACCAATATGCCGGTCGGAATTTCGATGCCGGACTCGACCAGCCGATAGCGGCCGCTGACGATGTAGTACAGATGCTCGGCCTTCTCGTTCTTGTAGAACAGCACTTCGCCACTCTCGCATTGTCGCTCGGTCATGAACGGCTTCAGCCAGTCCATCGACAGGTCGCCATTCACCGACTTTTTCACCTCGCGCACCAATTGCAGCATCTGATGAAGCCGATAGGCATTGAGCGGCAGCAGGATCGCGTGCAGCACCAGCGTCGGATAGGTGTGGCTGATCACCGACGTGACGATCAGAATGATGTTGGTGATGATCCCGAACACCCGCAGCGGAATCATGGTCCGCATGGTGGTGGTGGCGATCACGAAGATCGAAGCAAACAGGCTACCGGCTTGGTGAAACTGGGCGACATCCATGGGGCAACCATCGATCGAGTGAACCGGCCGGCCGCGGCGCTGCGGCCGGCTCGCCGCACTATAGCCAATCTCTGCCCGACTTGCCCGCGACGACGCAGAGCTGCGCACGCTGCATAGCGCACCGCGTTGACGCCACGGGCCAACGGAGGCATGTGCTTGGCAAACGATCCGGAGGAATGACGTTTTGACGACAGCGGACAGCGACAGCGCCCCCATTCTCAGCCAACAGGGCGCCTGCGCCATTTTGCGCCTGAACCGGCCGCGCCATCTCAACCGGCTGCTGCCGGCCGACCTCGACACCCTGCAGCGCCAGTTCGACCAGATCGAGAGCGATCCCTCGATCCGAGTGCTGGTACTGACCGGCACCGGCCGGGCGTTCTCGGCGGGCTTCGACATCGGCGAAGTCGCCGAACGAGCCGCGGACCCCGATCAGCAGGACGCCGGCTCGGCGTTCGAGCGGGTCGCCAACCGGCTGGAGGAACTGTCCAAGCCGACCATCTGCCGGCTCAATGGCGGGGTCTATGGCGGCTCGACCGACTTGGCGCTGGCCTGCGATTTCCGGATCGGCGCATCCGGCTGCGAGATGTTCATGCCGGCGGCGCGGCTCGGGCTGCATTATTACAAGAGCGGCATCCGCCGCTATGTGTCGCGGCTCGGCGTCGATAACGCCAAGCGCCTGTTCCTGACCGCGCAAAAGATCGACGCCAACGAGATGCTGCGCATCGGCTATCTGACCGCGCTGGTGCCGCTCGACCGGCTCGACGCCGAGGTCGAGGCGCTGGCCGCGATCCTGGCCGGCAACGCCCCGCAGGCGATGGCCGGCATGAAGCGCGCCATCAACGAGTTCGCCCATGGCCAGCTCGACGAAGCCGCCACCGATCAGCGCGCCCGCGACAGCATGACCGGGCCGGAAATCCGGGAAGGCATCGCCGCCTTTGCCGCCAAGCGCGCGCCGCGGTTTTAGAGCTTTTCGGTTCTGATGGCATCAGAACCGAAGCTTTCATACCAACGGCGATTGATAAACACCTTTCCGCACGTCATGGCCGGACTGAACACTGGTCCCGGCCATCCGCGTCGCCCGATCATAGTTAGTCGCCGACAAAGGTCGCGACCTCGTCGATCGCGGCGCGGCTGGTGCGGTAGCTGTTGATCTTGTGATCATGGTCGGCATAGCCGAACGAAATGCCGCATACCACGCGGCGGTGTTCGCCGAGGCTAAAATGCTCACGGATCACCGCCGAGTGAAACGCCAGCGCCGCCTGCGGCACGGTGGCGATGCCGAGCGCCTGCGCCGCCAGCAGGAAGTTGTTGACATAGCCGCCGCAGTCGACCGCGCCATAGACGCCAAGCGCTTCATCGGTGGTGATGATCGCGACATGCGGCGCGCCGAAGAATTTGAAATTCTCCAGCGCCTGCTGCGCATAGGCGATCTTGTCACCGCGCGCGATGCCGAGCGTGTTGTAAAGTTGAAAGCCGCTTTCGCGGCGCCGCTCCAGATAGACGCCGCGATATTCGCGCGGGAATGCGAAGTCACCGCTCGCGGGCGCGCCGGAAGCCGCGACCGGATAGAGCGCATCGCGCAGCCGCTGCGTCGCTTCGCCGGAGGTGATCACCACCTGCCAGGGCTGGCTGTTGCACCAGGACGGCGTGCGCTGCGCCGCGCGCAAGATGCGCTCGATGATGGCACGCGGCACCGGCTCCGGCTTGTAGGCGCGGCAGGAAAAGCGCTGCGCCAGCAGCTCCTCAAGCACCTCGATAGAGAATGGGGCGGCGGCGCTGGCGGCGGATGCGTCGGTGGTCATCAAAGCCTCGATTCAACTGCGGGCACGCCGACCTGTCCGTCACAAGAGCAAGCGCATGTTCGATACGGCCCAAGACATCCCACCTTGTCCGACAACGACTGTGTCAGCAAGCGCGACGCGCGTTCGTCAGCGTCCTCGAGTCGGGATCTGATTGAACGGTACGTCCTTGTCGACGCGAATGTCGCCGGGCAGACCGAGCACCCGTTCGGCGATGATGTTGCGCAAAATTTCATCAGTGCCGCCGGCAATGCGCATCGCGGGCGACGACAGCAGCATCGCCTGAAAGCGGCCGCCGGCGCCAGCCTCAGCGGGATCGCTGAGCACGCCGGCCGCGCCATCCAGCTCCATCGCGAACGCGGCGATCTCTTGCAGCATGCTGCCAGCGACCAGCTTGCCGATCGAATTCTCCGGACCCGGCCGCTGCCCTTTCGACAGCGCCGACACCGCGCGATACGACGTGTATTTCAGGCCGCTGTCTTTCACCGCCCAATGCGCCAGCTTGGAGCGGACCGCCCGATCATCGAGCGCCGGGCCATCGGCAGTGATCAGCTCGCTGCAATAGTCGAACAGTTCTGGGAAGCCGGTGGCGAGCCGCGCGCCGATCGACAGCCGCTCATTCATCAGCGTGGTCAGCGACACATTCCAGCCATCGCCGACCGCGCCTAACCGCTGGCTATCCGGAACCCGGACATTAGTGAAAAACACCTCGTGGCCATAGGCCTTTGTCTAGGTCAGGCAGGCCCAGCCGCCCTCGGCCTTGGTCTTGTTGAACCCGGAATGACAGAGGTCGGCAAAGCGTGGCAGCGCCAACAGGCGCGCCCCGGAATGACGTTGTGTGTGGCGAGCACGGCGATAGCGCCAATTGCGGCAGGCTCCCTCGCCCCGCTCGCGAACGCGCAGCGGGGAGAGGTTGCGCACGTTGACGTGCGCCGTCACTGCAGCACCATCACATCGTTATCGGGATGATCGGCATAAAGCCGCTCGACCAGAGCGGCGCGGCGTTCCAGCCCGGCGCGCTGATTGATGTAGCCCTTGTCAGTCAGCTCATTGCCGTCGATCGACGGCGGCTCGACCATCAGCATCACGCGCGCAATGCGCATCGAGCTCGCGCCCTCCACCTCGGCATTGTGAGCCTGCAGCCCCTGACGCAGCTTTTCGAGCACCGCCGGATGTTTGACGACATCCTCAAAACTGGCATTAGGGTTGCCGACGATCTGCCGGCAGGCTTGCAGATTGGGCCAGGCCAGCAGCGCCACATAAGGCCGGTCCTGACCGGCGACCAGCGCATCCTGAATCACCGGCGAGGCCGCGGCGATCACATCGGTGCGCAGCGAGCCGACATGGACGAAAGTGCCGGTCATCAGCTTGAAATCCTCGGCAACCCGGCCGGCGAACACGATGCCCTGCTGCGGGTCCTGCGGATCGAGTAGCACGCCGGCATCGCCGATCTTATAAAACCCCTCCTCGTCAAACGCCGCCGCGGTGAGATCGGGGCGCTGATAGTAACCGGGCATGACGTGAATGCCGCGCAGCCGCAATTCGTATTTGTCGCCGATCGGCACCATCTTCAATTCGACGCCGGGGAATGGCAGCCCGATCAGGCCGACGCGCTCCGTGTCCCAATAGGTGCCGGTCGAGGTCGGCGCGGTCTCGGTCGAGCCCCAGCCAGTGTAGAACACGATGCGCTCGCCGGTGGCGCGCACCGCCAGCGCCTGCATGCGCTCATAGAGGTCGTCCGGCAGCCGCGCGCCGCCATAGGCCATCATGCCAAGATCCTTGAAGAAGGTGCGGCACAGCGCGTCGTCCTTCTCCATCGCCGCGGCGAGCGCCGCATAGCCGGCCGGCACATTGGCGTAATAGGTCGGCGAGATTTCCCGCAAGTTACGCAAGGTCTCGTCGAACATGCCCGGCAGCGGCCGGCCATCGTCGATATAGAGCGTGCCGCCCTCGGCAAGCGCGGGGTTGAACAGCGCGTTGCCACCCATGGTGTGATTCCACGGCATCCAATCGAGCAGCACCGGCGGCGGCTCGGAAGGATCGCGCGGCCGCACCTGGGTCATCATGGTGACGTTGGCGCACATCATGCGCTGGGTGTTGATCACCGCTTTTGGCATGCCGGTCGAGCCGGAGGTGAACAGCAATTTGCCAACCGTGTCCGGCGTGATCGCGGCGATCGACTGCGCAACCTCGTCGGTGACCGGCGTTGCTGCCAGCTCGGCAAACGACACGCTGTCGATGCCCTGCGGCGGGCTCGCGACATGCACCACCTTGACGCCGGTGAGATCGAGCGCCTGCAAGGCGCGGCCGAACAGAGCGCCGTCCTGCACCAGCACCAGAGCCGGCTTCACCAGCTCGAACAGATATTTCAGCTTCTGATGATCATGGCTCATCAGCGAATAGGCCGGCGACATCGGCGCCGCCGGAATCCGGGCCTGCATCGCCGCCATGGTCATCAGCGCGTGTTCGATCGAATTGCCGGACAGGATCGCGATCGGACGGTCCGCTTCCAGTTTCAGATTGAGCAGCGCCTGGGTGAGCGCATCGACGGTGTGCTTGGCTTCAGCGTAGGACACTTTGCGCCATTGCCGCTCCGGGCCGCTGCGCTGCGCCAGCCAAATCCGCTGCGGCGCCTGCTCCGCCCAGCGCGCCAGCAGCGCCGGAATGTGCCGCTCATAGGGCTCGAGCGGCTGGTTCGATTTCAGCACCAGGCTGCCATCGGCGCGGCGATCAACCGCGATGTCGCGCGGCAGCCAGTTGATTTTGCGGAATGGCGGTTGGTCGAGGACTCGGGCCGCGCTCGATGTCATGGTCGTCTCCCTCTAAAATGATGGTCTCTTGCTGGACCGTGTTGTTCAGTGCCGAGTGTCGCCTCGCCGGCTGGCTTGGCAACCGCGCTGTCATTCAAATTCCCGCCACCACCGCCTTGGTTCCTGAACGCAGCAACGCGCCGCCGCAGGCGTCGCGGCGCCCGCTGGTCGGCGGTTCAATGATGGCGGATGGTGGCATCAAAAGTGCCCGGCGATGGGCGCGAGGCAGCGGGGCAAAGCGTCGGCAATGCGCTCGGCCGGGGCGACATGGCTGCCCCCGGGACACGCGCTCATGGTGTTGGTTCGGCCGAAACGCCGCCACGCCTTTTCTCCCGTGTCGTTTCCTTTGGCAGCGCCGCCTTGTGGCGGTCTTGCTTGCCCCTCACGCCGATGGCGTCAGGTCGAAATCGGGTGCGGCCGGTGCGCCGAGCGGCAGGCTGACGCCGCCCGGCGCTGGCCGGTCGCCGCTCTCCGCAAAGAGAGCGGCAGGCTCGGCCGGTTATTAGCGCGGCGCCATCCGGATCGCGCCGTCGAGACGAATGGTCTCGCCGTTCAGCATCGGATTTTCCACGATCTGCACCGCGAGCGCGGCGTATTCCGACGGATCGCCGAGCCGCGCCGGATGCGGCACCTGCGCGCCGAGGCTCTTGCGCGCCTCTTCCGGCAGGCCCATCAGCAGCGGCGTCAGGAACAGGCCGGGGGCGATGGTCATGACGCGGATGTTCATCGAGGCGAGATCGCGCGCCACCGGCAGCGTCATGCCGACAATGCCACCCTTGGACGCCGAATAGGCCGCCTGCCCGATCTGGCCGTCATAGGCCGCAACGCTGGCGGTGTTGATGAACACGCCGCGCTCCTCGCCAATGGTCGGCGCGCTCTGCATGCGCTCGGCAACCAGACGGATGCAGTTGAAGGTGCCGATCAGATTGACCTTGACGACATGGGCGAACAGATCGAGCGAATGCGCGCCGTTCTTGCTGACCGTCTTCACCGCGCTGCCGATGCCGGCGCAGTTGACCAGCACCCGCACCACGCCATGCGCGGCCTCGGCCTTGTCGATCGCTTCCTTGACCGAGGCTTCATTGGAGACGTCGCCGACGCAGGCCACGCCGCCGATCTCGGCCGCGACCTTCTCGGCATTGTCCTTGTTCATGTCGAACACCGCGACCTTGGCGCCCTTGGCGGCCATCGCCCGCGCCGTGGCGGCACCCAGGCCCGAACCTCCGCCGGTGATGAGCACGGAGACGTCTTGCAACTGCATCGTGAACTACCTTTCTTGAGCATGCCGGAGCTCAGAGGCCCCGTGTTGACGGCCTTCGAGGCTGGACGTCAGGTGTCCCCCCGTTGATCTCGCCTCGAAACCTTGATGGTGTTTGTGGCTTGCAGCCAGCGACCTGTGGCCTGGTCCTTGGGCGTTTCCCGAGTCTTGTTGATTCTTGTGTTCTCGAAGGTCTTGGAGTCGTGGGCCGCAGTCCCGGTCCAGGCGGGCCTGCTGCAAAAACGGTGCGTCGTATTCGCTGCTGCGCTCGACAAACTCCTTGGGCGTTTCCGTTAGCTCGTCTTGGTTGTCGTTATTATCGTTAGCCGAACTTGCAGAACTGGCACGGCCGCTTGCGCGGCCGTGCCCTTGGGCGTTTCCTGATTCCTCACCCACTCTGACGGCGGGCTATGTGAGGACCTTTCGTTGCGGTTCGTCTTGGCAGACGATACCGGGCGTCGATGACATCGACTGTTTTGGACCTTGGGTGTTTCCCCGTTTTTTCTTGCGCCGGCGAGTTGATCGCCTTGTTCGTTGGTGTCGTCTTGGGTGGCGGCCTTGTTGTTGTCGTTGGCTTACCGGTCCAATCCGAAAATTCGTTTCCTTGGGCGTTTCCGTAACTGATCTTTCGACTGTTGCAGTCCGTTTCCTTGGGCGTTTCCTGCGTCTTGTTTCTCGAAGTCTGCGCTTCTTGAAATGAGTTCCTTGGGCGTTTCCGTATCTTTGCTGACGGCTTCTTATCTGAAGCCTTTCAAACTGGTCCTTGGGCGTTTCCTGTTATCGTTCGCGGTCTTTAGGCCGGCGCTGTCGAAGGTGCTGACGACGTCAATATGCCGTGGAGAATGAGGTTCTCCATGTGCTGAATGTAGTCGCGACAGACCTGATCGGTGACCGGGCCGATGCCGATGGCACGCGCCATGGTGTGGCGACCGAAAAACAGATGATCACAAGCGCCGATCAGGCTGGTGTAGAACAGCACCGGGTCGATCGGGCGGAATTCGCCGGTGGCCACGCCTTCCGCCAGCAGACGGCGGTGGAAATCGAGCAGCGGGCCGACAAAGAACTTCGACACTTCGTTGGCTGCCTCATTGCCGTTTTCATGCAGCAAATAGTGGATCAGCCGGTTCATGTAGGGGAACTGGTAATAGGTCCGGATGATGCCGGCGATGTGCAGCCGCATCTTCTGCGTGGCGGACATCGGCTGCGCCATCAGGATTTCGAGATTGACCATCTCGGCGGCGGCGTCGCGCTCCAGCAGCGCCAGCAGCAGGCCATCCTTGTTGCCGAAGTGATACTTCACCAGGGCGGCGTTGACGCCAGCCTTATGCGCGATGTCGCTCAGCGAGACATCGATCGAATTGCGCTCAATCATCAGCTCCCCGGCCGCGACCAACAACTTGTCGGCGGTCGAGTTCTTGCCAGCGGCGTGCCGATGAGGGGCGATGGTATTCAGGTGCAGCATCCCGATTCCAGGCAGTTTCAGCCTGACTTGCAGATACTACGAGGTTGACGGCGATTTCAAGAGTTAATTGACCGATTGACTAAACTGTCAACCGACCGTTTAATCCGGCCGCTTTTCAGCCCAAACAACAACAAGGGAGATACCCCCATGGCCGAGGCCTATATCGTCGCCGCTGCCCGCACCGCCGGCGGCCGCAAAGGAGGCCGCCTCGCCGGATGGCACCCGGCGGACCTTGCCGCCACCGTGCTGAACGCGCTGGTGGACCGCTCCGGCGCCGCGCCCGATCAGATCGAAGACGTGATCATGGGCTGCGTGATGCAGATCGGCGAACAGTCCAACAACATCGCGCGCAATGCGGTGCTGGCCTCGAAACTGCCGGAAAGCGTGCCGGCCACCTCTATCGACCGGCAGTGCGGCTCCTCGCAGCAGGCGCTGCATTTCGCGGCCCAGGCGGTGATGTCGGGAACGATGGATATCGTGATCGCGGCCGGCGTCGAATCGATGACCCGGGTGCCGATGGGGCTGAGCTCGGTGCTGCCGGAGAAGAACGGCTTTGGCACCTCCAAGAGCCCGGGCATGGAGCAGCGCTATCCCAACATCATCTTCAGCCAGTTCATCGGCGCCGAGATGATGGCCGAGAAGTATGGGCTGTCGAAGGAGGAGCTCGACCAATACGCCTATCAGAGCCATCTGCGCGCGATTGCGGCCACCGAAGCCGGCCGCTTCAAGGATGAGATCGTGCCGGTGCAGATCACCCGCGCCGATGGCACCACCGACATTCACCAGATCGACGAAGGCATCCGCTTCGACGTCAGCCTCGACGGCATTCGCAACGTCAAGCTGATCGCCGAAAACGGCAAGCTGACCGCGGCCTCCGCCAGCCAGATCTGCGACGGCGCTTCGGGCGTGATGGTGGTCAATGAAAGAGGGCTGAAGCAGCTCGGCATCGCGCCGCTGGCGCGCATTCACCACCTCACCATGGTCGGCGGCGACCCGGTGATCATGCTGGAAGCGCCGCTGCCCGCCACCGCGCACGCGCTGAAAAAGGCCGGCATGAAGATCAACGACATCGACCTGTTCGAGGTCAATGAAGCGTTCGCCTCGGTGCCGGCCGCCTGGCTGAAAACCACCGGCGCCGATCCGGCGCGGCTCAACGTCAATGGCGGCGCGATCGCGCTCGGCCATCCGCTCGGCGGCTCCGGCACCAAGCTGATGACCACGCTGGTGCACGCGCTCAAGCAGCAGAACAAGCGCTACGGCCTGCAGACCATGTGCGAAGGCGGCGGCATGGCCAACGTCACCATCATCGAGCGGCTGTAAGCACTCCAGCGATGCGCCGCCCCGCGCGGCGCCTCGCCGTCACCGCAAGCCCAATAAAAGAGAGGGCGGCAGTTACCCTGCCGCCCTCTCTGCGTTCTGTTGGCGCGTTCTGAGAGAGCCGATCAGGCCTTCTCGAACAGCTGGTCGACGTAGTCCCAGTTCACCAGATTCTCGACGAAGGCCTTCAGATAGTCCGGCCGACGGTTGCGATAATCGATGTAGTAGGAATGCTCCCAGACGTCGACGCCGAGGATCGGCGTGGCGCCGTGCACCAGCGGGTTCTCGCCATTGCCGGTCTTGGAGATTTCCAGCTTGCCGTTCTTGACCGACAGCCAGGCCCAGCCCGAACCGAACTGGCCGACGCCAGCGGCAATGAAATCAGCCTTGAATTTCTCGAAGCCGCCGAGGTCCTCGTCGATCTTCTTGGCCAGACGGCCCGGCAGCTTGTCGCCGCCACCATTGGGCTTCATCCAGTTCCAGAAGTGCATGTGGTTGTAGTGCTGGCCGGCGTTGTTGAACAACGGCACGTTCTTGCCAAACGAGTTCTTGACGATCTCTTCGAGCGACTGGCCTTCGAATTCAGTGCCCTTCAGCAGGTTGTTGCCATTGGTGACATAGGCCTGGTGATGCTTGTCATGATGATACTCCAGTGTCTCCCGGGACATGTAGGGAGCCAGGGCGTCGTAGTCGTAGGGCAGTTCTGAAAGCGTGAAGCTCATAATTCCAGTCCGTCGTTGGGGATGACGTGTTCAACGGATTTAGAATAACAATAGCTCCATTGCAACTAAAGATCGCTTGCAACACCGCACGTGGCGAACGGCACGGTTCTCCCATACCGACCAGACGTTGCAGCGGGTCATGACGGCCTGATCATACCTCCCACCTGCGACGAATCTGCCGCGCCGATCGCGTTGCGCGAATCGATCAGTTTGCTATCCAGGCGCCTCAACTCGAACAGGTTGCGGCGCTGGGGGCGCTCATCAATGGCGGTGCGGCCCGGCTGCAGCGCGCTGGAGGGTATGATGGTTCGCTTTGGTTTGGCCGCGGCATTGCTGGTGTCGCTCGCTGGCAGCTCGGCGATGGCGCAAACGGCCGGCACGCCGATCGGCACCTGGCTGACCCAGGCCGGCGACGCCAAGATCAAGATCTCAAAATGTGGCGCCGCGCTGTGCGGCAAGATCGTCTGGCTGCGCAACGAGATCGATCCGCAGACCGGACGGCCGGCGATCGACGACAAGAACCCGATCCCGGCGCTGGTCGGGCGGCCGGTGAAGGGCATCACCATTTTCAACGACATGCGGCCGAGCGCGCCCGGCAAATGGTCGGGGCAGATCTACAACGCCGACGACGGCAAGACCTATATCAGCAGCCTGCTGATGGCCGGCCCCGGCGTGCTGCGGGTCGAAGGCTGCGTCGGCGCGATCTGCGGCGGAGAAACCTGGAGCTTTGCCGGCAAGTGATCGGCTGAATTTTGGAGCGTTGCGGTTCTGATCCGAACCGCACCTTCGATTGCAGACCCCCGCTTCTCGATGCGCCCGCTGGACGAGCAACGCCTCTTGTACCATCGGGGCGTATCAATGATCGTCATGCCAGCGCTTGTTGCTTGTATCCACGTCTCAAAATCGGCTCAAGATCAAAGACGTAGATGGCCGGGGCGCGCCCTGCCATGACCTGCGAAGTGATTGGTATCAATCGCCCTTGTTATCACCGGCGTATCGCCGCGCCCCGCGCTTGGCGATCGACACCAAGCGATCGAGATTTGGCGTTCGACCCTTCAATAAACGACGCGGCCGCGCCCCAAAATGGCAGCGCGGCCTGCAATCAAGATCGTCATTTTTTAAAACAGAGCGGCAGCCATGCGCCGCGGATCGACGCTGGGTGCCCGACCGGAGCACACTTGCGCCGCAAATGCGGGCCATCGGTCCGGCTTGATCAGAGCCGCATCAAGCTCAGTCGCCGTTGCTGCACAAACCGAGCATGGCGGTGACGGTGCCGCGGACGCAGCGCGTCATGGTGATGTCGGCGTACAGCCCATAGGCAAAAACTGCGAGCGCCAACAATATGATCGCGCCGAGTGACTTCATCCGCGCGTTCCCTTACAGCATTGCAGCGAAGCGGCGGCCGGGTTGCGTCCAGCGACACGTCGGCCCGCGCCATTGGAGCTTCGGTTCTGATGTGATCAGAACCGAACAACTCAGGCCGCCTGCTCACTGCGTCAATCTGTAGAGCAGCCATGCTGCTCTTCAAGCCGATCGGCGACCGGCTTGGTCACGAATCAGAGCGCGGCGGTAGACCAGACTCGCACGGCTTAAGCGTCACACTGCTCGGCTACGCCGCCGAGCGTGCCATTGCCGTTGCGATCGATGCGCCCGCGCGCCGCGTCAGCATAACCGCGCCAAACCCCGCGGCAACGGCCGCGAGGACGGCGCTGGCCAATAGATTACACCGCGTCCTTGGCAGCCTTGACCGGGCGGGCGCGAACGATCTTGCGCGCCGGCTTGGCCTTGAACACCATCGGCTCGCCGGTGAACGGGTTGGTGCCCTTGCGCGCCTTGGTGGCCGGCTTCTTGATGACGACGAATTTGGCGAAGCCCGGAACCAGGAACAGACCGTTCTTCTTCAGCTCCTTGTAGCCGATCTCGGCCATCGTCTCGAGCACGCCCTTGACGTCGCGCTTGGTCAGTTCGGTCTCGGTGGCGATCTTCTCGATGAGCTGCGATTTCGTCAGCTGCGTTGCCATTGTAGCTCCTTGAATTTTTGATTCGTGCCGCTGAACAATATTGGGAAAAATCGCAGGACGCGACGGAAACCAGTGTTTTCAAGCGATTCTTGGCGGCATCAGCGCGCGAATGCCTGATTCTATAGGGTTTGGCGACAGGCAAGCGCGCTGATCGCACGAAATTCCGCATTTTTCTGCGGTTAACGGCCCCCGCCCGGCGCGCGCCCCCTCGCAATTGTCCCAGATCAGAACGGCACGGATGTGCGGCCCCGCAACGTCCAGATCTGCACATTGCTGCCGATGCCGCCGAGCTCCGCGCCGAACGCCACCGCGGCGCCATTGCCGAATCTGGCAGCGAGGCCTGAGGTGAAGCGGGCCGACCAGCCCTCCAGCAGCGGCACCGACGCCAGCGTCGCGCCCGGCAACGCCACGGTCTCGGCGCTGTCGCCCGTGAAATAGTAATCGCCGAACGCGCCGACATAGGGCGCGAGCGTGATGCCGTCATCGAGCTGCCAGGGATAGGTCATGCGCAGCCCGCCCGACGCCCGGCCGTTGAAGAAGTCGCGCGCGGTCTGCGCGGTGCCGAGCGTGTCGATATAGGCGTTCTGGCGCTCCCATAGCGCGTACACCTTGGCCGACGGTTCGATCGCCACGCCATACAGCGTCGATGAGCCGATCAACCCGCCCGACAGCAGCCAGCGATGACCGTTGAACTGGCCGAGCGCGGCGCCCGACGAGCTGTCATAGCCGAGCCCGGTATAGGCCACCGCCGTATCGAGCCGCAGATTCTGGGCAAACCGCCAGCCGAGATAGGAGCCGATGGTCCAGCCATCGCCCTTCAGCCGGCTGCTGAGCGTGTCGGATTTGTAGTCGAAGGTTTCGTAGCCGCCGACCATGCCGACCAGGAAGGTCGGCGACAGCTTGCGCGTCACGCCCGCCATGAAGTTGAGCTGATGCCCATAGAGCGGCGCGGCGGTGTTGCTGCCGCTCCACTGGCCGATGCCGCTGCCCTTGATATCGGCCCAGGCCAGCCAGTCCTTCTGTTCGACCAGCCGCGCCGCCGGCGCCTTCTGCGCCTTGACGGTGTCAATGGCCGCAAAGGCATCGTTGATGCGCGACGACGCCCCGCCGCTGCGATCGGAGGGCCTTGAGCGCCCCACCCCAAGCGAGTGCCAGCGCTCATTGACCGGCGCTTCCGCGCTCGTGTCCGGCTGCTGCTCGAGATCGGCGGCGAAGTTGAAACGCAGCCCGCCGCTGCTCGGCATCAACAGCGTGCCGCGCTCGCTAAAGCCCTCGCTGATCGCCAAATCGATCGCATTGGTGATGGTGGCGCCGGACACCTGCGCCACCGCGCGGCTACCGACGATCTGCATGGCGCGCAGCCGAAGACTTTCGGTCGGAGTGTTGACCGCCTGCACCAGCACCGCCGAGGTGCTGCTCGAGAACGAGCCGCTGCCGCCATAGACCGCGGTGATGCTGTGGCTGCCTCGTTGCAGCGCCGCGGTGGTGAAGCTGGCGACGCCGCTCGCCAATGTCGCGCTGCCGAGCACCTGGCCGCCGTCGCTAAAAGTCACCGTGCCGGTCGGCGTCACGCCGCCGGAACTGACGGTGGCGGTGAACGTCACGGCCTGGCCGACCTCGCTCGGATTGAGCGACGAAGTCAGCGTGGTGGTGGTGCTGGTGATCACATAGGTGAACAGTCCGGCGCCGGTGGCAGAGCCGCCCGGCGTGGCGACCACCACGTCGACTGCACCCGCGGCATGGGCTGGCGTGGTCGCGGTGATGGTGCTGGCATTGATCACGCTGAAACTGGTGGCCGCGCTGCCACCGAAGGTGACGGCCGTTGCACCCGTCAAATTGCTGCCAGTGATGGTGACCGAGGTGCCGCCGCCGCCCGGCCCGGAATTCGGCGACACCGAACTGACCGATGGCCCGAGCACGTAGGTGTAGAGATTGCTGCCGGTACCGGTGCCGCCCGGCGTCGTCACGGCGATATCAACCGTGCCCGCCGCATGAGCCGGGGTGGTCGCGGTGATGGTGCTGGCGTTGACCACGGTGACGCCGGTCGCGGCGCTGCCGCCAAAGGCCACCGCGGTGGCGCCCGTAAAATTGCTGCCGGTGATGGTCACCGAACTGCCGCCCGCGGTCGAGCCCGAATTCGGCGACACCGACGACACCACCGGCCCCGCGGCATAGCGGAACACATTGCTGCCGGTGCCGGTGCCGCCCGGCGCGGTCACCACGACATCGACGAAGCCTGCGGCATGCGCGGGCGTGGTCGCGGTGATGGTGGTGGCGTTGACCACGGTGATGCCGGTGGCGGCGCTGCCGCCAAAGGTCACCGAGGATGCACCCGTGAAACCGCTGCCGGTGATGGTCACCGACGTGCCGCCCGCGAGCGGCCCGGCATCCGGCGACACGGCCGTCACCGTTGGCGCCGCCGAATAGGTGTAGAGGTTGCTGCCAGTGCCGGTGCCCGCGGCGGTGGTCACCGCCACGCTCACCGTGCCGGCGGCGTGGGCTGGCGTGGTCGCGGTGATCTGGGTCGCGGAATCGACCGTGTAGCTCGCCGCCGCGCTGCCGCCAAACGTCACCGCAGTGGCGCCCGTAAAATTGTTGCCGGCGATGGTCACCGAGGCGCCGCCGGCCAGCGGCCCGGCACTCGGCGACACCGAACTAACCACCGGCATTACCACATAGCTGTACAGATTGCTGCCGGTACCGGTGCCGCCGGCCGCGGTGACGACCACATCGACCGTGCCAGCAACGTGAGCCGCCGTGGTCGCGGTGATGGTGGTGGCGTTGACCACGCTGACGCCGGTCGCGGCGACGCCGCCGATGGTCACAGCCGACACCCCGATGAAATCGCTGCCGGTGATGGTCACCGAGGTGCCGCCCGCGGTGCTGCCGCTGCTGGGCGAGATCGCGCTGACCGCAGGCGCCGCCGCATAGGTGTAGAGGTTGACGCCGGTGCCGGTGCCGCCCGGCGCGGTCACCACCACATCGACCAGACCTGCAGCATGGGCCGGCGTGGTCGCGGTGATGGTGGTGGCATTGACCACGGTGATGCCGGTGGCGGCGCTGCCGCCAAAGGTCACGGCGCTCGCGCCGGTGAAATTAGTGCCGGTGATGGTCACCGAGCTGCCGCCCGCGGTCGGCCCGGCCGTCGGCGACACCGAACTGACGGTCGGCGTGGAAGCGTAGCTGTAGAGATTGCTGCCGGTGCCGGTGCCGCCCGCCGTGGTCACCACCACATTGACCAGCCCCGCCGCATGGGCCGGCGTGGTCGCGGTGATCTGGGTCGCGGAATCGACCGTGTAGCTCGCCGCCGCGCTGCCACCGAAGGTCACCGCGGTGGCGCCAGTGAAGTTGGTGCCGGTAATGGTCACCGAGGTGCCGCCCGCGGTCGGTCCGGCGCTGGGCGACACTGAACTCACAGTCGGCGCGGCCACGTATTCATAGATATTGCTGCCGGTGCCGGTGCCGCCCGCGGTGGTCACGACGACATTGACGGCGCCCGCCGCATGGGCTGGCGTGGTCGCGGTGATCTGGGTCGCGGAATCGACCGTGTAGCTCGCCGCCGCGCTGCCACCGAAGGTCACCGCCGTGGCACCAGTGAAATTGCTGCCGGTAATCGTCACCGAGGTGCCGCCCGCGGTCGAGCCTGCACTCGGCGACACGGAACTGACGGTCGGTGCAGCGGCATAGGTGTAGAGATTGCTGCCGGTGCCG
>NZ_QJTI01000008.1:44385-160763 GCF_003217325.1 Rhodopseudomonas faecalis
GGTCACCGAGGTGCCGCCCGCGGTCGAGCCTGCACTCGGCGACACGGAACTGACGGTCGGTGCAGCGGCATAGGTGTAGAGATTGCTGCCGGTGCCGGTGCCGCCCGGGGTGGTGACCGCGACATCGACCACACCCGCCACATGGGCCGGGGTGGTCGCGGTGATGGTGGTGGCATTGACCACGGTGATGCCGGTGGCGGCGCTGCCACCAAAGGTCACGGCGCTCGCGCCGGTGAAATTGCTGCCGGTGATCGTCACCGAGCTGCCGCCCGCGGTCGGCCCGGCCGTCGGCGACACCGAACTCACTGACGGCGCGGCGGCATAGGTGTAGAGATTGCTGCCGGTGCCGCTGCCTGCGGGCGTGGTCACCACCACATCGACCGTGCCGACGGCATGGGCCGGTGTGGTCGCGGTGATGGTGGTGGCGTTGACCACGGTAATGCCGGTGGCGGCGCTGCCGCCGAAGGTTACTGCGGTGGCGCCGGTGAAGTTGGTGCCGGTAATGGTCACCGAGGTGCCGCCCGCAATCGGCCCGGCATTGGGCGATACCGAACTCACCGCCGGCGTGACGACATAGTCGTACAGATTGCTGCCGGTGCCGGTGCCGCCTGCCGTGGTCACCACCACATTGACCAGCCCCGCCGCATGAGCCGGCGTGGTCGCGGTGATCTGGGTCGCGGAATCGACCGTGTAGCTCGCCGCCGCGCTGCCGCCGAAGGTTACTGCGGTGGCGCCGGTGAAGTTGGTGCCGGTGATGGTCACCGAGGTGCCGCCCGCGGTCGAGCCTGCACTCGGCGACACGGAACTGACGGTCGGTGCAGCGGCATAGGTGTAGAGATTACTGCCCGTGCCGGTGCCGCCCGGGGTGGTGACCGCGACATCGACGGAACCTGCGGCATGCGCGGGGGTGGTCGCGGTGATGGTGGTGGCATTGACCACGGTGATGCCGGTGGCGGCGCTGCCACCAAAGGTCACGGCGCTGGCGCCGGTGAAATTAGTGCCGGTGATCGTCACCGAGCTGCCGCCCGCGGTCGGCCCGGCCGTCGGCGACACCGAACTCACTGACGGCGCCGCAGCATAGGTGAACACATTGGTGCCCGTGCCGGACCCGTCCGGCGTGGTCACCACGACACTCACGGTGCCTGCGCTATGGGCTGGCGTGGTGGCAGTAATCTGAGTCGCCGAGTTGACCGTGAAGCTTGCCGCGGCCGTGCCACCAAAGGTCACCGCCGTCGCCCCGGTAAAACCGCTACCAGTGATGGTCACCGAGGTGCCACCCGAGGTCGGGCCGGCGCTCGGCGACACCGAGCTGATCGTCGGACCGCTCAGCGGGATGTTGTTGATGGTGATCGGATAGGCTGTGTCAGTGATGCCGTAGAGTAGATTGGGAGGGTTTCGGGCGAGCGGACAGGAACCTGTCACAGGGCAACTGGTCGAGGCGTAGTACAGGGTAATGGAGGTCGAGGTCGACGAACCTAGTCCGGTGAGCTTGAACTGGTAGCGCACATAGGTCAAACCGAGATCGTCAGTCCCCGGCGTGATCAGAAAGGTCGCACCATTACTGCCGGTCACCGTCGCCGAGGTGACGTTGACGCCGTCCCCCATTGGCGGCGAAGGATAAGAATCGTGGCCGTTGTAGATGTACAGACCGCCCAGCAGATTCTCGCCGCAGCTCGACACGTCGAGCGTCACGGTGTCGTTGAGAACTTTCCCCGTAAAATCAACCGTTTGATTACAAGCGGCGGACACCGCGATCACCGTGGCCAGATAAACAACGGCGCTCAGCGCCACCAGTCGCGCAGCGCGCATCGCCATCGAAAAGCACACAGCTATCCCGCCCAGCCGACACAGCGCGGCTGAGTACTTCCCCTGCCCGTCCTGCATATTTGCCTGTCCGCTGTCGCGGCACTGCCAGCGCCCATTGCAGCGCAGCAGTCACCTGTTCGCTTAGCAGACAATTACTCCCGGACTGATTGCAAGCAGAACGATACGCAATCAAAACTGAATCCGGATTCTTCTACCTAGTGTTGCGACTCCGCCACGGTATCACCTAGTAGTAGTACGAGGCTGGCACGTTAAAGTATTTTTACGAGCAGAAATTAGCGTAATACGCGAAATACTCCCCTGATTAGCGATCGATTCCTCGTTTTCAACCCAAGGACGTCGCCATGCCTTCAGACCCCTATCTCGGACAAATCATGATGACCGCGCTCAACTTCGCCCCGCCGGGCTGGGCGCTGTGCAATGGAGCACTCCTCACGATCGCGCAAAACCAAGCGCTCTATTCGTTGCTAGGCACCACCTATGGCGGCGACGGCCGGACCAATTTTGCGCTGCCCAATCTATGCGGCCGCGCGGTACTTGGTAGCGACATCAACGGCAGCTACCGATTGGGACAGGCCACCGGCGACGAGGCGGTCAGGCTGCAAACCAATCAGTTGCCTGCTCACGATCACGGTCTCCAGGCGACCACCACCGCAGGTGGAACGCGCGTCACAAATCCGGCGAACCGGTTGTTCGGCACCAATACCGCGCCGGTGCTGTCGATTTTCGGCCCGCCAACGCCGCCGATCAATTTGCCTTCCGAAACCAATATTGCTCCCGGCGGCGGCGGTCAGCCGCACAACAACATGCAACCGTTTCTGGTGCTCAACTACGTGATCGCAGTGAACGGCGTTTATCCGCCAAGGCCCAACTAAGCGGATAGCCAACGCAGATCAGCGCCTCCCTCTCCTGCTGTTTGCAACAAGGATTTCCAGCATCATGTCCGATTGTTTCATAGGCGAAATCCGCCTGTTTGGCTTTCCACGCATCCCGAACGGCTGGGCTGTCTGCGACGGCTCTACCCTCCCGATCAGAGGCAACGAAGCGCTCTATTCGCTGATCGGCATCAGCTATGGCGGGGATGGCATCAACAATTTCAAACTGCCCGATTTGCGCGGCCGGGTGCCGATTGCGCAAGGCACGGGTCCGGGTCTCAGCGCACGGACGATTGCCCAACAGGGCGGCGAGGAAGCCCACACATTGACCGAGAACGAATTGCCGGCGCACAGCCATCCGCTGATCGCAAGCACGGCGCCTGCCACCACCGCGACCCCGGGCGACAATGTCCAGCTCGCCACCGCCAGTCCGGCCACCGCAAAACTCTTCGCGCCGCAGGCCAGTATCACTGGCTACATGGTGATGGCACCGTCCGTGCTGCCGTCCGGTGGATCGCAGCCGCACCCCAACATGATGCCGAGCCAGGCCGGCAATTACTGCATCGCCCTCACTGGAATTTATCCGGACCGGCCCTGACGCCACCAGTTCGTAAGCGCGGCCGGCCGCGCCACGCGGGCGCCGCGGGTCACGCTGACTTTGATCATGCCTTGAACTGATTGATCACAAAGGCGCATCGCGATGCGCCGACAGATTGCGAGGAACCATGTCCGATCCTTTCATCGGTGAAATCCAGGCTTTTCCGATCATCTTCATCCCAGACGGCTGGCTGCCCTGCGATGGCCGCACCCTGGCGGTGCAACTCTATCAGCCGCTGTTCTCATTGATCGGCAAGATCTATGGCGGCGACGGCGTCAGCAACTTCAAACTGCCGAATCTGATCGGCCGGGTGGTGATGGGCCAGGGCCAGGGACCGGGGCTGACCGCTCGCGCATTCGCATCACAGGTTGGCGCGTCAACCGTGACGCTTTCGACCACGCAGATGGCGTCGCATAGCCACGATATGCAGATCGGTAACAAGAATGCCGCCAATGCCACGCCCGGCCCGACTGCGACCTCCAATGTCGTGATCGATCCGGGTTTCAGCGGTTTCCTGCCGCCACCGGTCAACACCGAATTTGCGCCATCGATCGGCCCAACCGGCAATAACGCCGCCCATGGCAACATGCAGCCGACCTTGGCGCTGGTCTATTGCATCGCCTATCAGGGCGAATACCCCTATTTCAACTGATCGGCCGAAGGCTCTGGCCCATGACGCCGCCCCATGACGACAGCATCATGGCCGCGTTGATCGCTGCTGATCGGTCGCTGAGCTGGCGGCCGATCACCTGCCACGATCAGGTGTTTTGCCGCGAGATGTTTGCCGCCGATCGCAGCGCAATGTTCGCGCCGCTCGGTCTGCCGCCCGCGATGCTGAACGCGCTGCTCGATCATCAATGGGCGGCGCAGCATCTCGGCTTCGCCGACAGATATCCAGACGCCGAACATCTGTTGATCATCCGATGCGAGGTTGCGGTCGGCCGGCTGATCGCGGCGCGCCGGGCACACCGCGACGGGCCACGCGCTCTGGTGGTGGTCGATATTCTGATCAGCCAGGCGGCGCGCAATGCCGGCATCGGCAGTGCGGTGCTGCGCAGCCTGGAACGCGCCGCGCTCGCGCAAGGCGCCAGCCAGATCGAGCTGTCAGTGCTGGCCAGCAATGCCGGCGCCCGCCGGCTCTATCAGCGGCTCGGCTATATCGAGGGCGACGGCGATGCGCATCTGCCGCTGGTCAAGCCGCTGACCGCAGCACCGGCTTCAGCCAGCGCCGCCGCCAATCGCGCCAGCCCGGCCTGATCGGCGGGCAGCCCGAACCGCAGCAGTTCCGCCGACCAGTCGAAGC
Organism: Rhodopseudomonas faecalis; assembly: GCF_003217325.1. GTDB lineage: Bacteria > Pseudomonadota > Alphaproteobacteria > Rhizobiales > Xanthobacteraceae > Rhodopseudomonas > Rhodopseudomonas faecalis. Next base: position 48,986 of record NZ_QJTI01000008.1, read on the forward strand.
AGCGGCACCAGATCTGCTGCCGCGCCAGCGCGGCGTGCAGGTCCAAGGCTCGCGGACAGCGCACTAGGCGATACAGCGAGGTGCCACCGACCAGCTCAAGGCCCGCGCCTCCTAACACTTGATCAAGCGCAGCGGCCTCGACCCGCAGCCGCGCCCTGGTCTGCTCGGCCCACGCTTGATCGCGCAGCGCCGCAGCGCCGATCACCAGCGCCGGCCCCGAACAGCTCCACGGACCGAGCGCCAGAGCCAGCCGGTCCGCAATCGCCGCCGGCGCCAATGCAAAGCCAAGCCGCACGCCGGCAAGGCCGTAGAATTTGCCGAACGAGCGCAGGATCACCACCGGCCATTGCTCGGCCAGCGAGGCGGCGCTGATCGCCGGATCGACATCGGCAAATGCTTCGTCGATCACCAGCCAGCCGCCGCGCGCCGCCAGCTTCTGCGCGGCCGCAGCCAGTTCGTTATGGCTGGCGATCCGGCCATCGGGATTGTTGGGATTGACGATCAGCACATGACGAGCGTCATCGGGCAGCTGATCCAGCGATGCGATGGTGACCACCTCGCGGCCGGCGTTGCGCCAGGCCTGCTGATGTTCGGCATAGGTAGGGCCGACGATCGCAATCGCCCCGGCCGGCGCCAGATGAGGCAGCCATTGGATCAGCGCCTGCGTGCCGGGCGCGGCGACCAGCGCCACCTGCTCGGGCACGCCATAGGCCGCGCGGGCCGCTTCCTGCAGCGCCAGCTCATCGCTGCGCGACGGCAGCCGCTGCCACAGCCCATCATCGAAATTTGCGATGGACCAGGGCCGCGGATTGATGCCAGTAGATAAATCAAGCCACTGTTCGCGCGCCCCGCCATGGCGCGCAACGGCTTCTGCGAGATCCCCGCCATGTTTCATCGTCATCTCCAAAACCTGCTGCACGGAGTTGCCGCGTGCTGATTGCAGACCATGCGTTGTTGATCGTTCTGATCGCGCTCGCCGCCGATGCGCTGATCGGCGATCCGGATTGGCTGTGGCGCCGGCTGCCGCATCCGGTGGTGCTGATCGGCGCGCAGATCGACTGGCTCGACCGTCATCTCAATCGTGACGCCTGGCCGGCGGCGCGGCGCAAGGCGGCCGGCATCGTCGCTCTGCTGGCGCTGATCGTGACCGCGGGCGCAATCGGCGCGGTGCTGCAATGGCTGCTGCTGGGAAGCCTGATCGGCTCGCTGCTGCTCGGCGTGCTGGCCTCGGTGCTGATCGCGCAGCGCAGCCTCTATCAGCACGTCGCACGGGTGCGCGACGCCTTCGCCAGCGGCGGGCTGGAGGGCGCGCGCAGCGCGGTGACCATGATCGTCGGCCGCGATCCGGCACAGCTCGATCAGGCCGGCGTGTCCCGCGCCGCGATCGAATCCAGCGCCGAGAATTTTTCCGATGGCATTGTGGCGCCGGTGTTCTGGCTGGCGCTGCTCGGCCTGCCGGGGCTGTTGATCTACAAGGCAGTCAACACCGCCGACTCGATGATCGGCCATCGTAATGCGCGTTATGAATCGTTCGGCTGGGCCTCGGCGCGCTTCGATGATCTCCTTAACCTCGCGCCGGCCCGGCTGTCCGGCGTGCTGCTGGCGCTGGCCGCGCCGCTCGCTGGCGGCAGCGTGAGCCGTGCCTTGCAGGTGATGCGCCGCGACGCGCCAAAACATCGTTCGCCCAATGCCGGTTGGCCGGAAAGCGCGATGGCCGGCGCGCTCGATCTGGCGCTGGCCGGGCCGCGCGTCTATGGCGGCCAGCGCGTCGAGGATCCGTTCCTCAATGCCGAGGCGCGGCGCGAGGCGACGCCCGACGACATCGGCCGCGCGCTCAAAGTGATGCTCGGGGGCTGCGGGCTGCAAGCGATCCTCTATGCCGCGGCCTGGCCGCTGCTGTGACGGCTGCGCGCGATCTGCAACAGCCGCTCGATATCGACATGCTGTTCGAGATGATCGGCGAGCGCATCGAGCGCGGCATCGACGCGCGCTTCATAGGCCAATGACGACGCAATGCCGAATTGCGCCAAGAACGCGCGGCGGAACCCATCGCTGCTGAACAGGCCGTGCACGTAGCAGCCCTGCACCCGGCCATCGGCCGAGATCGCGCCATCGAACCGGCCATGCAGATCCAGCAGCGGCCGGGCGCAATCAGGCCCATCGCTGCGGCCGATGTGAATCTCATAGCCTTCGATCGGCAAGCCGCTGCCGACATGGCTGCCGCGCACCTGCACGGTCGATTTATCGCCGGTCATCACGGTGTCGATCGCAAGCAGACCCAAGCCCGGGGCGGTGCCAGCCGGCCCGTCGATGCCGTCCGGATCGGCGATGGTGCGGCCGAGCAGCTGATAACCGCCGCAGATGCCGAGCAGATGGCCGCCGCGGCGATGATGGGCGCGGATATCGACGTCCCAGCCTTGCGCACGCAGGAAGGCGAGATCGGCGATGGTCGATTTGCTGCCCGGCAATATCACCAGATCGGCCTCAGCCGGGATCACCTCCCCCGGCCGCACGAACAACAGCCGCACGCCGGGCTCCTGCGCCAGCGGATCGAGATCATCGAAATTGGCGATGCGTGACAACAGCGGCACCGCGATCAGTTTGGTGGCCGCCGAGGGCGCGGCGCATTCGAGATCGACGGCATCTTCGGCGGGCAGCGCCGCCACGTCCGGCAGCCACGGCACCACGCCGAGCGACGGCCAGCCGGTCAGTTCGGTGATCGCGCTCAGCCCATCTTTGAACAGCGCGGCATCGCCGCGAAATTTGTTGATCAGAAAACCGTGCACCCGCGCGCGCTCCTGCTCGGATAGCACGAGGTGCGTGCCGGCCAGGCTGGCGATCACGCCGCCACGGTCGATATCACCGGCGATCACCACCGGCACATCGGCGGCTTCGGCAAAGCCCATATTGGCGATGTCGCCCTGGCGCAGATTGATCTCGGCCGGGCTGCCCGCGCCTTCGACCAACACGATATCGGCATCACCTGCGAGCCGCGCAAAACTATCGAGTACGAACGGCAGCAGCGCCGGCTTCTTGCCGAGGAAATTGTCGGCGCCGAGCATGCCGTGGCGCTGGCCCTGCACGATCAGCTGCGCGCCGACATCGCTCTGCGGTTTCAGCAGCACCGGATTCATATGCACGCTGGGCGGCAGCCGCGCCGCGCGCGCCTGGGTGGCCTGGGCGCGGCCGATCTCGCCGCCATCGACCGCGACCGCGGCGTTGTTGGACATGTTTTGCGGCTTGAACGGCGCGACTTTCAAACCGCGCCGCACCAAAGCGCGCGCCAGCCCCGCCACCAGCGTCGATTTGCCGGCGTTGGAACAAGTGCCCTGGATCATCAAGGCCGGCGTGATGCGCGTCATCGGCAATCCTCGCAAGGCTTGATCGCGGCGGCGGCGACAGCGCGTGTCACGCGCCCGCTCCGGTCCGTCCCTTCAGCCACAGCGGCAGCCCGGCGGCAACGAACGCGACATGCGGCACCGCAGCGGCGACCATCTGATTGAGCCGGCCCTGCGCATCGCGAAAGGCACGGCCGAGCGGCGTCTCCGGCACGAGGCCCATGCCGACCTCGTTCGATACCAGCACAATCGGATGACGCGCGGTGCGCAAATGATCAGCCAACGCGGCGGACTGCGCATCGACATCGCCGCCGCTCAGCATGACATTGGTCAGCCACAGCGTCAGGCAATCAACGAGAATGGCACTGCCGGGCTGCGCCTCGCGCTTAAGCGTCTCGACCAGCGCCAGCGGCTCCTCGACCGTATGCCAGTTAGGACCGCGGCTGTGGCGGTGATGCGCGATACGCTCAGCCATCTCATCATCGCTGATGGTGGCGGTCGCGACGTAGACGCGGCGCAGCGCGCTATCCACGATCAGTCGTTCGGCAAAGTTCGATTTGCCGGAGCGCGCGCCGCCCAGCACCAGCACCGGCGCGGTCAGATTGCAGCTGCTTGAGTGCGGCATCGTGGTCGAATGTTCGCGGTCCATCATCGGCTCAACACCGGCCGCAACGGGCCGAAACAGCTTGCGAGCTTTGTCGGATCGCGCGCGATGGCTGTGCGCCATCACCCTCGCTTCCGCCCGGGGCACCCCGCCCCGACGCCTTCAAAGCACTGCTGCGATGGCAGGTCTCCTGGCTCGCGGGTCGCCGCCGTTTCGCCGCCTTCCCAGGACCATTTTCGTGGTTTCGGCCCCAGTGGCTTTCGGCGATGGCTCGTCGCTTACAGTTGCGGGGGCAGCGCCGGCTTAAACGATGTCGCACCGGCTTCCCTTTTCACCTTCCCGAAGGAAAGACCATCGCGGCGGACGCTAGCCGCGCCGGCGTGCCCGGTCAACCGCGCCCGGCCGTTGACAGCCTCGGCGCATCGCGCCTAACAAAGCCACTCGATGGTCCTTCCTTCTAGGAAGGTGAAAAGGGAATGTGGACGGCCAAGCGCTGATGCGCCGCGCTGATCAAGCCACAGCTGCCCCCGCAACTGTAAGTGGGTAGCCGACCGCCAATGGACCACTGGATTCGGCAATTGCCGGTCCGGGAAGGTGGCGCGAGGCAACGACCCATCAGCCAGGAGACCTGCCATCTACGAACGCATCATCCATGCTTCGGGCGGGGTGCCCTGAAGCGATGTCGGCCAAGCTGACGAGAGGTCAGCCAACGCCGAGGCGATCTTTGGTCGGATCGCCGGATCACAGCACCCGTTCGCGCGCAAGCGCCGATGGAGCACGGCTGCAGATGACCGGTCTCACGACAGACAACGTCACGACAGACAACGTCACGACACAGAATGCGACGCCGCCGATCTTTGATCATCGCTTTCACGCCCAATTGGCCGAACTGATTGCCTGGCGCCGCGACGTGCGCCGGTTCCGTCCCGATCCGGTGCCCGACGAGCTGATCGATCATTTGCTCGATCTTGCGCAATTATCGCCGTCGGTTGGCAACAGCCAGCCCTGGCGCTTTGTCAGCGTCGACAGCCCGGCGCTACGCGGCCGCATCCATGACAATTTCGCGCGCTGCAACCAAAAGGCCGAAGGCTTGTATGATGGCGATCGTGCCACACTCTATGCGCAGCTCAAGCTGGAAGGCATCGCGATCGCGCCGCGGCAGTTTGCCGTGTTCTGCGATCGCAGCACCCGCCAGGGTGCTGGCGTCGGCTGCCAGACCATGCCCGAAACGCTCGATTATTCCGTGGTGGTGATGATCGAGACTTTTTGGCTGGCGGCGCGCGCCCACGGACTCGGCGTTGGCTGGGTGTCGATCCTCGATCCGGTCGAGGCCAAGACTGATCTCGACGTGCCCGAGCCGTGGAAGTTCATCGCCTATCTATGCGTCGGCTGGCCGGAGGAAGAACACGTCGATCCGGAACTGGTGCGCTGCGGCTGGCAGCCGCGCACGCATGCCGGCCGCGTGGTGATCCAGCGCTGAGGCGAGCGTGAGCTGATCGCTCAGCGCGGGCGGCGCAGCAGGTAGCTATCCATGATCCAGCCATTGCTGTGCCGGGCCGCTTCGCGCGTGGACGCGATCTTATCCGCCACCTCGCCGAGCTTGCCGGCGATCAATAGCTGTTCCTTGGTGCCGAGATAGGCGCCCCAGAAAATCTCCACCTCAGGATCGATCCGCGTGAACGCCTGCTCGCCATCCAGCATCACCACCACGCTCTCGCCGCCCAGCGGCTGCTGCGCGCTGAGTTTGCGCCCGGTGGTGATATGAACCGGCTCGCCGATGGCGTTGAGCGCGATGCGGTGCTGTGCGGCCAGCGCCTGCACTGCGGTGATGCCGGGGATGATCTCGTAGTCGAACGCGATCTCGCTTTTGCGATGCAGCGCTTCGATGATGCGCAAGGTGGAATCATAGAGCGAGGGATCGCCCCAGATCAGGAACGCGCCGCACTGCCCGTCCTGCAATTCGTCGCGCAGCAGCCGGGCGTAGATCGCTTCGATCTCGCCATGCCAGCTGGCGACATTGGCCTTGTAGTCGGAAAACTCCTTGGCGCGGGTCGGGTAGTCGAACGGCACCAGCCGATAATGACCACCTTCGATGAAGCGCTCGCAGATCTCGGTGCGCAAATGGCGCAGCGCCTGCTTGTCCTGCCCCTTGTCCTGGATGAAGAACACATCGGCCCGGTTCAGCGCCTTGATCGCCTGCAGCGTCAGATAGTCCGGATCACCGGCACCGATGCCGATCAGCAGCAGCGTGCGTCGCGCGCCGCTCATGACACCGCCGCCAGCACGTCGTCGAGATCGGCGATTTCGGTGAGGATGCCGCAGGCGGCGCGCACCAGCGGCACCGCGAGCACCGCGCCGGTGCCCTCGCCGAGCCGCAGCTTCAGTTCAAGATAGGGCTCGGCATGCATCGCCTGCAGCATCAAACTGTGGCCGCGCTCGGCCGAGCGATGCGAGAACACGCAGTAATCGCGCGCCGCGGGCGCGAGCCGCACCGCGAGCAGCGCCGCGGCGCTGGCGATGAAGCCGTCGATCACCACCGGGCGGCGGCAGGCGGCCGCGCCGAGCACCGCGCCGGCCATCATCGCGATTTCGATGCCGCCGAATTCGGCCAGCACATCGAGCGGCCGCGTGGCGTTGCTGCGCCGCGCGGCGCGTTCGGTCGCGGACAATTTGCGCGCCACGCCCTCAGGATCGAGCCCGCTGCCGGGACCGACGCAATCAGCAAGCGGCGCCGGCACCAGCCGGTGCATCAACAGCGCGGCGGAGGCGGTGTTGCCGATGCCCATCTCGCCGATCGCGATGACATCAACGCCCTGCTCGATTGCTTCGCGGACGATCTCGGCGCCGCGGCGCAGCGCGGTCAGCGCCTCGTGCTGCGTCATCGCCGCTTCGTGCGCGGAATTGCGGGTGCCGCGCCGAATCTTGGCGTCGAGCAGATCCGGATGCGCCGGCATCTCGGCATCGACGCCGCCATCGATCACCCGCATCGCGACGCCGGCCGCCCGCGCCAGCACATTGGCGCCGGCATGGCCGTCGAGATAGGCGCCGACCATGGCGCGAGTGACATGGGCCGGATAGCGCGACACGCCCTCGGCGGCGAGGCCGTGATCGGCAGCAAACACGAACAGCGTGGCATTCTCGGTGCGCGGCGGCTCGGGATGCCAGATCAGGCCGAGCTGCACTGCCAGATCCTCAAGCCGGCCGAGCGAGCCGAGCGGCTTGCACTTGCCGTCGATTCGGGTGCGCAGCTCCGGCTCGTGCGAGCGATCAAGCGGCGCGATCGGGAGATCGGCGAAAACGCCGGAGCTGAGCTCCGGATAGTCGGAACCTGTCATGACATCTCCTCCGTTCGATCCACCGTCGAACGCGTTGGCAGCGTCTGTGGCCGGTCTCCTGGCTCGCGGATGATGTCCACAATCGCCTTCCCAGGCGCGACAGCGGCGCCCAGTGGCCCGTTGATTGCGGACGATCCGCCTACAGTTGGGGGGGCAGCCGCGGCCAGGCGATCGCTCGCCGTCCCGCGTTCCCGTTTCACCTCCAAGCGGAGGCACCGCAGACCGGGGCACGCAAACCACAATGACCGGCAGCACGCAAGCGCATTGCCGCCAAGGCCCGGCCAAAGGCCGGTGGCGGGAGCGGCAGCATGATCGCGCGCCAGGATTGCGAAGTGCTGGTGATCGGCGGCGGCTGCGCGGCGCTGTGCGCCGCCATTGCCGCGCGCCGGCGCGGCGCAAACGTGATGATGATCGATCACGCCCCGTTCACGTGGCGCGGCGGCAATACACGCCATGCGCGCAATTTCCGGATCGCGCATGACGAAGCGGATGATTACGTGCCCGGCCGCTATCCGGCCGCCGCCTTTGCCGCCGATCTCGCCCGCGTGGCCCCGGACGGCGACGCCGCGCTGGCTGAGCTATTGGCACAGCACTCGCTGACGCTGACGCACTGGCTGAGGGCGCAGAGCGTGCGGCTGCAGCGCCGCGGCCGCGGCGTGATGCCCTGGTCGCAGCGCACAGCGTTTTTTGCCGGCGGCGGCAAGGCGGCAATGGATACGCTCTATGCCACCGCGCGCCGGCTCGGCATCACCATCCTGCACGACGCTGAAGCCTGTGGCATCGAATGGCAGGGCGATCGCGTCACCGCGGTCGAGGTCGTCCATCAAGGAGCAATGGTGAAGCTGAGCGCCGCGGCGGTGATCGCCTGCTGCGGCGGCCATCAAGCCAATCGCGACTGGCTGCGCGAAGGTTTTGGCGCCGCCGCCGACGCGATCGCGGTGCGCGGCATGGGCTATGTGCAGGGCCGGCTGCTGCGCGCGCTGATCGATGCCGGCGCTGTCACGGTCGGCGATCCCGGCCGCGGCCATATCGTCGCCGTCGACGCCAGAGGTCCCGCGGTCGACGGCGGCATCGTGACAAGGCTGGAATGCATTCCCTATGGCATCGTCGTCGATAGCGACGCGCAGCGCTTCGCCGACGAGGGCGGCGACACCGCGCGCACTCACTACGCGCGCTGGGGCGAGCGGCTGCTGGCGGCGCCCGGGCAGCGCGCCACCTTAATTCTTGATCGCAGCGCGCTGGCACGCGCGGCATCGACCGCGTTTGCGCCGCTGCGCGCGCCGACCATCGAAGCGCTGGCCGAACTGATTGATCTCGATAGCGCAGCGCTGCGCGCTACAGTCGATCGCTACAACGCCGCGATCGTGCCCGCTGATGCCAACGCGCCGGAATCCTGGCGCGCCATGGCGTTGTCGCCGCCGAAATCAGCGCAGGCGCTGCCGATCAGCACGCCGCCATTCGCCGCGTTCCCGCTCATACCCGGCATCACCTTCACCCATTATGGCGTCGGCGTTGACCAGGCGCTGCGGGTGCGGCGCGAAAGTGGTGCGCCCTTCGCCAATCTGTTCGCCGCCGGCATGATCATGGCCGCCAATGTGTTGCCGCGCGGCTATCTCGCCGGACTCGGCGTCACCATCAGCGCGGTGTTTGGCCGCCTTGCCGGAGAGGAAGCCGCGCGCCATGCAGGCCGATGATGCGACCGAAGAAGCCGAACGCGCGCTGCGGCTGTGCTCGGCTTGCATGTTTTGCGACGATTATTGCGCGGTGTTTCCGGCGATTGCCGGCAAGCACGATTTTTCGCTCGCAGACGTCAGCTATCTCGCCAATCTCTGCCACAATTGCCGCGGTTGCTATCACGCCTGCCAATACGCGCCGCCGCACGAATTGGCAGTGAATCTGCCGCAAGCTTTGGCGCGGGTGCGCATCCGCTCCTATGCCGGCTTCGCGCGGCCACGCTGGCTCGGCCGCGCCTTTGCGCACAACGCCACCATCGTGGCGCTGGTGTCGGTGCTATCCGTGCTCGCGGTGTTGCTGGTTGCCGATCCTGCAAAACTGCTCAGCGCCAATTCCGGCGAAGGCGCGTTCTACCGCGTGGTGCCGCGCGAGATCATGGTCGGCGGCGCGCTCGCGGCGCTGGCGCTGTCACTGACCACGCTTGCGCTCGGCGTCGCCGCGTTCTGGCGCGCGATTGCGCCGGATGGCAGCCGCGCCGCGCTGCTGCGCGCTTTGCCGCGCGCGCTCGCCGATACGGTGACGCTGCGCTATCTCGGCGGCGGCGATGGCGGCTGCGGCGATCGTATCGAAGCGCCGTCAAGGCTGCGGCGGCTGTTCCATCATCTGATGGTCGGCGGGCTCGGGCTCAGTTTCGGCGCTACCGCGGTCGCGGCCTATTATCACCGCTGGCTCGGCTGGGAGGCGCCCTACCCGCTGCTCAGCCTGCCGGTCGGGCTCGGCGCCGTCGGCGGCGTGTTGATGCTGCTCGGGGCCGGCGGTCTGATTGTGCAAAAACTGCGCGCCGACCGTGCGCCAAGCGCCGCCGAAACCTTGCCCGCCGACTACGCGATGCTGGTGCTGATCATCGGCAATGCCGCGAGCGGCCTGGCGCTGCTGGCGTGGCGCAGCACCGCGGCGATGGGCTTGCTGCTCACGCTGCATCTGGGGCTGGTGCTGGCGCTGTTCCTGCTGCTGCCGGTCGGCAAGCTGGTGCACGCGCCATTCCGGTTCGCCGCTTTGTTGCGCGCGGCGTTAGAACGCAACCGCGCCGTTTCGCCAAAACGGTAGGATTGACAGCCCGGACGATCTGTCACACACATCCGCCGCCGATGGTTTCCCATTTGGGAATAAAAGGGAATCCGGATATGTCGCCGCAGAGCGAGAAGCCGGAGCTGCCCCCGCAACTGTAAGCGGCGAGCCTTCACCAATACGCGCCACTGGACCCTCGGTCCGGGAAGGCGGTGACGGCGGCGACCCGCGAGCCAGGAGACCTGCCATCGCCTGTCTTAGACGCCATTCCCGGCGGGGTGCTCGGGAGTGAATGTGTCGGCCGATCGGAGTACAGGTCCGTCGCCGCTTGGTTTTGGAACGGCTTGCCGTCGTTCCCAGCGACGGACTGCAGCCAATGCAAACCACGGCATGGCAACTGCCCCAGGCCGACGAATCGTCTCTGGCGAGCGCCGATCTGATCCTGCTCAGCGCCGATGCCGCCGCGCGCGCACGCTTTGCCGCGGCCGCCGCGCTGCGCTCTGGCCCGCGTTTGCAGCCCTGCGACTTGCAGCATTTGCGCGATCCCGAAGCGCTGCACCGCGCGATCGGCGCGGCACGCGGCGTGCTGATTCATCTGCGCGCCGGCCATCACTATCACGCGCAAATCCTGCAACTTGCTGCGCTGCTGGCGCCGCGCGGCGTCGCATTGGCCGTGCTGCGTGATGACGAGGGCACTGACGAGGCGCTCGATGCGGTCTGCAACCTGCCGCCCTCGACGCTGCGCCGGCTGCGGCAACTGCTCGGCGATCAGCACGGCAACCCCAGCGCCTTGATCAACCAGTTCGCGCTGGCCTGCGGGCTATCGCTGCTGCCGGAGCCAAACTGATGACCGAGATCACCGAGAGTTACGAAAAAGACGGCGCGGCGATCTATCAGCGCTCGTTTGCCATCATCCGCAGCGAGGCCAATCTGGCGCGCTTTGCGCCCGGCGAGGAACAGGTCGCGGTGCGTCTGATCCACGCCTGCGGCATGGTCGATGTCGCCGACGATATCGTGTTCAGCCCCGGCTTTGCCGACGCCGCGCGCAACGCGCTGCGCGCCGGCGCGCCAATCCTGTGCGACGCGCAGATGGTGGCTTACGGCGTGACGCGCGCCCGGCTGCCGGCCCACAATGAGGTGATCTGCACGCTGTCCGACCCGATCGTGCCGCAACTGGCGCAGCGGATTGGCAACACCCGTTCGGCCGCCGCGATCGAATTGTGGCGCGAGCATCTGGATGGCGCGGTGGTCGCGATCGGCAACGCGCCGACCGCGTTGTTTCATCTGCTCGACATGCTGCGCGATGCCGATCTGCCGCGGCCCGCGGCGATCATCGGCGTGCCGGTCGGCTTTGTCGGCGCGATCGAATCCAAGGAAGCGCTGCTGGCCGCGGCGCCGGTGCCGTGCATGGTGGTGCGCGGCCGGCGTGGCGGCAGCGCCATGGCGGCGGCAGCGATCAACGCATTGGCGAGTGAGCGCGAATGACCAAGCCTGGCACCATCTATGGCGTCGGGCTCGGCCCCGGCGATCCGGAACTGATCAGCCTGAAGGCGGCACGCCTGATCGGCTCGGCGACCCATATCGCGTACTTCCGCAAGGCCGGCCGGCGCGGCCAGGCCCGGCAACTGGCCGATGGCTTGCTGCCGGCGCACGCGGTCGAATTGCCGATGGACTATCCGGTCACCACCGAGATCGCGCTCGATGACGACGCCTATGCCGCGACGCTCAAGGTGTTTTACGAGCAATGCGTTGAACAGCTGTTGCAGCACGCTGTGCACGGCGATGACGTGGTGGTGCTGTGCGAAGGCGACCCGTTCCTATACGGCTCGTTCATGCATCTGCATCGTCGCCTGATCGGCCGCGTTGCGGTGGAAGTGGTGCCGGGCATCACCGGCATGAGCGGCTGCTGGACCGCGAGCGGCACGCCGATCACCTACGGCGACGACGTGCTGCATGTGGTGCCGGCGACGCTCGATGAAGCGCAGCTGTGCCAGGCGATGCAGGGCGCCGACGCGCTGGTGGTGATGAAGCTCGGCCGCAATCTGCCAAAAGTGCGGCGCGCGCTGCAGACGGTCGGGCTCGCCGAGCGCGCGGTCTATGTCGAGCACGGCACCATGGCGCAGCAGCAGGTGATCAAGCTGACTGACAAGCGCGACGACAACGCGCCGTATTTCTCAATGATCCTGGTGCACGGCCAAGGACGGCGGCCATGAGTGGTTCGGTGATCATTGCCGGGCTTGGCCCCGGTGCTTCGCAGTGGATCACGCCGGAAGTCGCGGCCGCGCTCGATCAGGCCACCGATCTGATCGGCTACGCGCCCTATGTGGCGCGGGTGCCGCTGCGCGCGGGCGTTGAGCGCCACGGCTCCGATAATCGCGTGGAAATCGACCGCGCCCAGCACGCGCTGCGGCTGGCGACCGAGGGCCGCCGCGTGGTGGTGGTGTCGTCGGGCGATCCCGGCGTGTTCGCGATGGCAGCAGCGGTGTTTGAAGCCGTCGATCACGGCGATCCGGCCTGGCGCGAGCTTGATATCAAGGTGCTGCCGGGCATCAGCGCGATGTTCGCGGCTGCGGCGCGGGTCGGCGCCCCGCTCGGCCATGATTTCTGCGCCATCAATCTGTCGGACAATCTCAAGCCGTGGCCGCTGGTCGAGCAGCGGCTGCATCTGGCCGCGCAGGCCGGCTTTGTGATCGCGCTGTACAATCCGCTGTCGAAGGCGCGGCCCTGGCAGCTTGGCCGGGCGCTCGAGCTGCTGCGCTGCGAGCTGCCGGGCACCGTGCCGGTGATCTTTGCCAGCGCGGTCGGCGACGCGCGCGAAGCGATCGACATCGTCCGTCTCAGCGACGCCGATCCGCAGCGCGCCGACATGCGCACGCTGCTGTTGATCGGTTCGGTGCACAGCCGGCTGATTGAACGCGAAGGCGGCGCGCCGTTCGTCTATACGCCGCGTTCCATCGGAGCGACCGCTTGATCGAGCCAGTCCAGCACCTCGATGACGCTGGTGACCGTCGGCCGCGGCGGGGTCGCCGGCCGGCGCACCATCACCACCGGCAGGCCGAGGTCGCGCGCGGCTTCGATCTTGGCCACCGTGGCCTCACCACCGGCGTTCTTGGCGACCACCAGTTCGGCGCCAAAGCGCCGCAGCATGGCGCCGTCATTGGCGCGGGTGAACGGACCACGCCCGACCACGATTTCGACCTGGGGCAGCGGCAGCGGCGCGCGCGGCGCATCGACCAGCCGCACCAGATAGCTGTGCTGCGGCGCGGCCGCGAACAATTCCAGCTGCTGGCGGCCGATGCCGAGAAACACCCGGCGCGGCGTGGCGCCGAGCGCGGCCACCGCCTGCTCCATCGTATCGACCTCAATCCAGTGATCGCCGCGCTGCTTCTGCCACGGCGCCCGGTCGAGCGCCAGCAGCGGCACACCGGCGGCCGCGCAAGCCTCCACCGCATGGGCGCTCATCTGCGCGGCAAAGGGATGCGTGGCGTCGACCACGCGGTCGATGCGCTCGCTGCGCAGATAGTCGACCAAGCCCTGAACGCCACCAAAGCCACCGATCCGACACGGAATTGGCGGTTTCGTCGGGTTCTCGGTGCGCCCGGCGTAGGACAGAACGGCATTGATTCGCGGATCACGCGCCAACGCCCCAACCAGGCGATTGGCATCGGCGGAGCCGCCGAGGATCAGAAGCCGCAACGGTGCGGAAATTCGTGGTGCAGAAGACATTTCACTCATCACCGGCATGCGATGACATGATGGAGCCGTGGCTGTCCATTGTCGGATTGGGGGAGGACGGCATTGACGGGCTGTCCGCCGCCGCGCGCGAAGCGATCGAACAAGCCGATCTGCTCGCCGGCGGCGCCCGCCATCTGAAACTCGCGGCCGGATTTGGCAAGCCGATGCTGGCCTGGGAAGTGCCGTTCGAGGCATCGATCCCCAAGCTGTTGGCCGAACGCGGCCGCCGCGTCGCGGTGCTGGCCTCTGGCGATCCGTTCTGGTTCGGTGTCGGCGGCACGCTGGCCGCCCGGCTGCCGCTCGCGGAAATGCGGGTCTGGCCGGCGCCCTCCACTTTCGGTTGGGCGGCGGCACGGCTCGGCTGGCCGCTGGAGCAAGTCACCACGCTCGGCCTGCACGCCAGGCCGATCACCTTGCTGCGCCCGCATCTCACCCCGCAGGCGAGACTGATCGTGCTGCTGCGCGACGGCGCCGCCGCGGCGCTGATTGCCGCCTATCTCGATGGGCTCGGGTTCGGTGCGTCGCGGCTGACCGTGCTGGAAGCGCTCGGCGGCCCGCGCGAGCGAATTCGGCAAGCTCACGCCCATGCGTTCGCGCTCGACGACATTCAGGCGCCGGTAGCGCTGGCGATCGAAGTACAAGCCGAAGCGCAGGCCGTGCTGATGCCGCGCACCAGTGGCCTGCCCGATGAGTTGTTCCAGCACGACGGCCAGTTGACCAAGCGCGAAATCCGCGCGGTGACGCTGTCGTCGCTGGCGCCGCGCGGCAATGAGTTATTGTGGGACATCGGCGCCGGCTCCGGCGCGATCGGCATCGAATGGCTGCTCGCCGACGCGCGCAATCGCGCGATCGGCATCGAACCGCGCGCCGACCGGCTGCAAGTCGCGCGCGCCAATGCGGCGGCGCTCGGCGTGCCGCATCTCGATATCCGCCATGGCCGCGCGCCAGAGGCGCTGGCCGGCCTGCCGACCCCCGATGCGGTGTTCATCGGCGGCGGCGGCACTGAACCCGGATTGTTCGAAGCGGTGTGGCAGGCGCTACGCCCCGGCGGCCGGCTGGTCGCTAACGCCGTGACGCTGGAAACCGAAGCGCTGCTGATCGCATGGCACAGGCGCCATGGCGGGTCGCTGCTGCGGCTCGCCGTCGAGCGCGCTTCCGCCGTCGGTGGTTTCACCGCCTGGCGCGCGGCCATGCCGATCGTGCAATGGAGCGTGCGCAAATGAACCGGCTGATCATTGGCGTCGGTTTCCAGAAGCACGCCAGTTCGGACTCGGTCGCCGACGCGATCGACACTGTGCTGCAAGCGCTGCCCGACCATGACGTGACCGCGATTGCCGTCCCCACCGACAAAGCGCGTAGCCCAGCGCTGCTGGCCGCGGCCGGCGAGCGCGGCTGGCCGGTGATGACGATTTCTGCGGCATCGCTGCGCGCCGTCGATGCCCAGGTCGTGACGCGCTCCACCGTCAGTATCGCCCAGCGCGGCGTCGGCAGCGTGTGCGAGGCCGCAGCGCTGGCCGGCGCCGGCAGCGGCGCACAGCTAGTTGTCCCCCGGGTGTTTTCCGCCGATCGCCGCGCCACCGCGGCCGCCGCCCGTTGCCAGGAGTTTTTGCCATGACCGTCCATTTCATTGGTGCCGGCCCCGGCGCCCCCGATCTGATCACGGTGCGTGGCCAGAATCTGGTGCAGCGCTGTCCGGTGTGCCTCTATGCCGGCTCGCTGGTGCCGCGCGAGATCGTCGCGCTGTGCCCGCAAGGCGCGCGGGTGATCGACACCGCGCCGCTTGATCTTGACGCCATCACCGCGGAGTTCGTCGCGGCCCATCAGGCCGGCCATGACGTCGCGCGGCTGCATTCCGGCGACCTGTCGGTGTGGAGCGCGATGGGCGAACAGATCCGCCGTCTCGAAGCCCACGGCATCGACTACACGGTGACGCCGGGCGTGCCGTCATTCGCCGCTGCGGCAGCCGCGCTGAAGCGCGAGCTGACGCTGCCGGAAGTGGCACAAACGCTGGTGCTGACGCGCACGCCGGGCCGCGCCTCCTCGATGCCGCCGCGCGAGACACTCGCCGCCTATGCCGCCACCGGCGCGACGCTGGCGATCCATCTGTCGATCCATGCCATCGATGAAGTCGCCGCCGCGCTGCAGCCGCATTACGGCGCCGACGGCCCGGTCGCGGTGGTGGTGCGCGCCAGCTGGCCGGAGCAGCGCATTCTGCGCGGCACGCTGTCCACCATCGCCGCGATGGTCCGTGATGAGGCGATCGAACGCACTGCGCTGATCCTGGTCGGGCCGTCGCTGGCCGCGCAGGATTTTCGCGACAGCGCGCTCTACAACGTCAATTACGACCGCCGCTTCCGGCGCTCGGCGGAGGATGGTCGTGTCCGCGACTAATCCAGCGCATTCGCCGCGCGGCCTGATCATCGCCGCGGCCGGCAGCAGCAGCGGCAAGACCACGGTGACGCTCGGGCTGTTGGCGGCACTGCGTCGCCGCGGCTGCGCGGTGCAGCCCTACAAGTGCGGCCCCGACTATATCGACCCGGCGTTCCACACCGTCGCGGCCGGCCGGCCGTCATTCAATCTCGATTCCTGGGCGCTGCCGCAGGCCGATCTCGCGGCACAGCTGTGCCATGGCCTCGATGCCGATCTCTGTATCGCCGAGGGCGTGATGGGGCTGTTCGACGGCGTCGCCAAGGTCGGCGCCTGCGGCCATGGCTCGACCGCCGATATCGCCGCCGCGACCGGATGGCCGGTGGTGCTGGTGATCGACGTCAAAGGCATGGCGCAGTCCGCCGCCGCGATCGCGCTCGGCTGCGCGCGCTATCGCGACGATGTCACGGTGGCGGGCGTGATCCTCAACAAGGTGGCCGGCAGCCGGCACGCCGCTCTGGCCAATGACGGATTTGCGCGCATCGGCATTCCGGTGATCGGCGCGTTGCAGCGCGATCCGGCGCTGACCATTCCCGAGCGCCATCTCGGCCTGCTGCAGGCCGAGGAAGACGCCGAATTGGCGCTGCGGCTGGACGCATTGGCCAACGCGATTGCGCGTGATGTCGATCTCGATGAGCTACAGGCCGCAGCGCAGCCGGCGCAGCTTTCGGCGGTGCCGTCCGCGCGGCCGATGCCGCCGCCGGGGCAACGCATTGCGCTGGCGCGCGACGCCGCGTTCTCGTTCGTCTATCCGCATCTGCTCGCCGGCTGGCGCGACGCCGGCGCCGAAATCGTGCCGTTCTCGCCGCTCGCCGATCAGGCGCCCGATCCAAGCTGCGATGTCGCCTGGCTGCCGGGCGGCTATCCGGAGCTGCATGCCGGGCGGCTCGCCGCGGCGACGCGCTTTCTGGGTGGCCTGCGCCGTTTTGCCGACGACAAGCCGGTGCATGGCGAGTGCGGCGGCTACATGACGCTCGGCGCCGGACTGATCGATGCCGCCGGCCACCGCCACGCGATGGCCGGGCTGCTTGGGCTGGAAACCGATTTCGCGCAGCGGCGGCTGCATCTTGGCTATCGCACCGCGCGCCTGCTTGCGCCGCTGCCGGGATTTGGCGCGGGCGGGCGGCTGCGCGGCCACGAATTCCACTATGCGCGGGTGATCGCGCAGCCCGATGACGCGCTCGCCGAAATCCACGATGCCAATGGCGAGCTGACCGCCGAGACCGGCAGCCGGCGCGGCCACGTCACCGGCAGTTTCTTTCACCTGATTGCTGCAGATCGGAGCGCTGCATGAACGCCGCCAATGACAATGGCAGCTATGGTTCGATCGTGTTGATCGGCGCCGGACCTGGCGACACCGACCTGTTGACGTTGCGCGCGGTGGCGCGGCTGCGCGAGGCCGACGTGGTGCTCTATGATGACCTTGCCGGCGATGCGATCCTGCTGTTTGCCAATCCGCTGGCCGACCTGATCGCGGTCGGCAAGCGCGCCGGCCATCCCTCGCCCAAGCAATCCGAGCTGAACCGGCTGATGATCGGCTTTGCGCAGCAGGGCAAGCGCGTGGTGCGATTGAAGGCCGGCGACCCGGCGATCTTCGCGCGCGCCGACGAAGAACTGGTAGCGGCGCGCGAAGCCGGCATCGCGGTGGAGATCGTGCCCGGCATCACCACGCCGACCGCGGCCGCGGCCTATCTTGGCGCCTCGCTGACCAAGCGCGGCGTGGCGCGGCGGCTGCAGATGGTCACCGGCCACGACATCGACGGCCAGTTGCCGCGCGACCTCGACCTCAACGCGCTCGCCGATCCCGGCGCCACCACCTGCGTGTTCATGGGCAAGGCGACATTCGCGACGCTGGCCGCGCAGCTGATCGCGCGCGGCCTGCCCGCAGAGACGCCCACCGTGGTGGTGGAAAGCCTCGGCACCACGGCGCCGCACAAATACACCGGAACGCTGCAGACCATCGCCAACGCGCTGGCTTTGGTGCGCCCGAGCGGGCCGTGTTTGATCCTCTATGGCGCGGCGCTGCAGGACGTGGTGGCCGCGGAGCCGCTGCTCAGCAATTGACCGCGACCACGCGCCAGCTATCGGCGATGCGGTCGATGCGCGTCAGCGACAGCGTGTCGATCACAAAACGCAGCGCCGGCTCCGGCGCGAGATCGAGCGCGATCGCCAGCGCGGCGCGGATCGTGCCGGAATGCACGACCAGCACCACGTCGCCGGCCGGCAGCTCGGCCAGCGCCGCGCGCACCCGCGCGATCTGATCGACAAAACTCTCGCCGCCCGGCGGCCGGTTATCCGCCGCGGCCCGCCAGAACGCGGCATAGGCGTCGCCCATCTCGCGGGCGATATCGTCGTGGCGCCGTCCGGTCCAATCCCCAAAACACTGTTCGCGCAGCCGCGGCTCAGAGCGCGGCGCCAGCCCCAGCGCTTCAGCGGTCTCAATGGTGCGGCGGCTGGAACTGGCTATGCACGGTGCGCCTTGCGGCAGCCGGGCGCGCAGCGCAGCGAAAGCCGCGTGATTGGAGACGTCGGCCGGCGCGTCAGAGCCGTACATCACGCCTTTCGGGCCATCGACCGGGGCGTGCCGGATCAGCCACAGCCGGGTCAGATCGCTCATCACTAGGCCCTCACGCCAGCCGTGCCGCGATCAGCACCAGGATCGCGATCTCGGCGGCCTGCTCGGCGGCGCCAAACACATCGCCGGTGACGCCGCCGATCTGCCGCCACGCCAGAAACGCCACCGCGGCCACCGCGATCGCCGCGACGATCAGCGCCAACAGCGCGGTGCCGAGCGGCAGCAACAGCAGCGCCAGAATGGCGCCGATCACAATGGCGACAATGGCATTGGCCTCGGTCGGGCGGCCGGCATTCTTGCCGAGCCCATCGGCGCGCGCGAACGGCATTTTGGCGGCGAGCGCCGGGATCGCGGCGCGGCCGACGCCATGCGCCACCATCAGGCCAGGAATCGCCAGCGCCGGCGGCAGCGCGGCCAGCGCCGCGAGCTTGGTGGCAAAGCCGACCACCAGCACCACCGCGCCATAGGTGCCGAGCCGGCTGTCGCGCATGATGGTCAGCTTGGCGGTGCGGTCGCGGCCGCCGCCAAACCCGTCGCCGACATCGGCAAGGCCATCCTCATGCAGCGCCCCGGTCAGAGCGGCGCTGGCGCCGAGCGCCAACGCGGCCGCCGCCAGCACCGGCACATGGAGCGCCAGCAGCGCGGCATAGACCAGCCCGACCACCAGCCCGATCAACGCCCCGATCAGCGGAAAAGCGCGCTGCGAGCGCGTCAGCCCGGACGGCACCGCCCCCTCCGGATGCGGCATCGGCACCCGGGTCAGCAGCGAGGCGGCGATGCGCAGATCGTCGAACCAGTCGCGCAGATGGCTGGCAAGGCTGGGCGAAGCGTCGGCGGGCGAAGTCATCGGAAATTCCTGAGTTTCTTGAAAGGAGCGGTATACAGGGCCCGTCCGATTCCGGCGAAAAAATGTATACCGTCGTGAGCTTTTGCCTGTGGGCGGCGCGCGCCACGGCGCCGGCCGCGCAGGCAACAACCGCAAAGGGGCTTTGGTGATGACTGACGGCAGCGTGCAATTCTGGGATCGGATGGCGGAGCGCTATGCCGCGCGCCCCATCAAGGACACGGCGGCCTATGAGGCGATGCTGGCCGATGCCGCCGCCAGGCTGTCGCCGAGCGACCGGGTGCTGGAGATCGGCGCCGGCACCGGCGGCGCGGCGATCAAGCTCGGCGGCGGCGTTGCGGAATGGCGCGCCACCGATGCGTCGGCCGAGATGGTGCGGATCGCGCGCGCCAAACAGGCGCCGCCCAATGTCAGCTTCGTGGTCGCCGAGGCCGACCAGGCGTTTGCCGGCGCGCCCTATGATGCGATCTGCGCGTTCCTGATCCTGCATCTGGTCGCGGACATGGACGCGACGCTGGCGGCCATTCACCGCCATCTCAAGCCCGGCGGACTATTGATCAGCAAGACCTATTGCGTCGGCGACATGAATGCCGCGCTGCGGCATCTGTTGATCCCGGTGCTGCGCATTGTCGGCTTTGTGCCGCCGCTGAAGATGATCACCGCGCAGCAGCTACACACCAGGATCGCGAAGGCCGGTTTCTCGATCGAAGCCTCGCGCACCTTCGGCAGCAATCAGCACGCCCATTACATCGTGGCACGGCGGCTTTAGTCGAGTGGGGATCGCGGGCCACGGGAATGGGCCCCGGCCGCTTCAGCGCTCCTTCTTCTCCTGCGCTTCGACGTATTCGCGCAACGCTTGATTGATGCAGCGCTGGTAGCCGCGGCCATCCTGGGTTTGCCGTTTGAACCAGGCAATCACATCCGCGTCCAAGCGCAGCGTGAGCTGCTGTTTGACTGGCCGGTAGTACGGGTTGCGGCGGGCGCTGGTCCAGAAACGCTCAGGCGTCGGCGGGATGTCGCTGTAATCGATCTGATCGTCCGGCATTGCTTGCAGCGCCTTGAGCTCGGCTCGCTGCGCGTCCGTCAAGGCCGGAGGATCGGCGGGATCGAACTCACGTTTCACGAGCTTGTTCATATCGGCTCCGTTCAGACCTGTCGGCACGACGGGCGGAGATGATGCGCACAATCTCTTCGCCGCCCTCCTCACGATCGACATGGGCGACCAGCAACAGCGTGACACCGTTCACCAGACCGATCGTCTGCCAGCGGTATTCGTGGCCTTCGATCCGATCCTGATCCGTCAGGGCATAGGGATCGGCGAACACCAAGGTCGCCGTCTCGAAGCTGACATGATGCTTCTGCCGGTTGTGCGCGGCCTTCGCCACATCCCATTCAAACCGCAAGTTGCACCTGAATTGTAATTGAGAAATGTAACTACAAATCCGGATTACAGCAAGGGACCCGCCTCGTGACGGAACCGCCACTCTTCGCTTAGTTGCATCTTTACAGATACACAACCAAATGATCACACCGGAGAATCGCACTGCTCCAGCGACCGCAGACAAGTGGCATTGACTGGCAACTGTCGGGCTAAGAGCAAACACGAAAAAGCCCGCCAGAGGCGGGCTAAATCATTGATCTTACGATCGAAGTTTGGTTGCGGGAGTTGGATTTGAACCTACGACCTTCAGGTTATGAGCAGCTTGGGACAATGCGATAAGGCCTTAAACATCAATAATTTAAACAGCTCATGTGCCCTGAATGTGCCCATGACGCTTCAGGCATTTTGAAAAACCCGAACAACCTCAGTCACTCAGGTCTCCGGGAACAGGCGCGGAAACAGGATATCCAAAGAGTCTGGGGGAAACTGTAGAGACACCGGTCCCTTTGCGGTGGCCGAGCCGAGCAGCCCTGCATCCATCGTGTCTTTCAGAATGCGTCGCGCCGAGCGCTCGGGGAGCCTCGTGATCCTGGCAACATCGCCGCGCTCGATTTCACCCCGAACAAAAGCCTCTTCAAGGAGAAATGCCGCTTCGGGTTTGAGGCTGTCGCTCCGTTCCACGTAAGAGCGCAAGCGTCGCGACAAAGCCTGCACCTCAAACAGCTCGGACATGAACGTCACCTGATCGAGGCACACCTTCAGAAACCACAGCACGAACTCGTTCAGTGCGCGCAATGAAAGATTGCCGCGCCCGTCGAGATCGCCCTGCCGAGGTGTATCGGCAAGGTCCATCATCGCCTTGTATTCTGTCCGGCTTGCAAGTCCACGAGAGAGGCCGCGGGACACTGACCACAGCCCGTGCGCTCCAACGCCAGCCTTCAATGCCATGGCATGGCTCATGAGACGGCTGACACGGCCATTGCCGTCCGGAAATGGGTGAATGTAGTTGAAACGATGATGGGCCGCGGCCATCGCGATCAGCCGACTGGCACTTCCTAGCGAAGCGAAACGATAGCGTTCCGCGAAATAGTCCATGAAGTCGGAAATCCGCTCGCTGCTCGGCGGCTGATGCCGCCCAACGGCAACGTCTTGCTCCGGATGCGATCGCCACTCGCCCGGCATCATCTCAAAGGAGCGTCCTGCGCCTGTGATTTGAAGCATCTCGACAGGAGCATCCTTGTAGAATTCGGAGTGAAGCCAGCGCAGAAAATCCGGCGACGCTGGCTCTGCCAATTCCTCTGCTTCGGCGCGGCGATCGATCTCGGCCTGAACGCGCACATGGGCGGCAGCTTCAAGCTGGAGATTGCGGCGCTCCCGATCCTGATCAAGGTCTCCCGCAAGCGCGCGCGCGATGTCTCTGGGACGGGTATGGTGCCCTTCGATCAGGTTGCTGTAGTAGGTGTTCATGATCCGCACCAAATCCGCGAGGTTTGCGGCTGTGCGCGGATGGAAGGCGCGGCCAAGGGTGGCCGAGGCGCTTGCTAGGTCAGCGATGACATCGGAGATCGCCGCATTGACCTCTTCAAGGCGGGCAGGCTCGATCCGCTGAGGAGTTTCGAGGTTCATTTTTGGCCGATCATTGCCCTTTATAAGCTTCTGATCATACGTCAAAAATAACTGAACTCCCACTGATTTGGCCGATCTTTTGGCCGATCTTCTAAGCGCGCGCCCGACAAGGAGACGTCGCCCCAGTGTTTTCCGGCTGAGCGTTCGCTTCCGCTATTTGATCGCCCTGGCGTGCAGCCACGCGCGCTGAGCCATCAGCAAACACGAAAAAGCCCGCCAGAGGCGGGCTAATTCGTTGATATCGCTATCAAAGCTTGGTTGCGGGAGGCTGCAACCACCATTACTTGCGACCTACTAACAGCCATTTTCCTATCAACGCCAAATCCAACGCGGGGAGAATGGTTGCTAAAAATAGCAGCTTTCATTCCGTCCTATTCCGAACAGCAGCGTGAGTATCGGTTACACTACAACTCAACCGCCACGTTTTCCCGGCGAAAAATCCGGCACTGCGCGCCGAACGCGGTCAGCGCAGGTTCGTTTGTCATCTATCACCTCTGACCGACCTGGAACGGGACGCAGGACATCGCCATGCAACTGCGCCCTCAGTTCCAGCCAACGCGCCTTGAGAACCTGCCAGTTGTGATCGTCGTATGTGCCACTGACGACAACAGGGTGAACCCGAATGCGGGGTGGGAGACCATCACCATGATCCCTCCATTTCCGCCATTCGCGAAGCCAAAGACTGTTCTTGCGATCCACACGCCCAATCTGCTGCTCGACAATGCCGGGATTCCACTCCGCGTGCAGTAGAATCACTGTGCGACAGGCCTCATGCAGATTCAGGCCCTCACGCCCGACGCGGGATTGCGCGAGGAGCACCATCGGCCAACTGGACGACCGGTTGAATGCAGATTGCAGCATACGCCGCGTTTGCGGTGCGGTTGCGCCTGACATCATCCTGGCGAAGTTGCCCTCGCGCCCGGAATAGTCGTTCAGCCAGGCATCCAGCCGGGCTTTCTGCGTATCGTTGTTCTCTGCTTCATCATCCCCGGCAAGCTCCAGGAGCAGTTTTTCGAACAGCCCGAGCATTTCCCGCCCCGTCCAGGAAGCGCCCGCAACTTCCCGCCTGCCACCAAGTGCCTCGAGCAAAGCCCCGAATTGAAGGTCTTGTTTGCCGTCCTCATGGCGCAGAATCTCTGACAGAAATGCAGCAGCTCCTCCCTCCAGCGCAAGGTCTTCCAACTCCCGATGAAGCCGTGCGAGTTCAGCCCGGCGCTCGCTCGCCCACTCCTGATAGCGGGTTTTCAACATTACATCGATTTCGTCGACCTCACCCGCCACCGCAAGATCAGGATCCCTCATCGCCGCAATGACGGCTGCTATATTGCTTTCCCCGATCCCACTGGCAGGCCAGTGCTGTCCGTCTCGCAAACGACGCAGCATCTCACGCGCGTCCAACAGTCTGGTCAGCACATTCATCGGCGTCAGGAACCTGCCGAAGACGAGCACTTTCTCGCCGGCCCGTGTATAGGCCTCGATTTGTCTCACAGCCGCCAGGATCGCAGGGTGGCTATAGATGTCGTTGCTCTCAGCGGTGAAAGCTTCCGTCCAAAACCCCGCCGGACCAACGAGGTTTGCATCTGTCATGCCTGAAGGGCTGTCTTCCTCATCCTCTCCAAAGCCGAACCCATACCCCTGTGCAACGGCGAGCCTGACCCGTTTCACACGCGGATCATCCTGAGGGAGTAACGACAGCGCCTCAGCCGCACAAAAGCGGCGCAACCAGTCACGGGTATAACCCTCTGCCTCCGGCGAAACCGGGATATCGGTGACCTCACGATAATCACCATGACTGTCTTTGAAGACGCAGAATTCGGGGTCACTGCGTTTGTCCCGGCGCAGGACGTATGGTCGCAATGCTGCGTAGAACTGCCGGGCGGAGGTCTCGAATTCCCCGGTCAGCGTCTCGTCCAGTTCTTCGGTTTGAATCCGACGAACAACATCCACATAGCCGGTGATCCATTCCGTCAGCTCTGCGAGCGCAGTAATATCCTGATCGTCATCGCGACCATTGAGCCGCTCCAGCGTGTCGATCCACTGGCTGGAGTCCAGCTCGACCGGGGTTGCGGTCATGCCCAGACGAAAAGGATCATCCGCTTCCCAGCTTACCGGGCCGAGAATGCGCGAAAGGCTTGAATCTGCGCCGCGCGCCTTGTGGGCTTCGTCAACGACTATGAGATCAAAACGACCCAGGCCATAGCCGATCAGCGGCAGGATCCTGTTCTTGTAATCGTCCGCCGAAAGCCATTTCTGATCGCCGTTAATGGCATCGCGCGGCAGTTCGTGGTCCAGAATCGTTTGGGCAATGTGCCGCGCCGCACGGCGACTGGCATATACATAGCCCACCTCACCCGAATGGAAATTTTCGCGCATGAAGTTGCGCCGTCGGCCGTCAATCAGGCGGGCGACGTTGGGTAAGAGTTCCCGGCGCCAGCCTCCAGCGGGGCCTTCTCCACGATTGGGAAACTGCATGTTCGCAAAGGAATGAGAGATCATTATGATCTCTTCGGCGGCCCAGCCGTTCTCCGGCAACTCACGCTGCTTGCGGCGATCCGAAAGCCACTCCTTATGGCTGTGTAACCGTCTTGCGCTCCCCTCCGCATCGGTATCGTGCAAGAAACCGGAGATGAAACCATCATAGCTGCGCAGCGGCAGCAATGTCTTGTCGTCGGCGTTGAACCGTTTCAGTTCCTGTTGCCATTGTGCCCCAAGGCCCGCGGGCAGAACAATGGCGCTGCGCCCGCCCGCCTCCCGCACCGCTGCGATCAGCGCCGCCGCAATGCGGGTCTTGCCCATACCCACCTCATCAGCCAGCAGGGCCGAGCGTTGGCCCGCCCGGATACGGCACGCTAATTCTGTGACACTCGCCTTCTGGCCATGATCTAGCAGGGTATCATCAGACGTCCCTGCGATACGATCCAGAATCCTCGCGACCTCGTTCCAGTCCACCATCACGCGGCCTCCCGTTCCCAGAGCGATGGGTAAGCGCTGAGCTCCCACGCGACGGACACTGCCAAAAGCGCATCTCTCAATAGGTCTGGCGAAACCCCTTCCGGGCGCATACGCGGATCTACCAGAGCAGGCAGAGGATTTGCCCTGGCGTTCCGGAAGAACTCGAGCATCGTTTTTTCGCGAGACGCGATAGCGCAAAGGTTCTGTTGCAACTCCCGACACCACCTTTGCCAGTCCCGCAGGTCCAACCTTGCCTGTGTCTCACAAAGACGCACCAGAAGTTCCATCATCCTGCGAATGGGATAGGCAGCTGGCGGAGCTTCGGTGGTATCTGAGGCGTCGGTGAGCGGCTCTTCGCCTTCCTCACCCTCATCTTCGCTGTCAGCATCACCTGGCTCGGGAAATGAGCCAAGGCTGGCAAGGATATCTTCGACCGACATATCGGAGGGGCGAGCGACAACAAGTGCTTCGGAAGAAATGACAGGCAGCCGCCAGCCGCCCTCCGCGAGTGTCACAATCGCCGGAGCCGGTGCAGGCCATGGACAAGGTGTCTGGGCCTGAGCCGCATCGACACCAATCACCATCACCGATTTGTCTTCGGGGGCCGAGAGCACCCCGTCTTGCCATATAAGCCACGCAACTGGCGGCTGGGTTTCTGGCTCATCGGGGCGCACAAAGCCTTCCCCTTGCTGCAGGGCCTCGGGCGTCACCACATCAGTGAACTGGATTGGCAAAACAGCGGCGATACCGTTCCGCGTGTCTCTGCGTCGCGGCCATTTCAGTCCTCCCGGCAGATCGACGATCACACCTGCCTCAAGGTTTCCCCCGACGCTTGCGGCACGCTCAAACCCGTTCATGCTCAGATTGCCGGATCCAAGATAAGCCCGTCCCGAGGCCTCGGTCTCGCCCGACGCCAGCACCACAAATTTTGCATGCAGGCACCCATCAGTTCCATGCAAGACAGAGCGCGGAGGGCGCAAGTTCCAGCCTGCGTCAATCAAGGCACCGGCCCGGGCAGCAAGCCCCTGACAGGAGGACGGGTTAAGAAACAGGTCGAGAGCCGCTGTTTTCGTCAGGGATTTCTCCTGCACCAATGCGCGGCGCAGTCGCTCCGGCAGGCCAGCAGCACCATCGCCGTCGCTCTCGAAATAGCCAGACCCGAGGATGAGACGGTCGGCCTTCTTTTTGGTACCCAGGCGCTCGACCACCTGAGGAAACAGCGCCTGATTGCGGCTGTCGATGAAGCGGGGACGCGCGGATGACGTGGGCAAGGCTGTGATCGCGGCCTCCAGCAGGGCGTCTGGCCGGTGTCCGTCAAAACTGCGTTCGATCAGGGCGCAATCTGCACGCTCGCGCAGCCATCCAAACATCTCATGCGCAGCGCGGATATCGGCAATGTCCTGTGCGTCAGGCACAGCAGAGTCCAGATCGATCGACCAGAACAGGTCGATGCTGCGAGTAAGCGGATCCTGTGTCCAGTTCCCCGTGCTGACAGCGAGGCGAATGACATAGCCATCTCCGCCGCGCTTGCGAAAACCCAGAAGCGCCACCTTGGCATGGAGAAGGTTGTAGCCGCGTCCCACGAGGTGCATCCACATCCAGGCAAGTCCCGGAACGTCCGAGATCGCATTCACGGTTGGATGGATGAAGGCGGCCAGCACCGGGCGCGCCATCTCGCCTGTGAATGTTCGGCGGATCTGCCCCAGGACCTGCCGCGTCGCGGTGAAGCCGCACATAAGGCCAAAGTCGCCATAACAATTTTCGGGCGGCATGAAGAGGGAGTAGAGCGTCGTGTTCTGCATCAGACGGCCTCCGATCCCGCGTCACGGCTGCCCGGGTTCACCTTTCCGGACAGCTCCGTCACCAGACAATGAAGATTATGCAGCCGGAAAAGCTGCGGCGCGAAGGCCTCGTCCTGAGGGGGCCGGTTCTCGTCCTGGGTCTCCGAGTTGCTCCGCAACTCGCTCGCAGCCGGCCCGAGAAAAATGTGGCCTTCGCGCTGACAAATCACGGTAGAATCGCGCTCGGCCAGCCTCTGGATCAGCTGCTGATCGGACAGATTTCGGACTTCCGCGATAAATCTGCGGCTAGTCTCCTCATTGCCCTGATCGACAAGCGCGCCTTTTGCCGAGGCCAGATCGCGCAATTGTTTCAGTGGCTCGGCGGCGACTTCAGCTGCGTCTGCTTCTGACAGGCGCACAGGCTGATTATCGTCGCGAAGCTTCAGCAAGTGCTGTTCCAACTGGTCCAACACCGACAACGCAGCATCGCGAATATCCATAAAAGCCGCTCCTGCGCGCAAATCCGACCAATGATCCGGCGCCAGCCCCGCCAATGCGGTTTCCTGGTCCAAATGCGCGGAGCTGGGGCCAGTGCCGAGGCGCGCCAGGGCCCGGCGCCGGGTCGCGCCGGGATCGTTTCCGTCGAGCAATCGGGAAAGGATCAGTTTACGCACCGCTTCCGGGACAGCCCCAACCGGGGAAAGCACTGTCAGGGCCTCCTTCAGGCCATGTGGCTGCCTGCCATGCGCCCAGGCACCAAGCAAACGGCGCGGTTCTTTCATCGCATTCAGCTCCAACAGCTCCCTGCCAGCGCTATGTATGCGAAACGCGCCGTAGCGGCTGCCCTGCACGAACCCGAGTGCGACCAGAGGCTGCACCATCGCCATGCGGATCGGCTGAACCACATAAGTTCCGCGACGCCTGAGATTATGGAAACTGCTATCCTTCAAGCCCTGCATCTTCCGCGCCCCTCGCACGCGGCGATCCTGCGGACCCGCGATGACTTCAAGCATGACGCGCGCTTCGACCGCGTTGCCGACAGGCAGTGCCGGCACACCAAGTTCCTCGGCGATAGAGATCGCAAGAACCGACCAAAGGATGGGCATGGGAAACCACATGCCGCCGATTCCGGGGACCGCCCGATCATTGAAATGACGAACCGCCGCCGCAAGCCCGAGGTTCTGCTGGCGCCGTTGCGAAACCACGGTATCGGGCGCAAGTATTCCCCAGGGCATCAGTTAACTCTGGCCTGTGCGAAAGCTCCCGCTGACGCGCCCTCATCTGCCAGTTCCAGCCAACCGTGATCGACCCAGAACACCGCCACGCCCTGCAGCGGATGCTGCGGGTATAGTCCGGCCAACAGTCCGGCATAGCTGGAAAGCTGTGGCCAATAGGGGCCGAACCCGTCACCGCCGCCGCCGGATTTATGGTCGATCAGCATCGCGCCTGCCGGGCCGATGGCGAGAAGGTCGAGGGCACCGGGGATCTCTGCACCCTCGGGCGTGTGGCCAAGCACCGGAATCTCGGCGCGCAGATCCGTATAGCCCTGATCGACAAGCCAGGCTTTCAGCGCCGTGGCGCGCTCGGCCACTAGCGCAAGAGTGGCGTCGTCAAGCCCGGTCGCGAGAGCCAAAGCCGGGGCCAGATCGGGCCGGGTCAGGTATGTGCGCAGCGCCAGATGCAGTGCTGTGCCGCGGTAGGCATCGTTCAGTGCCTTTGGCCAGGGTGCTCCGATGCTGATACGGCGGGACACGGGCGGCACCCCCGCACTACGGGTTTGCGAGGGCTGCAGCCGCCAGGGCGTCAGCGGTGTCACGGGCAACGGCGCAGCGGCACCGAATCGCAGCGCTGAGGCTGCCGCACCGCCTGCGTACTCGGTAAATCCCGCCTCTTCAGGCAGTTGCGTGATCAGCGCCGGGCAATCCACGCCATTGATGCGCAGGCTGCCCGCCCCGATCTGCGGCGCGCAAGTATCGGACAGGATATGAAACAGGTTCGTAGCCTCGGGCGCGTCTTCTTCGCGGTCCTTCAGAAAACCCGGCCATTCCAGCACCAGCCGGTCACGGGCACGGGTCAGGGCGACATAGAGAAGGTTTTTCGCATTGGCTTCAAAATCGGCGCGACGGTCTTCGATGAAACGGCGGGTCGCCTCGGGCGCGGCAAAGCCGGGCGTGTGGATCAGGCTCGCGGACCCCAGCACCACCGCCATATCGTCGATGCGGTCCAAGGCATCGAAACGGGTCGCAGTGGCCCCCGCACGTTCCTCGATACCATAGTCGAACTCTGCGACGACAGTGATCGGCCATTCCCGCCCTTTGGAGGCATGCCAGGTGACGATCTCCACGGCCTCGGCGCTGTTGGCGGAAGGATCGGGATGACGGTCGAAATCGCGCTCGCCTCCACGGGCGTCGAGCCAGCCGAGAAAGACCTTGGCAGTCTCGCCGTGGAACCCCGAGGCGGATTTGAGATCGCGATGCGCGGCTTCGAACTCACCCGCCTCAGCCTCTAGCCGCATAAGATCGGCGCGGGATTGGGCGGCGTCAGGCTGACGTTCGGCCCAGAGGCGCAGGCCGGCGGCATCCAACACCAGATCAAGGGCCGCACCCACCGGCAGGCGGGCCAAAAGGTTCGACAGAGCGGCGAGCCGCATCAGCACCGGGTCATCCACCAACCGCCCTTCCATTTGGGCGGATAGCGCCTCCTGCAAGGACAGCGGGTCCGGGCCAAGCGTGCGCAAGAGCAGCCCGGCATGGATATCCGCCGGATTGGCGGCAAAGGCCAGCGCGGCGCGGGCGGCAACAATCACCGGACTTTTCGCCCAGCCATCCTCGGCGATCCGCACCGGAACGCCGCGCGCGCGCAGTTCCTCGGCATAGCGGGCGGCGGTGGTGTGGCGACAGACCAACAGCGCGATATCCGAGGGCCGAGCCGGTCGGGCGGCCTTCGTGTGGCGGTCGGTGATAGTCTCAGTATCAGTCAGGATACGGGCGATGCGCTCGGCGATGTGTTCTGGGGGCTGCGAATACTTTTGTGAGCGCCGTCCCTGCGTAGCGTTCAGCACCTCGATCGCGGGACCTGCGACCGCATCGCGGGTCGGCACCAGCGGGTTATAGCCCTGCCCAAAGAGGCCAGCCCCCATCCCATTGACGAATTGCATAATGGCTGGGGTCGAGCGCCAGTTGCGGTCCAAAGGCTGGGTTGCATCGGGATTTGCCGCCGCCAGCGCTGTGGACAGGCGCGGATCGGCGCCCTGAAACCCCATGATCGACTGTTTGACATCGCCCACCAGCAGTGTGCGCGGCGCGTGCTGGCCCAACTGCCACAAAAGCGCGAATTGCACAGGGTTGGTATCCTGGAATTCGTCGATGATGACGCAGTCGATCTCGTCCAGCACCGCTTGCCGCACGGCGAGGTCGGTGCGGAGCAGGTGCTCAGCCCCGGTGATCATATCAGCAAAGTCTATCAGGCCGAGCGCCTTCTTGCGGGTCTCATAGGCCGCCATCACCTCTTGCGCGCAGGCGATCAGGCAGGACAGGTGCAGCTTAGCATCGGCCAGCGGGCCGGGATGGCAGGGCAGCACATCCGCCGCCGCCATGATCGCCGTGGCAAGGTCGTCATATCCCGCAGGCGTCTTGCTGGAGCGGTTAGAGATGAACAGGCTGCGCAGATCGTTCCAGACCTGCCAATCCCGATCCAGAAGATCGGGCGCGCGATCAACACGTTTGAAAAGCGCGAGGTTTTTCTCCAGCTTCTCGACATTGGTTTTGGCGGTGATCCCGGCCATGCCTCCCTCGGGAAAGGCTGCGATCATGACCTGCACGGCCGTCTGCAACGCGGTGGTCGCGGCGATAGGGTCATCCAGAACCGGCCCGTAAACCGCATCCAGCCGCGTCAGTGCCGGAGCGATCAGGCCAGCGTCACGCCCCTTGTCCCCAAGGCCGCGCAAGAGGTCGATCATCGATAGCACCCGGGCGCGCAAACTGTCTTCGACCGTCTCGCCCTTCACGAAGTTCGGGGCGTAACCGAACCGCTCGGGCGCGGCCTTGATCGGGTCCAGCGCCTTGGCATGTGCCAGTGCCTGACGGATCAGCAGATCCCGCTCGGCATCGCCCAGATGGCGCGGCTGCGGCGAGGCGCCAGCCGCCAGAGCATGTTCGGTCAAAAGCCGCAGGCCCAGTCCATGTATGGTCGAGACATAGGCGCGCTCGACCGCCATCGCCTCGGCGACCAGTCCATCGGCCAGAAGGCCGGCACGGATCCTTTCGCGCAACTCGCCAGCCGCGGCCTCGGTAAAGGTGACGGCAAGGATGCGTTCGGGCCGGACAATGCCGCGTTTCACCCAATCGGACAGCTGGGTCTTGATGCGGTGGGTCTTGCCCGCGCCGGCACCCGCAGGAACGATGACCAGACCTTGATCTGCATTGACGGGGGCCATGGTCATTCCTCCTCGAGCGTGCGGATGAAGGCGGTGACCATGGCCGAGCCATCGGTCAGCGCATATGGGGTGAAGCCGGCTTCTTTCTTGAAGAAGGCCGCATCCTCAGAGGTGTTCAGCACGACCCGTCCTGCACCAAGTTCGGCCAAGCGTTCCGCCAGCTTGGCTACCGCCCCGGCATTCACCGCATCGCCCATGTCGCGGGCGGGCGAGCCCTCGGGCAAGACCAGACCCGAAGTCAGCAGCCCGCCATCATTCATCAGGTGATAGGCGACCGCCACCTTGCGGCCGATCAGCGGGTCCATGCCGTCACCCTCGCGCCGCATGGGCCTCGCTATCATATCGGCGTAAAGCCCTGCCTGCAGATCCCAGCCCGCCTCCATCCGCTGCCGTCGGCCCTTGGTGCCGCTTTTCTTGTGATCGACGATCAAGATCGCACCATCAGGCAGTTCAAGGATCGCGTCGGCCTTGCCATGCAGATTGATGCCATGCGCCTCACCGGCCAGCCAGATTTCATTGCCGATGATCTTGGCATTGAGCGCCAGCAAGTGGTCGCGCCAGCGCAGGGCCGCCGCCATGATCTCACGCTCCAAACCGCGGCGCTCCATCTCCCATGACGGGCTGCGCAGATAGCCCGCGTGACGGGTGAGCGCGCGGTCATAGGCCTCGGGGATCAGTTCTGCCAGCGCCTCGGTTTCCGGGAACGGCTGATCCTTCAGGAAGACATGCTCAAAGACATCATGGGCGATATTGCCCCTTGCCATCACGTCGAGTTCTTCGGTCGACCAAGACATATCCTCGGCCCCAACCTCGGCCAGAAGCCAGGCGAGCGGGCTGACAAGCAGCGTCTCGAGCCGTGAGGGCGATTGCGGTTTGGCGGTGCCGTCATCGCGCCGACGAAGGGACAGAAGGTCATGCCCCGGGAAAGCAAGCTCCTCAGGCAATTCCGCGGGTTCCGGCACCGGCATCAGATGGTGATACGCAATCGGCCATTCCGCAGGGCTCTGACGCGACAGATCGGTGATCAGATCGCTGGCATCCTCAACGCCCGCCACCGCCCGCGCCACCAGCGACAACCCGGCCGAAGGTTGCAAGCGCCCGCCCGCCAGATCGCGCCATGGGATGAGGAAGGTGACGCTGCCGGAAACCGCCTGAAGCTGTTGATCAAGTAACGCGAGGCTTTGCGCCAGCCCCTCGGCCCGACCGCGAAGGTGAACGCCGATTCCCGCGCGTATCGCAGCGATCTCGCTGTCAAGAAACAGCGGATTGGCACGCGGGCGAGTCGGGTAAAGCCCGTCGGTGAAATCGCTGACGATCAGATGGCGGCATGGGCGCCACGGGCTTTCATGCGCGGACCAAAGGCTGACGCCTTCAAGATTGCGGTCGGGGTCCGCAACCATGGGCGGCGCGATCTGAATGCCACGCAGGATTATCTCCCAATCCGGCGTGCCTTCGCCGGGGGGGACAGTCAGCCGCGCGCGGACCTGATCGCCTTTTCCGATCCGCTCGCAGATCCGGTCCAGCAGGAATCGCAGCTGCGGCAAGCTGCCGGCCGAGGCGCGGATATCGTCCCAAAGTTCCTTATGTGCGGGCGTACCCGTGAGGATGGCGCCTCGGAAATCGCCACCCATGAGGCTTTCGGCAAGATCGCGCCCGGTCTGTGCCGCCCAAGGCATCAAGGGAGAAAGCGCGAGGCTCGCCAAGACCATGGCCGGAGTTGGCGGTCGCTTGGCCAGCGCCAGATGTAGCGCGGTCTCGCCAATGACATCTCGCTCGGGTAATTGGCCCGGAAGGCCCGAGAGCGGCACTCCCTGGGCCGAGAAAGCGCGCGCGATCTGGCGCAGATCATCGCCCGACAGCACGGCGATTTCACGGGCCGAAACGCCGGACTCAATCAGCGCCCGGGCTTGGGCGGCGGCGAAATCGGCGCAGGCGGCGGGATCGCGCAGGCCATAGAACGCGAGGCTGTCATCCAGAACCCCGGCCTCGATATCCTGCGCTGAAACACCGCCCTGCAGCGCGTGCAGGCGGCTGCCGATTGCGGCCCGGGGCGTATAGGCGCTTGCGGGAACAGTGCCGAACTCGTCCCGCAACCGGGCAAAAAGCGCCTGCAGCGCCGCAGGAGCTAGAGGATCGAGCGAACCTTCAACCACCGGCAACGAGCCCAGGAACGACCCATGCGGCAGGGCCAGCACATGGGAAATCGGTGCCAGCCCCTCTGGCAGCGCATCCCCCAACCTTTGCCACAACGCGACCAGCGCCAAGAGATGCCGCTTGGCGCGGCTGTCTGGCAGGTGATCGACGTTCGGCACCTTCAGATCCGGCGTGGCCAGCACAAGATCCGTCAGCGCGGCGGTCACCGCCGAGATCGTCTCGACAGGCGCATTGGCAAGACTTTCGGCCCAGACCGGGTCAGGCGCCTCGGCAATGGCACGCCCCGGCGCCCATTCGGCAGAAATGGGGGCAAGGGACAATTCGGCAAGACCGGTATCGGTCAGGCGGTATTGCAGGCCGGAGCGCGGATCAGTGACGAGGAAGGGGTAGTGCATGAATGGCCTGCAATCTGCGGATCAGGAAAACTGTAACGAGGATGAGGGCTTGGGCATCGAGGTCGACTTCTTGCTTCCCGCCGAGCGCGTAGCCGAACCTGCACCGCCAACACGGTCGACGAAGCTAAAGGTTCTCGACATAAGTCACGTAGAAACCACGGACCATCCGGTGCTCCTGCATCCGTTCTCCCAGCGAGAAACCGTTCATCTTGCGAGGCGTTGGCTGGAAAATATCCAATCCGCGATCCAGAACCATCTTCCAGCCAGTATCCGTCGTGATGTCGCGTGCATGGAGAGTGCCGCTCCCATCGAAGGCCCATGTGAAATCGACGCCCGTGCCTGTGCAGGCTTCAGCAATCCCGTCCAGGCACTCTCGCTGCTCCTGAATGTTCCCATCGTCCGGAGCCGTGACAAGATGCACAGCGATCTGATCTTCAGGCTGTTTGCGCCTGATCAGCATCTCGATCAGTTCCATCACGTTGCGCGCCTGATGGAACTTCCGGATATAGGGGTCTGTGATGATGATCCGCGTCGCGCCATCCGTCCAAGGACCAAAGATCTTGTCGAAACTGATGCCCTTGCGGTTTTCTGTGAAAACGACATGTCCGGGAGTTGGGGGTGAGTGCGGGGCAGCGGCAACGGCAGGTGCTGCGGAAGCAGCCACCGTTGAGACCGGCTCTGCCGGTACCAACCCAATCTCTTGTTGATTCGTACCTTCACTTCCATCGTCGGTTGATCGACGGTGGTAGAACTGGGGGAACTCCTCTTCCTCCAGCGTGGCGACGGCGCGCTTTGCGCCATCCGATGCGATGTAATGGAAATCTGCTGTCTCAAAGGTGCTGTCGATCCGCAGGAGCTGATCCTTCACCCGCTTTCGGCATTCAATCGCAAAGCGCAGCAGTTCTTCAACTTCGGCTTCTGTCTCGCCTCCATTCGGGAAGATCAGCTTCAGCAGACCTGACATGGTCTTGTTGATCGCCGCACGGTCCCGGATATGGGTCTGAACCGGAATGGTGAAATAGCGATCTGGCCGGTGCGAGAAGTCCTCCGCACGCAGATGGCGCAGGATTTCGGC
Source organism: Rhodopseudomonas faecalis (assembly GCF_003217325.1). Taxonomy (GTDB): domain Bacteria; phylum Pseudomonadota; class Alphaproteobacteria; order Rhizobiales; family Xanthobacteraceae; genus Rhodopseudomonas; species Rhodopseudomonas faecalis. The sequence goes on from NZ_QJTI01000008.1 coordinate 84,385, forward strand.
GAGATAGTCGACAATGAACCCATAGCCAGATGTGAACATCTCACCCCGGATGATGTCGACCTCCCATCCGGGCAGATAGGCATGCAATCGATCAATAAAGGCGCTGTCGTGGAACTGCGGCGGCAGAGCTTCGAACAGGTCCGTATTTTTCAGCATCCAAGGCACGTTATGGTCCGTGTTGCCGACGAAGGCGAAGCTGGCCTCGGCGCCCATCGGATTTACACCACGAGAGAACTGCTTGTTTGCCATGTAGTTCTTCATGATATCGACAAGCGCCTTGTTGGCCGTCTTCTCGCGGCCCGCAAATTCGTCAAAGGCCACGACATCCCAAAAGCCGACCAATCCGATCCGGCCATTGGAATTGTTCACGAAAAGCTTGGGAACCGTGATTTCACCGCCCGAGATCAGCTGACCATGTGGCGAAAACTCGGAATAGATATGAGATTTTCCCGTCCCCTTGGGACCAAGCTCGATGAGGTTGTAGTTGCGCTCAACAAATGGGACCAAGCGCAACAGTTGCAGAAGTTTTGACCGGCGCCCGAACAGTGACGGGTCAAAGCCGATGCTCTGCATCAGGAGATCGATCCATTCCTCGGTGGTGAACTTGTCCCGCGTCTCGCGATAACCATCATAGTCGACACGGGCGATCTGGATCGGCTTCAGCGTGTCGATGATCCAAGGAGAGATCCGGCTGTCTTCCGAGAATTCGTACTGCACATCGGCGATGCACCAAATACCCGTAACCAGCAGTTTCGGGTGCGCCTTTACCGTGGCGCTGTCGATGGCAACCCGCTTGATACCGAGGTTTTCAAAGACCGCCTCATAGGCATCGGTCTTTTCATTCAGCGCCACGCTAACCTGATCGATGACCTTGTAGCGGCCACGCTCCTTGATCGTTGATTGTACCAACCCAGCTTCGGAACGATGGACGTAGTGCTTGCGCAGGATGTCCTTGACCGTTTCAATGCCTGTCGCAATCGAGGCTTCGTCATCGGTCGCGCAATACTGGCCGAGAAGGTATTCGAGCACATAAGTGGGGACAATGGCGTTCCCTTTCACGGCCTTCACCAGGTCCTTACGGACCACGAAACCGGCAAAATGCTCATTGATCTTGTCATCAAGGGTCGACATCGGCACCTCAGAAATCGAAATCTGTACTGATCCCGCGTTTCAGCAGCAGCGGCTGCGAAGCGTGATCTTCGAAATGGCTGGTCTTTCCGATGCGCGTTCGCAGCTTCAGGAAGACTGTCTGATTGTTATAGGCGTCTGCCGCCTTGGACAGCAGGAAGCTCCGCGACAACTCGCGCTCGCGCGGGTTCTCAGACGTGAAATCGAATTCCAACTCGGCTTCATCTGAGATGAGTGTTTTATCGTCGGCAAAGATGGCTGCATGCACCTGCCGGGGCTGCTGCTTGTCGGTCACTGGCTCCGCCTGATAGAAGGTGACCTGGATCTGGCCCGTGGTGATCTGAGCACGGGGTGGCGGAATGATCTGCACCGAAACCTGTCCGACATCCTCCTTGCGCTGCTTGCCGACACGCAGGACCGGCAGGACGATCTCCTGCAGGCTCGCCCCGCCATGGACAAAGCGGCTGCCCGATCCTTTGACGCGCAGGCGGTTGATCGAGTTCGGGATCAGAATGTCCTGCTCACCTTCCAGCCCAAGCTGTGCAGCAGAGAACTTCTTCATGCCGCCACTGCTGTTAAGGCCCCGGCCGATCACGAAGCGCCGGTTTCGTGTAACGATCTCGCCCTCCGGCTCGCTCAGCGCGAAGCCGCTCTCTTCCAGAGCCTTGTGCTGCCACAAGAAGCCGTGATCGGCGGTGATCAGGATGTTCGAGAAATTGGCCGAAGTCAGCTTCCGCACCAGCTTCACCAGATCCTCGATGGCAGCCTCTGCCGCAGCTGGGACATTTTCCTCGGTGGTGAGCTTGTCGCCAATCGCGTCGATCTGGTTGTGATACAGATAGAGGACATCATGATCCCGGAAGAGGTCTTTGCCCTCCGATGATCCCAGATTCATGAAATCCTTAGCCGCGAGAACCTTTACCCGGTCTCCAGCCCGGCCCGCAGCAAGCGCCTTTTCACGCGCAGCGGCCCCCATGGTGCTTTCACCGTCCAGCAGCACCAGATCATTGTCGTCGCGGATCGCCAGTTGTCGGTGCGGCAACAGCGCCGCCATGCCAAGCTGCGTGTAGCTCGGCAAAACCCCGATCATCGGCTTCAGTTCAGCATCGAACCGATTGAGCTTGCGTATCTCGCGCAGTGCCTCTTCGGCCACCTCATAGCGCAGCGCATCCGAGATAATGACAACGACCTTCTGATCCTTGCGCCGGTATTCAGCAGCCTGCCCCCGGTAGAAATCCACCTGACGTGGAAAGCCCGGGACCGCCCAGTCCGTCAGGCGGGCAACCTCATCCTGCCAGGCATCGTTCAGCTTGAGCACGAAATTCGTAGTGTAACGGTTCTCAACCGCCTCATAGAGCGCGGACAGCAGCCCCGACTGACCGCTTTTCTGCATGTGATAGATGAACTTGCGATAGAGCTGGTCCAGTCGAAACCAGCTTGCGGAATAGCGCTTCACACCATCGGACAGGCTGGTCATCGTCAGATCAGCCTCGGCCAGCGCCTGCTGAAACTCGGTCGCATAGCCAATGGCCTGATAGACATCCGCGTAACGGCTATACCAATGGCTCTGGCGGCGATCGCGCACCCATTTCAGCACATCTGTCGCCGACAGGCTCTGCCGGGCAAGCCCCTCAACGATGGCGACAACGATCCTCCGATCCACTTCCTCGAAGTGATCATGCGGCATCAGGCTACGGAAATCGCGGGAAGCCAGATCGTCCCTGATCTTCAGCACGTCCTGATAATCGCCCGACAGCTTCTCGAACGTCTCACCCCACCGGCGCGAGGCGCTCCAGCGGCGGAACATCAACGCGGCATCAGGATTCAGGCGGGCAGCCTCTCCCATGGCCCGCGCCCAGGCGCTGGAAAACAGCGTGATGGCGAAATCCTGAAAATCCGGCGCATCCGCCGCATAGCCATAACGCGCTGTCACTTCCTTCCAGAAGAACTCTGACAGCCCGACACGATCCACCAGCTTCAGCGCCTCATCACGGCCTTCAGCCAGTTCGGCCAGCAACGCCTCGATCACCGTATCGAGATCGCCATCCGCACCGACGCAGACCGCCAGCATCTTGCGGCGGACATCGTTGGCGCTTTGCGATGGCCGCTCGCGCTCGATCGCGCGAAGCGCTTCCAGCCGCTTGCCGGAACGGTAAAATTCGGCGTGATCGCGCACGGCGGCTTCATACTTCGCCGGAATGCCGAGATCAGCCACCCAGATCGCCGCCTGATCGGCGCGGAACACGGCGCTGGCCAGTTGCACATCCAGCAGCCAATTCTCAGGCATCGGCGGCTCGGGGCCGTCCTTATAGAGCAGGAACCGTGCCTTCGGCTCCTGCCGCAGCATGCGGTATTTCAGGCCGAATTCGTTGTTGGTGATCTCCACCTTGCTGACGCCGGGCAGATCAACCGCATCGAACGCTGCGCGCAGATCGCGGGCAGCGTCATACCAGAAAACTATGCGGTGCCCCTGATCCTCATAGAGGCGCATCAGGCCGGCGGTGATGCGGTCAGTCATCCGCAGCCTCCAGCCCCTTGATCGGCTTAAGCGCACCGGCGAACAGCGGATAGTTTCGCTTCACGCCGTCATCCAGATCGATGGCGATCTTCTTCTGCGCCATCGGATAGACGACATCGCGCTCCCATTCGGTCAGCTCAGCGATCTGCTTGATGACCGTGGCTGTTTCCTTCTGCGCCTTGGTCTGCTGGGCGGGCGTGGCGGCAGGATCGACGGCCAGCTTTTCCAGCCGGGTGCGCTCCACCTCCAGCTTATGGATGAACTCGCGTACATATTGGTTCAACACGACCGAGACAGTGTCGGGCCGGTAGCGGTGCATATAGATCAGCGCGTTGAAGCTGCCCTTGGGGCTGGAGAACATCCAGTAGATCGGGCGCTTCTTGTAGCGGCGCACATGATAGTCGAAGAAATCCTTCGTGAACCACTTGCGCAGATCCTTGCCGAGGGCAGCTTCGATAAAGGCGAGGTTTTCGCGGAACTTCGCCTCGCCAAAGGTGACGCGCAGGAAGTCGCGGGCGCGGGTGACGATGTCATCGGCGAACCAGTCGGCATCCAGCACCGGGATGACATTGTCGCGGTCAGGCGCGAAGCTGGACTCCGGCACGCGGGCAAGATACTCCTCCACACCCTCGCCCTGATTGGCGAGGACCAGGCCCGGCGCGTCGAGGCTGTAGCGCCCGAACATGCAGCCCACGGCATAATGGAGAAATTCGGCCACCGTATCCTCGCGTAACCGCGCCTCGCGGTCCTCTTCCGAACCCTTCACGCCATAGCGATAGGCCGGGTTGCTGGTGAGGGTGATTTCCTCGATCGGCACTTCGGGGGTCAGTTCGTCAGCCAACCCATAGGCATCAATGTAGATGCGGTTATTCTCTTCCTCCAGCCGCTGCAACTCATCCGTCATGCCCTGCCAATGGGCGCGGAGATTGGCATAGGTATCCGCCAGCGTCCCGGCCCGGTGATCGAGCGAGAGCAGCGGAAGCGTCGTGAAATCCCACGAGGTTTCAAAGGCGTCCCAGTCATTGCGTGCCAACTCGATTGCGTTAGCGGCGTTATTCCCGACGCGCGTGTCGCTGACCTTAAGAACCGGAAATTTTTCGATATCGCTCGCCTGAAAATTCATGGTTGGGTTCAGCGCGCGTACCAATGTCAAAATTTTTGAGTTAAGTAGGGCAATAAATTTTTCCGGTTCAGGAGGAAATATCGCAGTGCATGCGTCCGCATAAATTTCCTGCACATTTTTTGACCTGAAAGACAGAGGACCAGTTGTAACGCGTGATGTCAGCAAGCCCTCTGAAAAATAGGTCCCCTCATTTTTAACGACCAGGGCATAGTTTCCATTTAGATATGGATACTTTTCCGCGACGTAGGTTTTGATCTCATTGCCATCATTTTCCCAATTTACGACATGTTCGACATTGCCATACCAGCGACGATAGCCGCCGCCTTTTGCAAAAGGCAGCCAACGCTGACCTACACTCGCAGCATTTACCTCCGGAACAAGACGCAGAAAGCGCTCGCTATCACTTGTTTGTAGCCCTGTTGAACCCTTGGAAAACTCCGACAATGCTGTGCCGTTAGCGAAAGCTGCATACGCTTCATCGGTCATCCAGTACGAGATCGGACTTCCTGGTATCTGAGAGAATTTGTCCGTCGCTGCTTTATAAAGGCAGCCTGTCTGCCTTCCATTTATTGATGCGAGAAGCATCGATGACTTTTCAGCTTCTGAGACCCCATCAACCAGACGTATAAACGTTCCCCGATACCCAGCTAGTGAAGCCTTTTTTAGAATAAATGCGGTTGTGGAAACAACTGCACCGCCAATGGTATCAAATCCCCGCTCCCCGATGTGGGCCATCGTGAGGATGGTAGAGCGCGATAAAAGCTTTCCACGAAGTTTTTCAAACGTCCCCAAGAACATCCATGACTGCATGTTGATCATCGCCGTCAGTCCGCCGCTTATAGAAAGATGCAGAGACCTTTCCATGAACATTGCGAATAGATCGGATTTACTGTCTGGGAATATAACCTTGGCGTAGCCTTGAATGGTGGTGTTCAAATTTTTTAGGCCTGCGTACGGCGGGTTGGCCACTACGACATGATATTTCGGAGACAGCGCCTCGGCCATGCGCAGCACGGCCACAACGCGCTCTTGCACCTCTTTCAGCAGCAGATCGGCCCCGAAATCCCTCTTCTCCACTACCCGCAGCGCCTCGGCCGGATCGCGCAGTTTCGGGACGATCAGTGAGCCGAAGTTCTTAGCCTGCTCGAACTGCCCCAGCGTTTCGCGCAAGTCGTCTGTAAACAGATCTTTGCCCACCACGGCGGCCACGTCCTGCATCTCGGCGGGCGTGAAGCGCACATCCTGCAGTACGACGATGTCGGGCTTTTCCTCCATCCGCAGGAATCGCCGCCGCCCTAGTCTTGCCGCCGCCTTCATCGACAGCGCAAAAGCCGCCAAGGCACCAGCGCGATCGTCAATCTCGATGCCCGTCAGGTTGTGCTTCAAGATCAGGCCCGGAATTTCGGCCGCGTCATGACCTTCCTCGGCATAGATTTCATAAAGCATGTCAAAAGCGTAGGTCAGCATATGGCCCGAGCCGCAGGCCGGATCGCAAATGCGGATATCCTCGGGCCGGGCGATCTTCAGGAAGTCCGTCTCCGGTTCTTCCGGCGCGATGTAATAATCCATCTTCGCCGCCAGCTTCGATTGCGGGCGGTTCAGCAGCCACAACCGCCCCAGTGAGTTTTCCACCAGATAGCGAACGATCCAGTGCGGGGTGAACAGCTGCGTCGCGGCGGGGATATTCTCCGCCGTAATCTTCTGGTTCTTCTTCAGGCCTGCAAAGACCTGATCCTTCTTTTCGCTGATGTAGAACTGGTAAAGCCAGCCGATGATCTCAACATCCTGGCAGGCATCTTCGGTCATCACCTCCCGCAGGCGGGCAAGGATGCTGTCCGGCGACAGAAGATCGTCGGGCATCAGCAGTTCGGTATAATCCTCGGCCCGGTCGAGCATGTCGGCACGCTCGAACATATAGGGCATGGCGCCATGCCATTCGTTGCAGGCATGGATCAGCAGCAGCCGATAGGCCTCGGCCTGCCCATCATGGGCGGGGCGTGTACCGTTCAGATATTCGGCAATCTCAGGCCGGGCGCGATCCGGCAGGTTGCCTGCCATCGCCTCGGCCAGAATCTCGGGCCGGGTAGCACCATCGGCAGGCGATACGACGCGCGGGTTGGTCAGGCCCGTCACATCCATGAAGCGCAGCGCGATGAAGCGGTTGAACCAGGTATAAGCGGCCTGCTCGATCACCTGGGCGCGGCTGCTGTTGGCCGCAGCTTCCAGCTTGGCAATCGCTTTCGGATGTTCGCGGCGGGCCGCTGCGCCCTCGGCCAGCACCATATCCAGCCGGGCGGTGACCTGATCGATCAGCAGGTTGCGCGCGCTTTGCGCAAATTTCTTGAGCGCGTTGGTATCCATCAGACAATCACTTTCTTGCCCGCGCCGATCTCGGACAGCAGGGTCTTTTTCATCTCATCAAGGTAGCGGGTCACATCGTCCTCATCTTCGAGATAGGTTTTCGCGAAGGGGACGGTGATCGACTGCGCCTTGATATATTGGGGCTTGACCGGTGCTGGCGGCACATATGGCGCTGGCTGAGGTTCGGCCACGCCACCCGAAGGTGTGGGCTGAGGCGCGGGAACCGGTGCTGGTGCAGGCGTCAGCTCCGCAATGCGCGTCAGTGTGTCAGCCAGAAGGTTGGAACGCACCTCGGTCGCCAGATTGCGCAAGGCCGGGATCAGGCTCTGTGCGGCAAGGCCTGACTTCCGCGATACAAGCTCTTCGCGGATGCGCGCCTGCTGCTCGGGCGGCAGTGCGCCAAACTCCGAAGTCTGGGCGACTTTTCCGGCAACCTCGTCAATCGCCGTGACGACAGCGTTGCGCTCAGCCAGAACGGTTTGCTCGATATGCTCCTTCAGGGCGTAGAAATCCGTCTTCAGTTCCTGAATTGCGGTGCCCTTGAAGCACTGCGGATCCTCAAGCACCTGACGCAGTTTGTCGGCGGCGGCGCCTTCGGCGTAGCTAAGATTCTGATCCTGCGTGGTCAGGAAGGAGCGCACTTCATCGTAGATGCCTTTTTGCGGCCCGCGCATGAAGCTGCGGACCTTGTCGAAGACATCCTCTTTTGCATCAAGCAGCTGCTCCTCCTGCCCGGTAGGGCCGGTGATGAACCAGGTGGCAGATTGATCGCGCATCCCATCCAGCATGGTGCGTAAGGGATCGAGGACGGTGGCAAAGGGATAGGCTGCAATGGCACGGCTCTCCTGCTCGACATCACCAAGCAGCTTGCGCAGTTGCGTCTGCCATTCCGCTCCCAAACTGCGGGCGTCATTTCCAGAGGCGGGCAGATCGAACAGCTCCTGAAACAGTTCGCGCGATTTGCGGATCTGTGCGGAAGTGAACTCGATTTGCGGGGAAAGCAGAATGTTGCCAAGGGCATGGCTGTTGCGCAGCCCCTGCACCAGCGCATCCCCTTCCAGCAAAGCACTGTCGGCCCGAGCCTCAAGCTTGCCGCGTGCGACGAGGCTCGCGGTCAGGCAAAGGACGGCGATGGAAGGCCAGCCATAAGGTTTTGCTCCGAACTTCTCGACCAAAGCCTTGACCGAGACCCGCGTCCCAAGGCGCATCTGAGCCTGAGCATGATTCAGCACGTCCTGCTCGGCTTCAGTCAGACCGCTGCCTTCGCCGCCGAAAAGCCCGCCATCGACGCGTCCGGCTCGCCCAAGATCTGCTTCGGTGTAAGTGGCACCGCGCAGGACAGGCAGGCTGGTATAGACCTTGTCCACCAAGACCTGGAAACCTTTGACCAGCCGATCCTGCGGATCTTCGCCACCGATCTCCAGCTCGGCACCGCGCACGAAGAGCCGAGCATCCGCGATAAGGCCGCGCAGCCGCTGCACCAGTTCCTTTTCGCGCCGCGTATTCTGGTCACGCTTCTCCGCAATGATACGATCACGACCGGGTTGGGCGTCGCCGCTGGTGACCTGACGCGCAAATTTTACGGTCTGGAGCCAGAGGACGAGATCGCGCGTAAAACGCACATCACGCCCTAGCAGGACAATCATCTCATCGCTTGCCATGCTGTTCGAACGAACCACATCCGGTGCGTCGGAATCGTCGCTGAACGGCGAGATGATATTGACGGAAAGCTCATGTTCCCGGTTCAGGCTGTGGCCATCAAGCTTGCGGGTGAAAGCGTAATCGACACCCGTGCCGGCATGCTTGATCTTGCCGTGACGGAGGATCGCGCCGAACGCCAGTTCATCGAGCTGCCGTTCTATCTCGGCGGGATCGACGGCGATTGCCTTGATCTCGGCCTCGACGTCCTTTTCCTCATTGGTGAGGAATTCATAGACTTCGCCGTTGCGCTGGATCAGCGTCTGACGCTCCAGAAGCGACAAGGCCTCCTCGATATTGCGGCGCTGCTCGGTCTGGTCCGCCTCGAACCGGGACAAAATGAGGATCGATATGTTGCGGGCAGTCGGTTTGAATTCCTTGACGTATTTGACAAGGAACAACACCTTCAGCACCCGCACGGCAAAATCATCGCCAAGGTTCTTTTCAGCCAGTTGGATTGACTGCTGAACAGATGATTTCAGGGCGGTGCGAATCCCCTCAAACATCAGGTCAAAGGTCGCCAGCCCCCCAACCGGCGTGTCGGCCAGCTTTTTGGCCACCTCCTGAAACACCCCCAGCATAGAGCGTTCGCCGACCGAGCTGTGCTTACCCTCAAACGCGTTATGCTGCGAGAGGCCCATGATCGCGCGCTGGAACAGGTCATACTGGTAGTTCGGGAACGGGTAGCTCGCGACGAACTGGTCTTTTCCGGAGAAGTTCCTGAACTTGAAAGAATTATCGCCGAAATCGAACAAAGTGCGCAGGTTATTTTCCTCAGCATCATAAAGATTGCCAAGGGTGATCTGACCAGCCTCGGTCTTGGCCAGCAGACGGCGCTGGATAACTTCGGCCACATCCTGAGAGTTCAGCGGCATCCGGTTGGCAAAGCGCGCCTGGATTTTCGAGAAGTCATTTTCTTGCTGCGCCGTCAGATCCCCGATGACCGAACCCATGTCCTGCTGGGCGGTGACGACAATCCAGGCCTGCCCCTTGCACTTCGTGTTCAGGCTTTCGGCAATGGTTTGCAGGTTCGTCATGAGCTTGACGTTGTCGGCGATATACTGCCCCACCTCATCGACGAAGAAATTCAGCCGGAACTTCGGCCCCTGCGCATCGATCCACGACTTCACCATATTGGCGAAATCCTCGATCGAAACCTTCGTATCCTTACGATACTGGCCAAGAATATCCTTGACCTCATCGCCCGTGACCTCGGCAAAGGCGGCGGCAATGTGCTTACCTTCCATCAGAGCCTGTTCGCGTCCGCGCTCCCAAGGCTTTCCGGAAGATTGCGCAAAGGCCGCCTTGAAGGCATCGAGCTTGCCGCGACTGTCCAGATCACGCTCGAACTGCGCGATATGCGGGAGCTTGCCATAGTAGCCGCACATCTCGTCAAAGACCTTCTGGAAGACGGCGAGAAGCGCATCGACATCCGCCTTCGAGATCACATCCGCCTTCTGGTCGATATTGAACAAGACCGACCGGGATGGAATCGACACTGCCTTGCGCAAAGCGCCCGCCAGCATCGGGTTGCCCGCAAGCTTCCGCTCAAAGATTTCGACGGCACGCTGCCCTTCGACCTCGTCATTCTCCAGCAGAAGGGCGAGCATCTTCAGCAGGTGAGACTTACCTGACCCGAAGAAGCCAGAAATCCACACGCCGTTCGCGGTATCATAATTGTTGTAGGCGTCGAGGAATTGCTCCAGCCGAGCGCCGATCTCATTGGTGATGACATATTCATCGAGCTCGGTCAGGAGGCTGGCCTTGTCGTCAGCCTTGATCACTCCATCGATCGAACGGTCGACCGGCTTGGCAAAGATATCACGCAGAAAAGTAGCCATCGGTCAGACCTCGTAATTCATGATATTGAACGCGCGGTAGTATTTGTCGTCATGCAGCAAGCCGAACAATTCCAGCGATGCTCCTGTCGCCAGCGCGTGCGTGTATTTTCCCGGAAAGAACATGACCGTCGGGCGATCTTTCGCGGTGCTTTGCAGGTTGTTGAGTACGTTGTGCGACCGTAGGTAGGGGTAAACCTCGCCTACGCCTGACAGGAAGATCACGTCGTGCGGGACTTCTTCGATGTGCCGCGCAATCTCTGGAATGAGGTGTGCCTGCGGGTCCAGAACCCCCTGCAACAGTTCCTTGAGCTCCGCCTTTTCCGTTTCGGCTTCAACCTCAAGGATCTGCTCGAAGATACCCCGGTCTTCGAGGATCCTGATCGAAAGATCATAGAGATCAATATCAAGTACGCGCACACCAGCGTGGCTCAGCCGGGCGATCAGATCCTCGCGATCCTCGCCCAGGCTCAGTCCGTCTTCGGCATCAAAAGCGCAGATAAAAAAGGGAACCTCGTTTCCCAGCCCTTGCTTTTGCAAGAACCGATCGCTGGAAACTACCCTGAATAGGTGCTCGGCGCGGGCGCGCCGATCAGTTTTCGTGCCCACCATTACCCCCCATTTCCGGGAAAGACCTGCAAGTCCGCCGGATTACTCTCCTCAATCAGCCGCTTCATGCGCCCCGATAACCAAATCGGCTGAATTCTACCCTCGACGCTTATCAAACCAACTTCACGTAGTATCCGAAACAAGACCTGACGCAATTTTGCGCAGGTTGAAGCTGAAAGAGCGGCGAGGCCGGGATCGCTTTCAGCCTTCTCCGCGAGAAAGCGGTCAAAAACCTCATGGCCCAGGTCGAGCCGCCATGATTGGTAGCGTTCGCTGATCACCTCGACTGCGAATTCGTGGACAAAACGATAGGTCCGGCAGACCGCCAGCCACATCATCGCCTGCTGCTCGGCGCGGTCAGCCTCTACCGACAGGTAATGACGTTCGGCATCAGAGAGATGGCTTATCCGGTCGTACACTTCACGAAGCGCGCGGGTTTGCGAGGCCAGTTTGGGTAAGGATGACGCGCCCTGGGCCAGCAAACGCTCACGAGCAGATGCCCAGTTCTCACCGGGTTGATAAGCTTGAGCAATCACGATGCTCTCATTGAGCATCAGCCCGCCCACGCCAAAGGACATCCGATATTTCGCTGCGGCCACCATCATTTAGGTACCGCCCCGCTTGCTGTGTCAGCCTCATCGAACTCATGCTGTGCACGCTCAAGGGCGGCGGCAACCTCGTCTTCGTCAGCCGCAACGATATGCTGGGTCCGGGGATCACGCAGCCTAGCCCCATCAAGGAGTCCTAGCCGCTTGAGCACATAGAACAGCATGGCGTAGCGAACTGTCAGCACAGCGCGCCCGTCCGCCATGTTGTAATCCTTTGCGACCACCGCCTGCTGACCGACCGACAGATCAGGATGCGGCACAAGGGTGATATCGAAGGTTTCCTGCCACAGCCGGTCCTGTGCCGCAGCAGCACCTGGCTCGCCGAACTCGCCGAATCCAAGGACACGCGAAAGCAGGAAATCCTTGAAGCGCTCCGTCTCATGGCACCAGGCCCGCACATGCCAGCGCAGACCATCAAAGCCGAAGGCATGCGGGGTAATCCGCCGCCATGCCGGATCGGGCCGATCGCGGTTCATGGATTGGTAGTGAAGGTCCAGCGACCTTTCCTCCCGCACTGCCGCCAGAACTGAACGCAGAACTTCGGTATCGACCTTACGGCGCAAAGTCAGAGCGATATCCATGTCAGGCGGGGCAGCGAGCCAGTTCGCCCCCGCGTCGGCGAAACCTTCCGCCATCGATCGGAGCCGCATGAGATAGGCGTCCGGGTCCGGGTCTAGAAACACCGGCTGAAATTCCGGGCCGGCTACGTAGCGGCGAGCGCTTTTGTCATAGACCGCATTCTGCGGCGCACGCTCCTGATAATGGGTCAAGTCCTTTGACGCCTGCGGAACGGAGACGCCAAACGTATCGATCAGGTCAGAGCGATTGACACCCCCCTCCCAGAACAGGCGGAATTCGATGAACTCCAACCGCCTCTCGACACCCCATTTCAGCATTGCTCGTCCCGCCGCACTTGAAAGGATAAAAAGTATATGGGACACCTTGCGATGTCCGTATATTTTCTATTCTAACAAACCTCAAACTGTCAAGCCCGAGGAAGGCCGGATGCGCACCGTGTCACCGTGCACAAACACGGCGGGGCAAAAGCGCTATCGAAGTCGGTCAGCCTGGACGTGGGCAGGGCCACGACATCTTCGATACCGACACGGTCGATGTCGATTGCAGCCAATGCTACGGCGTGATCGTACAGTACCGTCAAACCCTATTTTCGCCGGGCCAGCCCTGTCAGCGATCGTGCCAGGCTCAACAACCGCCGAGACGCCGGATTGTCGTTTTGCGCGGACCAGACCATGCTGAACGGCAGCACCTCGTCCGCAAGTTCCCGGTAGGTGATCCCTGGAAACTGGGCGACGGTCGTTGCTTCGCTCGTCAGAGTGAGGCCGCGACCGAGAGCGACCAGCGATAGGATATTGTCGCGGCCGACCTGCTGAGATTGAATATCGAGGTGGCGGCCGAGACCGGCAAGGTGAGCAACCAAATAGTCGTGGATCTCCTGACCCGGCGCAACGTCACTCACAATGAACCGCTCGGAGACCAAATCGCCCCATCCAAGTTCCGGCTTGCCCGTCAAAGGGTGGTTATCGGGCAGCACCACGAAAACCTTCTCGCACCATAAATGCTCCGCCTCACAGCCATCCCATGCCGCAGTTCCCGTGATGAATGCGACGTCCAGACAAAGTTTCCGGACAGCCGCGATGTGCTCGGGCGGATTGCCGTCAATAAGGTCGACCTGCACGTTCGGGTGGCGCGTGCCGAAGGCACGCAACAGATCGAACAGAAATCCTGACGCAAGGGACGAAAATATCCCGACCTTGATCAGCCCTTGCTCCGCCCGGCCAACCGCCGCCACCTTGGTCACCCCAATGTCGATCTGGCGAAGAGCATGGCGAGCGTTGCGCAGGAATTCCCGCCCGGCAACGGTCAACCGCACCCCGCCAGCATGGCGCATGAAAAGCGACGCCCCGAGTTCATCTTCGAGATCACGGATTCGTCGGCTGATGGAGGATTCCTGCACAGAAAGCGCGGCAGCAGCCTTGCGAAAACTCCCATAATCGACGGCGGCCACAAAATATCGCAACTGGTTCAGCCGGACCGCAGATGTGCCGGGTCTCCCCTCAACGACTTTTGTGAGGCTATCATCAGGCGAGGTCTGATTGTTCCCGATCACAGCCATGGTGCATCATCCGAAACAGCGTTCGGTTTCTGACGGGCATCCCGCCATCATCAACGCGAAAATCGATCTGTGTGCGTTCATCGGCTCTCCGCACGCCCTCAAACTAAACGACGTTCAGTTACCGAATGCTGCTTCTTGACTTCCGGCCCGTCAACGAAAAAAATAAATGTCGTTTAGTTTTCACGACAAGTTGCAACAGGCATCGGAATGGCCCGTCCCCGGAAAGAGCAAGAACTTGATATTGCTCGTCGTGCGATCGACGAAACGATCCGGCTGCTGTCAGAACGTGGCGACCTCGACGTACCGCTGACTGCGGTCGCGCACGCCATCGGTTGCACAGCGCCAGCGCTTTACGGCCATTTCCGCAACAAAAGCGCCTTGTTGCGCGCCGTTCGGGACGAAGGTTTCAACCAGCTCTACAGAGAAAAGCTGGCCGTCTTCCAGCAGATGCGCGGCAATCCATTCGGCTATTTGCGTGATGGCAGCTATGCCTATGTCCGCTTTGCCCTCGAAAACCCCACGCTGTACCGACTGATGTTCACACCGCCGCCACGGCTCGGAGTCAGCGATGATCCATGGTCGGGCGAAGCTGGAAGACAGATACTAAATCTATTGCTGACGGGACTTCGCTGCTCTCAGGACCAAGGCTTTTTGCCCGGCATGGATCTGAGCCGTTACAGCTTCATGTTCTGGTCAACGGTACACGGCGCGGTGAGCCTCACCCTTCAGAACCGGGAAATGGATCAGACCACCAAATGGGATGCGACACGAAAGGCCGTCGATACGTTGATGGAAATCATCGCCGCGACGCGCCATGACTCGCTCGGCACCTCATGAGCGAGACCTTCGGGCGCTGGCAAAGCCCCGATCTGTCGCAATGAACCGCTCCAGCATCGGCACAATCAGCCTGACAGGATCGGCAGCGGGCTGGCCGGTTTCGCGAGCCAGCACTTCGGCATAGGCGGCAAGATCGCGGTGCAGCGGCCCGGGCAGTTCCACCGTCACCTTCACGGGCTTGTCTTCGATGAGGGGGCCGAGTTTCAGCTTCGTCATGGTCAGTTCCTATAAGGTTCGAGTACGAGATCGCGGGTAACGATGACCCTGACCGGGTAGCCCGGCCGGATCGTCAGGGTCGGCGCGACCTGCAACTGGCGCTGGACGATCTGTTGCCCGGCCTGATTGATGGTATCCTGTGCTCCGTCGCGGATGGCGCGGATCAGACGATCCTCGTCGTCGGTCGCCAGTTCCGTGCCGATGCCGAGCAGCGTGGACAGCCCCGCCGCCTTCATCAGATCCCACCAGTGGTAATCAACGCCATCTTCCAGCCCGGCATAGCCGGAAGCGTCCGCACCGGGCTGGCGCTCCAGCACGATGGAGCGGCCGTTGGGCAGGATCAGGCGGTTCCAGATCAGCAGCACGCGGCGCTGACCGAATTGCACGCCCGCATCATACTGGCCGATGATGCGGGTTCCTTGCGGGATCAGCAGCAGACTGCCGGTCGGACTGTCATAGACGTTCTCCGTCACCTGCGCGGTGATCTGCCCCGGCAGATCAGAGCGGATGCCGGTAATCATCGCCGCCGGAATCACTGCCCCGGCCTGCAGGATGTAGGGCGAGGCAGGCGCCATGATCCGATCCATGGCAACGGTCTGCCGATCCACAGGACCATTGAGGAAAGCTGTGTGCCGGTCCTGTGTTGCGGGCTGGCCACCAAGGTCAAGACCAGCAAGGCCCGGCATATTGGAGCCAGGCGTCGTCGCCACTCTTGGCCCGGACTGGAAGAACACAGTGCTAAGACGTGCGGCTTCTTCCTCGGCAAGCCGGCGCTCTTCGGCAGGATCGCGGGCAGGCGTCGCCATGGCGGGCGGCGTGACGGGCTGACCCCGGTTCTGGGCGTCGAGGATCGGGCCACCGAGATCGCCCGGCAATGCCGGCCCCAGGACCGGCCCGGTATAATCCTTCGGCAGACCTGCCAGTCCATCTGCCGTGGCGCGGTTCTCGGTCGAATAGAGTTCCTCACCGTTTCCGCTCATATCGCGCGTCTGGAGCGCATAGATCAGCGCCCCGCCGATGCCGAGGAGCGCAACAGCTCCGGCACCGGCCAGCATCTTGCGCGACAGGCGCGTGACGCGCGGCGGCTCGGCACGCAGACGCATCGGCGTTGGGTTGGTGGTAGCCTCTTCACTCATGACGGTTGCCCCCCGGTTTTGACGGGCTGGGCAGCTTGTCTTTGCTCGATGCGAACGATCCTGACCGTCTGCTGCTGCTTGCCGCTACCAAGACGCAGCTCAGCCGCTCCGAACAGCCGATCGACGATCAAGATGTTCTGGTGAACACGGGAATTGACGATCTGGGTCTCGCCCTCGGAACCGATGACGAAGATCGGCGGCATCTCTCCCTGCACGATGCCGCGCGGGAAAACGACATAGACACGGCGGCCATCGTCGAAGACGGAAATCGGCCGCCATGGCGGCGTATCTCCGGTCAGGCCGTAACGATAGTTGCGTGCCGCCTCGACCGGGATGATGGGTGCTGCCGGAACGGTCTGGCGCTGAGCGGCAGGCAGCGCCGGATAAGACCAGGATACGGACGGCATGTAGAGCGCCTCACGGGCGCGCAGTTCGATCATGTAGGTGCGCCGATCGGTCGTCACCACGAGATTGGTTGAGATGTCGGATCGGGATGGCTTGACGAGAATATGGACCCGGCGCGACGTACCGCTCCCGCTCTCGGTATCGCCAATGATCCAGCGGGCGGTGTCTCCCGCCGCGATCGGTCCCGCGCCGGTCAGGCTTTCGCCCGGCTCTAGCGCGATATTGGTGATCTGGCCTGGTGCTGCATAGACCTGATAGAGCGCGCCTTCCGACCAGGGATAGATCTGGATGGCGTTATAGTAACCCTCGCGGCGCGGCTCGACGCGGGCGGCGGCATTGGCGTTCTCGACGCGGCCTGCCGGTGTTCCGGCAGCAGTACCGCCGCGTGCAACCGTCCAGGCCGGCGGCGTGTGAAGCGACCGAGGCCGGTCATCGGTGACAGCGGTCGGCACGACGGGCAACGCCGGCACATCGGCATCATAGCTGAACTGCGGCGTCTTGTTGGTGGCGCAGCCTGCCAGCATGGTGGCCGAAAGCAACAAAGCCGCGAAGGCGGGCTTACGGAAAACCGGCAAGGCGGAATTGCGGGAAGACGCGATGGTCATTGGCTCATCTCCCGCGACCATGAAATTGCATTGACGTAGATGCCGAGAGGATTGGCGCGCAGACGCTCCGCATCGCGCGGCGTCTGGATCACGATGGTCAGGATCGCGGTCCAGCGCTCGGTCGTGGAAAGCTGCCCGTTCTCATAGTGACGCTCGGTCCAGGCGACGCGGAAGCTGTCGTTCGAGGCGCGGATGACGCTGGAAACCTCGACTGCGATCTGCTGGCGGCCGACACGGGTGAACGGATCATTGGCGCGGGCATAGTCGTTGAGCGCGGCCGCTCCCCTATCCGTGGTGAACTCATAGGCGCGCAGCCAGTTCTGGCGCACGATGATGGCGTCCGCCGGGATCGAGCGCGTCTGCTCGATGAAACGGCCGAGGTGGAAGGCGATCTGCGGATCGGTCGGCCGGTAGTCGGCCGTCGCAGCGGCGACGGTCTGCGCCTGGCCGAGATTATCGACCTGCACCACCCAGGGCACCACGGTCCCTCGCGCCGATTGCAGGACAAGTGCGGCAGCGAAGCCTGCCGAGAGGATCAGCGAGCCGAAGGCCATATAGCGCCAGTTCTTGGCCTGCACGCGAGCCGAACCGATGCGCTCGTCCCAGACTTGCGCGGCTTTCTGGTAAGGCGTCTCGGGTTCAGGCGATTTGCCGTAATGGGTCGCTGGACGTCTGAAGATGTTCATGAGCGGTCACTTTCGGAGATGTTGACGGAAGAGCCGCCGCCGTGGCTGTCACCGGAGCGGACGGCATGGGCGGCCATGGTCGTGCCGTGATTGAGCGCCTGGCGGCGGTGCATCTGCTGCGCCCATGCAGGCGGGCTGCCCGTCGGTGCGGAGGCGGGTGCGGCAGCGCCGGCCACCCTCGCACCGCCAATGGTTCCCTGCGAGGACGACCCACCAGTGACGCCGAGCCCGGCGCGCGCGCCATCGGAGAAGCTGGACTTGACGCTTTCCGCTGCTTTCGAGGTCACCCGTTTCAGGGGCGATGCGGCGGCGGAGCCTGCCGCGCGGGCAACACCGCCGAGGCCGGAGGCAACACCGGCAGCGCCTGACTGGCCGAGCGATCCGACACTATAGGCGGCGCTCGCCGCACCTGCGGCAGCAGCACCGCCACGGACGGCAGCAGCTCCACCCGACAGCGCCGCTGCCCCTCCCTTCGCGGCCATGCCTGCGGCAGCGCCACCGGCAAGCATCATGCCGCCAGCGGCAAGGCCGGTTCCAACTGCTGCACCTGCGCCAAGCTGCGGGCCGCCAGAAACCAGACCGGAAGCGATGCCGGGACCGAAGATGCCGAGGCCGAGAAGGGAAAGTGCGGCCAGCACGATCGCCATGGCGTCGTCGATGGTCGGCGTCACGCCGCCGAAACCGGCCGTAAACTGCGAGAACAATGTCGAGCCGATGCCGATGATGACGGCGAGCACCAGCACCTTGATGCCGGAGGAGACGACATTGCCAAGAACGCGCTCGGCCATGAAGGCGGTCTTGCCGAAGAGGCCGAAGGGAATGAGGACAAAGCCCGCCAGCGTAGTCAGCTTGAACTCGATCAGCGTGACGAAGAGCTGTACGGCGAGAATGAAGAAGGCGAGCAGTACCAGCGCCCAGGCGAACATCAGGCAGGCGATCTGGATGAAGTTCTCGAAGAACGACCAATAGCCCATCATGTCCGAGATGGATTCGAGCAGCGGGCGACCGGCATCGAGGCCGGTCTGCGCTACCTTGCCGGGCCGCAGCAGATCGGCGGCGGAAAAGCTGGTGCCCGAACCTTTCAGACCAAGACCGGCGAAGCTGTCGAAGATGATCTGGGCGAGATTGTTCCAGTTGCCGATCAGGTATGCGAAGACGCCGACGAAGAGCGTCTTCTTGACGAGGCGTGCGATGATGTCGTCATCGGCGCCCCAGGACCAGAAGAGTGCGGCCAGCGTCACGTCGATGACGATTAGCGTGGTGGCGATGAAGGCGACCTCGCCACCGAGCAGGCCGAAGCCGCTGTCGATATAGCTGGTGAAGACGCCCAGGAAATTGTCGATGACGCCGGTGCCGCCCATGGTTCACTGTCCCCCGTTCTGATGCGGAGCGGCGGGCACCGGCGTCCGGCCGAGGAACCGGTCGCGGTTCTCGGCCCAGGTGGCGAGGCAGCCGGGATCGTTCACGGCGGCCTCGCCTAACTGCTGGCAGTGGCGCAGGCTCTGGCGCAGCGGATCGGCAGGTGTCTGAAGCGCCGGCGTCGCACGGGGCTGTGCTGGTTCGTCCTCGCGTGTCATTTCGATCACCGTCGCGGTGATGGCGATGGCCACGAATATGATCGCGCCCAGCCGGGCCAGCATCTTGCCGTCCATGTCGCGCCGCTCCTGTCCGGTCAGTTGTTGCCGTTGCCGAACATCCGGGCATTGCCGGGCTGATAGCCCGATCCCGGCGTCAGGAAACGCTCGCGCTGGATGCGGCCCTGTTCGGCGGCGGTGGCGCGCTCGGCTTCGATCAGCGCCTCCGAGCGGCCATTGGCCGACATCAGGGCGATCAGATCTGAAAGCTGCTGCGACTGGAGCGCGAGAAGCTGATTGCCCGCCTGTGTGGCCTGCAACGCGCCGGTGGCGTTCTGGCTCTGCCCGACAAGGGCGGACATTTCAGCGCGATTGGTGTCAATATTTCCGACGACACCGGCCTGCACGCGCATGGCGTCCTGCAAGCCGCCAACCGTATTCTGCCAACGGGACCGTGCATCGGCGACGAGCTGGGCGTCGGTCGCGGATAGCGAAACCTTGCCGTATTTCTGTTGGAACATTTGATCGACGTTCTGCACGTCGAAGGCAATGTTCTGCGCCTGGGCCAGAAGCTGCTGCGTGCGCTGGACGTTCTGCTGCAAAGTCTGGAGCGAGGAATATGGCAGACTGGCGAGATTCTTCGCCTGATTGATGAGCATCTGCGCTTCATTCTGAAGCGAGGTGATCTGGTGGTTGATCTGCTCCAGCGTACGGGCGGCGGTCAGAAGGTTCTGCGCATAGTTGGTCGGATCATAGACGATGCGGCCGAAGCCAAAAGCGTGAGCGGGGCTTGTCAGCATGGGCGACAGTGCAACAGGCATGGCGAGCGTCAGCGCCAGCACGGATGCACTGACATATCGGGAGACGGGGATACGGATCATGGCAGGGGCTCCTTTTCTTGGCTGTCATCTGGATGGATTTGATCTGGCGCGACCGGCCGAGCAGGCTCTGTCCGTTCGACAAGATTGGTAAGGTTCGGGATCAGATCGACGGCCCATTCGACGCCGCGATCGCGCAGCCAGGCCGCGAGAAAACCGTCCTGCCCATGCTCGGAGACGAGTTCGGCGATACGGGTCTGATCGGATTTGGATGATGCGGCGCAGAGCGCGAGACCGACTTCGCTGAGGCCAAGCTCGAACAGGCGATTGCCGCGCCGCGATTGGCAGTAATAGTCCCGCTTGGGCGTGGCCCGCGCGAGGATCTCGATTTGCCGGTCATTGAGGCCGAAGCGGCGGTAGATTGCCGTGATCTGCGGCTCGATGGCGCGTTCATTCGGGAGAAGCAGCCGCGTCGGGCAGCTTTCGATGATGGAGGGCGCGATATTGCTGCCGTCAATGTCCGAGAGCGACTGCGTGGCGAAGATGACGGAAGCGTTCTTCTTCCTGAGTGTCTTCAGCCATTCGCGGAGCTGGTTGGCGAACCCCTCATCATCGAGCGCCAGCCAGCCTTCGTCGATGATGAGCAGGGTTGGCCGACCGTCGAGCCGGTCGCCGATCCGATGAAACAGATAGGACAGGACGGCAGGCGCAGCCCCAGTGCCGACCAGCCCCTCGATCTCGAAGGCCTGTACATCGGCTGATCCGAGATGTTCGGCCTCGGCGTCGAGCAACCGGCCATAGGCGCCGCCAATGCAGTAAGGGCGCAACGCCTGTTTCAGATCGTTGGATTGCAGCAGCACGGCAAGGCCGGTGATGGTCCGTTCCCCCGCCGGGGCGGATGCCAGCGATGTCAGCGCCGTCCAGATGTGCTCCTTCACCTCCGGCGTGATGCTCATGCCTTCACGCATCAGGATCGCGGCGATCCAGTCAGCGGCCCATGACCGTTCATAGGCATCATCGATCCGCGCCAGCGGTTGCAGGGAAACGGAAACCTCCGATCCCTCGGTCAATCCACCGCCGAGATCATGCCAGTCGCCACCCATGGCGAGCGCGGATGCCCGGATCGATCCTCCGAAATCGAAAGCGAAAATCTGGCTGCGATCATAGCGGCGAAATTGCAACGCCATCAGCGCCAGCAGCACGGACTTGCCCGCGCCGGTCGGGCCGACGACGAGGGTATGGCCCACGTCGCCGACATGAAGGGAAAGCCGGAACGGAGTCGAACCTTCGGTCTTGCCGTATAGCAAGGGGGGCGCTCCGAGATGCTCGTTCCGTTCCGGCCCCGCCCACACGGCCGATAGAGGGATCATGTGGGCGAGGTTGAGCGTCGAGATCGGCGGCTGCCGGACATTGGCGTAGGCATGTCCGGGGATCGAGCCTAGCCAGGCATCGACGGCATTGACGGTTTCCGGCATAACCGTGAAGTCACGGCCCTGAATGATCTTCTCGACCAGACGCAGCTTCTCGTCGGCGATACGGGGATCGGCGTCCCAGACGGTGACGGTTGCTGTGACATAGGCCATGCCGGCGACGTCAGCGCCCAGTTCCTGCAAGGCCATGTCGGCATCGAGCGCCTTGTTGGACGCATCGGTGTCCACCAGCGCCGATTGCTCGTTGGTCATCACCTCTTTCAGGATCGCGGCGATGCTCTTGCGCTTGGCGAACCACTGGCGGCGGATTTTGGTGAGGAGCTTCGTCGCGTCCGTCTTGTCCATCAGGATGGCGCGGGTGGACCAGCGATACGGGAACGCGAGCCGGTTCATCTCGTCGAGCAGGCCGGGCGTGGTCGCAGTCGGAAAGCCTATGATGGTCAGGATCCGCAGATGCTGATCGCCCAGGCGCGGCTCAAGTCCGCCGGTCAGGGGCTGGTCGGCGAGCATCGCGTCGAGGTGCATGGGCACTTCGGGCACGCGCACGCGATGGCGGTTGGTCGAGATTGTGGAATGCAGATAGGTCAGCGTGCCCGCGTCATCGAGCCAGCGGCATTCCGGCATGAAGCCGTCCAGCAACGCCAGCACGCGGTCGGTGCGGTCGATGAAGCCGCGCAGCAGCTCATGCGGATTGACGCCGGATTGCTCACGGCCTTCATAAAGCCAAGTCTCGGCGCGTGCGGCATCTTCGGCGGGCGGAAGCCAGAGGAAGGTCAGGAAATAGCCCGACACGAAATGCGTGCCCGCTTCCTCGAAGGCAGCTTTGCGCTCGGCATCGACCAGAGCGGAGGCCGGATCAGGAAATTGGTTGCCGGGATAGGTCGCGGCTTCGCTTCGTTGTGCCTCAACAAAGATCGACCAGCCGGAACCGAGGCGGCGCACAGCGTTGTTGATACGCCCGGCGACCGCGACCAGTTCGGCGGCAACAGCGGAATCCAGATCCGGCCCGCGAAACTTCGCAGTCCTCTGGAAACTGCCGTCCTTGTTCAGTACGACGCCCGAGCCAACCAGCGCGGCCCAGGGCAAGAAATCCGCGAGGCGGGTGGCGGTACGGCGATATTCTGTGAGGTTCATCATGGCCGCGCCCTCACACCGACAGATGACCGGGGATGCGCAGATGCCTACGCCCGACCTCGACGAAGAGCGGATCGCGTTTGGCAGCCCATACCGCGAGGAAATGACCGACTGCCCAGATGGCGATGCCAACCAGCCAGAGACGGAGGCCGAGGCCGACGGCGCCGGCCAGTGTGCCGTTGACAATGGCAATCGAACGCGGTGCGCCGCCGAGCAGGATATGCTCGGTCAGCGCCCGGTGAACCGGGATGGAGAAGCCCGGCACCGTATCGAGCTGTTCAAACCCGCCCGCCATCAGATGAGCGCCCCGCCGCCGAACGAGAAGAACGACAGGAAGAAGCTCGACGCGGCGAAGGCGATCGACAGACCGAAGACGATCTGGATCAGGCGGCGGAAGCCGCCGGAGGTATCGCCGAAGGCCAGCGCCAGGCCGGTGGCGATGATGACGATGACGGCGATGATCTTGGCGACAGGACCTTCGATCGACTGGAGGATCGACTGAAGCGGGGCCTCCCAGGGCATGGAGGAGCCGGAGGCGTGTGCGGCAGGCGCCAGCATCAAACTGATGGAAACAGTGGCAGCGGCGGTTGCCATGATGCGGCAGCCGCGTGAAATCGTGCGGATCATGAAGGGTTCCCTTTCGAGGTGGTGGCCAAAGTGATGGGATGCGTGATGGCGTAGTCGCCGTCCGGTCCCAGCCCATCGACGCGGGCGAGTTCGACCAGGCGGCGGGACGATCCACGTCCGGCAAGAACGGCGACAAGGTCGATGGTCTCGGCGATCAGGGCCCGCGGGACGGTGATGACGGCTTCCTGGATGAGCTGTTCGAGGCGGCGCAGCGCACCAATACCGGAACCGGCATGGATGGTGCCGATCCCGCCGGGATGTCCCGTCCCCCAGGCTTTGAGCAGATCGAGGGCTTCGGACCCGCGCACCTCCCCGACCGGGATGCGATCAGGACGCAGGCGCAGCGAGGAGCGCACCAGATCGGAGAGCGTCGCCACGCCATCCTTGGTGCGCATGGCGACGAGATTGGGCGCGGCGCATTGCAGTTCGCGCGTGTCTTCAATGATCACGACGCGATCCGAAGTCTTGGCGACTTCTGCCAGCAGCGCGTTGGTCAGCGTGGTTTTTCCGGTCGAGGTGCCGCCCGCGACAAGGATATTGGCGCGCGTGGCGACGTTCAGGCGCAACACCTCGGCCTGAGCGCTGGTCATAATTCCGGCGCTTACATAGTCGTCGAGCGTAAACACCGCGACGGCGGGCTTGCGTATGGCGAAAGCGGGTGCTGCGACCACCGGCGGCAGCAGGCCCTCGAAACGCTCTCCGGTCTCAGGCAGTTCGGCCGAGACCCGCGGATTGCGGGCATGAACCTCGGCGCCGACATGATGGGCGACCAGCCTGACGATCCGCTCGCCATCGGCCGCCGACAGCCTCTCCCCCGTATCGGCCAGACCTTCGGAGAGCCGATCCACCCAGATGCGGCCATCGGGATTCAGCATCACCTCGACCACAGCTGGATCTTCCAGAAAGCGAGCAATCGATGCCCCGAGTGCGGTGCGCAACATCCGCGCACCACGCGCAATCGTCTCGGGCTTCTGATGTGATGCGGTCATGGCGGCCCCATTCATGGCGGGACGCGCAAAAGACGGACCCCGGATTGGGGTCGATTAAAAGAACCTGATTTAGGGCCGTTTCAACAGATGTTTACGCGTGTGCGGGCATCGGCGGCGCGGGGCGGCAAATAGGATGGATCGAAAGTTCAGAGCTGGTTTCCACCCGCTTCGGACTGGCCTTGTGACGAAAGATCGTGAAGCGAATCCATATCCCGCGACAACTCTTTCAGGAATCTGTCGCCGGAAGCCAGGCGCTTGCCCAGCGTCTGCATGAAGCCTTCGAAGCGCTCGTTGCCCTTGATGCGCGCCGATTGTTTCGCGCTATCTGACAGCGGCGGCGTCATGGTGAGCCAGAATTGTACGAACAGCGAAAGCGTCTCGCCGAGGATGGCGACATCTTCGTCCAGCATATCGAACTGGCGGCCAAGCTTATCCAGGCGTCGCGACATTGCGGCTTCCAGCCGTTCGGTCGTGTCACCGGACAGGAAGGATGCTACCGCAGCCTCGATCACTGCGGATTTTGAAACATTGCGACGCAGCGCCAGGCCTTCGACCTGCTTCAGCAGATCCGGGGAGAAGTAGACATTCATGCGGGTGCGGCTCGTCATGCCTGTCTTCCTTCTCAAATGTCGATACCGTCATTGGGGTCAAGTGATGCCTGCCGCGCGACCATGCGCATCCGCTCGCGCATGGCGCGGGCCTTGGCGGCATCGACGTCGGGCTCATCATCGAGAAAGTCGAACTCCTGCGATGGCGGCGGTGGTGGCGGGATGATTTCCTCATGCTCGGGAAGCTCCGGCTCACGCCGGATACCGGCATTGGCAGGATCGTCGTCGGACGTGTTCGACGCGGGTTCGTGGCCAGCCGCGGGCGTAACAACACGGCTCGCCCAGTCGTCTGGTGCAGATGTTGCCATTTTCACCGACTGCTTTTTTAGATCGGGCGGCGGCAACACCCGTTCCTGAAACCGGGCATCGGCATAGTAGCGCGCCTTGGCGGCGCGGATGGGCGGCACACCCGCTACCATGACGATCTCGTCGGTTGGCGGAAGCTGCATGATCTCGCCCGGTGTCAGGAGCGGCCGCGCCGTTTCCTGCCGTGAAACCATGAGATGCCCGAGCCAGGGCGCGAGGCGATGACCGGCATAGTTGGTGGAATCGCGCATTTCTGTCGCCGTGCCGAGCGCGTCGCTGATCCGCTTGGCGGTGCGTTCATCATTGGCAGCAAAGGCGACACGCACATGGCAGTTGTCGAGAATGGCGTTGTTCTGCCCGTAGGCCCGTTCGATCTGGTTGAGCGACTGCGCAATCAGGAATGCTTTCAGGCCGTAGCCGGCCATGAAGGCCAGTGCCGATTCAAAGAAATCCAGCCGTCCGAGCGCGGGAAACTCGTCCAGCATCAACAGCAGGCGATGGCGCTTGCCGGAGGTTTCCAGTTCCTCGGTCAGCCGCCGCCCGACCTGATTGAGGATAAGGCGGATCAGCGGTTTTGTGCGATTGATGTCCGAGGGCGGTACGACGAGGTAGAGGCTGACAGGTTCTTTTGCTCCGACCAGGTCAGCAATGCGCCAGTCGCAGCGGGCCGTCACGCGGGCCACGACCGGATCCCGGTAGAGGCCGAGAAAGGACATCGCCGTGGACAGCACGCCGGAGCGTTCGTTCTCGGACTTGTTCAGCAGCTCGCGTGCCGACGAGGCGATGACGGGATGCACACCGGCTTCACCCAGATGCGGCGTGTCCATCATGGCGCGCAAGGTTGCCTCGACCGGTCGGCGGGGATCGGACAGAAAACTCGCGACGCCGGCCAGCGTCTTGTCCTTCTCGGCGTAAAGGACATGCAGGATGGCGCCGACCAGTAGCGAATGGCTGGTCTTTTCCCAATGGTTACGCTTGTCGAGGCTGCCTTCGGGATCGACCAGAATATCCGCGATGTTCTGCACATCGCGGACTTCCCATTCCCCCTGACGGACTTCCAGCAGCGGGTTGTAAGCTGCGGAATGCACATTGGTCGGATCGAACAGCAGGACGCGGCCATGGCAGGACCGGAAGCCTGCCGTCAGATTCCAGTTCTCCCCCTTGATGTCATGGACGATGCAGCTTCCCGGCCAGGTCAGCAGCGTCGGCACCACGAGACCGACCCCCTTGCCCGATCGGGTGGGCGCGAAGCAAAGGACATGCTCAGGTCCGTCATGTCGTAGATAGTCCTTGCTGTGTCTTCCCAGGACCACGCCATCGGGGCCGAGCAATCCGGCAGCATGGATTTCCTTGTCCTCGGCCCATCGGGCCGAACCATAGGTGGCGACGTTGCGCGCCTCGCGCGCCCGGATGATGGACATGAAGAAGGCGGCGGCGATAGCGAACAACGCCCCGGACGTGGCGATGAACGCGCCCTCGGTGAAAATACCAGGCGCATAGGCGTCGAAGGAAAACCACCACCAGAAGAAGGCCGGAGGATAATAGATCGGCCATCCCGCGACATCGAACCATGGAGTCCCGAGCTGGGGCTGAAAGCCAAGGCGAAAGGCCACCCATTGTGTCGAAGTCCAGACCATCACCAGGACAATGGTGAACACGACAATGATCTGGCCCCAGAGTATTCGGCCTCCACGCATATAAGCTCCAATCGACAAAAGAGTCGGAGCCGATCAGAGAATAGGCGTTTTCGAAAGTCGCAACAGGAAAGGCCGAGCCGCAGCGCTGCCGGATATCATCGGCGGCACATCGGACAGGTTCGCGCAAGAGTCGTCCAGATGTCGACATTTCCAGAACAATTCACGCGGCACCAGAGCAGCGAAGGCTCAGATCCCCAGCCCTCGTGTCCGTCCTAACTGCCAGGATACCGATCCACCCTGCACGACGCCCATCACCTCACGGCCGAGCTGGCGGTCGATCACTGGCCGCCATGGGACAAGAGTGAACTCGTGGCTCTTTTCGACAATGGCGAACTTGCCGCTCGATAGATGTGCGGTCCCGGTGAACTTGCCGCTGATATTTTCGCCGTCGGCAACCGCCCGGAACGGCAAGCCTTTGCTGCTGGCCATTTCCGCACCGACGCGGGCCACTTCCCTTTCTCGCAGATTGGCGAGCAGGTTGCGCCGATAGAGGATGCGTCCATTCTGCTGCCGCGTGGCATCGCCCTGTGCGATATGGTGTTCACGCCGCTGGTCCATAGCCTCGCGCACCTGCTGGCCGAACCCTGCCGGGGTAAGGTCAGAGGCGTCCGGTGTGACCAATCGCCGGTCCAACCAGGTCGCGCCATCGGCGCCGATCTGCTTTTCCAGATCGAAGGTCGAGACGACACGGATGCTGGCTTGCCGGTTGCGACCGGCATCATAGGCGGTGGCGCGGCTCTCGAAGTCTTCCGGGATGCGCCACTGGTCGGTGTCGATCCGCTCGGCAATCCCGGCCCGGCGTAGCGACTCCAATCGCCGGACATGGGCATCGACATAGCCCTCATAGTCGCCACCCGGCACACGTCCCTCGAACTTCGCCTGTTCGAGGTGGCGGCTCGGTCGGTAGATACCATTTTCCGAGATCGCAGCGATGGTGCGATCAGAGGGACGTTGTGCTGTATCGGCGGGACCGACTTCCACGATGCTGCCGATCCGGGCATCTTCGACGCGGGCCGGATCAATGCCGGGAAGATGGTGCGTGCGCCCGTCGATCCCGTCGACCACGAGGGTCAGCTTTTCACCCATCTCATCGGTCAGATATTTGTCGACGACGCGGCCGGTGATGGGTGCCGCGGGTGCGGCATCGTGAAGCTGGAAGGTCATCGGATCACGTTCCTGCCCATCGGCCTTCAGCGCCTCTTGCATGTTACGGATGATGTCACCGCGCTCACCCAGTTCACGCAGCGCCGGTTCCATCTTCGCGCCAAGCTCCCAGACGCCGGGTGCGTGTTCGGTGGCCAGCCCCATCTTTTCCAGTTTGGCGAGACGGCGCAGACGAAGCGTGCGGTTGAACTGGCGGCGTGCATCGGCCGGTTCATGGCGC
Source organism: Rhodopseudomonas faecalis (assembly GCF_003217325.1). Classification (GTDB taxonomy): domain Bacteria; phylum Pseudomonadota; class Alphaproteobacteria; order Rhizobiales; family Xanthobacteraceae; genus Rhodopseudomonas; species Rhodopseudomonas faecalis. The sequence continues at coordinate 112,854 of NZ_QJTI01000008.1, forward strand.
AGATCGAGGAACCGTTCGTCGGCCTCCTCGGTCATGGCGCGGTCGATGCGGGTGAAACGGTCCTGATCGATTTCGGCAGACAGCTTACGGCTCTGCTCGATCTCGGTCACGGGACCGAGTTCCAGCGTGGTCAGTTCGCTCGCCCGCTCACGAATTCCATTGGCGAGATAATCGCCATTGATGACCAGGTTCTCGCCCAGATCGTCCTTGCCCCGAACGATGACATGGACATGGGGATGGCCGGTATTGTGGTGATTGACCGCCACCCAATCGAGTTTCGTGCCAAGGTCGGCCTCGATGCGGTTCATCAGGTCGCGGGTGTGTTCGGTGAGGTCGGAAAGATCGGCGGCATCTTCGGGGGAAACGATAAAGCGGAACTGGTGACGATCATCCTTGCCGCGATCAAGGAAGGCATCTCCATCGGCACGATCGTCGGTGGCGGAATAAAGCTGACCACGCTCGCCATCACGCGATGTTCCGTCGCGCTGGATGTAGCGCAGATGGGCAGCACCTTTGCCATTCTTCCCCGCGCTCTGAACGTATCGGGTTTTGACGACGACGCGACGCGCGCCAGCCGTACTGTGACGCCAGCCGCTCGACAGGGTTCGGGCGCGGACAAAGGCCGCACCACGACCACGCTTGACGCCCGGACCTTTGCCAGCCTGCGACGCCTTCCCGCTCTTTCCGGCCGAACCAGATGAAGGCGACGAAGAAGTCCGTGATGCGAATGATGATCTGCCGGGGCTGTTGCTATGCTGACGCGCCAGCTTCTTCGCCTGCGTCAGAAAGCTCTTCGCCTTGCCCGCCTTCGGCACGTCCGACCTGATGCGGCCAGGCTTCGGGCGAAAGCGGTTCTCGTCGTCGGCGCTCATGAGCGCATCCCATGCCGTGTAGGCACGCAAACGACATATATTCGGTTAGAGTGCCGGTCAAAACCCAGAAAAGCCAAGGCTTTGCGCCATATCGCGGCACGCGAGACCCAAAAGCAGGGTGCCGTGCGCCGCGCCCCAAAACAGTGTGCAGACAAGGGCTTGCCCAGAAACCGGCCCGACAGGGTGCCGGTTTCCTTTATCTTGCCCTCCGCCTTTCCTTCCCTTTTTGCCCTTCCTGCCGGGAATGCTGCCAGGCGCCCCCAAGCCTGACTGCACACCGGAAATGGACCGAACGAGCGCGAAAACGCCATGCTCATGGCTTGTCGCCATCGCCCGCAAGGGCCACGAATATGCCGCTGTCCTGCGGTTCCTGAACGGCGGGATCGCGCAGAGAAACGGTTGCGTGGATGTCGCCCGACGGCTGATTTGCCGCCGCTGAAATGCCGCCGGATTGCGCAACGAAGAGCGGGGCTTCGCGCCAATCCGGTGGTGGTGGCGGCACGATTGTCGGCACATCGGGCGCAGTCGCATGCCCCAGAAGCGGCGCGAGCGTGGCGACATAGGCGCGCGTTTCTGCGGGCAAAACGCGGCCCGTCGCCAGATGCTCGTCATAGCGACCGGGACCGGCATTGTAGGCGGCAAGCATGGCCGCAACATTGCCGTAGCGGTTCCACATCTCGCGCAGATACGCCGTGCCTGCGAGGATGTTATCGCGCGGATCGTAAGGGTCGCGCCCGAGACCATGGCGGCGGCGCAGGCCCGCCCAGGTATCGGGCATGACCTGCATCAGTCCCATTGCACCCGCCGATGAGATGGCGCGTACATCGCCCGCGCTTTCCACACGCAGCACGGCCCGAATCCAGTGCTCTGGAATGCCGAAGCGCTGCGATGCCTCGGCAGTGAAAGCAGCATGGGGATGCGCGGTAACAGGCACGGGTTGCGGCGTGACCTGCGCAATGGCTGGCGTCAATCCGCTGCCAGCCGACAGAAGGGCCGTGAAGAGAAGAAGGGCGCGGGATCGCATGATCTCAGTCCCGGTCTTCGCGGGGCCGCGGGCGGCTCCAGTGCAGCGACCATGACGAGCCTGCATCGTCGTCGCGGAACAGGTTGGCGCGGATCGGGTGCGGTAAGGCCGGATCGTCGAGCAGCACCGAGAGATATTCGCCAGCCTTTTCGCCGGTGCGTTTCCATGCAGCACCGACCTCCGGCCCGTCATGTTCAATGAAATGGACGCGATAGTCCGGCGCATTCTCCGCATCGGAATGCTCAGTGGGCACGATGACGAGATCGCGCTTCATGGTGAGCGTGACGAGCTGACCGGCGAAGCCGGATGCGTCACGCGCAAATTGACCGATCTGTGGCATGGTATGTCTCCTGTGTTGGTGGGTTTGGCGTGGGTTCAATGCGTGACCGCCCGCCATTCGTAGCGGCCATCGCCTTCCTCATCGGTCCAGAGCGGAAGCGCCCGGCCGATGACGGAACTGGCGGGAACAGGTCCGAAGTAACGGCCGTCGAGGCTGTCCCGGATTTCCCAATTCATGAGGAAGAGTTCGCCGTCGCGGATGATGCGGCAGCCCTGCCAGACCGGCAGATCGCGTCCCATGCGGTCGCGCTCCAGTGCATCGCCCATCTCGACGTTATCGACGGTGATCGTCGCACCGCTGCGGCAGACGCGCTGTCCCGGCAAGCCGAGGACGCGTTTCAGCAGCGGCACGTCCCGCCCGATATAGCCGCGCTCGACCATGAACCGCTCCAGCGGTTCGGGCGGCGCGATGACGACGAGTTCAGGAACTTCGACCACATCGGCAGGAACAACTGTGTAGAAGCCGATGGGTGCGCTGGCGGTCGCATTCCAGATCAGCCTGGTTGGCGGATCGGCAACAGCCGTGGCGACAAGCGTACCGACGGCCAACATGGACACGGCGAGGATAAGACGGCGGCTCATGGTGCAATCCTCCGGCGGCTGACCCATGCGGCATGGCGCTCCGGGGTGTAGGGGTTGGGTTCCTGGCCGGCACTCAAACGGTTGTGGACGTGCCGCCAATGATCCGGCGCAACATCCGCCGGATCGACGCCAAGTGCGTCCACGGCATCAATCAGGGCCAGCACCCGCTGGACTTGTCGCCAGCCGTCGATACGCAGCAGGATCTCGCCGCCAGGACGAACGAAGGGCACGGTCTGGTACGGTTCGCCACGCCCGACAGCGCGCAGGATGTCGAGCCGCGAAACGATGGTGCCGTAATCGTTGGAGGCCCAGCGGACGAAGGCGAAGATGCTTTCGGGCGCAAAACCGATCAGACTGCGGCGGCGGTCGATGATCTGTTCAAAGCTCTTGCGGCCGAAGCGTATCCAGCGCTCGACCTTCTTCTTCTGGAAGGTCAGTTCGACCAATGTGGTGAACGGTGCAGGCCCGTCCGCCTGCGGATGTTCATGCGCAGCGCGCACAGTTTTGCCGGTCATGGCTGATCTCTTTCAATGGATGGAAACTCGCGGACCAGCAGCTCGCGCAGCATCACGGCGACGGTGACACCGCGCCGGAAAGCGGCAACCTTGATGCGCCCGCGCAGTTCGGGCGTAATGTCGATGGTCAGGCGGGCGGTGAACGCCTCCGTCGCCGACTTGCCGGTTGTCGGCGCATCGGCAGCTCTGACCCAGCTATCGGGATTGCCCGGACGCGATGCGAAGCCGGATTTGACGGGCGGACGAGTCATGGCACGATCCTCCCGATACCCAGGCCATCGATCTCGGCCACCAGCGCTGTGACTTCCCGTGCGGCCCGTTCGCCGCCATCGGTCTCCGATACCAGCCGTCCGGTCTGTGCGGTTTCGGCGAAGGCGACACGCTGGCCGACCGTCGTGGCCAGCAAGGGCGGATCATGGTCAGCCAGTGTCTCGGCCGTTTCGCGAGCGATCACGGTGCGCGCCCCACATCGGTTCAGCAGAAAACGGGCGGACAGCTCCGGGCGATAGATGCGTGCTTCATTCAGAAGCGCCAGCATTTCGGCTGATGCCCAGCCGTCAAAGGGGGATGGCTGCACCGGGATCAGCACCAGATCGGCTGCAAGCAGCGCAGAGCGCATCAGACCAGTGACACGGGGCGGACCATCAATGACGACATGATCGGCGTCACGCGCCAGTTCCGGTGCTTCCCTGTGCAGAGTATCGCGGGCAAGGCCGATGACGGTGAACAGCCTTGGCAGTCCTTCATGGCTGCGCCGCACCGACCAGTCGAGTGCGGAGCCTTGCGGGTCTGCATCGATCAGGATGACGCGCTTGCCTTGCGCAGCCCAGGCTCCGGCGAGATGCAGCGCCAGCGTGGTCTTGCCCACGCCGCCTTTCTGGTTGAGGAGCGCGACGATCATCGCCGCCCCCCAGGCTTGCCACGAGGAAGTTCAGGCGTGTTCGCTGGCGCGATCGTTCCTGGGTTTGCGTTTGTCAGCTTGCCTTTGAGGACACCCGATTTCAGTGCCGCGCCGGCCTTAGCGATGAGCTTTTCCACATCGCGCCGCCGCTCTTCAAAGTTAGATTCTGTGTTAGACTCTAAGTTAAGGGCGCGGTTTTCGCTTTTATTACTTGATGATAGAAGCTGTTTGGGTTCCCGATAGCACGAGCCTCCGGTTCCTGATGGCACGATAGTCCGGGTTCCCGATAGCACGAGGCCATCCACAGGTTTTCCACAGGACGGAACTGGCTCGAAAGCGAGCAGTATCCTGCCGCCGGTTTCGATCTCGGTGAACAGGGTGTAGCCCGGCAATGGCTGGCGACGGATAATGTCGCGCAGTTCGAAAGCGAAGCGCTTGAACGGCGAGAGGCTTCCCGATTTTTGGTACAGGTGCCGGAAATCGAACCGCCAACCATTTTTTTGCCGTCCACCATGCTTGCGCACCAGACGATAGAGCCAGCGGTCCAATCCTCCGGTTAGATCGAAATAGGCCCGGTCGATGGTGAGGATCAGGGCGTCATCCAGAACCGCACTGTAAAACCAGTCGGGAACGATCATCTCGATCCCGTCCGGGCGGCCGTTGGCATCGGTTCGTTCATGCCACTCGTTGATCCACGAAAAGCGATGGCGTCGCCCATTGGAGCGCTGGCGGATCGAGGTCGCAACGGTGGTCGATTGCAGGCGGTCCAGCGCCGCTTTCAAACGCTGATAGTCACGCAGCGAGGTTCCCCTCCCGGTGAATGTCAGGATTTCATAGGGCGTTGCGGCCATCAGGCGCGACGTGCGCAGACCGGCATCCCGCGCTTGAACAATCTGACTGGCCGCCCAAATCAGAATATCGGCGTCCCAGATCGTCGCCATACCGTGATCAGGAACAGCTTCGACGCGGATCGAGACACTGCCAAGCTCGAAATCAATCGGGCGTGTGCGGTGTGACTTGGAAAGAGAGAAGAAAGGATAAGCCATGAGATCCTGCGCGTCTCGTGGAGCGAATTCACCGGGAAGCGCCCGAAACAGATCGAGTTGCCCGCGTTCCGAGGCGGATGGATGCTGAACTGCCATCAGGGGCTGACAGCCACGTTCAGCGCGTGATGCGCTTGGTTGACGTGAATGCGGTCGGCGGTAGAGGTTTCGCTGGGAGAACCTGTCCACGTGGATCAGACGTTGACGTCACCGCTCCGCGCGCAACCCAGGCTGCGAGATCCTCGACCGAATAGACCACGCGACCGCCGAGCTTGTGATAGGCCGGCCCCGTTCCATAGGTCCGGTGCTTTTCCAAAGTTCGTGCGGAAAGGCTGAGGAAGTCGGCGGCTTCCTTGGTGCGCAGGTAGCGTGGCGGCAAGGCGGCGATATCAGGTCGCATGGGGTGGCCTCCGTGGTTGTGCAGGATGCCGCTGACGATCAGCGGCATGACATGCGCACGGTGGCGAAGACGCGGCGGTATGGGGGATGAGGAAGATTGCAGGCGGCAAATCCTCACCCCCGATCAGGCGGCGCGTCAGGGTTTGCGACGATGGCGCAAAAGATCTCGGTAGCCGCCATCGATCAGCGCGGCGGCGGAACGGACAAGGGCGATAACAGAGGCGCGCAACGCAGATGTCTTCCACGGCTCGGCACGAACACGCGCCTCTCCGTAGATAGCGATGGCAATTTCACGATAGGTCGCGTGATTGGCGTTTCCGTCGGCAGCCTGCATCATCAGGCGGAAGCGTCGGCGCTGATATGGCGTCATTCTGGAATCGCGGCGCACGGGCTTCGCGGCCAGCATTTGCCATAGCCTGAGAATGGCTTCGAGCCTATCCGGCAGATCGCCATCCAGAGGCAGGATGAGCGCTGGCTGCGCATCAGCACTGGTTTCGGCGAGGATCAGATATTGAACGCCGTCTCTGGCTCCGCAAATGCCATATGCACCTTCTGGTCCGTGGATGCCGTCAGCAATATCGACGGATAACGCGGAGGGCGATGGCCGGAGAAAATCTGGGGCCGTTCCGAGTATCAGCATGTCCGGATTGGCGACGGGCGACCAGATCACGGGTTGATCGAGAGCAGAAAGTCCGGGGTCTGCCGGGAAATCGCAACCCCCAGCAGTCTTGGACATCATCCGAAAGGGGAAGGTCTCTGTCGCCTTGCGTTACGATATTATCGAAGCTGGCTTGATAAGCAGCATTACGGCGCAGACATTCCCAGGCGACGCCCTCAACGGGAAGGTCATCGTAGAATTCATACTGGTCCTGATCTCGCCAGCGGGATGTATCCGGCTTCATGCTCCGCTCCTGGTTGAAACCGCACAGGTGGAGCTTGAGAAGATTGCGGCGCTTCTCCCGCGATGGAAGCCGAGACGAAAACATGAGGCGATGCTTTCAGGGCATCGCTGGCGTAACGGCGGTAAGCTCAGTTTCGATCTGGATGACGCAGCAGCTGGCGATAGCCGCTCTTTGTCATCCACCGCGCGCGGGACAGGTGGCTGTCGTGAACATTTCGGGCACGCTCTGGTTCCAGAATAGGGTCGATACCGAACAGAACATTGACGGCTTCGGTCCACTCCGCACCATCAGTGGCAGCGTCAAGCAAGCGCATGTAGAGCTTTACATGCGCCCGGTCATATTCGGTCAGCTTGTCGCCGACAGGTGCGATGTCATCGAAGGGCATGAGCGCAGATGTCATGTCGGGTGTCGCCATATCACACAGGCGGTGTCATCGGCGCGTAGACAGTTCAACCCGAGCCAATCAGGCATCATGGCTTTACGGGTATCTTTTCTCGTCCTGGTCATGAACCAACAACACTCCTTGCCCGCGATCCGTGGACAGGAGAACGATCCCTGCTGCTTCAAGCGCCCGCCGCACCTGATCACGCGTTGTCTCATACACCTCGAGCCGGCTCTCGGACTCGAGGCGCTTCAGGGCAGTCAGCGATATTCGGGCCTTGTCAGCGAGCGTCTCCTGCGTCCAGCCCAGTAACGCGCGTGCGGCCCGCGACTGTCGAGCGGTGATCATGCATGATCACCTCCCATCGCGACCGGCGCGCATTCCAGAACTACGGCTATTTTAGTCGCTCTTGCGTAGCGCGCCACATGATTTCTTCGAATCTGGCGATGGCGATGCTTCTACAAAGCAGCACATCACAGGCCTGATTCGGTTTCTCTGTGCAGGCGCAGCACCTGCAGAGGGCTCGGTCGCGATCTGGCAAAAATGATCCATAAACATATCCATTGAACGCAAAATGATATGTTTGCAGATCAACTCCATTGCAAATTCTGGGAGGCGTGATACCTATTCAGATCAATATCATTACGAATGATCCGTAAGGGTTCCACATGAAGTCAGAGGAAGAAACGCTGGGGTTGGTCGGCGACCATTTTCGCCGTGCAAGGCTGTCCATGGGTATGACCCAGGGACAAGTGGCCGATCTCGCCGGCATTTCACGGCCACGCTACCGGGATATCGAGACGGGGGCTGCGGCCGCACGCACCACGACATTGATCAACATCGCCCGGGCGCTTGGTCTGGAAATGATGCTGGTCCCGCAGGTGATGGTGCCTGCCATCGAGGCGCTTCTGCGACCCGAGTCCGAGGACGATCAGCCCGCCTTCAGCCCACAACCGGAGAGTGACGATGACAGCCGCCCGTACCGCTGAGACCATCACTTCGCTTGATGTGTTCCTGAACAATACGAAGGTCGGCACAATCGTCAGGACGCCGGGTGATTTCAATGCTTTCAGCCTTGATCCGGCCTATCGCGCAATCGGCGGCATTCCAGTTCTCAGTCTGTCGCTGCGCGCAGCATCCGGAGGCTTGCGCAAGGATCCGCGGCCTGTCGCAGGCAGCCTGCCACCTTTCTTTGCCAATCTGCTGCCCGAAGACAGGTTACGTGAGGCGATGGAAAAGCATCATGCGGGCAATGTACGACCGGGCAACGATTTCGACCTCCTCGCCACCCTTGGCGCGGACTTGCCGGGGGCTGTGCGCGTGCTGCCCAGTGACGGGCAACCCGGTATCGGAGCGGCACCCATGCAAGGTCAGCCCAAGGCCCGCTTCTCACTGGCAGGCGTGCAGATGAAGCTCTCGGTGATGAAGAACACCGGCAAGGGCGGTGGACTGACCCTGCCGCTCGGCGATGACCAGGGGCAGTATATTGCGAAGTTTCCTTCGACCGCCTTTCCGGGCGTGTCGGAGAACGAGTTCGCAAATCTCGCGCTTGCCGAAGCGATCGGCATGGATGTGCCCGCACGCGAACTCGTCAACAGAGACCAGTTCGAGGGCATTCCCGAAGAATTTGAGACGCTTGCAGAAGGTCTGGTCCTGCTTGTTCGACGCTTCGACCGTGGAGCAGATGGGCAACGCATCCATATCGAAGATTTCGCACAAGTTTTTGGCCTCTATCCGGCCCGTAAATATGATGGCGCTGCTTCCCACGACATCGCATCTGCCCTGAACGTGGCGATCTCACCGTTCGCCGCGCTGGATTTTGTCCGGCGGCTGACATTCTCGGTAGTCATGGGCAATGGCGATATGCATCTCAAGAACTGGTCGCTGATCTATCCGGGAACTGGCGACACCCCGGCGCTTGCCCCGATCTATGACATGCTTTCGACGGTTCCCTATATCCCGGCCGATAAGCTTGCGCTGTCTCTGGGGGGCGAGCGGACCTTCAAGGGTCTAGCCCCGGCCCGATGGAAGACGTTTGCCAATCGTGCAAGGCTTCCGGAGCCAGCCGTGCTCAAGGCCGTTGCCGAGACGGTGAAGCACATCGATGTGAAATGGTGGTCACTGCCGGAACGGGAGGTGGTCCCCCCGCTCGTGCTGGAGCGCATCGACGCCCATGTGAAAACCATGATCCCGATCCTGACCGACTGAGATGGTTTTTATCTCGCGTAGGAAGGGTCGTTTTCGATTGGCCTTTAAAGGGAAACTGGCGGTAGTGCCGCATTCGGCTAGGCGCCGTCAGGAATCCTGTGTTGCGTCCCTGAGCGCTTTGTGAATCCGAGGCACCAGATCGCGTGCCGTTCGCCCCGCGCCGATAAGCGTGGCGGATGCGGCACCCGTCCAGTTGCCATATCCGGCGAGCCACAGGCGTGGTTCCGCCTCCGACTGCTGGCCGATGACCCTGACGCGCCCATCGGGCTCAACGACGCCAAGGGATTTCAGATGTTCTGTTGCGGGGCGGAAGCCAGTGCACCATAAGACTGCGTCGACCTGCGTCTCCGAACCATTTTCCCAGACCACACCAGTTTCGGTGAATCGCACGAATGGGCGTACGGACCCGAGAACGCCCCGGTCTCGCGCTTCCTGGACAGGAGGGACCATAACAATATCGCCGAGCGTGGTTGTTGCATCTTCGTCGAAGTCTCCCCGCACCCGGGCGCTGGCCCGCTGAAAGAGGATGCGGCCATCAACATCGTCCGGCAAGAATATAGGCTCTTCGCGCGTGACCCAGATGGTGGAGGCAACCTTGCTGACCTCCGCAAGAATCTGCGCGCCCGAGTTGCCGCCGCCGATGACCATCACCTGTTTCCCGGCGAATAAGCGCGAATTCCGATAGTGCGCCGAATGGATTTGTACGCCACGAAAAATTTCTTGTCCCGCGTAATCTGGAACATAGGGTGCGCCCCAGGTGCCAGTAGCGCTGACAACGGCGCGTGCCGTCAGATTGTGTCCACCCTTTAATCGGACACGAAGCCAGTCCATGTCGCGTTCCACGTCGGTTACATGACAGGGCCGCTCGATGGGAAAGTCATAGCGCTCTTCATAGTGGGTTAGATAGTCGATCACCTCGTCGCGCATCGGAAAATGCTCTGACTGGCTCGAAGGCATTGGCCAGCCTGGCAGCGAACTCCAGGCCGCCGGCGAAAACAGGCTCAGTGAACCCCATGTGTGCAACCATGCGCCACCGGGGCGATCCTCCGCATCAAGCACGATAAAGTCGATGCCGGCACGCTTGAGATACCATGCGATTGCCAGGCCTGCCTGACCGCCACCGATAACCACCACATCATGATCGGGGTTGCTCATGCCGGGCTCTTCTGTTGCGCGCCCATGATTGACGCCAGATGATCTGCTCCGGTTGTGGGTTTATTCGCTGCCTTCCGCTCCGAATAGCGATCCACCAATTGCTCTGCATGCGGACGCATCATGACCGTGAAGCGCACCAGTTCCTCCATTACATCGACGATGCGGTCGTAATAGCTGGAAGGCAGCATGCGACCCGCTTCGTCGAACTCTTTGTAGGCCATGGCGACGCTGGACTGGTTGGGGATGGTGAACATGCGCATCCAGCGCCCGAGAATGCGCAGCGTGTTGACGCTGTTGAACGATTGCGAGCCAGCGCTGACCTGCATCACCGCCAGCGTTCGGCCCTGGGTAGGGCGCAGGCCCTTGTAGGCGAGCGGCAGGTGATCGATCTGGGTCTTCATAATGCCCGTGATCTGGCCGTGCCGTTCCGGGCTACACCAGACCTGCGCCTCCGACCAAAGCGAGTGTTTACGCAACTCATGCACCGCGGGGTGATCGTCGTCCCTGACCTGTTCGGGCAACGGCAGGTCGGACGGATCGAAAATGCGGGTTTCGCAGCCGAAGAATTGCAGCAGGCGCGCGGCCTCTTCGACGACCAGGCGCGAATAGGAGCGTTCCCGCAGCGAACCATAGAGTAGTAGGACGCGCGGCGGCGGAGCGAGTTCGCCAAGACCGTGCGCCGGATGGCGATCAGCATATTCTGGATGCAAGGCCGGCAAAAAGTCTGGATCCGACAAGGTGCGGAGACGGGTCATGAACATCTAACCTTCAGCTTTGAGGGAAACGGTCGCGCGTGCGATTTGCGATAGCCACCAGTGTCAGCATGACCGGTACTTCCACCAGTACGCCAACCACTGTCGCCAGTGCCGCGCCGCTCGACAGTCCGAACAGACCTATGGCAACCGCGACCGCGAGTTCGAAGAAATTGGAAGTGCCGATCATTGCGCAAGGCGCGGCGATATTATGCGGCACTTTCCATGCTTTCGCCGCCACATAGGTCAGCGCAAAAATGCCGTAGGACTGGATGAGGATAGGAATAGCGATCAGCACGATCAGCAGGGGATTAGAGATGATCGTTTCGGCCTGAAATGCGAAGAGCAAGACCACCGTCGCTAGCAAGCCGATGATCGACCATGGCTTCAGCATGGTGGTGAAAGCACTCACCGCCGCCTCGTCTCCGCCGTGGCGCACAATTACTCGCTGCCGAGTAGCCGCCCCCGCAAGCAACGGAATGACCACATAAAGCACCACCGATAGCATCAGCGTTTTCCACGGAATGACTATATCGGTGACGCCCAGCAGAAACGCCACGATCGGCACATAGGCGGCGATCATCACCAGATCATTCGCAGCCACCTGCACGAGGGTGTAGGTGGCATCGCCTTTAACCATCTGCGACCAGACGAAAACCATGGCAGTACAGGGTGCCGCTCCCAGCAGGATTAGCCCGGCGATATATTGTTGGCCTTCGTCGTGCGGGACCAATCCGGCATAGACGTAGCTGAAGAACAGCACCGCGATGGCGGCCATGGTGAAGGGCTTGATCAGCCAGTTGACCGCAAGCGTCAGGATGAGGCCCTTGGGCTTCCTGCCGATATCGCGTACGCTGGCAAAATCGACGCTGACCATCATCGGGTAGATCATTGCCCAGATCAGCACAGCAACAACCAGATTGACCGAGGCAAGTTCAAGTCTCGCCAGCAATCCGATTGTTTCAGGAATTACGATCCCGAGAGTGATACCAGCCAAAATCGCCAGCGCGACCCACAGCGACAGATAGCGTTCGAACAGGCCGAGCGGAGAAGTCGACGTGGACGCCGCGGTAAGTTCCTGCGACATTGTCTTTCCTTTTTCGGGCTACGGTTCAGCGGATACGGTCACCACTGGCATCAATCACCTGTTCGCCATCTTCCTTGGCAAAGGCACCTTGCTGCGCGGTTGGGATCAGATCGAGCACAGCTTCGGAAGGCCGGCACAACTTCACGCCCAGCGGTGAGACCACCAGTGGCCGGTTGATGAGGATGGGATACTCGACCATCGCATCGAGTAATTCGTCATCCGTCAGCGCCGGGCTGTCGAGACCGAGTTCGGAATAGGGAGTCCCCTTTTCGCGTAGCAGATCACGTGGGGTTATGCCGGCACGTGCGATCAACTGCACAAGCAGTACACGCGATGGTGGCGTCTTGAGATACTCGACCACATGTGGTTCGATCCCGGCATTTCGGATCATCGCCAGCGCGTTGCGCGACGTGCCGCACGCGGGATTGTGGTAAATGATGATATCGGTAGGCATTTTTGTTTCCACAGAGCTTTTAGCAGGAGAGCTGCGCGACCAGCGGTGCACAGAGTTCCTCATTGCCGCCGCAGCAATCACGAGCGAGAAACAGCATCAGCTCCCGCAGGGTGGCGACGTTTGCGTGATAGACGATTGAGCGACTGTGCCGCTCTGAAGTTAGCAGTCCCGCCCGCGATAGGGTGGCGAGATGTGTCGACATGGTGTTGGCGGGAACATCTAGTTGTCGCGCAATCTCACCGGCGGCGAGGCCATTAGGCTCATGCCGAACAAGGAGGCGAAACACCTCCAGACGTGTAATCTGGGCCAGTGCGCCGAGGGCTTCGGTTGCAATCAATGATTCCATGATTCGACTACTATCGAACTATTGGGCGCGATACAAGCCCCCGAGTTTCATGTTCGGAAGCAGATGGCTGCCACGAGGATGCAGCACGTCGTCATACCAAGGTCGCGAAAACGGCGAAGCCGAGGCCCAGATTAGCCTTTGCGATACGGTGATGACACGAGAGCATTTGCCAGCACCCACTGAGGGACAGTGTCTGAAATGCGATACCACCGACTTTCTCGCGGGCGGAACAAAGGCTCCGACCTTGCGGTCGGAGCCTTTGTTCCGCGCCTCAGTCGCCGCGGCGACCGTTGGGGCGGGACCAGATGAGGGAGAAGGTTTCGCCGTCTTCTTCGTCGAAGAGGTTGGCGTAGATCGGAGCGTTGAAGCTTGGATCGTCCAGCTTGAGGCCCAGATAGTCGCGGCCCTCGTTGGAGCGCTTGGACCAGGCGGCACCGATTTCGGCGCGACCGACCAGAACCCGGTGGCTGGGGGCGTTCTCGCCGGTGGCGCGCAGGTCGGGGATGATGCGCACGCCCTTGGCCTGGACGCTGAGGGTGACGATTTCGCCGGTGAATTCGTTCGAGCCGGTCTTCTTGAAGGTGCCGATGGTTGCCATTTTAAGTCTCCGTTTTTTCGTTTCCGAGCCCGCACCATTGCGGCCTCTATGGCGATCGACCGGCCGGAGACGAACGCTGGCGCACCCCAAAGGGGCTGGACAGCATAGGAGGAACTTTCTTGTTCCGCGCGGAATGTCGGCTTTGCCGGCAGGGGAAGAAAGTTGTGACGACGCTGTTGCGCTAAAGCGGTCGAAGCGCATCGCGCTGTTCTTCGGCCAGATCAGGCCATTGAAGAGGCCGTTTGGAGCGGTTGAGACACGGGGGGGAACGGAGACGGTGGCAACCTTGAGGCCCCATCAGGATGACCTGACCGGCCGCACAGGCTTATCGGATACCCTGTGTTTCAGGCTATGCGCATCGCTCTTCCCGGCCTGTTCCTCCGGCAACGCCCCAACCGGATTCTGGTCAGCCCACGAAGGTCAATACCGACCGTCTTACGCTCCTATGGGCCGCGCCCGTGCCTCAAGCTGATCCGATACTTGCCCGCTGTCTGCGACTATATTCCTGACGGAGGTGGAAGATGATCCGCACCCGCGTCTGGTCGCCATCAACGGATCATTGCGGTTCAGGTGCGTGCGAAGCTGTCGTCCGGCTGGTCGGTTGCCGCCATGCCCGCAACGCGCAGGAACGCTGTCACGCCCACCGCAATCGCCCCGATCACCGAGAAGATGAGCTGCCATGTCTCAGACGGCATCATGTGCTTGACGATACCGAGCGTGGCGTAGAACCCGGCCATCCCCGCCGGAGCGACGAAGGCCAGAGCGATCAGCAAACGCGCCCAGATCGGGCGGACCAGCATCAGCAGACCCTGACCGACTGCCAGTGTCAGGCCGGCGACGAGAAGACCGACAACGATGCCGCCGAGCCAGCCAGCCCCTGTGCCATAGGCCCAGATACCTGCGTTCAGGCCGATGAGGAACGGCAGGGCAAAAACGGCGAGATTGAACAGCAGCCAGCACATGGTGCCGATGGCTGCGATGGAAACGAGGATTCCGAGAATGATCATGGTGGTGTCTCCGTGCAAGGGATTGAACGGTCGCGCCTTCCACCACCACCATGGCGCAAAGCGGAATATAGCATGAACACGCCTGCCTGCGCGAGCCGGAATAATCGGTGGTTCCGATCATCCGGCTCGTGGCGATGGGAAAGGCAGCGCTCACGCGCTGCCCGTTCCGAAGCGATAGACCGGGATGCCCATCTTGCGGGCCTTGTCGGCCAGATTGTCCTGAATGCCCGTGCCGGGGAAGATGATGACCCCGATCGGCATGATGCCGAGCATCTGGTCGTTGCGCTTGAACGGTGCTGCCTTGGCATGTTTCGCCCAGTCGGGTTTGAACGCGACCTGTGCGACCTTGCGGTTATTGGCCCAGGTTGCCGCGATACGTTCCGCGCCCTTGGGCGATCCACCGTGCATCAGCACCATGTCCGGGTGCTTGGCGTGGACCTGATCGAGCTTGGCCCAGATCGTCCGGTGATCGGTCGTGTCACCGCCCGAGAAGGCGATCTTCGGTCCGGCGGGCAGCAGCACCTCGTTGTCGGCCCGGCGTTTTGCGGCGATGAAGTCGCGGCTGTCGATCATGGCCGAGGTCATCTGGCGATGGTTGACCCATGAGCCGGAGCGTTGCGACCAGGGCGTTCCGGTGGTGCGCAGATAGATGTCGGCGGCGGTATCGCGAAAGGTTTCCATGCTGTCGCGGCGCTCGATCAGGCTTTGTCCCGCGCCGATCAGGGTTTCGAGCTGGACGGATTTGACCTCGCTGCCATCCTGTTCACGCTGAAGGCGCTTCTGTGCCTGCTCGTTATCGTCGAGTTTGGTCTCGATCCGCTCGACAGCGCGGTGGAAGGTGTTGACGGTGGACCAGAGGATCTCGTCGAGGTCGAAATCGAGGCTGGTGTCGGCCATGGTGGAAATCAGGGCGTCGAAGATGTCCGAGACTGCGCCCTGGATGACGTGATCTTCGGGTGTAGTGCGGGGATCGGCCTCGTCTTCCGAGGGGCGGTAGCCGTAGAGTTCAAGTTCTTCGATGGCATGGCCGGTCGGGGACGTGCTGTGATCGGGTTCGAAATCGTCGTGCGCGTACATGGGATGCTTCCGTCAGTTGGACCGCGACCGTCGCGGCCTTCATGGCGACGAAAGCTCATGGGCGCTCCGGTCTGGCAGCGCGAGCCTCTGGCGAGGGCCTTGATGGCAAAGCCCGGCTGATTTGTTTCGCGCTGTAAAGGCGGGCTTGCCCGCCGACGGAAATCAGTCGGGCGCCGCCATTGCCTGACCAGAGCGTTTGTGGGCCGATCGCCCTCTCGGAAGGCCAAGGCGCGGTCCTCTGCTGGTGACAGGATGCAGCCTGCGCGCATGACAGGATCGGAACGGCCCGATCACGGCCCCGTACCGGCTATGCACTTGAAGCCATGAAGCGGCAGACGTCCTCGGGAGCGATTTGCACCCGGATTTCTGCCCGAACGGCATCCAGCCCGTAAGTTGCGAGATCTTCGTTGAAGTCCCCCATCATGGGCGAGAGCGTGATGGCCTCGATCCCGACTTCGTGCGCCCGGTCCACCAGGCTATCGCAGGCGCTGTCACCTGCCGGATCGTTGTCGCGGACGATATAGAGCCTGCGCAGTTGCGGCGGGAACAGGATGGCAGCGAGGTGTCCGGCCGAGAGCGCGGAAACCATCGGCATGGTTGGCAGAGCCTGACGCAGCGACAGGATGGTTTCGATACCTTCCCCCGCTGCCATGACATCCCTCACGCACCCGAAACGAACCGCATGTCCGAGCAGGTCGCCCATTGCCTTCCTCGGCGGATCGAGAGGTGCCTTGCCAGAACCGTCAGGGGCCAGCCATGTGCGGTGTGCGCCGGTGATCCTGCCATCGAGGTCGGTGACGGCGGCGATCATGGCGGGCCATGTTTCGGTCGGGCCATCGTCCTCAGGCCGCCAGTAGCAGTTGGGGTGAAGGCGCAGATTTGCGGTCTGGCGTAAATCCGTAATGCCGCGTCCGCGTAAATACGCTTCTGCGGTACTGCCGATCAGCGGCTGCGTCATGCGCCAGAGGCGGCGTGCCGCCTCGGATGATCCCGATGGTGCCGGCGTTCGAGACTGACGGGATGGCGGCTGCGGTTCAGGATGCGGCAGGCTGAGGAAACGCCGGGCTTCTTCGGCAACGTCTGCGAAGTCGATCAGACCGAGCGAGTCCCGGATCACGTCGAGCAGATCGCCATATTCCCCCGTGGCCGAGTCCTGCCATTTACCGGCAATGCCTTTCACGCTGTCGTGCAGCCGGACGAACATCGAGCGGCCAGCGGTGTTTCGGACATCGCCAACCTGCCAGTAGTTACCCTGTTTGCGCCCATTCGACAGATAGTGACGGCACACCGCCTCGGCCTGTCGGCCGAGACGCTGCGCCAGTTCGGAAGCGTTGAGACGCGCCATTATGCGGCCTCCCGCTCACCGATGCGTTCAACCGCGAAGCGGTCAAGCAGTTTGCCTGTGATCTCCGGTCCCATCGCGCCGACCGGCACGAAGAAGCGCAACTTCCACGAGATGATCTCGCTGAAGAGTCCATAGGCCCGCAGCCGGTCACGCATCGCGTCAGTAAAGCCGGTCAGTTCGATCCGGTTGGCGCCCATGACCCGGACGCGGCGCAGTTGCAGCCCTTCAGCGAGATCAAGGATCGTGCGACCTTCGATCAGCGCTGCATATGCGGCATCCGGTGTCAGGTTGCTGGTGACGCCACTGGTCGAGGCATTGGCAGCCCATGCCGGCGATACCCGGCGACCGATGATGCGTTCGCCCTCGTCGGTCTGGAGGCGATAGACGCGGGAGGAGTCCTGCGGCAGGCGTTTCCAGATCGGCAAAAGCAACCCCGTCACCATATGCAGGATGCTGTCGGTGAACTCCGGCACCTCGGCCAGTTCCGCCTTCCAGGCCACGGTGAAGGCGGCATGGTCGGCCTCGATCCAATGGGTCTCGCCCATCGCCCGCACCGGAATGTTCATCGCCTCCATAGGCCGGATCAGCCGCACGCGCCGTTCGATCTCGCCATCATCCAGCATGACGCTGGTGGTCGGGATCTGCACGGCGGCACGACCAGATCGCTCGTTGATGAGCAATCTAGCGCGGGGATCATCCAGTTCCGCCAGGGCGGCATCGAGCGTGACCGGCTGATTGCGTTTGCGCTCGGTGAGCGTCAGGAGCCGCGTTTCCGCCCCTGTGCCCGGATGGGTGTGGATCACCTGTCGGTCTGTGACGATGAAGCTTTCGGCCTTCAGCGTTTCCAGCCCCATGTCATAGGTGCCGGATGCCATCGCCCCGTCGATCCGGGCCTGCAGAAGCTGCTCGAAGGCGGAGAACAGGATGCCCTGCAACTCGATGGTCAGCGCCAGCAGGCGGTTGAGGAAGGTGGTGATCGGCGGCAGGTCGTCCTTCACACCGTTGCTGTCCATCAGCTTCAGGCCGGTGGCGGATTCAAACCGTTCGAGCGAGCATCCCTCGACCTTGCCGCGCACGATCAACAGGTAGAGCTGGCGCAACGCATCGCGGGCATAGGCGGATTCCAGATTGTCTTCGGGACGGAACAGCCCCTGACCGCCGGTCTGGCGCTGGCCGCGTGTGATGGCGCCCAGCGTATCGAGGCGACGGGCGATGGTGCTGAGGAACCGCTTCTCGGCTTTGACATCCGTGGCGATGGGTCGGAAGAGTGGCGGCTGCGCCTGATTGGTCCGGTTGGTGCGGCCCAGCCCCTGAATGGCGGCATCGGCCTTCCAGCCCGGCTCCAGCAGGTAATGCACGCGCAGCCGTTGGTTCTGCGCCGAGAGTTCGGCGTGATAGCTGCGTCCCGTGCCACCGGCATCAGAGAAGACCAGAATCCGCTTCTGGTCATCCATGAAGGCCGAAGTCTCGGCAAGGTTGGCAGAGGGTGCACGGTTCTCGACCGCAAGGCGTGCCGATGCACCGTCGCCCTTGCGCACGATCCGGCGCGAACGCCCCGTAACCTCCGCCACCATATCCGTGCCGAAGCGCTGCACGATCTGGTCGAGCGCACCCGGGACAGGTGGAAGCGAACCCATCTGCTCCAGCATCTCGTCGCGTCGCGCTACAGCTTCGCGGCACTCAACCGGCTGACCGTCGCGGAAGACGGGGCGTGACGACAGGTTGCCCTCGCCATCGGTGAAGGGTTCATAGAGCTGCACCGGAAAGGAATGCTGCAAATACGAGCCGACATATTCCCTCGGAGTGACATCGACGGAAATATCGTTCCATTCCTCGGTCGGGATCTCGGAAAGCCGCCGCTCCATCAGCGCTTCGCCGGTCGAGACAATCTGGATGACAGCGGCATGGCCCGCTTCCAGATCGGCCTCAATGGAGCGGATCAGGGTCGGTGTTTTCATGGAGGTCAGCAGATGGCCGAAGAAGCGCTGCTTGGTGCTCTCAAACGCCGAACGCGCCGCCGACTTCGCCTGCCGGTTCAGCGTGCCCTCGCTGCCGGTGATGTTTGCCGCTTCCATCGCAGCATCGAGATTGTTGTGAATGACGGCAAAAGCCCCGGCATAGGCATCATAGATGCGGCGCTGTTCGTCCGTGAGCAGATGCTCGATCAGTTCATATTCGACGCCATCATAGGAGAGCGAGCGGGCGGTATAGAGGCCGAGAGATCGCAGGTCGCGGGCCAGCACTTCCATAGCCGCAACGCCGCCAGCTTCGATCGCCTCGACGAACTCGGCACGCGTCTGGAACGGAAAATCCTCACCACCCCAGAGGCCGAGGCGCTGCGCATAGGCGAGATTGTGGACTGTGGTGGCGCCGGTCGCCGAGACATAGACCACACGGGAATCGGGCAGCGCGTGTTGGAGCCGCAGGCCCGCACGTCCCTGCTGCGAAGCGGCGACATCGCCGCGTTCTCCTTTTCCGCCACCGGCATTCTGCATGGAATGGCTCTCGTCGAAGATAATGGCTCCATCGAAATCGGCCCCCAACCATTCGACGATCTGTTTGACGCGCGAAACCTTCTCCCCCCGGTCGTCGGAGCGCAGCGTGGCATAGGTGGTAAAAAGGATGCCTTCCGACAGCGTGATCGGCTTGCCCTGCGGGAAGCGTGACAGAGGCGTGACCAGCAACCGTTCCATGCCAAGCGCCGACCAGTCGCGCTGCGCGTCCTCGATCAGCTTGTCGGATTTGGAGATCCAGATCGCCTTGCGCCGACCGCGCAGCCAGTTGTCGAGAATGATGGCGGCCGATTGGCGGCCCTTGCCAGCGCCGGTTCCGTCACCGAGCATGAAGCCCCGGCGAAAGCGGATCGATCCGGCACCATCCTCGGGTGCGGCGTTCACGTTGTCGAAATGCTCGTCCACGGTCCAGGCGCCGTCGAGATGATCGGCATGGGCTTCACCGGCATAGATCACCGTTTCAAGCTGGGCGTCCGACAGACGCGCACAGATGTCAGCGGGCAGCAAGGGCCGGTAGGAAGGCTTGGGCGGTGCGACCGAGGCCATGGCGGCGGATTGCACCAGCTTGGTCGGATGCGGCTGTGCGCCAGCAATGCGCAGCGATTGCAGCGCATATTCCTCATAGATGGCGTCGGACAGGCGAGCGCCTTCCGGCGGTGCCCAGTCCACGGTGTCATAGGCGAGTTCGACGCCCTCGGGATCGTTGGCCGGAGCAGCGGCAGGCCGCGCAGCTGGCGAGCGGGCCAGATAGCCTCGCACGGTTTTCGGCGCGGTGGCCGAAGCGGAAACCACGATCTTCGGCAATGACACTGGCAGGCGCGGCGGAACCTGCGCTTCGATCCAGCCGATCAGCGTGGCGACATCGGGCGCGATCCCTAGCGATACCGGAAAAATGCCCGGATCGTCGGCGGGCAGTTTGTCGATAACGGTCAGCCGCGTGTCGATCGTGGTGCCGTGCTTTGCATAGACCGCGCCGTCGACGGCAGCGCTGAACACCACACGGCCACGCGCCTGCAAGCGGATGAAGGCGTCCCGCCATGCCGGAGCTTCGGGGCCAAAGCCTGCGCCGGTGATCGTCACCAGCCGACCGCCCGGTGCAAGACGGGCCAGCGCCGAGGCAACATGGCGGTAGGCGGCATCGGCGACACGCCCACTGACATTGGCCATGACCGAGAATGGCGGGTTCATCAGCACCACGGACGGGACGGCATCCGGGGCCAGATGATCGTCGATCTGGGCGGCGTCGAACCGGTTGACGGCAAAGGCCGGAAAGAGCTCGGCAAGCAGTTCAGCGCGGGTATCGGCCAGTTCGTTGAGGATCAGCGAGCCGCCGATGGTCTGCACCAAGATCGCCAGAAGGCCGGTGCCAGCGGACGGTTCCAGCACCCTGTCATCAGGTGTGATCGCGGCGGCTGTCAGAGCGGCAAGGCCGAGGGGGATCGGCGTCGAAAATTGCTGGAAGTTCTGGCTTTCCTCGGAACGCCGGGTCTGCGTGGGCAATAGTCCCGCGATCTTTGCCAACACGGAAACCCGTGTAGCCGGAGACGCGGCTTTACGGAAAAGCGCCTTTCCGTATTTGCGCAGGAAGAGAACGGTAGCGACTTCGCAGGCCTCATAGGCCAGCTTCCAGTCCCAGGCGCCTGTGGCATCGGACGCGCCGAAGGCCGTTTCCATAGCACCGCGCAATGTCACGGCATCGATGCGCTGGCCGCGTTCGAGATGGGGGAGCAGAAGACTGGCCGCAGCCAGGATCGCGGGCGCAACCGCCAGCGGCGTGACCGGATCGGCCACGGGAAACACCATGTTCATGTCGGAAACCTCAGGAGAGCAGAAATGGAAGAGCCCGGACAGCGCGCTCTCTAGACCGCCCGGACTCAACCCGTTCCGGCCCGCCTCTGACTCTCAAAGCGCAGCATGCAAAAAGCGCCCCGACCGGATGGCGGGGCGCTTGTCGTCATCAGCCGAAGCGGCGACCGGCTTCGGTGAAAGTGTATTCGTTGGCGGCGATGGTTTCATCGACCGCCTCGTCCGAGGACAGATAATCATATTCGCGCTCAAGCTGGCGGTAGAGCCAGCGGGCCAGATCGCGCAGCGCCTCGATGATCGTCTCCTCGGCATCGCCGGTCATGTCTTGGTATGTCGGACTATCGCGCTCGACCGAGATCGCCATGCAATATTCGTGGTAATAATGGCCGCGATGGCTGGCATCGGCGCAAAGCTGATAGAAGTTGCGGCGCTGGACCGCCTGAAGGGCATCGGCGATACGATGCAATTCGGTGTCCTGCGGGGCGTATTCTCTGATCCGGCGCGGCCCATGTTTCTGGTAGGAGTACCAGGATTCAAAGCAGGCACCGTCACCTTGTGAACAGAAGCCGCGGAACCAGATGCAGGGTTCCTGCCGTGTGCCGCCGCCCATCAATCGGACGGTGCGGGTCTTGAGGTTCAACCCGAGGATTTCCGCAATGCGCTGGAAATCCTCATAGACGGCATCGTGCCAGTCATAGTCGAAGCCACCCTCACGATACCAGGCACGGGCCTTGTTCTTTGCCGCATCAGACAATTCGTTGAGGCGATAGACGGTGGTTTCGATGACCTCAGGCATAGGGGTCTCTCCCTTCCAGAACCGAGGAAAGCCAACCATCGGTGTATATCCAGTCCACCGTTTCGCCGGTGGAGAGATCGAGAACATGCGCGCCGCCACCAAATCCGTCGATTCGCGGTTTTGAGCAGCTGTTTGCGTATTGAAGGCCCCATAGGCCCGTCAGGCGGAACTCGGTGGCGCAGCGTTTGACGAACTGGATGACGTGCTCGGGATCGCCGGTGACATCATCACGCATCCAGAGTTGCGTGCCGCCATGTTCTGGCTGGATGGAGAGCAGGAAGCCGTCCGAAGGCGGGTCTTCGGCGGAATTGGCAACCGCTAGAGCATTGTAGAGCTCAAGCGCGCGGGCGGCGTTTTCGGGGGTGCCCACATCGAGGAGGCAGGAAAAGTGCGTGTAATAGTCGGCCATGACGGTCTCCGGACATGACATGGCCCGGCGTATGGCCGAGCCGAATGGGATGGAAAGGGTGAAGCTCAGGCGGCCTGCGGCAAGCGGAGCAGATCGGCCGAGGTTTCGCGCCAGTATGGATCGACCAACCGGGCCTCCAGCGCAGCGGCGCGGTAACGCAGCCGTCTCGCATCACCGGGGTCCGAGGCCCGGAATGCCATACCGCGCAGGCGGCTGGCCTCGGTCACGATCCTGCCTGCCTCGGCATCGGATGCGACTGGCTGTTGCCAAAGGATAATGCCGGCGCGGATTTCACCGGCGAGGACCAGGCGCTGATCTCGGTCCTGAATGAGCATGATGCGCGGCTGAAAATACGGGAGGCTGTCCGGCCCCGTGCAAATATCACCGCGCGCCACGCGCAAGGCCGCGGCCTGGATGGCCTCTTCCGGTGACGTGCTTTCCCCAAGCGGGATCACGCGGTCAAAGCTGTTCGCCGCGTCACTGGCGTCATAGCTGGCCACACCGAGGCACGAGATGCGCAGCGGCAGCTTCTGCGCCCGATAAAGCGCGGGCAGAACATCGGCTGCCAGAATCTGACCGATGGAGCGGAAGGTTTCAGAACGGGCAAAGGTCATCGGGATCACTCCATGACGGGCGCCGGTGAGCCTCTCTCTCCGACCCTGAACCCGTCACGGCCGAACGGCCCGCACTCTTCCTCTCTGACCGGGGCAGCCCGGTTCCGCCGTCGGCGATGGGCAACCATCGCGACGCGCTGAAGGCCCGGTCGCGGGCTTGTCGCGGCCAGGCCGTCGGGGATGAGGCGCGGTCGCGCCTTACCCCCAAGGATCCAGCTCCAGCTTCACCATGTCGTCGTCGCCGTCGAACTCGGCGGCGGGACAAGCGGCGTGGGTGCCGTCCCCGGCCTGGAACACGACGATCTCGACCATCAGCGTGGCGGCGAGGCTGGCGGCGAAGGCGGTGGCATCTGCATAGGACATGGGTTCCGGCTCCTGTCTTTGGAGGCGGGGGACCATCCCCCGCGCGACAGGCGCCCGAAGTGTCTGACCGGATCTGCAATCACCCTCGGGCGTTCGGACTTTTTCCGAATCCCCGAGGGCGGCAAGCGAAGCGTCAAGCCGACCCTTCACGGGTTGAATGTCAAAGAGACGGATCGGACCAAGGTTTGCTAATGGAAGCGGGGGTGGTTCTTCGCGTCTGACAGGATTCCGGATACCCGTCGCAGATGCTCTGCCGCGCCAGCCTTGCCGCCATGCTGGCATCAGGATCGTGTTCCCTCAGGCCGGAGACGGCACCCACGCCGCTTGTCCTGATGGGGATGGCGGATTGCATGGTGAAGCCGGATTGACCCCGTCCGGTGCAGACCTCCCATCCTCACGGCCCGACACCCTGCGATCGGGTCTTCAGCTCCAAAGCCCATCGGCAATTTCTCGGGCGATCATCGCGCGCGCCTTCATTATAAGGTCGTCGCCCGAGGTATCGATATGACCGAAGAAACGGGCACGAGCACCATGAGCCGTCCAGTCGGCGTAGCGGCAATATTCACGCGCACTAAGCCGAAAAACCCGCATGTGTTCGGCACAATGGGGCTTTGGCTCCACGACAACAGTGATGCCATCGCGGATTTCGGTCCACGGTAAGGTTCGATCCGACGGGGGATGTTCGCGGTCTTCCAGAAAAATCTGATCGATGTCGATGCTGATCGGCATGGCGGCTTTCCAAAGAAAAAGCCCGATCACGAGGACCGGGCGAGTTACGGAAACGGGGCGGTTGGAACGAGGCGACCGAAGCCGCCCCGCATGAGTGCTATTCAGCAGCGACCATATGCTGATCTTCCTCGTCGTCAGCCGGGTCGTCCTCGCCATCGCCGGAGAGGAAATCGGGCAGATCGTCGGCTTCCGCCGCAGCGCCTGATGCCGGATCGACTTCGATACCATCTTCCACCATGCGCAGCGGCTCGGGCAGCCAGCCGGTATCCGCAAGCAGGCGTTCAGCTTCCTTGGCCATGTCGCCCTTCTTGAGGTGTCCGATCAGTTCAGCGGCGCGGTCTCCGGCTCCTTCGCGCACGGCTTCAAGGATACGCGGCTTGGTCACGCGACCGAGATAATTGCCAACCGTCGGCCGCCAGCCGACAGCCACCATGTCGAGGCCGGTCGAACGCGCGAGCCGGTCAGCCTGCGACAGGCGGATGTCCAGCCCGTGCTGACTAACGCCCGCGCCGCTGTAAGGGTTGGGCTTTTCATAGAGCGCGTTGACACCGTAGCTGACGCAATGGGCGAGCAGGTCCATGCGCGACCCATCATCCAGAACAGTCAGCCAATCCCAGAGGGCGGCATCGTCTGCCGGGACATGATCGCCCCAGCGTTCGTGCCGATCTGCAATGGATTTGGCCGAGGCGCTGTCGCGCAGATCCTCCGCCTGTGCGGGCAGATGAACTTCCCGGACCTGTGCTTCCAGGCAACCCTTGCCGGAATGCGGCATGAAGCAATCCATGACCAGCCGGTGCAGCAGTGCCGTCATGGCGACATGCGGGTTCACGGCCACCGCATCCCGCAGCGCCAGCGTGCGATGCGCGGTCAGCTCGCTGACCAGGCGATCGGGCAGCGGCCTGATGGTGTCGGCCTCGTCTTCCTCCTCGGTTTCGACCGGCTGGCCGCCCAGCGCGATAACCGCGCGCGCACGGCTCGCCTCCGGTTCTGCCCGCTGGATCACCTCGCCGGTTTCCGGGTCGACGATCTCGGCCTCCGGTTCCGCAGGCGTTTCATCCTCGGCGCGAACATAGCCGCGCTCGATCAGCAATGCGCCATCGGCGTCGATGCTGATGAAGACACCCGCCATGCTGATCTGGTCCGGCTCGAAGGTCATCGGACGGCGCTCGAAGGTTTCCAGCGTCTGTTCGATCTCACCGAGGCGCGCGTCGATCTCGTCCGGCAGTTCGTCGGCCTCGCCATATTCCGCTTCAAGCCGCTCATATTCGTCGCGCAATGCTTCGCGGGTGGCGCGTTCATCTTCGGTCAGATCGACCGTCGTGCCGACAATCTGGCGCAGGCCATGGCCGTGACCATAGGGAAAGGTGATGGCGACCTCGATCCACTTCCAGCCCTCGGCGGCGATGGCCTCGGCCTCCGCCTTCAGCTTTTCGCCGACCAGCCGGTCGAGCAGCACCGGATCTTGCAGCCAGCCGCCATCGTCCTGCTGGAAGAGATCGCGCAGCACGCAGCCGCCAGCCTTCTCATAGGAATCGATGCCAACGAACACCGTCCGCTTGTCGGCGGCGCGGACCGTGGTTTCGGTCAGCAAGCGGCGGATGTGGTACGGTTCTTTCTGCCAGCCGTCCTTGATCGCTTCCCAGACCTGCTCCTGCCGCGCATGGTCAGAGCTGACGCTGAAAGCCATCAGCTGCTCCAGCGTCATGCCGTCCTCGGCATAGACGTTGAGCAATACCGGTGAGACGGAAACCAGACGCAGGCGCTGCTTGACCACCTTGGCATCCACGAAGAAGGCGGCGGCGATGGTTTCCTCGGTCATGCCCTTTTCGCGCATGGCCTGGAAGGCGCGGAACTGGTCGAGCGGATGCAACGGGGCGCGCTCGATGTTTTCAGCGAGTGAAACCTCATCGATCAGCACATCGGCGCTGGCCTCCGACACCACGCACGGGACCGGCGCGATTTTGGCG
Organism: Rhodopseudomonas faecalis; assembly: GCF_003217325.1. Classification (GTDB taxonomy): domain Bacteria; phylum Pseudomonadota; class Alphaproteobacteria; order Rhizobiales; family Xanthobacteraceae; genus Rhodopseudomonas; species Rhodopseudomonas faecalis. Next base: position 139,039 of record NZ_QJTI01000008.1, read on the forward strand.
AGGCGCTTTTGCTTGACCAGCAACTCCAGCGCCCGGAAACGGCGACCGCCGGCGGGCACCTCGAACATGCCGGTTTCCTTGCCCTCGGCATCCACCACCGGGCGGACATGCAGGGACTGGATCAGGCCGCGACGGGCGATGGACTCGGCCAGTTCCTCGACCGAGATCCCGGCCTTGACGCGCCGGACGTTGGACTGGCTGAGCACCAGCTTGTTGAAGGGAATGTCGCGCGAGGACGACAGGGTGATCTTCTGAACGGCAGTGGCCATGTCAGTTACTCCATGACGGACGCCGGTGAGCCTCTCTCTCCGGCTATCAGCCCGTCACGAAGCGAAGCGCCGCCCTCTTCCTCTGAAGAGAGCGACGCCAGCCGCAGAACCTGAAACCCGGAAATCAGGCACTCCGGTTTTCTGTATCGGCGGATGTACGGGAAAAGCTCGCGCCGACGCGGTAGAGCAGACTTTCAGCGGCGCGGATGCTGCCAGTTTCGCGGGCGGCCTCGGTCCATACCGAGATCGGGAAATCCCCGGTGAACAGTAGATCGCGCTCGATGCCCATGCCGAAGGGCAGCCGTACCGAGGAAAGCTCCTCAAGGCTCCACGAGCCCAGCTCCGGGTAGCCGAGATCGGCCAGGCCGAACATGATGTCGCCATCGTCATCCAGTTCGGTGGCGAGCCAGACGCCTTCACCGAAGGGGATTGAAGAACTTCACGATCGGAATGTGATCCTGATCGCGGTGACGACCGTTGGCCAGAAGACGGTCGCGCTGTGTGCCGGTCAGGAGGATCATGCCGCAGCCCTCCGGTCGGTTACGCTGGCATCCTGCTCCACGGTGTCCTCGGCCGGCAGATACGACAGCAGCCAGTCTGCCGCCTTGCTCGCCTGCGAGGCTGCGCGGACAATGGCGCGAGAATCCTCGCGCATGACCTCCAGCCACGACCCGATGTAATCGGCATGGCGCACGGTCGGCACGATCCCGAGCGCAGCGCAGCTGAAAGCCGAGGTCTGTTCGGCAATCATCTCCTCGAAGGCGTATTTCTTCGAGCCGAACGAGCCGGTCAGATCGCGGTCGAGACGGCTGTGATGGCCGCTGGCGTGACCAAGCTCGTGCAGTGCCGTCCGGTGCCAGTTGATCGGCTCGAAATAGGCTTGTGGAGGCGGCACCTGCACATAGTCGAGCGACGGCATATAGAAGGCGCGATTACCACCGATACGGAAGTCGATGCCGGTGGCCTCGATCAGCGCCTCGACCCGAGGTTCGATCAGGCCGGGCGGGCGTGGCGGCGCGACTGCCGTGATGTCATCGGGCAGACCATCGCATTGCGCGGCGTTAAAGACCGTGAACCGCTTCAGGAACGGTATGGCATGAGCATCCTCACCCGTCTCGCGGGCACGGCGTTTTTCGTCCTCGGGGGTGAAACGGTCGGCATAAACGACAGTGGTGCCGCGTTCGCCCTTCCTGACGTTGCCGCCAAGCGAAAGGGCCTGGCGGAAAGTCAGCCACGCCTGACCGGGGAAGCCATGCTGGATGACCGCGCCCCAGAGGATGAGAATATTGATGCCGGAATAGGACCGGCCGGTTGAAGCATTTCTCGGCAGGCCCAGCGGGGCGGTATCAGGCGACGCACCCCAAGGCTGGACCCATGGCAACCGCCCTTGCTCCAGCTCGGCGATGATCTTGTTGGTGATGTCGTCGTAAAGGTTGCTGCGCGCGCCACCTTCCGCGAGGTTACGACCCTGTCTGGCCATCGGGATGATCTCCGCGACGGGTGCCGGAAGCCTCTCCTCCAGCTCTTAACCCGTCACGGAAAATCCGTCCGCACTCTCACTCTGAAGGGGGCGTTGCGGGGATCTCCCCGCAGAAGGGGTAGGCAGAGACCAAGGCTCGGCCGCAGGGGAAGGCTTTCCCCCTATTCGGTATGTTCCCCTGCGCTTCCTTGAAAACTGTCAGAAACTCGCGTATATTTCCAACAGGAGAAAGACGATGACACGGCTGACCGAACAGATTCTGGCACATGCGACGGGACTTCCCGAAGGGATGCCCGTGTCCGCCAAGGGCCTGCTCCACCTCGGAAACCGGGCGGCCGTGGATCAGGCATTGTCGCGTCTGTCCGAGCGCGGGCAGCTCATCCGCGCCGGTCGTGGCGTCTATCTGCGCCCCATCGCCAGTCGGTTTGGCACGCGCGCACCTTCGGTCGAGCAGGCTGTCGAGGCCCTCGCGACCCAAAAAGGGGAGATCATCGTCTCGAACGGAGCCGCCGCGGCGAACGCGCTTGGCTTGACGACGCAGGTGCCCGTCCGCTCGGTCTATCTGACCTCCGGACGCAGCCGAAAGATGCACCTCGGCAAGCAGGTCGTCGAATTGCGGCACGCGCCGCGCTGGCAACTGGCCCTGGCCAACCGCCCCGCAGGCGAGGCCGTGCGGGCGCTGGCCTGGCTCGGCCCCGAAAGGGCGGAGGCCGCGCTCACGACCTTGAAGCGGAAGATGCCGCCTGGTGTGTTCGGCGAACTGGTCGCCGCCGCGCCGCAGCTTCCGACATGGCTCGCGCAGAGCGTCGGAAAGGCGGCCTATGGCTGACGTTTTCCTCCAGCTTTCGGCCGAGGATCGGCGTGACGCGTTGGGCGTCGTCGCCGACCGTTCGGGTCGTCCCACCCATCTTCTCGAAAAGGATGTGTGGGTGGTGTGGGCGCTGGCGACCCTCTACGCGACACCGCTCGGCGAACATCTGGTGTTCAAGGGCGGGACGTCGCTGTCAAAAGCCTATCAGGTCATTCGCCGTTTTTCGGAGGATGTGGATCTGACCTACGACATTCGGGCGATTGCGCCCGATCTGGTCGGGGACAATCGCGAGGGTCTGCCGAAGACACGAAGCGAGGAAAAGCGCTGGTCCAGCGAGGTCCGCCGGCGTTTGCCGGCCTTGGTCGCAGAGACGGTGCAGCCGGTAATCGCGAAGGCCCTGGCCGCTGAAGGGCTGGCGGCGGCCGTCCGCGTCGAGGATGAGAAGCTCTTCATCGACTATGACGCGACCGCAGCCGGGTCCGGCTATGTGGCTCCAAGCGTCATGCTGGAGTTCGGCGCGCGCTCGACGGGCGAACCTGCGAGCTTGCGCGACGTCGTCTGCGACGCGGCCGGCCTGATCGAGGGGCTGCTCTTCCCGACTGCGCGGCCGCGCGTCATGCACGCGGAGCGGACGTTCTGGGAGAAGGCGACCGCCATCCACGTCTTCTGCCTCCAGGAGCGGCTGCGCGGCGACCGCTTCGCGCGACATTGGCACGATGTTGTCCGACTGGACGAAGCCGGCTTCGCGGAAGCCGCTTTTGCCGATCGCGACCTGGTCAACGCTGTCGCCCGGCACAAGTCGATGTTCTTCGCAGAGAAGGCCGCCGACCGCACGCCGATCGACTATGCAGCGGCTGTCAGCGGCGGCTTGCAACTCGTGCCGGTCGGCGATGGCGCGAAGGCGTTGGAGGATGACTATGCCCGCATGGTTGAGGATGGACTGCTCTTCGACGACGAGGAGCCGTTCGAAGCGCTCATGGCGCAGTGCGCTGATATAGCCGCGCGCGCGAACAGAGCAGCCGAGTAAGAAACTGGGAGGACCGGGGGTATATGAGCGAAGTCGAAGAAGAGCGAAAATTCCAGTTTCTGCGGGACGGCGATGCCGAGCCATCTGAACTGGACTGGAACAAGGGGATCGAGAGCGCCCGCAAGGCGATTTCCGAGGCCATGAACGCCAAGAATATCGCATTTCTGCTCGGCGCCGGATGTTCTTCCCTGATGAAGGACAAAAAGGAACTCGGCATTGCGACCATGGCGCCGCTGGCCAAGGAGTTTTGCGGCGAAACCATCGAGGCACGCGCGGCAGGATTCTACAGCGATCCGCCAACAGCCGGCGCTGTACCGGCGCCGTGGCGGCTAACCAAAGACGAACTCGACTATCTCGATGCGCTCGGGGTCAACCTGGCGAAGGACTACAGCCGTAACCTGGAACGCTTGATGGAGGTGCTGTTCGCGCAACGGTTCGTGCTGCGCCAGAGCGAGAATCCCGATCTTCACCCCTATCGCGCTGTTCTCGACGGCATCATCAAGAAGGTCCAGGACTTCCTATGGACCCGTGTCACCCAAGGGGCCTTCGCCACGGAGGGCGACACGACCGTGCGCGACCTCTACGAGCGTTTCTACAAGAAACTGGTCCTACGCGATCGGTCCTTGCCCCGGCCCTGGGTGTTCACGACCAACTACGATCATTTCAGCGAATTGGCGATGGATCGCCTGGGCATTCCCTATGCCAACGGTTTTTCCGGCGTCGTGGAACGCCGCTTCAACCCGGCGATCTTCCGCTATGCTCTGGCCGAGCAGCTCGACGTCGCCAGCCGCAAGTGGACCGCCGTGGACGCCTTCGTCTATCTCTGCAAATTGCATGGTTCGGTCACTTGGACCGAGGACGATCATGGCCTCTTCCCGATCAAGGAAGTCTGGCCACCGGAATCCACGAACCAGATGCTGATCTATCCGACGCCGGCGAAGCAGAACTCTTCGCTCGGCTCGCCCTACGCAGACCTGTTCCGGGAATTTCAGTCCCGGATAGTGCGCGAGCAGAGCGTTCTCATCACGGCCGGCTACGCCTTCGGCGATGAGCACCTGAACAACATCATCTACCAGGCGCTAACGATCCCGACGTTCCGTCTGGTGATCTTCGCGGCGCCGGATACGGACGGCGAGATCGCCAAGCTGCGGGCGCTGCGCGATCCGCGCATTTGGATCATTGGAGGCAATGGTCCTACCGCGGGGACGAGGGCGCACTACTTCGACATGATCGTAGAGCATTTCATGCCCCAGCGCCCCAGCGACAGGATTGATGACGCCGTCCGCAAGGTGTTGTCGGAGCTGGCGCCGAAAAGGGGCGACGAGACAAAGGATGGCGAGGCATGAGCCACGACGATCGCAAGCGGGCGATCGGCAAGGTGGTCTCGGTCGCGGCCGACCGCTTTGTCGTCGAGATGCACGTCGGCACCGACAATTTCACGGTCGTCGGCTTCGACGACGTGCATTATGTGGCGCGGCTGGGATCATTCCTGATGATTCCGTCGCAGTCGGAATATGTCGTGGTCGAGGTTGTCGGCCTGCGTGAACGCGATGCGAGCACGTCGTCCGAGCGGGGCGACTTCGACCGGGCTGGTTCCTCAAAATATCTGGATGTGGTGCCCGTCGGCATGTTGCCGATGCGCGGCGGCGCGTTCCGCTTCGGTGTGTCGGTTTTCCCGTCCCTCTATGCGGACGCACTCTATGCCCTGGACGGCGAACTCGATCGCATCTTCGAGACCGAGGCGGCCGTCGTGCCGTCAATCGGCCCGGATGGTGGCGTCTGCCAACCAGAAGGCGCCACGCGCTACCGGGTTCTGCCAATCGGCAAGTCCGTGGTGTTCGAGGACTACGACGTCAAAGTCCGTCTGAACGAGTTCTTCGGTGGCCACGTTGCCGTCCTGGGTAACACCGGCAGCGGCAAGTCATGCACGGTCGCCTCGGTACTACAGTCTCTTTTCGACAAGCCGGACGAACATCACGCTCGCGGAGCGACGTTTATCGTCTTCGACGTGAATGGCGAGTATCACGAGGCGCTTGCTCCTTTGGCAAAAGACGGCGGCATCGGCGTCCATCGCGTAACCCTTGATGGGACGACCGCTGGCTTTCGGATGCCACACTGGTTCCTGGAAATGGCAGAATGGGAACTGCTTTTGCAGGCGAGCGAGCGAACGCAACTGCCGGTTCTTCGGACGGCGTTAGGTCTGACAAGTCTCTTTCATGCCAACACGCCAGACGCTCTGGCGCTGCGCGAACACTTTGTCGCCACTTGCATCATCGAGTGCTTTCGAGGTGCGGATGGCGACTCCCCAGTGTCGAAGTTTCAGCGCGTCGTTTCCCTTCTTCAGAAGTATCCGACGAACGATCTGAATATGGCGTTGTTGAACCGCTTCAGTCCGAATTTTCAATACGGAAATTTTTCTGGCAACAACCAATCGGCATTTCTGGATGAAGTAAGGAAGAAGCTCCAGAAGGATGCTCCCTTACCAGCCTACAATCGGACGCCGTTCTCTTTCGATGAGCTGCACGAATGTCTGGATTTCGCGATCCTTTATGAGGAGGCCCACGGCAACCGCCAAATCCGAGATTACTGCTCGTCCATGGTCACGCGGCTCCGATCTCTCCAAGAGAGGACTGAATATGCCTTTTTACGTCACGAAGGAGCTGACGTTGGTGCGGCTGTAAGCGATCTGGAGTTCTTGACCAACATCGTCGGTCTGGAAAGGGCTGTTGGTGAAGCGTTCACCAAACGCAATCAAGTCATTATCATTGATCTGAATTCCGTCGAAGATGAAATCGTTGAGCTGGTCAGTGCGGTCATCGCACGCATGCTTTTCCGGTTTCTTCGTCATGCGGAACCAAGAAACCGCTTCCCGATACACCTGCTCCTCGAAGAGGCTCACAGGTATATTGCCTCTACGCCCTCCCGGTTTTCCATCGACGCAACCAAGATATTCGAGCGCATCGCCAAGGAAGGACGCAAATACGGCATGTTCGTGCTCTTGGCATCACAACGCCCGAGTGAGCTGTCCAAGACGGTTCTCAGCCAGTGCTCCAATTTCCTGGTTCACCGCATCCAGAACCCCGACGATCTTTCTCAGATTCGGCAGATGACGCCGTTCATCTCGGATTCCGTCTTGAAGCGTTTGCCGTCATTGCCTCGGCAGCACGCGCTGGTGTTCGGAACATCGGTCAATCTCCCGACGACATTCAAGGTGCGGGAGGCATCACCGCGGCCGCGCAGCGACGATACCGCCGTGGTCGATTTGTGGTTCCACGAAGAAGGTCGAGCCGCCGACATTCGACTCGCTCCGGCCGATACCGCTGGAGGGGAGCCGATGGCAGTAAACGAAGCGTCAGACGATGACATCTTCTGACCATCTGGAGACCCTGGCGCAGGCGCTGGAGGCCACGGGAGACTACCGGGTCATCCGGCGTCTCAAACCGCGCCCTCGCATCGTTCCTCCGCCAGGCACGCCGCTGCGCCTCGGCCTGGTGGTCGATGTGGAGACCACGGGGCTCGACCCTCAGCGCGACGAGATCATCGAACTCGCCATGACACCATTCAACTACGGCTTGGATGGCACCATTTTCAGCGTGGGCGACAGCTTCCAAGGGCTGCGTCAGCCGAGCAAGCCTATCGCCCCGGAAATCACCGCGATCACGGGCATCACCAACGAGATGGTGGCCGGCCAGATTGTTGATCCCGCAGCGGTAGCCTCATTCGCAGCGCCGGCTTCGCTCGTCATCGCGCACAATGCGGCGTTCGACCGCCGCTTCCTCGAACGATTCAACGACGTGTTCTCGACGAAGCCGTGGGCATGCTCGCTCAGCCAGATCGATTGGGCAGCAGAGGGGTTCGAGGGCACGAAACTCGCCTATCTCGCTCAGGCCGCCGGCTTCTTCTACGACCGCCACCGCGCGATGCACGACTGTCTTGCTACGGTCGAGTTGTTGGCGATGTGGCTGCCCCGATCTGGCGCTACAGGTCTCAGCCGTCTCCTGGACGGCGCTCGTACCGTTTCTTGGCGAATCTGGGCGGAGAACGCGCCCTTTGACCTCAAGGATGTCCTTAAAGCGCGGGGGTACCGCTGGAACGGCGATCCCGGCCCGCAGCCGCGCGCCTGGTATATTGACGTTCCCGAGGCTCAGTGCGAGGCCGAACTACGGTTCTTGAGAACGGAAATCTATCGGTATGAGGTCGATCCCCCGGTTCGGCGGATCGATGCTTATGATCGGTTTTCAGACAGGATCTGAGTGCCGTCGAACGCCGGGCTATTGCATGCCCTTCCGGCACTTCTTGGCAAGCGTGGCTGAGACGAACTTTTCCCCTTTCGTCATGTCGGCGCGCTTTTCCACCATGTAGTGCCTAGCAGTCATGCTTCTCGCAGCTGGCATCCTGCAACGCGTGGTTCTGGAGGCGGTCGCGGATTTCCTTCGAGATCCTCGCCTTGCCGGTCACCGTCTTGAATGTCCGGCGCAGGTCCTTGCCTCAATTTAGCAAGGAAGACGTCCACCAAACATGGGGCTATTCACCTTCCAGCCTCACGGAGCGACGCAGCAATATCGCTGATCGAGCGAAACAGGACCAGTTCATCATCTCTGGTAGGCTCAAATCCTCGGCGCTGCCAGAATTCGGCAGCCTCCCCGTCGACGGCGTTGACCATCAATGCCCGCCCACCGATCAGCGATGCGGCCTGAACGCACCGTTGGAGGGCGTGCTTCACAAGGCCAGTCCCGATGCCCAACCCGGCCGAGCCGATATCGGTCGCGAGCTGACCAAGCAGCATGCAGGGAATTGGACTAGGCGGCTGCCCCGTCCGGATGGAGCGCGGTAGCACCGATGGCACAACGGCTGTTGGTGCAAGGCCGTAATATCCCACTACACGCCCTGCCTCATGCACGACGAGAACGGCGGTAAAGCCCTTCTGCTGATTGGAGAGCGCGCGGGTTTTCAGCCAGTGGTCGAGCGTCGGCTTGCCACAGGAAAACTGGGAAACATCGTGGGCGGCGGAAAGCAGCTCGGGTCCTGAAAGCAGCAAGGGATTACCGCTTCGCCGCGTAGCCGGGCTCCCACGGCGCAGGCCGCTTCAGCACTTCAACCATCTCCGGAACAGGAGCGGCCGGGCGCGACAGCACATCCATGAACTGAGCAAAGCCTTCCGGGCTCATCCGGATCAGGCCCTGCTCCATGACGACCTCCTCGGCCGCGCGCACAGCGGCATCTCGCACGAAATCGGTGCGCGAGCGGCCGCGCAGGCTGGCGGCGCGATCGATCATGGCAACATCCGCTTCGGGCAGACGCATCGAGATCGGATATTCCTTGCGTTCGGCAGTGTTGCCCATGGCGAGTCTCCTTAGTCGGAAGATAGCGCCTTGTATCTCTAATTACAATACGATAAAGTCTCATTTGCAAGCAACAGCTTCCGAGGGACCAGCAACGAGGCAAAAGATGACGGCGACATCGAGCGATTCCGACAGGTCATTTTACTCTGCCATGGCACGCCATGTTACGCCGCCGCACGCCATAACGCGCATTGGCACACTGAACGCCGCCAAATGTTCGCCCGCAAATTTCGTTGCTAATGCCGGGCATGGGACGAATGCTGTCAGTTATGACCTTGCGAGCCCCACAAAACACAGCAAAGATGACAGTAGCCGAGCGCGAAGCGCTGCTCGAATCTTTGCTGCTGGACGCGCCGGAGTTGATGTTTACGCCGTGCGGCAGTCCCGACCCTCGCCTTCTGCGTCTGGTCGGCATCCTGGCAAAGCAGGCGGCACGGGAATGCTTTGCAGAGGAAGTGAAGTTGTCCAGGCAAAGGGGGAAGCGCACCTCCTGATGCGGATGGGAGCAATGTTTTGAAAGTCGCGATCTACGCCCGTTATTCTTCTGACAATCAACGCGACGCTTCCATCGCCGACCAGCTTCGCATGTGCCGCCTCCATGCCGAAAAGCAGGGCTGGCACGTCATCGAAGAATATACGGACCACGCGATTTCAGGAGCATCCCTGATCCGTCCGGGCATCCAGGCCCTGATGACCGACGCCATGAGCGGCCGGTTCGACGTGATCCTCTCTGAGGCGATGGATCGCCTCTCGCGTGATCAGGAAGACATCGCCGGCATCTTCAAACGCATGTCCTATGCGGATGTGAAGATGTTCACCTTGTCTGAAGGCGAGGTCAGCCATCTGCATGTCGGTCTGAAGGGCACGATGAATGCCCTCTTCCTTAAAGATCTTGCTGACAAGACCCGCCGCGGCCAGCGCGGCCGTGTCGAGGCTGGCAAATCGGGTGGCGGCAATTCCTATGGCTACGATGTGGTCAAGAAGCTGGACGTCAATGGCGAACCCATTCGCGGCGACCGCACCATCAACGAAGACCAGGCCGCCGTCGTTCTCCGCATCTTCCGCGACTACGCCGCCGGTAAGTCGGCAAAGACCATCGCTTTTGCACTGAACAAGGACGGCATTCCGGCCCCTTCGGGCGGCGACTGGGGTTTCAGCACGATCAACGGCAACCCGAAGCGTGGCAACGGCATCCTCAATAATGAGATGTATGTCGGCAAGATCGTCTGGAACCGCCAGCGCTTCGTAAAGGACCCGAACACCGGAAGGCGGCAGGCGCGCCCCAACCCGGAATCGGAATGGGTCATCCAGGAGACGCCAGAGCTCCGGATCCTCGACGACGATCTCTGGAATGCTGTGAAGGCACGGCAGGAGAAGAACAAGCTCACCCGCGACGATAACGGCAACACAGATGTCCGCACCGTCAATCACCGGCGGCGTCCCAAATACCTCTTCTCGGGCCTAACCAAATGTTCATGCTGTGGTGGCGGGTACTCCGCGATCTCGGCAACGCTGATCGGATGCTCGACAGCTCGCAACAAAGGCACCTGCGACAACCGGGTCAATATCCGCCGCGACGAGTTGGAATCGCGCGTGCTGAATGCGCTGCGCACCCGACTCGTTGACCCTGAGCTGTTTGCCCATTTCTGCGAGGTATTCACGCAAGAGATGAACCGCCTGCGGATGGAAGGCCGCGCCGGTATTGCCTCAGCCGAAGCCGAGATCGCGAAGATTGATCGGGAACTGACGAAGCTGCTGACTGCAATTAAATCCGGCGGGCCGATTGAAGCGATCGTGGAAGACATGAAGCAGCTTGAAGCCCGTAAGGTGGAACTGAAGCACTTCCTCGCCGAAGCGGAGGAGCCGCCGCCCCTGCTACACCCGAGCATGGCGCTGCAATATCGCAAGCGCATCCAGCAGCTCTACGAGTCGCTTCAGGATGAAGAAGAGGGCAAGCGGGTAGAGGCAGCCGACACAATTCGCTCGTTGGTGGATCAGATCGTGCTGACGCCTGTTGAGGGCAAGGTGGAGATCGACGTTCAAGGCGATCTTGCTGGAATCCTTACGATTTCCACGCAAAGCAAAAACCCCGCAGCGGGCGCTACGGGGTTGCAAGTAAAGATGGTTGCGGGGGCTGGATCTAATCTTCACTTGTTGCCCGAGCAAGTAAAGATGGTTGCGGGGACCGGCATCGATCACAACTTGCAATCGACGCCGGTAAAGATGGTTGCGGGAGTAGGATTTGAACCTACGACCTTCAGGTTATGAGCCTGACGAGCTACCGGGCTGCTCCATCCCGCGATAAACCGGTGCAATCCTCACAACACCTCAAAAACGAGTTTGGCACGCCAAACTGGCGCGACATTCCCATCTGGAGGCTTCCTGGGAGGACATCCGCGCCCGGGGGCTGCGGTGCGAGGGGTGTGTAGCAATGCTGAGCGGGTTTGGGAAGCCCCGTGGGCGGAATTTTTCAAGAAATATGACGAAGGCCCGGCGGCCGGCGCGGTTTCCATTGCCCGGCGCTGCAACTCCTGCGAACATTGTCCGTAAGCCGGCATGCGATCGGCCCTGGAAACGCAGACACAAGCAGGCCGCGAGGGCTCCATGGACCAGTCCGTGCACAGTTTTGGGCGCAGGGCGCTCGACGATTCGTTCCATCGCATGGTCGAGGCGTCGCGGCAGCAGCCCCCGCCCCCGCTCGCCACCCGGCTCGACCGGCTGGCGCGGCTGCGCGCGCTGATCAGCGACAATGAACAAAGGTTCGCCGCGGCGATCTCGGCCGATTTCGGCCATCGCTGCGCGATCGAGACCCTGATCGCCGAAACGCTGTTTCTGCTCGGCGAGCTCAAGCACACCAGCAAGCATCTGAAAAACTGGATGGCGCCCAAGTCGGTGTCGACCCAGCTGCAATTCTGGCCGGCAAGCAACCGGCTGCTGCCGCAGCCGCTCGGCGTGGTCGGCATCATCGCGCCCTGGAATTATCCGCTGCAGCTGACGCTGGCACCGGCGATCGGCGCGATCGCCGCCGGCAATCTGGTGATGATCAAGCCGAGCGAATTGTCGCCGCGCTTTGCCGCGCTGCTGCAGGAGACCGTGGCGGCGACATTCGAGCCGACCGAACTCTTGGTGACCGGGATCGAGGACGATATTGCCCCCGCCTTCGCGGCGCTGCCATTCGATCATCTGGTGTTCACCGGCTCGACCCGGGTCGGCCGCATTGTCGCCGAAGCGGCCGGGCGCAATCTCACCCCGGTGACGCTGGAGCTCGGCGGCAAATCGCCGACCATCATCGATCGCTCTGCCGACCTTGATGTGGCGGCGCAGCGCATCGCCTATGCCAAGCTGATGAATGCCGGCCAGACCTGCATCGCGCCCGATTATGCGCTGGTGCCGCGCGACAAGGTCCAGGATTTTGCCGCCAGAGTGCAGCGGCACATGATCGCGATGTTCGGTGAGAACCCGGGCAATCCGGATTACACCGCGATCATTGCCGACAAGCATTATGTGCGGCTCGAAGGGCTGTTGGCCGACGCCAAGGCGCAAGGCGCTTCCGTGCTGCAATCGGCGACGCCGGACAATGCCGCCTGGCGCTCGGTGCGCAAATTCCCGCCCACGGTGCTGACTGGCGTCACCCCCGACATGAAGATCATGCAGGAGGAGATTTTTGGGCCGCTGCTGCCGGTGCTTGGCTATGACGACCCAAGCGAGCCAATCGCCTTCATCAATGGCCGCGACCGGCCGCTGGCGCTGTATTGGTTCGGCAGCAACGACGCCGCGCGCGACGAGGTGCTGGCGCGCACCGTGTCGGGCGGCGTCACCATCAATGATTGCCTGGTGCATTTTGCGCAGATCAACCAGCCGATGGGCGGGGTCGGCGCGTCGGGCATCGGCGCCTATCACGGCCAATGGGGCTTTGACACGTTCAGCCACTTGAAGCCGGTGTTCTACCGATCGCCCTACAACCGGCTTGCCGATCTCTATCCGCCCTATGGCGCTAAGATCGCGCGGCTCGCCAAGCTGCTGCGCTTGCTGTCCTGATCGGGCCAGCGCCAATGCTGCCGACGGCGCAGCCGCGCCGCGGCCAATAACAACAACACCACAACGATTCAAAAAAACGATTCAAAAAAAGAGCGTCCTCAGGGGAGGAAACATGAGCGATACGTTCGACTTCATCGTGGTCGGCGGCGGCTCGGCAGGCTGCGCGGTGGCCGGCCGTTTATCCGAAGACCCTGCAACCTCGGTGGCGCTGCTGGAAGCCGGCGGCCGCGGCGATAGCTGGCTGGTGAAAACGCCCTATGCGCTGTCGCTGATGGTGCCGAGCAAGCTCAACAATTGGCATTTCGAGTCGGTGCCGCAGCGCGGCCTCAACGGCCGCATCAGCTATCAGCCGCGCGGCAAGACGCTGGGCGGTTCATCGGCGATCAATGCCATGATCTATATCCGCGGCCACAAATGGGACTATGACCATTGGGCGTCGCTCGGCAACACCGGCTGGTCCTATGCCGACGTGCTGCCTTACTTTAAACGCTCCGAAAACAACGCGGTGTTCAATGGCGAGTATCACGGCCAGAGCGGGCCGCTGCACGTCAGCAATGTCAGCACCGACAATCCGTCGCACGACATCTATCTGCAGGCGGCGCGCGAAGCCCAGTTCCGGATTCGCGAGGATTTTAACGGCGAGGAGCAGGAGGGGCTCGGCCTCTATCAGGTGACCCAGCATAATGGCGAGCGCTGGAGCGCAGCGCGCGCCTACATCCATCCGGTGATGGGCAAGCGCGCCAATCTGCGGGTCGAGACCAAGGCCATCACCACCCGCATTCTGTTTCAGGGCAAGCGCGCGATCGGCGTGGAATTCCGCCAGGGCGATCAGCTGCGCAAGTTATTCGCGCGGCGCGAAGTAATCCTGTCGGCCGGCGCATTTCAGAGCCCGCAACTCTTGATGCTGTCCGGCATCGGCGAAGCCACCATGCTCGCCGCCCATGGCCTGCCGGTGCTGCACCATCTGCCCGGCGTCGGCCAGAATCTGCAGGACCATCCCGATTTCATCTTCGCCTATCAGAGCGACAAGCCGTGGTTCACCGGCTTCTCGCTGCCGGCGCTGATGCGCGTGCTGCTGTCGATCGGCAGCTATCGGCGCGAAGGCCGCGGCCAGCTCACCACCAATTTCGCCGAATGCGGCGGTTTTCTCAAAACAAGGCCCGATCTCGACATTCCCGACATCCAGCTGCATTTCGGCACGGCGATGGTCGAGGATCACGGCCGCAAACGGCGGCTCGCCACGGGCTTCTCCTGCCATGTCTGTTTGTTGCGACCCAAGAGCCGGGGCAGCGTTGCGCTGCGCAGCGCCGATCCCACCGCCGCGCCGCTGATCGATCCCAATCTGCTCGGCGAAGCCGATGATCTGGAATCGATGGTGGCGGCGTTCAAGACCACGCGGCGGCTGATGGAAACCCCGGCGCTACGCGCGCTGCAACAGAAGGACCTGTTCACCGCCGATGTGAACACCGACGACGACATCCGCGCCATTCTGCGCGCCCGAGTCGATCACGTCTATCACCCGGTCGGCACCTGCAAGATGGGCGTCAATGACGAGATGGCGGTGGTCGATCCCAAGCTCAAAGTCTATGGCATCAACGGGCTGCGCGTGGTCGATGCCTCGGTGATGCCGACGCTGATCGGAGGCAACACCAATGCGCCGGCGATCATGATCGGCGAAAAAGCCGCCGACATGATCCGCAACGAGCTGCGCATGAATTGATGCCTCGGGAGAGGTGGGACGCGCGTTGCCGGATCAAGCGGCGCGCGACGAGCTTTCGCTATGTCAGCGTAAAGCCGCCGTCGACCGTGATCACGCTGCCGGTCATGTAGCGCGAGGCGTTTGAAGCGAGCAGCAGGATCGCGCCATCGAGATCGTCCTCGCGGCCGACCCGGCGCTGCGGAATGCGCTTGGCCAGTTTTTCGCCGGCCGGCGTCGCCCACAGATCATGGTTGATCTCGGTGTCGATATAGCCTGGCGCCAGCGCGTTGACGCGGATGTTGTGCGCGGCAAATTCCAAGGCCAGCGCCTTGGTGGCCTGGATCATTGCCGCCTTGGAAATCGCGTAGGACGACAGCCCCTTCATTACGCCGAGCCCGAGCACCGAGGCGATGTTGATGATATTGCCGCCCTGCCCGCGCTGCGCCATGCGCCGCGCCATTTCGGTGGCGGCGAAATAGCCGCCCTTGAGATTGACACCCAGCACCGCATCCCAATCGGCGGCGCTGTGCTCGAGCGCCAGCTTCTCGGCCGCAATGCCGGCATTGTTGATCAGCACAGTGATCGCGCCGAGCTTGGCCTCGGCGGCATCGATGGCCGGGGCGATCGACGCCAGATCGCTGACATCCATCGCAACCGCGGCGGCGCGGCCGCCAGCGGCGATGATCTCAGCCTCAAGCTGTTGCAGCTTACCGATCTGACGGGCCGCCAATACCACTGCCGCGCCGTGCGACGCCAACACGTGGGCAAATTGCTTGCCGAGCCCCTGCGACGCCCCGGTGATCAGGACGGTTTCTTTACGGACGTCGAATATCCCGGACATGGGCGCCTCCCGATGATCATTGCCGCACTGATAGCGCGCCTGATCGGCGAAGCAAACGACACGACAGCCGGGCAGATCAAGCCCGACGAATTTCGACCGGACCAGGGGAGCAACATGCCGATGAACAGCTTTGATGCCGTGGTCTATGCGGCGCTGGCACTCGGCATTGCGTTCGGGTTCAAATCGGGGCTGCTGCGCAGCGCCGCCACCATTATCGGCTATCTGATCGCGATGCCGGTGGCGCTGTGGATCACGTCCTTTGTCGCGCCGCGGCTCGACCATGGCGCCGGCCTGCCGCCGCTGCAAAACTCGCTGCTATTCATCGTGGTGTTCGTGCTGTGCGGCATGGCGTTCGGCGGCCTGCTGCGGCTGGCGATCGATGATCTCACCGGCCAACAGATCGGGGTCGCCGACCGGATCGGCGGCGCCGCGCTCGGCGCGGTGCGGATCGTGCTGGTGGCGATCACCATGGTGCTGGTGTTCGACACGCTGTTGCCGCCGCGGGTGACGCCGTCTTTCCTGGTGGGCTCGCAGCTGCGTCCGCTGTTGTCCCAGGCCGGACAGCTCGGCTTCAAAAAGCTGCCGCCGGAAGCCACGAGCTATATCGAACAGCTCAAGCGCACGCAGCGCATCCCCCGCGCCGCTTGCCGCGCGTGCCTAGGCACAGCGCGGCGGCCTGATGTAGCCTGACAGTTTGCCCGTCAATGTCAGGAGGAAACCGTGGATCTGGGTATTAAAGGCCGGCGCGCTTTGGTGTGCGCTTCCAGCAAGGGGTTGGGCCATGCCTGCGCCGCGGCACTGGCTGCGGAAGGCGTCCACGTCACCATGACAGCACGCGGCGCCGAGGCGCTGGCCAAGGCCGCTGCGGAACTGCGGCGGCTTTATCCCGAGGTCGAGATCATCGAAGTCGCCGGCGACATCACCACGCCGGAAGGACGCGCCGCGGCGCTCGCCGCCTGCCCCGCGCCGGACATTCTGATCAACAATGCCGGCGGGCCGCCGCCCGGCGATTTCCGCAATTGGGGCCGCGACGATTGGATCAAGGCGCTCGATGCCAACATGCTGACGCCGATCGAGCTGATCAAAGCCACGGTCGATGGCATGGTGGAACGGCACTTTGGCCGGATCGTCAACATCACCTCGGCGGCGGTGAAGGCGCCGATCGACGTGCTCGGCCTGTCCAATGGTGCGCGCACCGGACTGACGGGCTTCGTCGCCGGACTGGCGCGCAAAACCGTGCGCCACAACGTCACCATCAACGCGCTGCTACCGGGCCCGTTCGACACCGACCGGCTGCGCAGCGTCGCCGCGGCGCAGGCCAAGGCCGCGGGCGTTCCGGTGCAGCAGATCTTGCGCACACGTATGGCAGAAAACCCGGCCGGCCGCTTTGGTGATCCAGCCGAGTTCGGCCAGGCCTGCGCGTTTCTGTGCGGCGCCAAGGCCGGCTACATCACCGGCCAGAACCTGCTGATGGATGGCGGGGCATTTCCAGGAACGCTGTAGTCACCAAGCTGGCGTCGGCAAGAAAAAAAGGCGATCACGGCTTGCCGTGATCGCCTAAACCCGAGCGGGATGGGGACGCTCAGGTCGTTGGAGCTCAGGTCGTTGGAGCTCAGGTCGTTGGAGCTCAGGTCGTTGGAGATCAGGTCGTTGGAGATCAGGTCGTTGGAGATCAGGTCTTGGGCATGGCCGACATCACGATCCGAACCAGATCGGTGGCGTTCTTGGCACCGAGTTTCTTCATGATGTTGGCGCGATGATACTCGATGGTGCGCGGGCTGATGCCGAGCTGCCGGCCGGCTTCCTTATTGGTATTGCCCGCCGAAAACAGCTCCAGCACCTCGCGTTCGCGCATGGTCAGCGGTTCACGCCCAGGGAAATTCAAGGTCGGCACCTTGAGAGCCGAGCCCGCGGCACGACGCCGCGAAAACGCTTCGATCGCTTCTTCGACCCGCGTCACAATTTCTGAGCCACGGAATGGCTTCTCGATGAAATCGAGCGCGCCATTCTTGATGGCATTGACTGCCATCGCGATATCGCCCTTGCCCGAAATCATGAAGATCGGCGCCGGATATTGCTCGGCATGCAGCTCTTCGAGAATGTCGAGACCCGAGCGGCCGGGAATGTGGACATCAAGCAGAATGCAAGCCGGACAGCGGGTGCGCGCCACTGCCAGCAACGCATCACCATCAGCAAAACAGATCGATTGATACCCTGCGGCCGACAACACAATCGACAGCGTTTCCCGCACCGCCGGGTCGTCATCGACCACGAAAATTTCGCGCGCTGGTGTATTTGCATCCATGATCTCTACTCCGTGATCAGATTAGCCGAGTCGCGCAACCAGAAAAGCCTCGTAATCATACGGGTCATAGTCTTAACCTAAAGATAGCATGAAATCAGGACAACTACTTACTGTCGCTTCAAAATAAAGCGCTCAGTATGTTCCGTTTTGAACAGATGAACCGGGGATGACAGACGCAGTACTGATCGAAAGTGTTAGATATGATCCGGCATCTGATCTGCTCGGCTCGACAACCCTCTGATCGAGCTTGGAGACCGCCAATCTAGGCTCAGCAAACGGCACGCACTCGGACATCGAGCGCGGCGAGCCTGCGTCCCTAAGGGCGAAGCACACAGCAACGGCAGCAGCCGGCGTCGGCGCGGCTGCCACACCTCGAGCGTCGAGACAGCGGAATGAATGAATCGTCTCCCCGACCTTCCACATTGAAATCGCTGTTCACGCGATTTCTGCAAAACACCGCTGACGATGACCCGTCCGTCAGCGCTGCGCCAAGCGTCACGCCGCCGCCCGCGGTATCAGCCGCGCAGAGCACGACGCTCGCGGTGCCGCGCGCTACCTATGATGCAATGGCTGACGAAATCGGCGCGGAAGCGGTCGAGGAAATCGCCAAGGTTTTTGTCCGGGACACCGAAACAAGGCTCAAAATGTTCGAGAGCACTGCGCTCGACAGCGCGCGCGACACCATTCAGCGCGAGGCCCACTCGCTGAAAAGCGCCGCGGGAACTTTTGGCCTGTTCGAACTGGCCGATGCCGCGCGCGAGCTGGAAAACAACGCGCATGAGCTTGATGCGACCGGCTATCGTACCCTGACCGGCCGGCTACGTTCGCTGTTCGACCAGGCGCGCACCGTCGGTGCCGGCACTGATCAGCTGATACTGCTGACCACCGGGTGAACCGTCGGCGCGGCCGTTGTTCGATGCGCTATCGACCACACGGCCGCCGGTCTGCGGATTGCGTGGCAGCCAAACAAGCCGCTATCGCTATCAATGATGAAAACTCGGCAGATCGCGCGCTGACCATCCTGTGAGTTTGTCGAACCGACAAAACGCATGACCGCGCGGTTCCGCTCAGGGAACCGGCAGGGCCCGCACTAAGCGTGCTTGCGTTCCGGGATTCGCAGCAGGCTGTCGCGCACCCGGCGTTCCCAATTGTCGGTCCACTGCAGGAACTCGCTGCGCGGCAGCGCCTTCGAGATCGCATAGCCCTGCCCGATATGGCAGCCGATCGACTCCAGCGCCCACAGCGTTTCGAGATCCTCGATGCCCTCGGCGACCGCCTTCATGTTGTAAGCGCGCGCGATCGCGACCGCGGAGGTCACCACCTTCCACAGATCCTGATCGACCAGGCAGCCCTTGATGAAGGTGCGGTCGATCTTGAGTTCGCAGAACGGCATCTGCGCCAGCACCGACATCGAGGAATAGCCGGTGCCAAAATCGTCCATCGAAATGCCAAAGCCCTTGATCCGCAGCCGCAGCAGCGTGTCCATCGCCTTGGCGACGTCGCTCATCGCGGTGGTCTCGGTGACTTCGATCATCAGCGAGCTACCAGGAACCTTGCGGTCGACCAGGATGGTCTCGACATCCTCAGGAACGGTCGGGTCCGCCAACAGCGTCGCCGAGAAATTCACCGCGGCCGAAAAGCCCGGCACAGTCGGCAGCAGATCGCGGGTCAGCTCCGTTGCTTCGCGCAGCATCAAGAGCGTCAGCGGCTTGATCAGCCCGGCTTCTTCAGCCAGCGAGATGAAGCGATCGGGCGCAACCATGCCGAATTTCGGCGAATTCCAGCGCGCCAGCGCTTCACAGCCGACCAGCTTGCCGGTGGTCAGCAATATTTTGGGCTGGAACATCGCGAAGATCTCGCCATTGGCGAAACCTTCCTTCAAATCATCGATGGTGATCACGTCAGTCTTGCGCGGCTCGGCGCAGCGCATCGATTTGCAGTCGCAAGGCTGCACCATCAGCGCCTCGCGCAGCGCTTTCAGCTCGATCGGTTTTGGCAGCGACACGGCATCACAAGCGCCGGCGCTATGCGCCAATCGAACGGCAGCGTTGAGGATGCGCTGTTCGCAGCCCGAGATCACGATCACGCGGGGCATTTCCGGCAATCCCGACAACAGCCGGATCAGTTCAATGCCGTCGCGCTCGCCGAGCGCCAGATCGATGGTGACGTGGCTGAAGCGATGGCTGGTGAGCGCGGCGGCCGCGCTTTCATAGCTTTGCGCGAACACGGCCGCATAGCCGATGCGGCTGCAGACATCCTTGATCAGCTGTCCTTGAATGGGATCATCGTCAACAATCAGAACTGATTGTTTCGGCTGAACAATCGTGGAGTCCGGCATTGCAGCGCTCCCAAAAGCGGAGCGGCTCCGGCGCTTTTTGCCGCAGCTCGCAACCGTTTTCGACAGGATCAAGGTTAGGCGTGGCGCGTGAACGAAGGGTAATGCCGATCGCCGAGATGTCGGGGTATCTCACAAAATTCGCCGAAAAGCCGTCAGGCTTCCAGCTGTTCTTCGCGCCTCGGCTTGGTCTTGCCCTTGCTCTTCAGAAAGCGAACGTCGATCTCCGATCCGTTCACACGGATCAGTTCGCAGCGCCGATAGGCGAGACCGGTCGATGACAGCAGCAGGAAGAACTCCTTGAGGTTGAGCCCTTCGATCGACCCCTCAAGTTCCAGCTCGGCATCGACCGCCGAGACCGCCTTCAGGATGCAGTTGCGGCGCCAGGTGCCATCGATCCCCATGATCCAGACGTTGTAGCCACGACCAAACGTGACTCGTTCTGGAGCAGCATTTTCGGTCGCCATAGCAACCTCCTGCTATCGCCCTGCGACCGCGCTCGTCTTCAAGGAGGGAGCGAGCAGCGAAGCAGTAGCGGTTGGCGCGCGGGCCGCACCGACGTTCGGCAGATAGACGCCGCGACGCTGCGGACAGACCCGGTACGCGTCCGTCAAGCCTACCACAGTTTCTGCGGCGCCGAGAAATAGATAACCGTCGGGCTCATTGGCCTTCATCAGCCGGTTGAAGATATCGGTCTTGGTGGCCTGATCGAAGTAGATCAGCACGTTGCGGCAGAAGATCACGTCGAACTTGCCGAGCGGTGCAAAGTCCTGCAGCAGGTTGAACTGACGGTACTGCACCATCGACTTGGTATCGGCGTTGAGCTGCCACATGGTCCCGACCTGCTTGAAATGCTTGACCAGCATCTGGATCGGCAGGCCGCGCTGCACCTCGAACTGGGTGTAGAGACCGGACTTGGACTTTTCGAGCACTTCCGGCGACAGGTCGGTGGCGATGATCTCGACGCGCCAGCCGGCCAGTTCGCCCGCCATGTCCTTGAGGATCATCGCCAGCGAATAAGGCTCCTGCCCGGTGGACGCCGCCGCACACCAGATGCGCAGCGATTTGCGATTGGCGCGCGCCTTGATCAGTTCCGGGATGACGCTGTTCTTGAAGTGATCGAACGGCGTCTTGTCGCGGAAGAAGAAGGTCTCGTTGGTGGTCATCGCTTCGACCACGTCGCGGATGGTCGATTCCGAACCGGAGCGCATCTTTTGCACCAGCTCCGGAATGCCCGGCAGATTCATCTTGCGCGCCAGCGGCAACAGCCGGCTTTCCAGCAGATATTTCTTGTCCGACGACAGCATCAGACCGGAACGTTCCTTCAGAATCTTCTGAAGATAGTCGTAATCAAGCGGCGTCATGATGCTTTCCCTGATGCGATCCGGTTCCGGCGAGCTTCGACAATTAAGCGGCTTGTGCAGTCGATGACAGTTCCAGCACCTTATCGACGTCGAGGACGACCATGAGCTGGCCGTTGAGCCTGTGGACGCCGGAGGCCATGGTGGCCATGCGGGGGTCGAGGTTGACGGGGTTGGTCTCGCGGCTGTCGTCGGGCAGTTTCAGCACTTCGCCGAT
>NZ_QJTI01000009.1 GCF_003217325.1 Rhodopseudomonas faecalis
GCCTCTGGCAGGTGCCACGCGCCTTGCGCGGTGAACGCCTCGCCGTGCGGCCGCTCGACCAGGACGGTCGCTATGGAATCTTCTTCGGATCGTGGTCAGTCGCAACGATCGACTTGACCACGCCCAAAAGTGTCAGTGATGTCCCCGAACAGGTGTCCGACATGTCCCCGGGCTAAACACTTGTCGCGGGCATCCACGTCTTGAAAGCGCTGCAAGATCAAAGACGTGGATGGCCGGGACGAAGCCCGGCCATGACGTGCGGATGGGTTGGTATCAATTTCCGTTGGTATGAAAGGCAGCGGTCAGCTGCGGCGCACAAGCGGCCGCGAGTCAAAATTCGGCCATCGATTTTCACCGAGCGCACCACCGCCACGCCGCAAAAGCGCAAAGGTGCTGGCTCCTTATGGCGCTGCGTTCGATCCGCCGGTCGACGCAAGCGGCCTTGGCCGGGGTTGACGCGCTGATCCCCCGGCCGAGGCCGCACTTGGTCTCAAGCAGGCTCGCGGCTCAGCCGAGATCGCTGCGCGGATGATAGGGCCGGTGGTCGCGCCACTTCTGCATCAGCGCTTCCAGTTCGGCGTCGTGACCATCGGGCAGCACGATCCGGGTGGTGACGAACAGATCGCCCGCCGCCCCGGCCGGCTTGGGAATGCCCTTGCCCTTCAGCCGGAAGATGCGGCCGCTCGAGGTGTTTTTCGGGATCGACAATTCGATCGCGCCGGTCAACGTCGGCACCCGCACCTTGGCGCCCAGCACCGCTTCATAGAGCGTCAGCGGCAAATCGACCCGCAGATCGACACCGTCGACCTTGAAGAACGGATGGGCCGCCACCGTGATGGTGATCAGCACGTCGCCGGGCCGATGGCCGGGCGGGCTTTCGCCCTGGCCGCGCAGCCGGATCTGCTGGCCGCTGCTGACGCCGGCCGGAATCTTGACGTTCAGTTCCTTGCCGGATGGCAGCCGCACGCGCTTCTCGACGCCCTTGACCGATTCCTCCAGCGACACCGTCATCGAGACGCTGAGATCGAGGTCAGGCGCCATGCCGCCGGTCTCGAAATCGAAGCCGCCGCGCGGACCGCGGCCCGCGCCACCGAACATGCTGCTCAGAATGTCTTCAAAGCCGCCGCCGCCAAAGCCGCCCGCGCCCGGGCCGCCCGGCCCGGTGCGGAAGCTGAAATTCTCAAAGCCACCAGCACCGCCGCGCGCGCGGCCACCCCCTGGGAAGCCCTGGAAGCGTGGCTTGCCCTCGGCGTCGATTTCGCCGCGATCAAATTGCTTACGCTTGGCCTCGTCGCCGAGGATCTCATTGGCTGAATTGACCTCGGCAAAGCGCGCAGCAGCTTTCGGATCGTTCTTGTTGGCGTCCGGGTGGTGCTTCTTGGCGAGCTTGCGATAGGCGCTCTTGATGGCGGCAGCGCTGGCATCCCGCGGCACCCCCAGGACCTCATAGGGGTCGCGCATCCGTCACGTCTCCTTCAAGGAATTCAGAGTCGAGGAAGTTGGGCAGGGGCGATCGCCCCTGTGCGGCTTTCATCTGGGGGCTTCGTGGCATTTTTGCAACTGGATTCGCCGCCTTCGGGCGCTGTCCTCAGCTCTTACGCCAAGTGGACAGGCTCTGAATCTCCCAGCGGCCCTGCGCGGTGCGGCAGGCCGCGCCCTGCAACCAGCGCTCCGAGCGCTCGCGGACATAGCTCGCCAGGAAATTACGGCAGCGGCGGCCATCCTGGGTGAAGGTTGAGGCCAGCGGCGTCACCGAGCCACGCGCGCCGGTGTTGGGATTCTCCCAAGGCTGGCTGGAATCGGCATTGCCTTTGGTCAGCACATCGGAGGCGGCGTTGCGGGCAAAGGCCAGATCGGCCTCGGTCGGCTCGCCATTGGAGCTCTGGGCGACGGACGCAATCGAGCTGGTCACATCGGGCGCATCCAGCTTGGCGTAGGCGTCCTCGGTGCGCGACAGGCTGCAACCGCCCGCCCCCAGGCTCGCCACAATGCCTGTTATCAGCGCCAGCTTTGGCGTGATCGCCGATAGGCCAATGCGTTGCCGTGCCCTATATAGAACGGGCCTAAACGCACTCCTGACCGTGGTGACGAGCAAACTGGAACTCCTCGCATGAGCGACGCGCCTTCAATGAAACACCCAATTGGGTTAACGTCTGGTGATTTCACAGCCGCTGAGGAGCCGTTTGCGTTGTTCGCAGAATGGTTTGCGGAAGCGACCAAAAGCGAACCGAACGATCCGAACGGCATGGCGCTGGCGACCGTCGGCGAGGACGGGCTGCCCGACGTCCGCATGGTGCTGATGAAGGGCTTTGATGCCGACGGCTTCGTGTTCTTCAGCCACCTCGCCAGCCAGAAGGGCCGCGAACTCGCCGCCAACCCGAAAGCCGCGCTGCTGTTTCATTGGAAATCGCTGCGCCGCCAGATTCGGGTGCGCGGCCTGGTGAGCCCGGTGACCGCAGCCGAAGCGGATGCCTATTTCGCCACCCGGCCGAAGCAGGCGCAGATCGGCGCCTGGGCCAGCAAACAATCCGAGCCGCTGGAAAGCCGTTTTGCCTTCGAACAGGCGATTGCGGTGGTCGCCGCCAAATATGTGGTCGGCAATGTGCCGCGCCCGCCGGGCTGGAGCGGCTGGCGCGTGACACCGCTGCGCATCGAGTTCTGGCATGACCGCCCGTTCCGGTTGCATGATCGCATCGAATTCCGTCGGGCCGACCCGGCCTCCCCCTGGACCAAGACAAGGTTGTATCCATGAGCCCCGAAGCACGACCGAGGCCCCCCCAACTCGACAGCAACCAGCCGCGACGGACCATGATCTTGACCGGCGCCAGCCGCGGCATCGGCCATGCCACCGTGATCCGGTTCTCCAGCGCCGGCTGGCGGGTGATCACCTGTTCGCGTCACCCGTTCCCCGAGCAGTGCCCGTGGGGCGCCGGCCCGGAAGATCACATCCAGATCGACCTCGCCGACCGCGAGGATACGCTGCGCGGCATCGACGAGATCCGCGAGAGGCTGCAGGGCGGCCCGCTACATGCGCTGGTCAACAATGCCGCGATCTCGCCAAAGGCGGCCGGCGGCGCCCGGCTCGGCTCGATCGACACCGAGCTCGACACTTGGGAGCAGGTGTTTCGCGTCAACTTTTTCGCGCCGATCCTGATGGCGCGCGGCCTGATCGAAGAGCTGAAGGCCGCGAAGGGCTCGGTGGTCAACGTCACCTCGATCGCCGGATCGCGCGTCCATCCGTTCGCGGGCGCGGCCTATGCCACCTCGAAGGCGGCGCTTGCGGCGCTGACCCGAGAAATGGCCGCCGATTTCGGTCATGTCGGGGTGCGGGTCAATTCGATCGCGCCCGGCGAGATCGACACCTCGATCCTGTCGCCCGGCACCGAGAAAATCGTCGAGGAGCAAATCCCGCTGCGCCGGCTCGGCACGCCGGATGAAGTCGCCAAGATCATCTATGTGCTGTGCACCGAAACGTCGTCCTATGTGAACGGCGCCGAAATCCATATCAACGGCGGTCAGCACGTCTGATCACAGCACCGTCCCTCCGCGGAGGGACGGTCGCCTCTGCCGCACCGCCGGCCTGCGGTGCCACCGCGCCGCTCTGTTTATCGATCGCCGCGTTCAGTTCGGCGCCGAGCAGCGTCACGATCGCGCTCATCCATAGCCACATCATCAGCGCGATCGCGGCGCCGAGCGAGCCATAAGTGGCATCGTAATTGGCAAAATTGGCGAAGTAATAGGACAGCAGCACCGAGCCTGCGATCCAGGCCAGCGTGGCCGCCACGCTGCCCGGGGAAATCCATCGCCATTGCGGCGCGCGATGATCGGGCGCGAACCGGTACAGCACCGCCAGCCCGAGCACCACCAGCGCCGCGAGCAGCGGCCAGCGGCCATAGCGCAGCAACAGGTCGGCGAACTGACCGAGCCCAACCAGATTCAAGATCACCGGCACCGCCACCACCAGGCCGATCGCCGCCAGCAGCAGCGCGATCACCGCGAGCGTCAACCCGAGCGCCACCGCGTTCAGCTTGATGAAGCCGCGCCGTTCATCCTCGCCATAGACCACGTTGAGCGAGTCGATGACGGCTTTCATGCCACCGGCCGCGCTCCACAGCGCCAGACCCAGGCCGAATAGAAACGCCACGCTCAGCCGCGCCTCGCCATTGGCGAGCACCGCCGCGACCTGGCGCTGGATCAGCGACAACACATCCGAGGGTAACAGGCCGGCGAGCGCAGCGAGATGGTCATTGATGGTGTCGCCTTGCGCCAGCAGCGCGTAGCTCGACACCAGCGCGGTGATGGCCGGAAACAGCGCCAGCATGGCGTAGAACACGATGCCGGCCGCGATCGCCAACAGACGATGCTGGCCGGCGCCGCGCACGACATCCCGGCCGATCGTCAGCCACCGTTCACTCGGCCCGCTCGGCACCAGCACGCGCCCTTGTTGGAGTGATCATGATCTGCTCGGCCGCGTCGGGCTGATCGGCCATGCGAGCTCCGTTTACGCGTTTGATAACGCGCGTTTCTGATTACGACCGGGCGCGCGGACGCGCTTCGTCGGCCGGACCACGGCCCTCGCGCACCGCTTCGCTCGCCGCTGCCACCGCCTGTTCGGCCGCGCTCTGCACCCGGTCGACCTGCTGTCCGGCAAAAGACGCCGCCTTGGCTTTGAAATCGTCAGCCGCTTCGCCGAAATACGCGCCTTCAAGCCGGGTCGCCGGCAAGGACGCCGCGATACCGGCCCCGATCGCAGCGCCGATTGCGCCGAGCAGCAGCGGCTGTTCGTCCATCATGTGGGTCAGACGCTCACGCGCCACGCCGAACAGCTCCGAGCTGCGCGCCGACATGTCGGTGACCGCGCCGGACACTTCGCCGCTGACCCGCGACAGCCGATCGCGTGCCGAGGATGAGGTGTCGCGCAGCGAGGTGGAGGCCTGCATCATCATGTCTTCGGTGCTTTTCGCCGCCTCGACCACGCGCTGGCCAAGCGCCGCCGCGCCCTGCTGAGCCGCAGAAGCGCCCTGCTGCATGGTGTCGCGCGCCGCGTCCGGCAAGTGATCGTAGCCGCGCTTGGCAAGATGCGACGCGGTGCTGACCGGCTTGCCGCCGGTGATCAGCCACAGCACGCCTATGCCGATCAGCGCGGTCGACACCGGGTTACGCCGCGCCGCATCGCCGAGATCGCGGAGAAAATCGGCGCTGCTATGGCCATTGCTGGACTTCATCATCGCATCATCTCCTTGGTCGCGATCCTGTCGCGCTGCAATTGCTCGATGGTTTGCGCCGGCTTGAGCGCATTGCCCGACAAGCGGCTGACGCCAAAGCCGATCAGCGCCAGCGCAATCAGCCCGGCGCCGCCGCCAGTCATCAAATAAGCGACCGACGGCAGGAAGCCGATTTCCGAAAGCCGGGCGGCCGCCGATAGCAGCAGCACCACCAGCGCCGGCATCAGGATGGCGACGCCGACCCCGATCAGCATCACCGAGCGGCCGGCCTGCGCCACCTTCTCGGTGGTCTCGGCCTTCGCCAGCGCGATCTCGTTGCTGACCAGCTTGCTGAGCTGATTGAAGGCCTCGCTGACCAGCTCCGGGATCGAGCGATCATTGCGATCATGGATCGTGGTCATGGTCATGCGCCTCGCATTTCGCCGGCCCGATATTGAGCGTGGCTGCCGCCCTCGCTTTGCGTCGACCCGACATGATGACCGTCATTGGCCGCGGTACTCTTCAGGAAACGCACCGCACCAAATCCCGCCAGCACCGCGATGCCGAAAAACGCCGCTGGCTGCGCCCGCGCGAAGCGTTGCGCGCCGGAGATCAGGTCTTGCAGATCGCCGCCGCGCACGGTGTCGGACAGGCTTTCCACCTTCGAGGCGGCGCGGCGGATCATGGTCGCCGCGATCGGCAGCTCGGCATCGAATTCGCGCGCGGCACGGCGCATGGTATCGGCGATATTATCGACATAGTCCGCGCCGGCGCCGGCCTGATCCGACAATTGCTCCTTGACGCGCTCGCCAGCCTGGGAGGCGACATCCTTGGCGGCATCGGTGAACTCGGCGGCCTGCTGCCGCATCCCCGAGCTGGCACCGGCGACGGTGTCGCTGATCTTGTCGCGGAACTCGCGCGCCTCACCGACCACTTCTTCGGACGCGCCGCGCAGGGTCTTGGTGCCGCGCGTGCCACCGGCGCTGGTTCCGGACACGCTGCCCTTGTTGATCTCTGCCATGGTCGTCTCCTCATCCTTGTTTGTTGAACGGCGGCGTCTCGGTCGTCGCGGCGCGCTGCTGATCCGCCCTGCCGTGCTGATCATGCGGCTGCGACCGCTGCGGCTCGGTCGCTTGCTCGAAAGCTTGAACGCCGGCGTCCTTGGTTCGTTCAAAGAGATCGCGTGCCCCTTCGGCGACATCGCGGGCCGCGGGCCCGACCCATTGCTGTTCGATCCGGCTGCGCGGCAGCGAACTTGCGATCAGCCCGCCGATCACGACGCCGAGCCCAGCGACCAGCAGCGGATTGCGCGCCGCCGTTTGCGCCAGGTTGCGGCCGGCCTGCTCGATCGACTCCGACGCACGGTGCCCGAACTCAACGGTGCGCTCGCGGGCACGCCCAGCCGAGGCGAGGCCCGCCTCTGCAACCTGTTCAGCCGTTTCGCGAACGCGCGACGCGGTGGCCGCGACGCCATCGCCGATAGTGGCTGCCGTCTGCTGCGCCGTGCGCCGCGCCTCCGCCGAAACCGCAGCGCCCTGCGCGGACAGCCGCTCGGCGGCATCGCCGGCCTGCTGGCGTAAATCATGGACGCTCGCGGAGATCGAGGCGCCAACACCCGCCGCGCGGTGCTGCAAATCATCGGCCGTATCGCGTAGCTGCGAAGCGCCGGAGGCGACCGCGCCGCTCACCGCATCGAGGCGATCGGCCGCGTAGTCGCGCGTTGCCGATGCGGCCTCCGAAAGCTCGCTGCCGAGTTCGCGCGCGCGCCGACCCGCCTCGCTGGCGAGGTCCCGGGTGATGTCATTGGCCTGGCGCGCAACCGCCTGGCCCTTCTTGGTGCCAGCCAGATACAGCCCGGCGCCAACCAGCAGGATCGGCACCGGAATGGCGCGGATCACCCGCAGCGCCGGCACCGCCACGCTGGCGCCGATCGCCACCGCCTGCAGCGGATTGGCGCGCACCGCTTCGGTGATGCTATCAAGCATCGCCTCGCCGCGGCTTTTCAGATAGCCGGAGACTTCGGACTTGATCGCCTCGGGCGCGATCCGCTCGCGGATATCACCG
This sequence comes from Rhodopseudomonas faecalis, assembly GCF_003217325.1. Classification (GTDB taxonomy): domain Bacteria; phylum Pseudomonadota; class Alphaproteobacteria; order Rhizobiales; family Xanthobacteraceae; genus Rhodopseudomonas; species Rhodopseudomonas faecalis. The sequence goes on from NZ_QJTI01000009.1 coordinate 7,269, forward strand.
GCGGTCTTATCGACCGAGGTCCGCAATTGCTGGACCGTTTCGGTAAGACCAGCCCGGGCACGCTCGGCGTCACGCCGTATCTCTTCCAACGATCGCAGCTCGGCCTGGGCCATGACGGGCTCTCCATGCGGTGAAAATGCGAGCAATGAACTCAGCAGCACCGCCGATGTTCCGGGCGCGATCGGGCTTATCGGCCGCGCGCGCGATCAAAAAAGCCTCTGGACCAAAGCGGTTTCGCTTCGGATAGTGGCGTTCCCTAAAGTGGAACGGATCGCTCATGGCCCTGAACGAATTTACCTTCGCCGATGTGTATCGCCGTAACGCCGCGCTCTATCCGGAGCGGACCGCTTTCGTGTTCCAGGACCGCCGCTTGACGCATCAAGACTATCTGAACCGGGCCGAGCGGATCGCCGCCGGCCTGTTGCGCGAGGGCATCAAGCCGGGCGACCGTGTCGCCATCCTGGCGCAGAATTGTCCGGAAATGGTCGAACTGATCGGCGCGGTGGCGATCACCGGCGCGATCCTGCTGCCCGTCAACTTCCGTCTCAATGCCGAGGAGATCGGCTACGTACTGGCCGACGGCGCGCCGTCGCTGGTGGTGGCCGGCGCCGAGTATCAGCAACTGATCGCGGGCATCGCGCCGTCGCTGTCGTCAGTGCGGCGTTATTTCGGCATCGGCGGCCATGGCGCGCCGTTCGTGCCGTTCAGCGAACTTGATAGCGCTGACGCGCTGCCATCCGAACTTGCAGTGCGGGCCGATGATGGCTTTGTCATCATCCACACCGCCGCGGTTGGCGGCAAACCGCGCGGCGCGCTGCTGTCGCAGGCCAATCTGCTGATCGGACAAAGCCCGCTGATCCAGGCGCTGGCGCTGAGCGAACAGGACGTCAATTACGGCGCGCTGCCGCTGTTTCATGTCACCGGACTTGGCCTGATGCTGACGCTGCAACAGGTCGGCGGCGCCAGCGTGATCGCCGCCAAATTCGACGCCGCGCAAGCCGCGCGCGATATCGCTGCCGAAAAAGCGACGCTGTTGGCGGAGTTCGCGCCGATGCTCGGCAATCTGCTCGATCAGGCGCAAAGCGGCGAACTCGCCAGCCTGCGCGCCGTCACCGGGCTTGATACGCCAGACACCATCGAGCGCTTTGAAGCGGCCTATCCGCAGGCGCGGTTCTGGGCGCTGTATGGCCAGTCGGAAACTTCTGGGATCGCGACCTTCTCACCCTATCGCGAGCGGCCGAAATCAGCGGGCCGGCCGCTGTTCTGGCGCACGCTCGCCGTGGTCGATGGCGACGACCGGCCGCTGCCGGCGCAGCAGACCGGCGAGATCGTGCTGCGGGGGCCGACCGTGTTCAAAGGCTATTGGAACAACGCCGCCGCCACCGCGCATACTTTCCGCAACGGTTGGCACCACACTGGCGACATGGGCTTCTTCGATGACGACGGTTTTCTGTGGTACGCGGGCCGCGCGCCGGAAAAGGAACTGATCAAGACCGGCGGCGAGAACGTCTATCCGGCCGAGGTCGAGAACGCGATCCGCCAGCATCCCGACATTGTCGCGGTGGTGGTGATCGGCGTGCCCGATCCGCAATGGAGCGAGGCGATCAAGGCGGTGTGCGTGCGCCGCGATGGCGGCAGCGTGACCGGCGCCGAGATCGCGGAATTCGTCGGCGCGCAGATCGCCCGCTACAAGAAGCCGAAGCATGTGGTGTTCGTGGATGAGCTGCCCAAGAACGCCAAGGGCGAGATCGACCGCGCCGCGGTCAAGGCCGCGCACGGCCAGGGCTAGCACTCGATAGTTAGCTTGCTAGCTAGCGTTTGATGGCTGGCTTGAGGGTCTGATGAAAACGGGCCGCCATCAGCGGCGGCGGCGCCCCGCATCCGCATCAAATGATGCGTCATACCCGCGCTTGTCGCGGGTATCCACGTCTTAAAAGCAGAGTAAGTTCAAAGACGTGGATGGCCGGAACGAGCCCGGCCATGACGTGCGGAGTGGTTGGTATCAATCGCCGATGCTGTTACTTGCGGTGCAACGCACGCCATCCCTCCCCCCTTGCGGGGAGGGTGGCCGGCCGTAGGCCGGTCGGGTGGGGGGGCCACGACGGCGAGTAGCCGATCATTGAAACTTGCACAGTGGGGTGGGTGCAAAGCCCCCACCCCGGCGCTACGCGCCGACCCTCCCCACCGCTGCGCGGGGGGAGGGAAAATGCGCGGCGACGACTTGCATTGACCAACAACCCGTCATGGCCGGGCTGAACACTCGTCCCGGCCATCCACGTTTTTGCTGCATCACCTTCAAGAAAATGCCCGCGACAAGCGCGGGCATTACGAGTTCAAGGCTGCTGTAGGCCCAGTTTCGACTACGCCTGCTTTTCGCGCTCGATGGCGCGCCAGCCGATATCGCGGCGGCAGAAACCATCCGGCCAACGCAGGCGATCGACCGCCTGATAGGCGCGGCGCTGCGCTTCCGCCACCGTCGCGCCCGAGGCGGTGACGTTGAGCACCCGGCCGCCATTGGCGAGGATCGCCTCGCCATCGGCCTTGGTGCCGGCGTGGAAGATCTCGACGCCGGGAGTAGCAGCAGCGTCCGCCAGGCCCTCGATCCGCGTGCCCTTGGCATAGTCGCCGGGATAGCCCTTGGCGGCCATCACCACGGTCAGCGCCGGCTGCGGGTCCCATGACAGCGCAATCTGGTCGAGCCGGCCGTCGCAGGCCGCCAGCAGCGCCGGCACCAGATCGGATTGCAGTCGCCGCATCAGCACCTGACATTCCGGATCGCCGAACCGGCAGTTATATTCGATCAGCTTGGGGCCGTTGTCGGTGATCATCAGCCCGGCGAACAGCACGCCTTTGTAGGGCGTGCCGCGCGCGGCCATCGCCCGCAGCGTCGGCTTGATGATCTCGTCCATCGCCTGCGCGCAGACCGCATCACTCATCACCGGCGCCGGCGAATAAGCGCCCATGCCGCCGGTGTTCGGGCCCTGGTCGCCGTCGAACACCCGCTTATGGTCCTGCGCCGCGGCCAGCGGCAGCGCGTGCTCGCCGTCGCACAGCACGAAGAACGAGGCTTCCTCGCCGCTCAAAAATTCTTCGATCACCACTTCGGCGCCGGCAGCGCCGAACCCGCCCTCGAACATCATGTCGAGCGCGGCCTCGGCTTCCGCCATGGTCATCGCCACCACCACACCCTTGCCGGCCGCAAGGCCATCGGCCTTGATCACGATCGGCGCGCCGTGCTGCTGCAGATAGGTTTTCGCGGCGGCAAGGTCGCGGAAATGGCCGTAGGCGGCGGTCGGGATGTTGTGGTCGCGGCAGATCGCCTTGGTAAAACTCTTGGAGCCTTCGAGCTGCGCCGCTTCCCGGCTCGGGCCGAATGCCTTGATGCCGGCCGCGTTCAGCGCATCGACGATGCCGATCACCAAGGGCGCTTCCGGCCCGACCACCACCAGCGCGACGGCGTTCGCCTGGCAGAACGCGATCACCGCCGCGATGTCGCAGGGATCGAGCGCCACGCATTCCGCGGTGGCCGCGATGCCGGCATTGCCGGGAGCACACCACAGCTTGGTCACCAGCGGCGACGCCGCGATCTTCCAGGCCAAAGCGTGTTCACGCCCACCCGAACCCAGCAGAAGAACCTTCACAGCAGATACCCCGTGATGAAAAGACAGCCTGTTTAGGGCCCCGGGCAGGCCCACTCAAGCCTGCGGAACCCCTCCATCCGTAGGTTTTGACTCGGGCAACACCTTCACTTAACCACGCGCAAGCACTTAAGCACGTGCAAGAGCAGTACCCCTGCCGGCCGGCAGCCTTGAGGATGGCGCCGCAGGGGCCAGGCGACTGAGAGGACACCATGACCAGCATTGAGCCGATCCGCAAACAGATCGTGGTGGATGCCACTGCGGAGCGCGCGTTCCGGGTTTTCACCGAGCAGCACAGCACTTGGTGGCCGCTGGACACCCATCATATCGGCGAAAAGCCAGCCGAAACCGCCATTATCGAGCCGAAAGTCGGGGGCCGCTGGTTTGAACGCGCTGCCGACGGCACCGAGGGCGTGTGGGGCCGGGTGCTGGTCTGGGAGCCGCCGCACCGGCTGGTGCTGACCTGGGAAATCGACGGCAACTGGAAGCATGACGACAAGCTCGTCACCGAGGTCGAGCTGCGCTTTGTGGAACTCGGCCCGAACCGCACCCAGATCGATTTCGAGCACCGGCTGCTGGAGAATTACGGTGAAAACGCGCATTTCATGCGCGCGCCGATGGATGGCGGCTGGAGCAGCTTCCTCGATCTGTACGCCGCCGAAGCCTCGTCTCAGCCGGCCTGATCGGCCAATTGCCGCCTCGCCGCGATCGCGCCTCCGCCGCGAGGGGCGATCGCAGCCATTGGCGAGCATGGCCGCGCGCTTTACCTTGGGGCGGAACGCCGGAATCGAGAATCGATGGCGAAAATCGCTGCCCTGACCAACACCGCTGAATTCTCCGTCACCGAACTGTCCGCAGCCCTGAAGCGGACGGTCGAGGATGCCTATGGCCATGTCCGGGTGCGCGGCGAGATCACCGGGTTTCGCGGCCCGCATGCCTCCGGGCACTGCTATTTTTCGCTCAAGGACGAAGGCGCCAAGATCGAAGCGGTGATCTGGAAGGGCGTCCATGGCCGGATGCGCTTCAAGCCCCAGGAGGGGCTGGAGGTGATCGCCACCGGCAAGCTCACCACCTATCCCGGCTCCTCGAAATATCAGATCGTGATCGAGGCGCTCGAGCCGGCCGGGGTCGGCGCGCTGATGGCGCTGATGGAGGAGCGCAAGGCCAAGCTTGCCGCCGAAGGGCTGTTCGACGCCGCGCGCAAGCAGCTATTACCCTATCTGCCCGAGGTGATCGGCGTGGTGACCTCGCCGACGGGCGCGGTGATCCGCGACATTTTGCATCGGCTGGCCGACCGTTTTCCGCGCCGGGTGCTGGTGTGGCCGGTGCGGGTGCAGGGCGAAGGCTCGGCCGAGCAGGTGGCGGCCGCGATTGACGGTTTTAACGCGCTGCCGCCGGATGGCGCGATTCCCCGCCCCGATCTGTTGATCGTGGCGCGCGGCGGCGGATCGCTGGAAGATCTGTGGTCGTTCAACGAGGAAATCGTGGTGCGCGCCGCGGCGGCGAGCATGATCCCGCTGATTGCGGCGGTTGGCCACGAGACCGACGTCACTCTGATCGATTTTGCCGCCGACAAGCGCGCGCCGACCCCAACCGCCGCCGCTGAAATGGCAGTGCCGGTGCGCGCCGAGCTGTTTGTCGAGGTCACCGGGCTGTCGCGCCGCATGATGCTGTGCTGGCAGCGCGGCCAGGAACGGCGCCGCACCGAGCTGCGCGCCGCGGCGCGTGCCCTGCCCGCCGCCGCCGATCTGCTGGCGCTGCCGCGGCAACGGCTCGACAATGCCAGCACGGCCTTGCCGCGGGCGCTGCGCGCCAGCAGCCACGCCCATCAGCGCCGCTTTGCGCAAGCGAGCGCCGGGCTGACCTTGAACGTGCTGCGCGCCCAACTGGCGCTGGCCGGCCATCGGCTCGACGCCGCTGGCGAGCGGCTGTCGCGCTGCGGCCGCACGGCGCTGCGGCAACGGCGCGAGCGTTTTGACGCGCTGGCGGCGCGGCTGCAAACCGCAACGCTCGCCAATCTGCAGGCGCGGCGCCACCATCTGGCGCGCGAGCAGGAACGGCTGCAGCGGCTGTCGGAACGCAGCCGCCGCGCGCTCACGGTCGCGATCCAGCAGCAGCGCGCCCGCATCCATCATGCCGGGCAATTGCTCGGCGCGCTGTCCTATCGCGGCGTGCTGGCGCGCGGCTTTGCGCTGGTGCGCGATGAAAACGGCGCGGCGCTGCCGACCGCCGCCAGCATCGCGCCCGGCGCGCGGCTGATGCTGGAATTTGCCGATGGCCGTATTGGCGCGATCGCCGAGGGCGAGCCTTCGGCGCGCGGTGTGCAGCCGCAGACCACGGCTGAGCCGCAGGCCAAGCCGGTGCGCTCGGCCCCTGCCAAGCGCGCGGCGAAATCCAGCGATCAGGGCAGCCTGTTTTGATGGGATATCAGCGGCGGCCGGCGCTTACGCGCGCCAGCCTCAGAGACGCCGCTGCTCTGCCAGTTCCTGCAGACCGATGAACGCCACGTCCTTGGCCAGCACCAGCCAGGTCGGGATCGCCTGCAGATAGCCGCGAAACCGGCCCTTGTCCTCGAACCGCTCCCGGAACTGCGACTGCGCCAGATGATCGGCGATGTGATGCACGATGCCGCCGGCGATATAGATGCCGCCCTTGGCGCCGAGGATCAGCGCGAGATTGCCGGCAACGCTGCCGAGCAGCGCGCAGAACAGATCGAGCGCCTCGCGGCAGGTCGGACAATGGCCGGCGACGCCCGCGCTGGTGATTTCCGACGCCGTGCGCGCCGGCAATTTCTTGCCGTCGAGCGTCGCCAGCGCAGCATACAGATTCTCCAGCCCGCCGCCGGACAGCGCCCGCTCCGCCGAGACATGGCCATACTTGTCGCGCAGCAGGCCGATCACCGCATCCTCACGCGCATTGATGCCCGCGAGCGTGGCATGGCCGCCTTCGCTATCGAGAATGCTGCGGCCATGGCTGGTCGGCACATTGCCGGCCATGCCGAGCCCGGTGCCGGGGCCGAGCGCAAATTTCGGCGCGGTGGCGATCGGCTCGCCGCCGCCGACCTTGCGCAGGCTGGCGTCGGGAATCCGCGTCAGCGACCACGCCACCGCCTCGAAATCATTGATGACGTCGATGTGGGGAATCGCGAAGGCGGCGCGCAGCTCTGCGGCGTCGATCACCCATGGCGAATTGGTCATGACGCAGCGGCCGTTCTGCACATTGCCGGCCACCGCCAGCAGCGCCGCACGCGGGGACACGCCACCGCTATGGTCGCGCAGATAGTCCGCGATCGCGGCCTGCACCGTGGGATAGTTCGCGACCCGCAAACGGGCGACGCCGGTGATGACGCCGCCACAGAGCAGCGCAAACCGCGCATTGGTGCCGCCAATATCGGCGAGCAGCACCGCTTGTTCGACGGGCTTGTTCATTCTACGCCGCACAGCGCTGGGAGGATGGAACAGATGAAGGCATTAGTGGGGCGGTCAAGATCATCCCATCATCAGAAAGCGATTGAACGACCGAACGAACCTAACAAATGAGGCCCTGTCCGTTTCCTACTCGGTCGCTTTACGATACCCTGCCCGGCACAACAAGCGATTGAGAGATGTCAACGAATTTGACGCGCACGCCTCCCAGGATGCATCTCATCGCGTAAGGAGAAGGCGAATTGCGACGTACGAAGTGGGGCGGCCTCGCCGAACGAGGTTTTGAAGCGAGCGGCTTCTTCCGTGTCGACCAGCGCGACGGCATCCATTGGCTGGTTGATCCCGATGGCGGTCTGTTCCTCTCGAAAGGCGTCAACAACGTCCGCTTCGATCCCGACAACATCCGCAACACCGACAAGGTGCCTTACGCGCAAGCGTGCCTCGATAAATATGGCAGCCGTAACAATTGGCGCGCCGCGGCTGCCAATCGGCTGGTGAGCTGGAATTTCAACACCATCGGCTGCTGGTCCGATGAGGTGGTGGCCGGCGCCGGCGACACGCCGCTGGCGATGACGCCGATTGTCGATCTTGGTGCCTCGTTCTGGCTGCATCGCCGGCAGCGATTCCCCGATGTGTTCGATGATGAATTCGAAAGCCACATCCGGCAGCGCGCCAAGGAGCTGTGCACGCCGCGCCGCAATGCGCCGCAGCTGCTCGGCACCTTCATCGACAACGAGCTGTATTGGTCGCCGGACTGGCGCGGCAATGACGAACTGCTGACCACATTCCTGAATTTTCCGCCGCGTCGGCCGGGACGGGTGACCGCGATCACCGCTCTGCAGCAGCATTATCGCGATTTCGAACAGTTCAACGCGGTGTGGTGCACGCCGGCGCGCTCCTGGGACGCGCTGCATATGCTGGGACAGATCGAAGCGCCGTTCACGCGGCTGGCGCCCGGCGCGCGCTACAACACCGAGGAAAGCTGGGCCAACAAGCTCGATCGCCGCCGCGAAGCGTTCGCGGCCGATTGCGATGCGTTTGCCGCCGTGGTCGCCGATCGCTATTTCGAGCTATGCGTCGGCGCCATCAAGGCTGCTGACCCCAACCACATGGTGCTGGGCGCACGGTTCGGCGCGCTGCCGCATGATGGCGTGCTGGCGGCCGCGGCGCGCCATCTCGATGTGATCTCGTTCAACTGTTACCACGCCGATCCGACGCCGCTGATCGAAGCCTATGCCACCACCGGCAAACCTTGCATCATCACCGAGTTTTCGTTCCGCGGCGACGACGTCGGGCTGCCGAACAGCATGGGCGGCGGGCCGCGCGTGCCGACCCAGACCGAGCGCGCTGCCTGCTTCCGCAGCTACGCGACCGCGGCGGTGTCGCATCCCAATGTGGTCGGCTATCACTGGTTCGAACATGCCGACCAGCCGCGCGAAGGGCGCTTTGACGGCGAAGACTGCAATTACGGCACGGTGACCATCGAGGACGAGGTCTATCCCGAATTGACCGGGGCGATGACCGAGGTCAACGCCGACGCCGAGCGGCTGCACGGCCAGGGCGCGGCGATCGCTTCGGCGGCGCAAGCGTAAGCGTAAGCGAAAGCGCGGCCCGCCGGGCCGCGCGTCAGCCGGCGGCTTTCCGCGCCGCCTTTTTGCCGCGATCGGAATTGCTTGGCTGCTCGCTTGTGCGCGGGAACGCCGCCAGCTCGTCAAATTGCTCGGGCCGGAACGGCCGCCCGTGGTCGTCGGTGATGACCACGCGCCAGCCTTCGCTCGCCCACACCCGTCCTTTGGCCACCGCGATCCAGACGCTGGATCGCTGGCTATGCATGGTCTCGTTGTCGCGTTCTGCAGTGATCTTGTAGGGCAATGGCCACGCTCCTGTCGCGCCGCCTTGTAGCGCAAGCTTGCGGGCGGCAGTGCGCCAACAGCGCGGCAATTTCGGGGACGTCTTTGGGTTGCAATTACACCAGATCGCACGCGGCGCACTGCCTGGTGCTGACGCGAGGCGGCCGCCGCACGCGCTGCAAATCTGAATTTGAACCGAATCGCGCCGGCACAGTTGTCCTCTGTTCGCCGCAAATGGCTTTACACTGCTGCGTTAGGTTCAGGACCGGATCAGATGGCATCCGCGAAGACCACCATGTCGACTTTGTCCTCCGATACGCTCGCCGAGCCACCGGAATGCCCGCTCTGTGCGGCGCCGATGGCCTGCATCGGCGAACTGCCCAAAATCATCGCCCGCCCTTGGGTCGAGGTGTTCCGCTGCACCTGCTGTACCCATGTCCTGACCCGGGAGCGCTGACCGCGGCCGCCTTGGGCGCCGGGTCTGCCAACAAGTCTGCCGATCAACAAGCCTGCCTATCAGCGGGTCTGCCTATCAACGGGACCTATCAACGGGTGTGCCTATCAACATTGACGGCGCGAGCCTGGGCATCGGTGGCGCAGCTGCGATGACCTCGATCGGCGACGGGCCGAAATGGCCGCCCCGTTCTGCCCCCACCCCTCCCTGGCCCGCCCCGCTAGCCCCAGCTTGTCCCGGCTCCAGCTTCAAGGCCGCTGACCACGCTGCCCAGCAAGGCGCTTCGTACGCTTGATGGCCGTTGCCGAACCCGCCGCAATCGGCTACATCAGCCGCAATGCACCCGTAGCTCAGCTGGATAGAGCGTTGCCCTCCGAAGGCAAAGGTCACACGTTCGAATCGTGTCGGGTGCGCCAGCGCTTTGTCGCGTGACAGTGCTGTGGCGCCGCGGCGAGCGTTTCACTCTCCGAAATCTCCGCACGATCAGAACCTGGCGTTGCCACGGTCAGCTTTCTTCAGAACCTGGCGTTTCCCGTTCAGATTCCCGGGCCACTAAATCCCCGCGCCATCGTCGAACGTATCGCCGGTCCTGGCTTTGGCTTGGGTGATGATGCTGTCGGCGGGCACACTGCGGGTCAGCCACACGCCGCCGCCGATCGATGAGCCGCGGCCGATGGTGATCCGGCCGAGCACGGTGGCGCCGGCATAAATCACCACATCATCTTCGATGATCGGATGGCGGTCGCCGCCCTTCACGATCCGGCCCTGGTCATCGGTCTCGAACCGTTTGGCGCCGAGCGTCACCGCCTGATAGAGCCGGACGCGGCGGCCGATGCGCGCGGTCTCGCCGATCACCACGCCGGTGCCGTGATCGATGAAGAAGCTTTCGCCGATGGTCGCGCCCGGGTGAATGTCGATGCCGGTGTGCGCATGGGCCAGCTCGGCGACGATCCGCGCCAGCATGGTGACGTTGAGCCGATACAGCCGGTGCGCGATGCGATGACGGATGATCGCGGCGATGCCGGGATAGCAGAACACCACTTCATCGAGACTCTTGGCCGCCGGATCGCCATCGAACGCGGCGCGGATATCGCTGTCGAGCAACGCGCGAATCCGCGGCAGATCGCTCGCGAATTCGCCGACAATCGCCAGTGCCTGTTGCTCGAGCTCACTTAGCCTGGCCGCGTCATCGAGATTGTTAAAGCGCAACTCGCGCAGCACCTCGCGGCGCAGCCGCCGCAGCGCATGATCGAGCGTATCGGCAATGAACAGGTCGATCGCGTCTTCGCTAAGCGCAGCCGGACCGAAATGGCGCGGATACAGCACCGCGACCAGCGCCTCGACAATCGCGGTCACCGCCTCGCGCGATGGCAGCTCCGGCAGCGGCCGGCCGCGATAGCGCCGGCGCTGCGACAGCGCCCGCAAGCCCGCCAGCTCGGCAACGATCTGGCTGAGATCCCATGCGGGCTGGACGATCCGTCGCGCTTCAGCTGGAACGGGCATGCTCAGCCTCCGTACAGCGCACGGCCGCCGCGCAGCCGATGCAAAGCCTCGACCAGCGCATCGATATCGCTGGTGGTGTTGTAGAGCGCCAGCGACGGCCGCACCGTGCTCTCGACGCCGAAGCGGCGCAGGATCGGCTGCGCGCAATGATGGCCGGCACGCACCGCAATGCCTTCGCGATCGAGCGCCTTGCCGACGTCCTCGCTGCGGCAGCCTTCCAGCACGAATGACAGAATGCCGGCCTTGTCGCGCGCGGTGCCGATCAGTTTCAGACCTGGCACGGTGAGCAGCGCCTGTGTGCCATAGGCCAGCAGCTCGTGCTCATGCGCGGCGATATTGGCCATGCCGATCCGGCTCAGATAATCGATCGCGGCGCCGAGCCCGACCGCATCGGCAATGTTGCCAGTGCCAGCCTCGAACCGTTCCGGCGGCCCTTGAAACACCGTGCGCTCAAAGGTGACGTCGGCGATCATGTTGCCGCCGCCCTGCCAGGGCGGCATCGCCTCCAGCACATCGGCCTTGCCATAGAGCACGCCGATCCCGGTCGGGCCGAACATCTTGTGGCCGGAGAACGCGTAGAAATCGACATCCAGCGCCTGCACATCGACCGGCAGATGGCACACGCCCTGCGCGCCATCGACCAGCACTTTGGCGCCGTGGCGATGCGCCAGCGCGGTGATATCCGCGATCGGCGTCACCGTGCCGAGCGCATTCGACACCTGCGTGACCGCAACGATCCTGGTGCGCGGGCCGAGCAGCTTTTCGTAGTCTTCCAGAATGATCTGGCCGTGATCATCGACCGGCGCGACGCGCAGCCGCGCGCCCTTATCGGCCGCGAGCTGCTGCCACGGCACGATGTTGGCGTGATGCTCAAGATCGCTGACGATGATCTCGTCGCCCTCGCCGACATTGCGGCGGCCCCAGGCGTGCGCCACCAAATTGATCGCTTCGGTGGCGCCGCGCACGAACACGATGTCGCGCACCGAGGGCGCATTGATGAAGGCGCGCACCTTGTCGCGCGCCGCTTCATAAGCGTCGGTGGCACGCGCCGCCAGCGTATGCGCGGCGCGGTGGATGTTGGAATTCTCGTGGCTGTAAAAATGCACCAGCCGGTCGATCACGCATTGCGGCTTGTGCGTGGTGGCGCCGTTATCAAGCCAGATCAGCGGCCGGCCGTGCACCGTCTCCTGCAAAATCGGGAAGTCACGGCGAAAAACATTGGCATCGAATGGCCGCAGCCCGGATGGATCGCCGGCCACAAGCTGCGGCTGATGCTGGCTGGCGAGCCCTGCAAGATCGAACGTCTCAACGCGCGGCGCTGAACGCGCCAAGGCCGGGTTGTCGGCGAGGAAGTACAACGCGCCGGCGGCTCCGGGTTGATAGAGCGCAGCCGCCGCTGCTGACGCGCTCTCGGCCGGCGTCACCAGCGCACGGCGATCCTGCAACCGATCGGGCAATGCGGCGAGATCGGTCTCATTCAAAAACGAAGGGATGCGCGCCGGCGTGGTTGCCGGCGGCGGCACAGCGGGGACGGCAACCAGCGGCACCGACAGTTCATGCGGCGACCGCGCCGGCTGCGTTAGGGCCGGGTCCGGCGTTGCGCGCGGATCAGCGGCAAAGATCGGCGCTGATGGCCGCGCGGCACCGGCGCTCGGTATCGGCGACGACGCGCCAGGATTGTTGTTCGGCCGATACAGCGGCGTCACTGGCGGCGTGCCGGGCACGGCATTGAGCAGCGGCTCTGCTGCAAATAGCGGCGCGGAGCCAAGCGCCGCACCGGGCTCGAGCGGCGCGCTGCCGGGCAGCGCGGTGAACAGCGCATTCGCGAGCCGCGCGATCGCCGCAACATCGGGAGCGCCCGCGGTGGCCGCCGTGGCCTGCTCCAGCGTGGCGACATCGCCCAGCGCTGCCAGCCCCTCAACCGAGCTTGGAGCCGCCGCGACGGCGCCGGGCGCGGCCGCGAGTGAGCTTGGAGCTGCCACGGAGCCCGGCGACGGCACGGTCGGATCAGGCATATTCATGATACCTGTCGACTTCCACGCCTTCGAGCACGCCGAGCGCGTCTTCCGTCAGCACCGCCAGCGAGCAGTACAGCGAGATCAGATAGGAAGCGATCGCCTTGCGGTTGATGCCCATGAAGCGCACCGACAGGCTCGGCGCCACTTCGCCCGGCACGCCAGGCTGGAACAGCCCGACCACACCCTGCTTCTTCTCGCCGGTGCGCAGCAGCAAGATCTTGGTCTTGCCATGCTCATCGAACGGCACCTTGTCGGATGGCACCAGCGGCAGGCCGCGCCAGGTGAGGAACGGCGAGCCGAACATGTTGATGGTCGGCGGCGGCACGCCGCGGCGCGTGCATTCGCGGCCGAACGCGGCGATCGCGCGCGGATGGGCCAGGAAGAACGCCGGCTCCTTCCACACCTTGGCAATCAGCTCGTCGAGATCATCCGGGGTCGGCGGCCCCTTGCGCGTGACGATACGCTGCGAGGGCGCGGTGTTGGCGAGCAGGCCATATTCGGCATTGTTGATCAGCTCGCTTTCCTGGCGTTCCTTGACCTTTTCGATCAACAGCCGCAGCTGTTCTTGAATCTGATCGAATGGATGGCTGTACAGGTCGGAGACGCGGGTCTGCACGTCGAGCACGGTGGTGACCGCATTGAGGAAGTACTCGCGCGGCTGCTCGTCATAATCAACAAAGGTCTCCGGCAAATCCGGATCGCGGTCGCGGCGCGGGCTGCATTCGACGTCAAACGATGACGACGCGGTGGCGCCGCGGGTTTCCTTGACGCGATTGAGCCGGAAAATACCAGCTTCCACCGGCGTCCACTGCAGCAGCGGCACCAGCCAGCGCGGGGTAATGCCACCCCATTGCGCGCGGGTCTTGGTCGCGTTGGCAAGTTGGCGCGCTGCGCCTTCCGCAAGTGTCCTGCGGAGCTCGGTATCATCGGCCATTGTGTTTCTTTCTCTTCGACGAGCCCATCGCGCGGAGCGATGCGTCGTTACTGAGGAACTTGTGGCCAAGGTTAGATAAGATTCGCAGTGCGCGTCTATCTGCACTCCATTCTATAAGTACGCCGCTTTGGAGTACGTTCTTCTCGCATCATGCAAATCCAACTGATCGCCACTCTGATCAGCGCGATCGGCAGAATTTCGATATCGCCCGCGGCGACGTCCGGAGAAGAGATTGCTTATTTGGAGGTGTTCATTCTTTCGAATGAGACCAACGGCTCCTACCATTGACTCGTCATGCCCGCGCTTGTCGCGGGCATCCACGTCTTGAAAGCGGCGCAAAATCAAAGACGTGGATGGCCGGGACGGAGCCCGGCCATGACATGCGGATGGGTTGGTATCAATTTTCGTTGGTATGAGACAGCAGCGTCCGATCCTCGCCGCGGCTATCGCGACAGGATGCACCAGCGCCGCGCTCCGCGACCCCGGACGCAGTGGCGGCGCGGCGCTGACGGCACCAGCAGAAAGATCTGCTACTTCAGCTCATCGGGCGCGCCGATCCGGTAGCCAATCCCCGGCTCGGTCAAAATGATCTGCGGCTCATCGGCACGCGGCTCGATCTTCTGGCGCAGCTGACCGATATAGACCCGCAGATATTGGGTGTCGGAAGTATGCGCCGGTCCCCATACCGCGGCCAGAATCTGGCGATGGGTCACCACCCGGCCGGCATGGCGCACCAGAAACGCCAGCAGCTCATATTCCTTCGGCGTCAGCTTCAGCTCGACGCCGTCGCGGCTAACACGGCGCCGCACGGCATCGATCTCGATGCCGCCGACCGCGAGCGTCGCCGGCTCGGATTTGCGCTGCAACCGATGACGCATCGCCGCGCGCATGCGCGCCATCAACTCACCGACATTGAACGGCTTGTTGACGTAGTCATCGGCGCCGAGGTCGAGCGAGTCGATCTTTTCGATTTCACGCTCGCGTGCCGACAGCACGATGATCGGCACGTCCGACCAGGCGCGCACCTGACGGATCACCTCCTTGCCATCGCCATCGGCAAGGCCAAGATCGAGCAGCACGATGTCGGGCGCATCGGCGGCGATCCGCTTCACGGCTTCGATCACGGTGGAAGCGCTGCTGACGTCGTAGTTGTTGGCTTCCAGCGCCGGCTTAAGAAACCGCAAGATTGCCGGCTCGTCATCGACCACCAAGGCACACGGTTTCGCGCTCATGATTCGGAATGCTCCCTCGGAAAGCTCAAGATGAAGCGCGTGCCGCGGCCATTCGCAATCGGGCTTTCTGCGCGGATCGCGCCGCCATGCGCCTCCATGATGCCCTTGGCGATCGCAAGCCCGAGCCCGGTGCCCTGGCCGCGATCGGAACTGCTGCCTTCGGAGCTCGCCGAGCGGGTAAAACGCTCGAACAAACGCGGCAGATCGTCGGCAGCGATTCCCGGACCGTCGTCATTGATACGCAGCTCGACCAGCTCATGGGTCAGCTCCGCATCGATGATGACATGGCTGCTCGGCGCGGTGTGGATCACCGCATTGGCGACCACATTGCCGATGGCCTGCTCGACCAGCGTAGCGTCGGCGCGCACCAGCGGCAGCTCCGCCGGCAGCGCGATATCCATGGTCTGGCGCGCGCCGCGCCGCCGCTCGGCGCCGATCACCCGCGCGACGATCTCGCGCAGATCGAGCCAATCGCAGCGCAGCTCCAAGGCACCGGCTTCGATACGGGTGATCGATAGCAGGTTGCGCACCATCTCATCGAGCCCTTCGGCCTCCTGCCGGATGTTGCCGAGCAGATCGCGCTTGCCGGCCTCGTCGATCTTGTCGCCATAGCTGAGCAGGCTAGTCGCTGAGCCCAGGATCGACGACAGCGGCGTGCGGAAATCGTGCGAGATCGACGCCAGCAGCGTGTTGCGCACCCGTTCGGCTTCGGTCGCGGTGCGCGCCCGGATCATTTCGCGGCTCAGCGAGGAGCGCTCCAGCGCCGCCGCGGTTTGTTCCGTCAGCGTATCGAGCAGCGTGCGCGCTTCGGAATCCAGCGACGGCGCTTCGTCGTTGCGGCCGACGCCGATCACGCCATAGGTGGTGTTGCCGGTGCGGATCGGCAGAAACAGCCAGGGCAGCAGCGGCAGCGTGCCGGTGTCGGTGCCAGCCGGCTCGTTGTGATTGAACGCCCAGCGCGCCGCGGTCATCGCCGCCTCGTCCAGGGCGTCATCGGGCGGCCACGCCGCCGCGAGCGCGAGATCATCGCCCGAGGGCAGCAGCACCAGCACTGGCCGCGCCAGGCTGGCGCAGATCTCGCTGGCGGCGCCTTCCGCAATGGTCTCCGGCGTCGCGAGCCCCGACAGCCGGCGGCTGAACTCATAGAGCCGGCGCATCGCGCGCACCCGATTGGCCGACACGCGCACCTGGCCGCGCAGCCGGCCGGCGAGCGTGGCGCTGACGATCGCCACCACCAGATACATCAGCAGCGCCAGCAGCTCATAGGGCTCGGCGACCGTGAAGGTGTGCAGCGGCGGAATGAAAAAGTAGTTGTAGGCGAAGAACGACAGCACCGAGGCATAGATCGCCGGGCCGACACCGGATTTGATGGCGCTGAACAGCACCGCCATCAAAAACACAATCGACAGGTTCGGGGTCGCCACCGCCTGTGCCACCAGATTGCCGGCAAGGACTGCACCGGCCACCGCAACCGTGGCATACAGAAAATGCGCGGGCGGCGACGCATTGAGCCGCGTCGCCAGCGACAGCTTGAACGATGGCGCATGATCGCCGCCGCGCGGCACGAGATGCACGGCGATATCGCGCGAGCGCCGCGCCATTTCCTGTGGCAGCGACAGCCGCAGCCACTGCCGCAGGCTACCATGCGGCCGGCCGATCACGATCTGGGTGACGTTCTCAAAGCGTGCGAAGCGCAGCAATTCGTCAGGGAAATCGGTGCCGGTCAGCGTATGCACCTCGGCACCAAGGCTTTCCGCCAGCTTCATCGCGTCATCGGTGCACTTGCGCCGGCGCGGATCATGATTGGAGCCCGGCCGCTCCACGGTCACGGCAAACCACGGCGCATCCATCAGATCGGCGAGCCGCTTGGCGGAGCGCACCACGCCGGGCGAGGCCGGATCGGGGCCGATGCAAGCCAGAATGCGCTCGCCGGCCGCCCAGGGCCCTTCGATCGCCTGCGCCTGCATACGCTCGACCAGCGCGGCATCGACGCGCTCGGCGGCGCGTCGCAGCGCCAATTCGCGCAGCGCGGTCAGATTATGCGGCTTGAAGAAATGCTCGACCGCGCGCGCCGCGGTGTCCTGAACATAGACCTTGCCTTCGGCGAGCCGCTTCAGCAGCTCATCGGGCGGCAGATCGACCAGCACGATTTCGTCAGCGAGATCGAACACCTTGTCGGGCACGGTCTCGCGCACCCGCACCTTGCTGATGCGCAGCACCACATCGTTGAGGCTTTCGAGGTGCTGGATGTTGAGCGTGGTCCAGACATCGATGCCCGCCGCCAGCAGTTCGTCGATGTCCTGCCAGCGCTTGGGATGGCGCGAGCCCGGCACGTTGGTGTGGGCATATTCATCGACCAGCAGCAGGCTCGGCCGCCGCGCCAGCGCGGCGTCGATATCGAATTCCCGCATCATCTGATTGCGGTACACGATCCGATGCCGCGGCAGCACTTCGAGGTCGGCGAGCAGTTGCTCGGTTTCCTTGCGGCCGTGCGTTTCGATCAGGCCAGCGACCACATCGCGGCCGCTGGCCTTTTCGCTATGCGCCGCGTTCAGCATCGCAAAGGTCTTGCCGACGCCAGGAGCGGCGCCAAGAAAGATCTTCAGCCGACCGCGGCCTTCCTTGCGGGCCATCGCCAGCAACGCATCTGGCGACGCCCGCACCGTATCCGAGGAGTTCGACATCCTCTCTCCGCTCTCTTTAGGACCCCATCCTATCGAGAGCCAGGTTGAGTTTCAGTACATTGACGCGCCGCTCGCCAAAAATTCCCAAGTCGCGATCCTCGATTTGGCTTTGCACCAGGTCGCGGAGCTTGGCCTCGTCGATGCCGCGGGCCTTGGCGACACGCGGCACCTGGAACAGCGCACTGTCCGGCGAGATATGCGGATCAAGGCCGCTGCTGGACGTCGTCACCAGATCGACCGGCACTTCGGCCGACGGATTTTCCTTCTTGGCAGCAGCGACATCGGCGGTCAGCCGATCCTTCAAGGCCGCGCTGGTCGGCCCGAGATTGGAGCCCATCGAATTGGCGGCATTGTAGGGCGATGCCACCGACTTGCTGGAATCCTGCGGATCAGGCCCCGTGGTCGCCGAGAGGCGACCATGGAAGTACTTGTCCTGTGTGAAGGCCTGCCCCACCAGTTCCGAGCCGATCACCTGGCCGTTCTGCTTGATCAAGCTGCCATTGGCCTCTTCCGGCATCACCAGCTGCGCGATGCCGGTGATGGCCAGCGGATAGCCGAGCCCGGTGATGGCGGCGAGGATCGTGAACGACACGATCGCGGGACGAATTTGTTTCAACATCACAAAGAGTCCTTACACAAGATGCAGCGCGTTGACCGCAAGGTCGATCAACTTGATGCCGGCGAACGGCAGCACGATGCCGCCCAGGCCATAGATCAACAGGTTGCGGCGCAGCAGCGCAGCGGCACCGATCGGCCGATAGGTGACGCCCTTCAGCGCCAGCGGAATCAGCGCGATGATGATCAGCGCGTTGAAGATGATCGCCGACAGGATCGCGCTTTGCGGCGTCTGCAGACCCATGATGTTGAGCGCATCGAGCTGCGGGTAGAACGCCACAAACATTGCCGGGATGATCGCGAAATATTTCGCGACGTCGTTGGCGATCGAGAAGGTGGTCAGCGCGCCGCGCGTCATCAGCAATTGCTTGCCGATCTCCACCACTTCGATCAGCTTGGTCGGATCGGAATCAAGATCGACCATGTTGCCGGCCTCGCGCGCCGCCTGGGTGCCGGTCTGCATCGCCACACCAACGTCGGCCTGCGCCAGCGCCGGTGCGTCATTGGTGCCGTCGCCGCACATCGCGATCAGCCGGCCCTGGGCCTGCTCGCTGCGGATATAGCGCAGCTTGTCCTCGGGCGTGGCCTGGGCGATGAAGTCATCGACGCCGGCTTCCGAGGCGATCGAGGCCGCGGTGACCGGATTGTCGCCGGTGATCATCACGGTCTTGATGCCCATGCGGCGCAGCGCGGCGAACCGTTCCTTGACGTCCGGCTTGACCACATCCTTGAGGTGGATCACGCCGAGCAGACGGCCGCCATCGGCGAGCGCCAGCGGCGTGCCGCCCGAGCGCGAGATGCGCTCGACCGCGACCCGGAATGCGGACGGCTCGGCGTCGTTATTGCCTTCGCTGCGCACGAATTTCAGGATCGATTCCACCGCGCCCTTGCGCAGCTTGCGGCCGTCGAGATCGACGCCTGACAGCCGGGTCATGGCGCTGAACGGAATCGGCCGCGCCTGATCGGAGGGCGGATTGATCACTCCGAATTTACGCTTCACCAGCACCACGATCGAGCGGCCTTCCGCGGTCTCGTCGGCCTCGCTGGCCAGCAGCGCCGCGGTTGCCGCTTCAAATTCGGTGATGCCCGGCACCGGGATGATCTCGGTGGCGAGGCGGTTACCGAAGGTGATGGTGCCGGTCTTGTCGAGCAGCAGCGTGTCGATATCGCCCGCGGCCTCGACCGCACGGCCGGACATCGACAGCACGTTGAAGCGCACCAGCCGATCCATGCCGGCAATGCCAATCGCCGACAGCAGCGCGCCGATCGTGGTCGGGATCAAGGTCACGAACAACGCCACCAGCACGATCACCGAGATGGTGCCGCCGGCATAGGCAGCAAAGCTCGGAATGGTCGCGGTCGCGATCACGAAGATGATCGACAGCCCGACCAGCAGGATGTTGAGCGCGATCTCGTTCGGCGTCTTCTGCCGCTCGGCGCCCTCCACCAGCCGGATCATGCGATCAAGGAACGACGAGCCGGGCGACGAGGTGATCTTCACCACGATCCGGTCCGAGATCACCGTGGTGCCGCCGGTCACCGCCGAGCGGTCACCACCGGATTCACGAATGACCGGGGCTGATTCACCCGTGACCGCGGCTTCGTTGACCGAGGCGATGCCTTCGATCACTTCGCCGTCGCCCGGGATGACATCGCCGGCTTCGCACACCACCAGATCGCCGCTTTGCAGCTGCTCGGCCGGCACCGCTTCATAAAGCTGCTGATTGTCATTCATCAGCAGCCGCTTGGCCACGGTGCCGGTGCGGGTCTGGCGCAGCGCGTCGGCCTGCGCCTTGCCGCGACCTTCCGCGATCGCTTCGGCAAAATTGGCGAACAGCACCGTGAACCACAGCCAGACCACGATCTGCACTTCAAACCACAGATCATCGCGGCCATTGATCAGATCGCGGATCAGCAGCACCGAGGTCAGCACCGTGACCACCTCGAGCACGAACATCACCGGATTCTTGACCAGGGTGCGCGGGTTCAGCTTGACGAAAGCCTGGCCGATCGCCGGCAGCACGATCAACGGATCGAGCAGCGTCGTCACCGGCATCCGCTTGCGCAGTTTGGAAACGTCCATTGTTTTTGGCTCCAATCGTAACCGCTAGAACAGATCGCCTGCGAGCATCGCCAGATGCTCGACGATCGGACCGACTGCGAGCGCCGGGAAGAAAGTGAGGCCCCCGACGATCAGGATCACGCCGACCAACAAGCCGACGAACAGCGCGCCGGTGGTCGGGAACGTGCCACTGGAAGCCGGCACGGATTTCTTGGCGGCCAGCGAGCCGGCAATCGCCATCGCCGGCACGATCATCCAGAACCGGCCGACGAACATCGCGATGCCACCAGCCACGTTGTAGAACGGCGTGTTGCCAGTGAGCCCCGCAAAGGCCGAGCCATTATTGGCGGTCTGCGACGTGAAGGCGTACAGCACCTCGCTAAAGCCATGCGGGCCCGGATTGGCGATCGACGCCACTGCCGGCGGATAGACCACCGCAATGGCGGTCCAGCCCAAAATCATCAGCGGCAGCACCAGAATGGCGAGCATCGCCATTTTGACTTCGCGCGCTTCGATCTTCTTGCCGACATATTCCGGGGTGCGCCCAACCATCAGGCCGGCCAGGAAAATGGTGAGGATCACGAACAGCAGCATGCCGTACAGGCCGGCACCGACGCCGCCGATCACGATCTCGCCGAGCTGCATATTGATCAGCGGAATCATGCCGCCGAGCGCGGTGAAAGAGTCGTGCATCGAGTTGACCGCGCCGCACGACGCCGCGGTGGTGACCACCGCAAACAACGCCGAGCCGACGATGCCGAACCGGACTTCCTTGCCTTCCATGTTGCCGCCGCTCAGGCCGAGCGATTGCAACGTCTGGGTGCCGTAGGATTCCGCCCCGTAGCAGACCACAACGCCCGCCAGGAACAGCACGCCCATCGCCGCGAAGATCGCATAGCCCTGGCGCTGATTGCCGACCATGCGGCCGAACACATTGGTGAGTGCCGCGCCGATCATCAGGATCGCCAGCATCTGCATATTGTTCGACAGAGCGGTCGGATTCTCGAGCGGATGGGAGGCGTTGGCGTTGAAGAAGCCGCCGCCATTGGTGCCGAGCAACTTGATCGCGATCTGCGACGCCACCGGGCCGACCGCAATGGTCTGCTTGGCGCCTTCCAGGGTGGTCGCTTCGACGTACGGGTTCAAAGTCTGCGGCATGCCCTGCCAGACGAAGAACAGCGCCAGCAGCACGCAGATCGGCATCAGCACATAGAGCGTGGCGCGGGTGACATCGACCCAGAAATTGCCGACCGTATGCGAGGATGCACGGGCGAAGCCGCGAACCAGCGCCAGCGAGATCGCAATGCCGCTCGCCGCCGACAGATAGTTCTGCACCGTGAGGCCGAGCATCTGCGACAGATACGACATCGTCGATTCGCCGCCATAGTTCTGCCAATTGGTATTGGTCAGAAACGACATCGTGGTGTTGAACGTCAGATCAGCCGCAACAGGCCCCTGCCCCGCCGGATTGAGCGGCAGCAGCGCTTGCAGGCGTAGCAGCAGATACAGGAACAGAAAGCCCGCGACATGAAACAGCAGCAGCGCAATGGTGTACGACACCCAATGCTGTTCCTGTTTTTGATCAACGCCGGCGACGCGGTACAGCACGATTTCGATCGGCCGCAGCACAGGCGAAAGCCAAGTGCGCTGACCATCAAACACGCGCGTGAGATAGGCACCGAGCAGCGGCGTCAGCGCCACCAGCACGGTGCAGAATGCTGCGATTTGCAGCCAATCATAGAGATTCATCACGCATTCCTAGAATTTCTCGGGGCGCAGCAGCGCATAGACGAGGTAGCCGAGCAGCGCGCCGGCTACCGCCGCCGCGAGCGCAAGGTCGAAAGACATGGCATCACCTCAAAAGCGTTCGCAGACATAGGTGTAGCCAATGGTCGCGACGAACAGACCAAGGCCAAGACCAAGCATGAAGAGATCGAGCATCGAAGCCTCCAAAAGGGTCGAATCCGAATGCTGGTAAGACTGGCTTCATAAGGAAGCGATGCGGATTTATGATCGGCCGCATAAGGGCCGCATAAAGATGCCGGACGCCGGCTCGCGAAGGCCGGTCGCCAACAGCGCTATCCGCTTGGTAGAACGTCGATTTTATCGCCGAGAGATCACGAAGCCGCGTTCTTGCGACGGCATTGGGTAGCGACCGCAATTCACCATACTCATCAGCACTCGGATGTTGATGGAGTGCTGAATCTCATCATGCGACCGCGCAGCCGAAAGGCAACGCGGCCACGCAATGCCAAGCTCGGTCATAGTGTCACAGCGCGTCACGATCACCGAACCAACAGCGCGCTGCATTACGCAACGGTCGCACGACCATCGGCTGGTACCAATGGCCGTCATGCCCGCGCTTGTCGCAAGGCATCCACGTCTTGAAATCGCCACAAGATCAAAGGCGTCGATGGCCGGCACGAGCCCGGCCATGACGTGCGGAGTGGTATCAACACTGCAACGACGAACGTTCGCACCGACAGTTGCAGCCCATCATTGAGAGCTGATCTGCAAAAGCAAAGGCCGCGACCTTGATGACGAGGCCGCGGCCCTTGTGGCTAGACCGGAGTTGAAGCCGGTTCAGTTAAGTCGTGGTGCTGCTCGGCGTCGCTGCCGGACGGTCACCGCGCAGCGCGATATAGATCGCCGGGATCACCAGCACGGTCAGCAAGGTCGATGACGCGAGGCCGAACAGCAGCGAGATCGCCAGACCCTGGAAGATTGGATCGAGCAAAATCGTCGCCGCACCGATCATCGCCGCCAGTGCGGTGAGCAGAATCGGCTTGAACCGGATCGCGCCGGCATCGAGCACGGTCTCGCGCAGCGATTTTCCTTCGCCGCCGGAATGGCGGATGAAATCGACCAGCAGGATCGAGTTGCGCACGATGATGCCGGCGAGCGCGATGAAGCCGATCATCGACGGCGCCGAGAACGGCGCGCCGAACAGCCAGTGGCCGAGCAGGATGCCGATCAGCGTCAGCGGGATCGGCGTCAGCACCACCAGCGGCAGCCGGAAGCTGCCGAACTGCGCCACCACCAGCACATAGATGCCGAGGATCGCCGCGCCGAACGCCGCCCCCATGTCGCGGAACGTGACATAAGTGATCTCCCATTCGCCGTCCCATAGCAGCGACGGCTTGGACTCGTCCTTGGGCTGACCGTACATGCTGATGGTCGGCTTCGGCAGATTGCCCCAATCATGGGCGTCGATCAGCTTGCCGACTTCCAGCATGCCATAGAGCGGCGCCTCGAACCGTCCGGCGAGTTCGGCCATCACCATGTCGGTGAAGCGGCCGTCGCGCCGGAAGATCAGCGGCGAGCCATCTTCGCGCACCGCCTTCACCACTTGGCCAAGCTCGACCACGGTCTTGCTGCCCGGCACGGTGTTGGCCGGCACCGGCGTCGCCGCCAAGGCTTCGTTCCAGGTCAGGCCGCTCTTGGGCAACCGCACCACGATTTCGATCGGATTGCGATCTTCGCCGCGGTGCGAGTAGCCGACCGGCACGCCGCTGAACAGCGTCTGGATGGTGTCATAGACATCGCGCTGTTCGACGCCGAAGAATTCCAGACTGTCCTGGTCGATCACCAGCCGCAGCCGCGGCCGCTGCTCGCCGATCGAGTCATCGATATCGACGATGAACGGCACCTTGCCGAAGATCTTCTTGACCTCCTGGGTGACGGCACGGCGCGTGGCGGCGTCCGGACCGTAGATTTCCGCGAGCAGCGTCGCCAGCACCGGCGGTCCCGGCGGCACCTCGACCACCTTGATGCTGGTGCCGGCCGGCGCCTGCAGCCCCTTGAGCTGCTGACGCAGATCGAGCGCGATGTCGTGGCTGGCGCGCTTGCGATCACCACGCGGCGCGAGATTGACCTGCAGCTCGCCCAGCTCCGGACGTTCACGCAGATAATAGTGCCGCACCAGGCCGTTGAAATTGAACGGCGCCGGCGTGCCCGCATAGGTCTGGATCGAACGCGCTTCCGGCAGACCGCGCGCGATGTTGGCGGCACCGAGCAGCACGCGCTCGGTGTCTTCCAGGCTGGCGCCCTCGGGCAGATCGACCACCACCGCGATCTCGCTCTTATTGTCGAACGGCAGCAGCTTGACGGTCACCGACTTGGTGGCGAACAGCACCATCGATGCCAGCGTGGCGAGACCGACGCCGATCAGGAACAGCCAGGCGGAGCGGCGGCTGGCGACGATCGGCGTTGCGAACCGCCGATACAGCCGGCCGAGCCGGCCTTCGTCATGGCCGCCATGATCGTCGTGACCGCCGGTCATCACCAGACGCTTGGGCGCCAGCCGCACCATCAGCCACGGCGCCACCACCATGGCGACGAAAAACGAGAACACCATCGCCGCCGAGGCATTGGCCGGGATCGGCGCCATATACGGCCCCATCAAGCCGGACACGAACAGCATCGGCAGCAGTGCCGCCACCACCGTCAGCGTCGCGACCACGGTCGGGTTGCCGACTTCGGCGACCGCTTCGATGGTGGCCTGTTCACGCGGCCGGCCGTCGCGCATCGCCCAGTGCCGCGCGATGTTCTCCACCACCACGATCGCGTCGTCGACCAAGATGCCGATCGAGAAGATCAGCGCGAACAGGCTGACGCGGTTGATGGTGTAGCCCATCAAATTGGCGGCAAACAGCGTCAGCAGAATCGTGGTGGGGATCACCACCAAGGTCACCAGCGCTTCGCGCCAGCCGATCGCCACCGCAATCAGCACCACGATCGAAAGGGTGGCGATGCCAAGATGCAGCAGCAGTTCGTTGGCTTTTTCGTTGGCGGTATCGCCATAGTCGCGCGTCACCGTAACCTGAACGTCGGCCGGGATCAGCCGGGCCTTCAGGGTGTCGAGGCGCTGCGCGATCTCCTCGGCCACCACCACGGCGTTGGCACCGGCGCGCTTGGCGAGCGCCACGCTCACCGCGGGCACGCGCTGCCACTGGCCGTTGGCGTCCGGCGCTTCGTTCCAGACCCGGCGCTCGACCGTGTTGGGACCGATCACCACCGAAGCCACGTCCTTGACATAGACCGGGCGGCCATCGCGCGTGGTGATCAGCAGCATGCCGATATCGGGAATGCCGGACAGGGTCTGCCCCGCCGACACGCTGCGCACCGTGCCGGCATCACGCACCGGCCCGGCCAGGAACGAGCGGTTGGCGTCCTTCACCTTGGCAACGAGTTGCTGCAACGTGACGCCGAACAGCGACAGCTTTTCGGTGTCGGGCTCGACGCGGATCTGCTGCGCGGCGCCGCCGGCGATATAGGTCAGGCCGATACTATCGACCTTCATCAGTTCGGAGCGCAGCTTGTCGGCAAGCTCGAACAGATCCTTGTCGGTCCAGCGCTCGGCGACCTCGGGGCGCGGCGACAGCGTCAGCACCGTGACCGCGACGTCATTGATACCGCGGCCGATGATCAGCGGCTCGGGGATGCCGACCGGAATCCGATCGTAATTGGCGCGCACCTTTTCGTGCACGCGCAAGATCGCGTCCTCGGCAGTGGTGCCGACCAGGAAGCGCGCCGTCACCAGCACGCGGTCGTCCTCGGTCTGGCTATAGACGTGCTCGACGCCGTCGATCGATTTGACGATCGTCTCCAGCGGCTTGGTCACCAGTTCAACCGCGTCGGGGCCGCGCAGACCGTCGGCGTTGACGCGAATATCGACCATCGGCACGCTGATCTGCGGTTCTTCTTCGCGCGGGATCAGCACCAGAGCCATCAAGCCGACCGCGAGCGCCGCCAGCAGGAACAGCGGCGTCATCGGCGAGCCGATGGTGGCGCGGGTCAGTTTTCCAGACAATCCAAGTTTCACGGCCGCACCAGCTCGTCGCCGGCGCGCACACCGGACAGGATTTCGATGCCATCGGGTTGCTCAGCGCTCGGCAGCGGCCGACCGCGCTGCACCGGCACATTGGCGATCGTGCCATTGCGCTTGAGCTGCACATAGTCGATGCCGAACCGGGTCAGCACATAGGAAGCCGGCACCACGAAGCTGGTGCGGTCGCCGCCGGAAATCCAAACGCGCAGCCGATCGCCGACAAAATATTCGCGCGGATTGTCGAACCGGGCGTCGGCGATCACGCGGCCGTCCTCGATCTGCGGATAGACCAGATCGACGGTGCCGGTGCGCATTTTGCCATCGGCAAAGGCTTCGCCGTCGATGCGAATGCCGTCGCCGGCTTTCAGGAAACGGGCGTGGCGCTCCGGCACGCGCAGCCGCAGCTTGAAATCCTGCTGGGCGATCATCACCACCGGATCGCCGGGCAGCACTACCGAACCCGCGACCGCCTGCCGGCGCAGCACCCGGCCGGCGGCCGGCGCCAGCACCTGACCTTCCTCGGTCTGCTGCTGGATCACCGCCCGTTCGGCGGTTTTCGCGCGCAGGCCGTTTTCGGCGACGTTCAGCGCGGTGCGTACCTCGTCGAGCTTGACGCGCGGCAGCGTGCCGCGCTCGACCAGCCCTTCGACGCGGGTGAAGTCGATCTGCGCCTGGCTGGCCTGCGCCTGCAGCGCGCGGATCTGCGCATCGAGTGACTTCAATTGCAGCGCCAGCTTGTCGTCGGCGACGGTGGCGATGCGCTGCCCTTGCGTGACCGCGTCGCCCTCGCGCACGTCGAGGTCGATGATGGTGCCGCCGATCCGGCTGCGGGCCGGCACCACGCTGGTGCTCTCCACCGTGGCGAACACCGCCTTTTCATCGGCCACCGAGCGCTGCGCGACGGTGACGCTCTCAGCCTGCGCGCTGGTCGCCGCGACCATCATCATGGCGGTGAGTCCGAATGTCATTCTGTGCCGCATCACTGTCATGCCTCGTTGGATGTCGTTGGCGCCTCGGGGCAGAACACCTTGTAAAGCGTGCTCAGCACCTCGCGCGCGGGTCCGCTCGCGATCGAATAGAAGATGGTCTGCGCGTCGCGCCGGCAGGCAACCAGGCCATCCTTGCGCAGCAAAGCGAGATGCTGGGACACCGTGGAGTCCCGCAAGCCGAGCGCCTCCGCCATCTGGCCGACCGAGCGCTCGCCGTCGAGCAGCTGGCACACGATCATCAGCCGATGCCGGTTTGACAGCGCTTTCAGCAATTCGCTGGCCTGGTCGGCGGCAGCTTCCATCAATTCAGCTTTTGTTTTCATAGTTGCGTATATACGGATATTCGAATATAGCGTCAAGACGACAGGGCAATCGTGCCCGGAAACAGTTTGGAGGAACTCGCATGAATCTCGACAAAGCCGTGCTCGCCTTTGCCGGTGTGGTGATCCTGACCGGCCTGACGCTTGGCTGGCTGGTGAGCCCCTATTGGTACCTGCTGCCGGCCTTTGCCGGCCTGAACATGATCCAGGCGGCGTTCACCGGGTTCTGCCCGGCGGCGATGGTGTTCAAGAAGCTCGGCATCGCCCCCGGCCACGCGTTCCGCTGACGGAAGCGCCGGGGGAGGTGATCGCGCCCGGCGGCTCCGATCCGATCGGAGCCCGCACGGCGCTAATCCCAGAACGATTTCGCGTCGGCCAGCTCCCGGCCGGCGCGCCCGGCCGATTTCAGCAGCCGCTCGGTCTTGGTGCGTTCATGGCGTGACGGCGCGATCACCGCCAGGCCGTCGGACTGCCGGACCACCGGCGTCAGCGATCCGGTCAGCTGTTGCTGCACGGCAAGATCGTTGAGCGCGCCGAGGTGATCGAGCAGCTCCTTCACCTTGCGCTGATAGTCCGCCATCCGCTCGCGCGATTTGCGGCCGTCATAGAGCGACTCGAAAAAGCCCATCGCGTAGTACAGCTTCTTGGCCGCGATTCTGAGCTGATGGCGGCCTTCGACGTCGAGCGCCTCGAGCTCACGGGCGCGGCGCGCGATCTTGCGGGCCCGCTTGGCCAGCACGGCATCGGCGAAATCCCGCGCCCGGCGCGGCACTTGGCGGCGCGCGGCGCCGCCCAGCCAATCCCCCGCCTCGATCCAAGCCCAAACGTCGGTTTGCAGCTTGCGGTAGCGATCCGTGGCCAGCGCGGCGATCGCGGTGGCGAGCGCTTCATTGCGCATCGTCTCCACCACCTGCAGCCGCTTCTGCCGCTCGGGCGCCGCGCCGCGCGCGCGCCTTAGCCGCAGCGCCAGCAGATGCAGATCGCGCGCCGGGCCGAGCCGGCCGGTGAGCCAGCGCAGCTCCTGCTTGAGCCGGGTGGTTTCGGGATCATCGACCAGTTGCGCAAACACCGAGATCGCCGCGCGCATGCGGCGCAAGCCGATGCGCATCTGATGCACGCCTTGTGGATTGGCGGAGCGCACCGCGCCCTCATTGGCGCCCACCTGCCGGAAGATCGATGCCGCGATCAGTTGAAACGCGGTGCTGCTATCGATGTCTTGCGGCAGCTCGATCGGTTCCGATTTCACCGCAGGCTTCGCTGCAGCGGCGCGTTTGGCAACGCGGCTTTGCTGACGCTCGGAGACTGCGGGCGCCGCATCCTGTCGAACGGCGCTGTTGGTGGATCTGACCATCAACGTCCAACCACGGCGTCTACAACGCGACGCCTAGCCTTGCTGTGTGCGCCGAATTTCTAGCATCGCAATGTGGTTGCTTTCAAGAAAGCAAACAACCTGAATGACGTATGACAGTTTTGTGACGAGGGCGCTGATTGCAGCGCCGCAAACGAAAAGGCCGCGCGTCACATGCATGACGCGCGGCCAGAACACGGCCCAATGGCCAGTGGTACTTAGTTCGCCGAGCGGCGCAGCCACGGCACCATGCGGGCCAGCGTACCGTCGCGGCGGCCGTAGTGATGCCACAGCGCGGCCGACACGTGCACCAGCACCAGCGCCATAATGGCATTCATGATCATGCCGTGAGCAGCGCCGAAGGTCTTGGCGAGTTCGACGTTCTTCTCGAGCAGCGGCGGGATGCCGAGCAGGTCGATGCCGCGACCGAAGTAGAACGACATCAGAATACCGGAGATCGGCATCGCCAACAGCAGCAGATAGAACACGCGGTGCACCACATTGGCGATCAAGTCGAGTCCGGGCGAGGTCTTGATCGGCTCGGGCGCCGGGTGAGTGATACGCCACAGCGAACGCAGCAGCACCAAGCACAGCACGATCACGCCGCCGGCCTTATGCCACCCCAAGATCGCGCCACGCTGCGGACCTTCCATGCCGCTGGCGATCTGCGCACTGGTCACCAGCGCGATGATGAACAGCGCAATGATCCAATGCAGTGCAATCGCGACGCTGTCGTAGTTGCCCGAGCTACTGGCGGTGGAATCGGTTGTCGTCATGCTTTTTTCCTGAAGTTTCTGAGGGCCCCCGGCAGTCTATGCCACGGAGCTGCGATCGAGTCATGACCCGATAGTTGCACATTACTCGGAGTTAATCCGAATAGCGCGATTTCGCGCGTAGCTTGCAAGCTGTGCGTCGTTCAGCCGCGGCAATCGCCGCGATAATGCAAACGATTAGCGGGCACTCGGTGGCGCGGCGATTACGCCGCGCGCTCGGCGCGTGGTCCCTGACGTAGCGAGCGCAGGAATTCGCGCACCGCTTCGCCGAGCGAGGTCGATTGTTCCGCGAGCGTGCCCGAGGCGCGTAGCGTGGTCTCGGCGTGCTGCTCGGTCTCGCCGGCGTCGGCACTGACCGCCTGGATATTGCCGGAGATCTCGCGGATGCCGGCAAAGGCCTGCTCGATGTTGCGCGCCACTTCGCCGGTCGCCAGCGTTTGTGCCTGCACGCCCTCGGCCACCCGCTGGGTGATCTCATCGACCTGACCGATCGCGCCGCCGATCATCGAGATGGCATCGACCGCCGCTTTGGTGGTGGTCTGCACTTCGTTGATGCTGACCACGATATCCTGGGTGGCGCGCGCGGTCTGCGCGGCCAGCGACTTCACTTCCTGCGCGACCACCGAGAAGCCACGCCCCGCCTCGCCGGCGCGCGCCGCTTCGATGGTCGCATTGAGCGCCAGCAGATTGGTCTGCGAGGCGATCTCCTCGATCAGTTCGACAATCGAACCGATCCGGTCGGTGGCCGTGTTCAGGCTGCCGACGGTCTGCCGTGCCTGCTCGACCTGCTCGACCGCATCGCGCGCGATCTGCGCCGACCGGCTGACATTTTGGGAAATCTCATGAGCGGCGCCGGACAGTTCAGCCGTCGCGGCGGCCACCGTCTCCATATTGGCGGCAGCCTGATGCGACGCAGCCGACACCGCATTGGCGCGCTCGCGCGTTGCGGTGGCGCCGCGGCCGAGGCTGCCGGCGGTGGTGCCCATATTGCCCGAGGCCGACGACACGGTTTCGATCACTTCGCTGATCGCGCCCTCGAACCGATCGGTGTTAGCGTTGAAAGCGGCGACGCGGCGTTCGATCACCTGCATCGCCTCGTTCATGGTCTGGCTCGCGATGCGCAGCGAACCGTGCAAACCCTGCGGCAGGATGTGGCGATAGTACTTGTTGTCGCGCACTGCGGCCATCGCGGCGCCGGCCTCGCGCACGAAGGCGTCGCAGCGGTCGATCATGTCGTTGAACGACTCGCGCATCAGGCCGAACTTGCCGTGCTCGCGGCAGCCTTGCAGGCGCGCTTCAAAATCCCCTTTGGACAGCCTAGCACAGACCGTCGTGACCTCGGCGAGTGCCGCGTTCAGCCGCAACAGGCCGGACAAGGCGAGGCCCAGGCCGGCCAGCGCGGCAACCAGCGCGACGATCTGCAGATTGAAGATCCCCGCCAGCGCAGAGCCGGCGGCGAGCACCACGCCCGCGGCGGCGATCGCCAAACCGATACCGATCTTAGAGAGCGAAGATAAGCTCGTCATAGCTCATGTTCTTTGTTGTCACGAAATCCAAAAGGCGGCGATATCCTGCGGCCAGCGCATCCTTGCCGTTGCGATGCGACTGCTCTTCCCGCAGCAGTTCGGCATAAAGCGGCTCGATCGCAGCCAGCACACGACGGTCCGGCACCCGGCGATTGGAGTGATAGCCAACCACCTCACCGGAAGCGCCGTAGGACGGCGTCACATGGGCGAATACCCAGTAGAAGTCGCCATTCCTCGCCATGTTCTTGACGTAGGCGAAAATCTCGCGGCGCGCTTCAAGCGTATCCCACAGCAGCTTGAACACGCAGCGCGGCATGTCGGGATGACGGATGATGCTGTGCGGCTGACCGAGCAGCTCATCTTCGTCATACCCTGCAATGCGGCAGAACACCGGGTTGGCGTAGGTGATCCGCCCTTTCAAATCGGTTTTCGATACAATGATGTCGTCAGTGTCGAACAACCGTTCGACACTCGTCGGCTTGATCGATGATGACATCTGGCGCCATTCCAACTAGCGAAGGACCCCGTAGTTTTACGACAACTTGTCTTAATAAAAACGGAAGGCGCCAAAGTCTTTGCGGTCGGGTTTTTCCCGGACGGCAACTAATCAAATGACAGCAATTGAGCCGACATTTGAGCAACTACCTAGAATTGCATTTTTTTGAAATGTTTCGCGCCGAACCAGGCCACGCGGTCAACGCAGGAAGCGGCGGAAGCGCCCGAGCGAGAACACGAACAGCACCGAGCCGATCGCCAGCAGCGCCAGCAATTGCGGCCACACCACATCAAGGCCAGCACCGCGGAATAGGATCGATTGCGCCATCGACACGAAATGGGTGTTGGGCGCCAGCAGCATGATGTCCTGAATGATCTGCGGCATGCTCTCGCGCGGCGTCAGCCCGCCCGACAGCGCCTGCAGCGGCAGCAGCGTCAGCATCAGCAGCAAGCCGAATTGCGGCATGGTGCCGGCGACGGTCGCGAGGAAAATGCCCATGCAGGTGGTGGCAAACAGATGCAGCACCACGCCGAACAGGAACAGCGCCATCGAGCCCTGGATCGGCACCGCCAGCACGCCCTCGACCACGAACAGCAGCGAAATCGCCGAGGCGACCAGCACCACCAGCCCCATCGACCAGATCTTGCTGACCATGATTTCGAGCGGGGTCACCGGCATCACCAACAGATGCTCGATGGTGCCGTGCTCGCGTTCGCGGATCAGTGCGGCACCGGTCAGGATGATCGACAGCATGGTGATGGCGGTGATCAGCTCGTTGATGGCGCCGAACCAGCCCTTGTTGATCTGCGCGTTGAACCGCACCCGCAGCGCCAGTTCGACCGGAACGCTGGTGGCCGCGCGGTGCCGGCTCAGAAACTCGTTCAGTTCACTGGTGACGATCGATTGCACATAGCCGCCGCCGGTGAACGCCTGGGTCATGCGGGTGGCGTCGATGTTGAGCTGGATGGTCGGCGACTTGCCGGCGAGCAGATCGCGCTGAAACTGCGGCGGAATGTCGATCGCGAACGTGTCCATGCCCGCGTCCATGCGCCGGTCCATCTCGTGCTGCGAGATCAGCTTGGGCACCGAGAAATAGGGCGGCGTGAACGCGGTCACGAGCCGCGAGGACACCGGCGAGCGGTCTTCATCGACGATCGAGATCGCCGCATGGTTCAAGGATTCCGGGATCGCCTTGGAGCCGACATAGATCGAGCCGGTGAAGGCATAGATGATCAGCGCGATCAGCATCGGATCGCGCAGCAGGCCGCGCAGCTCCTTGATGCCGAGTTGCAGGATGTTGGCCAGGCGCATGGCTCACCTCGCCTGCTTTTTCAAAAGCACGGTGCCGAGCACCACCAGCAGCGGCGCGGTGATCAACAGCGGCACGAATGACGACCACATGTCGGACAGGCCGAGCGCCTTGGAGAACGCGCCGCGGGTGATGTTGACGAAATAGGTCGTCGGGTACACTTGGCCGATCAAGGCACCAAAGCCCTGCAGCGACGACACCGGATCGATCAGGCCGGAGAACTGGATCGCCGGGATCAGCGTGATCAGCGCGGTGCCGAAGATCGCCGCGATCTGGCTTTTCATGAAGGTCGACAGCACAAGGCCGATCGCGGTGGCGATCGCGACATAGAGCAGCGCGCCGCAGGTGAAGGCGATAAAGCTGCCGGTGAACGGCACCTGGAACACCACGATCGCGAATGCGGTCAGCAGCACCGCGTTCAGCATCGCCAAGGCGATATAGGGCAACTGCTTGCCGACCAAGAATTCCAGCCGTGTGGTGGGCGTCGCATAGAAATTGATGATCGAGCCGAGTTCTTTTTCGCGCACCACGCTGAGCACGGCGAGCATTGCCGGGATCATCAGCAGCAACAGCGGAATCACCGCCGGTGCCATCGCCACCAAGCTCTTGACGCCGGGATTGTAGCGATAGCGCATCGCGATCTGGAATTTGCCGACCGCCGCGGCGTCGCCATAGATCTCGCGCGCCTTCTGGGTCAGCCAGCTGAGATGCATGGCCTGCACATAGCCGCGGGTGGTCTCGGCCCGCGCCGGCATGGCGCCGTCGATCCAGGCGCCGATTTCGACCTTTTGGCCGCGCGATACGTCGCGACCAAACCCGGGCGGAATCTCGATCGCCAGCGTCAGCTCGCCGCTGCGCATTCGCCGGTCGAGATCGGCGTAGTCGGTGATCGGCGCCTTTTCCGAAAAATAGCGCGAGCCGGCAATCTGCAAAATGTAATCGCGGCTGATGCCGGTGTCGTCGCGGTCGAGCGCGGCGAACGACAGCTTTTCGACGTCGAGATTGATGCCGTAGCCGAGCACGAACATCAGCACCACGCTGCCGAGCATCGCCATCGCGGCGCGGATCGGGTCGCGGCGCAGCTCGAGCGCCTCGCGCCGCGTATAGGCAAACATCCGCCGCGGATCGAACCAGCGCCGCAGCGCCGCAACCCAGCCTCGCCGCGGCGCGGCCGCCACCGGCGCGGGGGCTGCTGCGGCAACAGGCGCCGCGCTGGGCGCCGGGCTCGGCGCCGCGGTTTCGCCGATCGCTTCTTCCAGATAGGCGATGAAGGCGTCTTCCAGCGAGGCCGCGCTGCGCGAGGCGATGATCTTGTCCGGGCTGTCGCTGATCAGCACCTTGCCGGCATGCATCAGCGAGATGCGGTCGCAACGCTCCGCCTCATTCATGAAGTGGGTCGAGACGAAGATCGTGACATTGTCCTTGCGCGACAGGTCGGACAGGATCTGCCAAAAGCCGTCGCGCGCCACCGGATCAACGCCGGAGGTCGGCTCGTCCAGGATCAGAATGTCGGGCGAGTGGATCATCGCCACCGCCAGCGACAGCCGCTGCCGGATGCCGAGCGGCAGCGCGTCCGGCAATTCGTCCATCACCTCGACCAGATCGAAGCGCTGCGACATCTCGACGATGCGGGCCGGAATCGCCTGCGGCGCCATCTGGAACAGCCGGGCGTGCAGATCGAGATTTTGGCGCACCGTCAGCTCGCTATACAGCGAGAACGCCTGCGACATGTAGCCGACGCGGCGCCGGATCGCCATGTCGCGCGGATCGACCTCGCCGCCGAACAGCTTGGCCTTGCCTTCGCTCGCCGCCAACAGGCCGGTGAGCATCTTCATGGTGGTGGTCTTGCCGCAGCCATTGGAGCCGAGGAAGCCAAAGATTTCGCCGCGCTCGATCCGGAACGAGACGTTATCGACCGCGGTGAAGCTGTCGAAGCGCATGGTGAGATGTTCGGCTTCGATCGCCGGTTCGCTGCGGACCATGGCCGGCCGCGGCGGAATCACCACTTCGGCATGGCCGCGGCGTTCTTCCTCCGGCAGCAGCGCAATGAAGGCCGCATCGAGATTGTTGGCGCCGGTCTGCTGCAGCAGCTGATCCGGCGTGCCGGTGGCCAGCACCTTGCCGGCATTCATCGCCACCAGCCAATCGAAGCGCGCCGCCTCTTCCATATAGGCGGTGGCGACGATCACGCTCATGCCCCGGCGCGAGGCGCGAATGCTGTCGATCAGCTCCCAGAACTGCCGGCGCGACAACGGATCGACGCCGGTGGTCGGCTCGTCCAGGATCAGCAGGTCGGGATCGTGAATCAGCGCGCAGCACAGGCCGAGCTTCTGCTTCATGCCGCCCGACAATTTGCCGGCCGGCCGATCCGCAAACGGATCAAGGCCGGTGCTTTTCAACAGCTCGGCGATGCGCGCCTCGCGCTCGCGCTTGGAATGGCCGAACAGCCGGCCGAAGAAATCGACATTCTCGAACACCGACAGCGTCGGATAGAGATTCTTGCCGAGCCCCTGCGGCATGTAGGCGATCCGCGGGCACACCCGGCGGCGATGGCGGAAATCGACGATATCGCCGCCCAGCACCTCGATCTGACCCTGCTGCACGGCGCGCGCACCGGCGATCAAGGACAGCAGCGAGGATTTGCCGACGCCGTCCGGCCCGATCAGACCGATCATGCGGTCGGCGGGAATGTCGAGCGAAATGCCGTCGAGCGCGACCGTGGCGCCATAGCGCAGCCCGACGCCGCCGAGCCGGACCACCGGCTTCGCCGACGCACCGCCCGGCATCGGGGTCATTGCACGAGTTTTCCGTGCAGGCTGGCGGGCCAATCGACCTTGGGATCAAGCTGGACATAGGCCATGCCCGGCAGCCCGGTTTTGACGCGCTGGATGTATTTGCGCAGCAACTCGTGCGGAATGTGCGCCTTGATCCGGAACATCAGCTTGAGCCGCTCCTCCTCGGTCTCGACCGTCTTGGGCGTGAACTGCGCGACATCGGCGACAAAGGTCACTTTGGCCGGGATCACGTATTGGGGAACGGCGTCCAGCACCAGCCGCACCGGCGCCCCGAGCGCCACCTGCCCGGCCTGGGTGGTTGGCAGGAAGAACGTCATGTAAACGTCGCCGAGATCGACCAGATTGAGCACCCGGCCGCCGGCGGCGAGCACTTCGCCCGGCTGCGCCACACGATATTGCACGCGGCCATCGCGCGGCGATTTCAGCGTGCTGTCGTTGATCTCAACGGTGATGCTCTCGATCGCCGCCTTCGCCGCATCGACCGCGGCGGCGGCATCGATCACCGCCGCATTGGCGGCGCTGATCGCGGCCTCGGTGGCCGCGAGCTGCGCCTTCGCCGCGGCGACCGCGGCCTGCGCGCCCTGTTCATTGGCGCGGTCGTCATCCAGCACCTGCTGCGACACCGCGCTGGTCTTGATCAGCGTTTCGGCGCGCACCAGCTTGCGATGCAGGGAATCGAGCTGCGCTTCACGCTGCGCGATCACCGCCACCGCCGCGGTCCGCTCTGCCTCGCGCTGCGCGACCAGGCTCTTGGCGGTCTCGACGCTGATGGTGGCGCGGCGCAGCTGCGCCTCAGCCTGGCGGCGCTGCGCTTCGAGCTGATCGGTGTCCATGCGCGCCAGCACTTGGCCGGCGGTCACATAGTCGCCCTCTTTGACAAGGATTTCACGAATCCGGCCGGGCGCTTTGGTCGAGACGTCGATTTCGGTAGCCTCGATCCGGCCGTTACCGCTGGCGATGCCGGAAGGCAGCGACGCCGTGCCGAATTTCACCCAGCCGGCATAACCTCCGGCTGCAATCGCCACGCTGGCAATGAGCAGCCAGCGCTTCCAATCCTTCGTCATCGACGCTTCTCTCAACAGCCTAGGCAACGGAAGACTTCACGACTACGCATCGAAACCCTAGACTACCTTGACTTATATCAACAGTTGTTGACCTGTTCTTAGAATAGTCTTCAATTATGGATGATGACAACAATAACGGCCACCACCGATGCAACGTGAATCCGCACCCGTGAAAATCACAACCCGTGACCGCATCCTGAACGCCGCCATTGCGCGTTTCTCACGGCATTCCTACGAAGCCACGGGCCTACGGGACATCGCCGCTGATGTGGGCATTGATGTGGCCTATGTGCATCGCAGCTTCGGTTCGAAGGAAAGACTGTTCGCGGCGGCGGTTGAAGCCTCGCTGCAGCCGGAGCGATTTTTTGCCGGCGCCAAGGCCGATCTCGCCACCGATCTGACAAATCACGTGCTGGCGCGCGACCCGGTGCGCGACGCCGATGAAATCGCGCCGCTCGACATTGTGGTGCATTCGCTGTCCAGCCCGGAAGCGGCCAGCGTGCTGCGCGAGGTGGTGGTCCGCAATTTCATCACGCCTTTGGCCAACAAGCTGGAAATGAGTTCGCAGACCCCGGCCTCGCTGATCGCGTCGCTGCTGCTCGGGGTTGGGATTTTGCGCAGCGTGCTCGGCGTCGCGCCGCTGTGCGATGCCGACAGGGCAGCCTTGCAGCAGATGCTGGCGGAGCAGGTCGCCTCGCTCTGCGCGGCCAAGCCGCAAGAGCCGCAAGTGGCGGCGACGCCTGCCTCAATTGGTGTTGAGGCGGAAGCGTAGCGGCTGCGCGCCGCTAAAAGTGATGAAATCGCCCTGCCGGCTCCAATTGGTGGCGTTGGTCAGGGCGCTGAGCAGCGCATCATCGGCCTCGACCTTGGCCGGCGGACAGCCGCGATCGGCGATCGCACCGGGGATGAACACCACGCTGTCGCCAGCAATCGAGATGCGGCCCTTGCCGCCCTTGCACCACAGCTCGACCAGCACTTCACCGTCATCGCCGATTTCCAGCGTCGGAATCCGCTTCGATCCCGGCATCGGCGCGACATCGAGCGTCATTTCAAGACCGAATGGAAAGCTCTGCGCCCGCGCCACGGGGATGAACGCCATCCCGATCACAGCGACAACAGTGATATGACGAAACCAGGCGCGCAGCATGTTCGATCCTCTAGACTTGTCACGAAGCCGCGTTCTAGCCGCCGAAGCCGGGGTTGGCTAGCGACCGGCACCCAGGCGGCGAACACGCCACCCGCAACCGGACCAGCCGCTCACAAAATTGCGAGTAGCAGCCGTGCTGCTTGCTTATGCGCGCAGCAAGATCGGAAGCTCGCCGGAACCGGCGCAACGCCCTATTTGTCTCGCCAATTCTGCAACACCGTGGAGACCTCGATCCCGTGAAAAAGATCGGCATAACACTGGCGGCCGTCGGCCGGATCGCCGCGCCCTATTTCCGCTCCGACGACAAGCTGATGGCCTGGGGGCTGCTGTCGGCGGTGATTGCCATCGAGCTGGCGGTGGTCGGGCTGCTGGTGCTGTTCAATCGCTGGAACAACACCTTCTACAACGCGCTGCAGGAGCGCAATCTCGACGTCT
Source organism: Rhodopseudomonas faecalis (assembly GCF_003217325.1). Lineage (GTDB taxonomy): Bacteria > Pseudomonadota > Alphaproteobacteria > Rhizobiales > Xanthobacteraceae > Rhodopseudomonas > Rhodopseudomonas faecalis. Next base: position 45,716 of record NZ_QJTI01000009.1, read on the forward strand.
TCACCTATCAGATCGGTTACTTCTGCGTGCTGGCCGCGATCTATATCGCGCTCAAAGTCTATCAGCTCTATCTCAATCAATGGCTGCAGATCCGCTGGCGCCGCTTCATGATCGAGCGCTATCTCGGCGAATGGCTGCATCAGGCGCGCCACTACCAGATGCAATTGCTCGGCGACGCCGCCGACAATCCCGATCAACGCATCGCTGAAGACACCCAGCTATTTGTCGAGCGCACTTTGGCGCTCGGCGTCGGGCTGCTCGGCTCGGTCGTGTCGCTAGCCTCGTTCGTGGTGATCCTGTGGGGCCTGTCCGAGGCCGCGCCGCTGCATCTGTTCGGCCAGGATTACGACATCCCCGGCTATCTGGTGTGGGGCGCGCTGGTCTACGCGATCCTCGGCACGCTGCTCACCCATCTGATCGGCCGGCCGCTGGTCGATCTCAATTTCAAGCAGCAGCGCTTTGAAGCGGATTTCCGCTTCAATCTGGTGCGCGCCCGGGAGAATGCCGAACAGATCGCGCTGCTGCACGGCGAACCGGCCGAGCGCGAACGGCTTGGCGAACGCTTCCGCCACGTGGTCAGCAACTGGCTTCAGATCATGAGCCGCACCAAGAAGCTGACCGCGTTCACCGCCAGCTATTCGCAGGCGGCGATCATCTTCCCCTACATCCTGGTGGCCCCCGCCTATTTTGCGCAAAAAGTGCAGCTCGGCGGCATGATGCAGACCGCCTCGGCATTCGGCAGCGTGCAGGAAGCGCTGTCGTTCTTCGTCACCGCCTACCGGACCTTGGCGGAATGGCAGGCGGTGGTGGCGCGGCTCGCCGGCTTTGAAACCGCCATCGACCAGGCCGCCGGCTTGAGCGCACGCCCCGATCTCATTCAGCTCGGCAGCGGCGGGCGCGACGGCATTGCGTTGCACGGCCTCACCATCGACCTGCCCGACCACAAGCCGCTGCTCGCGGTCGATCGGCTGCAACTGCGGAGCGCCGACAGCACGCTGATCACCGGCCCGTCAGGCGCGGGCAAGTCCACGCTGTTTCGTAGCATTGCCGGCATCTGGCCATTCGGCGCCGGCAAGATCGAGGTGCCGGCCGGCGCCACCATGATGATGCTGCCGCAGCGGCCATATTTCCCGGTCGGGGCGCTCGACATCGCGGTCAGCTATCCGGCCGCGGCCGGCACTTTCCCGCCCGACCAGATCGCGGCCGCGATCAGCGCGGTTGGATTGCCGGCGCTAGCGGAACGGCCGACCGAGCATGGCCACTGGAATCGGATGCTGTCGCTCGGCGAACAGCAGCGGCTCGGCATCGCGCGCGCTCTGCTGCACCGGCCCGATTTCCTGTTTCTGGATGAAGCGACCGCCTCGCTCGACGAGCCATCGGAGGCGGCCATGTACCAATTGCTGCAAGAGCGGCTGCCCGGCACCACGCTGATCTCGATCGGCCACCGCTCGACACTGACCGCCATGCACAGCCGCAAGATCGTCATGGAACGCGACGGCGATCGTTTTGCGCTGCGCGATCCGGTCGGCGAACCGGCTTTTACCAACAGCAATTGATACCAACCACTCCGCACGTCATGGCCGGGCTCGTCCCGGCCATCTACGTCTTTGATCTTGCAGCGATTTCGAGACGTGGATACCCGCGACAAGCGCGGGCATGACGGGTCACTGACCAAATAACAAGAAAGGGCGGCGGATCACTCCGCCACCCTTTCCAAGTCGTCCTGAGGAGAACGGCTTACTTGATGTTGTTCTGCAGCGTCACGTCCGCCGACAGCTTGGCGGTGAAGCGCGAACCGCACCACTTGGAGCCATAACCACCCGGATTGATCGACGAGTAGTCAGCGCTGAAGCCGGCAGTGAAGTCGCTGGTGAAGGCATTGCAGTCCGCCTTAGACAGGTCGGTGTCGGTGTAACGCAGATCCAGCGCGAACACCTTGTAGGTGAATCCAACGCCCAGATTCCAAGTATTGTAGTCCTTGTACTTGATGCCGTTCGGGAACGGTCCGCCGCCGGTCGGGCTGGCAATGGTGGTACCGTAGAACGCATCCGAGGTTCCGAGCCACTGCCGGCCGAACTCACCCGACACATACATGCCGACATCGCTGGAGCCGAAGATCGAGCTCGGCGCGGTGAACTTGCCGGTAATCGAGGTGTAGTTACCCCAGGCGCCGCTGTTCAGGAAGCTCGGCGTGTAGAACTCGTTGAGACCGACCGCGAACATGTCGTTCACAGTCCAGTTCACCTTGCCGTAGCCTTCGTAGAAGCTGACGTCCTTCTTCATGAAGTTGCCGTTGGCGATAACATCCGCACCCGGGCAGCCGCCGATGCACTGCCCACCCGGATACAGGTAGCCCCAGATACCGAAGTCGAAGGCAAGGGCACCGAAGGTCGGGCGGATACCGCCGTAGACATCGAGTTCCATCGCCGCGCGGTTGGCAAACGAGATGCTCGAGCCCGACACGCCGACGTACAGCTGCAGGTCCTTGGTGACGTTGTAGCGCGGCTCAAAGTAGCCGGACACCGAGGGCTTCTGGTTCGACTGCGAAATGCCGCGGAACAGGTACTCGCTCGAGATCGAGGTCCCGAACGCGATGTCCCAGGGATTGAAGGCCGGCGCCAGCACCGGAGCCTTGGTATAAACCTTCGCGGGAAGGTCGGCAGCCGAGGCAGAGCCCGCGCCGATCGCCAGCACCGCTGCGACTGAGAGAATGGTCTTATTCATGGTTTTCCCCATCACTAAACAACGGTGTGATCCCGGCGCCGTAAGCCGACAATCGACTGCCCGCAACTCAATACGGCAGCAATCTGCTGCGGGTTCCGGATAGTTTGAAGCGAAAAAGAAAAGCAGCTGCCGACTTTTTGAGCAAAATGGGGCAGACCGCATTCGGTTGTTAGCCAATGTTGCAGCGGCGCAACAAAATTGGCGGCTTGTCCTCGCAACACTACTCGGCGCTGAGCGCTGTGCGGTTTGGCTGCCACACTCCCGCAGAGGCAGTTAGCAGGGTCGGCGACCGCGAATCACTTCCGTGCTTTGGCGGTAACAGTGCACTGCAGAGCTGCTGGTTCGGATCAAATCACAACCGACGCTACCAGAAAGCAAAGCAGGCCGCAGCGTGAGCTACGGCCTGCTTGATCAACGCCGTCATCCGCGACGCCTTCCGCGTCACGGAAAACAGCCGGCGCGTTACGGCATCTCGTCGCCACTATCGCCGCTGGCGACCCGCACTGTGTCGTCCTCGAAGGCGAGCGGGGACTCATCGACAGCGGGTTCGGGCTCGGCCGTCAGCCAATCCGGCAAGGCCGGCGGCGGTGCAGCCGCCTTGCGTGCCCGCGGCTTGCGCGGTTTTTTCAGCTCGGCGGCGATCGGCGGCGCTTCCACCGCTTTGGCTTTCCGGACCGCCTTCTTCGCCACGCTCGGCTGTTCAGCGGCAACCGTGACTTCGCTCACGGAGGTCTTGGCCTTGCGGGGTTTGCTGGCTTTGGCCTTGCGGACCGCTTTCTTCGCGGACTTTTTTGCCGCTTTCTTGGTGGCCTTTTTTGCAGCCTTCGTCGTCGCCTTCTTGGCCGTCTTCACGCTCTTCTTGGCGGTCTTCTTGGCGGTTACCTTCTTGGCGGGCGTCTTCGCAGCCTTCTTAGCGCCCTTCTTGCCGGCCTTGTCGGACTTCTTCGCGCCCTTCTTGGCCAGCAACTCGCGCTTGGCCTTTTTGGCCTTCTTGTCTTTCTTATCCTTCTTGTCCTTGGACGATTTATCCTTGGACGATTTGTCCTTCTTGCCCTTGTCCTTCGCCATCGTGGTCCTCCTATCGATCTGATCACGAGACATCAGGCGACCAACCTATCGCGGTCAGCATGGTCCGGACCGGAGCTTCATTCCACCCCTGGACGGGGACCACCCGTCGCCCAATCGAGAAGTTCAATCGTGTGCACGACAGGGACCGACGTTCCGCTGGCAATCTGCACCATGCAGCCGATATTGCCGGCAGCAATCATATCCGGCTTAACGCTGGCAAGATTGGCGACCTTGCGATCGCGTAGTTTGCCGGCGATTTCAGGCTGGAGAAAGTTATAGGTGCCTGCCGATCCGCAACACAAATGACTCTCGGGCACATCTTTCACCACGAACCCGGACTTGGAAAGCAATTCTTTGGGAAGCTGGGTGATTTTCTGCCCGTGCTGCAGTGAGCACGCCGCGTGATACGCGATCACAAGATCACCGCGCGTGCCGGCGACCTGCAACTCCAGGCCTCCGATATATTCGCTGATATCCTTGGCCATCGCCGATATCTTCGCAGCCGGCGCGGCGAACGCCGGGTCATCGCGCAGCAGGTAGCCATAGTCTTTGATGACAGTTCCGCAACCTGACGTGGTCACTACAATGGCGTCGAGCCCGCCGCGATCGGCTTCCTTCATCCACGCCGTGATGTTGGCGCGCGCGTAGCGCAGCGTTTCCTCATCGCGGCCGAGATGATGGATCAGCGCCCCGCAGCACTGCTCCTCGGCGACCAGCACCACCTCGATGCCATGGCGGGTCAACAGATTGATCGCCGCACCATTGATGCGCGGTGCCAGCACCTGCTGCGCGCAGCCATGCAGCAGCGCCACCCGGCCGCGCTTGGGCCCGATCGCCGGAAACACGCTGCCGAGCGCCGGCCCCGGCGGCGGCAGCTGGCGCGGCGCCAGCGCCAGCATCGCCTTGATGCGGCTCAGCAGCGCCGGCGTACCGCCTTTCGGCCGCGGCGTCGGCACCAGCTGCAGCAGCGGCCGCACCCAGCGCCCGATCACCATGCCGAGCCTGAACAGATGCGGCTTCGGCATCAGCCAGGCGAGCGCCGCGCGCAAGGCGCGGTCCGGCAACGGCCGCTGGTACTGCGCCTCGATCCGCGCCCGCGCCATATCGACCAGGTGCATGTAGTTGACGCCAGACGGACAGGTGGTCATGCACGCCAGGCACGACAGGCAGCGATCGATATGCTTCACCACCTCGGCGGTCGGCGGCGCGTCCTTTTCCAGCATCTCCTTGATCAGGTAGATGCGGCCGCGCGGGCTATCGAGTTCGTCGCCGAGCAGTACATAGGTCGGACAAGTGGCGGTACAGAACCCGCAATGCACGCAGGCGCGCAGGATCTTGTCGGCCTCGGCGATGGCGGGATCAGCAAGCTGAGCGGGAGTGAATTCGGTTTTCATGACGCCGTTCCGCGCACCATGCGGCCGCGATTGAGGATGTGCTTGGGATCGAACGACTGCTTGACCCGGGCATTGAGCGCGGCCACGCCAGCGGGCTGCGGGTGAAACACGTCGACCGCGCTGCGGGTGTGCTCGGGTGCGCGGATCAGCATGGCGTGGCCGCCGATCGCCTCGACGCGCTTCCTCAGCACGCCGGCATTGGCATCGACGACCGGCGGCAGCGCCGCCCAGATCAAGCCGCCGCCCCAGTCATAGATCACCTCGCCCTGGCTGTCGCGCGCCAGCGCCTGACCGAACGCGCCGCCCACCGCCGGTGGGCAGACGATCCGCCAGATCGGCCACAGCGCGCGCGGGCCATCGGCCGCGAACGGGATCACATCGCGGATCTCGGCCCAGGCCGCCGCTGAGCTGGTATCTTCCAACAGTTCGGCCGCGCCATAGCCGGCCAGCAAGTGCGCCAGCGAGCCGGCGCGATGCGCCGCCGAGGTGGCGGTGCCTTCCAGGCGCAGCAGGGTCATGGACTGCTCGGGCTTGCCGATTGCGCCGAGCGCCCCGCCGGCGCCGCGCAGCGCCGATCCCGGCAGATGCGCCGCGCCCGAGACGTCATAGGGCGAGCCGAGCGCCGCGGTCATCGCCCTGCCGGCCGCGACATCGTCCAGGCCGCGCAGCAGCAGCGTGCGCTCGGCCTCGGGCTTGGGCATCACCTTAAGCGTCACCTCGGTCATCACCGCCAGCGTGCCCCAGGAGCCGGCGAGCAGCTTGCACAGGTCGTAGCCGGTGACGTTCTTGACCACCTTGCCGCCGGTCTTGAACAGCTCGCCAAAGCCCGACACCGCCTCGGCACCGAGCAGATGATCGCGCGCGGCGCCGGCCTTGATGCGGCGCGGCCCGGCGAGGCCCGAGGCGATCATGCCGCCGATGCTGCCGCGCTGCGCCGCCGTGCCGAGCAGCGCCGAGCTATCAATCGGCTCGAACGCCAATTGCTGATTGCGGGAGTCGATCAGCGACAGCACGTCCTCGAGCGGCGCGCCGGCCTGCACGGTGATGATCAGCTCGTTCGGCTCGTAATTGACCACGGCATTGAGCGCCGACAGGTCAAGCAGTGCATTGGTGGCCATCGGCTGGCCGATGGCGCGCTTCGAGCCAAGCCCAACGATCTCCAGCGGCTGCTCGGCGGCAATCGCCGCGGCCACCGCCTGTTCCACATCCTGCGCGTCGCGCGGTTTCAGCGTATCCACGTGCGAACATCGTCCTTCAAATCAGATCGGTGAGCCAATCGTTCACCGTCATGGCGAGGAGCGGAGCGACCACGCCATCCAGCTTCGTGCTCGGTGCTGGATGGCTTCGCTGCGCTCGCAATGACGTTGAAAGGTGTGCTTCGTACGACAGACAAACTATTACCGGCCGAGGCAGAGGTTGCCTCCCTCCCCCTTGCGGGGAGGGTCGGCCGAGCGAAGCGGAGGCCGGGGTGCGGATAACGCGAGCTCCGAGCCAATCCCCCACCCGACCCGGCTGCGCTACGCTGCGCCGGGCCACCCTCCCCACAAGGGGGAGGGACAAGGGCGTGCCCGGGTTTGCTACACGCGGGACCGATCACCTCAAAACCTCGAAATATCGGCGAATGGCAGCTTGCCGCCGCGCACATGCAGGCGGCCGAGTTCGGCGCAGCGATGCAGCGTCGGAAACACTTTGCCGGGGTTGAGCAAGCCATCGGCATCGAACGCGCATTTCAGCCGCTGCTGCTGCATGAGATCGATCTCGGAGAACATCTCCGGCATCAAATCGCGTTTTTCGATGCCGACGCCGTGCTCGCCGGTCAGCACGCCGCCAAGCTCGACGCAGACCCGCAAAATATCGGCGCCGAACGCCTCGGCGCGATCGGTCTCGCCGGGCTTATTGGCATCATACAAAATCAGCGGATGCAGATTGCCGTCGCCGGCGTGGAACACATTGGCGACACCGAGCTGATATTTTTCCGAGAGTTGCCGGATGCGCGCCAACGCTTCCGGCAATTTGCCGCGCGGAATGGTGCCGTCCATGCACAGATAGTCCGGCGAAATCCGGCCGACCGCGGGAAACGCCGCCTTGCGGCCGGCCCAGAACAACAGCCGCTGCTGCTCAGAGGTCGAAATCTGGCAGGTGGTCGAGCCGCAGCGTTGTGCGATCGTCTCGACGCGCGCGATCAGCTCATCGACTTCAACGCCAGGGCCATCAAGCTCGATGATCAGCAGCGCCTCGACGTCGAGCGGATAGCCGGCATGGACAAAAGCTTCGGCGGCGTGGATCGCCGGCTTGTCCATCATCTCCATGCCGCCCGGAATGATGCCGGCGCCGATGATCTCCGCGACGCAGCGTCCGGCGGCCTCGATCTCGGTAAAGCCGACCATCAGCGCGCGCGCGGTTTCCGGCTTGCGCAGAATTCGCACCGTCACTTCGGTGACCACGCCGAGCAGGCCCTCTGAGCCAGTGATGACGCCCATCAGGTCATAGCCGGCGCTTTCGGTGCATTTGCCGCCGATCTTGATGATCTCGCCGGTGATCAGCACGATCTCGCAGCCGAGCACGTTGTTGGTGGTCATGCCGTATTTCAGGCAATGCACGCCGCCGGAATTTTCCGCGATGTTGCCGCCGATCGTGCAGGCGATCTGCGACGACGGATCGGGCGCATAGTAGAAGCCGGCATGTTCGACCGCCTGGGTGATCGCCAGATTGGTGACGCCGGGCTCGACCACCACCGCGCGGTTATCGAAATCGATCTCGCGAATCCGCTTGAACTTGCCGAGCCCGAGCAGCACGCCATCAGCGAGCGGCAGCGCGCCGCCCGACAGCGACGTGCCGGCGCCGCGCGGCACCACGCGGATGCCATTGGCGTGACAGTATTTCAGAACCTGGGAGACTTGTTTGGTGGTGCTCGGCAGCACCACCACCATCGGCGGCTGGCGATAAGCCATCAGCCCGTCCGACTCATAGGGCACCATTTCGGCGGCGCTGGAGATCACGCCCTCGCCCGGCACGATCTCGCGCAGCGCCGCGATGATCTCATCGCGCCGCGCCAACACGCTGACATCGGGCTCCGGCATCTGGATGGTCATCGGACGTCTCCTGCAGCTTGCGGGTCCGAGACTACCGTCGTTCAGGCTCCGAGCAAAGTTCGCGCTGGCATCACCGCCTGCACCACAAGACCGCGGGCGCGCGCATCCATCACCCCGACCGCGCGCAGCGCCAGCAACGTCACGGTCTGCACGGCATCGCGCATCCGCGCCGGATCGTTGAGATCATCGGTGGCGAGCGGCCCGACCAAGGCCTCATGCAGCGCGCCGAGCAGAGCGGTGGCGGCGAGCGCGGTGTCCTGCGCCGGCAGGTGGCCGGCGCGCACCGCGGCCGCGATCCGCAGTTCGAGCTCCCCGGCGATTTCGCGGCGGCTCGCCAGCCGCGAGGCACTGACATCGACATCGACCGGCTCGGCCAAAATGCCCCACGCCAGTTTGCGGTGTGACAGCACATGGACGGCGACGGTGGTGACCGCGGCGGCCAGCGCCGAGGACGGTCCGGGCGCGGCATCGGCGGCGCGGCGGATCGCCTGCAATTCGACGCGGGTCACTTCCGCGATCAGTTCGGCAATCAGATCGGCTTTGGAGGGGAAGTAGCGATAGACGGTGCCGGCGGCGACATGGGCACGCTGGGCGACCGGCGCGATCTGAACGGCGGCCATGCCGCCTTCCGCGGCGGCTTCGCGGGCGGCGGCCAGAATCGCCTGGCGCCGCGCTGCGAGGCGTTTCACCACCTGTTGCGTTCGCCGATAGACCATTGGCGCTGCCTCATCCCATCGGCCTGCCTGGGCAATCCGGGCGGCTATTCTCTCGATTGGAGTGAGCTGACTGAAGTTGCGCTTCGCCGTTCACTCATGTCTGGGAAAGAGCTGAACACCTATTCAGGGCTGCTGACAAGTCCTCGTTACCGCAGAACCGCGTGACAACCGAGACGCCGCTGCGTACTGCGGCGAAATTGAGCAGGAGGGCATTGCTGCCGCTACGTTGATCAGCGACGTCGCGGCCTTGCTACCAACTGCGCGCGGCACGGCCCAAAAGAAAACCCCGCCGAAACCGGCGGGGTTTGAGATGACGTTAGGCCTGCGGCTGCGGTTCCAGGCCCGTATCCGGGCGCGGCCGCGGCTTGCCTGCCGGCGGCACCGCCGAGGTGCGCGGCCCAGCCGGCTCAAGCACCGATTCCCGATTCGGCTTCTTGCCGTTGATGATGTCGGTAATCTCATCGCCGGTCAGGGTTTCGAACTCGAGCAGACCCTTGGCCAAGGCTTCGAGATGATCGCGCTTCTCGGTGAGAATGCGGGTCGCCTCGTTGTACCCGTCCTCGACCAGACGCTTGATCTCGGCATCGATCTTCTGAACGGTCGCTTCCGACGCGTTCTGGGTGCGCGACACCGACATGCCGAGGAACACCTCGTCCTGGTTCTCGCCGTAGGACACCGTGCCGAGTTCCTCCGACAGGCCCCAACGGGTGACCATCATGCGGGCCAGCCGGGTGGCCTGCTCGATGTCGGAAGCGGCGCCCGAGGTGACCTTCTGCCGACCGAACACCAGTTCTTCGGCGACGCGGCCGCCCATCATGATGGCGAGACGCGAGGTCATCTGCTCGAGCGACATCGACAGCTTGTCGCGTTCCGGCAGCTGCATCACCATGCCGAGCGCACGGCCGCGCGGAATGATGGTGGCCTTGTGGATCGGATCGGAAGCCGGGACGTTGAGGCCGACGATGGCGTGACCACCCTCGTGATAGGCCGTCAGCATCTTCTCTTCCTCGGTCATCACCAGCGACTTGCGCTCGGCGCCCATCATCACCTTGTCCTTGGCGTCTTCGAACTCGGTCTGGGTGACCATGCGCTTGTTGCGCCGGGCCGCCATCAGCGCCGCTTCGTTGACCAGGTTCATCAGGTCGGCGCCCGAGAAGCCCGGGGTGCCGCGCGCGATGGTCTTCAGGTTGATATCCGGCGCCAGCGGCACCTTGCGGACATGCACCTTCAGGATCTGCTCGCGGCCGACCACGTCCGGATTCGGCACCACCACCTGGCGGTCGAACCGGCCGGGACGCAGCAACGCCGGGTCGAGCACGTCGGGCCGGTTGGTGGCCGCGATCAGGATCACGCCCTCATTGGCCTCGAAGCCGTCCATCTCGACCAGGAGCTGGTTGAGGGTCTGCTCGCGCTCGTCATTGCCACCGCCGAGGCCGGCGCCGCGATGACGGCCGACCGCGTCGATTTCGTCGATGAAGATGATGCACGGCGCATTCTTCTTGGCCTGCTCAAACATGTCGCGCACGCGGCTGGCGCCGACGCCGACGAACATTTCGACGAAGTCCGAACCCGAAATCGTGAAGAACGGCACGTTGGCTTCGCCGGCGACCGCACGGGCGATCAGCGTCTTACCGGTGCCGGGCGGGCCGACCAGCAGCACGCCGCGCGGAATCCGGCCGCCGAGCCGCTGGAACTTGCCCGGGTCGCGCAGGAATTCCACGATCTCCTGCAGGTCCTGCTTGGCTTCGTCGACGCCCGCGACGTCCTCAAAGGTGACGCGGCCATGCGCTTCGGTCAGCATCTTGGCGCGCGACTTGCCAAAGCCCATCGCCTTGCCGGCGCCGCCCTGCATCTGCCGCGACAGGAAAATCCAGACGCCGATCAGCGCGATGAACGGCAGCCACGACACCAGCAGCGACACGATCCACGGCACGTTCTCGCCCGGCGGCTTCGCCGTGATCGAGACCTTGCCATTATAGAGCCGCGACACCAGCGACGGGTCGTTCGGCGCATAGGTCTGGAAGCTGGTGCCGTTGGTGTAGGTGCCCCGGATCTCGTTGCCCTGGATCACGACATCGCGAACGTGGTTCTGATCAACCTCGCTCAGCAACTGTGAAAACGAGATTTCCTGCGATGCTACGCGTTGCCCGGGATTCTGAAAGAGCGTGAACAGCGCCAGCAGCAGCAAGACAATAATGACCCAAAGGGCGAAATTGCGCAGATTGGCGTTCATCGATCTTCCTTCTCGGCCGCGCGGATCGTGGCCACTCCCTCCGGTCTCTGACCTGCGAGGGATATCCTTGGGTTCGCAAATGACAATCTAGGTGTGCTGCTGGCCGCTGCCAAGGGAACGGTCCAAGACTATTTAACGCATCACGCCGTGTTCGCAGCGCAAATCATGGTGCGGCTGCCGGGGTGGTTAAGAGGTGGTGCAACCGCCGCGGCCGCTCTGCCGGCGCGGCGGCGCCGGTTCGACCCGCAGCCGGCCCCGGTCCAGCGTCACCAGCGCCCCGGCCAGGGTTCGGCGCATCCGGGGCGCGCCCGGCTTGCCGCTGGCGGCGATCGCCTCGGTCAGTTCCGCCAGCAGCGCCTCGGCCTTGCCGAGTTCCGCCGGGCCCTCGATCCCGACCCGGTCCAGCCAGCGCAGCAGCAGCCGGAGCTGGATTTCGGCCGGTAATGCCGCAAAACCCTGCGCATCCCAGCCGCCGCGGCGATCGCGCGGATCGGCGCCGGTCAGCGCCAGGAAGCGTTCGGCCCCCTCCGCCATCAGCTGCAAGGCCTGATCGGCGCGGCGCAGCCGCTGCGCCAGCCGCGCCAGATTGGGTGCGTCGCAACCCTCCTCGGCCAGTTCCACCATCAGCCGCCGCAGCCGCGGCCGGGTGAAGCGCGGATCGCTGTTGCTGGGATCGACCGCGAAATCGATCGCCGCCTTATCCAAGGTCGCGATCAGATCGGCCTTGGCGATCTCGAGCAGCGGCCGCGCCAGCATGATGCCGTCGCGCTCGGTCTGCGGCGCCATTGCACACAATCCCGTGATGCCGCTGCCGCGCGACAGCCGCATCAACACCGTTTCCGCCTGATCGTCCCTGGTATGGGCGGTAAAGACATGGCTGGCGCCGGCGCGCCGCGCCGCCTTGGCGAGCAGCGCATAGCGCGCCTCGCGCGCAGCGGCCGGCACGCCGCTCGACGGCTTGTCATCGGTCCAGCGCAGCGTGCGATGAGGCAGCCCAAGTTCACCGGCGAGCTTCTTCACCGCGCGGGCCTCCTGCGCCGAAGCGGGCCGCAAGCGGTGATCGACGGTGACGACATGCAGCGCCGGCCCGCGTTTCAGGGCGCGGCGCCAGCGCGCCGCCAGCCACATCATCGCCACCGAATCGGGACCGCCCGACACCGCCAGCACGATTGCCGGCGCGTCGAGCCAGGGGGCAAACAGCCGCCTCGCCTGTTGCAACGAGACCGGCTGTGGCTGGTGATCCCGCATGATCGGTGGCCCCGGCAGCCCTCAGCTCAAGCGGCGAAGATCAGCACTTCACCCGCTTCTGTTCGCGATCGACCGCCTGTTTCACGCTGCTTGAAGCGCGCGGATATTTGCGCGCCACTTCGCCGAGCGCGGCGCAGGCCGCTTCCTTTTCCTTGAGCGCCGCCAGCGACTGGCCGAGCCGCAGCAGCGCGTCGGGCGCCTTGGCCGAGCTTTCATATTTGGTGGTGACGCCCAAAAACGCCTCGGCAGCCTCGCGATAGCGCTGGCGCTGATAATAGCTCTCGCCAAGCCAATATTGCGCGTCGCCGGTCATCCGGTCGCTCGGGTATTTTTGGGTGAAGGAGCGCATCGTCTCTTCCGCGAGCGCATAGTCCTTGCGCTGCATATAGCCGATGCCGAGGTCGAACTCGTCCTTGGGCGACTGGGTCGGCGGTGCGGTCGGCAAAGCCGAGGCCGCAGGCGCGCCGCCGCGCGGTGCGTTGAGGTCGATTGGCGCCGCGGCGCGTCCAACCGGCGCGCCGGAGGCATCGGACGGCATCGGCATCTGCCCGCCGCCAAGCGCGCGCGGCACGCCGGGCGCATTCGGATTCTGATTGGGATCGAACGCATCGCCGCGCGAGCGACCGGTGGGAGCCGGTGCCGCCGGCTGCACCACCGCGGGCGCGGCCACTCGATCTTGGGCGATCGGCGCTGGCTGCTGGCCGTATTGCGGCCGGGCGGGCGCGGCTTGCGGCGCGCCGCCATAGGGCGCAGCCGCGCTCGGCGCTGCTGGCGGATAGCCCGCGGGCGCCGCCGGTGCGGCGGGCGGCATGGCCTGCGCCGCGGCCGGCTGGCCCGGCGCGGCACCGCCGGCCTGTAACGCCTTGAGCTGATCCTCCAGCCGGCGATTGCGGAACTGCAATTCTTCATTCTGCCCGGTCAGCACCCGCAGCTTCTGTTCCAGCTGCTGGATTCTGATTTCCGGGTCGACTTCGTAGTCCTGATCTTGCGCCAAAGCCGGCGCACAGGCGAGGAGCGCTGCGGCAAGGGCGACGCCACCGGCCTTCAAAGGTGTTCTCAATGACATGGCTGCCTGCTGGTTAGCTGCGGATACGCGGCGCGACCGAGATTGCAGGTTGGACTACGCCAAAAATGTGTCGGGCGCCACGCATGAAAAAGCCGGCGCCACTGCAGCGCCGGCTTCGCAATGTCACGTTGGTCGCGATCAGGAGCCGGCGTTCAGCACCGTGACGGCACGACGATTCTGTGACCAGCACGAGATGTCGTTGCAGACCGCGACCGGGCGTTCCTTGCCGTACGAAATGGTGCGCATCCGTGCGGTCTCGATACCGCGCGACGCCAGATAGCTGCGCACCGATTGGGCGCGGCGCGCGCCGAGCGCGATGTTGTATTCGCGGGTGCCGCGCTCGTCAGCGTGGCCCTCGATGGTAAAGGAATAGCGGTTGTACATCTGCAACCACTGCGCCTGCTTATCGAGCGTGGCCATCGCCTGCGGCGACAGATCGGTCTGATCGCTTTCAAAGAACACGCGGTCGCCGACATTGACCACGAAATCCTGTTGGCTGCCCGGCACAGCGGCACCGGCCAGAGAGCCATCGGCGCCATTGCCGCCGCCGAGCGGGTTTTTGTTCGCGCAAGCCCCCAGGGACAACGCCACAGCCAACACTGCGGCCAGCTTCAATCCCTGGCGGATTCGCATTTGCTGGTTCATTCCGGAGCCTCCACGCTCACGTTTCGTCCGACTGGCTTCCGGTCTACAGGCCGATGGTTAAGCGAACGTTCCGTCAACCTTGACAGAGTGTTGCCAGGATCGATCGAATGCCAGGAGGTCGCGGAAAGCAGACGTGATGGTTAATGCCGGGTAAATGTGGCGCGATGGTGGATCGCACCACCCCGCGGCATGGATAACGCGGCTCAGCCGCGCAACAGCCTGGAGACGGTGGGTGCGCGTTGCTCGCCCGGCAGCACCGGCTGCAACAACGGGGCATGGCGCTGCGCCGCGCGCGTGAACACCTGTCGCTGCTCGGCCTTGCTTGAGCGCAAGAACGGATAGCGGGTGTAGATGCGCTCGCGCAGCGCCGGAAAATCGATGCCCATCAGACCGATCGGCTTTTTCAAACCGGGATATTGGCGCGGCGGCGCCATCGCGGTCATGAACACCCGGCGATAGAACGCCTGATGCTCGGTGCGCACCGACGCCAGCCCGAGCTGCGCGCCAAAATGTTCGCAAGCGAGATTGGCAAGTCGCAGCGTCAGATAAGGCAGTTCAGGGAGCCGCAGCACATCGGGATCGGCGACAAAGCGCGTCGGATCGACGATCACCACGCCTTTGGCCAATAGCGGCCGCAGCAGATCGGCGAACACATCCATCGACGGACAATCGGGTTCATCTCGTGATGCAACGGTGATGCGCAGCGAACTTGTCAGCACGCCATCGAAATAGAGCGCGACGATCCAGGAATTCGGCAACTGATCGTAGCGATCAAAGACCAGCCCCACCGGGTCTGGATCGACCATACCTTCTCTCAGATAAGCGCGATAACGCAGCCGATAGATGGCCTCGCGGTCTTCCGGGCTTTCGACGAGCCGATATTCGACACGCGCCAGCAGGCTGCCGTGTCGCCCCAAGGCTGCCTGCTCCTGGTCGATCCGTTCAAGCGAGCCCACCTGGCCACCCCACGCTCAACTTCCCTGCGGGACGAAATTAACACTTGGTTAATACTCGCGCAAAGATTGAGTCGATTCAGGGTTAACGCCAGTGGCGCGCCAGAGCGCCGCGCTACGCGATCGAGCGTAGCGGCAACAGCCGGCTCTTGCCGTCGTCCTGGCGGCGGGCGTGTGAAGCCGTCAGCAGTTCACGAATCCGGCTGGCAGGGACCGGACGGCTGAACAGATAGCCCTGCGCTTCCGTGACCGTGCCGTCAGCGCCGATCAACTCGAGTTGCTCATTGGTCTCGACCCCTTCCACCACCACCGACATGCCAAGTTCGGCACTGAGCCGCGCGACGCCGCGCAGCAGCGTCAGCGGCCGGTGTGTCTCGATGCCGACCAGGAACGACCGATCGATCTTGACCTTCTGCAGCGGGAAATTGTGCAGATAGCTGAGGCTGGAATAGCCGGTGCCGAAATCGTCGAGCGCAATGCGCACCCCGGCACTCCGCAGCTGCTGCAGCGCGTCCAGCGTCCACTGGGTGTTGCGCATCAGCGAGGATTCGGTGATTTCGATCTCCAGCCGCTCGGCCGGCAGCCCCGACGCTTGCAGCGCGTAATGCACCTCGTCGATGACATCGCGCTGATGGAATTGCTGCGACGAGAAATTGACCGCCACGCTGACGCCATCGGGCCAGCGCATGCATTCCATACAGGCGCGGCGTAGAATCCAGCGGCCGAGATCCACGATCAGGCCCATCTCTTCAGCGACCGGAATGATGTCGATCGGCGACACCGTGCCACGCATCGGATGATTCCAGCGCAGCAGTGCCTCGCAGGTGGTGATCCGGCCGGTCTTGAGATTGACCAGCGGCTGGTAATACAGCTCGAACTCGTCATTGGCCAAAGCGCGACGCAGATCGAGCTCGAGAATCCGGCGCGCTTCCACCGAGCGCGCCATCTCGTCGCGGAAGAAGCAATAGGTGCCGCGGCCATCGGCCTTGGCATGGAACAGCGCCATGTCGGCATTTTTCAGCAACACGTCGGCTTTGATGCCGGGCGCAGTGACGGCGATGCCGACGCTGGCGCCGATCTCAACTACATGATGTTCGATGACGTAGCGCTCGCTGAGCCGATCGACGATGCGCCGCGCCAGCACGGCGGCATCCTCGTGGGTGTCGATATGCTGCTGGAACACCACGAACTCGTCGCCGCCGAAACGGGCGACCAGATCTTCCTGGCGCAGCAGTGCCTGCAGGCGATCGGCGACCTCGCACAACAGGCGATCGCCGCTCGGATGACCGAGCGTGTCATTGACCTGTTTAAACTGGTCGAGATCGACAAACAGCAGCGCCGACGGCCGCATGTCGCCGCGCACCTGGGCGATGGTCAACAGCCGCTCGATCTCGTCGCGGAAATTGCCGCGGTTCGGCAGGCCGGTCAGTTCGTCATAGCGCGCGAGGCGAATGATGCGCGCTTCGGCGCTGCGCCGCTCGGTGATGTCTTCGACCAGCACCACCGTGCCGCCGCCCTTCATCGGCTGGAAGGTCCAGGAATAAGCGTGGGCGTCGGTGGTTTCCGAATCGACCGTGATGACCTCGCCAGCGAGCGCGTTGTCGATCTCCGAAACGATCAAGCGTCCGCTCGCCGCCGAGATCGTGCCGGCGGTCACACAGGCGTTGATGATGTCGGCCGCGCTGGCGCCGCGATGCATGAAGTCAGACGGCAGCCGCATCATTTGCGCAAACCGGCTGTTCATCACCTCAAGCCGCACCTCCTCACCGCCGAACATGCACAGCCCATGCGGCATGTTATTGAGCGCGGTATCGAACTGATTGGCGAGCGCCGCTTCACGCTCGCGCGCGATCCAGGCGTTGAAATAGATGCGCTGCAGGCTGGATGTGAGCTGCCGGGTGGCCGCGAAGAACACCGCGCTCAGCAGCGCCACCGCGATATGGAACGTGCCGCCGACATAGATCAACGTGATCACCAGCGGGCCGCAGCCGACCAGCATCTGCAACTGGAAGATCCGCGGCCGGCCGAAGGTGCGGGCGACGCCGGCGGACATGTAGGCGACCACCGTGGTCACGCACAGCATATGGGCGGCGGCATCATCGGTGCGCAGCAGCACCACCACGCTCCAGGCACCCAAAGCGAGGCTGTAGCCGATCGCCGCCAACCGATACTTGTTTTCCCATAGAACGGCTTCGTCGCCGGTCAGCGGACCCGGCCGCTGCTTGTAGCGATACATCTGAAAGGCGCGGACGCCGCCCAGCGCCAGAAACGGCAACACGCACAGCCAAATCACCACATCATCGGTGACCGCACCGATCACCGCCGCGGCGATCGCCGGGCTCAGGGCACCCAGCACCATCGGCAGTGGATTGAGAAAAAGCGAATCCACCATGCCCGCGTAAATCGTGGGCGACAATCGATCAATGCTATCTGCGGGATGGGCAGTCTGCATCGGCACCCCTGTCCTTATTTACAGGTAATACCGAGCGCCTGTGAAATTACTCTGAGGGAATATGGTTACCGCGGTCTTGCGGGAACCGCGACTCCGAGAATGAGATCGCCTCATCGGGCGATCTCATTGAAGTGGCTTCAGCTATTTACCGCTCACGACAGCAGCGGCGACCAGGCGGGATCGGAGGCAAAGCCCGGGGTTGGGACGCGCTGTTCGTTACGGCCGGAGATGTCGACCGTGTACAGCGACGGGCCGGCGCTGCCGCCCGGCTCGCGGAAGAACATCAGCACGCGGCCGTTCGGCGCGAAGGTCGGGCCTTCGTTGTGATAGCCGGAGGTCAGCAGCCGTTCGCCGGAGCCATCGGGCTTCATGATGCCGATCGAGAACTGACCGCCGCCCTGCTTGGTGAAGGCGATGTAGTCGCCGCGCGGCGACCATACCGGCGTCGAGTAGTTGCCTTCGCCAAACGAGATGCGTTGCGCGCCGCCGCCGCTGGCCGACATCACATAGATCTGCGGCTTGCCGCCACGATCGGACTCAAAACAGATCCGGCTGCCATCGGGCGAATAGGACGGCGAGGTGTCGATCGCCGGCGTATCGGTCAGGCGAGTGGTCGAGCGCGAGCGCAGATCCATCACAAACAGATTGGAGTTGCCGCCCTGCTGCAGGCTCATGATGATCCGCTGCCCATCCGGCGAAAACCGCGGCGCAAACGACATGCCCGGGAAATTGCCGACGATTTCGCGCTGCCCGGTTTCGATGTTGTACAGATAGACTCGCGGATCGCCGTGCCCGAACTCCATATAGGTGATCTCTTGGGTGGTCGGCGAAAAGCGCGGCGTCAGCACGAGGTCATTGCCGCGGCTGAGATAGCGCACATTGGCGCCGTCCTGATCCATCAGGGCGAGTCGCTTGACGCGACGTTCCTTGGAGCCGGATTCGTCGATGAACACCACGCGGCTATCAAAATAGCCCTTTTCGCCCGTCAGCCGCTCATAGATCTGATCGGAGATGATATGCGCAATCCGGCGCCAATATTCCGGCGAGGTGAAATATTGCTGGCCGGTGAGCTGCTGGCCGGAGGCGACGTCCCACAGCCGGAATTCGGCCTTGAGGCGGCCGTCGGACTGCCTGGTCATGCGTCCGGTGACCAGCGCTTGAGCATTGATGGCCTTCCAGCTGGCAAATTGCGGCGACACGTCGATATTGCTGATGCGCTCGATATAGGCGGCCTGATCGATCGGCGCGAATAGCCCGCTGCGCTTCAGATTGTTGGTGATCACCTGCGCGACGCCGGCGCCGACCTCGCCATCGGACGGCGTGCCGGCGACAAAGTTCGGCAGCGCGATCGGCATCGGCGCCACCGTGCCTTCGGTGATCTGCAGGCGGGTCTGCGCGGCCAGCGCCGTGGGCAGCAACAGGCTCGCGGCGGCGCCCGCACCGCCGATCAAGGCTTGGCGACGGCTCAGCGGCAGCACAGAGGAACGGGACGACATCACGGTCATTGCGGGCTCATTCAACAGGGCAAAGGAATTAGCTGCGGAACATTTGGCGCGGGTCGAAGGTCACGATCATGTCTTTCCACTGATCGTAGGACTCGGCCCGCAGCATCTCATAGGGCTGGCCCTGCAACACCGCGCGCATCGCAGCGTCGGCAGCGGCCTGATAGCGCGGCGAGGAGCCGCGCGACACGATTTCCGGCGGCGCCGCCAAGCGGCGATCCGGGGTCAGGCGGATGCGGATATCGACGATCAGCTCCTCGGGGCGCTCGGTGCCGGCCTGCACATTCCAGAGCTGGGTCAGGCGGGCGCGCAGCGCGTCGAGCTCGGACTGCGACAGCGTCGCGGCGGTGCCGCGCGGACTGCCAAGCCGATTTTGGGCGTTGAGCTCCGAGCCGGTCGCGGCCTGCCGGGTCGGATCGCGCTTGTCGAGCAGCGCCGCGATCTTGGACTGGTCGAACACCCGCTCCTGCTTCGGCTTGGGCGGCTGCGGCGGCGCGGCCTTGGCTTCCGGCTTCGGCGTCGGCTTCTTGCTGTCGTCCTTCTTCAAAGCCTCGGCGATCGGATCGACCTTGGGCGGGTCCGGCTTCTTCTCGACCTGTTTCGGCTCGTTCTTCGGCTTTTCTTCGGCGACCGGCTTTGGCGGATCGGGCTTCTTCTCGACCGGCTTTTCAACCGGCTTCGGCGGCGGGGTCGGAGCCACGGAAGTCTCAACCGGCTGCTTTTCGGAAATCTTGCCGACGGTGTCTTCCACCGGCTTGGCTTCGGCGACCTTCTCGACCAGCGGCTTCGGCTTGTCCTTTTCGCCCGATTTGGTACCAGCGGTGAGTTTTGAGAGCTGATCGGCCGAGATGATATCGATCGGCATCGATTCCGGCGGCGGCGCTTCCAGCGAGCGCGCCGAGAAAGACACGATGCCGTACCCGATCACGAACACGTGCAGGGCAATCGACGCCATCAGTGTCTTGTCGACTTTCACCGACTGATTATCCCTGATCGCCCTCGGTCACCAGCGCGACGCGGCGGAAGCCAGCCGCGGACAACCGTCCCATCACCTTCATCACCGTACCGTAGTCGACCTTCTTGTCGCCGCGCACGAAGATGCGCTCATCGAGCCCGCTCCGGGCTTCGGTCACCGCCTTCAGCTTCGGCACCAGTTCGTCGACCGCGATCTCGGTGTCGTTCAAAAACACCTGACCCTTGACGTTGACAGACAAAGTCAGCGGATTTTTGTCCTGATCGAGGCTCTTGGCCTGGGTCTGTGGCAGATCGAGCGGCACCCCGACCGTCAGCATCGGCGCGGCCACCATAAAGATGATCAGCAGCACCAGCATGACGTCGACCATCGGCGTCACGTTGATTTCGGCCATCACATGCGCGCGGCGGCGCCCACGCCGGCCGCCGCCTCCACCGCCACCTGCCATGCTCATCGCCATGATCGACAGTCCCTCGCGCGCAAAACCCGTTCCTCAGCCACGTTCGTCGATCTGGCGCGACAGGATCGCTGAAAACTCATCGGCAAATCCTTCGAGCCGCTGCGCCTGGCGATTCACCTCGGAGGTGAACTTGTTATAGAAAATAGTGGCCGGAATGGCGGCGATAAGGCCGATCGCGGTGGCAAACAGCGCCTCGGCGATACCCGGCGCCACCACCGCCAGCGAGGTATTCTTCGACGCGGCGATCGACTGGAAGCTCGACATGATGCCCCAGACCGTGCCGAACAGGCCGACGAACGGGCCAGCCGAGCCGACCGTGGCCAGCACGAGCAGCCGCCGTTCCAGCCGGTCGATCTCGCGCGCGATCGAGACGTTCATCACTTTTTCGATGCGCATCTGCAGGCCGGCGACCGAGCGCGCCTGGCTCTCAAACGAACGCTTCCACTCGCGCATCGCCGCCACAAAGCAGGCCGCCATCGAATGGGTCGGCTTGGAGGCCAACGCCCGATACAGCTCATCGATCGATTCGCCCGACCAGAACGCCTGCTCGAAGCGATCCATGGCGCGCTTGGTGCGCGAGTAGAGCAGAATCTTGTCGATCGCGATCGCCCAGACCCAGACCGAACACGCCAGCAGTCCAAGCATCACCGCTTTGACGACCCAGTGGGCCTGCCAGAACAGCGCAATGAGTGAAACGTCGGCTGATACCAGCGGCATTGCTGACTGAGTCACCTCGGCCGGGTTCATTATCGATTGTCCTTTCACGCAAGTTCACATCGGCGGCCGCGGTTCCGCGGGCGGCGGGCCAGCGGGGCGAATGCACCGGCGCCAAAGCCTGATCTGTCGCATGGGGAGCCCGGCCGAAGCCGTAGAGTGCATCCCCTGCCAACGTGTCAAAACGAGGGCTGGCGGCGCTTCCCGACGCTTCTAACCAAACGCTAATCTTGGTTAAGGTTGGGTTACCAAACTGGCGAGGGTTCGAAAAGTCGCAGGCGCCATGTGGTGTTGCGGGGGCAGGCGCCGACAAAGTAGGCACAAACGACACCGCCCGGCTGCAGGGCAACCGGGCGGCTTGGAGCCAAATTGTGGCGTTTGGCGTGGTCAGATGGCGTGGTCAGGCGGCCGCGCGCTTAGCCCTGCGGCTTGCTGTCATTGGACGCCGGATTGGTGCGGTGCTGGGCCATGAACAGGTCGAACTCTTCCTTGTCCTTGGCGTGGCGCAGCCGCTCCAGGAAGTTCTTGAACTCAACCTGCTCCTCCTCGAGCCGGCGCAGCGTCTGCTCGCGATATTCATCGAACGCGCGGTTGCCGCTGGAGGGCGGGCCGAAGCCGAAACCGCTCTGCTCCATCCGGCTGCGCATCCGGTCCATCTTCGATTGCATGCGGTCCATCTTGGAGGTGAAGCGGCCCTGATCCCAGCAACCCATTTTTCTGCTCCCGAGCGTGAAGAAGAGAAGTGCAAGGCCGATCGGCCACCAGATGATGAAGCCCAGCACGGTCAGCGCGATCCAGCCGGGATGCCAAGGCGTCCGCGACATCGACCAATTGCGATCATCGCCAGCCGAACCGCCCCATCGATTGAGATCTGCGGCGTTAGCCATTTCCCTCTCCTTGAACGGCACCATGCCGTGTGAATGTAAATAACATTTACATAGCTAAACCTGTCCTGCCATTTGTCAAGCGCGGCCAAGATTAATTCGCGGCAATCAAGGGAACGGGCGCTGGCGCTTGTCGGTTCCGACGGACTGAGACCCGATCAGCGCGAGCTTATGATCTGGCGTTTTGAAAACAGCGCGCGTAAGGCGGTTACGGGCGCGGCGCGCCCCATGGGCCGGCCGGCTTCGGCTCTGGCGCTTTCGGCTCGGACGACCCGGCCGGGAAGCCAAGGCCGCGCAGATAAATCAGCACGCCAGCCTCCAGCAGTTCTTCCGGCGCCATCGGCAATTTGCGGCGGGCGCCGTCGCCGCGGCTGAACAGCGAGGCGATGCCATGCGCCATCGACCAGATGTGCAGCGCCATCATCAGCGCCGGCGGCCGCGGCACGCCGGGCGGGGTCAGTGCCACCAGCCGCTCGGCTGCGGCGCGGATCACATTGAAAGCGCGTTCCGACGCCGCCATCAGCAGCGGATTGCGATCGATCGGCACGCCGGATTCGAACATCGCCGAGTAGTACGCCGGTTCGCGGCGCGCGAACGCCAGATAGGCCTTGCCGACCCGCTGGAACGCCGAGTTGGTGTCAGGACGGCCATCATCCCAGGCCGCAGCCAGCTCCGCCTCGAACTGCTCAAAACCGCGCTGCGCGATGCTCGACAACAATTCGTCGCGATCGCGAAAATGCCGGTAAGGCGCGGCCGGGCTGACGCCGGCCATGCGCGCGGCATCGGCAAAGGTGAAGCCGCCCGGCCCCTTCTCGGCGATCAAGCCGAGTGCCGCCTGCAGCAACGCCTCTTTCAAATTGCCGTGATGGTAGCCGCGCTCAGCGCGGCTCTGTTCCTTGCGCCAGCTCATGTGAAGGGCTTTTACATGAGCTGCGCGCAAAGGTCACGGCCCGCGCGCAGTGGCGCGCGCCCGCTCCGCCTGCTCTCGGCGCCGCTGGCCCCAATCAGGACGACAGGCCGGCGCGCAGCCGCTGTTCCTGTTCGCGCAGTTCGGGGGTCAGTGCCTCGCCAAAATCCTCGGCGGAAAACACTTGGCGGATCTCGATGGCATCGCCGCTGGGAAATGGCGCGCGCTTCATCCAGCTAATCGCCTCATCAAGCGAGCCGACCTCGATCAGCCAGAAACCAGCGATCAGCGATTGCGGATCGGAAAACGGTCCGCGCGTCACTTTGGGCTCAGCCTCGCTAAAGTGCACGCGCGCGCCTTTGCTGCTCGGCTGCAATCCTTCGCCGGCGACCATCACGCCGGCCCGCACCATCTCTTCATTGAACCGCCCCATCGCAGTCAACAGCTCGGTGGTCGGCATCACGCCCGCTTCGCTGTCGGCACTGGCTTTGACAATCACCATGAAACGCATCGCGCTCTCCGTTGCCTGATGGTGCCCCGCGCCACAGCACTAACGCAGTACGCCCGCAACGGATGCAGCGCGGCGCGATGACAACTGCTGACAAACTCCCGCCGCATTGGCTGGCCACGCTTCGCTGATGAGTTCCGCCGTTGGGGAATAAAACCGGCGTGCTCATCATGGGGACGCAGGCGCTCACGCAGTTCATCGCGCAGATTTGCTGTCGGCAGGCTTCTTGAAGCCAATGCCACGCGCAGCCCTCCATGTGCTTGTTGTGCGATACGTGGCTTGTAGCGATGCGAGCCTTGTAGCGATCCTGCTGTGGCGCGATCCGCGCCACAGCACCGCTGCGGACGAAACGGGGGCTGCGATGAAAGACCTCTCCAGGCGCATGGTCGGCGACATGATGCTGCAAGCGCTGGCGCTCGCAGCCATGCTGGTCGTGGCAGCAATGGCGTTCTACGTCCGATAGCCAAGGCGCTCACAGCAATCTCAAGCAGCGCGCCTTGATAGCAAGGCACCGATGACGGGCGCGGCAACCGGGCCGCCGAATCGACCGAACGCCGATCTCGCATTCATGAAAATTGCAGCGCGATGACAACGCGCATCGTCTTTTGGCTGCGCTGCTGCGTCGCACAAAAGCCGCGCGAGCCTGCGCCGGGACAGGCTATAGTGACGATGCGGAGTCAATAAGGGGACGCAGATGAACAGCAGCGCTAACAAGGTCGCCGTGGTCACCGGCGCAGCACGCGGCATCGGTTTTGCGGCGGCACAACGTTTCCTCAATGAGGGCTGGCGGGTGGCGCTGCTCGACTGCAACAACGAAACCTTGGCAGAGGCGATGGCGACGCTTGACCGGCCCGAGGCGACGCTGGCGCTGCATTGCGACGTCACCGATGCCGTGGAAGTCCGCGCCGACATCGCGCGCGCCGCGGCGCATTTCGGCCGGCTCGACGCGCTGGTCAACAATGCCGGCATCGCGATCTTCAAGCCGCTGATGGAGACCAGCGACGAGGAATGGGCGCGCATCATGGCGGTGAACGTCACCGGCCCGTTCATCTGCACCACCGCGGCGGTGCCCTTGATGCAGCAGCACGGCGGCGGCGCCATCGTCAACGTCACCTCGATCTCGTCACTGCGCGCCTCGACGCTGCGCGCCGCCTATGGCTCCAGCAAAGCGGCGCTGGCGCATTTTACCAAACAATGCGCGGCGGAGCTGGGCGAGGTCGGGATTCGCGTCAATGCGGTGGCGCCCGGCCCGGTCGACACCGCGATGGCCAAAGAGGTGCATTCGCCGGCGATCCGCGCCGATTATCACGACGCCATTCCGCTCAACCGCTACGGGCTGGAGCGCGAGCTCGCCGACGCCATCTATTTCCTGTGCTCGGATCAGTCGAGCTACATCACCGGCCAGGTGCTGGCGGTCGATGGCGGCTTCGATGCCGCCGGCATCGGCCTGCCGACCCTGCGCGGCAAGACCCGCGCGACTTAGTCCAAAAGTTCTTTCGGGCTTGCTGGAAACAAAGCTCGGGAGAGACGATCGTGAGCAGCGTCCCCTCCCTCCCCCCGCGTAGCGGTGGGGAGGGTCGGCGCGAAGCGCCGGGGTGGGGGGCCTTGCGCGCTGCACCGATAAATTCAACTCGATGGTCAGCGCGCAACACCTTCGCTGACTCTATCCGTTTGCCGGATACCCCCACCCGTCCGGCCCGATTGACATCGGGCCGTCCACCCTCCCCACAAGGGGGAGGGATAAGAGGCTACCCCTGCACTGCTTCCAAAACGAAAATGCCCGCGGCAAGCGCGGGCATGACAGGTTGATAACGTCGTGTGCGCAGGCGTCGCGCCGCGATTACTTCAGCGGGCGCAGCAGCCGCGTCAGTTCGTCGTGCACGTATTCGTTGCCGCACACCACATTGCCGGTGGTGAGCAGGTCGCCGCCGTCGATCTCGGACACGGTACCGCCCGCTTCGCGCACCATCAGGATGCCGGCCGCGATATCCCAGGCCGACAGATTGCGCTCCCAATAACCGTCGAACCGGCCAGAAGCCACTTGCGCCAGATCGAGCGAAGCCGCGCCAAAACGGCGGAAGCCGGCGACCTTGGGCTGCAGCACCGCCATTTCCTTGAGCGCCAGCGTAAAATTGCCACGGCCGATATGCGGCAGGCCGCAGGCGATCACGCAGTCATGGAGCTGACGGCGGCCGGCGACGCGCAAGCGCTGATCGTTCATGAACGCGCCCTTGCCGCGCTCGGCGGTGTACAGCTCGTCATTGGCGGGGTTGTAGATCACCGCGGCAATGATGGTGTCTTCGCGCTGCAGGGCGATCGAGATCGCAAATTGCGGGATGCCGTGCAGGAAATTGGTGGTGCCGTCGAGCGGATCGACGATCCAGGTGTGACTCTTGTCGGTACCCTCGCGCCGCCCGAACTCCTCGCCGTAGAAGCCATAGCCGGGCCGCGCCTTGGTCAGATCCTCGAACAGCATCTGTTCGGCGCGCTTATCGGCCTTGCTGACGAAATCGGCGGGACCTTTCAACGACACTTGCAGGTGCTCGATCTCGCCGAGGTCGCGCGCGAGGCTCCGTCCGGCGCGGCGCGCGGCCTTGACCATGACGTTAATGAGGGCGGATTGCAGCATGATCGGTCCGAAATGACCTGGGGGGCAGGTCTGTGTCTGGATTAAAGGAAGGGGTGGGGATTGCCCTGCCAGGGCAGCGGCGTCAAGGGCGGTTCATTTGGTGCCGAGCCATTTGCGCGACGCCTCGTCGACCTGGGCCCGCTCCTCCGGCGACAATTGCGCCAGCGCTTCATCGAGCATCAGGTCGCCTTTTCCGGCGGTTTTGGCGACCACATGCCATTTCAGGCCCTCGATCCGGTCGATCGGCGCGCCCTGCCCGGTGACCAGCACCCGGGCCAGCCGGTTCTGGGCGATGGCGTTATTCTGCCGGGCCGCCTTGCGCAGCAGCGCCACCGCGGCGACTTCGTTCTTAGGCGTGCCGGTGCCATTAAACAGCGCGATCGCATATTCGACCTCGGCATCGACATTGCCGGACACCGCCGCGGCCTGCAGCAGCCGCACCGCCTGCTCGACGTTTTTCTCGACCCCGGTGCCCTCCTTGTAGAAGGTCGCCAGCGCGTATTGCGCCTCGGCATTGCCGGCGTCGGCAGCGAGCCGCAACAGCTCGGCGGCGCGCTTGACGTCCTGCGGAAAGGTCTGGCCGTCGAGATACAGCAAAGCGAGGTTATAGGCCGCCTTGGGATTGCCGAGCTTGGCGGACGACGCCAGCCAGCGGGCACCCTCGGCGCGGCTGGGCAGACCGCCGCGACCGGCCAGCCGCATCATGCCGAGCGCGAACATTGCCTCGCGGTCGCCGGCTTCCGCGGCGCGGGTGTACCACTCCACCGCCTTGGGGAAGTCGCGTTTGATGCCGAGCCCGTTGGAATAGAGCTCGCCCAGCATGGTCATCGCCTTGGGGTCGCCGTACTCCTGGGCGCGCTTGGTGGCGAGGTCGAGCGCGGTCTTGTAGTGGCCGCGCTGATAGGCGCCATAGACCAAGTCGGCACTGCCATCCTCGGACGGCGCCGCGGCGGTATTGGCCGGCGGCGCGGCGGCGGGTGCTGCCGCAGGCTTCTTGGACGCATCGGGCTTGGCGGCGCTGTCCGCGGGCTTGGCCGCAGGCTTCGGCGCCGGACGGGTTTCCGCCTTGGGTGCCGGCTGCGGCGCGGCCGGCCTCGGCTGCGCCTGCGGCGGCGTGGCGCGCGGCGGCGGCGCGGGTGGCGCCGGACGGGCCGCGGGCGGAGCCGGACGGTTGTCGGGAGCAGCGGGGATCGGCGCCGGCGGCGACAGCGACAGCTGCGCGGCCGCATAGGGAGCCGGCAACGCCGCCCCCAGAAACGCCATAACCCGCAGCGCGGCGCGCACCGTCATTGCGGGGCTGCTCCGCTGGCGGCGGCGTGAGCGGCCAACACAGCCTGATAGCCGCGGGCGATCGCCGCGGCGGCATCCGCGAGCGCCGCGGCCGGACCGCGGGCATCATTCCAGATCAGATCGCCGACCAGCACGAAATCGGCGCCAGCAGCGGCAAATTCCTCGGCCTCTTCAAACGACAGCGCGTAGCCGACGCAAGGCGGCTCGAACAGCTCGACCCACCATTGCAGCCGCTCGGCGATCGCATCCGAGGCCGGGCGCTGACCTTCGCGCTCCGGCTCGCCGAACAGCACGTAATCGGCGCCGATTTCGCCGGCGAGCATGGCGTCGTGCCGGGTGCGCAGACCGCCGACCCCGGCGATCCGGTCCGGCTGCAGCTTGTCGGCAAACTCCTTGAGCGCGGCGATGCCGTGAAGATGGGCGCCGTCGGCCCCTGAGCGCGCCACCAATTCGGGCTCGCCATCGAGCAGCAGCGCGACGCCGGCCTTCTGCACCGCGGGCGCGATCGCCTTGGCGCGGGTGATCAGGCTGCGCGGATCAGACGGCGCCAGCCGCAGCAGCAGCGCGGCGACATCCTGAGCGGCGAGTACAGCGGGCAAAGCCGCCGCCAGCGGCGCCGGATCATCGATCTGCGGCGTGGCGAGATAGAGCCGGGGTGCGGGCGGCGGCGGAAGCGGTTTGGCAGCCATGGTCGGTCAAGCAGCCTTGCTCTCGAGCGCCGCATCCCATTGGCCGCGGCTGGCCAGCGCATTCATGCGCGCGCGATGCGAAAAAGCGGCCTGACCGGCGGCGACATTGGCCGCCTGGCCGGCCCACGCCTTCTGCGGCGCGGCCTGCAGCGCGCGGCCATAGGAGA
Source organism: Rhodopseudomonas faecalis (assembly GCF_003217325.1). Lineage (GTDB taxonomy): Bacteria > Pseudomonadota > Alphaproteobacteria > Rhizobiales > Xanthobacteraceae > Rhodopseudomonas > Rhodopseudomonas faecalis. Next base: position 74,030 of record NZ_QJTI01000009.1, read on the forward strand.
AGGTCAGATGCCACGGCAGCCCACCGATCTTGTTCATCGCATCGAGATGGGCGGTGGCGTCCTGATCGGACTGGCCACCAGACAGGAACGCAATTCCCGGCACCGCTGCCGGGACGCAAGCCTTCAACAATTTCACGGTCTTCTCCGCCACTTCGGCGATCCCGGCCGGCTTGGCGGCCTTCTTGCCGGCAACCGCCATGTTCGGCTTCAGGATCATGCCTTCCAGCGCCACTTTCTGATAATATAGTTCCTGGAAGGTTTCCTTGAGCACGAATTCGGTCACCTCATAGCAGCGATCGATATCGTGGCCGCCATCCATCAAGACTTCCGGTTCCACGATCGGCACGATCTGCGCCGCCTGGCACAGCGCGGCATAGCGCGCCAGCGCATGGGCGTTGGTGTGAATCGCGGCATAGCTCGGAATGCCATCGCCGATGTCGATCACCGCGCGCCATTTGGCAAAGCGCGCGCCGCGCTGGTAATAGCGCGCCAAGCGCTCGGCGAGCCGGTCGAGGCCGATGGTGATGGTCTCGCCCGGACAGGACGGCAGCGGCTGCGTGCCCTCATCGACCTTGATGCCGGGAATGCTGCCAGCCTGCTCGATCAGCTTGATCAGCGGCGTGCCGTCGGCGGCATCCTGCCAGATCGTTTCGTCGTACAGGATCACGCCGGAGATGCAGCCCTGCATCGCAGCTTCGCTGCGGAACAGCATCTCGCGATAGTCGCGGCGCGACTGCTCGGTGGAAGCGACGCCAATGGCGTCAAAACGCTTCTTGATGGTTCCTGCGGATTCATCCGCGGCGAGAATGCCCTTGCCCGGTTGCACCATGGCCTGGGCGATCGCGTGAAGTTCGGCCAGTTTCATCGGAGGCTCCCTAAGGCTGCTATGTGGTTGAATGGCGGCAGTCCTGCCAAAACCAAACACACCGCCAACCGCGGTTCAACGCGCTGTGGCGGGTGGCAGCCCATCACTTCGGGACGAGGGTGACGCCGGCAGGCCGAGCGCGTGGCAACCAGCGCCCGCTGGCGACCCGCCAGACAACAGAAAAACGGCCGCACCAAGCGGCATCACCGCCGGCCGGCCGTTCTTGATTCTTGTGCGAACCGCCTTGGCGGCGGATCAGAATTGGCGGCGGATCAGATCTTGAGAACCTCGACGCCCGGCAGCGGCTTGCCTTCCATCCATTCCAGGAACGCACCGCCCGCGGTCGAGATGTAGGTGAACTGCTCGGCCACGCCGGCCTGGTTCAGCGCCGCGACGGTGTCGCCGCCGCCCGCCACCGAAATCAGCTTGCCGGCCTTGGTGCGTGCCGCAGCGTGCTTGGCGGCGGTCACGGTGCCCTTGTCGAACGGGGTCAACTCGAACGCGCCGACCGGGCCGTTCCAGACCAGCGTCGCGGCATCGTCGATCGCGGCATTGATACGCTCGATCGAGCGCGGGCCGACGTCGAGAATCATGCCGTCGGCCGGGATCGCATCGAGCCCATAGGCGAAGGCCGGGGCATTGGCTTCGAAGTGGAACGCCACGGTGGCGTCGACCGGCAGGATGATCGCGCAATTGGCGGCTTCCGCCTTCTCCAAAATGCGACGCGCGGTCGGGGCCAGGTCCTTCTCGCACAGCGACTTGCCGACGCCGACGCCCTGCGCGTGCAGGAAGGTGTTGGCCATGCCGCCACCGATCACCAGCGCCTGCACCTTGGTCACGAGGTTTTCCAAAAGGTCGATCTTGGTCGAGACCTTGGCGCCGCCGACGATCGCGATCACCGGACGCTTCGGCGCTTCGAGGGCCTTGTTGAGCGCGTCGATTTCCGCCTGCATGGTGCGGCCGGCATAGGCCGGCAGCTTGTGACCGACGCCTTCGGTCGAAGCGTGCGCGCGATGCGCCGCCGAGAACGCGTCATTGACCCACAGGTCGCCGAGCTTGGCGAGTTCCTCGACAAACGCCGGATCGTTCTTTTCCTCGCCCTTGTGGAAGCGGGTATTTTCCAGGCACAGCACGTCGCCGTCCTTCATCGCCGCGATCGCCGCTGCCGCGACCTCGCCGATGCAATCCTCGGCGAAAGCGACCGGACGCTTGATCACGCCCGACAGCGCCGCCGCGATCGGCTTCAGCGAGTCCTTCGGATCGGGTCCCTTCGGCCGGCCGAAATGAGCCAGCAGGATCACCTTGCCGCCCTTGTCCGAAATCTCGGTGATGGTCGGCATGATGCGTTCGAGGCGGGTGTCGTCGGTGACGACGCCCTTGTCCATGGGAACGTTGAGGTCGACGCGCAGCAGCACGCGCTTGCCCTTCAGGTCGGCGTCATCAAGGGTGCGAAAGGTCTTGGTCATCGGATCTCTCAACTCACGCGCGGGAAAGCTTGGGGATCGGCCGGACGACGTGCCGGAACGGGATGGACTGTGAATTACGATAAGGCGCCACGACGGGCGTGACGCCTCACAACAATCACCCCTCGGCCGGGGCAGCGCGGGGCTGCTCCGGCCTTGAGGCACCAGAGGTTAGATCAGCTTGCCGATCGCCACGGCGGTATCCGCCATGCGGTTCGAGAAGCCCCATTCATTGTCGTACCAGGACATCACCCGCACCAGCGTGCCGTTCTGCACCTTGGTCTGGTCGAGGTGGAAGGTCGAGGAGTGCGGATCGTGGTTGAAGTCGATCGACACATTCGGCGCGTCAGTGACGCCGAGGATGCCCTTCAGCTCCTGGGCGGCGGCGCGCTTGATCGCCTCGTTGATCTCTTCCTTGGTGGTGGCCTTCTTGGCGATGATCTTGAGGTCGATCACCGAGACGTTCGGGGTCGGCACGCGGATCGCGACGCCGTCGAGCTTGCCCTTCAGTTCCGGCAGCACCAGGCCGATCGCCTTGGCGGCGCCGGTCGAGGTCGGGATCATCGACATCGCCGCGGCACGACCGCGATACAGATCCTTGTGCAGGGTATCGAGGGTCGGCTGGTCGCCGGTGTAGGAGTGAATGGTGGTCATGAAGCCGGTTTCGATGCCGACGGTGTCGTTCAGCACCTTGGCGACCGGCGCCAGACAGTTGGTGGTGCAGGAACCGTTCGAGACCACCAGGTGGTCCTTGGTCAGCGAGGTGTGGTTGACGCCATAGACGATGGTGGCATCGGCGCCGTCCGCGGGCGCCGAAACCAGCACGCGCTTGGCACCAGCGGTCAGATGGGCCGCCGCCTTGTCACGGGCGGTGAAAATGCCGGTGCATTCCAATGCCACGTCGACGCCGAGCTCCTTCCAGGGCAGCGTCGAGGGGTCGCGCACGGCCGTCACCTTGATCTTGCCCTTGCCAAGGTCGATCGAGTCGCCGTCGACCGTCACGGTACCCGGAAACCGCCCATGAACCGAGTCAAAGCGCAGCAGGTGGGCGTTGGTCTCGACCGGGCCGAGATCGTTGATCGCCACCACCTCAATGTCGTTGCGGCCGGCCTCATAGATGGCACGCAGCACATTGCGGCCAATGCGGCCAAATCCGTTGATCGCAACCCGAACTGCCATTCACTTTCTCCTCAAGCGCTCACGTCAAGTTAATGGAAGGTGTAAGATTGGGCAGTGTCTTGCCCTGAATGGCGGCACGATGCAATGCGTCATCGTGGAGAGGGTTACTTTCCTGAACCGCTCGGGCTGATCAGCCCGCGAGCTTGGCGCGCGCTGCGGCCGCTACCGCCTCCGCAGTGAGGCCAAAATGGCGGAAAAGGTGGCGCGCCGGGGCGCTCGCACCAAAACTGTGCATACCGACAAATCCGCCGTCCGGTCCGATCACGGCATCCCAGCCGAACCGCACCGCGGCTTCCACCGCGATTGTCACCGGCGCCGCGCCGATGATCGCCGCGCGGACGCTGGCCGGCTGCGCCAGCAGCAGATCGAGCGACGGCACCGACTCTACCCGGGTCGAAATGTCGCGCTCCGCCCGCAGCCGCTGCGCGGCGACCGCAATCATCAGCTCCGAGCCTGAGGCAAACAGCGTGACCTGCGCGGGTCACGCTGTTGCGATTAATTCGCAACCGTCGCGAGCGCAGCGATGGGAGGCGTCGGCGATCGGCGCCGCGCCGAGCGGCTCACCATGCGCCGCCGCCTTGGTTTCAGCCATCGCCGCCGCGATCACTTGCTGATGGCGGGCAGCGATCGCCAATCCATTCCAGCCATGGCCCCGGAACCGCGCCAGCTGATCACCAAAGTCGGTCAGCGCCAGCGGCGCTGGCGATGGTAATACCCTCATCGTCAATGGGCGCGATCATCGCGGGACTGGACGCCTTTCATCAGGTCGCCGTCGGCGCAGGCCACGCAGGAGTAGTGATCAACGATCGCGCCGCAAAATTCCGCGCCGAGCCATCGCTCCGCCTGCGCGCGAATCGCATTGGCCATGGTCGCGGACAGGTATTCGGCACCGCTGTTCCATCTCGCATCGGCTTCTGCTGATCGGCGCGGGTCGGGCGCGGGCTCCGCTTTGTCGTGTATAGTTGAGTCATGACGTTGCGCTTGCCTTCCGCGCCACATACGTTTGCAAGTCAAAGGCTTGCCCGGCGCAGCTGCCGGGCTGCGAGAGAAGGCCCGCGCCACCAATGACTGACCGTCGTCCCGGTTCCTTGGCTCTATCGATGTCCTCCGAGATCGAGGCCGCGACGCGGCGGCTGATGGCGGCGCTCGACGCGCTGGAAGGCGCGGCGGAACGGCGTAGCGAAGCCGATCGCGACGAGGACGAGCTGGCCTCGCGGATTCACGCGCTCGGCGTCGATCGCTCGCGGCTGGCCGATGAACTCGACACCTCGCTGGTACGCACCCGCAATCTGGAGCGCGCCAATCGCGAAATCGCCGCCAAGCTGGACGCCGCGATCGGCAGTCTGCGCACCGTGCTGAAGCCGGAGGACGAACGCGCATGAGCGGAGCCAACAGCCACGTCAATGTCACCATCAACGGCCGTCAGTACCGGATGGCCTGCGAAGAGGGGCAGGAAACCCGGCTGATTCAGCTCGCCGACGATCTTGCCGCGCGCATTGCAAGGCTGCGCGATCGGTTCGGCGAGATCGGCGATGCCCGGCTGGTGGTGATGGCGGCGCTCACCGTCTCGGACGAATTGTTCGACGCCCGCGACCGGATCGAGGCACTGCAACATGAGCGCGCCGCGCTGATCGAAGGCGGCGCCGCCGCCAAGGTGGTGGAAAGCGCAGTGGTCGCCGCACTCAATTCGGCTGCCGAACGGATCGAAAAGACCACCCAGGTGCTGAACCGCACCATCGGCGGCGGCATCGCGATCGGCTGAGCAACGTCGCGGCAAGAACGGAGAGCGGGGCCATTGGACGCCTTGCGTCGGGACATTCAGTGATCTTGCAGGAAGGCTCCTCAAGAAGCCGCGGTCAACGCTGGAACATCAGGTCACTACTCCGATTGATGAAACGCGCCGCCTCGGCGATCGAATGCTTCGCTGCTTTGCGGCATGCGAAAGACTGGCGAAGCGCACGATGACCTTACGGCCAGCGCACAACGAAGGATCGAACATGCAGGTCAATCCCTATCTGCTCTACAACGGCAATTGCGAGGAAGCCTTCAACTATTACGTCCGCGCACTGGGCGGCAAAGTCGACATGATGGCGCGCTACCAGGGCAGCCCGGCCGCCGACCACGTGCCGCCGGAATGGGCCAGCAAGGTCATGCATGCGCAGCTCTCGATCGATGGCGAGGTGCTGATGGCCGCCGATGCCCCGCCCGGCACCGCCAAGCCGCCGGCTGGATTTGCGGTGTCGCTGCAGGTCGAGGACCCGGCGAAAGCCGATCGGGTGTTCGCCGCGCTCGCTGATGGCGGCGAGATCACCATGCCGATCGACAAGACGTTTTGGGCGCGCCGCTTTGGCATGTGCGTCGATCGGTTCGGCATCCCGTGGATGATCAATTGCGAGTGACGGCCCCGCTCTAATCACGCCCGCCCTGCCCGCTTGTTCCCCGGCCTGTTCCGCAGCGAGGAAGCCTTCGCAGGTTCCCGCGTTGTCGATCAGCGGAGGGCGGGGCGATGCCGTCGAGTTTTGTCAAAAACGCCGTGGTGCTCGGGCTGCTGTCGGCGATCGGCCCGTTCGCGATCGACATGTATCTGCCGGCGCTGCCCGCGATCGCCGGCGATCTGCACGCCTCGGCAGCCGCGACCCAGTGGTCGCTGACCGCCTATTTCCTCGCCTTCGGCGTCTGCCAGATCGTCTATGGCCCGGCCTCCGATGCGTGGGGCCGCAAGCCGCCGCTTTATTTCGGCCTCGCATTATTCGCGCTCGGCGCGCTCGGCTGCAGCCTTTCGCCCGATATCGGCTGGCTGATCGGCTGCCGGCTGCTGCAGGGCATCGGCGCCGCGGCGGTGACGGTGATCCCGCGCGCGGTGGTGCGCGACCTGCACACCGGCATCGCCGCGACCCGGCTGATGGGGCTGGTGATGCTAGTGTTCAGCGTGTCGCCGATCTTTGCGCCGCTTCTCGGCAGCGCGTTGATCGTGCCGCTCGGCTGGCGCGCGGTGTTCGTGGCGATGACGGTGGCGGCGCTGCTCGCCATGGTGCTGGTGGCGACGCTGCTGCCGGAAACCAGGCCGCCCGCGCAGCGGCTCAGCGGCGGGCTGCGCCGCGTCAAAGGCACATTTGCGCAAGTGCTGAGCGAGCGCCGCTTCTGGGCGCTGTCGCTGGTCGGCGGGCTCGGCATGGCCAGCTTCTTTGCGTTCCTGGCCAATTCCTCATTCGTGTACATCGAGCATTTTGGGCTGACGCCGCTGCACTACAGCCTGGCGTTCGCGCTCAATGCGATCGGCTTCATCGCCGGCTCGCAATGCTCGGCGCCGCTTGGCGCGCGGCTCGGCATCCCGCGCGTCATGCGGCTCGGCATGGCGCTTTACGCCAGCCTGGCACTGACACTGCTGGCGCTGACCTTGGCCGGGCTCGATGACCTGATGGCGCTGATGGCGATGCTGTTTGCGATCTTCGCCTGCCTCGGGCTGACGCTGCCGCCGATCATGGTGATGCTGCTCGACGAGCACGGCCCGATCGCCGGCAGCGTGTCGGCGCTGAGCGGCACGGTGCAGATGATGGTCGGCGGCGCGGTGATCGGCGTGCTCAGCCAGTTCGTGGATGGCAGCGCGTTGCCGATGGTGAGTGCGATCGCGCTGTGCGCGCTCGGCGCTGCGACCATTGCCTTGATCGCGCTGCCGCGCCGCGCGCCGGCGCCGCTGCCGGCCGAATAGCAAAACGCGCCGCTCGGGGGCTGAGCGGCGCGTTGATGTTTGCAGAAAGACGAGAGTGTAATACCGACGGCGATTGATACTAACTACTCCGCACGTCATGGCCGGGCTCGTCCCGGCCATGACGTCTTTGATCTTTCGGCGTCTTCAAGACGTGGATGCCCGCGACAAGCGCGGGCATGACGGTCATTGGTATGACCCGATGGTATAGCCCTGGCGCGTTACATCGCGCGGGCGGTGCGCTGCGCTTCGGCGACGTTGGTGACGAAGGTCGAGCCCGGCTTGGCATAGAGGAAGCCGTTGGCAACCGGCACCGAATAAAGGCCGGTCAGCGCCGCGGAGGCTTCCGCCGGAGTCTTCTTGCCGTCGATCACGTCGCGATACAGCTTGGCCACCGCGACCATGTCGCATTGCTGCGGCGACAACCGCAGCGAACGCACGCCGGCCTTGGCGAGCTCGCCAATCTCGTTGATCACGCTGGTGCAGGCATAGGACAGCGTCTGCACGCCGTTCATCGCCAGGAACGGCTCGTTGTCGAGCGTCATCACCGCCAGCCCGTCCGGGTCCTGCTCGCACACGAACTTGCAATTGTCCTTGCTGAGCTTGTTGAGCCGGGCGTGATAGCAGCGCGCGGAGATCGCCAGCGGCGCACGGCCGAAGCCGAACACCTCGATGGTGACATCCGGCAGCGCGCCGGCGATCGCGCGGATCGCGGTCATCGGCAGCTCCGGCGGCAGGCAGATGCGCTTGGCGCCGTGCGAGGCGAAATAGGTCGCGGTCGCTTCGTTATAGATGTTCACGAACGGACCAATCGCATGCGGCCGGTCGCCGATCATGCCGAGGCACGACAGATCGTTCACTTCCATCATGAAGCTGTTGTCGGCGGCCAGTTCCGCCATCGCATTGCGCTCGCGCGCCAGCGACATCAGCATCAGGGAGCCGAGCACCACCTCTTTGCCGGCAGCGGCGAGCCGCTCGATCACCGCCGGCATGTGGTCGGCGAGGAAGGGGGCGCGCTTGGAGCACACCACCTCGCCCACCACGACGCTGTCGATCGGCGCTTCATCGGCGATCCGGAAATAGAAATCGCGCCATTCCTCGGGCTTCCAGTTGTACAGCACTGGTCCAAGAGTGAGCTTCATACGCCGCCCCGTTGTCTGTTGCGATCAGATGCCGATCGGATGATCGCCGGCATCAACGCCAGGTTTTCTTGTAGGCGCCCGTCGTGGTCGACTGGCCCTCGCTCAGACCGCGCAATTCGTCGGTCGGGATCGGCTGGCCCGCGTCGAGCGCGCGCAGCGCCTGGCGGAAGGTGCGCACCACGCGCTCGATATAGGCGCGGCCACGCTGCCGGCCTTCGATCTTCAGCGCGCAAACGCCGGCATTCTTCAGCTCGGGCAGCATGGTGGTGGCGTCGAGGCTGGTCGGGTCCTCGAACAGATAGCCGCAGCCTTCCGAGGTCTGGTAGCGGCCCTTGCACAGCGTCGGATAGGCGGCGGCCTCACCGGCGGCAAACTTGTTGATGGTGAATTCGCCGAGCCGCGACACCAGCATGCCGTTCTCTTCGCGATACTGGATGTGGCTCGCCGGCGAGCACACGCCGTCCATGTTCGGCGACTTGCCGGTGGCATAGGACGACAGCGAGCAGCGCCCTTCTTCCATCACGCACAGACCGCCGAAAATGAACACTTCGGTCTCGCAGTTCACTTCCTTGCCGATCGCAGCGATCTCAGGAACGCTGAGCACGCGCGGCAGCACCACGCGCTTGGCATTGAAGCGATCGACATAAAAGCGAATCGCGTCCGGATTGGCGGCGGCGGCCTGCACCGAGATGTGCAGACGCTGCTGCGGATGGGTGCGCGCCACGTAATCCATCACGCCGACGTCGGCGACGATCACGGCATCGGCGCCGGCATCGACGGCGTCGTCCACCGCGCTATGCCACAGACCGACCGATCCGGCGCGCGCAAAAGTGTTGATTGCAACCAGCACCTTAACGCCCGCCTGATGGGCGTGCGCGATCGATTCCGCCATTTCCGAGCGGCTGAAATTCAGCCCCGGGAAGTTGCGGGCGTTGGTTTCATCGGCAAAGCCGCAATAAACCGCATCGGCGCCGGCCGCGACCGCGTCGCGCAGAGCCGACGGGGTTCCCGCCGGACAGATCAATTCCATGAATTATCCTCCACGTCCGACACCCATCTCCTCACGGGCAGATGGGGAGCCGACGATGCTGCGCAGGATCCGCTCAATCGGAGCTGCTAGCGGTCCGAGCCAGAGCACGGATTCTGAAAGGAAATCAACACGGGAGTCGTCGATCGCGTTACGCAACGCGACCACCGCCTCCATGTCGCCGTCGACATGGATATCGCGCGAGAAGAACAGCGCGTCGCCGTCATAGGAGCCGTCGGTCATGCCGATCAGCGCCGACAGCGGCCCGGCGATGCGGGCATCAAGATTCGACGGCAACGAGCGCACCACAGTGATGCGGGGATTCATGCGCCGCGGCTCCAGCACGAATGCGATCGGCAGATCGGTCGGCTCAAGGCCGTACCGCTTGCCGGTGTTGGAACCGAGACGATCGAAAATGCGAGGATGCCGCGAACGAATTTCGCCGAGGCAAATGTTCAGTAACACCTGCAACGGCAACAACGGCAATACACGCGCAGCCAGCGCAAGCGGCACTGGCATCCTAGTGACGGAAGAATTGGATACCGACATGGGCCACCCTTTAGGGGCGTCGATACCATTCCGGGCGTAGAGTTCTTTGCGCGGGATCAAAGACAGTGACGGATACCCATGATGACCAAATACCCTGTTACGGAGAAACAATGCTGAACCGCGTCAAACCGCCGTTTCCGGACCTGCGCGCGTTCATGGGGTACCTGGAATCCCGCGGCCAGCTCGTGCGAATCCGCCGTCCGGTCTCCGTGGTGCATGAGATCACAGAAATCCACCGCCGGGTGCTGGCCGAGCGCGGCCCTGCGCTGCTGTTCGAGCAGCCGATCAAGGCTGATGGCCAGCTGTCGGCGATGCCGATTCTGGTCAATCTGTTCGGCACGGTCGAGCGGATCGCCTGGGGCTTTGGCATCGCGCCCGAGCAATTGCGCAGCCTTGGCGAGACGCTCGCCGAATTGCGCGCGCCCACCCCGCCGCAATCATTCGCCGACGCCCTCAGCAAATTGCCGCTGGCGCGCGCCGCGCTGTCGATGCGGCCCAAGGCCGCCAAGGGCGCGCCGGTGCATGGCGTGGTCCTGCAGGGCGACGACATCGATCTGGGGCAATTGCCGGTGCAGGTGCCGTGGTCGGGCGAGCCGGCGCCGCTGATCACCTGGCCCTTGGTGTTCACCCGGCCGCCGGAAGATGGCGCCGACAATGTCGGGGTCTATCGCATCCAGGTGCTGGGCCGCGACCGCGTGATCATGCGCTGGCTGGCGCATCGCGGCGGCGCCAAGCATTTCCATCAATGGCAGAAGCAGGGCCGCGACATGCCGGTCGCGATCGCGATCGGCGCCGATCCGGCGATGATTCTGTCGGCGGTGCTGCCGCTGCCGGAAGACCTGTCCGAAATCAAATTCTCCGGGCTGTTGCGCGGCGAACGGCCCCTGATGACCCAATGCGTCAGCGTGCCGTTGCAGGTGCCGGCCGACGCCGAGATCGTGATCGAGGGCATGGTGTCGGCCACCGAGACCGCCGCCGAAGGGCCCTATGGCGACCACACCGGCTATTACAACTCGGTCGAGCAATTCCCGGTGATGAAGGTCACCGCGATCACAATGCGCAAGGACCCGGTCTATCTGTCGACCTATACCGGGCGGCCGCCGGATGAACCCTCGCGGCTCGGCGAAGCGCTCAACGAGGTCTTCTTGCCGGTGGCGCAGAAGCAGTTTCCGGAGATCGTCGATCTGTGGCTGCCGCCGGAGGCGTGCTCGTACCGGATCGCGATCGCCGCGATCAAGAAGCGCTATCCCGGCCAGGCGCGCCGCTTGATGATGGGGCTGTGGTCGATGCTGCCGCAGTTCAGCTACACCAAGCTTTTGATCATCGTCGACGAGGACATCAATGTCCGCGACTGGGCCGACGTGATGTGGGCGGTCTCGACCCGCTGCGACACCTCGCGCGACATGGTGTCGATCAGCGATACACCGATCGATTATCTCGATTTCGCCTCGCCGAAATCGGGGCTGGGCGGCAAGCTCGGCATCGACGCCACCAACAAGATCGGCACTGAAACCTCGCGCGAATGGGGCGAGGTGCTGAAGATGGATGAGGCGGTGGTGAAGCGGGTCGATGCGATGTGGTCATCGCTCGGCCTGACCATGCCGGCGCCGGCACGAAAGGCCAGACCGTGAATACCCCCCGCGTTATCGTCGGTATCAGCGGCGCCTCGGGGGCCGCGGTCGGTATCCGTATTGTCGAACTGCTCGCGGCGCGTGATGCCTGCGAGATTCATCTGGTCGCCACCCGCGCCGCCGAACGCACCATCCGCCACGAGGTCGGCGACGGCGCGCTGGCGCGGGCCGCGGCGCTGTCGCATCGCTATCATCACATTGACGACGTCGGCGCCTGCATCGCCTCGGGCTCGTTCCGCGCGCTCGGCATGATCATCGCGCCGTGCTCGATCCGCTCGCTGTCGGCGATCGCCAGCGGCAATCTCGACACGCTGCTGACCCGCGCCGCCGACGTGCAGCTCAAGGAGCGGCGCAAGCTGGTGTTGATGCTGCGCGAGAGCCCGCTGCATCTCGGCCATATCCGCTCGATGGCGCAGGTCACCGAATATGGCGGCATCGTCGCGCCGCTGGCGCCGGCGTTCTATCTGCGCCCGCAATCGCTATCGGAAATGATCGAGCACATGGCGATGCGCGCGATCGGCCTTTTGGGCGCTGACGATCTCAGCGTGCCGCCGCCGGAATGGAGCGACGACACGCCGCCGACCTGCCCGCGGCCGTGAGCTGATTGGCGCGAGCAACGGGGCTGCTTCTCGGCGCGCCGCATCGGCCTCTCCCTTTGTCATTCCGGGATGCGACGCGCAGCGGCGCAGACCCGGAATCTCTCTTCAGTGGCAGCGAGTTTCCGGGTTCGCCCGCAGCGGCGCTGCGTGCGCCCCGGAATGACTCGTTGATAGGACTGACCTGGTGACGACAAATGTCACTGGCGATTGCAACGAGCCTCTCAGCACGTCATGGCCGGGCTTCGTCCCGGCCATCTACGTCTTGGCTTCCGCACAGCTGCCACGACGACAATGCCCGCGGCGAGCGCGGGCATGACGTCGATGGCTGGAATGGCTGAGCTAACGATAGCGTTTTCGAGCGAAGTGGAGCCCGGTTCGCGTCAAGAAAACGCGTCAGAACATCAGGTTAGAGCTTCGGTTCTGATTCCATCAGAACCGAAAAAGCTCTAACCCGTGCCGCCGATGGTGATGCGCTCCATCAGCAGCGTCGGCTGGCCGACGCCGACCGGCACGCCCTGGCCGTTCTTGCCGCAGGTGCCGACCCCGGAATCGAGCTGCAGATCGTTGCCGACCATCGAGATGCGATGCAGATCGGTCGGGCCGTTGCCGATCAGCATCGCGCCCTTGAGCGGCGCGCCGATCTTGCCATTCTCGATCCGATAGGCCTCGGTGCACTGGAACACGTATTTGCCGGAGGTGATGTCGACCTGACCGCCGCCGAAATTGGCGGCATAGATGCCGTTCTTGACCGCGGCGATGATTTCCGCCGGGTCGCGATTGCCGGCCGGCATGTAGGTGTTGGTCATGCGCGGCATCGGCAGATGCGCGTAGCTTTCGCGGCGGCCATTGCCGGTCGGCGCCATATTCATCAGCCGGGCGTTCTGCCGGTCCTGCATATAGCCGACCAGAATGCCGTCCTCGATCAGCACGGTGCGGCTGGTCGGCGTGCCCTCGTCATCGATCGACAGCGAGCCGCGCCGCGCCGCGATGGCGCCGTCATCGACCACGGTGACGCCCTTGGCCGCCACCTGCTGGCCGAGCAGACCGGCAAAGGCCGAGGTCTGCTTGCGGTTGAAATCGCCCTCAAGGCCATGGCCGACCGCTTCATGCAGCATCACGCCCGGCCAGCCCGGGCCGAGCACCACGTCCATCTCGCCGGCCGGCGCCGGCACCGCTTCCAGATTGATCAGCGCCTCGCGGATCGCGCCATCGGCGGCTTCACGCCAAGCCTTGGTCTCGATGAAGCGGGCATAGCCCTCGCGGCCGCCATAACCCTTGCTGCCGCTTTCCTGCCGGTCGCCCTGCCCGGCCACCACCGAGACGTTGACCCGCACCAAGGGGCGCACGTCGCGATAGCTCTCGCCATCGGGGCGCATGATCTCCACCACCTGCCAGGAGGCGCCGAGCGACACCGACACCTGCCGCACCCGCGGGTCCTTGGCGCGCACATAGGCGTCGATCTCGGCGAGCAGCTTGACCTTGGCCTCAAAGCCCGGCGCCTCGAGCGGATTGTCCTCGCCATAGAGCCGGACATTGCTGCGCGCCGGCGCCGCGGCAAAATGGCCGCTATAGCCGCCGCGCACCGCCGCCACCGTGTCGGCGGCGCGGCTCAAGGCTGGCAGCGACAATTCGGAGGCGTGGGCATAGCCGACCGCGTCGTCCTTGACCGCGCGCAGCCCAAAACCCTGCGCGGTGTCGTAGGTCGCCTGCTTGAGCCGGCCATTGTCGAAATTCAGCGCCTCGGTCTGGCGATATTCCAAAAACAGCTCGCCATCATCGGCCCCGGACAGCCCCCGCGCGATTTCAGAACGCACCGCATCGCGGTCGAGTTGGGCGCGGTCGAGCAGGGAGGCGGAGGGTGAGGTCATGAGCGCTGTTCCATTGTGATTTGGCCCCCAAGATAGGCACTCTGCCAACGTTCTGCGAGGGGGTGTCAGGAACCCGCACGCAGCCGACCGTGGGCCCGGGTTTGCCCCGGGCATTGACGCGATCATGCGCGGCCGTGCGTGTTGCCGTGAAGGGCTGGGGCACAGCTTGGCGATGTCGGCATCGATTGGAAGGGCGATCAGTCAGGAGCCCTGCCGCCGAGCAGGACCGCGACTTGCGCGTGCTACGGCAGCTTGTCGTAGCCTTCGCCGAGCCCGTTCAGGCTGAGCGGAAAGCCGATGCCTTCTTCGGGGGTCTCGAAGATGATGAAGGTCGCGGTCTTGGCGCCGCGCAGCTGGCCGAGCAGCTTGTCGTCCATCACCACCTCGGCGACGCAGCCATTGGGCAGGCAGCGCACGAAGCCGGCGCGGCCGACATCGGCGTTGTCGAGTTTGAGCCCAAGCCCGGATGGCAGCAGCACGCCGAGCGGCGCCACCACGCGCATCAGCTTGCTCTTCTGATCGGCGGTTTTCAGGATGATGACGGTCAGGCCGGCGTTGGAGCGATCCTCGGCCACCACGCTCTGGATCAGCGCGCATTGCTCGGCTTGCGCGCCGGGCGGCGTGTCGCAGCGGATCTGCCAATCGCCATGCACCGAGCGCACCGCGCCCTGGGCATGGGCAGCGCCCGCAGCCCCAACAAACATGGCAAGGACGGCCGCGAACGCGGCGAGGTGGCGGCGCCGCGGCTGGGCGGCGGTATGCGAATGATTCGAAAGGCCCATCAGGCTCGATCTCATGGGACGGCGATCCGGTCAATGGACTGCTACGGCAACGACGGCGCCGTGACGGCAAGCCGGCGGATGGCCCGCCGCGCCAGCGCGCCGGCACAACGGTTGCCATGAGGCGTAACGCCAGCACCAGTTCTGTCAAGCGCGGCGCATCGATCGCTGTTGGAACCATTCGCGCGCCGCGACATTTGTTCCAGGACCAATTTGTTCCAAGCCCGATTGCATGGCGGACCATCAGCCAATGACCGCCGTCTCACATTGCGACTGGGTCCGAATTATGATTTGAAATTGCGATTGCAACGCAAAGTCGATCAAAACTGACGCGATACGTTGCCAAGACCACTTGAAACAAGACCCGTAGCAAACGGGCTGAACAACAAAAGGGAGGCGGCGGCATGATGATCTCGCTGCGCCGGAACAAGCGCCTATCGATTGGCCGGATCATCGCTGTTGCGATCGCGGCGATCGCACTCGGCAGCAGCGCTGCCGAAGCCGGGCTCGGCCAGCCCTCGCCCTGGGAAATCAAGCTGCAGGAATCCGCCACGCCGGTGATGGACAACGTCACTTGGTTCCACAATTTCCTGCTGTGGCTGATCACCGGCATCACGCTGTTCGTGCTGGCGTTGCTGGTGGTGGTGGTGATGCGTTTCAACGCCAAAAATCATCCAGTGCCCTCGCGCACCACCCACAACACCCTGGTCGAAGTGGCCTGGACGCTGATCCCGGTGCTGATCCTGGTCGCGATCGCGGTGCCGTCGTTCCGGCTGTTGTTCCAGCAGCTCGACGTGCCGAAGGCCGATCTCACCATCAAGGTCACCGGCAATCAGTGGAACTGGAACTTCTCCTATCCGGACGACAACATCGACTTCACCTCGATCATGCTCACCGACGAGGAGCGCGCCAAAATCACCCCGACGCCGCCGCGGCTGCTGGCGGTCGATAACGAAGTGGTGGTGCCGGTGAACCGGGTGGTGCGGGTGCAGGTCACCTCCAATGACGTGATCCACTCATTCGCGGTGCCGTCATTCGGCATCAAGGTCGATGCCATTCCCGGACGGCTCAACGAGACTTGGTTCAAGGCCACCAAGGAAGGCCGCTATTACGGCCAGTGCTCGGAGCTGTGCGGCAAGGACCACGCATTCATGCCGGTGGTGGTGCGCGTGGTCTCCGAGGACGAATACGCCGCCTGGAAGAAGCAGGTCGCAGCGGCGCCGGGCAACAGCACGGTGGCCTCGACGGCAACCAGCACGCGCTGATCCGCGCGCGCCGGCCCCAGCGGCCGAACAGTGCAGCGATTGCAGAGCAGGACCTGGTCATGGTGATGGAAGCTGCAAGGGTCGCGCATAGCGAACCGATCGACACCCCCTCCGATCCCCATCCGACCGGCTGGCGGCGCTATCTCTATTCGACCAACCACAAGGACATCGGCACCATGTATCTGATCTTCGCGATCATCGCGGGGATCATCGGCGCCGCGATGTCGATCGCGATCCGGATCGAGCTGATGTATCCGGGCGTGCAGATCTTCGCCTCGGGCAGCAGCTACAACGTGTTCGTGACCTCGCACGGCCTGATCATGATCTTTTTCATGGTGATGCCGGCGATGATCGGCGGCTTCGGCAATTGGTTCGTGCCCTTGATGATTGGCGCGCCCGACATGGCGTTTCCGCGGCTCAACAACATCTCGTTCTGGTTGCTGCCGTTCGCCTTCGCGCTGCTGCTGATCTCGGCCTTTGTCGAAGGCGAATCCGGATCGACCGGGGTCGGCGCCGGCTGGACCATGTATCCGCCGCTCTCGACCTCAGGACATCCCGGACCCGCGGTCGATTTCGCGATCCTGTCGCTGCATCTAGCCGGTGCGTCCTCGATCCTCGGCGCCATCAATTTCATCACCACGATTTTCAACATGCGCGCGCCCGGCATGACGCTGCACAAGATGCCGCTATTCGTGTGGTCGATGCTGGTCACGGTGTTCCTGCTATTGCTGTCGCTGCCGGTGCTGGCCGGCGCGATCACCATGCTGCTCACCGACCGTAATTTCGGTACCACCTTCTTCGCGCCGGAAGGCGGCGGCGATCCGGTGCTGTTCCAGCATCTGTTCTGGTTCTTCGGCCACCCGGAAGTGTACATCCTGATCCTGCCGGGCTTTGGCATGGTCAGCCAGATCGTCGCGACCTTCTCCAAAAAGCCGGTGTTCGGCTATCTCGGCATGGCCTATGCGATGGTGGCGATCGGGGTGATCGGCTTCGTGGTGTGGGCCCATCACATGTACACGGTCGGCATGTCGAGCGCGACCCAGGCCTATTTCGTGGCCGCCACCATGGTGATCGCGGTGCCGACCGGCGTCAAAGTGTTCTCCTGGATCGCGACCATGTGGGGCGGCTCGATCGAGTTTCGCGCACCGATGCTGTGGGCGGTCGGCTTCATCTTCCTGTTCACGATCGGCGGCGTCACCGGCGTGGTGCTGGCCAATGCCGGCGTCGACCGCGTGCTGCACGACACCTATTACGTGGTGGCGCATTTCCACTACGTGCTGTCGCTCGGCGCGGTGTTCGCGATCTTCGCCGGCTGGTACTACTGGTTCCCGAAGATCACCGGCTACATGTATCACGAGGGCATCGCCAAGACCCATTTCTGGCTGACCTTCATCGGCGTCAATCTGGTGTTCTTCCCGCAGCACTTCCTCGGTCTGTCGGGCATGCCGCGCCGCTATGTCGATTATCCAGACGCCTTTGCCGGCTGGAATCTGGTGTCGTCGATCGGCTCCTACATCTCCGGTTTTGCGGTGCTGGTGTTTTTGGCCGGCATGGCGCTGGCGTTCATCCAAAAGAAAAAGGCCGGCGACAATCCATGGGGCGCCGGCGCCACCACGCTGGAATGGACGCTGTCGTCGCCGCCGCCGTTCCACCAGTTCGAGGTGCTGCCGCGCGTGCGCTGATTGCGCGCGATCTGAGCCGGCCCGCAGGCGATCGCGAGGCCGGCCACAAAAAATATCAGGGAGGGTCACGTGTCGCTGATCGAAAGCCGGGTGCTCGAACTGCCACCGCCGCGCATTTCCGAAGCGCTGCCGCGTGATTACATCGCACTGACCAAGCCGCGGGTGATGTCGCTGGTGCTGTTCACGGCCTTCGTCGGCCTGGTGCTGGCGCCCGGCGATTTTCATCCGGTGCTGGCGATCACCGCGCTGTTATGCATCGCGGCCGGTGCCGGCGCCGCCGGCGCGCTCAACATGTGGTACGAGGCCGATCTCGACGCCAAGATGACCCGCACCGCGGGCCGCCCCATTCCGCGCGGCCGCATCACCAGGCCCGAAGCGCTGACCTTTGGCATCACGCTGGCGTTGTTCTCGGTGATCACGCTCGGCATTCTGGTGAACTGGATCGCAGCCGGCCTGCTGGCATTCACGATCTTTTTTTACGTGGTGATCTACACGATCTGGCTGAAACGGCGCACCGCGCAGAACATCGTGATCGGCGGCACCGCCGGCGCTTTGCCGCCGGTGGTGGCGTGGAGCGCGGTCACCGGCTCGCTGGCGATCGAACCGCTGATCCTATTCGCCATCATCTTTTTCTGGACCCCGCCGCATTTCTGGGCGCTGGCACTGTTCCGACGCGGTGATTACGCCAGCGCCGGCGTGCCGATGCTGCCGGTGGTCGCAGGCTCTGACGCGGCACGGCTGCAAATCCTGCTGTACAGCGTCGTGCTGGTCGCGGTCGCGGTGGCGCCGTGGCCGCTCGGCTATTTCGGCGCCGCCTATGGCCTCTCGGCACTGGTGCTCGGCGCGGTGATGCTAGCGCTGGCGGCACAGGTTTATCGCCAGAGAACAGGCGCCGCTGCGCTGCGCGCCGCACGCCGTTTGTTCCGCTTCTCGATTGTCTATCTGTTCGCGCTGTTTGCCGCGTTGCTGCTCGGCGAGCTGGCGGCGCGGCTGCCAATCGCGCTGTAGCGTCATCAGGAGAGCTGCCATGACCGAACCTCCGACCGAACGCCTCACCGATGGCATCGTGCTCACGCCGGCGCAGCAGCAATCGCGGCGCGCGCGCTCGATCGCCATTGCCTTGGTGCTGGCCCTGCTGGCGCTGCTGTTCTTCGCGGTGACGCTGGTGAAGGGCCCGGCGGTGCTGGTGCGGCCAATTTAGACGCGCAAAGGAGCACGAGCCATGCACGCGCCATTGCCAAGCCCAGATCCGCCCCACCCGCAGCGCCGGCTCGGCCGCGACAGCGCGGTCGCGGCAGTGTGCGGGCTGGTGGTGGCGCTGATGGTCGGCGCCTCGTTCGCGGCCGTGCCGTTCTACAATTGGTTCTGCCGCGTCACCGGCTATAACGGCACCACCCAGGTCGCGCGCGAAGCACCGCGCACGGCTCCGCTGTCGCGTCACATCGCGGTGCGGTTCGATGCTAATGTCAACGGCCTGCCCTGGACGCTGCGGCCCGAGCACAATGAGATCGAACTGGCGATCGGCCAGGTGACCACGGTCTATTATCACGCCACCAACCGCAGCAATCAGTACAGCGCGGGGCTGGCGGCCTACAATGTCGCGCCGCTGACGGTCGGCAGCTATTTCCAGAAGATCAATTGCTTCTGCTTCACCGAGCAGACGCTGGGGCCGGGCGAGAGCCGCGCGATGCCGGTGGTGTTCTATATCGACCCGGCGATCGCCCGCGACCGCGACGCCGATACGCTCAACACCATCACGCTGTCCTACACGTTCTATCCGGTGCGCGGCGAAACCCGTCCGCAGGTCGCAGGCGACAGCAAGAAGGATCAAGGCGCGCTGTAGCGGCGCGTCGTTGAGAGAATGCCACGGCGGCGAAACGGCGCCGCTTAGGGAGGATGTCATGGCTGGCGTACACGGCAAGCACCACGACTATCATCTGGTCGCTCCGAGCCCGTGGCCGATCGTCGGCTCGTTCTCGGCTTTCGTGATGGCGATCGGCGCGATCGGCTGGATGCACCAGATGTTCCCGGGCGCCGGCTATGTGTTCGGCGCCGGCGCAGTCGGCGTGCTGTACACCATGGCGGCGTGGTGGAGCGACGTGGTCGACGAAGCCGAGCACCAGGGCGACCATACCCGCGTGGTGCAGCTCAGCCACCGCTACGGCATGATCCTGTTCATCGCCTCCGAGGTGATGTTCTTCGTCGCCTGGTTCTGGGCGTTCTTCAATGCCGCGCTGTTTCCCGCCGATCCGGTGCATGCCGCGCGCACTGCGCTGTTCGGCGGCGTCTGGCCGCCCAAGGGCATCGAGACTTTCGATCCCTGGCACCTGCCGCTGCTCAATACGCTGATCCTGCTGACCTCGGGCACCACCGTCACCTGGGCGCATCACGCGCTGCTGCATGGCGACCGCAGCGGCCTGAAATGGGGGCTGATCAGCACCATCGCGCTCGGCCTGGTGTTCACCTGCGTGCAGATCTACGAATACAGCCACGCGGCGTTTTCATTCGCCGGCAATGTCTATGGTGCCACCTTCTTCATGGCGACCGGGTTTCACGGCTTCCACGTGATGGTCGGCACGGTGTTTCTGGCAGTGTGCCTGGTGCGCGCCCAGGCCGGGCATTTTACGCCCAAACAGCATCTCGGCTTCGAGTTCGCCGCTTGGTACTGGCACTTTGTCGATGTGGTCTGGCTGTTCCTGTTCGTGTCGATCTATGTCTGGGGCAATGGCGGCGCGGCGATCGCCGGTGGCTCCTGACCAGGCCGTGACCGTGCACCAGCCCGCCTCAGCGCGCGGCATCGCTGGTCTGGCATTGATCGCGCTGGTGATGGTGGCGGTGCTGCTGGCGCTCGGCGCCTGGCAATTGCAGCGCCGCGTCGCCAAGCAGGCGCTGATCGCGGCGTTGACCGAACGGCTCGCCGCCGCGCCAATGCCGCTGCCGCCACCTTCTGACTGGGCCGATCTCAGCCCGGCGCGCGACGAATTCCGGCGCGTCACCTTCTCCGCTCGCTTCACTGACGCGCCCGACGCCATGATTTACAGCGCGGGCTCGGCGATCCGCGCCGACGTCACCTCGCCCGGCACCTTTGCGCTGTTGCCGGTGCGGCTGCGCGACGGCAGCGAGCTGGTGGTCAATGCCGGCTTCCTCGCCAACCCGGCGATCGACCGCGCCGTGCAGGACCGCGCGGTGCAGCGGCTGCGCGATGCCGGTGCCGTGCAGTTGGTCGGCTATCTGCGCTTCCCGGAGCGCAGCACGCTGTTGATCGCCGCCCCCGATCCCGCCAAGCGGCTATGGTTTGCGCGCGACCTCACTGCGATCGCCGCGGCGCTCGGCTGGGACAGCGCGGCGCCGTTCTATATCGACCTCGAAGCGCCGCAGCTGGCGAGCGACGCCCCCCGGCCCGGACCGCTGACCGTGCGGCTGCGCGATCAGCACCTGCAATACGCCATCACCTGGTTCGGGCTGGCGGCGGCGGTGAGCCTGGTCTTTGCGGCCTGGCTCTATGGGCAACTCCGTGATCGCCGCAGCATCAAGCGGCGCTCCGTTTCCTTGTGAAGCGTTCAGGGAGCGGCTATGGTGCCGCTAAATCCCCCCGCGGGAAGATAATTTTATCTTAATATCAAGGGCTTGCCGCAAAGCGCACGCCTTTGGAGGACGTGTTGCCGCACTATATTTCGACCAGGGGCGAGGCCCCCAAGCTCGGTTTCTGCGATGTCATGCTGACCGGCCTTGCCCGCGACGGCGGGCTCTATGTGCCGGAGACCTGGCCGCAGCTGTCAGCCGACACCATCGCATCGTTTTTCGGCCGTCCCTATTGGGAGGTGGCTGTCGAGGTGATCCGTCCGTTCGTGCACGGAGAGATCTCCGATGCCGAGCTCGGCGCCATGGCCAATGAGGCCTATGCCAGCTTCCGCCATCCGGCCGTGGTGCCGCTCAACCAGGTCAGCCCCAGCCAGTTCACGCTGGAACTGTTCCACGGCCCGACGCTGGCGTTCAAGGACGTGGCGATGCAGCTCTTGGCGCGGCTGATGGACCATGTGCTCGCCAAGCGCCAGCAGCGCATCACCATCGTGGTCGCCACCTCGGGCGACACCGGCGGCGCCGCGGTCGAAGCGTTTGCCGGGCGCGGCAATGTCGATCTCGTGGTGCTGTTCCCGGACGGCCGGATTTCCGACGTGCAGCGCCGCATGATGACCACCACCGCGGCCAGCAATGTGCACGCGCTGGCGCTGCAGGGCACGTTTGACGATTGCCAGGCGATCGTCAAAGGCATGTTCAATCACCACGCATTCCGCGACGAGGTGGCGCTGGCCGGCGTCAACTCGATCAACTGGGCGCGCATCATCGCCCAGGTGGTGTACTACTTCACCTCGGCGGTCGCGCTCGGCGCGCCGCAGCGCGAGGTCGATTTCACCGTGCCGACCGGCAATTTCGGCGACATCTTCGCCGGCTATGTCGCCAAGCGCATGGGGCTGCCGGTGCGCCGGCTGCGCATCGCCTCCAATGTCAACGACATCCTGGCGCGCACGCTCAGCACCGGCATCCATGAAGTGCGCGAAGTGCACGCCACCACCTCGCCGTCGATGGACATTCAGATCTCATCGAATTTCGAGCGGCTGTTGTTCGAAGCCTCTGGCCGCGACGCCTCGCTGGTGCGCGGGCTGATGGCCTCGCTCAAGCAGTCCGGCCGCTATGTGCTGCCCGATGCCGTGCTGGCCGCGATCCGCAGCGAATTCGATGCCGGCCGCGCCGATGAGGAAGAGACCGCCGCGGCGATCCGCACCGCCTGGCGCGAAGCCGGCGAGCTGGTCGATCCGCACACCGCGGTGGCGCTCGCGGTGTCTGATCACGAACTGGCCGAGCCGACCGTGCCCAATGTGGTGCTATCGACCGCGCATGCCGCCAAATTCCCGGATGCCGTTGAGGCCGCGTGCGGCGTCCGGCCCGGCTTGCCGTCATGGCTCGACGGCCTGATGACCAAGCCCGAGCAGATCAAGACCATGGCCTGTGATCAGGCAGCAATTGAAAGCTACGTGCTCGCCGTGAGCCGCGTGGTGAAACAAGGGGCCGCGCAATGAGCGTCGAAATCACCAAGCTTCCCACCGGCCTCACCGTCGTCACCGACCAGATGCCCCATCTGGAAACCGCGGCGCTCGGCGTGTGGGCCGGCGTTGGTGGCCGCGACGAGAAGCCGGACGAACACGGCATCTCGCATCTGCTCGAACATATGGCGTTCAAGGGCACCGCGACCCGCAGCTCGCGCGAGATCGTCGAAACGATCGAGGCGGTCGGCGGCGATCTCAACGCCGCGACCTCGACCGAGACCACCGCTTACTATGCCCGCGTGCTGAAGGCCGACGTGCCGCTGGCGCTCGACGTGCTGTCCGACATTCTCGCCCATCCTTCGTTTGAGCCGGAGGAGCTGGAGCGCGAAAAGAGCGTGATCGTCCAGGAAATCGGCGCGTCGCAGGACACGCCGGACGATGTGGTGTTCGATTATCTCAATGAGCTGTGCTACCCGGAGCAGCCGATGGGCCGCTCATTGCTCGGCACGCCGCAGACGCTGAAGGGTTTTACCCGCGACACGCTGCGCGGCTATCTCTCGACCCATTATCGCGGGCCGGACATGGTGGTAGCCGCGGCCGGCGCCGTCAACCACCAGCAGGTGGTCGAGGAAGTGAGCCAGCGCTTTGCCTCGTTCAACGGCGCCCCGGCGCCGAAGCCGCAGCCGGCGCTGTTTGGCGCTGGCGGCGTCAAGGTGGTGCATCGCGATCTCGAACAAGCCCATCTGACGCTGGCGCTGGAAGGGTTGCCGCAGCTCGATCCGTCGCTGTTTAGCCTGCAGGTGTTCACCAACACGATCGGCGGCGGCATGTCCTCGCGGCTGTTCCAGGAAGTGCGCGAGAAGCGCGGGCTGTGCTACTCGATCTACACTTTCCACGCGCCCTATAGCGATACCGGCTTTTTCGGGCTGTACACCGGCACCGATCCCGCCGACGCCCCGGAAATGATGGAGGTGATCGTCGATGTGATCGGCGAGGCGGTCGATACCCTGACCGAGGCCGAAATCGCACGCGCCAAGGCCCAGATGAAGGCCGGGCTATTGATGGCGCTGGAGAGCTGCAGCTCGCGCGTCGAGCAATTGGCGCGCCACGTGCTGGTCTATGGCCGGCCGATCCCGGTTCCGGAGCTGATCGCGCGTATCGATGCGGTCAGCGTCGAATCGGCCAGCAAGGCGGCGCGGGCCTTGCTGGCGCGCAGCCGGCCCGCCGTGGCGGCGCTCGGCAGCGGCCAGGGTCTGGACACCGCGGCCGCTTTTGCGGAAGGATTGACGCGCGCAAAGTCCCAGACCAGCTACCACTGATCCACTCGCAGCTCAGGTTCTGACGTTCGGCATCTGGAGGTTCGATCGTGGCGTTGTTTCGCATGCCGACCACCGGCCCGGCGACATTGACGCCGCGCGGCCACGGACTGCTGCTACGACCGCCGCAAATGGCCGATTTCCCGCAATGGGCGCAGCTACGCGACCAGAGCCGGGCGTTCCTGACCCCGTGGGAACCGATCTGGCCGTCTGACGATCTGACCCGCACCGGCTATCGGCGCCGGCTGCGGCGCTATGCCGAGGACATCGCCAGCGACCGCGCCTATCCGTTCCTGGTGTTTCGCGAGGCCGACGACCTGCTGGTTGGCGGCATCACCGTCGCCAATGTCCGGCGCGGCATCGTGCAGGCTGGCACCATCGGCTATTGGGTCGGCCAGCCCTATGCGCGGCAGGGTGTCATGACGGCGGCGCTGCACGTCTTGCTGCCGACGCTGTTTGGCGAGCTCAGCCTGCACCGGGTCGAGGCGGCCTGCATCCCCAGCAATGCCGCGTCGATCCGCGTCCTGGAAAAATGCGGCTTCAGCCGCGAAGGTCTGGCGCGCAAATACCTCTGCATCAACGGCGTCTGGCAGGATCATCTGCTGTTCGGGCTGTTGAACGAGGATTTCCGCGGCTGATTCCGGCTGTTGGCTGGCGGCCGACGCCTTTGGTTGGCCGCTTTGGCTTTGTTATAGTCCCGCCAGCCAACATTTGGTCGAAACACTTGGATGGGACACCGAGGATTTGAATGCTTGATGAGCGTCTGACTGTCGTTGCCCAGGCAACTCCCGGGCGGCGGGTTTTTGGGTTGCGCCCCGCGATCGCGTTGAGCCTTGCGGCCATGCTGCTGGCGACGCCGGCTTCCGCACAATCCATCACCGATCGATTCAAGAGCCTGTTTGGCGGCGACGACCCGGCGCCCGCGCCAAGCCAGGAAGGCGGCGCCACAGCGGCGCCGCCGCAGGACACCGACCTGACCTGCCCGGAAGTGACGGTGCGCTCCGGCGCCTCGACTTACGCCGTTGGCTTGCCGAATAAGCCGGCGGCCGGCAGCGACCTGCGCTACCAGGCCACGATCTCGCGCATGGCGCGTAGCTGCACGCTCAGCGACGGCCAGATCAAGGCCAAGATCGGCATTCAGGGCCGGGTGATCGCCGGACCGGCCGGCGCGCCGACCAGCGTCGACGTGCCGCTGCGTGTCGCGGTGGTGCATGAGGGCGTGCAGCCGAAAACGGTGTTCACCCAGGCCTATCGCACCAATGTGGCGATGACGCCCGACGGCAATGAGCCGTTTACGCTGGTGATCGAGGACGTGGTCTATCCAGTGCCGCCGGGCAACGCCAATGATTACTACGTGTTCTATATCGGCTTCGACCCGCTGGCGCTGAAGCCCGAGCCGCGCAAGGGCCGCTCGAAGTAACCACACATGACCGCGGATGATGGCTCAGGCCACGTCCGCGGCCATCGCCACTCGCAGCGATTTTGGAATCGGCCGGGCGCGGCCGCCGGCCACGAACGCCACCTTGACCTTGGCGTCCATCAACAGCTCATCGCCGCGCCGCACTTCCTGATGCATGGTGATCGAGGCGCCGCGTACCTCGATCGGCCGGGTGATGATGTCGAGCACGTCGTCCATCTTCGCCGATTTGAGAAAATCAAGCTGCATCGCGCGCACCACGAACGCAAAGCCCGGCGCTTCGCTTTCGGCTTCGGCAAACAGCGCGCCCTGCTCGGCGCCGAGCAGCCGCAGATAATTGGTGCGGCCGCGCTCCATGAACCGCAGATAATTGGCGTGATAGACGATGCCCGAAAAATCGGTGTCCTCGTAATAGACCCGGACCTGCATGTGATGCAGTCCGTCGCGAATGGCGCCGTCAAGAGAGTTCATGGGCTCATTACCTGCTGATCTTGGTCACATCGGCAGCGGCGGGCTGCGGTCACTCATCCTCATCGCCGCTGAACAGACCGAATTGCGCGGTGTCGCGCGTGGGCTCGGCAAGGCCGAGATGGCGGAAAGCGTGGGAGGTCAGCAGCCGCCCGCGCGGGGTGCGCTGCAGATAGCCGCACTGGATCAGGAACGGCTCGATGATGTCCTCGATGGCGTCGCGCGGCTCGGACAGCGCCGCCGCCATGGTCTCGACCCCCACCGGGCCGCCGCCATAATTGAGCGCGATCGCGCTCAGATAGCGCCGGTCCATGGCATCGAGCCCGGCGGCGTCGACCTCGAGCGCGCTGAGCGCGTGATCGGCGATCTTGCGGTCGATCGCGTCGGCATCGGCGGCAGAAGCAAAATCGCGCACCCGGCGCAGCAGCCGGCCGGCGATGCGCGGCGTACCGCGCGCGCGCCGTGCGATTTCATTGGCGCCATCGGGCGTGATGCCGACGCCGAGCACGCGCGCACCGCGGCTGACGATGCCTTCCAGCTCCTCGATGGTGTAGAAGTTCAGCCGCACCGGAATGCCGAACCGATCGCGCAGCGGGTTGGTCAGCAGCCCTGCGCGTGTGGTGGCACCGACCAGCGTGAATTTGGCCAGATCGATCTTCACCGAACGCGCCGCCGGCCCTTCGCCGATGATCAGATCGAGCTGAAAATCCTCCATCGCCGGATACAGCACCTCTTCGACCGCAGGACTGAGGCGATGAATCTCGTCGATGAACAGCACGTCGCGTTCTTCGAGATTGGTGAGTAGCGCGGCGAGATCGCCGGCCTTGGCGATCACCGGCCCCGAGGTCGCGCGAAAACCGACGCCAAGTTCGCGGGCCACGATCTGCGCCAGCGTGGTTTTGCCAAGGCCGGGCGGGCCGACGAACAGCACGTGATCGAGTGCCTCCTGGCGCTTGCGCGCGGCGTCGATGAAGATTTGCAGATTGGCGCGCGCCTGCTGCTGTCCGACGAAATCGGACAGCGATTGCGGCCGCAGCGCGGTGTCGCCGACGTCATCAACGCGGCGCTCCGGCGAAACGATGCGGGACGGCTCAGTCATGGCGCGAGGATAGCATGAGGGGTGCGGCTTCTGCCCTCTCCCCTTCCGGGAGAGGGTGCCCGCGCAAAGCGCAGGCGGGTGAGGGAGCAAGGCGCGCTGTTCTCCCCTCCCCCTTGCGGGGAGGGGGCGGGGGTGGGGGTGCTCCGAGGCAAGGCTCCCGTTGTGGACCCCCACCCCAACCCTCCCCGCAAGGGGGAGGGAGTTCGCGGGGCTTGGGGCGGCGTCAATCCGCTCGATCCGCTCACAACACCCGCTCCCGGCTGTATTTGTTGGGCAGCAGCTCGCTGATGGTCACCGCGACCACGCCCTCGGGGCCGGGCACCAGCACGCGGGCCTGACGATCATAATCCCAGATCAGCTCGCGGCAGGCGCCGCATGGCGACACCACCCGGATCTCGCGGTCCGTTTCATGCGGCTTCGGATGCCGGACTGCAACGATGGTGTCGATGCCGGCATCGCCCAGCTCAGTGATCACCTGGCCGAGCGCCACCGCTTCGGCACACACCGCCATCCGCCCGAGATAAGCGTCGAGATTGACCGCGACATAGCGCCGGCCGGTGCGGGTCAACAGCGCCGCGCCAACCTCCTGCCAGTCATTGCGATAGCGCCGCGCAATGGCGGCGCTCGCCTCGTCGATCAATACGCGATCGGCATCGGTCAGACTCACTTCGACAGCTCCTTTAGCCCGAGCTTGATCAGTTGCGCGGTGGCGGCGCCCTCGCCGGCCTGGCGCGCGGCGGCGGCGATCGCGGCGGCCGCCTGCGGCTGACCATAACCGAGATTGAGCAGCGCCGAGATCGCATCGGCGACCGGCTGCGGCGCGCTGCGCTCCTCGATCGCGCCGGATAGCTGCGCCACCGCCGGATCGATGCCGCCCATCGCCATCGCAGGCGCCTTGTCCTTCAGCTCGGAAACGATGCGCTCCGCCACTTTCGGCCCGACGCCGGGCGTGCGCGCCACCGCGGCCTTGTCGCGCAGCGCAATCGCGTTGGCGAGATCGGCGGGCGGCAGTGTCGACAGCACCGCCAGCGCCACTTTGGCGCCGACGCCTTGCACGGTCTGCAACAGCCGGAACCATTCGCGCTCGAGATCGCTGCGGAACCCGAACAGCTTGATCTGGTCCTCGCGCACATAGGTCTCGATCGACAACGTCGCAGCGCCGCCGGCCGACGGCAGCGCCTGCAAGGTGCGGCTGGCGCAGTGCACCTGATAGCCGACGCCCTGCACGTCGAGGATCACATAGTCCTCGCCGTAGGAATCGATGATGCCCTTCAGCTTGCCGATCATGCGCGCGTTCCGGAGATCAGAATTGTCGTCGCTACGCAGCGAGGCGTCGTTGCTCCCCTGCCCCTTGCTGGGAGCGGTCGGGGGTGGGGGGTCGCGAGCACGGTGCCCCTGTCACCCCCACCCGTCCGGCCTGCCAGCCGCGCCCGTTCTGCTCCCCTCCCCCTCGCGGGGAGGGGTCGGGGGTGGGGGGCCGCGAGCACGGCGCCTCTGTCACCCCCACCCGTCCGGCCTATCGGCCGCGCCCGTTCTGCTCCCCTCCCCCTCGCGGGGAGGGGTCGGGGGTGGGGGGCCGCGAGCACGGCGCCTCTGTCACCCCCACCCGTCCGGCCTGTCGGCCGGCCACCCTCCCCACAAGGGGGAGGGACAAGAGCTCTGCTCGCGCCGCTCATGCGCCCACCGCCTTGAGCCGCTCGCTGGCGCCGCGATGATGGGCGTGGGTGATGGCAATGGCGAGTGCGTCGGCGGCGTCCGCCGAGCGCGGATTGGCCTTCGGCAGCAGGATTTTCAGCATCATCTTGATTTGCGTCTTGTCGGCATGGCCGGCGCCGACCACGGTCTTCTTGACCTGGTTCGGCGCGTATTCGGCGACCGACAGCCCGGCCATCGCCGGCGCCAGCATCGCGACGCCGCGCGCTTGGCCGAGCTTGAGCGTCGCCGCGCCGTCTTTGTTGACAAAAGTCTGTTCCACCGCGGCTTCCGCGGGGATGAATTCGGCGAGCACCTTGGCGAGCCCGTGATGGATCGCGAGCAGCCGCTCCGCCAGCGGCAGGGTGTCGGGCGGCTCGACCGAGCCGCAGCCGACGAATGACAGCCGATTACCCTCACTGTCGATCACGCCCCAGCCGGTACGGCGGAGGCCCGGATCGATCCCGATAATGCGGACAGAATGACGAATCGGCGGCTGGCTCATGCCGCAAGATAACGCCATACAGACGTGAACGAAACAGAAACGCCGGAGCTTTTCCCGGCGTTAGCCCATCTTCGCCAACAGCGCGTCCGAAACCTCGAAGTTGGCATAGACGTTCTGCACATCGTCGTGGTCGTTGAGCAGGTCCATCAACTTCAGCAGCTTCTCACCGATTTCGTCGTCGACCGACACGGTGTTTTGCGGCTTCCAGGTCAGCGCCGCCTTGCGCGCTTCGCCGAACTTGGCTTCCAGCGCCTTGGCGACTTCGCGGAACGTGTCCTGCGAGGCATAGACCTCGTGACCAGCGTCGTTCGACTGCACGTCGTCAGCACCCGCCTCGATCGCCGCGTCGAGCATATCGTCAGCGGAAGCGACGCTGGCGTCGTATTCGATCACGCCGAGCCGGTCGAACATGAACGACACCGAGCCGGTTTCGCCAAGATTGCCGCCGGACTTGGTGAAGTAGGAGCGGATATCGGACGCGGCGCGATTGCGATTGTCGGTCAGCGCTTCGACGATCACCGCGACGCCGCCGGGGCCGTAACCCTCGTAACGGATTTCGTCATAGTTCTCGCTGTCGCCACCGATCGCCTTCTTGATGGCGCGCTCGATGTTGTCCTTAGGCATATTTTCCGCCCGGGCGGCGAGCACCGCAGCGCGCAGCCGCGGGTTCATCGCAGGATCAGGCGTACCGAGCTTGGCGGCCACGGTAATTTCGCGCGCCAGCTTGCTGAAAATTTTCGACCGCTGAGCGTCTTGCCGACCCTTGCGGTGCATGATGTTCTTGAATTGCGAATGTCCGGCCATGAATCTCTCTTAAAAAAGGCGGGCTGGCGCGGCCTTATATTCTGTGACAGCCGCAAAATCAAAAGCCGGATGACCGAAAGATAAAGACCGGCAACGCAATCTGCGGCTGTTGGGTGGCGGAATCTTAACCGTGAATTCACCTGGAGATGCCAGCCTTTCCGGAATTTCGCAGGGCGGGACGGAAATGCCATGGTGTTGGGTCTCTTTCGCAGGCAATCGATTCCGGCTTCTCCGAGGCTCCCCGAGCCGCTGCCTGCTGCCGCTGCCCCGCCGCTGGCGCCGCACGACAGCCCCCACGACAATGGTCGCGACAATTCGCACGAGATCCTCGAACTGCTGGAAACCGAACTCGGCGGCCTGATCCGGCAGCTGGAACGCGCCGCCAATGCCGTCGCCAACGGCGCGCAATCGACCGCCGCCACGCTGCACGCGATCCGCGAACGTTCCGACGCGCTGACCGGACAGACCAGCGCCGCGCACAGCACCGCGACCAGCTTTTCGCAGACCGCCGACAAATTCACCCATTCGGCCGAAGGCATCGCCGCCCAGGTGCGGCAGGCCAGCGACCTCGCCGACCAGGCCAGCGCCGCCGCCAATGACGCCAGCCAGAATGTCGATCGCCTGCGCGAGTCTTCCGCCGCGATCGGCAATGTCGTCAATCTGATCTCGCAGATTGCCCGGCAGACCACGCTGCTCGCCCTCAATTCCACCATCGAAGCGGCGCGCGCCGGCGCTGCCGGCCGCGGCTTTGCGGTGGTGGCGACCGAGGTGAAAGCGCTGGCGGTGCAGACCCAGGAAGCGACCGAGGAGATCCGCAAGAAGATCGAGGCATTGCAGCGCGACGCCGCGAGTTCCGTCGATGCCGTGCATCGCATCACCGCGTCGATCGAAGCGATCCGCCCGGTGTTCGACAACGTCAATGGCGCGGTCGCCGAACAGAACCGCACCACCGCCGACATGGCGGACAACGTCGCCACCACCTCACAATTCATCGCGTCGGTCGGCAACAGCACCGCCGAAATCTCGACCGCCACCCATGAGGCCGAAGCCCATGGCGAGGAAGTCGCCACAGCCGGCCAGAACGTCACGGTGTTGACGGAAAAACTGAAGTCGCGCACCGCGGTGTTGCTCGGCCAGGGCCAGCGCGGCGAGAACCGCAATCGCGAGCGGCTGCCCTGCCATCTCGGCATCGAGATCGAGCGGCCGAGCGGGCGCGTCACCGCTCAGGTCTACGAAATCTCGATCGACGGCCTATTGATCGTCGGCCCGCAGGCGGCGTCCTTGCCGCGCGGCGACGCCATGAAGGCGCAGCTCGAGGGCGTCGGCGAATGTACCATTCGCGTCGATGAGCACGGCGCCACCGGCACCAAGGCCCGGTTCGCGGCCCTCGACATCGAGACCCGCGAGCGCATCGAAGACAAATTGTGGGCGCTGCACGACGAGAACATCGAATTCGTGACCCGCGCCATGGAAGCCGGCAGAGAACTCAACCGGATGTTCGAGCAGGCTGTGACCTCTGGCGCGATCAGCATCGATGATCTGTTCGACGAGAACTACGTCGAGATCCCCGGCACTAATCCCAAGCAGTTTCGCACCAAGGCGCTCGATTGGGCCGACCGCACGCTGCCGGCATTCCAGGAAGCTTTTTTGGCCAAAGACCCGCGCATGGTGTTTTGCGTGATGATCGATCGCAACGGCTATCTGCCGGTGCACAACCGCATCTATTCGCAGCCGCAGCGGCCCGGCGACGAAGCGTGGAACATGGCCAATAGCCGCAACCGCCGCATCTTCAACGATGCCGCCGGGCTCGCGGCCGGCCGCAATACCCGCTGCTATCTGATCCAGAGCTATGCGCGCGACATGGGCAAGGGCGTCACCGTGATGATGCGCGAGATCGACGTGCCGGTCGCGGTGCGTGGCCGGCATTGGGGCGGCTTCCGCACAGCGTACAAGCTGTAGGTGGTAGCGCGCGCGGCGCGCTACCAACCGGCCATCTAACTACCTCCAACAATCCGCACGATTTTGTGCGGCCGTGACCAATGGGTACTTGCCCCGGCCCGTCGGACAGACAACAATTCGCCGCGATCGGACGCCTGGGGTACTCACGCGATCCATTCGCAACTTTATTGAACTACTTTGGCTCTCCGTTCTGACCTCGCTGCTGATCGCAGCCGGGCCGGCGCGCTTTTTTGATCAAGCCTATTTCACGCCGCACCGCGGCCCAGGTCGAACCTACGACCGCCAACGCGACACAGAACGCGAAAGAGCGCGCCATGATGAGTGCGCGGCATTTGGAAACTAATCAATTCTGTAGGAGGCTCGGGTGGCCGCAACGATTAAATCGTCGCCATCTTCGGTAACGACGACCAAGGGACAAGCCAGCAAACGCTTTCAGGTCGCGCTGATCAAGCCGTCGCATTATGACGACGACGGCTATGTGATCCAATGGGTCCGGTCATTCATTCCGTCGAACTCGCTGGCGACGGTGTATAGCCTGGTCGACGACTCCCGGCAGCGCGCCGCGATCGGCGCCGAGGTTGCGATCGACATCACCGCGGCCGATGAAATCAACACCCGCATCAAGACCGACGAGATCATCGCACGGTTCGCGGCCCATAATAATTTCGGCCTGGTGTTCCT
This sequence comes from Rhodopseudomonas faecalis, assembly GCF_003217325.1. GTDB lineage: Bacteria > Pseudomonadota > Alphaproteobacteria > Rhizobiales > Xanthobacteraceae > Rhodopseudomonas > Rhodopseudomonas faecalis. The sequence goes on from NZ_QJTI01000009.1 coordinate 106,771, forward strand.
GGTCGGCGTGCAATCCAATCAGTTCCCGCGCGCCATCGATATCGCGCGGCCGCTGCGCGCCGCTGGCGTGTCGGTCGCGATCGGCGGCTTCCATGTCTCGGGCTGCATGGCGATGCTGCCCGGCATTCAAGCGGACATGCAGCAGGCGCTCGATCTCGGCATCACGCTCTATGCCGGCGAATTGGAAGGACGCTGCGATGACCTGCTGCGCGACGCCGCGCGCGGCGAGCTGAAGCCACTCTATAATTATCTGCACGATCTACCGTCGCTGGAAGGCGCGCCCTCGCCGCTGCTGCCCAAGCAATTCCTGAAGCGCACCTATCAGCTGCAAACCTCGTTCGACGCCGGGCGCGGCTGTCCCTATCAATGCTCGTTCTGCACCATCATCAATGTGCAGGGCCGCAAGTCGCGCGGCCGCAGCGCCGACGACGTGGAACGGCTGGTGCGCGAGAACCTGAAACAGGGCGTGTTCTGGTTCTTCATGACCGATGACAATTTTGCCCGCAACAAGGACTGGGAAGCGATTTTGGACCGGCTCGCCAAATTGCGCGCCGAGATCGCACAGAGCGGAGGCCGCGACATCAAGCTGGTGATTCAGGTTGATACGCTGTGCCACAAGATCGATGGCTTCATCGACAAAGCCAAGGCCGCCGGCGTGGTGCGCGTGTTCCTCGGGCTGGAGAGTATCAATCCGCAAAGCCTCGCCGCCGCCAATAAGCGCCAGAACAAGATCACCGAATATCGGCAGATGCTGCTGGCCTGGAAGAACGCCGGCGTGCTGACCTATGCCGGCTACATTCTCGGCTTCCCGCACGACACGCCGCAGAGCATCGCGGACGACATCGCGATCATTCAGGAGGAGCTGCCGCTCGACATTCTGGAGTTCTTCTGCCTGACGCCGCTGCCGGGCTCGGAAGATCACCAGACCAAGGTCAAGCTCGGCGAACCGATGGATGCCGACCTGAACCGCTACGACCTCGAACACGTCGTCACCACCCATCCGAAGATGAGCCGCGCGGAGTGGGAACAGGTCTATCGCTCGGTGTGGGACCTGTATTACTCCCGCGAGCATGTCGAGCGGATTTTGCGCCGCGCGGCGGCGACCGGCGGCGGCATCTCGCGGCTGGCGTCGATGATCTTCCTGTTCTCTTCGATGGTGAAGATCGAGAAGGTGCATCCGCTGCAGGGCGGCATCATCCGCATCAAGCGCCGTACCGATCGGCGCTCGTCACTGCCGATCGTGCCGGCCTGGCAATTCTATCCGGCGCTCGCGGTCGAGGTCGCGATCAAGCTTTATCGCAACGTCCGGCACTGGATGTGGATCGACGCGCTGCGCCGCGAGGTGCGCAACGACCCGAACCGGCTCGCCTATCGCGATACGGCCATCACCCCGGTCGATGAGCACGACGTCGAGAAACTGGAGCTGTTCAACCATAGCGCCGATGCGCAAGCCACGGTCGATCATCTGCGCAAGGTCAAGGAACTGACCACGGTGAAATCGGTGGCGTAACCGCCGCGCTGATCATCAAGACATCAGGGCCGGGAGCGATCCCGGCTTTCTTTTCGAGAAGCAACGCGCTCTTTCGTCGAAGCGGTCACGGCACTCGCGCACTCCCTCCCCCCGCGTAGATTGCAGATCAAAGAAGCGTCATGCCCGCGCTTGTCGCGGGCATCCACGTCTTTGAGCCTGTGAAGGATTAAACTCGTAGATGGCCGGGACGAGCCCGGCCATGACGCACGGAATCTCATCGACGCCGGTGCGATGAGATCATCCGACGCAATCGCGCCTGCCTCGATCAGCCCCGGACGCTCGCCGCTAGCTCAGCCAAAACTCCGGCAGCGCCGGCTGCAGGCGGCCGCCGATCCGCACCGGCGCGATCTTGCGCGCGAGGCCGCTCGCCGGATCGGTCTCCACCGCAACGCCGCTCAGCGTGGCAGCGCCATTGGCCGGCTCGAACCGGCCGGACGGAATCCCGGTGGTGAAACGGCGCAGCGGTTCGTCCTTCTGCATGCCGATCACCGAATCATAATCACCGGTCATGCCGGCATCGGTCATATAGGCGGTGCCGCCGGACAGAATCTGATGATCAGCGGTCGGCACATGGGTGTGGGTGCCGATCACCATGCTGGCGCGGCCATCGCAGAAAAACGCCATGCCCTGCTTTTCGCTCGACGCCTCGCCGTGGAAATCGATGACGATGGCGTCGGCCGCCTCGCCGAGCGGACAGGCTTCCAACTCACGCTCGATCGCGCTGAACGGATCGTTGAGCGGCTCCATGAACACCCGGCCCATGACGTTGATCACCAGCGCGCGGGCACCGTTCTTGGCCTCGATCATCGCCGCGCCGCGCCCCGGCGTGTAGCGCGGGAAATTCAGCGGCCGGATCAGCCGCGGCGCGCGCTCGATGAACACCAGCGCTTCTTTCTGATTCCAGGCGTGGTTGCCGAGCGTGACCGCATCGGCACCGGCATCGACCAGCTCGTGATAGATGTTCTCGGTAATGCCAAAGCCGCCGGCGGCATTCTCGCCATTGACCACGACCAAATCGAGCTTCCAGTCGCGGATCGCGCCTGGCAGATGGTCGGCCACCGCCGTCCGCCCGGATTTTCCGACCACATCGCCGATAAACAGGATCCGCAACTCACACTCTCCGGAGGTCGATCGTTTCGGTTTCCGTTAACACAAGATCGAGCGGTACGTCGTGCGCCAACGCCGGAATCGCCGGGATTTCCTGCACCGCGAAAGCGATGCCGATCGCCAGACGATCTCCGCCCGCCCGCAGTTGCGCAAGGCTACGATCGTAATAACCGCCACCATAACCGATCCGGTGGCCGAGCCGATCGAAGGCCGCGAGCGGCACCAGCACGATATCGGGCACCAGTTCCGGCTGGTCAGGCCCAGGCTCGGGAATGCCGAGCGGCCCACGCGCCAGCGGCGCGGTGGTGTCCCAGGCGCGGAACACCAGCGGCTGGTCGCGGCCGACGATCACCGGCAGCGCCGCGCGGGCGCCGCATTCCGTGAGGGCGCGCAGCAACGGCCGCGGATCGAACTCGCTGCGCACCGGCGCGTAGCCCGCAATCACGGTGCCAGGAGCAAAGTCAATTGGAAACGGCCGCGCCGCCACCGCCTGCGCCGCGGCGCTGCGTTCCGCGGCGCTGAGCGCGTCGCGGCGCGCCAAGGCGGCAGCGCGCAATACGGGTTTGGGCAGGCTCGGGGGGCGCAACGACATGCGCGGTTATAATCTGCGGTCGCCGCGCTCTGAAAGCCGGGGTTTTCCGCAACTGCGCTTTGCGTGAAGCGTTGCTTGCGCTGGCCAGAAAAAGTGCGAAGCCACAGTTGCCGTTGGGGTGCTCGATCCCGGAGTTCCCTACGAAAGTAGGTGGGCACCATATGACCGGGTCCACGGACCCGGCCAGGGACAGTTCCCTGAAGGATCGATAAGGCCCCGGGGATGTATGACCCCTGACGCGCACCGCAGCCTCGCCCAGCCAATGTAGTCGGCGCGCGCGCTGTTCGCCAGCCCGGCGGGTAGCATGCTGCGCCGTTTTCCCGGAATGAAAACGCTATCTCATACCATCGGGTCGTATCAATGACCGTCATACCCGCGCTTGTCGCGGGTATCCACGTCTTAAAATCGTAGCAAGATCAGGGATGTGGATGGCCGGGACGAGCCCGGCCATGACGTGCGGATAGGTTGGTATCAATCGCCGTTGGTATCACCACAACGAAAAAAGCCGGCGCGTGAGCACCGGCTTTAATCAGTTCAGATGCGGCTTGCTCAGTTCAGCTTGGAGCGAACCTCGGCGATACCCTTGCCGATCAGATCGTCGGCGACGGAGCCTTTCACCGACTGCGACAGGATCGTCGAGGCCGCGGCAACGGCGGCATTGGCCGCAGCCGCACGCACATCGGCCATCGCCTGCGCTTCGGCCATTGCGATCTTGGCCTCGGCAGACTTGGTGCGACGGGCGACGAAGTCTTCCAGTTTGGCCTTGGCTTCGGCCGCGATCCGTTCGGCCTCTTCCTTGGCACTGGAGATGATCGCCTCGGCTTCGCGTTCGGCGCTGCCAGCGCGCGCCTTGTAGTCGGCGAGCAGCTTCGCGGCTTCTTCTTTGAGGCGACGCGCCTCATCGAGTTCGGCCTGAATCCGGTCGCGCCGATTGTCGAGCGCCGTGAGCACCGTGCGGTGCACGCCAAAATAGACGAACAGCGCCATCAAGATGACGAAGGAGACGGCGACCCAGGTTTCCGGTTGGGACAACAGGTGCATCATCGCCATCACCCCTTCAACGAAGCTGAGACGGCGTTACCGACCGCCTTGCTGTCGGGCGACAGGCCCGCCAGCTGCTGCACGATCGCGGCGGCAGCGTCGGTGGCAATGCCTTGGACGTTGCTCATCGCAGATTCGCGGGTGGCGGCGATGGTTTTCTCCGCCTCCGCGAGCTTGACCGCAAGCCGCTCTTCAAGAGCCTTGCGTTCGGCGTCGGCCGCGGCGTTGAGACGCTCACGGGTTTCGGCGCCGATCGCCTGAGCCTTGGCGCGAGCCTGCGCCAGGGCCGTTTCGTAAGCCTTCAGGGCCTCGTCGGACTGGCCCTTGAGCTTCTGTGCCTCGGCGAAATCGTCCTCGATACGCTTCTGGCGTGCTTCGATGGTGCCGCCCACCTTGGGCAGCGCAATCTTCGACACGATCAGATACAGCGCCACGAAGGCGATCAGCAGCGACACAAGCTGAGACGCGAACGTCTCTTTCTGGAACGGCGGAAACGCGCGTCCATGCGCCGCATCGGCTTCGGTGTGGGCAGTGGTGCCCTTTGCGTCGCCAAGACCTTGAGCCACGGGATACTCCTGTCCGAACGATAGAGGCCCTGACGGCCTCCACCGCTAATAGCTTAGAGGGCGAACAGCAGCAGCAGCGCGATCAGCAGCGAGAAGATGCCGAGCGCTTCGGTCACGGCGAAGCCGAAAATCAGGTTGCCGAACTGGCCCTGGGCGGCCGACGGATTGCGCACCGCGGCGGCAAGGTAGTTACCGAAGATGATGCCCACGCCGGCGCCAGCGCCGCCCATGCCAATGCAGGCAATACCAGCGCCAATGTACTTCGCGGCAATCGGATCCATGAAACCAGCTCCTTTAGGGGTTTGCGGTAGAGACCGGGCTTCAGTGACCCGGGTGAATCGCATCGTTGATGTAGATGCAGGTGAGGATAGTGAAGACGTAGGCCTGCAGGAACGCGACCAGAAGTTCCAGGGCCGTCAGCGCCACGGTCAGGCTGAGCGGCAGCACCGCGCCGGCCCAGCCAGCGACGCCCATGGCGCCGAGCATGGTGACGAAGCTCGCGAACACTTTTAGCGTGATGTGACCCGCCAGCATGTTGGCAAACAGACGAACGCTGTGAGAGATCGGGCGCGACAGGAACGAGATGATCTCGATCAGCACGACGAGCGGCAGGATCACGACCGGAATGCCGGAGGGCACGAACAGCTTAAAGAACTTCAGACCGTTCTTATAGAAGCCGTAGACCAGCACCGTGAAGAACACCAACAGCGCAAGCGCAGCGGTGACGATGATGTGGCTCGAAACCGTGAAGGTGTAAGGAATGATGCCGATCATGTTCGAAACGCAGATGAACATGAACAGCGAGAACACCAGCGGGAAGAACTTCATGCCTTCCGCACCAGCACTGGAGCGGACGGTATTGGCTACGAATTCGTAGGACAGTTCAGCCAGCGACTGAAAGCGGCCGGGCACCAGCTTGCGACCCGCGCCGAGCATCAGCAGCGAAATCAGCGCCACCGACAACAGCATGTAGGCGGTGGAGTTGGTGAACGCGATCTCATAACCGCCGATATTGGCGATGGTGAAGATCTTCTCGATATTAAACTGGTGAATCGGATCGATCATCCGCGCGGTATCTCTCGGTCCACCGGCGAGGCCGGCGCTGTGACATCAATCGTCTCGAATTCGCGTTGTCAGCGCGGCTTTTTGTCCGGGACGACGCCAGCAGACCGCACCACGTTCAGCACGCCGGCCGCAAAGCCGAGCATAAAGAACACGATGAGCCCCCAAGGCGAGGTCGACAGCAATTGGTCGATCCCCCAGCCAATCACCGCTCCAACAGCAACACCCGCGACCAGCTCCGATGAAAGCCGGAAACCGCGCGCCATGGCCGAAGCCCTGGCCGCACCGTCTCCACCTTCATTGCCGGGTTGGTCAGCTTGAGCGGTACGAGTGTCGCGACGAGCGGACAATCGTTGCTCAAGACTTCCGAGCCTTGCGGAAAGCGCAGTTTCCTCGGGCGTTGGACTGTCGGCACTTCCGTTCTTGCGCTCACCGCCGCGGCCCGTGTCGTCCGTCATGATAACGAGACCCGAAATGTGCGGAGGACGATGGAAGTAACGCCCCGTTCACCCTTGAAAACCGCGCGGACCATACTGACGGTGCCCACCCAAGTCAAGATTTCAGGGCCAGAGCCTATGCGCTTGATTTGCTTGGTACTATTGCGAAAATCCAAAACCCGGCGCGGACCGATCGTCGCGCCGCAACACAAGGATGCGATTGCACGCGCCTTGCAGCTTCGCGGCCGGTGCCGCCCGCCGCTGCTCAGGCCCCTGCCCCAGGCCCGGCGGGAGCCCCATACCGAGCTTGGGCAAACACCTGGGCGGTCGTGCCCCGTTCTCGCCGTAAGTGTCTCGGATCACAGCACGAACAGGCCGCGCCGCACCTTCGCGCAGCGCCCCAGGCCGGCCATCGCGACCAAAAAACGACAATTTTGAATTGAATTGGCGGAGTTGCCGCCTACTGCCTTTCTTCCTCCCGATCAGCGCCTAGATTGGGAGTTATGCGCTGAGCGCACACAGAATCGGATGAAGATGATGAACAACGCAGCGTTTCGACGGCTGCCCACAGAAAAAATGACACTGGCGGCCGCCGCCGTGCTGCTGGCGCTGACCGCCAGTTCGCTCGGCCATTCGGCCCCCGATACCGAAAACGGCCGCTACACGCTGGAGTCGCGCGGCGACGGGTTCCTGCGACTCGACAGCCGCAGCGGCACGGCGTCGATCTGTTCCGACAAGGGCCAGGGCTGGACCTGCCAGACCATGCCTGACGAGCGCGCCGCGCTCGATGCCGAGATCGGCCGCCTGACCGGCGACCTCGACAGGCTGAAAGCGGAACACCAGGCACTGCAGCGCGAGGCCGACGAATTGCGCAAGGCCAATGAAGCGCTGAAATTGCAGCTCGCCAACCGCGACGGCCCGGCCACCGGCAAGACCGACGAGGCGCTGCCCAAGGGCGATTCGCTGCGCAAGCCGGAGATCAAATCGACCGACGGCGAGCGCAAGCTGGAAATCCCGCTGCCGAGCGACCGCGAGATCGATAAGTGGATGGCCTATGTCGAGCAGGCTTGGCGCAAGCTGGTCGATATCGCCGGCCGGCTGCAAAAGGACACCAGCGGCGACAAGATTTAAGGCCAAGAGCAATTGATACCAACCTCGCCGCGCGTCATGGCCGGGCTCGTCCCGGCCATCCACGTCTCTGATCCGGCAGCGCTTTCAAGTCGTGGATACCCGCGACAAGCGCGGGCATGACGGGTCATTGGTGAACTTGGTTTAAGACCCGCTCGCGGCCGCCAGGATTAGGCCCGTCGCTTTGCTCTCTCCATCGGAGACGTTCGGAGACGTGATGAGTTCATCCCAACGCAGCTCACGCACGGCGCTGAGCCGTGCCGCGGTCGACACCGTGGTCTCGACCACGCTGAATCTGCGCACAGCCGGCGCCAATTTTCTTGATCTGACACCCGACATCGCCGCCTTCGTCACCGAGGCGCGTGCCGCCGACGGCGCGGTGACGGTGTTCGTGCGTCACACCTCGGCGTCGCTGACCATTCAGGAAAACGCCGACCCGACCGTGCTGATCGATCTCGCCACGGCACTGCAACGGCTCGCGCCCGAGAATGCCGGCTGGCAGCACGACACCGAGGGGGCCGACGATATGCCGGCGCATATCAAGACCATGCTGACCGGCGCCTCGCTGCAAATCCCGGTGCTGAACGGCCGGCTCGCGCTCGGCACTTGGCAGGCGGTCTATCTGATCGAGCACCGCCGCCGCCCGCACCACCGCGACGTGGTGCTGCAATTCATCGGCAGTGCGGTGTGACAATGGCGGCTTGATCGCGCCAACAAGCGACCGTCTCAACGACGCGGTCGCGCCCGCATGCCTTTCCCTCCTGCTGCGTAGCGGTGGGGAGGGAAAACGCGCGCGGCGCTGTCTCAGGCCATCACTAGCGGCGCCTTGCATCCGAACGCAACAAAACCGCAAAAGAAAGCAGCTGAACAAAAACGGCCGCGGATTGCGCCGCGGCCGCTTCGTTTTCAGATCAGTCGGCGATTAGTGCCGGCCGATATCGGCGTCCTTGGTTTCCGGCAGGAAGATCAGGCCGACCACCACGGTGATCGACGCAAAGATGATCGGATACCAGAGGCCAGCATAGATATCGCCGGTCGACGCCACGATCGCGAACGCGGTCGCCGGCAGAAGGCCGCCGAACCAACCGTTACCGATGTGGTAGGGCAGCGACATCGAGGTGTAGCGGATCCGCGCCGGGAACAGCTCGACCAGCATCGCCGCGATCGGGCCGTAGACCATGGTGACGAACAGCACCAGCACGAACAGCAGACCGATCACCGCCGCCACCTGCGGACGGAACACGTCGAACGGATGCGACATCTTCACGATCTCGGGGTTGCCGGCCTTCGGATAGCCCGCGGCCTGCACCGCCGCCAGCACCTGCGGATTGGAGGTCTTGGCGTCGACGTACGGGATCTCCTGGTCATTGACCAGCACCTTGACGCCGGAGCCGGCCGGGCCATTGGCGGTCGAGTACTTCACCGAGGACTGCGACAAGTAAGCGCGGGCGGTGTCGCAAGGCGCGGTGAACACGCGGGTGCCGACCGGGTTGAACAGGTCACCGCAGCCAGCCGGATCAGCGACCACCTGCACCTTGATCTGTTCGACGGCCTTTTCCAGCGCCGGGTTGGCGTAGGTGGTGATCATCTTGAAGATCGGGAAGAAGCTCAGCGCCGCGATCAAGCAGCCCGCCAGGATGATCGGCTTACGGCCGATCTTATCCGACAACCAGCCGAACACGATGAAGAAGCCAGTGCCGAGCAGCAGCGACCAGGCGATCAGCAGGTTGGCGGTGTAGCCGTCGACCTTCAGGATCGATTGCAGGAAGAACAGCGCATAGAACTGGCCGGTGTACCAGACCACGCCCTGGCCCATCACGCCGCCGAGCAGCGCGATCAGCACGATCTTGGCATTGCCCCAATTGGCGAACGCTTCGGTGAGCGGCGCCTTCGAGGTCTTGCCCTCTTCCTTCATCTTCTGGAACACCGGCGACTCATTGAGCCGCAGCCGGATCCAGACCGAGACGCCGAGCAGCACCACCGAGATCAGGAACGGCACGCGCCAGCCCCAGGCCGCAAAATTCTCTTCGCCGAGAATGGTTCGGGTAAACAAGATCACCAGCAGCGATAGGAACAGGCCGAGTGTTGCTGTGGTTTGAATGAATGAGGTGTAGTAGCCGCGCTTACCGGGCGGGGCATGTTCGGCCACATAGGTCGCCGCACCGCCATATTCGCCGCCGAGCGCCAGGCCCTGCAACAGACGCAGACAGATCAGGATGATCGGCGCCGCGATACCAATGGTAGCGGCGTTGGGCAGCAGGCCGACGATGAAGGTCGACAGGCCCATGATCAGAATGGTGACGAGGAAGGTGTACTTACGGCCGACGATGTCGCCGACCCGGCCGAACACGATGGCGCCGAACGGGCGCACCAGAAAGCCGGCAGCGAACGCCAGCAGTGCAAAGATGTCGCGGGTGGCAGGCGGATAGGCGCTGAAGAACTGGGCGCCGATGATGCTCGCGAGCGAGCCGTACAGGTAGAAATCGTACCATTCGAACACGGTACCGAGCGACGACGCGAGAATGACGAAACGTTCGTCCTTCGTCATACCGCGCGAGCGCGTAGGCGCAGCCGTTATGGTTGCCATCTTGGAACACCTCCCCATAAGAAAATAATCAAAAACGCCGTCGCTTTTGGCCATTATTTAACGGCTGACTTCGCAGCGCTTGACACTAAGGTAACATCGTCACGATACCTCGCCCAATACGACTTTTGGCGCCGCCTTCACACGCTATGGTTGTAGTCGGTGACAACAACTCTCACTCCGTTTGCCACCCGAAAGGCAAACTGATTGATCCGGCTTGAAATTGTTTGCTTGCCAGACGTTGACGGTCAGGCGAAAATTACTGAAATGCCCCCTGCGATAACCGCAAAGGCCGGGCCCTCTGCAACCCCCATCAGATTTAGATGACCCCCAATCCAAGTACGCATCTCATCATTGCTGATGATCATCCGCTGTTTCGCGATGCCCTGCGCCATGCCGTCGCGAGTGTCGTGCCCTCCGCCAAAATCGGCGAGGCCGGCACCTTCGAGGAGCTCACCGGCATACTGGAGCGGGAGTCAGACGTCGATCTGGTCCTGCTCGACCTGTCGATGCCCGGTATCAGTGGCTTTTCGGGACTAATATACCTGCGAGCCCAGTATCCGGCAATCCCGGTGGTAATCGTATCCGCCAGTGATGACGTCGGTACCATCCGCCGCTCGCTGGATTTCGGTGCCTCCGGCTTCGTGCCGAAGCGCTACGGCGTCGATACGCTGCGCGACGCCATCCAGAAGGTACTGGACGGCGACGTCTGGATTCCGTCCGACATCGACCTCAATGCCGCCGCCGATCCGGAGATGACCAAGCTGCGCGACCGGCTGATCACGCTGACCCCGCAGCAGGTGCGGGTGCTGATGATGCTGTCCGAGGGGCTGCTCAACAAGCAGATCGCCTACGAGCTCGGCGTGTCGGAAGCGACCATCAAGGCGCATGTCTCGGCGATCCTGCAAAAGCTCGGCGTCGAGAGCCGCACCCAGGCCGTGATCGCTGCCGCCAAGATTTCGGCGGGGCAGTGGCGCCCGGACGCGCCGCAGTAACGGCGACTCCCCTCGCCGCGATCTGACCATCTGCCGCCTCGCCCCGTCTTGCGAGGCGCGCAGCCGTTTCTTCTCTCGTCCTTGCGAGGCGCGAAGCGCCGAAGCAATCCAGCAGCGCCATGCCCGACATGCCTGGATTGCTTCGCTGCGCTCGCAATGACGGATGTGAGGTCCGGTTTATTCCGCCGCGACGTTCTGCCGGGCGCGCCACTGGCCGAGCAAGGCCCGCAGCGACGCCGCCTTCACCGGCTTGTTCAGCACCGCAATATCGTCTTCCCGCGCGGCGGCCCGCACCCGCGGGCTGCGGTCGGCGGTGATCAGGATCGCCGGAATATCGGCGCCATAGCGCTGCCGGACGGTGCGGATCGCGGCGATGCCGTTGCCGCGGTCGAGATGGTAATCGACCAAGAGGCCGGTGATCGGCTGATCGGCCTGGTCGATCTCCTTGATCGCCGCCTCCGGATCGGTGGCCGCGATCACATTGGCGCCCCAGGTGGTCAGCAGCGTTTTCATGCCGTCGAGGATCGACGGATCGTTCTCGATACACACCACCAAAATGCCGCTCATCGAGGCGCGCGACAGCGGCGTGGCGCTGGTGACCGCGGTGGTGTGGTTGACCTGATTGGCAACCCGCAGCGTCACCGAAAACACCGAGCCGCCGCTGCGGGTGGCATCGAGCGCAATGCCGTGATCGAGCACCCGCGCCAGCCGCTCCACGATCGACAGCCCGAGGCCGAGGCCGCGGGCGATGCGCGCGCCCTGTTCCAGCCGATGAAACTCTTTGAAAATCTCGGCGCGCTTCAGCACCGGAATGCCGACGCCGGTGTCATAGACGCCGATCTGCAACGACTGGCCGCGCCGCCGGCAGCCGACCAGTACCTTGCCCTGCGGCGTGTATTTGATGGCGTTCGAGATCAGGTTCTGCAGCAGCCGGCGCAGCAGCAGCCGGTCGGATTCCACCGGCAGCAGGCAGGGCACAAAGCTCAGCTTGAGGCCCTTGGCGCGCGCGATCGGCGCGAACTCGATTTCCAGCGAACGCATCAGATCGCCGATCACGAAGTTCGACAGCGACGGCGTCATCGCGCCGGCATCGAGCCGCGAGATATCGAGCAACGCGCCGATGATCTCTTCGATCGCTTCCAGCGACTCGTCGATATTCTCGATCAGCTTGGCGTCTTCGCCGTGCCGCTGCCGCTCGACCAGGCTGGTGACATAGAGCCGCGCCGCATTGAGCGGCTGCAGAATGTCGTGGCTGGCCGCCGCCAGAAAGCGGGTTTTGGAGATATTGGCTTCTTCCGCGGTGCTCTTGGCGAGCGCCAGCGCGGAGTTCAGCCGCATCAATTCCTCGGTGCGGTCGCGCACCCGCTTTTCCAGCGTGGCGTTGGCGCGTTCCAGCGCCTCGGCGGCCTCGAAACTCGGCGTGACGTCGGAGAACGTAATCACCAGCCCGCCATCCGGCATGCGGTTGGCGCGCACTTCGATCACCAGATGCCGGTCGGGAATCCGCTCGATGAACGGCGCGCCCTCGGTGGTGTAGGCGGCGAGCCGCAGCCGGGTCTGCGCCTCGACATCGCCGACCGTCGGCGCGCTCAACGCGAGGTAATCGAGAATCTCGATCAGCGGCACGCCGATCTGCACGATATGCGCCGGCAGGCCGAGGATGTCGCCGAATTGCCGGTTGGAGCAGATCAGCTGCAGATTGGGATTGAATACGGCGATGCCCTGGCGAACGTGATTGAGCGCGTTCTGCAGGATCTCGCGGTTGAAATGCAGCGCGGCGTGGGAATCGTCGAGCAGCTTGAGCGCGGCCTCGGCCGACACGGTCCGCTTGCGCAGCAATTGCGACAGCACGAGGCGCGACGACGCCGAGCCGATCGAAGATGCGATCAGATGCTCAGCGTGTTGCAGCAGCTCGAAATCAGCCGGCGCCGATGGCTCGATGGTGGAGCGGCGCCCGGCCGCGAAATTGCGGATCGCGTCGCCGGCACGCTCGGGGCCGAGATATTGCGACACCGCGCCCAAAATATCCTGCACGGTGACGGTGCCGCGCCAGCGCCGGAACGGCGGCGCGATCGGCGCCAGCTGCGCCGGCACGAATACTTCCGATTGCAGCCGCTCGATCGAGCTTGGGCTGCGCAGCAGCGACAGCACCACATAGACCAGCACGTTGAGCGACAGGCTCCACAACACGCCATGCAGCAGCGGCGACAGATCGGTGCCGAACAGCGCGCGCGGCCGCAGCATCTCGATGCCGAACGGACCATGCTGCAGCATCAGCATGCCCGCGGTGGTGCCTTCCAGAAAACTCGGGATGAACAGCGTGTAGGCCCAGATCGCAAAGCCGACCACCATGCCGCCGATCGCGCCGAGCGCGGTGGCGCGGCGCCAGAGCAGCCCGCCAAAAAAAGCGGGCGCGAACTGCGCGATCGCGGCGAATGACAACAGCCCGATCGCGGCGAGCTGCGCCGAGCCGAGTTCGCGGAAATACAGATAGGCCATCGCCAGGATCACGAAGATCGCGATCCGCCGCACCGCGAGCAGGAAGCCGCCATAGTCACGCTCCGAGCCTTGCGGAGAAGCGCCGCGCTTCAACACCAGCGGCATCACCAGATCGTTGGACACCATCACCGCCAGCGCCACGGATTCGACGATCACCATCGCGGTCGCCGCCGACAGTCCACCGATGAACACCACCACGCTCAGCCACGGGGTCTTGGCCTCGAGCGGCAGCGCCAGCACATACATGTCAGGCTCGACCGCGCCGAACGGAAACGTCACCAGCCCGGCGAGCGCGATCGGCATCACGAACAGGTTGATCGCGATCAGATAGAGCGGGAACAGCCAGCGCGCGCGGCTGATTTCCTCGGAGCTGGAATTCTCGACCACGCTGACGTGGAACTGGCGCGGCAGCAGCATGATAGCGAAGAACGACAGCGCCGCCATGGTGAAGAAGTTGCTGCCGAACGCCGGCTGTTCGAGCGTGCGCACCGCTTCGGGGGTTTTCATCGCCCGCTCGATCAGCTCACCCGGCGAGAACAGCCAGAAGGTGACGAACACACCGGCGGCAAGGAACGCCACCAGCTTGACGATCGACTCGGTGGCGACCGCCAGCATCAGGCCGTGCTGATGTTCGGTGGCGCTGGTCTGGCGCGTGCCAAACAGCACGGCGAACACCGCCATCGCCACGGCGACCGCCAGCGCCATGTCGTTGACCAGCGGGACCGCGGAAATCACCTGGTCCTCGCCCAAGATGGTTTGCAGCGAGGACGACACCGCTTTGAGCTGCAACGCGATGTAAGGCACCGAGCCGATCAGCGCGATCAGCGCCACCGTGGCGGCCACCGCCTGGCTTTTGCCGTATCGCGCCGCGATGAAATCGGCGATCGAGGTGATGTTTTGCGACTTGGCGAGCGAGATCACCCGGCGCAGCAGCGGCGTGCCGAACGCCAGCATCACCAGCGGGCCGATATAGATCGCCAGAAAATCATAGCCCGAACGGGTCGCCGAGCCGACCGAGCCGAAAAACGTCCAGGAGGTGCAATAGATCGCCAGCGACAGCGGGTAGATCAGGGTGCCGAACCGCTGGCGCTGCTGTTGCGACAGCCGGTCGCCATAGCTCGCCACCAGGAACAGGAACCCGATGTAGCCGAACGCGGCTGCGATCACGGCCCAATCATTCAGCATCGTCGTTCGCTCCCGGCGATCGGCGGTGCGGAGTTAGGCGAGCCGATCTGCCGCGAAAAATAGCGGCTTGCAGCGCGGCAGGCGACAGAGATTTTCCAAGGCGCCGGCTTCACCGGCCGTGAGCGGCGCCAGCAATGGCCGACATAACGAAGCCGACATACGAAAAGGGCGCCGGCAGAACCGGCGCCCTGATCTCAAACCGAAGATCGGTTGAACTTATTCCGCAGCCAGCGGCTTGGCGCCGAGCGGCAGTTCCAGCGTCTCCCAGACGTCGACCAGCGCTTCGGCCAGGCGATCCATCAGATCGTCGTCATGATACGGCGACGGGGTGATGCGCAGCCGCTCCTTGCCCTTGGCAACGGTCGGATAGTTGATCGGCTGGATGTAGATGCCGTGCTTTTCCAGCAAGAGATCGCTGGCCTTCTTGCAGCGCTCGGCATCGCCCACGAACACCGGAACGATGTGGGTGTCGGTCGGCATCACCGGCAGGCCGGCGGTGTTGAGCACGGCCTTGAGGCGCGCGGCACGATCCTGGTGGCGTTCACGCTCCCAGGTCGAGGTCTTGAGGTGGCGGATCGCGGCGGTCGCAGCGGCGCAGATCGGCGGCGGCAGCGCGGTCGTGAAGATGAAGCCCGGCGCATAGGAGCGCACGGCGTCGATCACGCTCTTCTTGCCGGAGATGTAGCCGCCGAGGCAGCCGAACGCCTTGGCCAGCGTCGCTTCGATGATGTCGATGCGATGCATCACGCCGTCACGCTCGGCAACGCCGGCGCCGCGGGCGCCGTACATGCCGACCGCATGCACTTCGTCGCAATAGGTCATGGCGCCGTACTTCTCGGCGAGATCGCAGATCTTCGCCATCGGCGCGACGTCGCCGTCCATCGAATACAGGCTTTCGAACGCGATCAGCACCGGACGGCCCGGCTCAACGGCGCGCAGCAGCTCTTCGAGATGCGCGGTGTCGTTGTGGCGCCAGACGATGCGCTCGCAGCCCGACTGGCGGATGCCTTCGATCATCGAGTTGTGGTTGAGCGCGTCCGACAGGATCAGACAGTTCGGGATCAGCTTAGCGAGCGTCGAGATGCCGGTCTGGTTCGAAACGTAGCCCGAGGTGAACAGCAGCGCGGCTTCCTTGCCGTGCAGATCTGCCAGTTCCTTCTCGAGCATCACCAGCGGATGGTGGGTGCCGGCGATGTTGCGGGTGCCGCCGGCACCAGTGCCGAGTCGGGTCGCGGTTTCAACCATCGCGCCGACGACCTTGGGATGCTGGCCCATGCCGAGATAATCGTTCGAGCACCAGATCACGACGTCGCGTTCGCCGCTCGGGGAGTGCCAGGTGGCGTGGGGGAACCGGCCCGCAACGCGTTCCAAATCAGCGAAAACACGATAGCGGCGCTCAGCATGCAAACGGTCAAGCGCGTCTGCGAAGAACTTGGTGTAATCCATCACGAAGAACCTGCTAGCGGGGGAATGCGCGTCAATTGGCGCGTGCCTAATTAGAGCGCTTCGACAATTGATGTCGAGCCGAAATCATCCCTTCGCTTTGAGTATTTTGACCGACGGGCTATTACGTAGGCCGGCAAAAACTTGACTAAGATCAATGCGAAAGCAGGATGAATCGGGGCAGATGCAGTGTTCACGAAGTCTTGAAGCGTAAGAGTCCATCGCAACTATCGACTCGCTTCAAGCGCCCCTGCATCAGCAGATAGTTGACGTGCGCAATTACTTCGCCAGCGGCGAATCCGGCTTGATGCGCATCCAGCACATGCTTGTTGAATACGATCGGCACCAGTTCCGCAGCCGTGCGCGCGTTTGCGATGCAGGCGTCTGCAATCAGCTCGCAGCGCTCGTCATGATGGGTGGCGAGCTGCGTGATGCGCGCCTTGAGGCCGTAGAACGGCACGCCATGGCCGGGTAGCACAAGCGCGTCATCGGGCACGGCCGCGGCGATCGCGCGCAGCGAATGCAGATAGGCACCGAGCGCGTCTTCATCCGGTTCCTGCGCCCAGACGCTGACATTGGGCGAGATCTTGCTGAGCACCTGGTCGGCCGACAGCAGGAAATTATCGGCCGCGCAATACAGCATCACCTGATCAAGCGAGTGGCCGGCGCCGGTCATCACCTGAAATTCGCGCGCGCCGATCTTGATGTGGTCGCCATGGCTGAGCCGCTGAAATGCGGCCGGCATCGGCACCACCTTCTTGAGATAGTCCTGGCCGCGACCGAGCAGCTGCGTGGTGATCGACTCGTCCATGCCGTGACGGCGGAAGAACAGCCGGGAATTCTCGACCCGTTCCTCGGTGCGGCGGTGCTGGTGATAGACGCCGTGCAGATATTCGAGCTGCGACATCTGCAGCGGGCATTGGAAGCGCGACACCAGCCAGCCGGCGAGCCCCAGATGATCAGGATGGGCGTGACTGACGATCACCCGGTTGAGTTGCACGCCGGACAGCTCGCCCTCGAGCAGCGTCGTCCAGGCCGCGATGGTGGCTTCATTGCCGAACCCGGTGTCGAACAGCGCCCAGCCCTCGCCATCGGCGATCAGATAGACGTTCACGTGATTGAGCCGGAACGGCAGTTTCAGCCGCAGCCACAGCACGCCCGGCAACACCTCGACCACCTGATCCGGCCCGGGATGGCTATCCCAGGGATAACGCAGCGCATCGGTGGGCGGCGTGTCGGCTTTTGACGGCATGGGCTCGACCGGAACAGAGTGATCTTGCTCCGCCTTAACGGTAGCGCGCCCCGCAGGCCAAGCCGAAAACCATCGGAACTCCAGCCCTGGCGCATGGGCGCCATGCATTCGGCGCGAAGGCGCCCGCTGTGCGGACGCCTCGACACGGCGGAGCGGCTGCGGACCCGATTAAGCCGCTCTGATATTGAGGAGAAAATCGTCGATTTCACCGCGTAGAATATCGGCTTCGCGTCGCAGCGAGCTCGACGCCGCCAGCACCTCGCCGGCCGCCGAGCCAGCCTGCGCGGACGCTTCACTGACGCCGGCGATGTTGCCCGACACCCGGCTGGTCCCGCCAGCGGCGTGTTGGATGTTGCGCGCCATCTCTTGGGTGGCGGCGCTTTGCTGCTCCACCGCAGCGGTGATTGCGGTGGTGACCGAGTTGATGGCGCCGATGGTCTGACCGATGTTGCGGATCGCGCCGACCGCCGATCCGGTGACCTCTTGCATCGCCGCGATCTGGAGGCGGATCTCGTCGGTGGCCTTGGCGGTCTGTTCCGCCAGCGCCTTGACCTCGGCGGCCACCACCGCGAAGCCACGCCCGGCTTCGCCGGCGCGCGCCGCCTCAATGGTGGCGTTCAGCGCCAGCAGATTGGTCTGTGAGGCGATGCTCTGAATGAGATCGATCACCGCGCTGATCCGGCCGGCATTGTCATTGAGGCTCTGGATGGTGGCATCGGTGGCGCTGGCTTCGCTGACCGCCTTGGTGGCGATCGCGGCGGAGCTGACCACCTGACGGCCGATTTCGGCGATCGACGAGCTCAGTTGCTCGGTGCCGACCGCCACGGTCTGGACATTGACAGACGTCTGCTCGGCGGCACTCGCCACGGTATTGACCAGCGTGTTGGAGCGATCGGCGCTCGCCGACATGCCCTGCGCGGTGTCCTGCATGGCGCTGGCGGATGCTTCCAGTTTCTCCAGCGCACCCCGCACCTTGCTTTCGAACTCGGCGATGCGCGCCTCGATGCGCGCGGTGCGCTCCGCTTTGGCGATCCGGTCCTGCTCCTGCGCTTCGGATAGTTCGCGCGCGTGCATCATGTTCTCGCGGAACACTTCGAGCGTCGCCGCCATCGCCGCGAGTTCGTCCTGGCGCCCGCCGCGATCGATCGTGGTGTCGAGCTGCCCGGCCGACAGCGCCTGCATCGCGCGCTGCAGCTTGTGCATGCGGCGCAAGATGCTGCGACCGACATAGAGCCACACATAGAGCGCCGAACCGATCAGGATCAGACCGCCGAGGCCGATCATCACCTGGGTGGCGAGCGCGATTTCCCGGTGCGCCTGTTTCGCCGCCGCCTCGGTGTCGACGCGCACGCTATCGACCAGTTGTTTGACGCTGACGCCGAGCCCGAGATTGAGCTTGCGGGTTTCGTCCAAAATCAGCTCGCCATAGGCGATGGCATCGAGCTCCTTCTGGCGGATCTTGAAGATGCCGGTCTTGCCATCACCGAGCGCGATCAGCCGCAGCGCGGCTTCTTTGAGCGCGGCGGTGCCACCTTCGGCCGGCAACGCCTCCAGGCTGCTGCGCACGGTGGCGTCGGCATCGGTAAAACTGGCTTCCAGCGCCGCCAGCACCTCGACGTCGCGCGCCGACAGCGCGGCCATCAGATTCGAGACAATCAGATTGCTGGGCGCAATCACATTGCCGAGCAGTTCAATGGTGCGGCCGGCATCGGCGGCGTCACTGGCGTTGAGACTGGTCGAGGCCAGCGCCGCCGACATCCGGGTCTGGGCGTCCATCATCGCCGGCGTGGCGAGTGCCAAAAACTCGTCCTGCGCGCTGCGCAGCGTGTGGTACAGCTTCTGGTGACTGGCGGCGAGATCGAGCCGTTCCTGCGCCGCGGCGCCAAGGCTGCGGATCGTGTCTTCGATATTCTTCAACGTATCGGTCATCGCGGCGATCACCGCCGGGTCGGCGCCGTACCGCGTGATGTCAGCCAGCCGCTGGGTCGCCACTTCGAGCGCAACCCGCATGCGCTGCTGGCGCTCGCGCAGCGCTTCGGCGGAACTGGAGGCCAGCAGCATCGGCGCCTGGCTGGCCAGACTCTCGCTTTGCGTGGTGAGCTGCAGGCTGGCCGCCAGCTTAGGAATATCGCGGCCGCTCAGCTCGGTCATCGCCGCGCCGAGCTTGCTCAGACTGGTGCCTGAGCCGACACTGATCAGCATGGCCATGCCGGCGATCACGGCGAACGCCGTGAACAGACTGCCGCGAACGCCCAGCGTCGGAATGCCAAACCGGCGACGGTTGTTGGATGCGGTCGCAGCGGCCGCGATTGCCCCTACCATCTCGTCTTCTCCCCGCGTCCATCCTTGGTGATCGGATCGCCAGGCGAGTATCAGGGCCACCGGTTAATTTTTGCCCTAGTAGAAGTAGCAGGATCGCTCCACTGCGCGCTTAACGAGAATTTCGCGAGGCGGTAAAAGCCGGATGTACCGGCCAAACAAAAAGGGCCGGCGGTGAGCCGGCCCTTTCGGATGCCTCGTTGCCGAGGCAATCAGTCTGTACGACGCGATCAGTACTTCGCGACGACCGGACCACCCCAGTTGAAGCGGTAGTTCAGGCCGGCCTTGACCACGTGCTCGTCGTTCTTGAACGAGTAGCCGTCGAAGTTGACGTTGCCGAAGTCGTAGTACTGATACTCGACCTTGCCCGACCAGCTCGGGGCGAACAGGTATTCGAGACCGCCGCCGACGGTATAGCCGTCCGACTTGCTGTTCACAGAAACCGCAACGAGGCCGTTGTTGGCAGTGGTGTTGTAGTCAGCAAAAGCGTAACCGCCCTTGGCGTACAGCAGCGCCGGACCCCAGGTGTAGCCGATGCGGCCGGTCACCGAGCCGAGGCCCTTCTGGTTGTCGCTGAACATCACGGCACCGACCTGAACCGGGTCGGTGTTGCGGTCCAGCCAGCTGTACTGGGCTTCAACACCGAGCACCCAGTTCGGGGCGAACTGCCAGTCGTAACCGCCCTGCACACCGCCGAGGAACGCGGCGTTGTTGTTGCGGGTCGCGCCAGCGGCAATGCTGTCGTCGCCGACGAAGGCGCCGCCGATGTGACCACCGATGTAGAAACCGGTCCAGTTGTAGATCGGGGCCGGCGGAACGTAAGCCGGGGCCTTGGTGTACGAGCGCGCCGCGAGGTCAGCAGCAGCGGCCGGGGCCGCGAAAGCGACGAGCGCCACGGTACCGAGCAGGATCTTCTTCATAGTGTTCTCTCCAGGACTTCTATCAGAGGCACCGTTGGGCGGCGCCGTCTGGAAGGTATTTAGCGAGTTTCAATGGGAAATGCTGTCACCCAACGGCCACACCCACCCCTCAACTAACCTCATGAGGAACCTGGAAAATTTGTGATTAATGCCGCCTTAATAAGACCTTAATGATGCCTTAATTGGAATGGTTGTGTTGAGCATTCACTAACCACTCTGGCAACTTTGCTATCGTTTTGTGCGATGCCGCAACCGTGCTGCCATGGTTCAGCCGAACTGTTGCAGTTGAGCCGCCGGCTGATGTTATAATATAACGTCGTCATCCCCACGGCGCGGTGCTGAGCCTGCCCAAAATGTCCGTTTCCTCTCATGGCCATGGCCACTCCGGCCACCATCATGTGCATGCGCACGGTGCTGACGCACCGCATCCGGCGCAGCCGCCCGGCTGGTCGATGCTGCGGATGGCGCTCACCGGGCGGCTTTTGGTCGCAGGAGTGCTCAGCGCAGTGCTGTGGGCGTTCGTTCTGACGGCGATCCGCCCGTGACCGTGCCACTGATCTTCCGCGACGTGACGCTCGGCTACGACCGCCACCCGGCCGTGCATCATTTGAGCGGCGCGATCGCCCCCGGCGCGCTGCTGGCGGTGGTCGGACCCAATGGCGCCGGCAAATCGACGCTGTTTCGCGGCGTTGTCGGTATTCTCAAACCACTGGCAGGGGTGATCGACCGCGGCGGGCTCGCGGTGCGCGATATCGCCTATCTGCCGCAGATTGCCGATCTCGACCGCAGCTTTCCGATCTCGGTATTCGATTTCGTCGGCACCGGCCTATGGCACCGCTGCGGGCTGTTTGGCGGCATCGGCCGCCGCGAGCGCGACGACATCATCCGGGCGCTGGCCGCGGTCGGCTTGCAGGGCTTTGAAAACCGCATCATCGGCACGCTGTCCGGCGGCCAGACCCAGCGCATGCTGTTCGCGCGCACGCTGTTGCAGGACGCCGACGTGATCGTGCTCGACGAGCCGTTCAACGCCATCGATGCCAAGACCACCGAGGACCTGCTCGAACTGGTGCGGCGCTGGCACGACGAAGGCCGCACCGTGCTGGCGGCGCTGCATGATTTCGACCTGGTGCGCGCGGCGTTTCCGGAAACGCTGCTGCTGGCGCGCAGCGTGGTGGCTTGGGGACCGACCAGGCAGACCCTGACCGACGCCAACCTGCAAGAGGCCCGGCGCATGTGCGAAGCGTTCGACGACCAGGCAGCCGCCTGCGCCGGCGATCCGACCAATCGGCAGGCCGTATCATGACCTGGCTGTATGACGCCCTGCTCGGCCCATTCATCGAGTTCGAATTCATGCGCCGGGCTTTTGCCGGCCTGCTGGCGTTGGCGCTGGCCGGCGCGCCGATCGGCGTGTTCCTGATGCTGCGCCGGATGAGTCTGGCCGGCGACGCGATCGCGCACGCGATCCTGCCCGGCGCCGCGATCGGTTTTCTGATCTCGGGCCTCAGCCTGTTCGCGATGACCATCGGCGGCATCGTGGCCGGCTTCGTGGTCGCGCTGCTGTCCGGGCTGGTGTCGCGTGTCACGCAGTTAAAAGAAGACGCCTCGCTCGCCGCCTTCTATCTGGTGTCGCTGGCGCTCGGCGTCACGATCGTTTCCTTGAAGGGCAGCAATATCGATCTGCTGCACGTGCTGTTCGGCAATATCCTGGCGCTCGATGACCCGACGCTGTTGGTGATCGCGTTCAACGCCACCCTGACCCTGATCGTGCTGGCGCTGATTTTTCGGCCGCTGGTGATCGAATGCGTCGACCCGTTGTTTCTGCGCACGGTCAGCCGCGCCGGTGGGCCGGCACACATGATCTTTCTCGGCCTGGTGGTGCTCAATCTGGTCAATGGTTTCCACGCGCTCGGCACCTTGCTGGCGGTCGGCCTGATGATCCTGCCGGCCGGCATCGCGCGCTTTTGGGCGCGCGACATCTCCGCGATGCTGGTGATCGCCAGCGCCAGCGCGCTGCTCTCCGGCTATGCCGGGCTGTTGCTGTCGTTTCACACTGAGGTGCCGGCTGGCCCCGCCATCATCCTCGCCAGCGCGCTGTTCTATCTGCTGTCGGTGTTGATCGGGCCGGTCGGCGGCCTGCTGCGCCGGCTGTTTCCCGGCCGCCATCTCGAAGCCTGAAAGGAGTCGCCATGCGCCAGATCTGGATCGCCTTCGTTTTGCTCGCGCTGTCCCTCATCTCGACCGCGCCGGCGCGCGCCCAAAACAAGATCGAGGTGGTCGCCAGCTTTACGATTCTGGCCGATCTGGTGCGCAACGTCGCCGGCGACCGGGCCCAGATCACCACGCTGATTGGCCCGGGCGGCGATGCCCATGTCTATACGCCCTCGCCTGCGGATGCGAAGCGCATCGCCGCCGCCAAACTGGTGATCGTCAACGGCCTGGGCTTCGAGGGCTGGTTGCCGCGGCTGGTGAAATCATCCGGCAGCAAGGCCACGGTGATCGAAGCCAGCCGGGGCATCAAGCCGCTTGAGGCCGCGGACTCTGATCACGATCACAAGGATCACAACCACGGCAAGGCCCACACTCATGACGCGCCATTCGACCCGCATGCCTGGCAGTCGGTTGCCAACGTCAAGGTCTATGTCGGCAACATCCGTGATGCACTCGCCGCGGCCGATCCGGATGGCGCCGCGCTCTATGCCGCCAATGCCGCCGATTATCTCGGCAAGCTCGACGCGCTCGACGGCGAGATCCGGGCCGCGATCGCCAAGATCCCCGCGCAGCGCCGCAAGGTGATCTCGACCCACGACGCGTTCAGCTATTTCGCCGATGCCTATGGCATCGCCTTCATCGCCCCGCAGGGCGTTTCCACCGATGCCGAGGCCAGCGCCCGCGCCGTCGCCCGGATCATCAAGCAGATCAAGGCCGAAGCCATTCCGGCGGTATTCATCGAGACCATCACCGACCCGCGGCTGATGCGCCGGATCGCCGCCGAGACCGGCGCCAAGATCGGCGGCGCGCTGTATTCCGACAGCCTGACCGATGAAAACGGCGAAGCGCCCACTTACATTGCCATGGTCCGCCACAATATAAAGGCGCTGACAAGCGCGCTGGGCAACTAGCGCGCTTCCGTTCCGGTCCCTCGGGCTGCCCTTGCACGGGCGCTCCGCTGGACCTCACCCGTTCGACCCTGGTGTCAGGCGCGGCGCGCAAATGCGTTCCCGATGGAGCCGGGGTGTGCCTGGAGAAGCAGCCCGATGTCGTCACCCGCGTCCGAAAAAATCCCTGTCACCGTGCTCACCGGCTATCTCGGCGCCGGCAAGACCACCCTGCTGAACCGGATTCTTTCGGAAAACCATGGCAAGAAATACGCGGTGATCGTCAACGAATTCGGCGAGATCGGCATCGACAACGATCTGATCATCGGCGCCGATGAAGAAGTGTTCGAAATGAACAACGGCTGCATCTGCTGCACGGTGCGCGGCGATCTGGTGCGGATTCTCGGCGGCCTGATGAAGCGGCGCGGCAAATTCGACGCCATCATCGTCGAGACCACCGGCCTTGCTGATCCGGCGCCGGTAGCACAGACCTTCTTTGTCGACGAGGACGTGCAGAACAACGCCCGGCTCGACGCCGTGGTCACGGTGGCCGATTCCAAATGGCTCAGCGACCGGCTGAAAGACGCGCCGGAAGCCAAGAACCAGATCGCCTTCGCCGACGTGATCATACTCAACAAGACTGACCTCGTGACGCCGGCCGAACTCGCCGAAGTGGAAGCGCGGATTCGCGGCATCAACCCCTATGCCCATCTGCATCGCACCGAGCGTTGCCAGGTGGCGCTGGCCGACGTGCTCGACCGCGGCGCCTTCGATCTCGACCGCATTCTGGAGATCGAGCCGGAATTCCTCGAAAGCGGCGATGATCACGATCATGATCACGAGCATTGCCACGACCCGCATTGCGGCCATGACCATCACCATGGCGATCACCACGGCCATGGCCTCAAGCACTATCATGACGAGCATATGCAATCGCTGGCGCTATCCAGCGACAAGCCGCTCGATCCGAAGAAATTCATGCCCTGGCTGCAGCAACTGGTCGCGACCGAGGGCCAGAAGATCCTGCGCTCCAAGGGCATCCTGGCGTTTTCCGACGACGACGACCGCTACGTGTTTCAAGGCGTGCATATGATGCTGGAAGGCGATCATCAGCGCCCGTGGCGCGAGGACGAGCCGCGGCTTAGCCGCGTGGTGTTCATCGGTCGCGATCTGCCCGAACAGGCGATCCGCGACGGCTTTGACAAGTGTATCGCCGCATGACCAGCGACATCCAGCCCGGCGACGCCGAAGCCTCGATCCCCTCGGTCACCGCACGCGTCCATAAATTCGCGCTCGGCGCCCCAGCCGCGTCCGCATTCTTCCTCGGCGACACGCTGGCGGTGGTCGGCACCGAGGAAGCCGTCACGCTGATCCGCGGTCTTGATCAGACCGAGCGGATCGAGGTCGCGTTCGGCGCCATTCTGTGCGCCGCCAGCGACGGAAAGCGTCTTCTGACTGGCGGCGATGACGGCAAGGTCACCGCGATCGATGCCAGCGGCACCGCCACCACGATCGCCACCGACGCCAAGCGGCGCTGGATCGACAATGTCGCGCTGCATCCCGAGGGCGCGGTCGCCTGGTCGGCCGGCAAAACCGCGTTCGTCCGCACGCCTAAGGGCGAGGAAAAGAGCTTCGACGTGCCCTCCACGGTCGGCGGGCTTGCTTTCGCACCGAAAGGACTGCGGCTCGCGATCGCGCATTACAACGGCGTGACGCTGTGGTTTCCCAATATGGCGGCCAAGCCGGACGTGCTGGAATGGGCCGGCTCGCATCTTGGCGTGATGTTCAGCGCCGACAACCGCTTCCTGATCACCGCGATGCACGAGCCGGCGCTGCACGGCTGGCGGCTTTCCGATGGCCAGCACATGCGCATGACCGGCTATCCCGGCCGGGTGCGCTCGATGGCCTGGACCGTGGGCGGCAAGGGGCTGGCGACCTCGGGCGCGGATGCGGTGATCATCTGGCCG
This sequence comes from Rhodopseudomonas faecalis, assembly GCF_003217325.1. Taxonomy (GTDB): domain Bacteria; phylum Pseudomonadota; class Alphaproteobacteria; order Rhizobiales; family Xanthobacteraceae; genus Rhodopseudomonas; species Rhodopseudomonas faecalis. The sequence goes on from NZ_QJTI01000009.1 coordinate 132,494, forward strand.
TTCGCGACCAAGGACGGGCCGATGGGCAAACAGCCGGCGATGCTGGCGCCACTGCAGGCGCGCGTCACCGCGGTGGCTTGCGATGCCAACGCCGAGGTGCTGGCGTGTGGCTATAGCAACGGCGTGGTGATGATGGTGCGCATTGGCGACGGCGCCGAGATTCTGGTGCGCGGCGAAGGCAGCCCGGTGGCCGCGGTGGCCTGGGCCGCGGATGGCGAGACGCTCGCCTATGCCTGCGAGGACGGCGAGGTCGGGGTTTTGCCACTATAGGTTGGGTCTGACGTTCCAACGTCATCGCTGAGCGACTATCATCGTCACCATGCGATTCCTGACAACCTTCCAGGCCTTCGATTTTCTCGACACGCTGCTCAGCCTGACCGTCGCCTTCGTGCTCGGCATGCTGATCGGCGCCGAGCGCCAATACCGGCTGCGCACCGCGGGGCTGCGCACCAATGTGCTGGTCGCAACCGCGTCGGCGGCGTTTGTCGATCTCGCCATGCATCTCAAAGGCGCCGAGGGCGCCGTGCATGTCATGGCCTATGTGGTGTCGGGCGTCGGCTTTCTCGGCGCCGGCGTCATCATGAAGGAAGGCATGAATGTGCGCGGTCTCAACACCGCCGCCACATTGTGGAGTTCGGCGGCGGTCGGCTGCTGCGCCGGCGCCGACATGGTGGCGCAAGCCTGCGCGCTCACCGTATTCGTGATTGCCGGCAACACGCTGCTGCGGCCGCTGGTCAACGCCATCAACCGCCAGCCCTTCGACGAAAAATCCTCCGAGGCGACCTATTCGGTGCGCCTCACCGCCGACGGCAGGCTTGCCGACACTTTGCGCGACCAACTGGTCGACCGCCTTGAAGCGGCCAATTATCCGGTCGCCGATATCGAGGTCGAAACGCCCGAACATGCCGAAGACAAGGCGGAGATCGTCGCCACGCTGGTCGCGACCGCCATTGATCCCAAAGAATTGGATATCGTGGTCGCCGATCTGTCGAAATGTTCTGGTGTGACTTACGCCACCTGGGAAAGCAGCACCAAGGATTAGCGTTCAGCGGGGAACCGCCGCCGCGTCCGGGCCGTTAACACCAGCAACACCAGGAGACCCTCATGGCCACACGCAGCCTGAAACGCGAAAGCCTGATTGCCAGCCTGCTGATACTGGGCGGCGTCGGCCTGTGCGCGCTCGCTTTGTTCATGATGCGCGAGCCGCCGCGCGTGATGCAGGCCACGCCGCCACTGCAATCGACGCCGGACGCCGACAGCAAACCGGCAGCGCCCGCGCCCACGCCGCCGGCCTTGACCCGTCCGAGCGCGATCCCGCCCGAGCCGGCCCGCCCCGACACCGATGCGCAGAACCTTGGCGCACAGCCGGCCCTGCCGCCCGCGCCCGCGGAGAAAGTCGGCGAGCCCGTGCGGCCGAATAACTGATTAGCAGCCTACTTGCTCGTCATGGCCGGGCTCGTCCCGGCCATCCACGTCTTTGAACCTGCTCCGCTGGTAAGACGTGGATCCCCGCGACGAGCGCGGGGATGACGGACATTGATTTTTGCTTCTTCACTCTCCCAAAACAAAAGGGCCGCCAGCAGCCAGGCTGCTCGCGGCCCTCTTGATAGTTGGCGCCGGGATGCCGGTGGCATCCCGGTCAACCGATGACGCTTAGCGCACCAGCACGTTGCGGAACTGCCACGGATCGGAGGTGTCGATGTCCTCCGGGAACAGGCCCGGACGATCGGCGAGCGGCGTCCAATCGGTGTAGTAGCCCTTCACCGGGCCGAGATACGGCTTCTGCACTTCCAGGCAGCGGCGGAAGTCCACTTCGTCGGCCTCGACAATGCCGGCTTCCGGATTTTCCAGCGCCCACACCATGCCGGCCAGCACCGCCGACGACACCTGCAGGCCGGTCGCGTTCTGATAGGGGGCAACGCGCCTCGCTTCTTCGATCGAGAGCTGCGAGCCGTACCAGTAAGCGTTCTTGGCGTGGCCGTAGATCAGCACGCCGAGTTCGTCGATGCCGTCAACGATCTCGTTCTCGTCCAGAATGTGCCACTTCGGCTGCATCTTGCCTTCGGCGCCGAACATCTCGAGCATCGACAGCACCGCGTCGTTGGCCGGATGATAGGCGTAGTGGCAGGTCGGCCGGTAAACTACCTTGTCGCCGTCGCGCACCGTGAAGTAGTCCGCGATCGAGATCGACTCGTTATGGGTCACCAAGAGGCCGTACTGCGCGCCCGGGGTCGGGCACCAGGTGCGAACGCGGGTATTGCCGCCCGGCTGCAGCAGATAGATCGCGGCGCCGCAGCCTTCGCTGTGAGTGCGGCCATTGTCCGGCATCCACTTCTCATGGGTACCCCAGCCGAGTTCGGACGGCTGCAGGCCTTCCGACACAAAACCTTCCACCGACCAAGTGTTGACGAACACGTTCATCGGCTTCGGGTTCTTCGAGCGCTGGGTGTCGCGCTCGGCGATATGGATACCCTTGACGCCGAGCTTGTGCGCCAGTTCCGCCCAGCCTTCGCGGCTCTTGGGCTCGTTGAACGGGGTGTTGGTATCACGGGCGATGTCGATCAACGCTTGCTTGACGAACCACGACACCATGCCGGGGTTGGCGCCGCAGGTCGACACCGCGGTGGTGCCGCCCGGGTTCTTGCGCTTGGCGGCGAGCAGGGTCTCGCGCAGCGCGTAGTTGGAGCGCTTCTCCGGGCCGGCCGACTTGTCGAAGTAGAAGCCGAGCCAGGGCTCGACCACCGTGTCGATATACAGCGAGCCGATCTCGCGGCACATCGTCATCAGGTCGACCGAGCCGGTATCAACCGACAGGTTGACGCAAAAGCCCTGGCCGCCGCCTTCGGTGAGCAACGGCACCAGCAGATCGCGGTAGTTGTCCTTGGTCACCGCCTGCTTGATGAAGCGCACGCCGTGCTTACGGGCCAGTTCGTCGTCGGCTTGCGGGTCGATAATCACGAAACGCGACTTGTCGTACTCGAAATGCCGCTCGATCAGCGGCAGCGTGCCTTTGCCGATCGAGCCGAAACCGATCATCACGATGGGGCCGCTGATGCGCGCGTGAATGGGCGGATTGGCTGAAGAAGACATGGGATTGTAACTCCGGATGGGTGGAAACGAACGTAGGACTACGTTCGGGGAGAGAGACGAAACTTGCCGGCACGCTGCGTGTTGCAGCGCGCCCCTTGGCACACCGGGTAGGTCAGGCCGGTCCGCTGACCTCGAGCACGGTGAGCGACTTCACGCCGCCGGTCGGGGTCCCGAATTCGATGGTCTGACCGGCAGCCAGCCCTATAAGGGCCGCGCCGATCGGAGTCAGCACCGAAATTCGGCCAGCGTCGATGTCAGCGGCATTGGGATACACCAGGGTGACGCGCTTCTGCTGGCCGGTTGCGTCGTCGCGGAACACCACTTCGGATTCCATGCACACGATACCGGCAAGCTCGGTGTCGGGCACGACGGTCGCGCGATCGATCTCACGCGCCAAAAACTCCGCGACCGGCGAGGTGTCGGCAGCGGCTTCGGCGAGCTGACCGAGCCGGTCGCAATCCTGCTGCCGCAGCTTGAGGGGCGGAAGTTCCTTACGGGGCGCCTTGATCTGATGGATCATGATTTCCCAGTCTTCGGTTGGCATGCGCGCGGCGCGCGCATGGAGGTGGACACAAAGCAAACGGTCGTCCCACGGCCGGGCCGCGGGACGCCGCGCTCATCAACGACGCTTCGCCGTGACTTCGATTTCGACCTTCATCTCGGGCTTATACAGCCCGGCGACCACCAGTAGCGTCGCTGCCGGGCGGATTTCGCCGAGCACTTCGCCGCACACCGCGAATACGGCGTCGGCATCGGCGGCATCGGTGATGTAGTAGGTGGCCCGCACCAGGTCGCTCATCGAAAAGCCCGCCTGCTGCAAAGCCCCCTCGATGGTTTTGAAGCAGTTGCGTGTCTGCGCCGTGACATCGGCCGGCAGGGTCATGGTGGTGTAGTCGTAGCCGGTGGTTCCGGACACGAAGGCGAAATCGCCATCCACCACCGCGCGGCTATAGCCGGCGGTCTTTTCAAAGGGCGAACCGGATGAAATCAACTGGCGGGACATGAGAGACTTTTTCCAAGTTAAGCGCATCGATCCGATGCGGGAGTGAAGATGTTGCGCCTATTTCAGCAGCACAAACTAGTTTAACCGCGCCCGCTGCAGCGGGCGCGGCAGTAAGGCTCTTAGCAGGGAAAATCAGGCCGCGCGTGCGGCGGAGAACCGCGAGGCCTTGCGGGGCGACAAGGCGGCGCCGGTCGCCACGATCAGGCCATCGGCGCCATCGAGCGCGCCAGCGCGCAGTTCGAGGCCCAGCAGCCGGTCGCGCTCGAACGGACCGGGCAGCGACAGCTTGTCCATCTTGGCAACCGAGAAGCCAAAGCGGGCATAATACGGCTCATCGCCGAGCAGAATCACCGCGCCATGACCGCGCGCCGCAGCGGCAGCGAGCGCGTGCTTCATCAGCGCGGCGCCGACGCCGAGCTTGCGGCACGAGCCATCGACCGCGAGCGGGCCGAGCACCAGCGCGGAACGGCCGCCGGCATCGACGTGCCACAGCCGCACGGTGCCGACCAGGCGGCCCTGGTGGATCGCAGAAAACGCCAGACCTTCCGCCGGACGGCGGCCATCGCGCAGCCGCTGGCAGGTGCGCGCATTGCGGCCCACGCCAAAGCAGGCGTCGAGCAACGCTTCGCGCGCCGGCACATCCGCGGCGCGCTCGGCGCGAATCGCAAACGCAGCTCCGCTGTCAGCGGCGGCAACCAGTCGGATGAGGGTCTTGGTCATGGCGGTCCTGCTCCCGCTCCGCCAGCCGCTCGCGAGGCTGTCCGTGCGGGGCGCCGAACTCTGTCGCGCGCTGTCATCCGCTAGCCGGCAGCCTCCGCATAGCCGCGGAGCTATCATCAAGGTGGAGAGGGGGAGCCGGCGCACCGGCTCCGCTTGAAGTGAACGAGCTTACGCCCGCATCAGATGTGGTAGGTCTTCAACGGCGGGAAACCGTTGAACGCCACCGCCGAGTAGGTCGACGTATAGGCGCCGGTGCCTTCGATCAGCAGCTTGTCGCCGATCTCGAGCGTCACCGGCAGCGGATACGGCATCTTCTCGTACAGCACGTCGGCCGAATCGCAGGTCGGACCGGCAAGCACGCACGGACGCATCTCCGCACCGTCGTGGCGCGAGCGAATCGGGTAGCGGATCGCCTCGTCCATCGTCTCGGCGAGACCGCCGAACTTGCCGATGTCGAGATAGACCCAGCGCACGTCGTCGGCTTCGCTCTTCTTCGAGATCAGCACGACTTCCGCTTCGATCACGCCGGCATTGCCGACCATGCCGCGGCCCGGCTCGATGATCGTTTCCGGGATCTGGTTGCCGAAGTGCTTACGCAGCGCCCGGAAGATCGAGCGGCCGTACTGCACCACAGCCGGCACTTCCTTCAGATACTTGGTCGGGAAGCCACCGCCCATGTTGACCATCGACAGATTGATGCCGCGCTCGGCGCAGTCGCGGAACACCGCGGCCGCCATCTCGAGGGCACGGTCCCACGACTTCAGCTTGCGCTGCTGCGAGCCGACGTGGAACGAGATGCCATAGGCTTCGAGGCCCAGACGCTTGGCGAGGTCGAGCACGTCGACCGCCATCGCCGGCTCACAGCCGAACTTGCGGGACAGCGGCCATTCGGCACCGACGCAATCATACAGAATGCGGCAGAACACCTTGGCGCCCGGGGCGGCACGCGCCACCTTCTCAACCTCCGCCGCGCAATCGACGGCGTACAGGTTGATGCCGAGCTCGAAGGCACGCGCGATGTCGCGCTCCTTCTTGATGGTGTTACCGAACGAGATGCGGTCCGGGGTCGCGCCGGCGGCCAGCGCCATCTGAATCTCGGCGACCGAGGCGCAGTCGAAGCACGAGCCGAGCGACGCCAGCATCGCCAGCAGCTCCGGCGCCGGATTGGCCTTCACAGCGTAGAACACGCGGCTGTCCGGCAGCGAAGCGGCAAAGCTCTGGTAATTGTCGCGCACGACCTCGAGGTCAACGACCAGGCACGGCTCGACGTCCAGACCCTTGTTGCGGCGGTCGCGGAGGAATTCCTGAATACGTTCGGTCATGGCACACTCCCAACGCCCAGCCAGGGCGCAATCAAACGTGACGTTCGTTCCGACGCCTTCAGAGCCGACGCGCGATGGAGGCGCGACGAGCCGAAAACTCGAAACCGAACAGTGCTGCCGTGGATTGGATGGGGAGATCCCGCCCGCACACCTGGCAATGAAGGACAAGCCTTTTCAGTAGCCCGCGCCGGCTGATGGAAAGCCGGTAGAGACCAAAAAAGCCCGCTCCGTCGTTGCTTTAAGTCGCGTCCCCCGTTGAGAGCGGGGTGCGCCGGTTCGCCTCCGGCTGCCGATCACGGTTGCAAAAGGTGAGAGACCTTCAACGGCAGCTCTTGAGAGAGATGCTGGCCCCGCGGAGAACACCCACGAGACCCTCGGCCTTGATCACCCCTTGGCGGCTGTCCGGCCTCTTGTCCGGATACCCACCGATCGACACACGACCACAGGCACGTGCGAAATTGGGCAAGCCGGGACATAGGTGCTTTACCCCGGCTTCGCAAGTTTTTTTTTAGGTTAATAGCGCTGCTACACTTCAACGCCGCGCTCTTAGCTGTGCGTAACGGCGGCCGCATGAACAGACGTTCAACTTCGCGCGCCGCAAGCGGCGCCGAGCAGCGTTTCAGGTATCTGGAGCAGGCACGAGCGCGCGGCTTTGTGACGCGCTCGAAACGCGGCGAGTATCAGACGCGGCGGGTAAACGGCTCAGCGCGGCGCGCCGCCCGGATGAAGGCAATCATCACCACGACGCCGCACAAGAACAGCACGGCCTGCAGGATGTGCGAGGCGCCCTCGCCGAGGCCGAACAGGATCGCGAGCGCCCAGCCGCCGGCAAACGCCGCGCCAAATACCTCAGCGCCGATCAGAATCGCGGCCGAGATCACGGTGATCACGGTCGGCCAGACGATCTGGCGGGGCGCGGTGGAAGCAGGCTGCTTGCTCATCTTTGGGTCCTCGTGGTGGCCGCAATCTCTCCGAAAACGGCTGTCACGGCAAGCCCATCGCAAAAAGCTTGCGGGACCGGCCCGCGGCGCAGCCCTGCCGGACTAAAAATTCCCGGCGCGCATGCTATATCCTTCACGCCAATCCCCGAAACCCGGAGCAGGTCCTCTCGATGCCCGCAATGCTGGATAATCCCCTGCTGCAGCCCTGGATGACGCCGTTCGAAACGCCGCCGTTCGACCAGATCAAGCCCGCGCACTTCATTCCGGCATTCGAGCAGGCGTTTGGCGACCATGTCGCCGAGATCGAAGCCATCGCCGCGGACCCGGCGGCACCGGATTTCGACAACACCATCACCGCGCTGGAGCGCAGCGGCCGGCTGCTGAACCGGGTGGCGGCGGTGTTCTATGATTTGGTCTCGGCGCATTCGAGCCCGGCGCTGCTTGAGATCGACTCCGAGGTCTCGCTGCGCATGGCGCGCCATTGGAATCCGATTTTGATGAATGCCGCGCTGTTCGCGCGCATCGACCAGCTCTATCAGCGCCGCGCCGAGCTCAGCCTGACGCCGGAACAGGCCCGGCTGCTGGAACGCACCTACACCCGGTTCCGCCGCGCCGGCGCCGGCCTCGACCAAAGCGCCAAGGACCGGCTCGCCGCCATCAATGAGCGGCTGGCGCAGCTTGGCACCAGCTTTAGCCATCATCTGCTCGGCGACGAGCAGGACTGGTTCATGGAAATCGGGCCGGACGATTGCGACGGCCTGCCGGACAGTTTCGTCGCCGCCGCCAAGGCGGCTGCCGAGGAGCGTGGCCTCGCCGGCAAGGCGGTGGTGACGTTGTCGCGGTCCTCGGTCGAACCATTCCTGAAAAGCTCGACCCGCCGCGACCTGCGCGAGAAGGTCTATAAGGCGTTCATCGCGCGCGGCGATAACGGCAATGGCAACGACAACAACGCCATCATCACCGAGATCCTGCAGCTGCGCGAGGAAACCGCCAAGCTGCTCGGCTATCCGACCTTCGCGGCCTATCGGCTCGATGATTCGATGGCCAAAACCCCGGAGGCGGTGCGCGATCTGCTGCAGCGGGTGTGGCGGCCGGCGCGGGCCCGGGCGCTCGCCGACCGCGACGCGCTGCAGGCCTTGATCGCCGAAGAGGGCGGCAATTTCGAGCTGGCGCCGTGGGACTGGCGCTACTACGCTGAAAAGCTGCGGCAGCGCCGCGCCGATTTCGACGATGCCGCGATCAAGCCGTATCTGACGCTCGACCACATGATCGCCGCGGCGTTCGACACCGCGCAGCATCTGTTCGGCCTGAGCTTCACCTTGCGCAGCGACGTGCCGGTCTGGCACCCCGACGTCCGGGTCTGGGAGGTCAAGGACCGCACCGGCGCGCACAAGGCGCTGTTCTACGGCGACTACTTCGCGCGGCCCTCGAAGCGCTCGGGCGCCTGGATGACCTCGCTGCGCGACCAGCAGAAGCTCGATGGCGCCATCGCGCCGCTGATCATCAATGTCTGCAATTTCGCCAAAGGCACCGGCGGCGCGCCGGCGCTGCTGTCGCCGGACGATGCGCGCACGCTGTTCCACGAATTCGGCCACGCGCTGCACGGCTTGCTCTCGGACGTCACCTACCCGTCGCTGTCCGGCACCGCGGTGTTCACCGACTTCGTCGAACTGCCCTCGCAGCTCTATGAGCATTGGCAGGAGCAGCCGCAGGTGCTGCAGCGCTTCGCGCGCCATCACCAGAGCGGCGAACCGCTGCCCGACGATCTGCTGCGCCGTTTTTTGGCGGCACGGCAGTTCAACCAGGGCTTCGCCACCGTGGAATTCGTGGCGTCGGCGCTGATCGACCTGGAATTCCACACCCAGCCCGCCGCCGCGATCGGCGAGATCGCGAGCTTCGAGCAGCGCGAACTCGCCAAGATCGGCATGCCGCAGGAAATCGCGCTGCGCCATCGCCCGACCCAGTTCGGCCACATCTTCTCGGGCGACCATTACGCTTCCGGCTACTACAGCTATATGTGGTCGGAGGTGATGGACGCCGACGCTTTCGGCGCCTTTGAAGAAGCCGGCAACATCTTCGATCCGAACGTGGCGCAGCGACTTCACGATTACATCTATGCTTCCGGCGGCTCACGCGATCCCGCCGAGGCCTATGCCGCATTCCGTGGCCGCGATCCCGCGCCCGACGCGCTGCTGCGCCGGCGCGGGCTGCTCGATCAGGCGGAGGCGGCCTGATGAGCTGGCTGCGGCGCGCGCTGGTGTTGTTGATCCTGATCGCCGCCGCGGCCCAGACCGCCGTCAGTGTGGCTCAGGCCCATCCCCATGTCTGGATCGTGTCGCGCAGTGAAGTGCTGTACGCGCCGGACGGCACTATCACCGGCGTGCGTCACGCTTGGCGATTCGACGATGCGTTCTCGGCCTATGCCGTGCAGGGGCTGACCAGCAAGGAAAAGGGCGTCTATTCCCGCGAGGATCTGGCACCGCTCGCGCAGACCAATGTCGAATCGCTGAAAGAATTTGCCTATTTCACCTTCGCCAAGGTCGAAGGCAAAAAGCAGAAATTCCTGGAGCCGACCGACTATCACCTCGAATACAAGGACGCGGCGCTGACGCTGTTTTTCACGCTGCCGCTCAGGACGCCTGTGAAGACCCAGGAATTGTCACTCGAAGTTTACGACCCGTCCTACTTCATCGAATTCACCTTCGAGGATAAAGACCCAGTGAAACTGGTCGGCGCGCCTAACAATTGCCGGCTCGCTTTCCAGCGCCCCAGCGACGGCAGCGCCAATGCCGCCAAACTCGGCGAGGAGAACTTTTTGTCCGGGGACAATTCCAACTACGGCGCGATGTTCGCCAACAAGATTGCAGTGACCTGCCCGTGAGCCTTGTTCAGCGTCGCAGAGGGCCGATGCCCTCGATCCGCATTCCTGTCAGCGCAAACTGGACGCCGGCCAGACTGGCGCTGCTCGGCGTCGGCCTGCTCGCCGCCGCCGGCCTTCTCGCCGATGGCGCGCTGCATACCGCGCTCGCCGCCAATCCGTTCGGCGCGCCGCCCGGCAGTGCACCCGAGCCGCAAGCGGGCGGCGTGATCGGCTGGCTGCTGGCGCAGCAATCGGCGTTCTACAAGCAGATGACCGGCACGATCCGCGCCGCCAAATCCGATGGCAGCGCGGTCTGGACCCTGATCGCGATCTCGTTTGCCTATGGCGTGTTCCATGCCGCCGGCCCCGGTCACGGCAAGGCGGTGATTTCGTCCTATCTGGTCGCCAATGAGGAAAGCGCCCGGCGCGGCATCGTGCTGGCGCTGGTGTCGTCGCTGTTGCAGGCGCTGGTCGCGGTGACGATCGTCGGCGTTGGCGCCTGGCTGCTCAACGTCACCGCCAAGACCATGTGCAGCGCCGAGCGCGCCATCGAGATCGCCAGCTACGTGCTGATCATCGTCTTTGGCGCAGGGCTGGTCTGGAACAAAGGCGGCAACCTGATCCGCACGCTGCGGGCCGGATCAACGCCCGCTGTGGCGGAGGTCCCCGCCGGGACCGGCGCCGCTGATCATCACGGCCACCCTGACCCTGCCCCCCAGGCAGGGCACGATCATGGGCCAGAGCAGCCGTGCCCGACCTGCGCGGCACAGCATGGCGCCGCCAACGCAGCTGCGCATACCCACCATCACCATGACGATGCCGCGCCGGGCCATGCTCATGTCCACGACGCGCATTGCGGCCATTCACACGGGCCGGAGCCGGGCGAACTGGCCGGTCCGGGCGGCTGGAGCCGTGGCTTCGGCACGGTGCTGGCCGTCGGTCTTCGCCCCTGTTCCGGGGCGATCCTGGTGCTGGTGTTCGCGCTGGCCCAGGGACTGTTCTGGGCCGGCGTTGCCGCCACCTTTGCGATGGGTCTGGGCACCTCCATCACGGTGGCGACTATCGCCATCCTGGCGGTGTCCGCCAAAAGCGTGGCACGGCGCCTAGCGGGGAACCGGCCGGGAGCCGGCACCTTGATTGTCCGCGGCGTTGAATTCGCCGCCGCAGGGCTGGTGCTGCTGTTTGGACTCGGGCTGCTGCTGGGTTATGTCGGCACCGAGCGCGTCACCTGTCTTTAAGAATATCAGGATCAGAAAGCGCAAAGCTGCGTCTCAGAAGATGGACGAACGCATGCGCCGCCTTATCTTGACAATGATAAGCCAACGCGCGAAGCCACGGGCCCTATGACGGTGATTGTTCCCATTCTCGGCGCTGAGCCCGCAGCCGATTCGGCTCCGGACCGGATCGGCGTGCTTCTGGTCAACCTTGGTACGCCCGACAGCGCCGACACCAAGGGGGTTCGGAATTATCTGCGCGAGTTCTTGTCGGACCCGCGGGTGATCGAGAACCAGGGCCTGTTCTGGAAGCTGGCGCTCAACGGCCTGATCCTGCGGACCCGTCCGGCCCGCAAGGCCAAGGACTACCAGAAGATCTGGAACACCGAGACCAACGAATCGCCGCTGAAGTCGATCACCCGGGCGCAGCGCCAGAAGCTGGCCAACAGCCTGGCCGCGCATCCGAACATCATCGTCGATTGGGCGATGCGCTATGGCAATCCCTCGATCCGCTCGCGGATCGCCGCCCTGCATGACCAAGGCTGCACCCGGATCCTGGTGGTGCCGCTCTATCCCCAATATTCCGCGGCCACGTCCGCGACGGTATGCGACGAAGCGTTCCGGGTGCTGAGCGAGATGCGGGCGCAGCCGACGCTGCGGGTCACGCCGCCCTATTATCGCGACCGCGCCTATATCGACGCACTGGCCGCCTCGATCACCGCGCACCTCGCCACGCTGCCGTTCGAGCCGGAGCGGATCGTGGCGTCGTTCCACGGCATGCCGCAGGCCTATATCGACCGCGGCGACCCGTACCAATCGCAGTGTCAGGCCACCACCGACGCGCTACGCGCCAAGCTTGGGCTCGACGAGAACCGGCTGCTGATCACCTTCCAGTCGCGGTTCGGCTATGACCAGTGGCTGCAGCCCTACACCGACAAGACCATCGAGGGCCTGGCCAAAGAGGGCGTGAAGCGGCTGGCCGTGGTGATGCCGGGCTTTGCCTCCGACTGCCTGGAAACGCTGGAAGAGATCGCCCAGGAGAACGCCGAGCTGTTCCTGCACAATGGCGGCGAACACTTCACCGCGGTGCCCTGCCTGAATGACAGCGACGGCGGCATCGCCGTGATTCGTCAGCTGGTGCTGCGCGAGCTGCAAGGCTGGCTGTAAGTCAGGCTGACTGTAAGTCAGGCTGGCTATAAGGTTGGCTTTTAAGGGCCGGCTGTAACAGCGCCCGCGCCGCTCCTCCCCGTATCCTGTGTCTTGCCGTCGGCGCCGCAACCCCACAAGGTTGCGGCTGATTGATTTGCCGAAGCAGCCCAGACGGAGACGGCTATGGACCTCCTCAATGGTTTCGACATCTTTACCATTACGCTCGTAACGCTTGTCGTTCTCACGCTGCTCGCCGGCGTGAAAACCGTGCCGCAAGGTTTTGCCTGGACGGTCGAGCGCTTTGGCCGCTTCACCCGCACGCTGCAGCCGGGCCTCAATCTGATCATCCCGTTCTTCGAGCGCATCGGCCGCAAGATCAACATGATGGAGCAGGTGATCGAGATCCCGCAGCAGGAGGTGATCACCCGCGACAACGCCACCGTCACCGTCGACGGCGTCGCCTTCTTCCAGGTGTTCGACGCCGCCAAGGCCAGCTACGAAGTCTCCGATCTCAATCAGGCGATCGTGGTGCTGACCATGACCAACATCCGCTCGGTGATGGGCGCGATGGATCTCGACCAGGTGCTGTCGCATCGCGATGAGATCAACGAGCGGCTGCTCCGGGTGGTCGATGCCGCGGTGGCGCCGTGGGGCGTTAAGGTCAACCGCATCGAGATCAAGGATATCGTGCCGCCGGCCGATCTCGTGGAAGCGATGGGCCGGCAGATGAAAGCCGAGCGCGAAAAGCGCGCCGACATCCTGCAGGCCGAAGGGCAGCGGCAATCGGAAATCCTGCGCGCCGAAGGCGCCAAGCAAGCGCAGATTCTGCAAGCCGAGGGCCGGCGCGAAGCGGCCTTCCGTGACGCCGAAGCGCGCGAGCGATCAGCAGAGGCCGAAGCCAAGGCGACGCTGATGGTGTCCGACGCGATCGCCAATGGCGACGTCGCCGCGCTGAACTACTTCGTCGCCGACAAATACATCAAGGCGTTCGGCCAGCTCGCCGCCGCGCCTAATCAGAAAATCGTGATGTTGCCGATCGAGGCCAGCAGCATGCTCAGTTCACTCGCCGGGATCGGCGAGATCGCGAAAGCCACCTTCGGCGATAACGCTGTGAATCAAGATGTCCGGCGCGGCTCGGTGCCGACCACGGGCCCAACCGCGCCGCCGCAAGCACCGCGTTAAGGTCAATCCCAAACTGCGCGGCGCTACTCTGGTGTTCAGCAGGCAAAATCGGATATCGGTAATGGACCGCCGCTGCTGAGAGAAGGTTAATGACCGAGATGATCGCTTCGCTGGGAAGCTGGAATTGGCTGATCTTCGGCTTTGTGCTCATCGGGCTCGAGCTGCTGGCGCCGGGTATTTTTCTGTTCTGGCTCGGTCTTGCCGCGCTGTTGGTTGGCGGTCTGTCGCTGGTGACCTCGCCGTCATGGCAGGCGCAGCTACTCGCCTTCGCGCTGTTCGCGGTGTCGGCGGTGCCGCTGTGGCGGCATTTCGCCGTCACCAAGAATGGCGAAGGCAATTCGCCATTCCTTAACCGTCGCGCCGAAGCCTTGGTCGGCCGCGAATTCACGCTGGAAAAGCCAATCGTCGATGGCATCGGCACGGTGCGGGTCGATGATACGCTGTGGCGCATTGCTGGACCGGACACGCCGGCCGGCACCCGGATTCGGATCGTCAGCGCCGATGGCGTGCGACTGACGGTGGTCGCGACCTAAATCTCAAACGCGCGGTTACGGCTGGCCGACCACGCTCCAGCTCTTCACCACCGCTTCGCTGATCTGCCCCGCTTCATCGGCACAACTCACCTCGCCAATCCGGATCTTGATTTCCTTGCCGAGCAGCTTCTTGAGCTGCGCGGCCTGCTCGTCATTGGCGGTCACCAGCTGAAAAGTCTGCGGCCCGGTTTCGAGATTGCACAGCCCGCCGGGCGGCGGCAGCCGGCGCGGCTCGCTGACGATCTGAAAGGTGCTGACCCGCTTGCCGTCGACCCGGCTGCGCATCGCATTCAATTGGCCGCTCAGCACATCGCCGCGCGCCAGCACTTTCGGTGCCTGGGCGGCGCTGACATCGCTGCCCATCATCAGCACTGCGGCGAACGCCAGCAGCAATCCGCGTCGGGCTTCGTTGGCCATCTTTATCCTTCGTTGCGAGCTGATCAGAACAGCGTACGCTGCCGCATCGCGGCCGACAGCGTGCCTTCGTCGAGATAATCGAGTTCACCGCCGACCGGGACGCCATGCGCCAGCCGCGTCACCCGGACGCCGGCTTCCTGCAAGAGATCGGTGATGTAATGCGCGGTGGTCTGGCCATCGACGGTGGCATTGAGCGCCAGCACCACCTCGGTCACCTCGGTCTCATGGGCGCGTGCCACCAGCGCGTCGAGGGTGAGATCCTGCGGGCCGACGCCATCGAGCGGCGACAGCGTCGCGCCGAGCACGTGATAGCGGCCGTTCACCGCGTTGGCGCGTTCCAGCGCCCACAGATCGGCGACATCGGCCACCACCACGATGATCGACGGATCACGGCGCGGATCGGTGCACACCGTGCACGGATTTTGCGAATCGATATTGCCGCAGATTTTGCAGACTTGAATCCGATCGAGCGCGACCTGCAACGCCGCGGTCAGCGGCGTCATCAGCGCGTCGCGCTTCTTGATCAGATGCAGCGCGGCGCGCCGCGCCGAGCGCGGGCCAAGTCCCGGCAGCCGGGCCAGGAGTTGAATCAGCCGCTCAATCTCGGGCCCGGCAACCGAACCGGCCATGCTTACAGGCCGAGCCCCGGCGGCAGCGACAGACCGCCCGTCAGCAGCTTCATCTTTTCCTGCATCGCGGCTTCGGCCTTGCGATGCGCGTCGGCATGGGCCGACACCAGCAGATCTTCCAGCACGCCGACTTCGTCGGCCTTGACCAGCGACGGATCGATCTTGATCGCGCGCACTTCCATCTTGGCGCTCATGCGCACGCTGACCAGCCCACCGCCGGAAATGCCTTCGACCTCGACGCGATCGAGCTCGGCTTGCATCTCCTTCATCTTAGACTGCAATTGGGCGGCCTGCTTCATCATGCCGAGAAAATCAGCCACGGTCTGTTCCTTCCAAAACTGTTATTGATCGTCGCTATCGAGACTATCCGGCGCGTCATCGGCCGAATATTCCTCACCACTTGCCAGATTCGGCGGCTCGTCCGGAACGACCCGCCGCACTTCGATAACTTTGGCGCCCGGAAAACGCGCCAACACTTCCTGCACCCGCGGATCAGCTGCGGCGGCGCGCTCGCGTTCGTTCTGCTGCTCCAGCGCCTGGGCGCGCAAGGTCGGCTCGCCCTCTTCGTTCGAGACGATCACCGCCCAGCGCCGGCCGGTCCATAGCTCGAGCTTGCGCGACAGATCATTGATCAGGGTGCGCGCGGCCGAGCGCTCGAGCGCCACTTCCAGCCGGCCGTCTTCGATCCGCACCAAGCGGACGTCGGCTTCCAGCGCGGCGCGCGTGATCAGATCGCGTTTCTGGGTGGCGAGCGCCACCAGTTCCGGCAGCGTGTTGATCTTCACCTGCGGCGCGGCCGGGGTCTCGGCGGGCGCGGGCGCCACGATCTGCAGCCGGCCCGTGGCTTCCGCGGTGCCGCGCGGCGCCATCATGCGCGGCGCCGACAGCGACGGGCTGCCGGCAGGCGGCGACGCGATCGCCATCGCGGTGGTCGCCGGCATCGCCATGCTCGCGGACGGCGCCGAGGGCGCGGCCGAACCGCGGCCGCCGCCACCAACCGGCACCATGCCGCCGCCGTTCTGGTCGAGCATCTTGAGCGCTTCATCAGGCGTCGGCAGATCGGCGGCATAAGCGATGCGCACCAGCACCATTTCCGCCGCCGCGACCTGGCGGGTCGCGCTCTGCACTTCAGCGATGCCCTTGAGCAGCATCTGCCACATGCGCGACAGCACCCGCATCGACAGTTTTACCGCGTAGTCGCGCCCGCGCAGCCGTTCGGTCTCGCCATACGCGACATTGTCAGCGATCGAAGGCACCACTTTGACGCGGGTGACGAAGTTCACGAATTCGGCGAGATCGCTCAGCACCACCACCGGATCGGCGCCGGTGTCGTATTGATCGCGAAATTCTGAAAAGGCCGCGGCGATGTCGCCGGCGGCCAGATGGCCGAACAGATCGATCACCCGCGTGCGATCGGCGAGCCCGAGCATCTGCCGCACTGCGTCGGCGCGCACCACGCCAGCGGCATGGGCGATCGCCTGATCGAGCAGCGACAGCGAATCGCGCACCGAGCCCTCGGCGGCGCGCGCGATCAGCCCGAGCGCCTCGGCCTCGATCTCAACGCCTTCCTTGGCGGCGATATTGCCAAGATGCTGCATCAGCACGTCGGCATCGACGCGGCGCAGATCGAATCGCTGGCAGCGCGACAGCACCGTCACCGGCACCTTGCGGATTTCGGTGGTGGCGAACACGAATTTGGCGTGCTCGGGCGGCTCCTCCAGCGTCTTCAGAAAAGCGTTGAAGGCCGCGTTCGACAGCATGTGCACTTCGTCGATGATGTAGACCTTGTAGCGCGCGCCGGCCGGGGCATAGCGCACGCTATCGTTGATCTGACGCACGTCATCGACGCCGGTGTGCGAGGCGGCGTCCATCTCCAGCACGTCCATGTGCCGGCCTTCCATGATCGCCTGACAATGCACGCCGAGCACCGGCATGTGGATGGTCGGTCCCTTCACCGAGCCATCGGGCAATTCGTAGTTGAGCGCGCGCGCCAGAATGCGCGCGGTGGTGGTCTTGCCGACGCCGCGCACGCCGGTCAGCACCCAGGCCTGCGGAATCCGCCCGGTTTCGAACGCATTGGACAGCGTCCGCACCATGGCGTCCTGGCCGATCAGATGGTCGAAGCTGCTGGGGCGATATTTGCGGGCCAACACCCGATAGGGCGTCGGCGCGGCAGCGGCGGCCGTTTCGCCAAGCGCAAAACCCGGCTGCTCGGCAACGTCGCTCGGAGGAAGTGTCGGGGCGCCAGCGTCAGTCATCACTCGATCCGCAAGGGTTGTCTGTCGGAGCCGGGTTGCGGAAACGCACTGGCAATTGGGGCCGCCCTCGCCTCGCGGCTGCCCCGCCGGGGCACGATCCGGATCGAAGGGGGCTGGCCATGCAAAAGGCCTTCGATCGGTCGGAGCGTCAATTCGCTCAGAAAAACAAGTAGGAGACTGACGAGCGACCCGATCCGGACCTCGTTAGGGCTGCTTCCTTCCGGACCTGACCCGGTTGGCGAGTGGCTCGTCCACCGCCAATCTCCCGGTGCCTATTTGGCGCTAAACCGATCGGAATGCAAGCGTGGCGACGAGGACGGCGCCCTGTGGTAAAGCCCGGCGGTTCCGCAATGCTCCGCCGCCCCGCCGCGGCCTCCTTGGATCACGACGCCCCATGCCCGCTTCCGCCGCCACCTGGACGCTGCACCCGCAATTGCAGAAGGACACCGTCGACATCGGCGACCTGCCGTTGTCGCGCGTTCTGATCATCAAGGACGCCCATTATCCCTGGCTGTTGCTGGTGCCGCGCCGCGAGGACATCACCGAGATCATCGATCTCGACGAGGTGGCGCAGGCGCAATTGATGGCCGAAATCGCCCGGGTCGGCCGGGCGCTGAAAGAGGTCACCAAATGCGACAAGCTCAATGTCGCCGCGCTCGGCAATGTGGTGCCGCAGCTGCACGTTCACATCATCGCGCGCCGCACCAGCGACGCCGCCTGGCCGCGCCCGGTGTGGGGCGTGATGCCGCCGCTGGCGCATGACCCCGAGGAACTGCAATTGTTCATCAGCGCGCTGCGCCGGAAAATCTGGCTCAGCTGATCGAACCGGGCGCCTCCGCGCCCGCCCCGCCTGTCCCCCTCCGCGGCCGCCAGCGGCCTTCAGCCACGCGGACCTTCGTGCATGACCGCTTCTTCGTTGTTTCCGCTCGGCCATCCGGCCTTTGTCAGCCACGGCCTCGACCGCGCCGCGCATCTGCGCAATGACGACGATCATCTGTTCCGGCTGGAATCAAAGCCAACCACCCGCGCCTATGTGGTGCATCGCGATGGTCTGGTGCTGAAGCAGGAGGCGGGCGGCCCGCGCGCCCAGCTCACCATCGATGAAGCGATCGCGCTCGGCGCCAATCCCGGCACGGTGTTTCTCGGGCTGCGCGATGACGGCGCAGCGCTGTTCGGCATGGGCATGGCGCCGGCCGCGGCCGAGAAGTTCGCCGGCCGCGCGGATGCGCTGCTGACCGATCTGCGCGGCCTGGTGATGCAGGGCGTGATCCCGCCGCAGGAGCTGGCGGCCATCGCCACCGCCAAATCGCTGGTCGGCTGGAATCAGCGCCATGGCTACTGCGCCAATTGCGGCACCCGCACCACCATGGCGCAGGGCGGCTGGCGCCGCGATTGCCCAAGCTGCAAGACCGAGCATTTCCCGCGCACCGACCCGGTGGTGATCATGCTGGTGACGCGCGGCGACAAATGCCTGCTCGGCCGGCAGAAGCATTTTCCGCCCGGGATGTGGTCGTGCCTGGCCGGCTTTGTAGAAGCGGCGGAAACCATCGAAGACGCGGTGCGCCGCGAAATCTTCGAGGAATCCGGCGTGCGCTGCGACGATATCCGCTACTATATGAGCCAGCCCTGGCCCTATCCGTCGTCGCTGATGATCGGCTGCACGGCCAAGGCCAGCACCGAGCAACTGACCATCGATCATTCCGAGCTGGAAGACGCGCGCTGGTTTGCGCGCGACGAGGCGCTGCTATTGCTGCGCCGCCAGCATCCGGATCAGTTGAGCGGACCGCATCCATTCGCGATCGCCCATCATCTGCTGCGCCGCTGGCTGGAGCCGGAGGCCGCGCATGACTGACGTTTCTGCGCCACGGATTCTGTGCATCGGCATGCCGGTGCGCGATCTGACGTTCCGGATCGACGCAATGCCCGTGCGCGGCGCCAAGAAGCGCGCCGAGCATTTTGCGGAAATCTGCGGCGGCAACGCCATCAATGCCGCAATCGGCATTGCGCGGCTCGGCGGCCGCGCGCTGCTCACCGGGCCGATGGGCGACCGCACGGAGCCGGCGCAGCACACGCTGCTCGATCAGCTCGCGCGCGAGGGCATCGATGCCACCCATCTGGTGGCGATGCCGGGGCTGACCACGCCGGTATCGGCAGTGATGCTCGATGAGGGCGGCGAGCGCACCATCGTCACTTTCCGCGATCCGGGGCTGTGGCAGGTGAAGCTGCCCGATGCCGCGACGCTGCTGCCCTACTGCGACGCGATCCTGATCGAAAACCGCTGCGCACCGTTCGGCATCGAGCTGTGCGCTGCCGCGCGAAGCCGCGGGCTTGCCGTGGTGGTCGATATCGATCGGCCGATGGCGCTCACTGATCCGCTGCTGACCGTGGCCTCGCATCTGGTGTTTTCCAGCGACGCGCTGCGCGCCACCGCATCGGCAACGAGCGATGCCGAAGCGCTGGACAAGCTCGCGGCGCTGACGCCGGCGTTTCTGGCCGGCACGCGCGGCCCGCAGGGCACGATCTGGCGCGATGAAGCCGGCCGCTTGCAGGAAACGCCGAGCTTTGCGGTGCAGGCGGTCGATACGCTCGGCGCCGGCGACATCTTCCACGGCGCGTTCGCCTTGGCGATCACCGAGCGGCAAGCCATCAATGATGCGCTGACTTTCGCCTCAGCCGCAGCGGCGCTGAAATGCACGCGCTTTGGCGGCGCATTCGCGGCGCCCTGGCGCGAGGAAGTCGAGCAGCTGCTGCGCAGCGGCGCGCGTCACGCCTGATACCAATATCATGCTATCAAGCGTCATGGCCGGGCTCGTCCCGGCCATCTACGTCTTTGATGCTGCACGGCTCCTAAGACGTGGATACCCGCGACAAGCGCGGGCATGACGGCCTCATTGCTTTGGGGCCGCCCGATTACTGCTCCAGCACCATCCGGCCGTTGGCGAATTCAAAGCGCTTCAGCTTCGACAGAAACGAGAGGCCGAGCAGGTTTTCCGTGAGCGCCTGATCAGGCAGCACCAGCGCCGCGACGTCATAGGCCACGAGGCCTTCGATCTCGATCCGGGCGATCCGCGCAGGCGCGGCCTTCACCGTGCCATTGGCGGTGTTGACCGTGGCGCGGTAGTCGGCGCGCGCGGGCCGCAGCCCGATCTTGGCGGCCGAGCTTTCATTGAGCGCGATCACCGACGCGCCGGTGTCGATCATGAACGCCAGCCGCTGGCCATCGATGCGGCCATCGACCTGGAAGTGACCGCGCGCATCGCGCGGCACGTTGACGCTGCGGGGGCCGGCGCGCTGGGCCTCGTCGCGCTGCGACGCGACGCCGACGGTGCCGGACGTCGGAGTGTGAGCCATGGCCGGCGTCACCGACAGGCGATTGGCAAGCTCTGCCATCGCGGAACCGAGCAGCACCAGCACGCTCGCGGCAATCAGGATGTTACGCATAACGCCAACTCATCGAACCTTGCCGGGGCGGCCATTGCACCATGGCACTCGCGCCGCCGCGAGCGAACCGCGGCGCCGACAGGTCTTTCTTCGCCAAAAGGGTGAGCGAAGCGTTAATTGCGCTGAGAGCTTCTTCGGTTCTGATGGAGACAGAACCGAAGCTCTAATACCAACGGCTCCTACCATTGACTCGTCATGCCCGCGCTTGTTGTTTGGCCCGGGGACATCCCTGACGGGTGTTCAGGGACATAGCGGACACATCACAATGGCTGGAATGGCTCTTTTTGGGGAGGCGTTCCATGCCGTTTCG
>NZ_QJTI01000010.1 GCF_003217325.1 Rhodopseudomonas faecalis
CGAAACGGCATGGAACGCCTCCCCAAAAAGAGCCATTCCAGCCATTGTGATGTGTCCGCTATGTCCCTGAACACCCGTCAGGGATGTCCCCGGGCCAAACACTGGTCCCGGGCATCACCATTTTAGAGCAAGCTGACTGGCCATGCCCACGATCTATTACATCCGCCACGGCGAGACCGATTGGAACGCTACCGGGCGCTTTCAGGGCACCCAGGATATTCCCCTCAATGACAAAGGCCGCCAGCAGGCGGTCGCCGCCGGCCAGTTGCTCGGCGAACTGCTGAAGCAGGAGCAGCGCGATCCGGCGTCGCTGGCCTATGTCGCGAGCCCGCTCGGCCGCGCCCGCCTCACCATGGAATTGCTGCGCCGCGAGCTGAAACTCGATGCCGCCGATTATGCGGTCGATGACCGCTTGCGCGAGATCACCTATGGCGCCTGGGAGGGTTTTACGCTCAAGGAGATGGAGCGCTCCGATCCGGCAATCTTTGCAGCGCGCCACCTTGACCGCTGGAACGTGGCGCCGCTGCGCGGCGAAAGCTATGCCGACCGGCTGCCGTTCATCCAGGATTGGCTCCGCTCGCTGCGCACCGATACTGTGGCGGTCGGCCATGTCGGCACCGCGCGCACCTTGATGGTGGCGCTCGGGCTGAAAACCCCGGCCGAGGCGCTGGAAGGCCCGATTCTGCAGGGCGCGGTCTACGAGTTCAAGGACGGCGGCCTGACGATCTTCCGCGGCGAGGGCGTCTAACCCCCTCTGGCCGCAAGGGGTGGGCGAGACCGCCGCGCGCTGTTTGACCCTGCTTTTGCCGCGCGGTACGAGAGCCAATAGCGAATAAACTGTAATTGTCGCTGCTGGTTCTCTCACAGGTTGGGCTGCTCCATGTCGTTCAATACCTTCGGCCATATGTTCAGGGTCACGACCTTCGGCGAGAGCCATGGCGTGGCGATTGGCTGCGTGGTCGATGGCTGCCCGCCGCTGATCCCGCTGACCGAGGCCGACATTCAGGGCGATCTCGATCGCCGCCGCCCCGGGCAATCGCGCTTCACCACCCAGCGCCAGGAGGCGGATCAGGTCAAAATCCTGTCCGGGGTGATGGCGCATCCGCAGAGCGGCGCCCAGGTCACCACCGGCACGCCGATCGCGCTGATGATCGAAAACACCGATCAGCGCTCCAAGGACTATTCCGACATCAAGGACAAGTACCGGCCCGGCCACGCCGATTTCACCTATGAGGCCAAATACGGCATCCGCGACTATCGCGGCGGTGGCCGTTCCTCGGCGCGCGAGACCGCGAGCCGGGTTGCCGCTGGCGCGGTGGCCCGCAAGGTGATCCCAGGCGTGACGGTGCGCGCCGCGCTGGTGCAGATGGGGCCGCACAAGATCGACCGCGGCAATTGGGACTGGGCCGAAATCGGCAACAATCCGTTCTTCTGCCCGGACAAGGACAAGGCCGCGTTCTTCGCCGACTATCTCGACGATATCCGCAAGGAAGGCTCGTCGATCGGCGCGGTGATCGAAGTGGTCGCCGAGGGCGTACCGGCCGGGCTCGGCGCGCCGATCTATGGCAAGCTCGATAGCGATATCGCCGCGGCGCTGATGAGCATCAACGCGGTCAAGGGCGTCGAGATCGGCGACGGCTTTGCCACCGCCGAATTGACCGGCGAACAGAACGCTGATGAGATGCGCGCCAGCAATCAGGGGCCGCTGTTTTTGTCGAACCATGCCGGCGGCATTTTGGGCGGGATTTCCACCGGACAGCCGATCGTGGCGCGGTTTGCGGTCAAGCCGACCTCGTCGATCCTGACGCCGCGCAAGACCATCGACCGCAGCGGCACGGACACTGAGATTCTGACCAAGGGCCGGCACGACCCCTGCGTCGGCATTCGTGCGGTGCCGGTCGCCGAAGCCATGATCGCCTGCGTGCTGGCTGATCACTGGCTGCGCCACCGCGGTCAGGTCGGTTAGTCAGTCTTGCGTGATACCAACGTTCTTCAAGGGTGACCCGTCATGCCCGCGCTTGTCGCGGGCATCCACGTCTTGAGGGACCTGCAACATGAAAGACGTAGATGGCCGGGACGAACCCGGCCATGACGCGTGTTCGGGTCACTATTCCTCCGGCTCGGTGGTGAAGCGTAGCGGATAGCCCTTGGCGCGGCCGGCGTCGCTGGCGCGGGTCGCCTTGGTTTCCGCGATGTCGCGGCTGAACACTGCGACCACGCATACGCCGCGCTGATGCGCGGTCAGCATCACCTTGGTGGCCTGATCCTCGCTCATGCGGAACTCGGCCTTGAGCACCTGCACCACGAATTCGCGCGGCGTGTAGTCGTCATTGATCAGGATGACTTTGTGCAGCCGTGGCCGCTCGATCTGCGGCTTGGCGGTGCGGGCACGCTTGACGATGACAGGGCTCATGCAATGGTCCCTCATGGATCGACGAAGCGGCGCGATTGTTACGCGCTCCGGCGCGATCAGCAACAGCGCGGTGAGCACTGATCGTCGCTGCAGCGCACAGTATCGCGCCGTTTAACTGCATTGTGATCGGGAACCGGCGTTGATCCATACTGCGGCTGAAATT
The DNA here is from genome assembly GCF_003217325.1 of Rhodopseudomonas faecalis. Lineage (GTDB taxonomy): Bacteria > Pseudomonadota > Alphaproteobacteria > Rhizobiales > Xanthobacteraceae > Rhodopseudomonas > Rhodopseudomonas faecalis. The sequence goes on from NZ_QJTI01000010.1 coordinate 2,577, forward strand.
TCCGTGTCAGCATCGCGTCGATCAGCGCGCGTTGCGCGCGCGACGACGACGGGAGAGCCGCATGAACTGCTGGTCCTCGTTTGCCGCCGTGCTGCTGACCAGCGCAGCGGCGCTGCTGAGCGCGGATGCCGCGCCCACCCCCAGCACCGTGTCGCCGATCAACTCCGCCGGCGCCCGCGACCCCAACACCGTCGATGTCGAATTGGTGCTGGCGGTCGATATTTCCTACTCGATGGATATCGATGAACTGGCGCTGCAGCGCGAGGGATATGCGCAGGCGCTACAATCATCTGAGTTCCTGCAGGCGCTGAAAAGCGGCCCGACCGGCCGGATCGCCATCACGTACTTTGAATGGGCAGCGTCCAGCGACCAGAAGGTGGTGGTGCCGTGGCAGGTGATCGATGGGCCGGAATCGGCCGATGCGGTCGCCGCCGTGATCCTCAATACGCCGATCCGCCGCGCGTCGCGCACCTCGATTTCCGGGGCGATCAGTTTTGCGGTGCCGCTGCTGCAGGACAATTCCTATCACGGCCTGCGGCGCGTGATCGATATTTCCGGCGATGGACCCAACAACAATGGCGCGCCGGTCACCAGTGCGCGCGACGCCGCGCTGCAGCTTGGCATCGTCATCAACGGGCTGCCGATCATGGTCAAGGAGCCGTCCTACTCGACCATGGATATCAATGACCTCGATGTCTACTACGAGGATTGCGTGATCGGCGGCCCCGGCTCATTTGCGATTGCGATCAAGCATCGCGACAGGTTTAAGGACGCGATCCGTTCCAAGCTGGTGATGGAAGTCGCGGGGCTGAGCCCTGAACGCCTGGTGCAGCCGGTCGCCGAGACCAGGCGCGAGCCACGGGTGTCGTGCCTGGTCGGCGAAAAGATCTGGGACGATCGCTGGGGCAAATGAGGGGCAGCGGTTCAGCGCCGGAACCGCGCCACCAGTTCGACATGCGGGGTGTGGCGGAACTGATCGACCGGGGTCACCTGATCGATGGTGTAGCCGCCATCCAGCAGAATCCGGGCGTCGCGCGCGAAGGTCGCGACATTGCATGACACCGCCACGATCAGCGGCACCTTGCTTTTGGCAAGCTGCTGACACTGCGCCTGTGCGCCCTGGCGCGGCGGATCGAACACCACCGCGTCGATGTCCTGCAATTCCTGCGGCACCAAGGGGCGGCGGAACAGGTCGCGGGTGTCGATCGTCATCGGTTTGAGGCCGGGCGCGCCCGTCGCCTTTTTCAACGCGGCGATCGCGCCGGCCTCGCTGTCATAGGCCCGGACCCGGGCCTTGCCGGCCAGCCGCAGCGCAAACGGCCCGACGCCGCAGAACAGATCGGCGATGGTTTTGGCCTTGGCGCAGCGTTCGCTGACCAACGCGGCCAGCGTTTCCTCGCCGGCGCGGGTCGCCTGCAGAAAGCTGCCGGGCGGCAGCGCCACCGGAATATTGCCGATCCGGATGGTCGGCGGCGTGCGCATCAGCACCATTTCGCCATGCCGGGTCAGCCGCGCCAACTTGTGCTGTTCGGCGAGTTTGGACAGCAGCGTGATATGGCGCGGCAGCAGCGGCCCCGAGCCGCGGATATCGACGTCGAGCCCTTCCCCGGCGGCGGTGACCTGGATGTCGAGCGGCTTGCCTTCGCTGATCAGCGGCTCGGCCAGTGCCCAGGCGGCGTCGAGCGCGCCGTCCAGCGCCGGATCGAGGATCGGGCAGCGGTCGATCGGCACGATGTCGTGCTGCCCGGCCGCGGCGAACCCGACCTTGACCACCTCATGGGTGCCCTGGCGGGCATGCACGGTGATGCGGCGCCGGCCGGCGCCATGGGCGTCGATCAAGGGTGCCACCTCGCAGGCGATCCCGGCCTGCTGCAGCGTTTCCACCACGATGTCGCGCTTCCAGGCCTGGTAGCGATCGGCCTGCCAATGCTGAATGGCGCAGCCGCCGCACACGCCAAAATGCCGGCACAGCGGTTCGATGCGCTCGCTGCTCGGTTGCTGGACGCTGACCAGGCGGCGGCGGTCGGGATGGCCCGGCACCGGTGCGCCCTCGACGGTCTCGCCGCCGAGGGTAAACGGAACGTAAATCACGGCGCCATTGCGGATGGCGACGCCATCACCGCGGTGGCCGACATGGTCGATGACGAGAGCTTCGGTCATGCCGTTGCGATAGCCTGCGGCCGCTGGGGCGTAAAGCGAACCGCTCAGCGCCGCGCCGAAATCGTCAGCGCATCGCGGCTGAGCAGATGGAAACGCCACACCAAGAGCACCGCATAGACGGTGAGACCGACCGCCAGCCCGATCCAGACACCGGAAGGGCCGAGCCCGCCCGGGAAGCCGAGCAGATACGAGCACGGAAAGCCGATCCCCCAAAAACCGAGCGCGGCGAACAGCAGCGGAATGCGGGTGTCGTTGCGGCCGCGCAGCGCGCCATTGGCCACCACCTGCATGCCATCGGCCATGAAGAAGCTGGCGCCGACCACCAGCAGCGCGGCGGTGATCTGCGCGGTTTCGTTGGCCGCGCCGGTGTCGCCCAGGAACAGCACCGGGATCTGGTGCCGGGTCAGCGCCACCAGCAGCGTCATCGCCGCCATGAACAATAGGCCGAGCCAGATCGCGGTGAAACCGGCGCGCCGTGCCGACAGCTGGTCGTCGCGGCCGATCGCATGGCCGACCCGCACCGTGGCCGACAGCGAAATGCCAAGCGGCACCATGAACATCACCGCGGCGATCTGCAGCGCGATCTGGTGCGCAGCGAGCGCACTGGTGCTGATCTGGCCCATCAGCAGCGCCGCGGCGGCGAACATGCCGTATTCGAGCAGCGACGAGCCGGAGATCGGCAGGCCGAGCGCCAGCAGCCGGCGCATCAGCAGCCAGTCCGGGCGCCACAATTCCTGCAGCACCGCATATTTGCGAAACGGCCGGCAGGTCGCGGAGATCACCGCCGCCGCGATGCACATCGCCACCGCCACCAAAGTGGTGGCGAGGCCGGCACCGAAAATACCAAGCTGCGGCAGGCCGAACGCGCCGTGGATCAGCGCATAGGCCAGCACGGCGTTGGTCGGAATCGCGGCGAGCGTGATCCATAGCGCCGGTCCCGGCGCGTTGACCGCGCCCATGAAGCCGCGGAATGCGATGAAGACCCAGGACGGCACCAGCGACCAGGCCAGCCCCTCAAGATAGCGGCCAGCCAGCTGCGACGAGGCCGGGTCCTGGCCGAGCGCCAGCAGCAGCTCATCGCTGTAGAGCTGCAGCACGGTCAGCGGCAGGCCGAGCATGATCGACGCCCACAGCCCGACCCGCAGCGCGGCACGCACGCGGCGCGGCGCGCGCGCCCCAAAGGCCTGCGCGCCCAGCGGCGTCACCGCCGACACCAGGCCGATGCCCATGGTGAAGGTCGCGAACAGCACGATATGCGCCAGCGCCGCAGCTGCGACCGCGGTTTCGCCGAGCCGGCCGATCAGCGCGAGGTCAGTGGTCATCATCGCGACCTGGCCAAGCTGGGTCAGGGCCATCGGCACCGCCAGCGTAAAGGTCTCGGCAATTTCCGTGCGCCACGCAGACAATTTCGCCGACGCGCGAGCGTCGGCGGCAAGACTAAAAGCAGGGGATGTCATCGCGGTACCATAAAGGCGAGTCGCGGCGACAGCATGACCAAATCTGCGGGCATGATGGCACAGCGCGGGCTGGCTCTGCTCGCCGCCCAGCGAGGCTACGGGCCTTGGTAGCGGGCGCCGAGAAAGAACTCGCGGTTGCCGTCGCCGCCTTCGATCGATGAGGGGAAAATCGTGATGTCGCGGCAGCCGAGCGCGGCGGCGAAGCTTTCGATCTTGGCACAGACCGCGTCATGGACGTTGCCGTCCTTGATGATGCCGCGCTTGTTGTGGCCGCCATGAACTTCAAATTGCGGCTTGATCAGCACCAGCAGCGACGCCGGCCGGGCGGCGAGCGCCAGCGCCGGCGGGAGCACCTGTTCCAGCGAGATGAAGCTGGCGTCGATCACCACCACCTCGGGCGCGCTCGGCAGCGAACCCGCCGCGAGCGCGCGAATGTCAGTGCCTTCCATCGATACGATGTTGGGATGGCCGCGCAGCGAGGGGTGCAACTGATCGTGTCCGACATCGACCGCCAATACCTGCAGGGCACCGTGGCGCAGCAGCACGTCAGTAAAGCCGCCGGTGGAAGCGCCGACGTCGAGACAGACCCGGCCGGCGATCTCGATCGGATAGTGCTTGAGCGCGCCTTGCAGTTTGACGCCGCCGCGCGACACATAAGGGTGCGCCGGCTCGGCTGCGATCACCGCATCCGCGGCGATCGGCTCCGATGGCTTGGCGATCTTCTTGCCGTCGGCGAACACCAGGCCGGCCGCGATCGCCGCCTGCGCGCGGGCGCGGCTTTCAAACACGCCGCGTTCCACCAAGGTGACATCGGCGCGTTTGCGTGGCGCGGGCGTTGGCTGGGTCGGCGTGGTCATCGCGCTGCCCAGCGCGAGACGGCGAGTTCGATGCAGCGCTCAAAGGCTGTGAGATCGTGCCACAGATCATCGGGCGCCTGCGCCGGCGTCACCAGCGCGCAGCCATAGAGATCGAGCGCGTGCATCATCATCAGATTGTCGGCGAGGCCGAAATCCTCGACCAGATGACCATTGGCATCGTGCAGCGCGCCGCCTTGCTGCTGCACCGCGCCGCGCGCCGCGACGCGCTGCGGGTAGGGCGCCGGATCGTTGGAATAGCCGAGGCACAGCTTGCCGCGCCCGGCCATGAAGCCGAGTTCGTACACCGTGCCGGCGTCGGCGCTCGGGCCGCGAAACGGCGTCAGATTGGCGATGATGGCGTCGGCTGCGATCATCATCGCCTGATTGGCGCGGAAGATTTTTAGCGAGGCCGCTTCGCTGTCGGCGCTTAGTTCATTGTCGAGCGGATAGAGCCCGGTGCAGCCATGCCGGGCGCATAGCTCGGCCTTGTGCCGGCCGATCTCGCGCGCATCGGGCAAAAACACGTCGGGGCCGGCGAGATAGATCTTCATGACGTCCACAAACAAAACGGCGGCGACGCGAATGTCGCGCCGCCGCCGTGATTTCGCAACAGCGATGCTGGATCAGGCCAGCTTGCCGACTTCGCCCTGGTGCTCCTTGCCGAGCGCCTCGAACACCTTCTTGACGATGCCCTTGGCGTCGAGCCCGGCGCGCGCATAGAGCGCGTTCGGCGAGTCGTGGTCCATGAATTCGTCGGGCAGCACCATCGAGCGGGCGCGCACTTCGCCGTCGAGCATGCCGTTGTCCGACAGGCACTGCATGACATGGCTGCCGAAACCGCCGATCGAGCCTTCCTCGATGGTGATCAGCACTTCATGCTCGCGGGCCAGCTTCAGCACCAGCTCGACATCGAGCGGCTTCAGGAAGCGCGCGTCGGCGACGGTGGTGGACAGGCCGAGCGTGGCCAGCTCATCGGCGGCCTTCTCGCATTCGGCGAGGCGGGTGCCGAACGACAGCAGCGCCACCTTGTTGCCCTGACGGACAATGCGGCCCTTGCCAATTTCCAGCGGGGTGCCGACTTCCGGCATCTCGACGCCGCGGCCTTCGCCGCGCGGATAGCGCACCGCGCTCGGCCGATCGTTGATCGCGACCTGGGTCGCGACCATGTTGACCAGCTCGGCTTCGTCGGAAGCGGCCATGATCACCATGTTGGGCAGACAGCCGAGATAGGCGTTGTCGAACGCGCCAGCGTGGGTCGCGCCGTCGGCGCCGACCAGACCGGCGCGGTCGATCGCAAAGCGCACCGGCAAGCTCTGCAGCGCCACATCGTGCACCACCTGGTCATAGCCGCGCTGCAGGAAGGTCGAATAGATCGCGCAGAACGGCTTGAACCCTTCGGCGGCCAGACCGGCGGCGAAAGTCACCGCGTGCTGCTCGGCAATGCCGACGTCAAAAGTGCGCTTCGGGAACACCTTCTCGAACAGATCGATGCCGGTGCCGGACGGCATGGCGGCGGTGATGCCGACGATCTTGTCGTCCTTCTCGGCTTCCTTGACCAGGCTCTGGCCGAACACGTTCTGATAGGACGGGGCGTTGGACTTTGCCTTGGCCTGGGTGCCGGTGGCGACGTCGAACTTCACCACGGCATGGTACCGGTCGGACGCGGCTTCCGCCGGGGCATAGCCCTTGCCCTTCTGGGTGACCACATGGACCAGGAACGGGCCGGTGTCGGCGTCGCGCACGTTCTCAAGGATCGGCAGCAGGTGGTCGAGATTGTGACCATCGACCGGGCCGACATAATAGAAGCCCAGTTCCTCGAACAGCGTGCCGCCGCCCATCATGAAGCCGCGGGAATATTCCTCGGCGCGGGCGGCGCGGTCGGCGATCAGCTTCGGCAGGTGCTTGCCGATCTGCTTGCCGGCTTCGCGCAGCGAACGATAGGTCTTGCCGGAGTACAGCCGCGACAGATAGGCCGACATTGCGCCCACCGGCGGCGCGATCGACATATTGTTGTCGTTGAGAATGACGATAAGGCGAGAGTTCATCGCGCCGGCGTTGTTCATGGCCTCATAGGCCATGCCGGCGGAAATCGAGCCGTCGCCGATCACGGCGATAACGTTGTTTTTGCCTTTGGCGAGGTCGCGGGCCACCGCCATGCCCAGGCCCGCCGAAATCGAGGTCGAGGAATGGCCGGTGCCGAACGGGTCGTATTCGCTCTCGGCGCGCTTGACGAAGCCGGACAGACCGCCGGCCATGCGCAGCGTGCGAATGCGGTCGCGGCGCCCGGTGAGGATCTTGTGCGGGTAGGCCTGATGGCCGACATCCCAGATCAGGCGATCGCGCGGGGTGTCGAACACGTAATGGAGCGCCGTGGTCAGTTCGACCACGCCGAGACCTGCGCCGAAATGGCCCCCAGTTACCGAGACGGCGTCGATCATCTCCGTGCGCAGTTCATCAGCGACCTGCCGAAGCTGGTCGACCCGCATTTTGCGCAGATCGTCGGGCGTACGGATGGTGTCGAGAAGCGGCGTTTTACTGAAGTCGGTCACGGTGATGTCCAGTCTCGCTATTGGGGGATTTCTGTCCCCGGTGACGAACGGTCTCGATCAGGTTCTGCTCGGAAAGACACAAGCACCGTGCGCTGTTCTGGCCTGGCTGACTTTCGACAAGCTGAAAAACCCGCCCGAGGCCGAGAATGTGTTTTCGGTCGTAACTGTGAACAAAATCACTTCTTGCAGCGCAACGTAGCAGCAAATTTCCGATGCGCGCCGTCGCCGAACCCGCGAGCGTTTCGCGCATAAGTCCGTACCATTACACAAGGATGGCGCCAAAGCCAACGGGCAACGGCTCGCCAGTTGGTCGGTGGAACCATAGTTCCATGAGACGTTTGGCGAGTCCGCGGCAACCGGACGCAGGAATTGCATCCCAATTAGTAGCGAGTTCAGGAATAAATGGGCGGTGGCGCCCGACCCGCACGGCGCGCGGCGCAGCGGTGCTCTATTCCATATCGAGCGGTGCGGTGCCGGTCGGCTGGCCTTGGGCGTCGGTGGTAATTTTGTCTACGCGCGCCTCGGCGGCGCGCAGCAATTCTTCGCAGCGCCGCTTCAAGGCTTCGCCGCGCTCATAGATCGTCACCGACTCTTCCAGCGGCACCTTGCCGTCCTCGAGCCGCCGCACGATCGACTCGAGCTCCTCGATCGCGCGCTCAAAGCTCAGCGTCTTGACGTCGTCAGTGTCAGCCATCGTTCGATTCCGGGATAAGGTTCGTTTCCGGGACAAGATTACGCACACGGCGGCGGCGCGCCGTGGTGCGGGTGGCGAGGCAACTGACGATCACGAACCCATCAGGGCCAGAACGTGAGCATTCACCGATTCCCTCAAGCCCTGCAGGTCATATCCGCCTTCGAGCACCGAGACAATGCGGCCGCCGGCACAGCCATCGGCGACCTCCATCAGCTTGCGGGTCACCCAGGCGAAGTCTTCGGTCTGTAGATTGAGGCTGGCCAGCGGATCGCGGCAATGGGCGTCAAAACCGGCCGAGATCACGATCAATTCCGGCGCGAACTGGCGCAGCCGCGGCAAAATCAGGTCATCGAAAGCCGAGCGGAATTTCTCGGTGCCGTCTTCCGATTGCAGCGGCGCGTTGACGATGGTGTCGTGCTCGCCGCGCTCGCTCGCGGACCCGGTGCCGGGAAACAGCGGCATCTGATGGGTCGAGCAATACATCACCGTGGGGTCGGCCCAGAAAATCTCCTGGGTGCCATTGCCGTGATGCACGTCGAAATCGACCACCGCGGCGCGGGCGATGCCGTATTTGCGCTGCGCATAGCGCGCCGCGATCGCGGCATTGCCGAAGAAGCAAAACCCCATCGGCTTGCCGATCTCGGCGTGATGACCGGGGGGACGGGTGGCGACGAACGCGTTGTTGACCTGCCCGGTCATCACCGCGTCGGTAGCGGTCACTGCGCCGCCGACGCTGCGCAGCGCGGCTTCCCAGGTGCCCGGCGACATTGAGGTGTCGCTATCGACAAACACCAAACCGTTCTGCGGCGCCATCTGACGCAGCTCGACGATGTGGTGATCAGTATGGCAGAGCGCGATCACATCGAGATCGCCTTCCGGCGCTTCCGCACGCTGCAATGCAGCAAAACGCGGCTCAGCAAGACCCTGATTAACGGCACGCAGCCGATCGGCCCGTTCCGGATGCCCGTAGGGCGTGTCGTGCTCCATACAGGCGGAATGCGATAGATACAGCGTGGCCATCAATGGTTACCTGCCGCGGCGGGTGCGCAATGCGCTATGATCAATGTAATTGGGAAAACGGCCTTCCGAAAGGGGAGCTAGACGTAAGTCTGTCGTCAGTCGATCCGGTGGATGCGCTGCGGTGCAGGTGGCGACAGCGGGCTGTTGGCGCGAAAATATGCATCGAGCGCGTCGACGTCGTAGCTGCCGACATGCGGATCGGTGCCTTCCTTGAACACGGTGAAGCCGTCGCCGCCCTCGGCCAGGAAGCTGTTGATGGTGACGCGATAGCTCTTGTCGGGATCGATCGGCTGATCACCGAGCCGCATGGTATCGGGCGCGATCCGCTGGCCCAGCGGCGCGCTCGCGGTCCACGCATAGCTGAAGCCGCGCGACACCTGCAGCACGCGCGGCCGCGCCGGGTCGGCCCATTGCTGCTCGAGTGCGCGCTTGATCTGCGCGCCGGTGAGCGTCACCGTTACCAGCTGATTGCGGAATGGCTGGCTGGCGAACACGTCGCCATAGCTGACCGGGCGATCGCTCTGTAGCATGATGCTGTTGCGGATGCCGCCCGGATTAGTGAAGGCCAGTTCGGCGCCGCCTTGCGCCGCGTTGCTGCTGGCGGCAAGCTGCGCGTCAGCAATAATGCTGCCGAGCGTGCTTTCGCCGGCGTCGTTCGGCTCGCGCAGCAGTGATGCGGTGATGGTGCCGGCGCGGCGTGCGGCGCGCGGCCCGGCGATCCGGCTATAAGTCTCGATCAGCTGTGTCTGCGCCGCATCCTTGGCGTAGTCAGCAGTGCTGACGATGATGTTCTCGGCCTTCGCGCTCACCACGTCGCGGCTCTGTGGATCGAGCTGCAGATCGATCGCGGTGACCAGCGTGCCGTATTTCTCACCGCTGGTGACCAGTCGGCCGTCGATCCGGCAGACATAGGACTGATGCGTGTGGCCGCTGATCACCAGATCGACGGCGCGGTCGAGTTTTTGCACGATCTCGACGATCGGGCCGGAAATGTTCGGGCACTCATTGCGGCCGCCGGCGGGAAAGCCGCCCTCGTGAATCAGCACCACGATCGCTTCCACGCCGCGCGCCTTCAGCTCCGGCACCAGCCGGTTCACGGTCTCGGTTTCGTCGCGGAATTCCAGCCCGGCGACGCCAGAGGGCGACACCATTTTCGGCGTGGCCTTCAATGTCAGGCCGATAAAGGCGACCGGGACGCCGCCAAATTCGCGAATTTCATACGGCGGCAAAATCGGCTTGCCGGTGCTGGTGTCGATGGTGGAGGCCGCGAGGTATTTGAAGCTAGCGCCGGCAAAGGGCTGCGGGCCGTTGCAGCCGTCAACCGGATGGCAGCCGCCATTCTGCATGCGCATCAATTCGGTGCGGCCTTCATCGAATTCGTGATTGCCGACCGCGCTCAGCGCTAGCCCCATCAATGACAGCGCCTCGATGGTCGGCTCGTCGTGAAACATCGCCGACAAAAACGGGCTGGCGCCGATCAGATCGCCGGCTGCGACAAAGATCGCGTGCGGCCGAGCGCCGCGGAGCTGCTTCACCGCGGTCGCCAGATGTTCGGCGCCGCCGGCGGCAATGGTGATGCTCTTGTCGTGATCGGCCGGATCACGCAGCGTCAGCCCGCCCGGCGGCGGCTGCAAATAGCCGTGAAAATCGTTGATGGCGAGGATGCGCAGGTCAATCGCCGCGGAATCGGCGTGCGCGGGCTGCGCGTGCGCCAGCGACAAGGTGTTGGCGAGCAGCGCGGCGCTGAGCCATGCGACGAAATTTCGTCCGTTGCGGATCATATCCGTTTCAATCCAGCTATCTTGCGTCCCGCGATGGTATCGCGGACCATCCTGCACTAACCTGAGGCCGCGCCGCAGGCAGCGGGGTGTCGTTCGATTTGTCCGGTTTCGCAAACCAGCATTGGTTGTGGACCGGCGGCGAAGGGAGCGTTGCAGGATTCCACATGATGTATCGATGGATCGTTACTGGTTTGGTCGCACTCGCCGGCTCGGCGTCGATCGCGTTGGCCGAGCAGCCCGAAATTCCTCTGATGAACGACAATGGCCCGCGCCTTGCCGATCTGATGGAGCGCGCGCAGACCCGTCATGCCAAACTGTGGTTCGCGGGCAAGGCCGGCAACTGGCATCTCGCCGCTTACGAGATCAAGCAGATTCAATCCCGTCTCGAAGATGCCGCGACGCTGTATCCCGGCCTGCCGGTTACCGATCTCACCACCATGGCCGGTCCGTTGCGGGCGCTGGCGGAGGCGGTCAAAGCCAAGGACGGCAAGCGCTTTGAAGTCACGTTCGATGATGTGACGCGCGCCTGCAATGCCTGTCACGACGCCAGCAGTCGCGGCTTCATCACCATCAAACGGCCGACCGCGCCGCCGTTCAGCAACCAGGTGTTCGAGTACAAGAAGTAAGCGCAGCGGCGCGCGGCGATCGGCCGCGTGCCACGCTGATCGATGGCGCTGCGGTTCTGATGGGCTCAGAACCGCACGCGGTTAGCCGCGCTTGCGCGAGAAGAACTGCGTGAACGCCGCCATCGCTTCCTTGGAGCGCATGCGCTCGCTGAACAACTGGCCTTCCTCGTCAATGCGGCGGGTGATCTCATCCGGCGCCGGCCGCAGCAGGCTGCGCGAGATTGCCACCGCTTCGGCGGGCAGCGCGCAGATTTCTGCCGCAACCTTGCGCGTCGCTTGCTCGAGCTGATCGGGCGCCACCACCTCGTTGACAAAGCCGGCGGTGCGCGCCGCCTCGGCGTCGATCGAACGGCCCATCACCAGCGTTTCGAAGGCACGATGGTGGCCGAGCGAATGCGGCATCAGCAGGCTGGAGGCGCCTTCCGGCACCAGGCCGAGCTTGACGAACGGCGTCGAGAACGAGGCGTTGCTCGACGCCAGCACGTAGTCGCAGTGGAACAGCATGGTGGTGCCGATGCCGATCGCCAGTCCGTCGACGGCGGCGACCAGCGGCTTGGTGTTGTTGGCCAGCGCGTACAAAAACTGGGTCGCGGTGGTCTCGCGCGGCATGCTGCCCTGGGCAATGCCGGCCTTCATGAAGTCTTCCAGATCATTGCCCGCGGTGAAGATGCCGTTCGAGCCGGTGATCACCAGGCAACGGATCGAGCTGTCTTCCTGAGCGGCGTCGATCGCGTCGCTCATCATGCGGTACATGCCCTGGGTCAGCGCGTTCTTCTTCTCAGGACGTTGCAGCGTGATGAACCGCGTCGCGTCCTGATCCGTGACGGTGAGGTGGCCTGGCATCGGTCTTCCTCCTAAAGAACGGCATTGCGCCGGGTGTTGAAGGCGTTGGTCGGGGTCGATCAAGCCAAGAGCACCGCGTCGGCGCCGGTGACGGCGTCGGCGCCCTCGGTCACGGTCCGTTCGAGCGCGGTGGCCTGCACGGTGACGTTTTCGGCGAAGAACCGCGCCAGCGTCACATAACGCTGCGCATCGCCGATGCCCTCCATCGTGCGCGCCGCCAGCGCTTCGCTGGCCAGCATGCAGCCGCCGAGCGCCGAGCCGAACAGCCGCAGATAGGGCGTGGCGCCGGCCAGCGCGTCATTGGGCTGGTTCGGCAGCCGCTGCAGCAGCCAGTTCGAGGCGCGCTCCAGCGCGGCCAGGCCCTCGCGCAGCTTGGCCGCGGTCGAGCCGAATGCCGGATCGTTCGAGGCTTCGACCTCATCGACGATCGCCGTCAATTCGCCGATCAGCGCCCACACCGCTTCGCCGCCATTGGGCGCCAGCTTGCGGGTCACGAGGTCGATCGCCTGAATGCCGTTGGTGCCCTCATAGATCGGGGTGATGCGGGCATCGCGCAGATGCTGGGCGGCGCCGGTTTCTTCGATGAAGCCCATGCCGCCATGGATCTGCACGCCGAGCGAGGCGACCTCGTTGCCGATGTCAGTCGAAAACGCCTTGGCGATCGGGGTCAGCAGCGCGGCGCGGGTCGCGGCCGCGGCCTTCACCGCCGGATCGGAGGCGCGGAACGACACGTCGAGCGCCACCGCGGTGGCGTAGCTGATGGTGCGCGCCGCGGCGGTCATAGCGCGCATCTGCAGCAGCATGCGCTTGACGTCCGGATGCACAATGATCGGATCGGACTTGCTCGGCTTCTCGCCGACCGCGCGGCCCTGCTTGCGTTCCTGGGCGAAGGCCAGCGCCTGCTGATAGGCACGGTCGGCAAGGCCGACGCCCTCCAGCCCGACGCACAGCCGCGCCTGGTTCATCATCGTGAACATGCACTGCATGCCGCGATTTTCTTCGCCGATCAGATAGCCGATCGCGCCGCCATTATCGCCCATGGTCATGGTGCAGGTCGGGGCGGCGTGCATGCCAAGCTTGTGCTCGATGCCCGAGCAATAGATGTCGTTGCGGGCGCCGAGCGAGCCGTCGGCGTTGACCAGGAATTTCGGGATCAGGAACAGCGAGATGCCCTTGGTGCCGGCCGGGGCATCGGGCAGCCGCGCGAGCACGAAATGCACGATGTTATCGGTCATGTCGTGTTCGCCATAGGTGATGAAGATCTTGGTGCCGAACACCCGGTAGCTGCCGTCATCGGCACGTTCGGCGCGGGCGCGCAGCGCGCCGACGTCGGAACCGGCCTGCGGCTCGGTGAGCTGCATGGTGCCGGTCCATTCGCCGGAGATCAGCTTTTCCAGATAGATGTTCTTCAGTTCCTCGCTGCCATGGGCGTCGAGCGCCTCGATCGCCGACAGCGTCAGCAGCGGGCACAGGCCGAACGCGACGTTCGAGGCCGCCCAGATCTCGGTGCAAACCGCGTTCAGCGCCAGCGGCAGGCCCTGGCCGCCATAGGCCTCGGCGCCCGACACCGCGTTCCAGCCGGCGGCGATCCAGCGCTGATAGGCGTCGGGCCAGCCGGGCGAGGTGGTGACCTTGCCGTCCTTAAGCTTGATGCCGTTGCTGTCGCCGACCCGGTTCAGCGGCGCCAGCACTTCCGAGGCGAAGCGGCCGGCTTCTTCCAATACCGCTGCGGTGATCTCGCTGTCATAATTGCCATAATGGCCGGCCGCCACCGCGGCATTCAGCCCGGCGCCATGGTTCAGGGCCAGCAGCATGTCGTTAATCGGGGCGCGGTAGGTCATGGCGTTGTCTCGCTCACTTGGGAAATTGCTGGGCGCCGTCATCCCACGAAACCGCACGGCTCTCAACTGGCAGGCGTAACGATCGGTAGGGGATGGCCAGCGGAAGTGGTTGAAATCGCCGGGCACAGTCGATAGACCGGCAGCGCTTCGCGGGATTCCGCGCCGGCCAATGCGGCCGCGCGGCCTGCAGCTGGTATTGGGGCGTAGCCAAGCGGTAAGGCAGGGGATTTTGATTCCCCCATGCGGAGGTTCGATCCCTCCCGCCCCAGCCAGGTTTTTCAAGGCAGTTCTCGTAGGGAGAAATTGGGGAATTCGCCTTTCGTACAAAATCGCCAGAAATTTGTAGCCAGAAAGTTGTTAGCGCGATAGTTGCGTAGCGCGGCCATTTCACCGTGTGTTTTTCAGTTGCATCTATGATGTCTGGTCATATTTGCGTTGAGGAAGAAGTTAATGTTTTCTCAGAACCTAATGCGCGCAGACATGCGCGGCTTCTGGGTTGGCGTCGCTCTGACTGCTCCGTTCCTTCTCAATCCCTTGCCAGGTTTTCTGGCGGCGACCCCGGCCCTTATTCCTTTGTTGGTCCACTTGGCGATCCACCGTTTCAGCATCCGTCAGCTGCTGCGGTTTGATTGGCTGCTGGCGCTCATTTATCTGAACGTCGTCTTGGTGTTGGCAGGCTTACTGTTTTCCGGATCACCTTTTGCAAAAGACACTGTCACACGAGTCATTGTCGCACTCGGATGTGTTGGTATTTATCTCGTGGTGCCTCCAGACCGTTACGCTCAAGCAAGACTGATTCAGGGCTTTTTCGCAGCGCTCTGTTCCGCGGGGGCTATATTTGCGCTGGCCGGACTGGTGAAGTATTGGCTGCAACTAAATGGATTTGTCTTTGAATCTTTGGTTGGCGTCTGCTCCGATATGTACCCGCAAGGCACGACGTTCTGCGGAGATTATAATATCTACGGCTACTTCATGGCCGCCGCGGCGTTTGGTTTTGTTGCTCTGTTGCTTAGGACGGATCTTGTTCGATGGCAAATTGTCGTGTTTTCATTCGGGCTGGCCGCCTGTTTTGTTAGCGGCGTCTTTGCCGGATCCCGTCGCTACTATTTCGTTGCGGCGCTCATCCCCACCATGTGGTTGGCTGCAACAATCGTTAACAAGCAATGGAAGACTACTGTCCTTCGCGCTTCTCTCGTTTTTGTATTTTCTCTCCTGCTTCTATTGCCATTCGCAATCAATAAACTGGAGCCTGCGACCGCCGGCGTGCAAGTGATTGAGCTGAGTGCTCCGTTGGCGTCGCGTTCTTCTGCAGAGCTCGGCTTGAACTCCGACAATCTGAAAGCTCGCGAGGTCACGCCCGAGGCCATGAGTACCACCATGACGCAAGACAAAGCTTATGGCTTTGATACCCGACAGGAGCGGTGGAAACTCGGATGGCAGATGATTCAGCAAGATGGCTACTTGCTGGGTCGTGGTTTCTCCTATCATAAGGAGTTTTCCTGCCGGTTTGTGAACTGCGAATTCATCGATTATCCGCACGCCCCTCTGATTTCTCACTGGATCGCCTTCGGTTTGGCGGGATTCCTTCTTGCGTTAGGTCTTTTTGCTTCGATTGCGGTTCTGATCATCCAAGCCGGCCGAACGGGTATTGAGACGGGGGCTTCCTTCCTCGCGATATCCGCGATGCCCTACGCTTTGATCTCGGGAGATACAGTTTTCTCTCTGTCGCCTGCCATCGTGGCTTTCCTGGTTCTGCTCGCGGCACGCGAAATCAACCGTGATCGTGTCAAACAGGCGATTCCGCCGGTCCTGGTTCCAGCGAAAGAAGCATCGGCTGCTTGATTGCAGTTGCCGATTGGCACCTGCGGCGAACCGCAATATGCAAAGGGATCCGCTCGGGAGCCCCCTATGCACGTCACGCTGGTTCATGTCGTCGTCAAGCCGGAGGCGGTGGAGGCATTCATCGCCGCCACCCGCGCCAATCATGAAGCCTCGGTGCAGGAGCCCGGCAACCTTCGGTTCGACGTGCTGCAGCAGCCGGACGATCCGACCCGGTTTGTGCTCTATGAAGCCTATGTCAGCGCAGAGGCCGCGGCCGCCCATAAGCAGACCGCGCATTATGCGCGCTGGCGCGACACCGTGGCGGAGATGATGGCCGAGCCGCGCCGCGGCGTGCCGATGCACGGCCTGTTGCCGAGCGCCTCGTGATGACGGCGTTTTCGGTCGGCCGGCTGCCGCGCGTCGAATTCGGCGCCGGCGCCATCCGCAAGCTGCCGGAACTGGCGGCGAGCTATGGTCCGCGCGTGCTGCTGGTCACCGGGGCGCGCTCGTTTGACAACTCGTCCTATGGACCGGCGCTGCTGCAGGCGCTGCACGCCAAGGGCTGCAGCACCGAGGTCGTCAAGGTGCAGGGCGAGCCGTCGCCGGAACTGGTCGATGATGCGGTGCGCGCCCATCATCAGGACAACATCTCGGTGGTGATCGGCCTTGGCGGCGGCAGCGCGATCGACGCGGCCAAGGCGATCGCCGGTCTGTTGATCTCCGGCCAGTCTGTGCTCGATCATCTCGAAGGCGTTGGCCCGGAGCTGCCCTATCGCGGCCCGGCCGTGCCGTTCATTGCCGTGCCGACCACCGCCGGCACCGGCGCGGAGGCCACCAAGAACGCCGTGCTGTCGCGGCAAGGTTTTGATGGTTTCAAGAAATCGTTCCGCGACGACGAGCTGGTCGCGCAGCTCGCGCTGGTCGATCCCGATCTGATGGCCGGCTGCTCGCCGGCGCTGATCGCCGCCAATGGCATGGATGCGCTGACCCAGCTGATCGAGTCATATGTCTCGACCAAGAGCAGCCCATTCAGCGCGGCGCTGGCGCGTTCCGGGCTGGAAGCCGCGCGCGGCGGCTTGCTGGCCTGGCATCAGGACGGCGCGGCGGCGTCGGCGGCGCGCGAGCAGATGGCCTATGCCGCGCTGCTATCGGGCATCTGTTTGGCGCAGACCGGGCTCGGCTCGGTGCACGGGCTGGCTTCGCCGCTCGGCGCGTTTTTCCCGATTCCGCATGGCACGGTGTGCGGCACTCTGCTGGCGGCCGCAACCGAGGTCAACATCGCCGCGATGGCGCAGCGCGACCCGCAGAGTATGGGCCTTACGCGCTATGCCGAGGTCGGCCGGTTGCTGACCGGCGCGCACGGCCGCGACGATGCCGAAGACCGCGCCGCGCTGCTACGCCTGTTGCAGCGCTGGACCGAGCAGCTGGCGATGCCGAGTCTGTCGGCGCTCGGCGTCAGTGCCGCTGATATCGGCCGCATCGTGGCCGGCAGCCGCGGTTCCAGCATGAAAACCAACCCGATCGCGCTTGGCGACGACGAGATCGCTAGCATTTTGAGCGCGCGCCTTTAAGCCAAAGCACGGCCGGCGCTGCCGCTTGCGGCGCCGGGCCGAAGCCGCTTAACCTTGCCGTCCAGCGTGGTCAGCCTTGGGCCAACGCTGCCCTGATCGCTGCCCAATTCGGCGGCGCTGTCATCAGGCGCGATAGCACAGGGTGGGAGCGAGCGCGCCGGGATGGATCCGTTCAATCTGTTATGGCTGCAGGGGGCGAGTTGCGGCGGCTGCACCATGGCCGCGCTCGACCGCGGTCCGCACGGCTGGTTCACCGAGCTTAAGTCGTTCGGCGTGCATTTGTTGTGGCATCCGTCATTCAGCGAAGCGACCGGCGCCGAGACCATCGCCATTTTCGAAGCGATCGAAGCCGGGCAGCTGCCGCTCGATGGCCTGGTGCTGGAAGGCGCGGTGCTGCGCGGCCCGCAGGGCAGTGGCCGCTTTCAGATGCTGTCTGGCACCGGGCGCTCGATGCAGGATTGGGTCACGCGCCTTGCGCCGCATGCCGGCGTGGTGGTGGCGGTCGGCAGCTGCGCGGCATTTGGCGGCGTAGCTGCCGCAGGCGGCAATCCGACTGAGGCCAGCGGCCTGCAATTTCTAGAAACCGAGCGCGGCGGCGTGCTCGGCGCCTCGTTCCGGTCGCGCGGCGGCCTGCCGGTGGTCAATATCGCCGGCTGCGCGCCGCATCCCGATTGGATCAGCACCACGCTGGCGGCGCTGGCGCTCGGCGAACTGAACGCCGACGATCTCGACGCCTTTGCGCGGCCCAAATTCTTCGCGGCGCATCTCGCCCATCATGGCTGCGCCCGCAACGAGTTCTACGAATTCAAGGCCAGCGCCGAGCAATTGGCGCAGCGCGGCTGCCTGATGGAGCATCTCGGCTGCAAGGCGACGCAGGCGGTCGGCGACTGCAATCAGCGCGGCTGGAACGGCGGCGGCTCCTGCACCCGCGGCGGCTATCCATGCATCGCCTGCACCTCGCCGGGTTTTGAGGCGGCGCATAACCTGCTCGAAACTGCGAAGGTCGCCGGCATTCCGGTCGGGCTGCCGCTCGATATGCCAAAAGCCTGGTTCGTGGCGCTGGCGGCGCTGTCGAAATCGGCGACGCCGCCGCGGGTGCGTGCCAACGCCACCGCCGATCAAGTGATCGTGCCGCCCAGTTCCGGCGCCGGGCGCCGCAAGTGAGCCGCCGTCTGATCATCGGTCCGTTCAACCGCGTCGAGGGCGATCTCGAGCTGCGGCTTGATATTGCGGATGGCGCGGTGGCGTCCGCCGAAGTGAGCGCGCCGCTCTATCGCGGCTTTGAGCAGATGCTGCTCGGCCGCCCGGCGCTCGACGGGCTGGCGCTGGTGCCGCGGATCTGCGGCATCTGCTCGGTGTCGCAATCGCTGGCCGCGGTGGCGGCGCTGCGCGCGGTCGACGGCATCGCGGCCGCCCCAAATGGCGTGATCGCCGCCAATCTCGCCCACGCGGCTGAGAATGTCGCCGATCATCTCACGCACTTCTATCTGTTCTTCATGCCGGACTTTGCGCGTGCCAGCTACGCGGCGCGGCCCTGGCATGACGAGATCGCCGCGCGCTTCAAGGCGGAGCAGGGCAGCGCGCTGGCGCAGATGCTGCCCGCGCGGGCGCGGCTGTTGCAGATCATGGGGCTGATCGCCGGCAAATGGCCGCATAGCCTCGCGTTCCAGCCGGGCGGCACCACCCGCGCGATCGATCTTGGCGATCGGGTGCAGCTCTTGTCGATCATCGCCGATCTGCGCGGTTTTCTGGAAACCACGCTGCTGGGCGATACGCTGGACAATGTGTTGGCACTGGACAGCGCCGATGCGCTCGATGCCTGGCGCCAGGGACGCAGCAGTGATCTGGCGCGCTTTCTGGCGATCGCCGATGATCTGAAGCTTGATCAGCTCGGCCGGATAGCACTGCCGCTGCTCAGCTCAGGCGGTTATCAAGGTCTCGACGCGCCGCTGTTCGCCGCCGGGGTGTTTGACCCCGCAAGCGCCTCGCCGCGTGCCTTCGATCCGTCATTGATCACTGAAGACGTCACCCGCGCTTGGATGCTCGACACGGCGCTGATGCCGTCCAGCGCCGAGACGCTACCCGATGCCGACAAGATCGCGGGCTATTCCTGGTGCAAGGCGCCGCGGCTGGACGGCCAGCCCGCCGAGGTCGGCGCGCTGGCGCGGCAGGCGGTCGATGGCCAGCCAATGATCCGCGATCTGCTGCAACGCGCGGGACCCAACGTGGCGACGCGGGTGATCGCGCGGCTGATCGAAACCGCGCGGCTCGCGATCACAATGCAGCACTGGGCGACGCAGCTCGATCTGCGCCAGCTGTTTCTTGATCACACGCCGCGTCGCCTGACAGGCTGCGGTGTCGGCTTTGTCGAGGCCGCGCGCGGCACGCTCGGTCATTTCATCGAACTCGGCGATGGCCGCATCCGTCGCTATCAGATCATCGCGCCGACCACCTGGAATTTCTCGCCGCGTGATCGCCTTGGGCAGGCCGGGCCGCTCGAGCAGGCGCTGGTGGGCACCGTGGTTGGTGATGACGGCGCGCAATCTGTCGCAGTGCAGCATATTGTGCGCTCATTCGATCCCTGTATGGTGTGCACCGCACACTAACGACAACGATGTCGTAACCATGCGGTTACGTGCTTGGCAGCACAGCAAGCGAGTTGTCACTCAAAACGGTCACGACCGCGCAATCGTGACATCGCTGCCAACGACCATCAGCACTTCACATCAAGTAGTTGGCGCCCCGGCACCCTGCCCCAGTAGCCTGGCACGGTTCTTGCGAGCCTCGGATCATCACGCAGCTCCAACGAGAGTTGCGGCAGTCGAGGACCCGAGGAACCAGTATGGGCACAGCCACAGAGACCTTTTACGAGGTGATCCGGCGACAGGGCATTACCCGCCGGAGCTTCATCAAATTCTGCAGCTTGACCGCGACCAGCCTGGGCCTCGGCTCGATGGGCGCCAGCCAGATCGCGCAGGCGCTGGAATCGAAGCCGCGCGTGCCGGTGATCTGGATGCACGGGCTGGAATGCACCTGCTGCTCGGAAAGCTTCATCCGCTCGGCGCATCCCTTGGTGAAGGATGTCGTGCTGTCGATGATCTCGCTCGACTATGACGACACGCTGATGGCCGCGGCCGGCCATCAGGCCGAAGCGATCCTGGAAGAGACCCGCAAGAAACATAAGGGGCAGTATGTGCTTGCGGTGGAGGGCAATCCGCCGCTGAACGAAGACGGCATGTTCTGCATCGATGGCGGCCGGCCGTTCGTGGAAAAGCTCAAGGAAATGGCCGAGGACGCGATGGCGGTGGTGGCCTGGGGCTCGTGCGCCTCATGGGGATGCGTGCAGGCCGCCAAGCCCAACCCGACCCAGGCGACGCCGATCGACAAGGTGATCCGCAACAAGCCGGTGATCAAGGTGCCGGGCTGTCCGCCGATCGCCGAAGTGATGACCGGCGTGATCACTTACATCATCACCTTCGGCAGGCTGCCCGAACTCGACCGCCAGGGGCGGCCAAAGATGTTCTATTCGCAGCGCATTCACGACAAGTGCTATCGCCGCCCGCATTTCGACGCCGGGCAGTTTGTCGAGGAATGGGACGACGACGCCGCGCGCAAGGGCTACTGCCTATACAAGATGGGCTGCAAGGGCCCGACCACCTACAACGCCTGCTCGACCGTGCGCTGGAATGGCGGCGTGTCGTTCCCGATCCAGTCCGGCCATGGCTGCATCGGCTGCTCGGAAGACGGCTTCTGGGACAAGGGCTCGTTCTACGAACGGCTCACCACCATCCAGCAATTCGGGATCGAGGCCAATGCCGACAAGATCGGTGCCACGGTGGCCGGCGCGGTCGGCGTCGCGATCGCCGCCCATGCCGCGGTGACCACGGTGCGCAACCTCGCGCGGCGCAAGGAAGTGCCCGATAGCAGCAACGGCAAATCCAACGGCAAGTCGGCTTAAGTCAGGGACGCAGCATCATGACCAATGTCACCACGCCCAATGGCTTTAAGCTCGACAATGCCGGCCGCCGCGTCGTGGTCGATCCGGTGACCCGGATCGAGGGCCACCTGCGCGTCGAGGTCAATGTCGACTCCAACAATGTGATCCGCAACGCGGTCTCGACCGGCACGATGTGGCGCGGCATTGAGGTGATCCTCAAGGGCCGCGATCCGCGCGACGCCTGGGCGTTCACCCAGCGCATCTGCGGCGTCTGCACCGGCACGCACGCGCTAACCTCGGTGCGCGCGGTCGAGAATGCGCTTGGCATCGCCATTCCGGAGAATGCCAACACCATTCGCAACATCATGCAGCTCGCGCTGTATGTGCACGATCACCTCGTGCACTTCTATCACCTGCACGCGCTCGATTGGGTCGATGTGGTGTCGGCGCTCAAGGCCGATCCGAAAGCGACCTCGGCGCTGGCGCAGTCGATCTCGCCCTGGCCGATGTCGTCGCCGGGCTATTTCAAGGACCTGCAGCTGCGGCTGCAGAAGTTTGTGGAGTCAGGGCAGCTCGGGCCGTTCAAGAACGGCTATTGGGGCCACCCGGCCTACAAGCTGCCGCCCGAAGCCAATCTGATGGCGGTCGCGCATTATCTGGAAGCGCTCGATTTCCAGAAAGAGATCGTCAAGATCCACGCGGTCTATGGCGGCAAGAACCCGCATCCGAACTGGCTGGTCGGCGGCGTGCCCTGCGCCATCAATGTCGATGGCGCCGGCGCGGTCGGGGCCGTCAACATGGAACGGCTGAATCTGGTCTCCTCGATCATCGATCAGTCGATCGCCTTCATCGAGCAGGTCTATATCCCGGACCTGATCGCGATCGCCGGCTTCTACAAGGACTGGCTCTATGGCGGCGGGCTGGCCTCGAAATCGGTGATGTCCTATGGCGACATTCCGGAATACGCCAATGACTACTCCGACAAGAGCCTGCAGCTGCCGCGCGGCGTGATCCTGAACGGCAATCTCAACGAGGTGCTGCCGGTCGATCTGCATGCGCCGGATCAGATCCAGGAATACGTCACGCACTCCTGGTACAAATATCCGGACGAGAAGCGCGGCCTGCATCCTTATGACGGCATCACCGAGCCGAACTTTGCGCTCGGCCCCAATGCCAAGGGCACCAAGACCAATATCGAGGCGGTTGACGAGGCGGCGAAGTACTCGTTCCTGAAGGCGCCGCGCTGGAAGGGCAATGCGGTCGAGGTCGGGCCGCTGGCGCGCTACATCATCGGCTATGCGCAAGGCAAGCCGGAGTTCAAGGAGCCGACCGAAAAACTGCTGAAGGCGCTCGATGTGCCGGTGACCGCGCTGTTCTCGACGCTCGGCCGCACCGCGGCGCGCGGCCTGGAATGCCAATGGGCCGTGCACAAGCTGCGCGCCGCCCAGGACAAGCTGGTCGCTACCATCAAGGCCGGCGACAGCTCGACCGCCAATGTCGACAAATGGCAGCCGTCGAGCTGGGCCAGCCAGGCCAAGGGTGCCGGCTTCACCGAGGCACCGCGCGGCGCGCTGGCGCATTGGATCAAGATCAAGGACGGCCGGATCGACAATTATCAATGCGTGGTGCCGACCACCTGGAACGGCAGCCCGCGCGATCCGCAGGGCAATATCGGCGCGTTTGAAGCGGCGCTGCTCGACACGCCGATGGCCGATCCGAACCAGCCGCTGGAAATCCTGCGCACCTTGCACTCGTTCGATCCGTGCCTGGCCTGCTCGACCCATGTGATGAGTGAGGACGGCCAGGAGATGACCCGGGTGACGGTGCGCTGAGCTAAGCGGCGGCGTCGTGCGGCGGCATCATCGCCGCACGATCCTGGCAACAACACGGCTGCGGCCGCAGGGAGAGCAAGATGACGGAGATCGCGCGGGTCCAAGGCGCTCTCGACTCGGCCGGCGAACGCGCCCGGTCGCTGCAGACCGTCTATGTCTATCAGGCCCCGGTGCGGCTATGGCACTGGGTCAATGCGCTGCTGATCGTCGCGCTCTGCATCACCGGCTATCTGATCGGCTCGCCGCCGCCCTCGGTGCAGGGCGAGGCCTCGGCGTCGTTCCAGTTCGGCTATATCCGCTTCATCCACTTCTTCTGCGGCCAGGCGCTGATCGTGTTCTTCCTGCTACGCGCGATCTGGGCGCTGTTCGGCAACAAATACTCCAAGCAGATCTTCTACATGCCGGTCACCAACCGCACCTGGTGGTGGGGCATGATCTATGAGCTGAAATGGTACATGTTCCTGGTGCGCGATCCGAAGAAATATATCGGCCACAATCCGCTGGCCCATGTCGCGATGTTCACCTTCATGCTGTTCATGGTGTTCATGATCTGCAGCGGCATGGCGATGTATGGCGAAGGGCTCGGCATCGATAGCTGGCAGTACAAGATGTTCGCCTTCATGTTCACGCTATTCCCAAACAGCCAGGATCTGCATACGCTGCATCATCTCGGCATGTGGGCGATCGTGGTGTTTGCGATGGTGCACATCTACGCCGCGGTGCGCGAAGACATTCTCAGTCGCCAGAGCATGATCTCGTCGATCGTGTCCGGCGAACGTCTGTTCCGCGACGATCTGCCGGATTGAGGTAGAGAACGACCGTGACAGCGCCCCAACACACTTTGCGAGCACAAAGCTCACCTCTCCCCGCGCGCGGGGAGAGGTGAGTTGCGCTGCTCCGACTACTCTTTCACGCAGCTTTCGAGGACGTTGACGACATGTCCGAACCCCTCATGACGCCGCAGCCGCAGTCGCCGCCCCGGGTTCTGGTGCTTGGCATCGGCAACATCCTGTGGGCTGACGAGGGCTTTGGCGTCCGTGCCGTCGAGGCGTTTCATCGCACATATCAAGTGCCTGCCAATGTCACCGTGCTCGATGGCGGCACCCAGGGCCTGTATCTGGTCAATTTCCTGCAGGAGCACGAGTTGCTGCTGGTGTTCGATGCCATCGATTACGGCCTGCCGCCCGGCACGCTGAAACTGGTGCGCGACGACGAGGTGCCGAAATTCACCGGCGCCAAGAAGATGAGCCTGCATCAGACCGGGTTTCAGGACGTGCTGAGCGCCGCTGATCTGCTCGGCGCCGCGCCGCGCGCGCTAGCGCTGATCGGCTGCCAGCCGCAGGATCTGGAAAATTGGGGCGGGGCGCTGACGGCGCCGGTGAAGGACCGGATTGCCGATGCGCTGGCGCTGTCGTGCGAGGTGCTGGCCGAATGGGGCGTGGTGCTGACGCCGCGCGCCGTGCCGCTCGACCCGGCCGAGCGGCTGCTCGGCAATGATATCGATCACGACCATTACGAACGGCAACAGGGCGCCGTGGCCTGAACAACGAATTGAACGAGGAGACGTCATGACCCAGCATTTCCGCATCGGCGCCGTTGCGATCGCGCTGCTCGCCATTCCGGGCATCGCCGAAGCCCACACCGGGCACGCAACGCAGTTCGACGGTCTCGCCGCCGGCTTCATCCATCCGTTTGGCGGGCTCGATCATCTGCTGGCGATGGTGGCGGTTGGTCTGTGGGCGGCCTCGCTCGGCGGCGCGGCGCGCTGGCTGGTGCCGGCGTCCTTCATCACGCTGATGGCGCTCGGCGCGGTCGGCGGCGCCTATGGCGTCACGCTGCCGGCGGCGGAATCGCTGATCGCGCTGTCGGTGATCACGCTCGGCGTGCTGGTCGCGCTGCAGGTCAAGGTGCCGGTCGGCGCCGCGGCCGCGATCGTGGCGTTGTTCGGTTTGCTACACGGTCACGCTCATGGCGCCGAGATGCCGGCGATGGCGCAGCCGCTCGGCTATGGTCTCGGCTTCGTCGCCGCCACCGCGCTGCTGCACGGCGTCGGCCTGTCGCTCGGCACCGTGCTGCCGCGGCTGGCGCCCAAGCGCGCGGTCGGCATGGCGGGCGGCGCGATCGCGCTGGCCGGTGTCACGCTGGCGTTGCCGCTGTAACGCGCAACCGACAAGTGGAGCGCTGCGGATGTGTGTCGGGCTGCCGATGACGGTGTTGTCCAGCGAAGCAAGCTCGGCGCTCTGCGTGCGCCGCGGCGAGCACCGCAGCGTGTCCACGGTGTTAGTTGGCGATGTAGCACCAGGCGAACATTTATTAGTGTTTATCGACAGTGCGGTACGCAAGCTCGACGCGGAGGAAGCGCGTTTGATCGACGACGCGCTCGATGGCGTCGCTGCGGCGCTCGAGGGTCGGCCGTTTGAGCATCTGTTCGCCGATCTGATCGATCGCGAGCCGGAACTGCCGGCACATCTGCGCGCAACGGATTAGTTGCACGCTATTTGCTATCGCCAAAAAGTAGTGCGATCGATGGAATCGAACTTTCCAGCGCGAGGGATTTGTGCTTCCAATTGACTCTGCGTTGAGCGGCCGGACATCAACAACCATCAATCAAATTGATGTCAGGTTCGCGCGACTGGCACGCGCTTTGCTGCCAGTTAAGACGCAAGGCCGTCGCGACAGCAATGTCACAACAAACGTCACAATAACAACAGTGACGACAACAACAGTGGCGACGGCAGAGATGGGGAGGAGTGATGAGTGCTACGCGCGCGACCGATGTCACTGGTGATCCGCAAATGCCTGTCGTTGACGTCGGGACGGTGGACGGCGTTCTCGCCGAATCCGGTCGTATCACCGTGCTGTTTTTCCGTGGCGATCCGGAGCGCTGGCCGGAAACGGCTGATGTTGCGGTGATCCTGCCCGAGCTGATTGCGGCGTTTGGCGGCGCGCTGGTGCCCGCCGTGGTCGCCAGCGATGCCGAAAAGCTGCTGATGAAGCGGTTCGGCGTCACGGTGTTTCCAAGCCTGGTGCTGGCGCGGCCGGACCGCATTCTGGGTGTGATTGCCAAGCTGCAGGATTGGTCGAACTACCTCGCGCGCATCAACGCGATGCTGATCGCCGATGCGTTGCCGACTGCGGAGTTGCCATCATGAGAGTGGGCTATTGGAGTTCGCCGGACGGCGATGACGTGGAAATGACGCTGCTGCCGGTCGGTCATGATGGCGGCGGCGCGCGGCACGGCCGGACCGGCTCGGGCGCGGTCTCGGCGCTGGCGACAAGCAGCGGCGAGGAACTGCGTCAGCAATGCCCGCTGCTGGCTTCCACCTTGGCGCAGCTGGCCGAAGCGCTCGCCATCCAATCGGCCGATGGCGGCAACCAGATCGTCAGCACCGATCAGCTGTCGGCGGCCGAGCGCGCATTGCTGTTCGACATTTTGGGCGAAGGCGAAGTGTCCGGCATCGTGGCGCTGCCCGATCGCCGCGTCGCCCAGATCCAGGAATCGGTGATGACCGGGCTGTGGCGGGTGCGGATCGAGGCCGATGCCGAACAGCCGCAGCTCGATTATCTCGAGATCGGCGATGTGCCCGGCATCGTGGCGTACGCCGCGCGCGATTTCACCGTGACGGAATTTTCGGTCGGCGAGCCGCCGGACGGCATCATGAACGTCATGCCGGTGCTGGCCGAGATCCGCGAGCGGGTGTCGTCGCATCGCGCTGGCCAAGCCTCGCATGTCATCAATTTCACGCTGCTGCCGATGAACGCCGCCGACATGGCGCATCTGGTCGACACGCTCGGCAATGGGCCGATCCAATTGTTCTCGCGCGGCTATGGCAGCTGCCGGGTGCTGGCCACCGGGGTTCGTCACGTCTGGTCGGTGCAGTTCCTGAATTCGATGGAAACGCCGATCCTCGACACCATCGAAATCGGCGACGTGCCGGCGGCGGTGTGCGCCGCCAATGAGGATTTTCACGATTCCGCAGAACGGCTCGACGAGATCATCGAGGCGTATTTCCGATGACCGACGCGCCGCATTCGATCTGCACCGGGCCGCCGCAGAGCCCGGCGGACCGCGATCCGGAAGCGCGTGCCGCGGGCGAGGCGCTCGCCGCCTTCTACCATGCCGCCGAGCGCGGCATGCGCGATCTGCCGGTTTTCAATCCCGCGCTGCAGGTCGCTGCGATCGGTTTCCACGCCCGCGATGATCATGCGTTTGGGGTGATGGTCACGCCCTGGTTCATGAATCTGGTGCGGATTCCGCTCGACGCTGTGGCCGGCGATCTGCCCCATGGCAGCGGCGTGGCGCGGACGCTGCCGGCCGGTACGCTGGAATTCACGGTGGGCCAGCTCGATGGCTTTGGCACCATCGAAAGCTGCTCGCTGTTCTCGCCGATGTTCGGCTTTGCCGATCAGCCGACCGCCGAACAGGCGGCCGCGGCGGCCTTGGCGGCGGTGCTCGATGCGGAGTTTACCTCGCCTGTGGACGCGCCAGCGCAGCCGCCGCCGTCGCCCACCAAGGTGGCGCTCGATCGCCGCAAATTCCTGCGCGGCGAGCTCCGGGAGCGGCCGCGATGAACGCCGCGCCGCGCGATGATCGCATCGAGGTGAGTTTGGCCGTGGCGGCCAATCGCGTCGTTGCGGTGAAGATCAGCGCGCGCCGTCCGGTCGGGATCGGCCGGCTGGCGGAAGGGCGCGATGGCGATGCGGTGGCGGCGCTGCTGCCGCGCCTGTTCGCGCTATGCGGCCGCGCCCATAGCGCGGCCTTTGCGGCGGCCTGCGCCATGGCGCGCGGCTCGGCGCTGCCCGAGCGCGCGCGGCTTGCGCACAGCGCCGCGGTGCTGGCCGAGCGGATGAGCGAATTGCTGCGCGGCACGGTGCTCGCGCTGGCGGGGCCGGCGCTGCCGTCCCTCGCGCCGGCGCTGCGCCAGATCAGCGAAGCGGCGCGGCGGTTTGACGGCGCGGCGCTACCGGATGCGGCGGCGATCGACGCCATCGATGCGGGGCTTGCGGCGATCGGTCTGCCGCCGCACTGCTTGGACGATCTCGCGAACTATCAGCACTGGCTGGCTGCCGATGGCCCGCTGGCGGCGCTGCATGCTGGGCTGCTGACCAGCGATGCAGCGTTCGGCGCGGTCGCCATCGATGCGCTGGCCGCGAGCGACGATGCCACGATCGGCGCGGCGCTGTGGCAGCAAGGCGCGCTGTTTGCCGCGCGCCCGCAACTCGGCGGCCGATTGCCGGAAACCGGCGCGCTGGCCCGGCAGGCGGCGCACCCGCTCATCAAGGAACTCGGCGCTGGACTCGGCGCGCGGCTGGTGGCGCGGCTGATCGAAATCCGCGCAACGCCCGATCAGCTCCGCGCCGTGCTGCGCGGCGAGCTGCCCGGCGATCTGGTGATGACAGCGTCGCTCGCCGCGAATGACGCCATCGCCGCGGTCGAGGGCGCGCGCGGCCGGCTGCATCATCTGGTGGCGCTTGATCCGCACGGCCACGTCAGCCGGCTGGAAATGCTGGCGCCGACCGAATGGAATTTCCATCCGCAGGGCGCGCTGTGCCGCGCCTTGAGCGCGCTGCAACTGCGCGGCGACGGCGCCGATCAACAGCGCGTCGAACGGCTGGTGGCGGCGTTTGACCCCTGCGTGGCATTCAGCGTCAAGCTGACGGAGGCCGCCGATGCATGAGATGGCGCTCTGCGAAAGCGTGATCGAAATCATCGAGCGCGAAGCGCAGCAGCAGAACTTTTCCAAGGTGCGCGCGGTGTGGCTGGAGATCGGCGCGCTCAGCCATGTCGAGCCCGAGGCGCTGCGGTTCTGCTTTTCCGCGGTCAGCCGCAACACCATCGCCGCCGAGGCGCGCTTCGAGATCATCGGCGTGCCCGGCGAAGCCTGGTGCATGAAATGCGCGGCCACGGTGCCTTTGGCGCAGCGCTATGAACCGTGCCCGCGTTGCGGCGGGCATCAATTGCAGGTGACCGCAGGCGAAGAACTGCGCGTCAAGGAATTGGAGGTCGATTGATGTGTACGGTGTGCGGCTGCGGCAGCGCCAAGGTCGAGCAAGGCCAACACGGTCATCAGCATGACCATCCGCATGATCATGACCATGCTCACGACCATGATCACACGCATCACCACGATCATCACCATCATCATGACGGTGATGGCCATAGTCACAGCCACAGCCACAGCCATGCGCACGCGCATGCCCACGCTCATGCTCATAGCCATGACCATGATCATCATCACCACGGCGATCATTCCCACGATCATCACCACGCCGATGACGATCACGCCCATCACCACGGTCACGATCATGACCATGACCACCATGATCATGACCACCACCATCATGGCCACCATGATCATGGCCACGCGGATCACGATCACCCGGCGCCGAGCGCCGATGGCCGCATCGATTTCGGCGGCGGGCTGGCCGGCGTGCATGTGCCGGGGCTGACCCAGGCGCGCGTGGTGCAGATCGAGCGCAATATCCTCGCCAAGAATGACGATTATGCGCGCCGCAACCGGGCGCGGTTCGCGGCGGGCGGCGTGTTCGTGCTCAATTTGGTGTCCAGTCCGGGCTCGGGCAAAACCTCGCTGCTGGTCAAGACCATCACCGACCTGAACGGTCGTTATCCGATCGCAGTGATCGAAGGCGATCAGCAGACCGCCAATGACGCGCAGCGCATTCGCGCCACCGGCGCGCCCGCGATCCAGATCAACACCGGGAAGGGCTGCCATCTCGACGCGCATATGGTCGGCCATGCGCTCGAGCAATTGCCGCCGCTCACCGATGGCCTGCTGTTCATTGAAAATGTCGGCAATCTGGTTTGCCCGGCGGCGTTCGATCTTGGCGAAGCGCACAAGGTGGTGGTGCTGTCGATCACCGAAGGCGAAGATAAGCCGATCAAATATCCCGACATGTTTGCGGCCGCCGATCTGTTGCTGCTCAACAAGATCGATCTGTTGCCGCATCTCGATTTCGATCTGGCGTCGACCATCGAATATGCGCGCCGCGTCAATCCCAAGATCGAGGTGCTGACCGTGTCGGCGCGCAGCGGCGAGGGGTTGCCGGCGTTCTATGCCTGGATCGACAAGCGCGCCGCCGCGGCCCGCGCGGCGGCCAAGGCGGCGGAGTAACGCGATGGCGCCGAGCCCCACGAGCGCCAGCTCGGCCAGCCGCGCCCGGGTGCGGGTGCGCGGCGCCGTGCAGGGCGTGGGGTTTCGGCCATTCGTGTATCGGCTCGCCAGCCGCTATCAGCTTGGCGGTTATGTCGCCAATGATGCCGAGGGCGTGCTGATCGAAGTCGAGGGCGCGGCGCTGACGGAATTCGTCGCGGCGCTGCGTGATGAAGCGCCGCCGCTGGCGCGGGTCGAAGCGGTCGAGACTGAGCCGCTGCGGCCGCTCGGCGAGCGCGGCTTTGAGATCGCGAGCAGCCGCGCCGGCCGGCAAGCGACCCGGATCGGCGCCGATGCCGCGACCTGCGAAGCGTGTCTCGATGAGCTGTTTGATCCCGAAAGCCGGTTTCATCTCTATCCGTTCGTGAACTGCACGCATTGCGGGCCGCGTTACACGCTGACCCGGCAATTGCCCTATGACCGCGCCAACACCGCGATGGCCGGCTTTGCGATGTGCGCCGCCTGCCAGCGCGATTATCAAGGTCCGCATGACCGGCGCTTTCATGCCGAGCCGATCGCCTGCCCGGAGTGCGGGCCGCAGCTCAGCCATGACATTCCGGAGATCGTGGCTCGTCTCCGCCGCGGTGAGATCGTCGCGCTGAAAAGCCTCGGCGGCTTTCATCTCTTGTGCGACGCGCGTCAGCAGAATGCTGTCGCCGAGCTGCGCCGGCGCAAGGGCCGCGACGCCAAGCCGTTTGCGGTGATGATCGCTTCCGAAGCCTCGCTTGATACGGTCGCCGAAGCGAGCGCCGCCGAGCGCGCGCTGCTGCGTTCGGTCGAGCGGCCGATCGTGCTGCTCAACAGCCGCGGCACGCTGGCGCCTGCGATCGCGCCGTCGCTCGACCGGATCGGCGTGATGCTGCCCTATACGCCGCTGCATCATCTGCTGTTTCACGCCGCCGCTGGCGCGCCGCACGGCCGCGCCTGGCAGCAGGCGCCGGTCGATCTGGTGCTGGTCGCGACCAGCGCCAATCTCGGCGGCGATCCGATTGTCACCAGCGAGGCCGAGCGCCAGCTCGCCGGCATTGCCGATGTCATTGTTGATCATGATCGGCCGATCGTGGTGCGCGCCGATGACAGCGTGGCGATGGTGCTGGACGAGCAGCCCTATCTGCTGCGCCGTTCGCGCGGTTATGTGCCGCGCCCGGTGCAGTTGCCGCATGAACTGCCGCCGGTGCTGGCGGTCGGCGGATTGCTGAAAGCGACCGTGACCGCAACCCGCGGCCGGGAAGCCTTTGTCTCGCAGCATATCGGCGACCTCGGCAGCGCCGCGACGTTGCGGTTCTTTGAAGAGATGGTCGCGCATCTGTTGGCGATGCTGGACACGCAGCCGGTGCTGATCGCGCATGATCTGCACGCCGATTTCGCCTCGACCCGCTTTGCCGAGAGTCTCGGTCTGCCGCTGCTCGGCGTCCAGCATCATCACGCCCATGTCGCGGCGATCGCCGCCGAACACGGCGTCACCACGCCGCTGCTCGGGCTGGTGCTCGATGGTCACGGCGTTGGCAGCGATGGCGGCAATTGGGGCGGCGAATTACTGCGCGTCGATGGCGCGCGCTTTCAGCGGATCGGCCATCTGCAGCCATTGCCATTGCCGGGCGGCGATGTCGCGGCACGCGAGCCGTGGCGGATGGCAGCGGCGGCGCTGGCTGTGCTGCAGCGGGCCGATGAGATTGGCCAGCGCTTTGCCGATCAGAAAGCGGCGCCGCTATTGGCGCAATTGCTGGCGCGCGGCACCTTCCCGTCCACCAGCAGCGCGGGACGGTTGTTCGACGCCGCGGCCGGGCTGCTCAAAGTCTGCGCCGTGCAGCATTACGAAGGCCAGGCGGCGATGGAGCTGGAAGCGCTGGTCAATCGACCGCGATTCGATAGCGCGCTCTGGCGGATCGCTGGCGATCAGCTCGACCTCTCGCCGCTGCTGGCGCGGCTGGCGACGCCCGGCATTGATGCGCGCCACGGCGCCGAGCTGTTCCACGGCACGCTCGCCGCCGCGCTCGCCGACTGGGTGATCCAGGCGGCCGAGCGAGCCGGGCTCAGCACCGTCGCGCTCGGCGGCGGTTGCTGTCTCAACCGCGTGCTGATGACGGAGCTGATGCCACGGCTGCGTGCGGGCGGGCTGACGCCGCTCGTCGCGCGGGCCGTGCCGCCCAATGATGGCGGGCTCAGCCTCGGCCAGGCCTGGGTCGCCGGCCTCACTGTGATTGAACAAGCTTCAGGAGCGTAACCGATGTGTCTCGCCATTCCTGCCGAAATCACAGAACTGCTGCCCGAGCAGATGGCGCGGGTGTCGCTCGATGGCGTCAGCAAGGCGGTGTCGGTGGCGCTGATCGAGGACCCGCAGGTCGGCGATTATGTGGTGGTGCATGTCGGCTTTGCGCTCGCCCGCATCGATCCGGAGGAAGCGCGCCGCACGCTCGACCTGTTGGCTGAACTGGGCAGCGACAGTCAGGGAGCCGCGGCATGAAATATGTCGATGAATATCGCGACGGCGCGCTGGCGCGCAAAGTAGCGGCGGCGATCGCGGCGGCCGCCGATCCGCAGCGCAGCTATTCGTTCATGGAATTTTGCGGCAGCCACACCCACGCGATCTCGCGCTATGGCCTGGAAGATCTCTTGCCCGGCAATGTGCGCATGGTACATGGCCCCGGCTGCCCGGTCTGCGTGTTGCCGATCGGCCGGATCGACATGGCGATTGCACTCGCGTCGCGGCCGGCGGTGACGCTGTGCACCTATGGCGATCTGATGCGCGTGCCTGGTTCGCGCGGCAGCTCGCTGCTGCGGGCCAGGGCGGCCGGCGCCGATATCCGCATGGTGTATTCCACGCTCGATGCGCTGGCGATCGCGCAAGCCGAGCCGCAGCGCCAGGTGGTGTTTCTGGCGATCGGCTTTGAAACCACCACGCCGCCGACCGCGCTGGCGATCCGGATCGCGAGCCGCAAGCAACTCAGCAATTTCAGCGTGTTTTGCAATCACGTGCTAACCCCGCCGGCGATCCGCGGCATCCTCGATCATCCCGATGTCGATGCCGGCGCGGTGCCACAGCTCGATGGCTTCATCGGCCCGGCGCATGTCAGCGCGGTGATCGGCTCCAATGCTTTTGCGGAATTCGCCGAACGGTTTCGCAAGCCGGTGGTGGTCGCCGGCTTTGAACCGCTCGATGTGATGCAGGCGATCCTGATGCTGATCCAGCAGGTCAATGACGGTCGCCATCAGGTCGAGAACCAATATGTGCGCGCGGTGACGCCAGAGGGCAACCTGATCGCTCAAGCGGAAGTCGCGACCTATTTCGAGCTGCGCGACAGTTTTGAATGGCGCGGCTTTGGCCGGGTGCCGGCCAGTGGTCTGCGCATCAAGGCCGAGTATGCAGCGTTCGATGCCGAACGGCGGTTCGAGATCGCGGAAGTGTCGGCGCCTGATAATCCCGCCTGCGAATGCGGCGCGATTTTGCGCGGCGTGAAGCGGCCGACCGACTGCAAATTGTTCGGCACGGCCTGCACGCCGGAAACGCCGATGGGATCGTGCATGGTGTCCTCGGAAGGCGCCTGCGCCGCGCATTGGACCTATGGCCGGTTCCGCGATCACGCCAGGAGAGTGGCATGAGCAGCCGCATCAAGCATCGCAAGCTCGATCTCAAGGACGGCCGCGTCGATCTTGCCCATGGCTCCGGCGGCCGGGCGATGGCGCATCTGATCGCTGAGCTGTTCCAGCCCTCGCTCGACAATGACTGGCTACGCCGCGGCAATGATCAGGCGGCGTTTGATGTCGCGGGCGGGCGCATGGTGATCACCACCGATGGCTATGTGGTGTCGCCGCTGTTCTTCCCGGGCGGCGACATCGGCTCGCTGGCAGTGCACGGCACCATCAACGACATTGCGATGTCCGGCGCCAAGCCGCTGTATCTGTCGGCGGCCTTCATCATCGAAGAAGGGTTTCCGCTGAGCGATCTGCAGCGCATCGCCGACAGCATGGGCGCCGCCTCGCGCGCGGCCGGCGTGCCGGTGGTCACCGGCGATACCAAGGTGGTGGAACGCGGCAAGGCCGATGGCGTGTTCATCACCACCACCGGCGTTGGCGTGGTGCCGGCCGGTCTCGATCTGTCGGCGCAGCAGGCGCAGGTCGGCGACAAGGTGCTGCTGTCGGGCACGATCGGCGATCACGGCGTCGCGGTGATGTCGCAGCGTCAGAACCTCGCGTTCGAAACCTCGATCGTGTCGGACTCCGCGGCGCTGCATGGCTTGGTGGCGGCGATGGTGGCGACCGCGCCGCAAGCGCTGCGCGTGATGCGCGATCCGACCCGAGGTGGGCTCGCCGCGACGCTCAACGAATTGGCGCAGCAATCGGGCGCCGGCTTCCGGCTCGATGAGCAGCAACTGCCGGTGCGGCCGGAAGTGGCGGCGGCGTGCGAGTTGCTCGGGCTCGATCCGCTCTATGTCGCCAATGAAGGCAAGCTGGTCGCGGTCGTCGCCGCTGACGCCGCCGATAGCGTGCTGGCAGCGATGCGCGCCCATCCGCTCGGCCGCGATGCCGCGCTGATCGGCGAGGTGGTCGAGGATGATCATCGCTTTGTGCAGATGACGACGAGTTTCGGCGGCGGCCGCATTGTCGATTGGTTGTCGGGCGAGCAATTGCCACGGATCTGCTGAGGACGGATGACGTTGCGTGAGCGAGGTGATGCGATGAGTGGACAGGCGACCGTGCTCGTCGTCGACGACGAGATCCGATCTCTCGAATCGCTGAAGCGGGTGTTGAGCGAAGAGTTCGAGGTGATCTGCGCCAAGGACGCGGGTGAAGCCAGGCGCGTGCTGGAAAGCGAGATCGTGCACGCCATCCTGTGCGATCAGCGCATGCAGCACGAGACCGGCGTCGATTTTCTAAAACATGTGCGCGAGGTGTGGCCCGATCCGGTGCGGATGATCATCTCCGGCTATTCGGATTCAGAGGACATCATCGCCGGCATCAACGAGGCCGGCATCTATCAGTACATCGCCAAGCCCTGGCATCCCGACAAGCTGCTCGACAGCGTGCGCGGCGCGGTGCAGCTGTTCCGGCTGCAGAAAGAGACCGAGACCGCCGGCATCGACATGAAGCTGACGCCGGAGCGCGTCAAGCGGGTGGTGACGGAGAAGCGCGGCGCCGCGCAGCAATTATTCGACTTCGACCGGATTGTGCATGCGCCGGACAGCCCGCTGCGCGACGTGATCGAGCTCGGCCGACGCGCCGCCGATTTCGACATTTCGGTGCTGATCACTGGCGAGTCCGGCACCGGCAAGGAATTGCTGGCGCGCGCCATTCACTATGGCTCCAGCCGCTCCGCGAAAGCGTTCGTGGTCGAGAATTGCGGCGCGCTGCCGGACGAATTGCTGGAAAGCGAATTGTTCGGCTGCAAGAAGGGCGCGTTCACCGGCGCCTATCAGGATCGCATCGGGCTGTTCGAGGTCGCCGACGGCGGCACCATCTTCCTCGACGAAATCGGCGAGACCTCGCCGGCATTTCAGGTCAAACTGCTGCGCGTGCTGCAGGAGAGCGAAATCCGCCCGCTCGGCGCGCAGCGGGTGCGCAAGGTCGATGTGCGCGTGGTCGCCGCCACCAATCGCGATCTGGAAGCCGAGGTGCGCGCCGGCCGTTTCCGGCGCGATCTCTATTATCGGCTGGCGGCGTTTCCGCTGCACATGCCGGCGCTGCGCGAACGGCCGATGGATATTCCGCTGATCGCGCGCCGCGTGCTCGATGAAGTCAGCAAGGCCTATGGCCGCGCGGTACATGGCATCGCGCCCGACGCGCTGTCGCGCATGCAGTGCTACGACTGGCCGGGCAATGTCCGCGAATTGCAGAACGAGATCCAGCGCATGGTGGTGCTGGCCGACAATGGCCAGCTTGAGGACCGCGATCTGTCGCCGCGCATTCGTTCCAGCGGCGCGCCGATCACGCTGCGTAATGGACACGGCAACGGACATCACAATGGTCATGGCAATGGTCACAGCGTCGGCGCGACGCTCAAGACCCAGATCGAAGCGCTGGAACGGCTGATGATCACCGAGGCGCTCGATCGCCATGGCGGCAATATCAGCCGCGTCGCCGGCGAACTCGGGCTGTCCCGCGTCGGGCTGCGCAACAAGCTCGGGCGCTATGATCTGCGCAAGGGCGTGAGCCGTGATGGCTGAGCGCGGCGAGAGCGGGTCCAAGGTCGGAGCCGAAATCGGGCTCAAGACCGGGCTGCTCGATCGGGCCGGCGCCGGGCTGCCGTTCGCGCTCGCCAGCGATCAGGAAACGGCGTGGATCGAAGTGATCCGCAAGATGGACGAAGTGTACGCCGACCTGCTGCGCTACGAGACCGAGCTTGAAGACAAGAACACCGCGCTCGAGGAAGCGCAGGCGTTCATTTCCAGCGTGATCGAGGCGGTGTCTGATGTGCTGATCGTGTGCGATCGCGACGGACGGGTGCTGCAGATCAACCCCGCCGCGATGCAACTGCTCGGCTGCCGCAGCGAGGATGTCGCGCAGCGCTCGCTGGCCGATCTGCTCGATCCGGCCGATCGGCGTCAGGCCGCTGCGCTGGTTGGCGCGCAGGCTTCAAGCGACGTCGTCAATCTCGAAGTGCGCTTTGTCACCGCGCATGGCCCGTCCGATCTCTATGCCGTCAATGCTGCCACCCGCCACGATCCGACGGGCGTGCGGGTCGGCACCGTGCTGACCGCGCGGCCAATCGGCGAGCTGCGCCGCGCCTATGAGGCGCTGCATGCCGCGCATAGCAAGCTGCAGCGCGCGCAGCGGCAATTGATCGAGCAGGAAAAGATGGCGAGCCTCGGCCGGCTGGTGGCCGGTGTCGCCCATGAGCTGAACAACCCGATCAGCTTCATCTATGGCAACATCCATACGCTGGAGCGCTATCGCAAACGGCTCAGCAATTATCTGCAGGCGCTGCATGGCGACGCCGATGCCGAAGAGATCGCCGCGCTGCGCCGCGAGCTGCGCATCGATGCGCTGCTCGACGATTACGGCTCGCTGATCGAAGGCACGCTGGAAGGTGCCACAAGGGTGTCGGATGTCGTCAAAAATCTGCGGCGGCTGAGCTTTTCCAAGCCCGGCGAGATGCAGAGCATCGATGTCGAGCGGGTGCTGCGCACCGCCGCGCTGTGGGCGACGCGCGCCAAGCCCGGCCATGTTGCGCTGAGCTTCGATCTCGAACCAGAGCTGGCGGTGATGGGCCATGAAGGCCAGTTCCATCAGATCATCGTCAATCTGATCGACAACGCCATCGATGCGGTGCGCGGCCAGGTGGCGCCCAGCATCACCATCAGCGCGCGCCGCCAGGGTGATGACATCACGATCACCATCGCCGATAACGGCCATGGCCTGTCGGAAGCCGCGATCGACCTGTTGTTCGAGCCGTTCTTCACCACCAAACCGGTCGGCGAGGGCACCGGGCTTGGGCTGTGGATCAGCTATGGCATCGCGCGCGAACATGGCGGCTCGCTCAGCGCCGCCAACCGCCCTGAGGGCGGCGCGGCCTTCGTGCTGACCTTGCCGGCCGGCTAGCCAGCGCGGCACCTTGATCGCACCTGCCGACTCTCTCTATAAGAGCGTATTGTTCGACCTCCCGCGCCACGCGAATCTGCGCACGCCACGGCGCGCGTCTCCACGGCGCAGTCTGAAGCGATGCGTTTCTCGTTCATCCACGCCGCCGATCTGCACATCGACAGTCCGCTGCTCGGCCTGAGCCTGAAGGACGCCGCGGTGGCGCAGCGCTTTGCGCAGGCCGGCCGGCAGGCGGTCGAAGCCTTGATCGAGCAGACCATCGCTAGCGAGGCCCGGTTCCTGATCCTGGCCGGCGATATTTTCGATGGCGACTGGAAAGACGTCTCGACCGGGCTGTTCTTCGTGCGCGCGTTGGGCGCGCTGCACCGCGCCGGCATTCCGGTTTTCAAGGTCAAGGGCAATCACGACGCCGAAAGCGTGATGTCGCGCGATCTGCCCTATCCGGACACGGTGCGCGCGTTCCGCTCCGCTAAGGCCGAGACCTTTGCGCTCGATGATTGCCGGGTCGCGCTGCATGGCCGCAGTTTTCCGCATCGGCTGACCGCCGATTTCGTCGACAGCTATCCGGAGCGGCGCGACGGCTGGCTCAATATCGGCGTGCTGCACACCTCGCTCGACGGCACACGCGGCCATCAAGGCTATGCGCCGTGCAGCGTCGATGATCTGAGGCGCTTTGGCTATGATTACTGGGCGCTCGGCCATGTGCACGCCGCCGAGATCGTCAGCCGCGAGCCGTGGATCGTCTATCCCGGCAATTTGCAGGGCCGCAGCGTGCGCGAGACCGGGCCGAAGGGCGCGATGCGCGTCACGGTCGAAGATGGCCGGGTGGTGGAAGTTACGCCTCTGGTGCTCGATGGCGCGCGCTGGGCGCATCTTGAGATCGACCTGACCGGCATCAGCGACGACACGGCGCTGCAGGTCCGTCTGCACGACGCGCTTGCCGCCAGCCACGCGCAATGCGATGGCCGGCCGCTGGCGGCGCGGCTGACGCTGACCGGCACCACGCCGCTGCATAATCATCTGATCGCGAAACGCGACACGCTGCAGGACGAGCTGCGCGCGTTCGGCTTTCAGCTCGCGGCCGATTGCTGGGTCGAACAGCTCAAGGTACGCACCGCGCCGCCGCCGCGCCCGGTGCTGCAAGGCACTGATGCGCTCGACGTCAGCGCGCTGCTCGCCGAGGTCGCCGCCGATCCGGAATTCGCAGTGACGATCGGCGAACTACTCGAAACGGTGAAGGCCAAGCTGCCCAAGGATCTCCATGATGCCTTGGCGACGCCGGAGCTGACGCAGCGCCTGGCGCAAGACGCCACGGCCTTGCTGGCGGGAGAGCTGTCGTGAGGTTCGAGCAGCTCACGCTGGAGCGCTACGGCGCGTTCACCGATCGCGTGCTGAGCTTTCGGCCGGGTGCCGCGCTCCATGTCGTGCTCGGCGCCAATGAGGCGGGCAAGACCACCGCGCTGACCGCGATCGGCGATTTTTTGTTCGGCTTTGGCGCGCGCACCGATCATGCGTTTCGCCACGACAGCAAGACGCTGCGCATCGGTGCTACGCTCATCCGCAGCGACGGCGGCGTGCTCACCGCGCGGCGCCGCAAGGGCAACAAGAACACGCTGGTCGATGGCGATGATCAGCCCTTGCCGGATGAATTGCTGGCGCCGCTGCTCGCGGGGCTGACGCGGCCGACATTCGATGCCGAATACGGGTTGACCGCGCGCGCCTTGCGCGACGGCGGCCATGAGCTGCTGAAAGCCGATGGCCGGCTGGCGGAAACGCTGGCGGCGAGTTCGGCCGGCATGACGGCGCTGTCGCGGCTGCGGCAGCAATTGCAGGACCGCGCGGATGAGCTGTTCACCGCGCGCCGCTCAGCCGGCAAACCGTTCTATGTCGCGGCCGAGCGCCGCGATAGCGCTGACCGGGCGCTGCGCGAGGCGATCGTCACCCGCGATGCGCTGCGCCAGGCCGAGGATGCCGTCACCGCCGCGCGCCAGCAGCTTGATGATCTCAACGCCGCGCACGCGCAATCCGGTACCACGCTGGCGCGCTGGCAGCGCGTGCTACGCACCAAGGCGCAGCTCGCGCGGCTCGATGGCATTACCGCTGAACTCATGGCACTGGCCGATCTGCCGGAGATCAGCGCCGCGCAGCTTGAGAGCTGGCAGGCGGCGTTGGCGTCGTGCACTGAAATCGATCAGCAAGTAGCGGCACTCGATGAAGCCGCGTCCGCCGATGCCGCCGAGATCGCGGCCGCATCGCGCGATGAGCGCGTGCTGGCCGAAGGCGCGCTGATCGATGCATTACGCGAGCGGCTGGGCGCGGTGCGAAAGGCGATCGACGATCTGCCGCGGCGCCAGCAGGCACGCGAGTCCGCGCAGACGGCGCTGAACGGCGCGGCGCGCCGGCTCGGCCTGCCGTCTCACGTCGAGCTGTTGCAGAAGCTGCCGACCGAACTGGCGCTGGCCGGGGCGCGCGAGCTGATCGACAAATGGCGCAGCGCCGAGCAACAGCTGGCCCGCGCTGAGGAGCGCGCTGAACGGGCCCGCCGCGAACATGACGAGTCGCTCGCGAGCGAGGCGGCCGCGACCATCGTGGTCGATATCGAGCAGGCGCGGCAGCGCTTTGAGGCGCTGGGCGATCTATCCGCCAAAGTCGAGCGTTATCATCTCGACTCTGCGACCTGGCAGCGCGACAGCGACCTGATCGCCGCGCAGCTTGCCGCGCTCGATCCCTGTCCCGGCAGCGCGGCGCAGCTGCGCGCCTTGCCATTACCCGATGGTGCCGCGATTGCGCGCTTTGTCCGCGAATTCGCGCTGCGCGAAACCGAGCTGCAGCGGCTGCAGGACGAGGTCGCCGGTCAGGATAATGAGATCGCGCGCCTTGAACATGATCTGGCCAAGCTCGCCGGCGAAGCCAGCGTGCCGACCCGCACCGATCTGATCGAAGCGCGCCGCGGCCGCAATGACCAGATCGCCGCGTCGCGCGCGGCCCTTGATGCCGAGCGCGAGCAGCGCGCCCAGCTGCTCGATCAGCTCGAACGCGCCGCGCTGCATGTCGATGACGTCACCGACCGGCTGCTCAGCGATACCGAACGCGCCACCCGGCGCGAGGATGCCCAGCAGCGGCTTGCGCAAGGCCATCTTGAGCGCGCCGCGCGGACGCGCAAGCTCGATGAGCTGCGTCAGCGCTGCGATGAGCTGCAGCAGGATTGGCTCGCGCTGTGGCGCTCGTCTGCGATCAAGCCGCGCACGCCTGCCGAGATGCAGAGCTGGCGCGAGCGCGTCGATGGTTTGCTGGAGCGCCTGGGGCGCTGCGATCAGCAAAAGACGGCGCTCGATGCGCTCGCGGCTAGCATCGCCAGTGCCAAGACCGCGGTGATCGCGTTTCTTGAATGGAGCGGCCGGGCTGGCGATCCGGCGCTTCCGGCCGAGGTGCTGTATCAGGAAGCCAAAGCGCGGCTGAACAGTCTGCAAGACGCTTGGACCGAGGCGCGCAGCCGCGATGCCACCCGGCAGCGCATCGCCCGCGATCTGCGCGAGGCGGAGAGTGAACGCGCCGCGGCGCAGGCCGCGCTCGCGGCTGATCGCGCTGCCTGGCCCGCGGCGATGCGTGCCATCGGTGTTGATCAGCAGGCCACCGCGGCGCAGGCCGCGGCGGCGCTCGAGGTCTGGAGCACGGTCGCTGCGCCAAAAGCCAATTATGAGAGCGAGCAGCACCGCGTCGCCGCGATCGAAGCGGACTTGGCGGCGTTCGAGCGTGATGTCGCCGCGCTCGCTGCCCGCATCGCGCCGGAGCTGGCGAGCGTTCCGGCGCAGCAGGCGCTATCGCGACTGATCGAACGGCTCACGGCCGCGCGCCGCGCCGATGATCATTGCCAGCGGCTCGCGGGGAATGAGGAGAAGCGGGCCGGCAAGCGCCGCGAGTTGCAGGCGCAACGCGCGGTGGCGGCGCAGGTCTTGGATCAAGCGCGCGTCATCTTCGCCGCCGATGACATTGCGGCTTTGGCCGAGCCGCTGCGCCGTGCCGCCGCCCGTCAGGCGCTGGAGCTCGAACAGGCGCGGCTGCGCCGCGATCTGCACGAGATCGGCGATGGCCGCGACGAGAGTGAGTTGCGCCAGGAACGGATCGGCCTTGATCTCGATACGCTGCCAGCGGAGATCGACCGCGAGCAATTGCAGCAGAAGCTGCTCTTCAAGCAGATCGAAACCGCGTCAGCCGCCTGGCATCAGGCCTGTACCGATCGCGATCAGCTCAGCCGGGGTCGCAATGCCGCCGCCGCTGCCGCGGCGCGCGCCGATGCCGACGCCGAACTGCTCGGCATTGCCGAGCGCTGGCTGCTACAAGCCGCGGCGGCCAAGCTCGCTGGCCGCGCGGTCGAGCGTCATCGGCAGCGCGTGCAAGATCCCTTGATCACCCGCGCCGGTGAATTGTTCGCGCTGGCGACCGCGGGCGCCTTTGCCGGGCTCGGCGTCGATTTCGACGATGATGACCGGCCGGTGCTGGTGACAAGGCGCGGCAATGACGAGCGGGTGCCGGTCGCGGGGCTGAGCGAAGGCACACGTGATCAGCTATTCCTGGCGCTGCGGCTGGCGATGTTGGAAGGGCGCCACGGCGAGCCGCTGCCCTTCATCGGCGATGATCTGCTGGCGAGTTTTGATGAGCCGCGCACCGCAGCGATGCTGCAATTGCTGGCGGCTGCCGGCGCGCGGCAGCAGATCATTGTGTTCACCCATCACCGCCATGTCGCGGAGCTGGCGGCCGCGCTGCCGAATGCCGCGGCCGATATCATCGCGTTGTGAGCCGCCGCGTAGCTCAGACAGCGCGTAGAGCATTTCAGGTTTTGAGGGAACGTATCGGGCACTGATGAGGTCGCTACAAACCTCCCTGGTTTCCCTCCCCCTTGTGGGGAGGGTGGCCGGCCCGATGTTAATCGGGCCGGACGGGTGGGGGGATCCGGCGCGCGGTTGGAGTCTGTGGCAACCGACTATCGTCTGCGAGCAAAGTCTTTTGGCGTCACGCACCGAAACACAAAGTTGAAGTTTCGAGTGACACCGGGCGCACAGCCCCCCACCCCGGCGCTTCGCGCCGACCCTCCCCACCGCTACGCGGGGGGAGGGAGAACGAACTATAGAGCGTGATGCATTTACGTTTGCCTGTATCCTGCATTTACGAAGTAATTTGAGCATTCTGTTGGTGAGGTGATTTTGAGGATCTCGCCGATCGCGCTGGAGACGGTTTCGACGGATCGTTTTGCGGCCTTGCGAAGCCAATGCTTGAGCTTTGAGAAGAACTGCTCGATCGGGTTCAGGTCGGGCGAGTATTTTGGCAGGAACAACAAGCGTGCGCCGGCGGCACGGATGGCGCGGCGTATGGCGGGTCCCTTGTGTGAGCCGAGATTGTCCATGATGACGATGTCACCCGGCCGAAGCGTTGGAACGAGGACGCGCTCGACATAGATGCGGAAGCTGTCGCCGTTGATCGGCCCATCGAGCAGCCACGGCGCGGTGACGCCATCGCAACGCAGGGCCGCCAGGAAGGTCAATGTCTGCCAGTGACCATGCGGCACGCTGGCCTTGAGCCGCTGCCCGCGCGGTGCCCACCCCCGGAGCGGCGCCATATTGGTCTTGGTCCAAGTCTCGTCGATGAAGACCAGCCGGGCGGGATCGAACCGGTCGCGATATTTGCACCATTGCGCGCGGCGGCGGGCGACGTCGGGGCGGTTTTGCTCTGCGGCGATCAGCGTCTTTTTTTATGACTGAGCTTCTCGCGGTGGACGAACTCCCACACCGACCGATAGTCCACCTTCAGACCGCGCTCGCCGAGTTCGGCGACCAGGCCGCGCAAAGTGAAGTCCGCTTCCCGGCAGCGCCGCACAAGCCATTCCTCATGCGCGCCAGCGATCTTGCGCGGCTTGTAGCCGCCGATCTTGTCCGGCTCCACGCTGCCGGTCCGGCGGAACCGCCGCACCCACAAAATGGCCGTGCTGATGCCGACCCCAAATTGCGCCGCTGCCTGATGGCACGACAGGCCACCATCGATCACCGCCGCAACCACCCGCGTGCGCAAATCAGTCGAATAGGCTCGTCCCATCCATGCTGACCTCCTTCAGCCAGCATGTTGAATCAGAACATTACCGATTCGGGAATCCAAGCCGACGCAGCCTCAAATCATCCCGCTCTAGCTGAAATTCGCCGATCACGCGGAATGGCGCGTGATCCTGCTGCTGACACAGCACGATGCGATCGATCGCGCAGTGGTCGAGCGCCAGCTCGGCAAAACGCTGTTGCAGCTGCGCCAGCAGCGCCGCGCGCTGCAATTCGGGCAGCCGCCCGGTCAGCGTCATGTGAAACCGGAACTGATCCATCACATAGGGATAGCCCCAGCGTTCCAGATAATCGCGCTGCGGCGCGGACAGCGCCTCCGGCCTCCGGCGCGCGCGATCGGCTTCCGTCAACGGCGCGCGCAAGCCATCGAAGTCGCGCACGCAGTCAGCGGCGAGCTGCTGCAGCTCGGCGCTGGGTGCCGACGGCACCACGGCAAGAAAGCCGCCGATCGCATCGACCTTGGGGGTGATGAGTGGAATCGCGCGCGGCTTTGCGGCGAACACGCGGCACGTGTCGATCAGGCGATCCACAGTGGCGCCTTCGGCGAGCGCGAATGGCGGCTTCAGCGTGGCGTGGAAGCCATAGCCGCGCGGCTCCTCGGTGATCGCGCGCCAATCGGCGACATCGCCCACCGGCGGCAGCGGCTCGCCGGAATAGCCGTCATAGCCGAGCCACGCCGCGCCAAACTGGTACAGCGGGGCGTGGCGCGGCGGCACGTAGTAGATGGCAAAGCGCGAGTGATGCTGCATGATCCCTGACATCGTTTCCGTTGCGATAGGACAGGATCACGCCGCCGACAAGCGGCTCGGCGTCGCCGTCTGCTGCAACCGCTCGGCGCCGACCAGATGCACCAGCCGGCCCCCAG
Source organism: Rhodopseudomonas faecalis (assembly GCF_003217325.1). Lineage (GTDB taxonomy): Bacteria > Pseudomonadota > Alphaproteobacteria > Rhizobiales > Xanthobacteraceae > Rhodopseudomonas > Rhodopseudomonas faecalis. Next base: position 47,240 of record NZ_QJTI01000010.1, read on the forward strand.
CGATCACCGCCACGATCCGCGGCCGGGTCGGCACTTGATCATCTACCAACAACAGATCGGCGCGCTGGCCCGCGGCGATCGCGCCGCGATCCGTCATGCCCACCGCCGCCGCTGGATTGGCTGACACCAGCGCCCAGGCTTCCGGCAGCGTCAGCACGTCGTCATGTACCAGCCGGAACGCGGCCAGCAGCGGCGCCGGATAGTAATAGTCGGATGCCAGGATCGAGCACAGGCCCTTGGCGACCATGTCAGCGGCCTTGGTCCAGCCGGTGTGGCTGCCGCCGCGCAGCACATTGGGCGCACCGAACACGGTGAAGTCGCCGCCATTGATCGCGGCGCGCGCAGTCGGCTCGTTGATCGGAAATTCGGCGATCGACACGCCTTGCGCGCGGAAAGCCTGGCGCAGCTCGGGCGTGTCGTCGTCATGCGACAGCATGGTGACGCCAGCCGCGCGCGCCGTTTCGGCAATGCGCATGATCGAATCCGGCACTTCATGCTGGCGCGCGACCACCTCAGCGACCAGCCGGTCGAATTCCGCTTCGCTGACGCCAGCGCGTTCCACCATGCGGTTGCGTTTCTGCGGATGATCGAGATTGGCGACGGTGGAATCGGTGTGATCGTTGAAGGCCAAGAGATCGATCCGGCCCGCCACCAGCCATTGCTTGATGGTGAATTCAGCCTGCAGATTGAAGGTCTCATGCCGCAGGTGAAAGCGGGTATCAGCCAACAGCTGCGGCCGCATGGTCTCGATCGCGGACAATAGCCGCTCGGCATTGTCGGCGCTGCGCAGCCCCGGCTCCCACGACCAAGTGGTGGCGTGAAACACCGTGGTGATGCCGTTGGTGATCGCTTGCCGGTCGCTTTCGGCCAGCGCCACGTCGATCGGGAAATCGACGCCGGGCCGCGGCATCATCTGCCGTTCAAAGGCGTCGCCGTGAATATCGACAATGCCGGGCAGCACCAGCAGGCCACGCGCGTCGAATTGCTGCGTGGCCGAGGTCGCGGCATCGAGCGCCGCGATGTGATGACCATCGACATGCACCGACACATCAGCGAATTGCTGGCCAAGCAGCACCCGGCCGCCATCAATACGAAGCTTGCTCATTGGGCGGCCTGCTGCGGTTGAGCCGCACTATATTTGTTGATGAATTGTTCGATCGGCAAAGCGCGGAAATCCGGCAGCGCGCGCCGCAACGTTTCGTGGTCCCAGTCCCACCAGGCCAGCGCCACCAGACGTTCGGCAATCGATTCGGAAAAGCGGCGCCGGATCACCCGCGCCGGATTGCCGGCCACGATGGTGTAGGGCGCGACATCCTTGGTGACCACCGCGCCGGCCGCCACCACGGCGCCGGTGCCGACATTGCGGCCGGGCAGCACGATCGCGCCATGTCCGATCCATACATCGTGACCAAATGTCACATGATGCTGGCGCCGCCATTCAAAGAACGAGGCTTCGTCGGCCTCGCCGGGGAAATAGGCGCTGGCGCGATAGGTGAAATGCGCCTGGGTGGCGCGCGCCATCGGATGATTGCCGGGGTTGATGCGGGTCATCGCCGCGATCGAGCAGAACTTGCCGATGGTCGCATAAGCGATCTGGCTGTCATTGACGACATAAGAGTAGTCGCCCATCGCAACTTCGAGCAGCTGGGTGCGCTCGCCGACCTCGCAATAGCGCCCGATCGTCGTGTGACGCACGCAGGCGGTCGGTGAGATCGTGGGCGTTGGGGACAGGGGCGACGCAACCATGCAAGCTCCGATAGCAGCTGTTAGCTCGAACGAAGCGAGTGCTTTCCTGCTTGTTGATGACATGGCGATGACGGCGCTGTGACGCTGTGCACGACCTCCCGAATGAACGTCATACGACTGTTATAGAGCGGCGATAGCGGTTGTGTGGTTTTTACGAGGGAGTGGGCCATGCTGATGGTTGATGGATTGACGTGTCGCTTCGGCACCAAGACCGCTGTTGACAATGCGTCGTTCTCGATCGCGCCGGGCGCCTTTGTCGGTGTCATCGGCCGATCCGGCGCTGGCAAATCGACGCTGCTGCGTCTGATCAACCGTCTGGCGGAGCCGAGCGACGGGCGTATCGTGTTTCAGGGGCAGGATGTCACCGCGCTCAGCGGCCGTGAATTGCGGCAGTGGCGCGCGCGCTCGGCGATGATCTTTCAGCAGTTCAATCTGATTGACCGTCTCGACGTGTTGACCAATGTGCTGATGGGCCGGCTTGCCGAGGTGCCGAGCTGGCGCTCGCTGGTGCAGCTGTGGCCGGAGCGCGACAAGGCGCTGGCGATGTCGGCGCTCGATCAGTTCGACATGGCGTCCTATGCCGCGCAGCGCGCCGACCAATTGTCGGGCGGCCAGCAGCAGCGCGTCGCGATCGCCCGCGCCCTGGTGCAGCAGCCCGACATCGTGCTGGCTGATGAGCCGATTGCTTCGCTTGATCCGCGCAACACCAAAATCGTGATGGACGCGCTGCTACGCATCAACAAGCATTTCGGCATAACGGTGCTGTGCAATCTGCATTCGCTTGATCTGGCGCGTAGCTATTGCGATCGGCTGATCGGCATGTCCGCCGGCCGGATCGTATTCGACGGCGCGCCGTCCGAACTCACCGAACAGATCGCCCGCGATCTTTACGACCTCGAAGCCAATGAAGTGCTTGGTGGAGAGCATGTGATGCCGCCGCCGGTTTCGGTGCCGGGGTTGGTTGGAACAGTTGCGGCCTGATCCAGACAGGTCGCTCCAGAAACAGACAAATTGTCGCGAGTTTCTTGCATCGATCGGGCCTGGTCCGACCGAATTCTTTTTGGCGTTCACTCAAGCCCTTCCAGAAAGGCAAATCTTCCATGAGCAAAATTCGTTCTCTCGTTGCCGGTGCTCTCGGCCTGTTGCTGACCGCGTCCGCGGCGACGGCGCAGGACTGGAAAGCCAAATATCCGGAACTGGTGTTCGGCAAGATTCCCGACGAGAACGCCTCCGGCACCACCTCGCGCTGGACGCCGCTGACCGACTATCTGTCCAAGCAGCTCGGCGTGAAGGTGACGCTGCGTATCGCCAATGACTACGCCGCGGTGATCGAAGGGCAGCGCGCCGGCAACATCCATATCGGCATGTATGGCCCGGCGTCCTATGCGCGCGCTTATCTGGTCGGCGCCAAGGTCGAGCCGTTTGCGATCGAAGTGAACAGCGACGGCTCCAAGGGCTATCATTCGGTGCTCTATGTGAAGACCGACTCGTCCTACAAGACCATTGAGGACCTCAAGGGCAAGAATCTCTGCCTGGTCGATCCGAACTCGACCTCCGGCAACAATGTGCCGCGCTTCATGATGAGCAAGATGTCGATCGAGCCGGACAAGTTCTTCGGCAAGGTGATCTATGCCGGCAGCCACGAGAACGCCGTGATCGGCGTGACGCAGGGCACCTGCGATGCCGCCTTCAACTGGTGGAACACCGAGGACGAATCCAACCTGATGCGGATGGACCGCAAGGGCATGGCCAAGGCCGCTGATTTCCGCATTATCCTCAAGTCCGATCAGATCGTGAACTCGCCGATGGCCTATCTGACGGACCTGCCAGCCGATCTGAAAGCCGCGATCCGCAAGGCTGTGCTTGATCTCGCCACCAACGATCCGGAGACCTTCAACAAGATCTACGAGGGCAAGTCGAAGCCTTACGCCGCGGTGGACCACAAGGCCTATGAGCCGGTGGTGGAGCTGATCAAGTTCGTCGACTCGCTGCGCAAGCAGAAGTCGTAACGCCCGACTGAACTGAGATTCGCGGGCGGTGCCAAGCCGCCCGCGACCAGAACCGGACCACACAATGCCATCAGCCGTTTCGGAATTGCCCGAGGCACAGTTGCGCGGCCTTGCGGCAGACTATCGCGCGGCTGTCGCGGTCAAGCGCCGCCGCACTGCGCTCGGCCTTGTCATCCTGCTCGCCGCCACTGTGGCCGCAGCCTGGATGGGCGAGGTTGACCTCACCAAATTCGCGCAAAACTTCTGGCGCTTCCCGTCCTATTTCGTGGCGATCACGCCGCAATTATCGCTGGCAACGCTCTGGCACGATCTTGCCGAATGGATGTGGGGCATCAAGCGCTGGGGCGGGCTGTTGCTCGACACGCTCTTGATCGCCTATGTCGGCACGCTGCTCGGCGCTGTCGCGGGTTTTACGCTGTGCTTTCTGGCCTCCGCCAATCTGGTGCGCTCGCGCACCATCGTGTTCATCGCCCGGCGTTTCCTGGAATTCTGCCGCACCGTGCCGGAGATCGTGTTCGCGCTGGTGTTTGTGCTGGCGTTCGGCCTCGGCCCGCTGCCGGGTGTGCTGGCGATTGCGATCCACACCACGGGCGCGCTCGGCAAGCTGTTTGCCGAAGTGGTGGAGAACATCGATCAGAACCCGGTCGAGGGCGTGGTCGCCAGCGGCGGCAGCTGGGTCGAGATGGTGCGCTACGCGGTGGTGCCGCAGGTGGTGTCGAATTTCGTCAGCTATGCGCTGCTGCGCTTTGAGATCAATGTCAGAGGCGCGGCGGTGATGGGCTTTGTCGGCGCCGGCGGCATCGGCCAGGACCTGATCGAAGCCGTGCGCAAATTCTACTACAGCGACGTCAGCGCCATTCTGGTGTTGATCATCGTCACTGTGATGGCAATCGACTATATCACTGAAGGCGTGCGCCGCCGCCTGATTGGACGGGAGGCGAGCCGATGAGCGACGCACGCAGAACCTTGAGCTTCGCCGACGAAACCGCCATTGCGCAGCGCTATCCGGCGCAGTTCAAGGCCGATTGGCTGCAGCGCGCCAAGCTGATCGGCGGCATCGTGATTGCCGCGGCGCTGTTCGTCTATGGCCTGATCAGGCTCGACATCCCGTTTGATCGCATGCTGGGCGGCAGCGTGCGGCTGGTGGAATTCATGGGGCTGATGCTGCCGCCCGATCCGGGCTCCTGGGAGCAGGCCAAACTCTATCTGCACGCCATGGGCGAAACGCTGGCGATCGCCTTTCTCGGCACGCTCGGCGGCGCATTGCTGGCGTTCCCGGTGTCGTTCCTGGCGGCGCGCAATGTCGTCGCCAACCGCGTGCTGCAATTGTTCACGCGGCGCAGCCTCGACACGGTGCGCGGCGTCGATACCTTGATCTGGGCGCTGATCTGGGTCGGCGTGGTCGGCCTCGGCCCGTTCGCCGGCATTCTGGCGGTGATGTGCAGCGACTTCGGCAGCTTTGGCAAACTGTTCTCCGAAGCGTTCGAGGCCGCCGATGACCGCCCGATCGAAGGCGTGAAATCGACCGGGGGCTCGCATCTACATTGCGTGCGCTTCGGCCTGCTGCCGCAGGTGATTCCGATCCTGGCCAGCCAGATCCTATACTTCTTCGAATCCAACACTCGCTCGGCCACCATCATCGGCATCGTCGGCGCCGGTGGCATCGGCCTGCAACTGGCCGAGCAGATCCGCGTGCTGGAGTGGCAGAAGGTCTCGTTCCTGATCGTGCTGATCCTGATCGCGGTGGCGGTGATCGATTTTGTGTCGAGCCGCTTGCGCTTTGCGATCATCGGCCGCCGCGTGGTGGCGTAACGGCTTCGCGGCGCGGCGCCTCGTGCGCCGCCCGCCAGAGTTTCAATCCTGTTCGACGACGAATTGCACCCGGTCGGCGGCGAAGCGCGAGCGCATTGCCAGCAGCGGCCGGCCGTCGCCTTCGACATCGAGCGCTTCCACGATCAGCACCGGGCTGCCGAGCCGCAGATCAAGCTGCGCCGCATCGCCGGCATCGGCAATCGCCGCGGTGATCCTGGTTTCGGCGCGGCGATAATCGCGCACACCATGATGGGCCAGCACGCGGGTCATCGATCCGGAGCGGCGATAAATCTCCTCCGCATCCGGGAAGCGCTCGGCCGGCAGCCAGGTGGTGCCAAGACAGATCGGGATGCGATCGGCGAGCCGCAGCCCGTCGATGCGCAGCAGCGGCGCGCCGGGTTTCAGCTTCAACTGCCGCGCGATGTCCTTGCTGGCGGCTTCGGTGCAGGCCGTCAGCAGCCGGCCGCGCGGCTCGCGCCCGCCAGCGCCGACAATTTCGGAAAAGCGCGTGCGCGTGCGCAGCGGATAAGCCAGCCGCGCGCTCTCGACATAGGTGCCGCTGCCGCGTTCGGCGCGCACCAGGCCGCGTTCGGCGAGTGCTGCCAGCGCGCGGCGAACGGTGTGACGATTGACGCGATGCGTGTTCGCAATCTCGGTTTCGCTCGGCAATTTCTCGCCGGACAGATAGCTACCGTCGCTGATCTTGCGCTCGATCGAGTCGGCGACCTTGCGCCACAGCGCGACGCCGAGTTCCGGTTCCGCCAGCGTCATGGCATCGGCTCCGTTGCAGATCATCGCAATGCCGATGTCATCAAAGGGTCATCGGCGATGCCTATGAAGTTGTCTACTAACATCGACAACTTCAAGCAGGCTACAAAAAAGATGAACGCTCCTTCCGCAAGCCAGCAAGCCAGGCGCCAAGCGGCGATGGCGGTGCTGGTTCATGCCGCGTCGGACCAGATCGCAGCGCTACTTGCAGAGATCGCGCCGCCCTCGGCCGAAACGCTTCGCGAGCCGGAGGCCGGCCTCGTGATGGTGCGCGGCCGGATCGGCGGCGATGGTGCGCCGTTCAATCTCGGCGAAGCAACGGTGACGCGCGCCGCGGTGCGGCTCGCCGACGGCACTTGCGGCTTTGGCTACACGCTCGGCCGCGATCGCGACAAAGCGCGGCTGATCGCGCTGTGCGACGCGCTGGTGCAGCGCGACGACTACGCGCCCGCGCTGGAGACCAAAGTGCTGGCGCCGCTGCGCGACGCGCACCAGGCCGAGCGGGAGCAGCACGCCGAACAGATCGCGGCGACGAAGGTCGATTTCTACACCTTGGTGCGTGGCGAGGATTGATGATGACAATGACCAGTGAACTCGCGGCCGGCTTTGCTGACAAGGTGGTGTCGGCGCAGGCGACGTTCCGCGCGGTGATGGACGCAATGGCGCGTCCCGGCACGGTGCAGCAGCCCGATGCCAAGCTGCGGCACGCACCTTTGCCGCTGATGCCGGCGGCCGCGGCGATCGCGCTGACGCTGTTCGATCACGATACGCCGATCTGGCTCGATGCACCGCTCAAGGCCACGCCGGCCGTGACCTCCTGGCTGCGCTTCCACACCGCAGCGCCGCTCACCGATGCCACCGCCGACGCCGCGTTCGCGCTGGTTTCTAGCGTCGATCAAATGCCGGTGCTCGATCAGTTCGCGCTCGGCAGCAACGACTATCCGGATCGCTCCACCACCTTGGTGCTGCAGCTTAGCAGCCTCGAAGCCGGTGATGCGTTCGAGTTGCAGGGACCGGGCATCAACGGCCGGGCGTCCTTGCACGCGCCACTGCCGGCGGAGCTGATCGCGCAGCGCGCCGCGCTGCAGCCGCTGTTTCCGCGCGGCCTCGATCTCATTCTGGTGTCGGGCGATGCGCTCGTCGCTATTCCCCGCACCACGCAGATCATGCCGAAGGGAGCCGTGTGATGTATGTCGCAGTCAAAGGTGGCGAACGCGCCATCGACAATGCACACAAGCTGCTCGCCGATCGGCGGCGCGGCGATCGCACGGTGCCGGAGCTGAGCTTGTCGCAGATTTCCGAGCAGCTCGCGCTCGGTGTCGACCGCGTGATGGTCGAAGGCTCGCTCTATGATCGCGAGCTGGCGGCGCTCGCGATCAAGCAGGCGCGCGGCGATCTGATCGAGGCGATCTTTCTGCTCCGCGCATTCCGCGCCACGCTGCCGCGCTTTGGGGTGACCGAGCCGCTCGACACCGCCGCCATGCAGGTGCAGCGCCGCATTTCCTCGACCTTCAAGGACGTGCCCGGCGGCCAGATCCTCGGCCCGACCTTCGACTACACCCATCGTCTGCTCGATCCGCAGCTCGATCAGGGCTGCGATCCGGAATTGCCGGAGCGCGCGCCGGTGAGCCGCGAGGAGATGCCGCGCGTCACCGACATTCTCGGCCGCGATGGCTTGATCGAAACCTCGCCGCAGGCCGACGCTGATACGCCGGTCGGCGATCTGACGCGCGAGCCGCTGAGCTTTCCGGCCGATCGCGATCTGCGCTTGCAGAATCTGGCGCGCGGTGACGAGGGCTTTTTGCTGGCGCTCGGTTATTCGACCCAGCGTGGCTATGGCCGCTCGCATCCATTCGCCGGCGAAATCCGCTTTGGCGAAGTGGAGCTGGAATTTGTGGCCGAGGATGCCGGCTTTGCGGTGCCGCTTGGCACCATCAATGTGACCGAGTGTCAGATGGTCAACCAGTTCAAAGGCTCGGCGACCCAGCCGCCGTGCTTCACGCGCGGCTATGGCCTGGCGTTCGGGCAATCGGAACGCAAGACCATGGCGATGGCGCTGGTCGATCGTGCGCTGCGCGCGCGCGAACTCGGCGAGGACGCGGTGGCGCCGGCGCAGGACGAGGAATTCGTGCTGTCGCATTCCGACAATGTGCAGGCGACCGGCTTTGTCGAGCATCTCAAGCTGCCGCACTACGTCGATTTCCAGTCCGAACTCGGCCTGCTGCGGCGGCTGCGTCAGGAATTCGAACAAGACGCCGGTAGCAGCGGCGCATTGCAGGAGGCCGCGGAATGAACGCGCCGAGCTACAACTTCGCTTATCTCGATGAGCAGACCAAGCGCATGATCCGGCGCGCGATCCTGAAAGCGATCGCGATCCCGGGCTATCAGGTGCCGTTCGCCAGCCGCGAAATGCCGATGCCCTATGGTTGGGGCACTGGCGGCGTGCAGGTCACCGCGGCGATCCTTGGGCCCAGCGATGTGCTGAAAGTGATCGACCAGGGCTCTGACGACACCACCAACGCGATCTCGATCCGCAAATTCTTTGCCAAGACCGCGGGCGTCGCCACCACCACGCGCACCGATGAAGCCAGCGTGATCCAGACCCGGCACCGGATTCCGGAAGCGCCGCTGCATGAAGGGCAGGTGCTGGTCTATCAAGTGCCGATCCCGGAGCCGCTGCGCTTCCTGGAGCCGCGCGAAACCGAGACGCGGCGCATGCATGCGCTCGCCGAATATGGGCTGATGCACGTCAAGCTCTATGAGGACATCGCCAAGTTCGGCCACATCGCCACCGCCTATGCTTATCCGGTGAAAGTCGCCGGGCGCTATGTGATGGACCCCTCGCCAACGCCGAAATTCGACAATCCGAAGATGGACAATTGTCCGGCGCTGCAATTGTTCGGCGCGGGGCGCGAGAAGCGCATTTATGCGGTGCCGCCTTACACCGAAGTCGTGTCGCTCGATTTCGAGGATCATCCGTTCACGCGCTATCGGCAGAACGCGCCGTGCGCGCTGTGTGGCGCCGAGGATTCCTATCTCGACGAGATCGTTACCGACGACAAGGGCGGGCGCATGTTCGTCTGCTCCGACACCGATTATTGCGAAACAAGGCGCGCCGAGGGCCATTTTGGTTCGGCGAACGCCCCCGAAACGGAGCGGGCTGATGTTTGATCCCACGTCTTTTGCTGCGGATCAGCCGCTGCTGGTCGCCGACAATCTCGCAAAATCCTATGGCCGGCTAAAAGCTTGCCGCGGCGTGTCGTTCAAGCTCTATCCGGGCGAAGTGCTGGCGATCGTCGGCGAATCCGGCTCCGGCAAATCGACGCTGCTGCAAATGCTGTCGACGCAATTGCAGCCGAGCGCCGGGCGGGTGTCATACCGGATGCGCGACGGCGTGCTGCGCGATCTAACCGAGCTTGGCGAGGCCGAGCGGCGCTTTCTGTTCCGCACCGATTGGGGCTTTGTGCATCAGGACCCGGCGATGGGGCTGCGCATGGCGGTGTCGGCCGGCGCCAATGTCGGCGAGCGGCTGATGGCGGTCGGCTGGAATAATTATGGCAAGATCCGCGACACGGCTTCCACCTGGCTGCAGCGCGTCGAGATCAGTCTCGACCGTATCGACGATGCGCCGCGCACTTATTCCGGCGGCATGCGCCAGCGGCTGCAGATCGCCCGCAATCTGGTGACGGCGCCGCGGCTGGTGTTCATGGATGAGCCGACCGGCGGACTGGACGTGTCGGTGCAGGCGCGGCTGCTCGATCTGCTGCGCGGCCTCGTCACCGAGCTTGGTCTCGCGGTGGTGATCGTCACCCACGATCTCGCGGTGGCGCGGCTGCTGTCGCATCGGGTGATGGTGATGCAGGGCGGCCGTGTCATCGAGACCGGGCTCACCGACCAGGTGCTCGACGATCCGCGCGAGCCCTACACCCAGCTTCTCGTTTCTTCGATCCTGCCGGCGTGAGTCTCCAATGTCTGTGATGATCAAACTGTCCGACGCCGAAAAGTCGTTCACGATGCATCTGCAAAACGGCATCCGTTTGCCGGTGGTGCGCGGCGTCTCGTTCCATGTCGCGGCTGGCGAATGCGTGGTGCTGGCCGGGCCGTCCGGCGCCGGCAAGTCGTCGATCCTGAAGATGATCTTTGGCAATTATCGCTGCGATTCCGGTCGCATCGAAATTCTGCACCGCGGCGCCACCATCGATCTCGCCACCGCCGAGCCGCGCCAGGTGCTCGAGCTGCGCCGCACCACAATCGGCTATGTCAGCCAGTTCTTGCGCGCGGTGCCGCGCGTCGCCGCGCTCGATGTGGTTGCTGAACCGCTGGTGGTGTCCGGCGTCAGCAAGGACGAGGCGAGGCAGCGCGCCGGCGATCTCTTGCGCCGGCTCAACATTGCCGAGCGGCTGTGGACGCTGCCGCCGGCGACCTTTTCCGGCGGCGAACAGCAGCGCGTCAATATTGCGCGCGGCTTCATCTCCGATTTCCCGATCCTGCTGCTCGACGAGCCGACCGCCTCGCTCGATGCCGGCAATCGCGAGGTGGTGATGAGCATGATCGCCGAAAAGAAGAAGGTCGGTGTGGCGATGATCGCGATCGTCCATGATGATGAAGTGCGCGAGCGGATCGCCGATCGGCTGATCGACGTGTCCTCCTTTGCCGCCGCAGCCTGAGAAAGACCAACTGATGATGACCAATTCTGAATTCGTGCTGCGCAATGCCCGGATCGTGCTCGCTGATCGGGTGATCGAGCACGGCTGGCTGGCGGTGGCGCAGGGGCGGATCGCCGAGATTGGCGAGAGCGGCGTGCCGGCCGGCAGCCTCGATGTCGGCGGCGATCTGATCATCCCCGGCTTGATCGAGCTGCACACCGATCATCTTGAAGCGCACTACACGCCGCGCCCGAAAGTGCAGTGGAATCCGCTGGCGGCCGTGGTGTCCTATGATGGCCAGCTCGCCACCTGCGGCATCACCACGGTGTTGGATTCGCTGCGGGTGTGGCGCGAGGAAGAATCCTCCGATATCGATGGCGAGGCCGCGGTGCTCGCCAATGCCATCAGCGCGGCGCGCGACGCCAATCTGCTGCGCGCCGATCATTTCCTGCATCTGCGCTGCGAAATCCCGATGCCGAATGTGGTGGCCGAGGCCAAGGAGCTGGTCGGCCGGCCCGATATCCGGCTGATGTCGCTGATGGACCACACCCCTGGCCAGCGCCAGTTCCGCGACGAGGTCAAGCTGCGCGAGTATTATCGCGGCAAGGGCGGCGGCATGAGCGATGCCGAGCTTGACGCGATGTTCGCGCGCCGCATCTACTGCAAGGAAAATTACGCCGAGGCCAATATGCGCGAGATCGTCGCGCTGGCGCATCAGCACAACATTCCGCTGGCCAGCCATGACGACACCACCGAGGAGAACGTCGCCGACGCGGTGCGTGACCGCGTTGCTGTGGCTGAATTCCCGACCACGATCGAGGCGGCGCGCGCGCTGCACGACGCCGGCATCGACATCATGATGGGCGCGCCCAATGTGGTGCGCGGCGGCTCGCATTCCGGCAACATCGCGGCGGCCGAGCTGGCGCGCGAGGGCCTGCTCGATATCCTGTCGTCGGACTATGTGCCTTCCAGCCTGCTGATGGCGGCGCTGCAATTGCCGGAGCATGCCGAGGCGATTGACCTCGCGGCGGCGGTGCGCACCGTCACCAAGGCGCCGGCCGAGGCGGTCGGGCTGTTCGATCGCGGCGAGATCGTGGTCGGCAAGCGCGCCGATCTGATCCGCGTTCACATCGCCCATGATGTGCCGGTGGTGCGCAGCGTGTGGCGCGAGGGGCATCGGGTGGCATGACCGCAGCGTTGCATAATAGCGCGATGATCGCGCCAATCGGCCCAGGCCGGCTGGTGCTGGTGGTCGGGCCGAGCGGCGCCGGCAAGGACACCTTGATCGAGCTGGTGCGCGAGGCCTGCCGCGATAATGAGCGCGTGCTGTTTCCGCGCCGGATCGTGACCCGGCCGTCATCGGCGGCGGAAGACAACGAGACCTTGAGCGAGGCTGAGTTTGCCGCGGCGATCGCGGACGGCGCATTCGCGGTGCATTGGCGCGCGCATGGTCATTGCTACGGCCTGCCGGTTGCGATCAACGACGCGATCGGTGCCGGGGCCTGCGTGGTCGCCAATGTGTCGCGCTCGGTGGTGCCGGCACTGCGCGCGGCCTATGCCGATGTGGTGGTGGTGTCGGTGACCGCGCCGGTCGAGGTGCTGGCGCAGCGGCTCGCCGCGCGCGGCCGCGACACCGACGGCCCGCTCGATGAACGCCTGCAAAGAGCAGTCGATCACGCCGCGCTGCAGCCCGACGTTACCATCGTCAATGTCGGCGCCGCCGCCGACCACGCACGCGAATTGCTGCGGGCGATTGAAGGGTAGAGCCGTTTCTTTTCCCTCCCCCTTGTGGGGAGGGTGGACGGCCCGATGCTCATCGGGCCGGACGGGTGGGGGGGGGGACCAGTCTGCGACGGTTCGGGTTTTGCTTGTTGGATCGTGCGGCGTGAAACGATGAAGTTGAAGTTTTGAGGTGACGTCGGCGCATAGCCCCCCACCCCGGCGCTACGCGCCGACCCTCCCCACCGCTACGCGGGGGGAGGGAGCTGGCAGCCGATCGCCTGTCCTCCAATCAAACCCGATGAACTAGCCGCCTCAGCGGATCGCGATTTCGATCAGCGACGGGCCGTCGCGGCCAAGTGCCGTCGCAATCGCGTCGCGGATCGCTTGCGTTTCGTCGGCGCGTACAGCCGGCACACCCATCGACGCTGCCAGCGCCATGAAGTCGATCGCGGGCTGTTCGATATTCATGCCGACGAAACGATCCTGGTTCGCGTTCGGGCAGCCGAGTTGCTTGGCGATGTTTTGCAGCACGCCATAGCGGCGGTTGTTGAACACGATGAAGATCACCTTGGTGCGATAATGCGCGGCGCTCCACAGCGCTTGCGGCGAATACATCGCGCCGCCATCGCCGGCCAGCGACACCACCGGGCCATCATGAGCCAGCGCCGCGCCGACCGCGGCCGGCTGATTGCAGCCGAGCACGCCGCCGCGTGAGAAGAAATAACGCCCCGGCCGGGTCATCATCAGCTCCTGCACTTTGCCGAAGGTGGCCGCGGAATCATTGGCGATCAGCGCGGAGTCGGGCAGCGCGTCAAACACGGTCAGCACCGCGACGTCGGCCGTCAGCGGCGACAACTGCTGATCCCGCATGATCTCAGCGCGCAGCGTTTCGATATGGCGCAGCTTGGCGGCAGCGCGCCGGCTCAGCCGGTTGGCGATGTCGGGCGCCGGCAGCAAATGCGCGAGCCGATGAGCGCAGCCCTGCAAGGTCGCGCCGATGTCGCCGAGCAGCGCCAGATCGGCGGGGTGCTCGCGGCCGAATGCGGCGGGATCGTCAGAGACGTGAAAGACCTTGGTGCCCTCCGGGATCGGGCGCACGTCGCGATAAGGATAGGCGACGAACGCGCGGCCGCCGACCAGCACCAGCGCTTCGGTTGCCTCCAGCCGCTCGCGGATCACGGCAAAATCAGGCTTCAACACCCCCGACCAGCACGGATGCGCCGACGGGAATGCCGAGCGTGAGGTCAGCTGCGTGCCCCACACCGGATAGCCGCCCGCCTCGGCAAAGGCCACCAGGCCCGCGGCGGCTGCGGCCGGCAGATCGTCGCCGAGCAGGATGAACACCTTATCCGGGTCGTAGCTGGCCAGCGCCTCGGCAAACACCTCGACGTCGGGGGAGGCGCCGAGCCGCGGCGGCGCCGAGGCGGGCGGCGTTTCGCTCTCGACCGGCTGGTCGAGCACGTCCATCGGCAGCGACAGAAACACCGGGCCGCAGGGCGGGGTGCGCGCGATCGCAAAGGCGCGGCGCAGCGCGCTGCCGACGTCCTCGCCGCGCCGAACTTCCTTGGCCCATTTGGTGACTGGGGCGGCCAGCGCCACCAGATCGCCCGACAGCCAGGGTTCGGTCATCAGATGGCGGGTGTCCTGCTGGCCGGCGGTGACCACCAGCGGCGTTTCGCTGGCCATCGAGGCGACCAGCACGCCCATGGCGTTGCCGAGCCCGCCCATGGCATGCAGATTGACGAAGCCGACCTTGCCCGAACTCAGCGCCCAGCCATCGGCCATGCCGACCGCGGTCGCCTCCTGCAGACCGAGCACATAGGTGATGTCAGAGGCATCGACCAAGGCGTCCATCAGCGGCATTTCGGTCGAACCGGGATTGCCGAAAATGTGGGTGATGCCTTCGTCACGCAGAATGTCGAGCAGCACATCGCTCGCCCGTCGTGCCATGGTCTCGTCCTCCCATTGTTCGGCCGAGACTGTAGCGATTTGCCCGCGGCAGGAAAGTCTCGTCGCCTGATACGACAATGGCCGGGACGGGCCCGGCCATTGTCAACGCGTTCAGATCGCGATCACCTTAAGCCTGCTCGACATTAAGGCTGCTCGACATCGCCATCGGCATCGAGCCAGGTCTTGAAGGCACCCAGATTCTTGACGTTCTTGTAACCGAGTTCGAGCAGCGCCTTGCCGACCAGCGCGGAGCGTCCGCCCGACGCACAATAGGCGACGATGGAGCCGGCGCGATCGAACGCCGCATCATGCAGCGGCGAGTTCGGATCGGCCCGGAATTCCACCAGACCGCGCGGCACGTTCAGCGCCCCCGGAATCTTGCCCGAGGCAGCCACTTCACCCGGCTCACGGACGTCGAGAAACAATACGTCCGTTCGTCCAACCAGCTCCTTGGCATCCTGCGGGCTGATCCGCGGCACCACTGCGTCCGCCTCTGCGATCATCGCCTGCACCGTCTTCATTCCTATCCCTCCAAATCATTGGCCGCATGTCTGACGATCTAACCACCGACACCTTTCGGTGCAAATCGCGACTGCATCGGCTGATGGTGAATTGAATGACCGATGCTGTGTCAAATCGCATCACGATCGCTGGCGGCCGGGCCTTGGCCTCGTCTGAACCGTCTGCTTGCGACGCACCGGCCGGGCGGCTGCGCCGCAAGGGCTTGAGGAGTAACGGGTGACCGCAAGATGCGCGGTCCGTTCGCGGCAATTCGGTGCGCCGCAGCTCGATCAATGGTCCCGGGGCGGGCGGGTGACGGCCGGTCGGCCGTCCTGGTCCAGGCTCGCTTCCAGGGTGCGCGCGGCGTGAAAATCGTCCAGATGGTGCAGATTGGGCTGCCGGTCCGCCTGTTTAGCGAGCAAATGGTAGAGTCGGCCGATCAGCCGTTGCCGCGATTTGCGCCAGCCGGCGTTCATCACCCGGGCTTTGTTCAGCGCGCGCACGGCATAAGCGCGGAAATAGTCGCTGGCATCGGACACCGGCATAGCCTCCTCAAGCCTGATCGCATCCTCCGACCAGACGCTGCTGACATCAAGAGTTCAGCAGCGCTGCAGTTCCGTGCGTGCAACACCGTTGCGCACAGCGCCTGGAACAACCCCGCTCCGGTTGAATTACTGGTGCACGTGATCGGGAGTGTCATCATGCTGAAGACTCGTTTCGGGATCGCAGCGCTGATCTATGCGATGATCAATGCGGTGCTATTCGGCGCCGGGCTGATTATCCTGCTGCTGGTGCCGGCATTGGCGACCTACGCCATGGAGCTGATTCCGCTGCTGGTGCTCACCAGCTTCGTCGTCGCCATGCCAATCGCCTGGCAATTGGCGCCCGCGCTGCTGGCACGCTACGAGCGGCGCCGGATGGCGGCATCCTAGCGGCGGACGCTCGCCGTCGCTCCGTCATCTGGCGATCACGGCTCAGCAGTAACCTGAAAGGCAAGTTGCGAGCGGAGCCGAGCGCTGCGCCCGCCTGCACAGCATAACAACGAGAAAGTTCAACATCGCCAAACCCTGGAGGAGAGGATCCATGACTGACTTATCGCAAGAAGATATCGCGCGCCGGGCCCGCGAAATGTGGGAGATCGCCGGTCGTCCGGAAGGGCGCGACGAGGAGTTCTGGTTCAAGGCCGAGGAACAGGTGCTTGGCGAACGCGAGACGAGGGAGAAGCTGCAGGCCGATCCCACGACGACCAAGAATAGTCTGTAATTGGGCGCTGCTCGGGAAGCCCCACCCCGGCCTCCGCTTCGCTCGGCCGACCCTCCCCGCCGCTACGCGGGGGGAGGGAGGCACGAATCTCTCTGCCAGCGATGAGTCTCGACGAAATCGAGAGGACTAACCGCCAGGGCCGTTGCGGTCGATCGCGATCAAGAACACCAGCTGTAGATCATCACACTCGAGTTCGTCGCATTCGGCCTGATCCGGCGCAGTGCCAGCGGCGCGATAGGCGGCCTTCTCGTTGTCATCGGCGTAGCGGGCGCGCAACTTGGTCTTACCGTCCCAGAGCTGCTCGCCATTTGAGCGCAGCTCTTTCAAGTCACTGAGCAGCCAGCTCTCGTGGCACATCTCATGCGCTTCCCGCAAATTCTTGGCCTCAAAGGCCAGGACCGGACGCTGCCCCACGTCGATCGTGAAGATCAAAGGCTGTAGTGCAACGCTCATTCGTCACTCCAGTGCTGTTGTTGTTCGTATCTGTTGTGGGTCACGGCTTGCGCCGCGAGGGCTTGATCACCTTGTCGGTGTTGCGGTCGGTGTCGTCGAGCGGTGGACCGTCGTCGGCACGTGGCGGCCAATGATGACCGCCTTGCTTGTTCTGAATGCGGCGTTCCTGCTCGGCGCGCTTGCGGTCGTCGTCAGCAGCAGCCATCGGCGCATCTTTCAGATAATTATCCCACAGCCCGGGAGTGGCGAGTTCGACCAGATGGCCCTCGGGATCGCGGAAATAGATGCTTTCGCCGCCGCGCGGCCAACTGACCCGGCCTTCGATCGCGATCTGATGCGCGGCGAGCCGTTGTTCCCAGACTGGCAGCTGATCATCGGGGATGGCGAACGCGACGTGCAGCGGCCCGTGGCCATCATGCGGCGGGATCAGCCCGCCCGGCAACCTCGCTGGTGTGGTCGAGCCGCCGCGCGCGAATACCAGAAAGGCGCTGTGATTGCCTGCGTCATAGGCCGACATGCGCTGATCATCATGCATCGAGCGTAGCCCGATCAACTCGCCATAGAAGGCGCGGGCACGTTCGAGATCGTCCACATAAATCGCGGATTCAAGAATGCCGTTGATCTTGGCCATGACGCACAATCCTCGCCCGGGTTAACGAGGCAGCGCTCGCTCCGTTCCTCGCAGCGTCAGCCGAGGGTCCAGATCGCCTGCCAGGGCGCGTGTGCGGACAGCTCCGGCTTTGCGCTCCAGATCACGCGGCCGCTAGGCGCCGTCAGCTCGCCGGCCGCGTCGTTGTGAAGATTGGCGGTCAGCGCTAGCTGCGTGCCATCGCCCATTTTCCATCGCACTATCAGCGCGCCAGGTTCCTGCACGGTGCAGCGGCCGGCGTGGCCTTTGATGCCGCGCAGCCGCGGTATGATCTCGCGCTGCCGGATTTGTAGCAGCTCTCGATAGAGCGCCAGCCATTGCGCATGTGGCTCGCGGGCTAGCTCGCTCCAATCGAGCTTGGCGGCGGCAAACGTCTGGGCCGCTCCCGGATCGGGAATGAGTTCGCGCTGCTGCGGATCGGCGAATTCCGGGAAGCGTGAGAATTCGGCACGGCGGCCCTCGCGCACCGCCCTCGCCAGATCGCCCGAAAAATCGCAGAAGAACGGGAATGGCGAGCTGGCCGCGAATTCTTCGCCCATGAACAGCATCGGGATTTGCGGTAGCAGCAGATAGATGCCGGCGAGCGCGCGCACCGCCGCCGCAGGTGCGATCGCGGTCAGCCGCTCGCCGAAGGCGCGGTTGCCGATCTGATCGTGGTTCTGGATGAAGGCGACAAACGCGGTTGGCGGCAAGGCGGCCGATGGCTCGCCGCGCGGTACGCCGCGATAGGCCATCAGCTCGCCCTGAAACGCAAAGCCCTCGGCGAGGGCGCGGCCGAGCTTGGCGGTGTCGCCGGCATAGTCGTGATAGTAGCCGGCATATTCGCCGGTGGCCGCGGTGTGCAGCCCATGATGGACGTCATCGTTCCATTGCGCGGTGTATTGCACCGGAGCGTCGTCATCGCTGCGCAGCAGCCGTGACACTTCGTTCTCTTCGTTTTCGATGATCAGATGGATCGGCCGGCCATTTGCTGCCCGTTGCAGCCGTGCGGGTATTTCAGCCAGCAGATGATTGGCGCTGTCGTCCTTGATGGCGTGGACCGCGTCGAGCCGCAGCCCGTCAAAGTGAAACTCCTCGATCCAGAATGCCGCGTTTTGCAGCATGAATTCGCGCACCAGCGCGGCGCCGTCGCCGTCATAATTCACCGCCGCGCCCCAGGGGGTGTGATGGCGGTCGTTGAACAGCGGCGCGTAGGCGGCGAGGTAATTGCCGTCCGGGCCGAAGTGGTTATAGACCACGTCGAGCAGCACCATCAGCCCGCGGGCATGCGCGGCATCGACCAGCGCTTTCAGATCGTCGGGATGGCCATAGCTGGCGTCCGGCGCGAACAACAGCACACCGTCATAGCCCCAATTGCGCTGGCCCGGGAATTCCGCGACCGGCATCAGCTCGATTGCGGTGACGCCAAGCTCGGCCAGATGGTCGAGCCGCTCGATCGCCGCCTGGAAGGTGCCTGCTGCCGTGAAGGCGCCGATATGAAGTTCGTAGATCACCGCCTCATGCCAGGGCCGGCCGCGCCAATGCTGATCGCGCCAGCGATAACGCTGCGGGTCAATCACCTCGCTCGGGCCATGGACATCCAGCGGCTGAAAGCGTGACGCCGGATCGGGCACCCGCAAGCCGTCCTCGAACTCAAACCAATAGCGGCTGCCCGGCCCAGCGCCGGGCAGCTCCAACAGGTACCAGCCGTCATCGGCCTGTCGCATGGCCCGTGCCACGCTCTCGCCCTCCAGCCGCAACAACACACGCGGCCGCTTCGGCGCCCACAGCCGAAACAGCACGCCGCCGTCAACGAGCTGAGGGCCAAAGCGCGGCAGGCGGCCAGCGGTCGGGGCCGGCGCCGTGCTGGCAGAGGTGGTGCTGGCGGGTGGCGGGCTGGCAACCGTCATGACCTGACTATCCCAAAGGCTGCGTGACGATCCGTGAGGTGGAGGTTGTGCGGAAGTGGTGAGCGCGTCGGAACAAACGGCTGGCCGTCACATCGGTTCCGGCGTGAGGCGACTGCGAACGCTGAACTTTTTCGCCAGTTCCGGGTTGATGGCAGTTGGAATGAAAAAGGGGGCTCTTTCCGTGGACCAAATTGCTCGTGTGATCGGCAGCGTGCCCGCGAATGCGCCGGCGATCCTGCGCCATCGCGTGCTCGAGGGCCGGCCATTTCCGCTCGGCGCCACCTGGGATGGGCTCGGCGTCAATTTCGCGCTGTTTTCTGCGCACGCCACCAAGGTCGAGCTGTGCCTGTTCGAGAGTGGCGGCAGCCGCGAGATCGAGCGCATCGAGCTGCCGGAATACACCGATGAGGTCTGGCACGGTTATCTGCCCGATGCGCGGCCGGGTCAGATCTATGGCTACCGCGTGCATGGCCCCTACGCGCCAACCGAAGGCCACCGCTTCAACCCCAACAAGCTGCTGCTCGATCCCTACGCCCGCCAGATTGTCGGCGAGCTGCAATGGGACCCGGCACTGTTCGGCTACACGATCGGCTCGCCCGACGCCGATCTGTCATTCGACGAGCGCGACAGCGCGCCGTTCATGCCGAAAAGCCGGGTGATCGACCCGGCTTTTACCTGGGGTGAGGAGCGCCGCCCCAACGTGCCTTGGGAGCGCACCGTGCTCTATGAGGCCCATGTGCGCGGCTACACCATGCGCCATCCGGCGGTGCCGGAAGTGCTGCGCGGCTCTTTTGCCGGCATGATGTATCATCAGGTGATCGATTACATCCGCGATCTCGGCATCACCGCGGTTGAGCTATTGCCGATCCATGCCTTCATCGACGATAGCTATCTGGTCGACAAGGGCATGCGCAATTACTGGGGCTACAACACGATCGGCTTTTTTGCCCCGCAGGCGCGCTATCTGTCCGGCCCCTCGGTCAATGAATTCAAGGAAATGGTCTCGCAATTCCACCGGGTTGGAATCGAGATCATTTTGGACGTGGTCTATAACCACACCGCCGAGGGCAATGAGCTTGGCCCGACGCTATCGTTCAAGGGCATCGACAACGCCTCGTACTACCGGCTGGCGCCGGACCGGCGCTATTACATCAACGACACCGGCACCGGCAACACGGTGAATCTGTCCCACCAGCGGGTGTTGCAGATGGTCGCCGACAGCCTGCGCTATTGGGCGCAGGATATGCGGGTCGATGGCTTCCGCTTCGACCTCGCCACCATTCTGGCGCGCGAGCCCTATGGCTTTGATGAGGGCGGCGGCTTCCTCGATGCCTGCCGCCAGGACCCGGTACTGAGCCAGGTCAAGCTGATCGCCGAGCCCTGGGATTGCGGGCCGGGCGGCTATCAGGTCGGCCGGTTCTCGCCGGGCTGGGCGGAGTGGAATGATCGCTTTCGCGACACGGTGCGGGCGTTCTGGAAGGGCGACGAGGGCAAGCTCGCCGAATTCGCGACGCGGCTGTCGGCTTCGCCCGATCTGTTCAACAAGCGCGGTCGCAAGCCGTGGTCGTCGGTGAATTTTGTCACCGCCCATGACGGCTTCACGCTCAACGACCTCGTCTCCTACAATGACAAGCACAACGAGGCCAATGGCGAGGACAATCGCGACGGCCACTCCCATAATCTGTCGTGGAACCATGGCGTCGAGGGGCCGACCGACGACCGCGCCATCGTTGATCTGCGCTTCCGGCAGATGCGCAACCTGCTCGCCACCACGCTGCTGTCGCGCGGTACGCCGATGATCCTGGCCGGTGATGAGTTCGCCCGGACCCAGCAGGGCAATAATAACGCCTACGCGCAAGACAACGAGATCAGTTGGCTGAACTGGGACGCGATCGATGATGACGGCCGCGCGCTGATCGACTTCACCCGCAAGCTGATCCAGACCCGGCAACGTCAACCGCTGTTTCATCGCGGCCGGTTTCTCACCGGCGCATTCAATGAGGAATTGGGGATCAAGGATGTGACCTGGGTCGATCCGGCCGGGTCGGAAATGACGCCTGATCAGTGGAACGACGGCAATGCCCGCTGCGTCGGCATGTTGCTGGATGGGCGGGCGCAGGTCACCGGCATCCGGCGCAAGGGCTCGGACAACACGCTGTTTATGATGTTCAACGCCCACCATGACACGGTGCGCTTCGTGTTTCCCGATGTGCCGCGCTGCCGGGTCTGGGAATGCCTGATCGATACCAACCGGCCGGGCGAAAACCGGATACCGCTGGCGCGAAAGGGCGCTCACTACGACATGGCGGGCCGCTCGCTGTCACTGTGGGAAGCGCGGCAATCTTGACTGCCGCGCGGACTAGGTGCGCTTGATGCCCTTCCGCCCTGGGATGATCCACAGGAAGCTCGCAACGAGCGGGAACAATAGCGGCATCAAGCACTTGGTTAAGCTTGAACGAGGTTGATCAGATGTCGGGATTGGCGCACCCGCGGCCAGTAATCTTGGTAGTCGAGGACGAGCCCTTGCTGCGAATGCACGCCGTCGACATGATCGAGTCGGCGGGTTTTGTCGTACTGGAAGCCGCCAATGCCGACCAGGCGATCGCGATCCTGGAAAGCCGCAACGACATCCGCGTGGTGTTTACCGACATCCAGATGCCGGGCTCGATGGACGGCCTAAAACTGGCCCAGGCGGTCCGCGGCCGGTGGCCGCCGATCGAGATCATTACCACCTCCGGCCATGTCCATATCAACGAGCCGGACCTGCCGGTACGCGCCCGGTTTGTACCGAAACCGTACAGCGCGGCGCAGATTGAAAGCACGCTGGCCGAACTGACACGCTGAGCGGACAACCGCGGTAAACATACCTACGAGTCCGTCAACACAGGGCGTGCAAAACCCTGTGGTTTCGCGCTATCAATTGGTGTCTCAACATCGCAGGCCAGTTGCGCGGATGACGATAAAGAAGAAACTCTTTGTGCTGCTGGGGATCTTGGTGCTCGCGACCGCGCAGTACTACCTGGCAAGTAAGTTCGCTATCCGGCACGAAACCGTGTCCTGGCTTGATGCGTCTCGCAACCGCGAGGTGGTGGTGGCGCTGGCAGTGCGGCGTGACGTCGAGATGAAAGCCATTGCCGGCATCCAGAAATTGCCGGTGGCGATCGTCAGCCATGGCAACACCGTGCGCAACACGGAATATTCTTTCATCGCCAACGTGCTGGCGGCGCGCGGCTATCTGGTCGCCAGCATCCAGCATGATCTGCCGTCCGACGTGCCGCTGATGACCAAGCCGGGTTCGCTCTATGTCGGCCGGCTCGGCGTCTATGAGCGCGGCTTGAAGAATATTTTCTTCGCGCTCGGCAATCTGAAGAAACTGATGCCCGACGCCGACTACGACCACCTGACCTTGGTCGGTCATTCCAATGGCGGCGACATCTCGATGTTTTTTGCACAGCAGCATCCGGAAATGGTGCGCCGCGTCGTCACCCTGGACAATCTGCGCGTGCCGTTCGTGACCTCCGGCGCGGCGCGCATCCTGTCGTTCCGCTCCAACGATCCGCGCTTCAAGACCGATCCCGGCGTGCTGCCTGACGACCAGACCGCCAAGGAAGCCGGCATCGATATCGTGCCGACCGACTTCCAGCACACCGACATGAGCGACCGCGGTCCGGACGAGGTCAAGGAGAAGATCCAAAGTACGCTCGATCAGTTCCTCAGCAAGGAAGAGGCGAGCAACCTCGCGCCGGTGGTGCCGCGCAAGCCGGTGATCGATCCGCGCGCCATGGGTCCGTAGTCGGCGCCAGGAACCCGTTCGCCGGATCGGTTCGCCGAGGAACGAAATCGCGCACCATGTTTTCCACTCCTCAAAGGAGTGGCGCGTATGCTGGCTTCCAATTCGCTCGCCGCCGGGTTTGCGGTGGTCGACGAGGCCTATGACATCGCCTTCGATTATCTGCGGCTTGCGGGTGCTATTCCGCCGATGTTCGGTGCCCATGAGCAACTGCTCGATGTGGTGGTCGATCTGTATTGCCGCGGCGAACGCAACAAGATCCGGATCGCCAACAAGGCGATCAAGGCGTTCCAGAATAGTCATCCCTGATCAGTGACGACGACCGCGCCGAGCCCCGGTGATTTGTCCGGGCGCTGTGGCCATGGAGGAACCATGCTTGATTTTCCAAAGCCGCCCTTTACCTCGCCGCCGCAACCGATGCCCGGCAGCACCGCGGCGATGCAGCCGCGGCCTGATCATGGCGAGCACAGCTATCAAGGCTCCGGTCGGCTGCAGGGCTTGCGCGCGGTGATCACCGGCGGCGATAGCGGCATCGGCCGCGCGGTCGCGATCGCTTATGCGCGCGAGGGCGCCGATGTGCTGATCTCCTATCTCAACGAACATGACGACGCGCAGGAAGTGAAAGCGTTGATCGAGCACGAAGGCCGGCGTGCAGAGCTGGTGCCGGGCGATCTGCAGGACCCGGCGCAGTGCCGGCGGGTGATCGATCACGCAGTGCAGGCATTCGGCGGCATCGACATTCTGGTCAACAATGCCGCGCACCAAGCCTCGTTCAAGGACATCGCAGACATTTCCGACGAGGAGTGGGAGCTGACCTTCAAGGTCAACATCCACGCGATGTTCTATCTGACCAAGGCGGCGGTGCCGCATATCAAGCCGGGCGGCTCGATCATCAACACAGCCTCGGTCAATTCCGACAATCCGAACCCGACGCTGTTGGCCTATGCCACCACCAAGGGTGCAATCCAGAATTTCACCGGCGGCTTGGCGCAGATGCTGGCGGAGCGCGGCATTCGCGTCAACGCGGTCGCGCCCGGGCCGATCTGGACGCCGCTGATCCCCTCGACCATGCCGCAGCAGGCGGTGGCTGAATTCGGCAAACAGACGCCGATGCAGCGCCCGGGACAGCCGGCCGAGCTCGCCACCGCCTATGTGATGCTGGCCGATCCGCTGTCGAGTTATGTCTCCGGTGCCACCATCGCTGTCACCGGCGGCCGGCCGTTCATCTAGCTGGAAACGCTGCGATGTTGATGGCATCGCAGCGCCGCTTCTCCCCAGGACAAAACTGCCGGCTCTTGACGGCCGCGCGGCACGCGCCTAGCGAGCCGCCAGCATAGGCGTGTCGTCGGCTGCCAATGGTTCCAACAGCTTGGGCAGCGGCCGTGGTCGGCGCGCGGCCGCCGGTCTGTGGGGCCGCCGGCGGGCCAGACCTTGGTCGCAGGCGAGGGAAATTCAAATCTGCTCGTCGGCGTGGCATGTTGCGGTCGGCCGGAGGCCATGGGCCGCGGTGATTCTGATTGATTCAGGAGTGGGGAATGGTTGCGGAAGTCAGCCCGTTGGCGGGTCAGTTGGTGGAATCGTCAATGCTGGTGAATGTGCCTCGGCTGGTGACGGCATATTTTTCCGGCAAGCCCGACCCGGCCGTGCCTGCGCAGCGGGTGGCATTCGGAACTTCCGGCCATCGCGGCTCCGCTTTCAACAACGCCTTCAATGAAGCCCACATTCTGGCGGTGGCGCAGAGCGTGTGCGACTATCGCCGCGAAGCCGGCATCGCCGGGCCGCTGTTCGTCGGCATCGACACCCATGCGCTCGCCGAGCCGGCGCTCGCCAGCGCGCTGGAAGTGTTCGCCGCCAATGAAGTCGATGTGATGATCGACGCGCAGGACGGTTTTACGCCGACCCCGGTGATCTCGCACGCCATCCTCACCTATAATCGCGGCCGCGACAGTGGCTTGGCCGATGGCGTGGTGATCACGCCGTCGCACAATCCGCCCGAAGACGGCGGCTTTAAATATAATCCGCCCAATGGCGGCCCGGCCGACACCGACATCACCAGCGTGATCGAGAAGAACGCCAACGCGCTGCTCGAGAACATGCTGCGCGGCATCAAGCGGATTCCGCTCGATCGCGCCCGCAAGTCGCCGCATATTCACCGGCACGATTTCATCATGCCCTATGTCGAGGACCTCGGCAATGTGATCGACATGGAGGCGATCCGCGCCTCCGGCGTGAAGATCGGCATCGATCCGCTCGGCGGCGCCGCGGTGCATTACTGGCAGCCGATCATCGAGCGCTATGGCCTGAACGCCACCGTGGTCAGTGACGTCATCGACCCGACCTTCCGCTTCATGACCGCCGATTGGGACGGTAAGGTGCGGATGGATTGCTCCTCGCCCTATGCGATGGCGCGGCTGATCGGCATGCGCGACACCTTCGACGTCGCCTTCGCCAATGACACCGACGCTGACCGGCATGGCATTGTCACCCGGTCGGTTGGCCTGATGAATCCCAATCATTTCCTGTCGGTGGCGATCGACTATCTGTTCCGCCATCGTCCGGGCTGGCGCGCGGACAGCGCGATCGGCAAGACCATCGTGTCGAGCGCGATGATCAACCGCGTCGCCGCGCGGCTGGATCGCAAGCTGGTCGAGACCCCGGTCGGCTTCAAATGGTTCGTGGAAGGGCTCGAGGATGGCTCGTTCGGCTTTGCCGGCGAGGAAAGCGCCGGCGCCTCGTTCCTGCGCCGCGACGGCACGGTGTGGGCCACCGATAAGGACGGCTTGATCCTCGGTCTGCTGGCCGCGGAAATCACCGCCGTCACCAAGTCCGATCCGGGCCAGCTCTATCAGAAGCTCGCCGAGGATCTGGGCCAGCCTTATTATGAGCGCATCGATGCGCCGGCGACCCGCGAACAGAAGGCCAAGTTCAAGTCGCTGACGGCGGAATCGCTTTGCATGCAGGAGCTCGGCGGCGAGCCGATCGAAGCGGTGATGACCAAAGCGCCGGGCAACGACCAGCCGTTCGGCGGCGTCAAAGTCGTGACCGCCAATGGCTGGTTTGCGGCGCGTCCATCCGGCACCGAGGACGTTTACAAGATCTACGCCGAGAGCTTTGTCAGCGAGGATCATCTGCGGCGGATCCAGGAAGAAGCCAAAGCGGCGCTGACGGCGGTGTTCAACGTGTGACGCGCTGCCCTGTCTGGAGGTGCGATTCCCAGTCGCACTCCAGGAGGGACGGGTGTTTCAGCACCGTAGATTAGCAGCGGAACGTCCGTACAAATCGAATTGTGTTGTGCATCTGCGTTGATAGATTTGTGCGCGGAGCAACGCATGGAAATCGATCAAGCACTCACGGCTATCGAACGCGCAACGAGCATGGATGGTCTGGCCAGCATCCTTGTCGATTGGCGCAGCGAAAGTGGGGTTGCGCATCTCGTTTATCACGCCACCGATGTTCCCTCCTGCGAACAGCCGAATCCGGTGCTGCTGCTGACCTATGACGACGCCTGGGTGAAGCGCTACGTGGAGCAGAGCTATTTTAGCATCGACCCGGTCGTCGTCGCTGGCAGACACGCCGTGCTGCCGATCGACTGGATGAGCGTCGAGCATGCCACGCCGGAGGCGTGCCACTTCTTCGCCGAGGCGGAGAGTTTTGGCGTTGGCCGCCATGGCTTTACCTTGCCGATCCGCGGCCCTGCCGCCGAGCGCGCGTTGTTCACCGTCACGACCAACGCCGCGGACGATCATTGGCATCGGTGGCGGTTCAGCTATTTGCGAGATTTTCACCTGCTGGCGCACTACCTTCACGATCGAGCGATGCGGCTGGCGGGCTTGCGGCTTGATTATGTGATGCGTCCGCTGTCGAGCCGCGAGCGACAATGCCTGAACGGCTTGGTTCGTGGCCGCACGGCGGCACAAATCGCCGGCGACCTGGATCTGTCGAACAGCGCCGTTCACGGCTACCTGCGAACGGCGCGGCGCAAGCTGGACTGCGCGACGCTCGAGCAGGCGGTCGCCAAGGCCGTCCGCCTCGACCTACTCTGAGTGTCGATCTTAACCGTTTCTTCATACAAACGGCCAAAATCGTTGCCTTTCAACAGATTGTTGAGTTGCAGCAAGTTGCTACTTTGAGGCGAGATGTCGTTGCGGGCATCAGACCGAAAGGGAAGCGAGCCATGAGCACGATTGCCGCCGTCAATTCATCCGCCACCAGTGCCGTCGCCTCTCTCTTGAGGAATGCGGCGTCGGCCGCGACCGTTGACGGCACGTCCGCCTCAGCGACCACGAAGTCAGACCAAGTCGCGTCATCGGCCAGCGGCAACCCGGTCGATATCGTCGATCTCTCCGACCGCGCTAAGCAGATTCTGGCGCGGGCCAAGACGGAGCAGGTCGCCGCCAGCAAACTCTCGGATCTGGTGCAATCGCTGCAGAGCCCTGAGGGCAAGACCTCCGCGTCGAAGGCAAAGTCCGACGATGGAACGTCGTTGTTCGACAAACTCAGCGGCCGCACGCAAACTCCAACCAGCGGCACAACCCAATGGGAAGCTGGCTCGAAATATGGCGATCCTACGATCTCGGATGGTGCGTTTATCGACAAGATCAAAGATGCTCTCTTGACCTCCTTATCCGGGGCCCCCGCAGAGAAAGTCGCGGCGCTGCAGACGGCCATCGACAGTGGCACCATCCAGATTCAGAAAGCCTCCGACGTCGCTGGTCTCAATTATCAGTCGTCGGTCAGCTATTCTGGCAGCCCGGGGGGCTTGCAGGGGATGAGCGTCACGCATCAGTCCAATCCGACCGGGGCAGTTAAAGATGCCATCGATCAGGGGAAGGCCCTCGCAATGTGGACCGCTGATCGCGGTGACATCTACATTACTTGGTAGTTCCGCTCTGTCGATGTCGCTGGTTCCAGCATCGGCCCGCCGAGGCGAGATGCCGTTGTGGGCATCCGACCGAGAGGAAAGCGAACCATGAGCGCGATTGCCGTCGTCAACTCATCCGCCGCCATGACGCCGGCCCGGAGCGCAGCGACATTGCCGCCGACGCCAGGATGCTGGTGATCGAGCGCTGGATTGCGCTGTACCGCTCGGTCGAGCAGGGCGTGCAGATCGTCCGCATCGTCGACGGCGCCCGCGATGTGTCGCGGCTGATAGCACAGCAAGAATAGCCAGAAGGTTGCCCTGCAACAAAGTCTCGGTGGCGGCAGTGCCCTAAGAGCGCATGATCGATGAATGCCGATCAAGCTCGACGGCACGAGGGCAGAGTATGACAACGGCCGCAGTCGCGCCTGTTAGCGGTTGGTTCGAGTTCAGCGCCGCCTTTGTGCTGTTCCTGCTCAGCCATGCGCTGCCGGCGCGGCCTGCGGTGCGCGCCACGCTGATCCGCTGGTGCGGCGAGCGCTGGTTCCTGGTGCTGTACAGCACGGTGTCGCTGGCGGTGCTGAGCTGGCTGATCGTTGCCGCCGGGCGTGCGCCATTCGTGGAGCTGTGGCCATTTGCGACCTGGCAGATGCTTGGTCCCAATCTGGCGATGCCGCTCGCCTGTGTGCTGGCCGCGTTCGGAGTGGGCGCCGCCAATCCGCTATCATTCGGCGGCAATCCGAAGCTGGCGTTCGATCCTGATCATCCGGGTATCGCCGGCGTGGCGCGGCATCCGCTGCTTTGGGCGATCGCGCTGTGGGCCGGCGCGCATCTATTGCCGAATGGCGATCTCGCGCATGTCATTCTGTTCGGATTGTTCGTGCTGATCGCGCTGCTCGGCATGGTGATCATCGATCGCCGTAAGCGCCGCCAGCTCGGCGCCGCGCGCTGGACGGAGCTGGCGCGCAACACCTCGCTGCTGCCGTTGACCGCGCTTATCACCGGGCGTTGGCGCCCCGATCTGCGCGCCATCAGCGTGAAGCGGCTTTTGATCGCCATGGCCGTTTGGCTGACGCTGCTCGGGCTTCACGCACCAGTGATCGGCGTGTCGCCGCTGCCCTGATCAATCACCTCTGAGCTTGCGCTGGAACAACTTCGCCGTCTCGGTCCTGATTAAGACCATTAAGGCGGCGGCGTGCCGCGGCGTCCTTGATCCGGGAACCGCTAATCATGAGTCCGATCCCCCGTTTTCATCCGCATCGTGGCCCGGCCGTGTTGTCGAGCGGTTTTAGGCCGTTCTTCTTCAGCGGCGCCCTGTTCGCGGCACTGGCGGTGCTGATCTGGCTGCCATTCTATGAAGGCGAGCTCAGTTTGCAGACCGCGTTCGCGCCGCGCGACTGGCACGCCCATGAAATGCTCTATGGCTATCTGCCGGCGGTAATCACCGGCTTCCTGTTCACCGCGATCCCCAATTGGACCGGACGGCTGCCGCTGCAGGGCGGCCCGCTGCTCACTTTGGTGGTGCTGTGGTTTGCGGGCCGGGTGGCCACCGCTTTTTCCGCCGATCTCGGCTGGCTGCCGGCGATGCTGGTCGATATCGCGTTCCTGGCCGCGGTGGTGGTGGTGATCGCCCGCGAGATCATCGCCGGGCGCAAATGGAACAATCTGCCGGTGGTGCTGCTGACCACGCTGCTGCTCGCCGGCAATGCCGGTTTCCATCTCGAAGCGCATATGCAGGGCCGCGCCGATCTTTCCATCCGCATCGGTGCCGCGGTGGTGATCCTGCTGATCAGCCTGATCGGCGGCCGCATCATTCCGAGTTTCACCCGCAACTGGCTGGTGCGAGAAAACCCAGGCCGGTTGCCGACGCCGTTCAACCGCTTCGACACCGCGACGGTGGCGACCAGCGTGATCGCGCTGGCGCTGTGGGTGGCGCTGCCGAATGCGGTGATCGCCGGGCTGGCGCTCACGCTCGCCGGCTTCTTGCAGGCGGTGCGGCTTGGCCGCTGGGCCGGCTATCGCACCTTCAGGGACCGCTTGGTGCTGGTGCTGCATATTGGCTATCTGTTCGTGCCGGCCGGTTTCCTGCTCACCGCGGCGGCCTGTTTCGGCTGGCTGGCACCGAGCGCCGGTCTGCACGCCTGGATGGCGGGTGCGGCCGGCGTGATGACGCTGGCGGTGATGACCCGCGCCAGCCTCGGCCACACCGGCCAGCGCTTGGCGGCCTCGATCTCGACGCAGGCGATCTACGGCGCGGCGGCGGTGGCGGCGCTCGCGCGGATCTGGGCGGCGCTCGATACGGACTGGAGTTTTGTGCTGCTGCATGTGGCGGCCTTCGCCTGGGTGCTGGCGTTCCTCGGCTTTGCGATCAGCTTTGGTCCGCTGCTGTTTGGCTATCAGCGGCGATCGCCGCCAATCTCGAAGCCATCCCCGGCGGTCGCGGAATGACGGCCATCATCACTTCAGGGAGATCGTGCATGCCAGATGTCCGGGACCATAACCCCGTCAACAACGAGGCCATTCTCGACGTGCGCACCATCGAGCCGCAACGTCGCCATGACACGGTGCGCCGGCTGATCGATCGCTTGCCGGAAGACGCCAGCCTGCAATTGATCTCCGACCATTCGCCGCAGCCGATCCGCGGCTATTTCGAGATGGTGCATGGCGACCAGGCGCAATGGCACGATCTCGAACTGGGGCCGACGGTGTGGCGGGTGCGGCTGACGCGCACCGCGCTGTAAGGAAAGGCTACGCGGATTACTGCGGGCTGAGCCAGCCGACGCTCAAGGCAAAGCGCACCACTTCGACGCGCGAGTGGAAGCCGAGCTTGGCCATGCCGCGCGCTTTATAGGTCTCGACGCTCTTGGAGCCGATCTGCAGCTTGGCGGCGATGGTCTTGTTGCTGTGGCCGGCGGCCGCCAGTTTCAGCACTTCGATCTCGCGGGCGCTCAGCTCGGCAACCGCCGCGCGGCTATCGGTTTCGGCCGGGCGGCTATGGACCAGCCGATCGCTGATCGCCGGGTCGCGGTACACGCCGCCGGCACCGACCGTGCGAATGCCCTGCATCAGTTCGGCGGCGCTGGAGCGCTGCGAGACATAGCCGGAGATGCCGGCATCGAGCAGCCGGCGCAGATAGCTGCGGTCGGCATCCTGCGCGGTCAGCGCCAGCACCCGGCATCCGGGGCTGTTGGCCATGAAGGCGCGCGCCGTTTCCAGGCCGTCGCTGTCCGGCGCCGTCAGATCGAGCACCACGACATTGGAGCGGCCATCGACGGCTGCGCGCGTCGCGGTCTCATCGGCTGAACGGGTTCCATCAAAACCGCGCACCGTATCGACGCGGTTGAACACCATTGGGCAATCTTCTGCCACGAACGCGCGGAGCGGCGCCAACGTTTCCGTGTCCTTTAACCGTTGATCCATCGGGCACACCGGCATTCTGCGGTTGGGGCGGCAACAAGAGCGTCCGCGCTGGAACCGCGAAGCGGTTTCAGGCTGCTTGCAGGAATGTCGCGGACCACCCAAAGCGTCATGCTAGATTGACAATGGTACTGCCGCATATCTTTGATGCGGCTCAAGAACCAGAGAACCAATCTCATCGGCGGCAGGTCGCGCCGTGATCGGCCGGGCCGGGCGGCCCACTCGGCCGAGTCAGAATATTCCTGACAGCGCCGCCCGCATGGCAGCACTGCGTGGGCGGGGTAGGCGCGGCCGTTGCATCGCCCGCAGCCGTGGCCGTAGCCGGACAAAAGCCGGAATGGGATGTGAATCAACCGATTAACCGGCTAGGAGCGCGTTGAGGCGATCGCCCCGTTCCGTGCGGGGCGCGAAACCTTCCGGTTCCAGTTCCAAAATCCGAACTTTCCGCCAAATCACAAAACAGCGGCCCATTGTCACGTTTAGTTGACAAGAACCGGTGTCAGGTGTTTCTTACACCCGCTCTCACGGGAGCCTTTATCCAAGACCATAGGTCTGGCTTGAAGGCGCTGCAGTGAAGCCCAGAGCCATCGCGCTGGTCGGACGTCGTCTTGTTTGAAAGTCAGACAAGACGGCCGGCGCCAAGCGGGACTTTGGACCGGCCGGGGCACACCGAGATTTTCTCGATGCCACGGCAAAACCCTCGTGCGGGTTCAGCACGAATTGGTCGTAAGTCTCTGAGGAGGTTTCTAATGGCAGACGATCTGAACAAGGTCTGGCCGACTGGTCTGACGATTGCGGAGTCGGAAGAGCTCCACAAGCATGTGATCGACGGCACCCGCGTGTTCGGCGCGGTGGCGATCTTCGCTCACTTCCTCGCCTACGTTTACACCCCCTGGCTGCACTAAGCGCTAAGCGAAGGAGTAGAAACAATGAATCAAGGTCGTATCTGGACCGTTGTGAAGCCGACCGTTGGTCTGCCCCTCCTGCTGGGCAGCGTCACCGTGATCGCGATCCTCGTCCACCTCGCTCTGCTGTCGAACACCACCTGGTTCCCGAAGTACTGGAACGGTAAGACCGCGGCGATCGAGAGCTCGGTCAACGTTGGCTAAGCCAGCTCTTCAGTGAGCTAGTTTTGCTGGACCGGGATCTAAGGGTCCCGGTCGCTTACTTTGTGGTCATGAGGCGTTGGGTTGAACGGCGTGGCTACGAAGAGGAAATTCCACCTTCTCGATAGAGGCCGGTGCTGCATCCGTTTGATCCGCCTGTCTCGCATTAGTTGGAACGCTCGGCGATGAATCCAGTCAGCCAAAAAGTGATGAAGGCTTGGATCGCGTTGGGCACCCGCTTTCTGCCTTTCGCGGATGCCGCAACGCCAGACTTGCCGCTGTCGCGGCTGCTGCGACTCTCCCTTTTTCAAGTTTCCGTCGGCATGTCCCTGGTGCTGCTCGTTGGCACGCTCAACCGGGTGATGATCGTCGAATTGAACGTGCCGGCGTCGATCGTCGGCGTGATGATTTCGTTGCCGCTGATCTTTGCGCCGTTCCGTGCGCTGATCGGCTATCGCTCCGACGTGCATCAGTCGGTGCTGGGCTGGCGCCGCGTGCCGTTCCTGTACAAGGGCACCATGGTGCAGTTCGGCGGTCTCGCCATTCTGCCGTTCGCGCTGCTGGTGCTGTCCGGCGGCGGTGAAGCCGGTCATGCGCCGGTGTGGATCGGCCAATTTGCAGCCGCGCTGTCATTCCTGCTAATCGGCGCTGGCGTGCACACCACCCAGACCGTTGGTCTGGCGCTGGCGACCGACCTTGCCGCGCCCGAGTCCCGCCCCAAGGTGGTGGGGCTGATGTACACCATGCTGCTGCTCGGCATGATCGTCGCGGCCTTCGTGTATGGCGCGCTGCTTGCTGAATTTTCGCCGGGCCGCCTGATTCAGGTGATTCAGGGCGCCGCCGTGATTACCATCGTGCTGAACGCGATCGCGGTCTGGAAGCAGGAAACCCGCAGCAGCGCGGCCAAGGCGCGCGCGCAGCAGCAGGCCACCACCTTCCGCGATTCCTGGAACGTCTACATCAAGGGCGACAACGCGATGCGTCGCCTGATCGCCGTTGGCCTCGGCACCATGGCGTTCAGCATGGAGGACGTGCTGCTCGAGCCGTTCGGTGGCCAGGTGCTGCATCTCAGCGTCGGCGACACCACCAAGCTCACCGCTGCGCTGGCGGTCGGTGGTCTGTTCGGCTTCGGTCTGGCGTCGCGCGTGCTCAGCCGCGGTGCTGATCCGTTCCGGATGGCGAGCTATGGCGCGCTGGTCGGTATTCCGGCGTTCATGGCGGTGATTTTGGCCGCGCCGTTCTCATCGGCGCTGCTGTTCGGCTTCGGCACGTTGATGATCGGTTTTGGCGCCGGCCTGTTTGGTCACGGCACTCTGACCGCCACCATGAACGCTGCGCCGAAGGATCAAGCCGGTCTCGCGCTTGGTGCGTGGGGCGCGGTACAGGCTTCCGCTGCAGGTATTGCGATCGCGCTTGGTGGCATCTTGAGAGACATTGTTCACGCTCTCGCACCAAATACTGTGCTCGGTCCTGCGGCGGGGTACCACTTCGTTTACTCGCTCGAAATAGTTTTGCTGTTTGCGACACTCGTAGCAATGATCCCGCTGATCCGGCGCCCGAAAGGCTTCGCCGAGGCGGATGAGTTGCTGGCGCGGCCGGAGATCGGCCTTGAGACTGAAACGGAGAAGTCATGACGCAGATCACCCGACTGTACGACTCGACCCGACAGATTCCGTCGATCGAGACCGAGCTGAAGAACAACGGCTATCGGTACGCCGTGGTGACCAGCGCGCAGCCGAGCAATGGTGCGACCTTGGACGACAGCATCCTGGCTGCGCTTGGGCGCGCCGGTGTGTCGCGCGGCGAGCAGGCTGCCTGCCTCGATGCGATCAAGCGCGGTGGCGCTTTGGTGTCGGTGAATGCGTCGTTCGGCTTCGGCGCCAAGGCGTCGGCGCTGCTCGACAAGTTCGGTCCGGGCAAGATCACCGCGACCAGCAGCGCGTCGGTCAACGCTGATGATGAAGATTGCAAGGCTGCGCCGTTCTCCAAGATCGTGCGCGCCCCTGTGCTGCTCGATACGTCGGGCGAGTACAAGTCCTATTCGGGCACGCCGCTGCTGCTCGATAGCAAGAAGTTCTTGTCGGGCACGCCGCTTGTGCTCAAGGGCGACAAGTTCTTCTCTGGCACTCCCCTGCTGCTCGACAGCAGCGGTCCCTACAAGTCGTTCTCCGGCACTCCTCTGCTGATTGACGACAAGAAGTACTATTCGGGGACTCCGCTGCTGCTGAACAACCCGACCCCGCTGTCTTCTTGGCTGGGTCTTCCCGTCCTCTTGAAGTAGGATCACCACCATGAGCGAATACAAAGGTACCTCCGGCCAGCCGCTGCTGCTCGACAGCAACAAGTTCTTCTCGGGCACCCCGCTGCTGCTCGACAGCAACAAGTTCTTCTCGGGCATGCCGCTGCTGCTCGACAGCAACAAGTTCTTCTCGGGCACCCCGCTGCTGATCGACAGCAAGACCACTTTTTCGGGCTCGCCGCTGATCCTCGAGCAGAAGGGCGAGTACAAGTCCTTCTCCGGCCAGCCGCTGCTGCTGTCGAAGTAAGACGACACGTCCGTTTCGGACACGAAAGCGCCGCAGGCAGCAATGCCTGCGGCGTTTTGCTTTTTGCGCACGAGCCTGTGGTTCCGCGCAAGCGTCACCCGCCGCCGGCAGCGATCGCCAGTTCCTTGCGCCACTACCGGGCGCGCCCCGGCGTTGCGTGGCTCCCCGCGGGGCGCTCGCAGACCGCAAACTTGCCTCATTGCCATTGCAAATGATCCGCGGTTCCGCCATCTGCGGAACGAGGATTTGGGCTGCCGGTGCCGCAAGACGCGGCCAATCGTCGCCGGGGGGAAAGTTTTTCCCTTTTGCGGCAATGGGATGGGGGAATGTGACAACGCGCCGCCGTCGCCTTATGTTGTGCCGCACAAATCCGACATTAATGTCTGTTCATCTATTTCATGTGACCTCTGGGGGGAGGGGAGCAGGGAATATTGGTGAATTTTTCGTGGCGGCGTCCGGGGGACGACGCTTGAGAGGATAGGACTGATGAGTCGGGTGATAAGACTGTTCGGATTGGCGGCGACGCTGAGCTTGGCGACGTTGCTGGCCGGATGCGATTCGCCGGGCGATGCCTCCGCCTCTTCCTCGACAGTCGCGCCAGACGTCACGATTTACACCGTCAAGGCGCAGCCCCGTTCCATCATCCGTGAGCTGCCGGGCCGTATTGCGCCGATCCGGGTTGCCGAGGTCCGACCGCGGGTCTCGGGGATCATTGTCGCGCGCATGTTCCAGCAGGGCAGCGAAGTGAAGGCCGGCGACCCGCTATACCGGATCGATCCGCGGCCGTTCGAGGTCGAATTGCAGGCCGCCGAGGCCGCGGTCGCCAAGGCCCACGCCGCGCTCGAGCAGGCGACGCTGCAGGCCGAGCGTATGACCTCGCTGGCCAGCCAGAATGCCGCCTCCAAGGCGCAGAGCGAGATCGCGACCGGCACCATGCGCCAGGCGCGCGCTGAACTGGCGGTGCGCGAGGCGGAACTGGCCCGCGCCAAGCTCAATCTCGATTACGCGACCATCCGCGCCCCGATCAGCGGCGTGATCGGCGCCGCGCTGGTCAGCGAAGGCGCGCTGGTGGTGCAGAACGACTCGACCAGCCTCGCCACCATTCAGCAGATCGAGAACGTCTATGCCGACTTCACCGAGCCGGTGGCGGAACTCAATCGACTGCGCCGCGCCTTCGATTCCGGCGAGCTTGACCAAATCGCGCCGGATGCGGTGCGCGTGCGGTTGGTGCTCGACGGCGGCACCATCTATCCGCTGGCCGGCAAGCTGTTGTTCTCAGAAGCCAAGGTCGACGCCTTCACCGGCCAAGTGACGCTGCGCGGCGAGTTCAAGAATCCCGGCCGCGAGCTGCTGCCCGGCATGTATGTCCGGGTGCTGATCGAGAAGGGCGTCGACGCCGACGCGATCGCGGTGCCGCAGCAGGCGATCCAGCGCAACGCCGCCGGCCGCAGTGAGGTGTTCGTGGTCAAGGACGACAACCGCATCGCGGTGCAGCCGGTTCGCACCGGTGGCCTGCAGGATGGCCAATGGCTGGTGCTCGATGGCTTGAAGCCCGGAGACCGCGTCGTGATCGAAGGCTTTCAGAAATTCGCCCCGGGCGATGAAGTGAAGCCGCGCCAAGTCGTCAGCGACCTTGGCGAGGACCAGGTCGAGACCAATTTCGCTACCATCGTCAAAGCGAGCCAGTAAGCGCCCGCCATGCCCTCTTTTTTCATTGACCGCCCCATCTTCGCATGGGTCATCGCGCTGTTCATCTGTCTGATCGGCGCCATCACGGTTCCGCAACTGCCGGTCGCGCAATATCCGATCATTGCGCCGCCTTCGATTTCGGTGTCGACCAGCTATCCCGGCGCCTCGCCGGAAAACCTCTACAACAGCGTCACGCGGCTGATTGAAGAGGAGTTGAACGGCGCTAGCGGCATTCTGAACTTCGAATCGACCTCGGACTCGCTCGGTCAGGTCGAAATCATCGCCAACTTCATGCCGGGCACCGATCCGAGCCTGGCCTCGGTGGAAGTGCAGAACCGCATCAAACGCGTCGAGGCCCGCTTGCCGCGGGCCGTGATGCAGCAAGGCATTCTGATCGAAGAAGCCTCGAGCGCGGTGCTGCAGATCGTGACGCTGAGTTCGACCGACGGCACGCTCGATGAAATCGGGCTCGGCGACTTCATGATCCGCAACGTGCTCGGCGAAATCCGGCGTATTCCGGGCGTCGGCCGCGCCACGCTGTATTCCACCGAACGTTCGCTGCGCATCTGGATCGATCCGGCCAAGCTGGTCGGCTTCAATCTGACCGCCGACGACGTCACCAAGGCCGTCACGGCGCAAAACGCCCAGGTCGCATCCGGCGCGGTCGGCGCCGAGCCGTCCAACAAGGACCAGAAGATCGCGGCGCTGGTGCTCGTGAAGGGCCAGCTGTCGTCGGCCGACGAGTTCGGCGCGATCGTGCTGCGCGCCAATCCCGACGGCTCGACCGTGCGGCTGCGCGACGTGGCGCGCATCGAGATCGGCGGTCTCAGCTACCAGTTCAACACCCGGCTCGACGGCAAGCCGGTGGCCGGTCTGTCGGTGCTGCTGTCGCCGACTGGCAACGCGCTGGCGACCGCGAGCGCGGTCGAAGCCAAGATGAAGGAGCTGTCGCGCTTCTTCCCGGCCAACATCAAGTACGAGATCCCCTACAACATCACCCCGGTGGTGCAGGCGTCGGTCAACAAGGTGTTGATGACGCTGGCCGAAGCGGTGCTGCTGGTGTTCGTGGTGATGTTCCTGTTCCTGCAGAACATCCGCTACACCATCATTCCGACCATCGTGGTGCCGGTGGCGCTGCTCGGCACTTGCGTGTCGCTGCTGCTGTTCGGCTATTCCATCAACATGCTGACGCTGTTCGGCATGGTGCTGGCGATCGGCATTCTGGTCGACGACGCCATCGTCGTGGTGGAAAACGTCGAGCGCATCATGTCCGAGGAAGGGCTGGCGCCGAAGGAAGCCACCAAGAAGGCGATGTCGCAGATCACCGGCGCCATTATCGGCATCACATTGGTGCTGGTCGCGGTGTTCGTGCCGATGGCGTTCTTCCCCGGCTCGGTCGGCATCATCTATCGGCAGTTCTCGATCACCATGGTGTCGGCGATCAGCTTCTCGGCGCTGATGGCGCTGACGCTGACGCCCGCTTTGTGCGCGACGCTGCTCAAGCCGGTGACAGCGGGGCACGCCCACGCCGAAAAGGGCGTGTTCGGTTACTTCAATCGCGCGCTCGACGGCATCCGCAATCGCTACGCGCGGGTGGTCGGCTGGAATCTGAAGCGCACCGGCCGGCTGATGATCATCTATGCCGTGCTGGTCGCGGGGCTGGTGTTGGCGTTCGTGCGCATGCCGGGCGGCTTCTTGCCGATCGATGACCAGGGCTTCTTGACAGTCGACGTGCAGACGCCGCCGGAATCCTCCTATAACCGCACCTATAATGTCGTGCGCACGGTCGAGGATTGGCTGATCAACCGCGCGGGCGTCGAGAACGTCACGTTCCTGACCGGCTTCTCGTTCCTCGGCCAGGGCATGAACACGGCGCAGGCGTTCGTCACCCTGAAGGATTGGTCGAAGCGTGGATCGGAGGATTCGGCAGGCGCGATTGTCGATGACGCCAATAAATCGCTGTCCACGATCCGCGACGCGCGTATTTCCGCGCTGGAGCCGCCGCCGATCGACAACCTCGGCAACTCGGCGGGCTTCAGCTTCCGTCTGCAGGACCGCGGCCAGAAGGGCTACACGGCGCTGATGGAAGCGACCGACCAGCTGATCAAGGCCGCCAATGCCAGCCCGGTGTTGCAGCGGGTCTATGTCGAAGGTCTGCCGCCGTCGCCGCAGGTCAATCTGATGATCGACCGCGAGAAGGCCGGCGCGTTCGGCGTCACCTTCGAGGACATCAACAACACCATCTCGACCAATCTCGGCTCGGCCTACGTCAACGACTTCCCGAACCGCGGCCGCATGCAGCGTGTGATCGTGCAGAGCGACACGTTTGCGCGCATGAATGCCGACGAAATCCTGGCCTACAACGTCAAGAATTCGCGCGGCGAGCTGGTGCCGTTCTCGTCTTTCGCCACCATCGAATGGATCAAGGGACCGACCCAGATCGTCGGCTTCAACTACTATCCGGCGGTGCGTATCTCCGGCGAAGCTAAGGCCGGCTACACGTCGGGCGACGCCATCAAGGAGATGGAACGGCTGGCGGGGCAGTTGCCGCGCGGCTTCGGCTATGACTGGGCCGGTCAGTCGCTGCAGGAAAAGCTGTCGGGTTCGCAGGCGCCGTTCCTGCTAGCGCTGTCGGCGCTGGTGGTGTTCCTGTGCCTGGCCGCGCTCTACGAGAGCTGGACGATTCCGATCGCGGTGCTGCTCACCGTGCCGCTCGGCATGATCGGCGCCGTGGTTGCCGCGGCGGGCCGCGGCCTGCCCAACGACGTGTATTTCACCGTGGCGCTGATTACGATCATCGGTCTCGCGGCCAAGGACGCGATTCTGATCGTGGAATTCGCCAAGGATCTGCGCAAGGAAGGCAAACCGCTGACCGCGGCGACCATGGAGGCGGCGCATCTACGCTTCCGGCCGATCTTGATGACCGGTCTTGCGTTCATCAGCGGCGTGCTGCCGATGGTGATCGCGAGCGGCGCCGGCGCCAAGAGCCAGCACGCGATCGGCACCAGCGTCGCTGGCGGCATGATTGCGGTGGTGGTGCTGGCGCTGCTGTTCGTGCCGGTGTTC
Source organism: Rhodopseudomonas faecalis (assembly GCF_003217325.1). Lineage (GTDB taxonomy): Bacteria > Pseudomonadota > Alphaproteobacteria > Rhizobiales > Xanthobacteraceae > Rhodopseudomonas > Rhodopseudomonas faecalis. The sequence continues at coordinate 87,120 of NZ_QJTI01000010.1, forward strand.
TTCGTCACGGTGCAGCGGCTGCTGGCGCGCGATCGCTCCGACGAGAGTCCGTCCACGGAAAGCGGCAAGGCGGTGCCGGCTCACGGTCAGATCGACGCGCGAAACTGATCGTGACCGCGGAACCGGCACGGGCGATCATTGGCTGGGAACTAACCGCGCAAAGCTCCGTTCCTTCGGTCGTCAACAGACCGGAGGAAAGTCATGAACGGAGATCAACCCATCAGCTGGCTGATGTTCTTCACCCTGGCCGCAGGGGTGGTGATCGTCGGTGGTTTCATCATCAACTTCCTGCGCTCGCGCAGCAATCGCGATGTCGCCGAAGATACGCTGGCCGGTGATGGCCACGGCCGCTTTCTGGCGCCGAGCGGCGCGGGACCGGAACTGCTGGCCGTCACCGCATTCGCCCTGATCGCGATGGGGCTGCTGGCGGTGGGCTACAACAACAAGTCCGACTCGCTTACCGCGCAGGCGCCGTCGCCCGCCGGCCAGACCACCGGCCAGAGCGGCTTGCAGGCTCCTGGATCGCAGAACCAGCCAAAGCCCTATCAGCCGGCCAATCCGGCGACCGATCAGCGCGTCTCGCCGACCGGATCTGACGCTGGCGTTGGTGCCTCGCCCGGCAACACCGGCACGCCGACCAAAGAACAATAGCGCCCGCGATTGATTAGAATCGCGCCGCTGGTGATGGCCGGGCTCGCCCCGGCCATTGTTCGGCGTTGAGTTCGACACAGCAAAAAGGCCGGAGCTGCTCCGGCCTTTTTCCATAAGGTCGCTGTGTCATACCATCAGGTCGTATCAATGACCGTCATACCCGCGCTTGTCGCGGGTATCCACGTCTTAAGATCGCTGCAAGATCAAAGACGTGGATGGCCGGGACGAGCCCGGCCATGACATGCGGATAGGTTGGTAGCAATCGCCGTTGCTATAAGCGCGACTAGGCCGACGCGCGATCGGCTACCGGGCTTCGGCCGCGGCGTGCTCGAACTCGGCCTGCTGCGCTTCCATCTTCGCGATCTGCTGCCGCAACTCGTCGCGCTGCGCGGTCAACAACGTGGCGAGCGGCGGGCGGGTGATGGCGCGCAGCGCGTCGTCATAGGTCTCGACATTGCGCTTTTCGCCGTCGATCAAGCCCGGCAGCACGCTTTCGTCGAGGCTGTTGAACAGCGCGCGCACATTCATGATTGCCTCATGCACCAGGCTCATGAATGAGCCGCCATCGTCCGGCGTTTCGCCGGCTTTGGTCAGCTCAGCCGCCAGAGCGCGGGAGTGCCCCTCATGCAGTGCGATCATGTCGTGAAACAGCGCCGAACAGCCGTGGCCGTCGGCTTCGTCCAGCGCTTCCTGGTAGCCATTGCGGGCGTCGATCGCCCTGGTATGCAGTTTTCTCAGATGGTCGAGAATGTCCTGATCCACGGTCGCCTCCGGAGCAAGTTGGATAACTTGCGCTGGCCGGAATGGCCGCGCGCGCTCCAACAACCAGACCGCGCCGGTCTGGTTCCCGCGGCGCAACCGCGCATGGTGTGATCAGCGGCGCTCGCCGTCCTGCGGCTCGACGCCGTACGGCTTCACCAGCTCCCAGACATGGGCCGGCACCATGTTCTTCATCTTGTGCGGATAGGCGCGGCGCAGATGCAGCACGGTTTCCACCGCCTTCATTTCCACGCGGGCGCGGGCGAATTCCAGGCCGCGCGGCCCGACCTTTGGCATCAGCCAGCCCATGAACGGCCGCAGCCAGTTCGGCATGCCGCGCACCGGCAGGCCGCCCGCGGCGAGTTCGGTGTTCTTCAAGAAGCCCTTCACCGGCGCGGCGCGCTTGCCGGCGCTGCCCGGCTCGCTCAGCAGCACTTCATCGCCGAGCAGTTTAAGGATTTCCTCGCCGCGCTCGTTGCGCACCAGCAGCCATTGCTGGCCCTGGCCGCCCATATAGCCGACGGTGATGTCGGCGAGCGTGTTGGTGTAGTCGACGCAGGTCCGGCAGGTGATCGGGAAGAAGTCCGACGGCAGCTTTGAGATCGGCAGCAGCAGGAATGGGATTTCCTTGACCTTGCCGTCCTCGAACCGCAGCTCGACATGATAGTCGGCGCGGAATTCGAGATAGGTGATGGTCTCGGGCTGGTCCGACAGCAGGTCCAGGAACTGGTGGAAGCTCTTGGTGGTGGTGTTGTCGGAGCAGGGCGTGCCGATCACGTAGATGCGCTCGAAGCCGAGTTCTTTCTCGAGCCGGCGCAGCGCATAGATCTGGCACGGGATGCCGGTGACGGCGATGCGCTTGAAGCCGCGCGCGCGCGCCGGCTCCAGCAGCGACAGCAGCGGTGCATAGCCCATGCGCATGCCGCGGCACTGCGCCATTGCCTTGGGATCGGTGACGATCACCGGCGCCGGCTGCCATTTGTCACTCGGGTCGGCCGCCATGGTCAGCACTGCTTCGACCGTGCCGGTTTCGAGCAGGCGCTGGGCGAGGCTGGTGGTGATGCCGGTCCATTGCGCGCCCTCGCGCGGCGCCTTCATCGCGGCGCGCAGCATGCGCCGGAACGGACCGAAAAACTGTTCGTCAGGCCGCGACGGGTCGCGGGTGCGGCCATGCACCTGCCGCTCCATCGCCGGATAGTCCGGCTTGATGAACTGGCAGGCCTGCCCGCATTGCTTGGGGTCGCTCATCCGCGACACGCCGCAATCGGTGCACAGCTCGCGCGGCGCGGGCTCGGCCAGCGGCGGGGTCCACAGCGGAGAGTTCGGGTTGGTGCGATCGAGCATGCCTGACACTCACTTGGTAGCGGAATTTGGCATCGGAATTGGCGTCGGAACCAGACCTCGCAGCCTGGCCACGGCTGAAAGCCGGCGCGCGCCACCACCTCACCGCCAATCGGCGCTGTTGTAGAAAGCGGCGTTCGCGCTCGCCATTCGCCATAAGTCCCGGCACTCTGATCCATAACGCCGGCGGCGCGCCGCGGTTAGATTTGGATCAAATGCCGCGCCGCGCGCCGGCTCGGGGCGTCAGCGGATCACCATCGGAAAAGTGATGCCGATCGCCCAGGCAAACACCGCGGCATTGGCGAGCGCGCCGGGCAGCGGATGGTTGGTGGCGCGGTAGCTCCAATTGCTGATCAGGCCGAATGCCAGGAACAGCAGCAGGATCGCCGGCACGATGATGATCAGGAAGAACAGCTTCTTCAGATTGAGCGCCACCGCGATCGCCAGCGACAGCAGGAAGCACAGCTTCACCAGCGCATAGGCGCCGCGCCGTGCATGCTTGCCGTGCGACATCCATTCCGCGGTGACGAAATAGATCACCGAACCGACCGCCACCGCGGCGATCAGATGCAGCCGTGGCTCGATCGGCATGAAGGAGAACGCATAGGCGTTCAGCGGCCAGCCGAATGCGAAGATGTTGTAAGCCGACACCGCCAGCGCCGCGATCGCGAGCTTGCCGGCCGACGGCACCACCGTGCCCGAGGCCAGGAAGCGGTCGAGCCGGGTGCCGGGGCCGTGATGCGGTGCGGGCAGCGGCCGGGGGCGCGGCTGGAACAAGCCGGTGCGAGTGTGGCGTTGCAGGTAAAGCACGATCGCTGCGGTGAGCAGGCCGTACACCAGAAAGTGCAGCGTCAGATAATCGCCGAGCAGGATGATCAGAAATTCGGTCGGCGCCTTCCACAGGATCAGCGGCGTCAGCACCGCCGGCAGCAATGCCGCTGGCAAAAGCTGCTTCCAAGTCAGGCTGGCGCCCATCGGTTCGGGGGCGGCCTGCGGCAGCAGTTTCGACAGCGGCCAGGCCAGCGCGATCAGCCCGGCAAACAAGAGCGCCATCCAGATCGGGCGGCGATCGATCCAGCCGTCGCCATGGCGGCCGAACGCTTCGTTCACCCATGTCAGTGCTTCGCGCATGCTGTCCTGGCTGTACAAGACGCCGATATGTTCGACGCCCGAGGACAGCGCCAGCCGGCGCGCGCTGCCATCCTTGAAGTCGCCATAGGAGCGACCCGGCTCGGCGCCGCCGCCGACCGACAGGTTGATGATGCGCAGCCCCTCATTGATCAGCATCGACGGCTCGAGCGAGCCGATGATGATCAAGAGATTGCCCGGCCGCTCGCCGGTCGCCGCCGGCGAAAACACCGAAACCGCGACGGTCGCTTCGACCTCTGGATGGGCCTGGGCGTAGCGGATCACGATGTCGGAAGCCATCGAATGGCCGAGGATCGCGATCCGGCCATCGCTTTCCGGCAGCGCGCGCGCAAAATCGGCGACCCGGCCGGTCTCGGCCACCAATACGCCGGTGATCCGGGTCGGCTCGTCGACATCGCCGCGCATCGGCACCGGATTGCGGCCATGGCCGGTGAAATCGAAAGTCACCGCGACATAGCCGTTTTTGGCCAGCGTCAGCGCGAATGGCTGCATCAATTGCTGAGAGCCGGCAAAGCCGTGGGCGATCACCACCACCGGCGCCTTGTCGCCATGGGCCGGCCGGAACACCCGCACCGGCGTTTCCCCGACCGTGTGGTCGGTGATGCGCAGCCCCTGTTCCTGACGCTGCAATTGCACCAGCGACAGTACGATGGCGGCCAGCGCCAGCACGGCAACCAGCCAGCGCCACACCACGGCGAGATGACGAATCAAGACAGGCACCGGGCGCGGCTGCGCATGGGATTAGCTTTCCTTGCCGATATGGCGCTTGCGGATGCTCCGCACCATCCACCAGATGCCGGCCGCCGCGAACGGCACGAACACCGCAACGGCAATGCCCGGGTCAATCGGCAGCAGCCCGGCGTCCTGCACGCCCTTCACCAGATAGCTATACAGGCCAACCACATAATAGGTGATGGCCGCGGTGGACAGCCCTTCGACCGTCGCCTGCAGCCGGATCTGCAGCCGGGTGCGGGCATTCATCGATTTCAAGAGCTCCTGGTTCTGGTGCTCGAGTTCGACGTCGACCCGGGTGCGCAGCAGGTTGGCGGCACGCGCCAGCTTCTGCGACAGGTTGGACTGCCGCTCCTCGGTGGTGACGCAGGTGCGCAGTGCCGGCTTCATGCGCCGCGCCAGGAACGACGACCAGGTCGGCAGCCCGCCGACCTTGCGTTCGCCGATGGTCTGCAGCCGCTGGGTGACGATTTCCTCATAGGCGCGGCTCGCGCCGAATCGGAACAGGCTGGTGGCGGCGCCAGCCTCGACCTCGGCGGCCAGCGAGGTCAGCTCGTCGAGCAGCTTCTGATTGTTGGCAAGGTCACCGCCGAGCCGCATCTGCTCAGTCACTTCGGCGAGCCGCGCTTCCGAGGCGCCGATCGAGGGCAGCAGACGTTGCGCTTCCGGCAGGCCGAGCAGCGCCAGGGTGCGGTAGGTCTCGACCTCCAGCACGCGCTGCACCAGCGCGCCGGCGCGCTCGGCCGCCATGCCGCGGTCGATCACCAATATCCGTACAAAACCGGATGGGCTGGGTTGGAAATCCGTGGCATAGAGCGCCGCCCCGTCGGAGTTTTCGGCGACGGCAAGGCTGGCCCGGTCGAACAGGTTTTCCGGGGTGGTGCGCGGGGGATCCTCAGCCAGCAGGTGCAGATCGATCGCGACCAGCAGCGGTCCAGGTTGCGGCAATAGCCGCATGGGGGCGGCCAGCGTAGCTGCGTCGGGATAGAATGGCACCGCACCGGGGTCGGCGCGCATCTCCCAGGTGTAGGTGGTGAATTCGGAATGCTGCTCCCAGCGCAGCACGGTGGAGCCGAACGTCAGGCGATGGTGCTTCTCGGTGGGCGAGGGCGGCGGCAGGCCGCGTTCCTCGCAAAACGCTTGGAGCTGAGCACGGTCGTCGTGGGCGCGGTTGCCCGAGGTGTCGAAGGCGAAATGCACCACGCGGGACGGGGTCTTCAGCGGGGTGAAGGGGCGGGCATGCACTTCGCCGAGAACGGCAGCGCGCAGCGGATGAGGGACGAGACGCGACTCGCCGTCGCCAATCAGGACATCACTGCTCATTCCCACTCCCTGCCGGTCTCCGGGCTGAAATTGCATTTTGGGCACATCATCCTTGACTTGAGTAGCATTGCGTTGCGACAGACAGAAGCTGAAAGGTACCGCGTCGCGAAGCAGAGGGGGCGAACCCTTTGCCGCGCACGGAATCTGTCGCGAAAACAGAAGGTTCGCGACCAACACGAACAATCGCCGGAGACCTTGCGCCATCCGTTTGCATTTCGGCGCAGCCTGGTCTTATCTCCGGCGCCCAAAATACCGCGTACTTTCGCGCGGTTGTCGAATGGAGCGTAAGCGGTGGCAATTCCAGTCCGTATCGGCACTCGTAAGAGCGTAATGGCGCTCGCCCAGACGGAGGACATCGCGCGTCGTTTGTCGGCCGCGGCGTCCGAGCTCGATGTCCAGATCGTCAAGTTCGAGACCATCGGTGATTCCGACCAGATAAGTAAGCTGCTTCCGCATGGCGGCAAGGGCGGCGCTTTCGTTCAAGAAATTCGCGGCGCGGTGGTGGCGGGCAAGCTCGACGCCTGCATGCATTCGCTCAAGGACATGCCGGGTAACGAAGACACCCCCGGCCTGGTGATCGGCGCCACGCTGAGCCGCGATCCGCCGACCGACGCGCTGGTACTCCGCGAGGGCGTGACCCTGGAAGACCTGCGCAAGTCGCGCGGTAAGGGCTATTCGATCGGCACCAATGCGGTGCGCCGCGGCGCCTATGCCAAGCGGTTGTTTCCGGAGATCGAGATCATTCACTTCCGCGGCGCTGCTGACAGCCGGGTGCGCAAGCTCGACAATCGCGAGAAGCAGCGGCTGCCGGGCGGCGGTGAAGTCGGTCCGGTCGATGCGCTGATCATGGCGCGCTCCGGCTTGGAGCGGGTCGGTCTGATCCACCGCATGGCCCATGAGTTCTCGCCGCATGAAATGCTGCCCTCGGCTGGCCAGGGTATCGTGGCGGTGGAATGCGCCGTCAATGACTGGCAGACCCGCCGCTATCTGTCGCTGATCGACGATCCGGTGGCCCGGCTGAGCTGCGATGCCGAGCGCGAAGTGCTGTGGGTGCTGAACGGCCATTGCAACTCGCCGATGGCCGCTTTCTCCACCATCAATGGCTCGGAAATGACGCTGAGCGCCTCGGTGCTCGACGAGGAGGGCGGCTCGTTCATCGAGACCACCCGCACCGGCTCGGCCGATCGGCCGCGCGAGCTCGGCCGTGCCGTCGCCATGGAGTTGCTCGACAAGGGCGCCGCTGCGATCATCGAACGTACCCGGCCCGAGTGACCGTTTCCCGCAAGATAAGTCTCACGTGACGAAAGCATAGCATGGCGATTGTTTTTCCGTTTTCCGCCATCGTCGGCCAGGACGAGATGAAGCTCGCCCTGCTGATCGCTGCGGTTGATCCCAAGGTCGGCGGTGTGTTGGCCTTTGGTGACCGTGGTGCCGGCAAGTCCACCGCGGTTCGCGCTCTGGCGGCGCTGCTGCCGAAGATGAAGGTGGTCGTCGGCTGCCGCTACAATTGCGACCCCGAGCATCCCGAGCGCTTCTGCGAGGACTGCAAGGAGAAGCAGGCCGCCGGCAAGCTGAAGACCGTGCAGGCGCCGGTGCCGGTGGTCGATCTGCCGCTCGGCGCGACCGAGGACCGCGTGGTCGGTGCGCTCGATCTCGAACGCGCGCTGGCGCGCGGCGAGAAGGCGTTTGAGCCGGGCCTGCTGGCCCGCGCCCATCGCGGCTTCCTGTACATCGACGAAGCCAACCTGCTGGAAGACCATCTGGTCGACTTGCTGCTCGACGTCGCCGCCTCCGGCGAGAACGTCGTGGAGCGTGAAGGTCTCAGCGTCCGTCATCCGGCGCGCTTCGTGCTGGTCGGCACCGGCAACCCGGAAGAAGGCGAACTGCGTCCGCAGTTGCTGGACCGTTTCGGTATGTCGGTCGAGGTCAAGACCCCGGACGATCTGCCGAGCCGCATGGAAGTGGTGCGTCGCCGCGATGCCTTCGAGAACGATCCGGCCGGCTTCGTCGCCTCCTGGACCAAGGAAGAGGCCAAGCTGCGCAAGAAGATCACCACCGCGCGCGAACGGCTGCCCGAGGTCACGGTGTCCAATGCCGCGCTGGAGCGCGCCGCGACGCTGTGCATGACGCTCGGCACTGACGGTCTGCGCGGCGAGCTGACGCTGATGCGCGCCGCGCGCGCGCTGGCGGCGATCGAGCACGCCAAAACCGTGACCGACGATCATCTTAAGCGCATTGCGCCGTCCGCGCTGCGGCATCGGCTGCGCCGTAACCCGCTCGATGACGCCGGCTCCACGGTCCGCGTCGATCGCGCTATCGCCGAAGTGTTCGGATGAACCTGGCACTGGCATGGTCCGATGCGGCGACCGCGGCGCAGTTGTTCGCGGTCGATCCGGTCGGCACCGGCGTGTTGCTGCGTTCGCGCGCCGGTCCGGTGCGCGACCGCTGGCTGACGATGCTGCGTGCGGCACTGCCGCCGACCGACGCGCATAAACATCTGCCGCTGCATATCGCCGAGGGCCGTCTGCTCGGCGGCCTCGACCTGTCGGCAACGCTGATCACCGGCCGGCCGGTGGCCGAGCGCGGCCTGCTGGCGGAAGCCGATGGCGGCGTGCTGGTGCTGGCGATGGCCGAGCGCATGCCGTCCTCGACCACGGTGCATGTCACCGCGGCGATGGACTCGCACGAGACCCTGATCGAGCGCGACGGCCTGTCGCTGCGCATGCCGGCACGGTTCGGCGTGATCGCCCTCGATGAAGGGCTGGAGGATGAGTTCGCGCCGGCGGCGCTGCGCGACCGGCTCGCGTTCCATCTCGACCTCGATCGGTTCGCATTCCGCGACACCGAGGAATTCGACATCACGGCCAGCGATATCGACACGGCGCGCGCGCGCCTGCCGTCGATCCGGGCCACCGACGAGCAGATCGAGGCGATCTGCACCGCCGCGGCCGCGATGGGTATCGTCTCGCTGCGCGCGCCGCTTTTGGCGATCCGCGCGGCCCGTGCCGCCGCCGCATTGAGCGGCCATAACGAGATCGACAAGGAAGACATTTCGCTGGCCGCGCGGCTGGTGCTGGCGCCGCGCGCGTTGTACTTCCCGCAGCCCGAGCAGCCGGATCAATCCGAGCCGCCGCCGCCCGAGCCGCCGCCGCCCCCGGAGGACAATTCCAACGACAACCAGGATCAGGAGCAGCAGACCCCTGATTTCGACAAGGCGTTGGAAGAGGTGATCCTGGCCGCGGCCAAGGCTGCGATCCCGGACGACGTGCTGGCCTCGCTGCGCGCCTCTTCGGGGCGCTCGCGGGCGCGCTCGTCCGGCAAGGCCGGCGAATTGCAGAAGTCGAACAAGCGCGGCCGCCCGACCGGCACGCTGCGCGGCGAATTGCGCGCCGGCGCCAAGCTGAGCGTGATCGAAACGCTGCGCGCCGCGGCGCCCTGGCAGCCGCTGCGCCGCCGCGAAGCCGCGGCGTCCGGCCGCGACAGCGCCCAGCCGGAAATTCTGATCCGCAAGGACGATTTCCGGATCGCGCGCTTCAAGATGCGCACCGAGACCACCACCATCTTCGTGGTGGACGCCTCAGGCTCGGCGGCGCTGCACCGGCTCGCCGAAGCCAAGGGCGCGGTCGAGTTGCTGCTCGCCGACTGCTATGTGCGCCGCGACCAGGTGTCGATGATCGCGTTCCGCGGCGAGATCGCCGAAATCCTGCTGCCGCCGACGCGGTCGCTGACCCGCGCCAAGCGTAGCCTGGCTGGTCTGCCGGGCGGCGGTGGCACGCCGCTGGCGGCCGGGTTGGACGCCGCGTTCGCGCTCGCCGACTCGATCCGCCGCAAGGGCCAGACGCCGACCGTGATCATGCTGACCGACGGCCGCGCCAACATCGCTCGCGATGGTGCGCCGGGCCGCCCGAAGGCCGAGGAAGACGCCTTGGCCTCGGCACGGCAGCTGCGCGCTGCCAACATCAACGCGGTGCTGATCGACATGTCGCCGCGGCCGGGCCCGCAGGGCGAGAAGATCGCCAAGGAAATGGGCGCGCGCTATCTGCCGCTGCCCTATGCCAACGCCACGGTGCTGTCGCAGGCCGTGCTGGCCAGCACGCAGTAACAGCGCGCTCAATCGACCAGGCATTAACGTACAACAGCCGCGGTTCTGATCAGCTCAGAACCGCGGCTGTTGTTTTTGTCGTCAGCGGCTGTTGATCGCATGACGCGCGTCAGGCGCACCGCATTGGGTCGTGCGCCGCGCGGCCCGCGGGTGGATCTCGATGAATTGCGTCGTCACGATCAGCCCTGCTCAGCGCGAAACCGCCCAGCTCAACGGCGGACAGGGCGTCGGTCCTGCTGGCGGCGTTCAGAGCGATCGGCGAAATCACATCGAACGATCTGTTAACTCGCCTCGGTTATGCCGAAACGAATAGTAAAATAGTATTGTGATCGAGAAACAACGTGTCGCACAATCGCTTCGAAGCGTTGGATAGCTGGCGCGGAATTTGTGCGTGTATGGTGGCGCTGTTTCATTTCGCAGCTGTCAGCCACATTTCTGAATTCAGCTTGGTCAAGAACGCCTATCTGTTCGTCGACTTCTTCTTTGTTCTAAGCGGCTTCGTCATCGCAGCGAATTACCGGTCGCGACTCGCTCATGGATTCGGCTTCGGGCGGTTCATGCTGTTGCGGCTCGGCCGCATTTATCCGCTGCATTTCGTTCTGATGCTGCTGTTCATCCCGATCGACATCGCCAAGGATGGCATCGGTCCCGATCTGTGGCGCGCGCTCGTCACGAACACGCTGCTGCTGCACAGCCTCGGCGTCAACAATGAGCTGTGGCTCAATTTTCCGAGTTGGAGCATCAGCGCCGAGTTCGCCGCCTACATCGTGTTCGCGCTGGTCGTCATTCGCGTGGGCGAAGGGTTGCTGCCCTGGACGCTGCCGATCATCGCTGGGCCCTTGGTGCTGGCGTTCGTCAGTCCGTATGCGATGGATTCGACCTACGATTACGGCTTCGTGCGCTGTATCTATGGCTTTGCGCTGGGCGTGATCTGCTTCGACCTGCGCCAAAGATGGCCGGAGCTGTCCCGTCCGCTCGGAATGGCCGCCGACACTTTGATCGAAGTCGCCGCGACGCTCATCGTCTTCGTTTGCCTCAGCCTCGCAAGCGGCCCTTATTCGTGGACGGTCGCCAGCCCATTTCTGTTTGCCGTGCTGGTGTTGGTTTTCGCACGCCAGGGCGGCGCGGTCAGCCGATTGCTGACCACTCGGCCGCTACTGCTGATCGGCGCTCTGTCCTATTCCATCTACATGGTTCATGCCCTGGTCCGCGCTGTGGTGCGGGCAAGCGCAATGGCGCTCGAACACAGTTTTGGTTGGCGTTTGTTTGTGGACAGTGTCGATTACCGCGGGGAACCAACGCGCCTGCTCTGGGTGGCCGGGTCGCCCTGGCTGGCCGATCTGCTGCAGATCGCGATGCTGCTCGCAACGATCGCCATGGCGATGCTCACTTGGCGTTATATCGAGGAGCCTGGCCGGCTATGGAGCCGCAGGCTGGTTTCCCAAGCGCCGAGACGAGTGGTTGCCGAATAGCTTGATCCGTTCGTCGGCGGTGTGGATGGCGCGGCCGCTCCGCTGCCGAGCTTTGATCGCGCTGCGACTAAGGCACTTCACGGCGGCGGGCGCGTTCCAGCGTCTCTGACGGCCGCTCGCCGAATGCCAGCCGATAGTCGCGCGCGAAATGGCCCTGATTTTGGAAGCAGCATTTCAGCGCCGTGCCGAGCACGGTGGTCGATTTGTCGGCCATCTGCAGCATCGCGCGGGCATGATTGAGCCGCACGAGCTTGATGTATTCCTGGGGCGTGTGGGCGCAGGCCAGCTTGAAGTGCTTGAACAGCGTCCGGCTGTTGACCCCGGCCACCTTGGCGAGACCGGCGACGCTGAGCGGCTGGTCCCAATGCTGATCGACATATTGCCGCACGGTCTGCACCGTGTGGCCATAGGGCGAATGTTCGGAAAGGCGCTTGGCGTCGGTAATGTCGAGACAGGCGCCGACCGCGCCGATCACTTCACCGACCAGATTGATCACCGGCTTCATGGCCTGGTTGACCCAGCGCAGCTCGCCATTGCCGCGATAGATCCGGAATTCGCTGGAGATGAAGATACCCTTCTTGACGCGCTGCATGTCGCTGAGCACGCGCATCTGATCGTCGGGATGGACCTGCGTCAGACAAGTTCGGAATTTCGGCACCGGCGCATTCGACGGTAGCCCCATCAGCTGCAGGAAGCCGGCTGAACAGACCCCGGTCCGATTCGGGAAATCATAGGACCAGAACGACACCCCATGGAGGTCGCCACGGCTGCTGACGAATGAGTTCACCTCAGCCGCTGGCATGGACTGCGGCGCGGCCGTCTCGGTGGTATTCATCCGGGCGCAGGCGATCAAGCCGATAGTCAGTAGCCGGCCATTGTCCTCAGAGCGTTCCAGCGCGGTCATGGTGACACGCAGCGGAATCGGCGTGCCGCCTTTTTGAACGGCCCGGCACTCAAGCGTGCAGCTGTCGACTTCCTCCCGTACCAGCTGGCGCACGGAATTGGAGCACAGCGCGAGCTGCTCGGGGTGGGCCAAATCTTCAGTTGTAAGGTGGCTGACGATCTCGTCATGCGAGTATCCGACCAGTTCGCAAAACCGCGGGTTGGCGGCGATTATTCGCTTGGTTGCAACGTCGATTTTGGCGAAGCCGAGATTGTTGCACGCGACGGTGTGTTCGAGAGCCGAAAACGGAACTAGTACATCGCCCAGCTGGGTCCGATGTACGTATTGCTGTGAACTCGATGGGGGTTCTTGCCGCGTCATGAAATTATGCGAATACATCTCACGATTAATGTCCAGGTAGCAAGCAGCGGTAGCCGGTTTGTCGACAGTTAGAATGAACTGAACAACAGTTATTGACCGTTTTTGATTTGTTGCGACTTCCAGAGAGACGTCTGCTCGCAGAGCGAACGGACGGGAACTCAAAGTTTGTACACCCGACACAAACGCTGTTCGCATTTTGAGCGCCGTGGGCGCAATTCTGCCGTCCGGTGATTTCAGAAAATTTCACCACCTTTGCGGCAATGTGTGGATGCCGTCGTCTTGGCATGACCGGCATCATTGAGTTTATCGACCTACGCCTTTGACGGATGATCGATCCCTATGAATACTTCGACCAGCACCAAACGACTGCGACTGACCATCGGACGGAAAATCTACGCGCTGATCGCAATTGGCTTTGTTGGCCTGATCGGCATTTCCGTCCTGGACTCCAACGAGCTGGCCAGCGGGCTAAAACGTCAGAAGCAGATCGAGCTGCAGCATCTGACTGAGCTGGCCCTTGGTGTGATCAAGGACCAGCATGCCGCTGTGCAGCGTGGTGAGGTGTCGGAAGCGGAGGCGCAAAAGCGTGCGGCCGATCGCGTGTCGGCGATGCGCTATGGTAATGGCGACTACTTCTTTATCGCTGACATGCAGCGGCGCATGGTGGCGCATGGCACCACGCCGGCGCTGGTCGGCAAAGATATGTCGGAAACCAAGGACCCGAACGGCAAGCGCCTGGTCGTCGAGATGGTGGCGATCGTGCAGCAGAGCGGTTCCGGCTTTGTCGATTATGTCTGGGCCAAGCCTGGTGCCGAACAGCCGCAGCCCAAGCTGTCTTACGTCGTGGGCTTCGCGCCCTGGGGCTGGGTGATTTCCACCGGCGTTTACATCGACGATCTCGACGCGCAGACCTGGGCCTCCACCGAAAACTCGCTGATCGCGGCAGGTATTGTGATCGTCATTCTTCTGGTCACGTCGGTGCTGATGGCGCGGCGTATCACCGGACCGCTGATCCGCATGACCGCGGCGATGAAGGAACTCGCGAGCGGTAAGCTCGAGGTCGAGGTTCCCGGCATCGGCCGCAGCGACGAACTCGGCGAGATGGCCGAGGCGGTCGAAGTGTTCAAGGTCAACGCGATCGAACGGCAGCGGCTGGAAGCGGAGCATGCGTTGCAGGAGAGCCGTGCGGCTGACGAACGCCGGGCGCATAGCAACAAGCTGGCCAACGATTTCGAAGCGGCGATCGGCGAAATCATTCACACCGTCTCTTCGGCCTCGACCGAGCTGGAAGCGTCGGCGAGCTCGCTGACCGCCACGGCCTCGCGCTCTCAGGACCTTGCCACCGCAGTGGCTGCTGCGTCCGAGGAAGCCACCACCAATGTGCAGTCGGTTGCTTCGGCGGCCGAAGAGATGAGCTCGTCAGTGAACGAGATCAGCCGGCAGGTGCAGGACTCGGCGCGGATCGCGCACGAAGCGGTCGAACAGGCCCGCAAGACTAATGGCCGCGTCGAAGAATTGTCGCGCGCGGCGTCGCGGATCGGCGATGTGGTGGAACTGATCAACACCATCGCCGGTCAGACCAATCTGCTCGCGCTCAACGCCACGATCGAAGCGGCGCGCGCGGGCGAAGCGGGTCGCGGCTTTGCCGTGGTGGCGAGCGAAGTGAAGGCGCTGGCCGAACAGACTGCGAAGGCCACCGGCGAGATTGGCCAGCAGATTGATGGCATCCAGGCTGCGACTCAGGAGTCGGTGTTGGCAATCAAGGAAATCAGTGACACAATCGCGCAGATGTCTGAGATTTCCTCCACCATTGCCGCAGCCGTTGAGGAGCAAGGTGCGGCGACCCAGGAAATCTCGCGCAACGTGCAGCAGGCGGCGGCGGGAACCGGCGAAGTATCGTCGAATATCGCCGATGTGCAGCGCGGAGCCGCTGAAACCGGCTCGGCCTCCTCACAAGTGTTGGCTGCGGCCCAGACTCTTTCGCGCGACAGCGATCGGCTGAAGGTGGAAGTGTCCAAATTCCTCGACACTGTTCGGGCGGCATGATGAGCGACGGCGAATCCTCAAAACCGGTCAACGAAGGCGGCGAAGCCGGTTCGGCAGCGCCGCCGGCGGAGGATTCGCCAGTTTCGCTCTCGACTGCGATTTCCGATGTCGCCGCCTCGGCGGCGCAGTGGCACTTTCGCATCGACGAGCTGATCGCCCATCTCGATAGCGTCGAAGACACCATCGACTTTTTGCCGGATCAGGAGACCCGCCTGACGCTGCGCCGTAATCTGCGCAACAAGCGCTCGCAGCTACGCGATGCCGGCCGGCAATTGACGCATCAGGTGCGGACGCTGTCGCGTTTTGCCGCGGTGCGCGATCGGTCTTAGGACCGCGCCACGCGCTTGCTGTCGCGGCAGGCCGCGGAACTCAAAAAAATCAGCCGACTGAAAATCGGCCGACAGAAAACCAGCAGACAGAAAACCAGCAGACAGAAATAAAAATGGCCGGGGATCACCCGGCCATTGTCGTTTGCGTTGCCGTGCGTGCGGCTCAGCCCTTATAGGCGCGCACCCGCTTGATCATCTGCTCGACATGGGCGATCGACGCGTCGGGCGTGATGCCATGGCCGAGATTGAAGATGTGGCGGCCAGCCGAGTAGCTCTTGAGCACGTCGTCGACGGCTTCGTCGAGCGCAGCGCCGCCCGCGATCAGCAGCAGCGGATCGAGGTTGCCCTGCACCACCACCTTGTTCTGCACCTTCTCGCGCACCAGCGACGGCTCCGCGGTCCAGTCGATCGACACGCCGTCGACGCCGGTCCGTTCGATGAACGCCGGCAGCAGCGCGCCAGCGCCACGCGGGAAGCCGATGATCTTGGCGTCCGGCTTGACCTTGCGGATGCCGTCGACGATGCGGCGGGTCGGCTCGATGCACCACTTCTCGAATTCACGCGGGGGCAGGATGCCGGCCCAGGTGTCGAAGATCTGCAGCACTTCGGCGCCGGCTTCGAGCTGCGCCAGCAGATACTGGATCGAGCTGTCGACCAGGGTGTCGATGATCTTAGCGAACGCGCCCGGGTGCTGATAGGCCATCAGCCGCGCCGGATGCTGGTCCGAGGTGCCCTGACCGGCGACCATGTAGGTCGCGACCGTGAACGGCGCACCGCAGAAGCCGATCAGCGTCGTCTCCTTCGGCAGTTCGCGGCGGACGATGCGCAGCGCGTCGAACACCGGCTGTAGCTTCGACAGGTCGATCGCCTTGCTGAGCGAGGAAACCTTGTCCGGCGAATCCAGCGGATCGAGCCGCGGACCTTCACCCACTTCGAACCGCACCGAGCGGCCGAGCGCGTAAGGCACCACCAGAATGTCGGAGAAGATGATCGCGGCATCGAAGCCGAATCGGCGAATCGGCTGTAGCGTGACTTCCGCAGCGAGCTCGGCGTTGAAGCACAGATCGAGGAAGCTGCCAGCCTTGGTACGGGTCTCCCGGTATTCCGGTAGATAACGGCCGGCTTGGCGCATCATCCACATCGGCGGCGAGGCCTGCCGGTTGCCGGAAAGCACTTCAAGGAACGGTTTGGTTACGAGATTCTGTGTCAAGAGATGTTCCCATTGTTGTTTGCCAAGATTTCTTGACGGGTCTGATACACTGCCGCCACCGTCTTGACCACGGCGAGATGCGGTCCAGATAGGCTGAAACAGGAATTCCGAGATGAATGCTGACACTCCATCCCAAGCCTCGCCCACAACCCGTAGCGTTTCGGGTTTGCCCGCACCGGTCTCAGGACAACATCATGAGATCGACAGCCCTGCCGGTCGGCTGAGCTATTGGACGGCACGGCCCGAGACCGTCACGACGACGACACCGTTGTTGCTCATTCACAGCATCAACGCTGCCGGATCGGCCTATGAGATGAAGCCGATCTATGAGCACTATAGCGCCGTCCGCCCGGTTTATGCGGTCGAGTTGCCCGGCTTTGGTCATACCAGCCGCGAAAAGCGTCAATACACAATTCGGATGATGACCGACGCGATTCTCGCTGTGACCAAAGAAATCCAGCGAATTCACGGTGATGCGCCGATCGACGCGATGGCGCTGTCGCTGTCTTGCGAATTCTTGGCGCGAGCCGCCAATGAGATGCCGAGCGCTTATCGCAGCATCGGTCTGATCAGTCCGACCGGACTCGAAGAGCGGCAAGGGCGCTGGATCAACGGCTCGCGCGCGATTCCCTGGCTGCACAGGTTCTTCGAGAACCCGTTGTGGAGCGAGACCATTTTCGGTCTGCTCACCCTGCGCCCGGTGATCGGCTGGTTCTTGAAGAAGACTTTCGGCTCCAACGAGTACGATCGCGGCCTGCTCGACTACGACTATCTCACCACCCATCAGCCCGGTGCGCAGCACGCGCCGTATTATTTCGTCTCAGGCTATCTGTTCAGCCAGGATGCGCCGATGCTGTACCAGCAGCTGCGCATGCCGGTGTGGATGTCGCACGGCGTGCGCGGCGACTTCATCGACTATGGCAATAAGGGCTGGGTGTCGCGGCTGTCGAACTATGTGGTCACCGTGTATCAGACCGGCGCGATGCCGCATTTCGAGCTGCCGGATGCGTTCATGCGTGACTACGACATGTTCCAGGCCGCGATGCCGGCGCCGCGCACCGCCTAGCCGGGGAGGCCGATGTCGGACCTGGTCTGGAGCAGGGATGGCAGGGACTGGCCCCATCGTCAGTCCAGCGAATTCATCGAAGCCGGTGGATTTCGTTGGCATGTGCAACGAATGGGGCAGGGACCTGTCGTCCTGCTGATTCACGGCACCGGCGCCGCGTCACATTCGTGGCGCGGCCTGGCGCCGTTGCTGGCGTCTGATTTCACGGTGATCGCTCCAGACCTGCCTGGCCACGGCTTTACCCAGACGCCGCTGGCGCACCGGCTATCGCTGTCGGGCATGGCCACTGATCTCGCTGCCTTGCTGCGCGTGCTGCAGGTCGAGCCGCGGATCGTGGTCGGCCATTCTGCCGGCGCGGCGATCGCAGCGCGCATGTGCCTCGATGGCCAGATTGATCCCGAGCTGCTGATAAGTCTCAATGGCGCTTTTCTGCCCTATGGCGGCCACGCGGCCAACCTGTTCTCGCCATTGGCAAAAATGCTGGTACTCAACCCGTTTGTACCACGGCTGTTTGCGTTGCAGGCCTACATGCCGGGTGCGGTCGAGCGCCTGCTCGGTAACACCGGCTCTCGGATTGAGCCGGCGGGAACGGCGCTTTATGCCAAGCTGATCCGCAGCCCCGGCCATGTCGCATCCGCGCTGCGCATGATGTCGAATTGGGATCTGCAGCCGGTGTTGCAGGCTTTGCCGCGGCTTAAGCCGCAATTGGTGCTGGTCGCGGCCGAGCGCGACCGGGCGATTCCGCCCAGCGAGGCGGTGCGGGTTGCCGAGGTGCAGCGCCATGCGGTGATCGAAAGGTTGTCGGGCCTCGGCCATCTCGCACATGAGGAGCGACCACAAATCATAGCAGGACTCATCCGGAAATATGCGAACATGGCTTTTCCGGATGCAGTCGCTTAACCAGTGTCCCCAGTGTCATGAAAATCTTACAGGCCGAGGCTGGAAAACTGTCAAGAAACAGTTACACTCCAGGCCTCTGTTCCAGGTAGTGCCAAATGCTCGACGCAGGTTCCAAACCCATTTCTCGCCTCCCCGAAAATAGTCCGCATGCCATCGTGATCGGCGCGGGGTTCGGCGGTCTGTCCGCCGCCGTGCGCTTGGGCGCGAAGGGCTATCGCGTCACGGTGCTGGAAAAGCTCGATGCACCTGGCGGCCGCGGCTACGTTTATCGCCAGGATGGTTTCACCTTCGACGCCGGTCCGACCATCGTCACCGCACCCTATCTGTTTGAGGAGCTGTGGAAGCTCTGCGGCAAGAAGCTGTCGGACGATATCATCCTAAAGCCGATGGACCCGTTCTATCGGATCCGCTTCAACGACGGCACGCACTTCGATTATTCCGACAACAAGGAAGACGTGCTGCGGCAGATCGCGCAGATCTGCCCCGAAGATGTGCCGGCCTATGATCGCTTCATGAAGGCGTCGGAAGACATCTTCCGGGTCGGCTTTGAACAGCTTGGCGACATGCCGTTCAACAGCTTCACCGACATGCTGAAGATCGCTCCGGATATGATCAAGCTGGAGAGCTATCGCAGCGTGTACGGTCTGGTCGCCAAGCACTTCCGCGATCCCAAGCTGCGCGTGGTGTTCTCATTCCACCCGCTGCTGATCGGTGGCAACCCGTTCGCCGCGTCCTCGGTGTACTGCCTGATCACCTTCCTGGAAAAGCATTGGGGCGTGCACTTCGCCATGGGCGGCACCGGCAAGCTGGCCGAAGGGCTGGTCAAGTTGATCCAGGGCCAAGGCAACACCATCCGCTATCAGCAGGACGTGCGTGAGATCATCGTCGAGGGCGGCCGCGCCACCGGCGTGCGCCTGGCCAATGGCGAGGTGATCAATGCCGACCTCGTGGTGTCGAACGCCGATTCGGCCTGGACCTATCGCTATCTGCTGCCGGCTTCGGTGCGCTCGCGCTGGACCGATCGCAAGATCGAGAAGTCGCGCTACTCGATGAGCCTGTTCCTCTGGTATTTTGGGACCAAGCGTCAGTATCCGGACGTCAAGCATCACACCATCATGCTTGGGCCGCGCTACAAAGAACTGATCAACGACATCTTCAATCGCAAGATCTGCGCTGACGATTTCAGCCTGTATCTGCACCGCCCGACCGCGACCGACCCGTCGCTGGCGCCTCCCGGCTGCGATACCTTCTATGTGCTGTCGCCGGTGCCGCATCTGGAAAGCGGCATCAACTGGCACACCAAGGCGGAAAGCTATCGCAAGCTGATCGCCACGGAGCTGAGCAACACCATTCTGCCCGACCTGGAAAACCAGGTGGTGACCTCGCGGATTCAGACGCCGCAGGACTTCCAGGACCGGCTGTCGTCGTTCCGCGGTGCTGCGTTCGGCCTCGAGCCGACTCTGACGCAGAGCGCCTGGTTCAGGCCGCACAATCAGAGCGAAGACGTTAAAGGCCTTTATTTCGTTGGCGCCGGGACTCATCCCGGTGCAGGGTTGCCCGGTGTGCTGTCTTCGGCGCGGGTACTCGATGCGCTCGTCCCCGATGCCCACGCCTTGGTGAAGTCATGACATCATCTGCTGCCGACCTCGCTGCCTGCCGGGAAATGCTCAAGGAAGGTTCTCACACCTTCCACGCGGCCTCGCTGGTGCTGCCACGCTGGATCTGTGATCCGTCGGTGGCGCTGTATGCCTTCTGCCGCGTCGCTGACGACGCGGTCGACCTCGGTGTCGACCGCGCTGCCGCGGTCGAAGTGCTGAAGGACCGGCTGGACTGCATCTGCCGCGGTCTGCCGATGCCGTATCCCGCCGATCGCGCGTTCGCCGATGTGGTGGCGCGCTACGGTATTCCCGAAGCGGTGCCGGCGGCGCTGATCGAAGGGCTCGATTGGGACGCCCAGGGCCGGCGCTATGAGACGCTGTCCGATCTGTACAGCTACTGCGCGCGCGTGGCCGGTACGGTCGGCGTGATGATGACCCTGGTGATGGGCCAGCGCTCGCCCGAAGTGGTGGCGCGCGCCTGCGATCTCGGCTGCGCGATGCAGCTCACCAATATCTGCCGCGACGTCGGCGAGGATGCCCGCAACGGCCGCATCTATCTGCCGCTGTCCTGGATGCGCGAAGCCGGGCTTGATCCCGATCAGTGGCTGAAGAATCCGGAGTTCAATCCGCAAATCGCCAGCATCGTCAAGCGGCTGATCGACACCGCCGACATGCTGTACGACCGCGCCACCTATGGCATCGCCAATCTGCCGCGTGCCTGCCGTCCCGGTATCTACGCGGCCCGCGCGCTTTATGCCGAAATCGGCCGCGAAGTTGAACGCGCTGGTCTTGATTCGATCTCCAGCCGCGCGGTGGTGTCCACCGGCCGCAAGCTCGCCGTGTTGGCGCGCATGCTGGTGTTCAACGAAACCGAATGGAAGCCGGCCAAGAACGTTCAGAACCGGCTCGGCGACATGGCCGAAACCCGCTTCCTGGTCGACGCCGTGATCGCGACCCAGGTGCGCGAGCAGCCCGCCGCCAAGCCCACCAAGCCGATTGAGACCAAGGTCGCCTGGCTGGTGGATCTGTTCTCGCGGCTCGAGCGCCGCGATCAGATGATGCAGCGCAGCCGCGTTTGAAAGCGTACCGATCCTGAGTGATCGTTAAGATGCCCGGGCCTGTCCCGGGCATTCGCTTTTTGGGACGACACCAGCAGCCGCGCGGCGGGTGAGGGCACCCGCCTCAAGCCGGTTCGACCCGCAAGCAGCCTTGCGATCGCCGCAACGGCATTTGTCGGTCGCTGGATTTACTGCTATTCATTCGCAATAAAACGCAAGCCGGCCACGCCACTCCGCAATGGAACGTCTCATGACCATTGAAGCCGACGCTCCCCTTTCGCCGATCGAGCAGCAGCGCAGCCAGGCGCGGGCGTGGTTCGAGGGGCTGCGCGACCGGATCTGCGCCGCGCTGGAAACGCTGGAACGCGAGGCGCCGGCCGAACTGTTTCCGGGAGAGCCCGCCACCTTCATCTTCAAGCCCTGGCTGCGTCAGACCGGGCAGGGCGGCGGCGTTGGCGGCTTTCTGTCGAATGGCCGGCTGTTCGAGAAGATCGGCATTCACACCTCATCGGCCAATGGCCGGCTGACGCCCGAGATGGCGCGCACCATGCCGGGCGACGGCCAGACGCTTGATTATGTTTCGACCAGCATCAGCCTGATCATCCACCCACGCAGCCCGCGTGTGCCGACCACCCATATGAACACCCGCTTTTTGTGCACCTCGCAGGGCTGGTTCGGTGGCGGCGCCGATCTGACGCCGACCACGACCGCGCAGCGCAACCCGCAGGCCGAGGATGTGGTCCTGTTCCACGCGGCCATGAAGCGCGCCTGCGACGCGCATGACCTAAGCTACCACGCCAAGTTCAAGCCGTGGGCCGACAGCTACTTCTTCCTGCCGCATCGCGGCGTGGCGCGCGGCGCCGGCGGCATCTTTTTCGACAATCTCAATAGCGGCGATTTCGCACGCGATTTCGCCTTCACCCGCGAGGTCGGCCAGGCGTTCCTGGATGTCTATCCGCAGATCGTGCGCCGGCGCATGCAGGAGTCTTGGACCGAGGCCGAGCGCGCCGAGCAGCTCAGCTATCGCGGGCTCTATGTCGAGTTCAACCTCTTGTACGATCGCGGCACCATGTTTGGTCTGCAAACCGGCGGCAATATCGAAACCATCATGAGCTCAATGCCGCCGCTGGTGAGCTGGAGCTGAGCGCAGCAGGCGAGGGCATCGTGGAAAATTACGCCGGACTGATCGAACTGATCTTTGTCTTTGTGATGCTCGGTGTCGGCTGGCTGGTGCTGGACCGCCAGGGCAAGCGGCTCGACCGCGCCCGCGAGGCACGGGAACGCGACCAGGACCGCTGATACCAACGGCTACCAACCACTCCGCACGTCATGGCCGGGCTCGTCCCGGCCATCCATGCCTGGCAGGGGACGAGACTGTTAGCACATTGAGCTGTGTGTATGGATCGGCGTGGCGCCGATCGCATAGCGGAGAGGGCCATGAACAGCGACAGCGCCGTCAACTACTTTGAACTGTTGATGCTCGGCACGTTTGTGGGCGGCTGGATGCTGCTGGAATGGCAGGGCCGCCGGCTCGACCGCAAGCGCGAGGCCGACAAAGCGCGCCGCGACGCCGAGAGCAGCAAAGCCCCCACAAAAAATTAGGGCCGCGTCGCCGCGGCCGCTAATCATCAAGTCTTAGCCGCGCCGCGGCATCCGGAATGGCAACATCGCCTGCACCACCGGCATCCGGAATCGTTCCAGCGACAGGCTTTCGTGCATCAAGGTGGTCTGCTCGCCGAGCAGCGTGGTGGCGATCATCGAGCGCGCATAGAACGGCGAATCTTCCAGCGTCCGGACCACCGCAGCCTCGGTCTGGCTGCGCGCGCTGCGGCTGACGCGCCACGGCGTGCGCGGCAAGGGATGCAGCGTCGGGAAGTCGAACATCTGCATCGCGCCGCTTTCGTCGAATTGCAGCGCGAGGTCGAGCCGGCTGCCGTCGCGGCGCTCGGCTTCGTACAGAATCGCGGTGCCGTTGCGCAGCGCGGCGCGCGACCATTCCCAGACCGTAAAACCCTGTTCGATCGGCACGTCGCCGACATTCATGTCGAAATAGCCTTTGCCGCTCCAGCGCAGCTTGGGCTTTTCCAGCTCGACTTCGACGCGCGAGCACGGCGCGATCGGCCACCAGCGGTGATTGCCGTCCTCGTTGAGCGTGAACGCCTGCTGGGTGATGGCGCGCGGAATCACGCGAACGCGGCCCTTGATGCGCGAGGGAATCGGCGCGGTGACTTCGTCGATCTCGAAATTCAGCGCGGTGCCGTCCCAGAACACCCGGCTCGGGCCGATCGACAGCTGCGTGGCGTTGCGCTCGACATGACCACGGCCGCGCTCGGTCATGGTCCAGCGATTGCCGTTCTCGCGATACAGCGCGACGTTGATCGCGCAGTGATTCATCGGATCGACCGGCTGATTGCGGCGCGCGAATCGGTAGTACGGCGAAAACACGCTGCCGATGAAGGTGATGATGGTCAGCCCTTCGCGGCCATCGTCGCTCATGGCGTCGATGTACCACCAGGCATAACCATTGTCCGGAACCTGCAGGTTGAAGCCGGCGCTGGCGGTGTCGGCAGTGGGGCGGTCAGGCCAATGCAGCATCATGTCTCCGGGAGTTCATTGGGCACGCTTGCAGATCAACGCGTAGCCGGATCGCGCGCCTGTTTCCAGCCCCGCATCTCTGCGAGGTCATCATAGAGGCTTGCAGCGGCGGAGCGTCCGGATAACGCCGCCATTGGCACTCCGGGTCCAGGGTGCGTACTGCCGCCCGCGACATAAAGTCCCGGGATGCGGGTGCGCGCGCCAGGGCGGCGGAACGAAGCGGTCCAGCCATGCGACGCGCGGCCGTACAGCGCGCCGCCGGTGGCGGGGAACATGCGGTGGAAATCGTTGGGCGTGGTCGCGACCGTCGCTTGCGGATCATGCGTGACGGTCAGGCCGCAGCGTTGCAGCACGGCGAATGCGCGCTCGGCATAGCGCTCGACCTGAGCCGGCCCAAATGGATAGCGATCGCCGACCGCGGGCGCGTTGATCAGCACCAGCAGTTCCTCGGCGTCGTCGCGCAGCAGCGTCGCTTCGTTGTCGGCGCGGTCCTGCGCGCAGACATAGACGGTCGGGTCGTCCGGAACCGCGCCTTTGCTGAAAATGTCATCGAATTCGGCGGCGTAGTCGCGCGAGAAAAACACGTTGTGGCGGCTGAGCGGAAAGCCGCTGGTGCGCGCCACCAGGCTCCAGGTCACCGCCGACAGAGAACGCTCATTCAGCTTGACCGGCACCGCGGCGCGCGCGGGCTCGGCGCCGAACAAGCCGCTGCCGAGCGCGGTGACGTCGGCGCTGACGATGACATTGCTGCCCGCGATATGTTCGCCCGAACTGAGCAGCACGCCATTGGCGCGGCCGGCGCCGATCGTGACCTCGCGCACCTCCTGCTCATAACGAATCTGCACGCCGAGCGCGATCGCGCAGTCCGCCAGCGCCGTCGCCAGCTGATGCATGCCGCCTTCGATCACCCAGACGCCTTCCTGCTCGACATGAGCGACCAGCATCAGCGTCGCCGGCGCCATATAGGGCGAGGAGCCGCAATAGGTGGCGTAGCGGCCGAACAATTGCCGCAGCCGCGGATCATGGAAGTAATCGCCGAGCGCATTCCACATCGTGGTGAATGGCCGGATTTTTGGCAGCTGCAACAGGCCGCGCCAGCCGCTGCTGATGATCAGGCCGGGCAGGCTCGGTTTCGCAGAGCGCAGAAACGGCCGCTCCAGCCGGCGATAAGTCTCGCGCGCATCCGCGCAGAATTGCCGGAACCTAGCCGCTTCCGCGGCGCCGGCGAACGCGCCGATCGCATCGGCCGAGCGTGCTTCATCCGCAAACAAATCGAGATGGCCGCTATCGTCCCAGGCGTGGCGCGCCAGCACGTCGAGCGGGCGCAGCTTGACGTGATCGGAAAAGTTGCGGTTCGCCGCGGCGAACAACTCCTCGAACACCCAGCGCATGGTGAATACGGTCGGCCCGGAATCGATCTGCGAGGCGCCGATCGGCACCGTTCGCATTTTGCCGCCGGGTTGCGCCGCCCGTTCCAGCACGGTGACCGCGAGTCCCCGGCTCGCCAAAGCAATCGCGGCCGTCAGACCCGAAATTCCTGCGCCAACGATGACGGCTTGATCCTCCGCAATGCGTCGGTTCAGCATTTGATATCGAGTCCAGGTGACGTCATTGACAGGTGTCCATAATTATTTACACTTGCATGTGACAAGTCAAATTGACACTTCTTCCGCGTGACCAGGGAGCCTGCCATGGACGTCAGCAACCGGATCGAACGGGCTTTGACCGAAGCGATTGGGTTAGCTGCATCTGCAGGGTGCCCGCCGCGCCTTGCCGAAGCAATGCATTATGCGGTGTTCCCGCGCGGCGCGCGAGTTCGCCCGCGGCTGTGCCACAGCGTCGCCTTGGCGTGCGGTGAGGATCACCCCGCGGCCACCGAAGCCGCCGGTGCCGCGCTCGAGCTGATGCACTGCGCCTCGCTGGTTCACGACGATCTGCCCTGTTTCGACGGTGCCGACACCCGCCGCGGCCGGCCCTCGGTGCACAAGACTTTTGGCGAGCCGCTGGCGGTGCTGACCGGCGACGCGCTGATCGTGCTGGCGTTCCAGACCATCGCCCGGGTCGATTGCCCGCCGGATCGTCTGCTCAAGCTGACCACCATCATCGGCGATGCCGTCGGCGTGCCGTTCGGCATCGTGGCCGGTCAGGCCTGGGAATGCGAGACCGAGATCGATCTGGCACATTATCATCGCTCAAAGACTGGCGCGCTGTTCGTTGCCGCCACCGCCGCCGGCGCTGCCTCGGCCGGTGCGGACCCGGCGCCGTGGCGCCTGGTCGGCGAGAAGATCGGCGAGGCCTATCAGGTCGCCGACGATCTGCGCGACGCCGCCGCTGATGCCGAGGAGATCGGCAAGCCGGTCGGTCAGGACATTGCCAATGATCGTCCGAGCGCGGTGCGTAAGCTCGGTATCGACGGTGCGATCGATCATCTGCAGGGCCTGGTACGCGGCGCCATCGAGGCGATGCCGCCGTGCAGCAACGGTCAGGAACTGCGCTCGCTGATCATGTCGGAAGCCAAGCGGCTCGTGCCGGCCAAGCTTGCGCAGTTCGCTGCCTGACCCCACATTCGAGCGGGTGAATCTATGAGCCTGCTGGTGTGTTGCAGAGAACAAACTCGATAAGCCTGCGCGACAGGTGGCTGCGTCTCCGGGATTCGGTGTTATCGAATCCCGGTTTTCAGCGTTTTGCGGCATTGTTTCCGTTGATGCGGCCGGTGGCGCGCCGCCGTGCCGGAGCGCTGTTCGATCTGTGCGCCGGCTTCGTCTATTCCCAGATTCTGTTGGCATGTGTCCGGCTCAAGCTGCTCGATGAGCTGGCGCGCGGGCCGGTGAGCGCCGATGAGCTGGCGGCGCGGCTGGCGCTGCCTGCCGAGTCGATGCGGCTATTGCTTGAGGCCGCGGTGGCGCTGGAGCTGGCGCAGCCGCGCAGCGGCGGTCGCTATGGGCTCGGCCTGCTCGGCGCCGAACTGTTTGGCAATCCCAGCGTCGCGGCGCTGATCGAGCACCACGCCATTGTCTATCAGGATTTGCGTGACCCGGTGGCGCTGCTGCGCGGCGAAGTCGGTAACCGGCAGCTGACCGGCTATTGGCCCTACGTCAATGCCGAGACCCCGGCCGCCCTGTCCGGCGAGCAGGTCGCGCCCTATACCCAGCTGATGTCGGCCTCGCAGCCGATGATCGCCCAGCACGTGCTGCACGCTTATTCGTTCCGCTCGCACCGCTGCCTGCTCGATGTCGGCGGCGGCAACGGCGCCTTTGTCAGCGCGGTCGCCGCGCAGGCGCCGGAGCTGCGCTGCATGCTGTTCGATCTGCCGGCGGTGGCCGAGCACGCCAGGGCCCGGTTCGCCGCCAATGGTCTGGCCGAGCGGGCGACCGCCTATGGCGGCAGTTTTCTCACTGACCCGCTGCCGCAGGGCGCCGACGTGATCTCGCTGGTGCGGGTGATCCATGACCATGACGACGAGGCGGTGTTGACGCTGCTGCGCGCCGCCCGTGCCGCGCTGCCGCCGGACGGTACCCTGGTCATTGCCGAGCCGATGCTCGAGGGTCGCGGGGCTGAGACTTTTGGCGCAGCCTATTTCGCATTTTACCTGCTGGCGATGGGCAGCGGTAAACCGCGCAGTTTCGCCCGGATCAGCGAAATGCTTGTCGAAACTGGGTTTTGCGGTATCAAGTTGCTGCCTTCGACCATGCCGCTGGTCACCAGTGTCATCCTGGCGAGAACCACTCCGACATTGTGTTAATCTGGCTTGACACTTTAAGCCGTCAGGTTAGCATGACACTGCGAGGCTCACGATCGGGCCCCGCTATGGACGCGGAGTAAGCGATGGAAACCATCGCGGTAGTGCTGAAGCAGCCAAAACTCGTCGAAATCAACCGACTGGCTCTCACGGCTCCGACCCCCGAAGACGTGGTGGTCGATGTCGCGTGGAGTGGTGTCAGCACAGGAACGGAACGACTGCTGTGGTCGGGCCGGATGCCAGCTTTTCCTGGAATGGGATACCCTCTCGTTCCCGGCTATGAATCGGTGGGGGAGGTGGTCGAGGCCGGCTCCGAAACCGATTTGCGCCCGGGGCAGATGGTGTTCGTGCCAGGCGCCAAGTGTTTTGGTGAGGTGCGCGGTCTCTTCGGAGCGTCCGCGTCGCGTTTGGTGGTTGCCGCCAAGCGCGTGATCCCCATCGAAAAGAGCCTCGGCGAGCGCGGCATTCTGCTGGCGCTGGCGGCGACGGCCTATCATGCCATCGCGGCGCCCGGCGCGCGCAGCCCGGAATGTATTGTTGGTCATGGCGTGCTCGGGCGTTTGCTTGCGCGCATCGCCGTGGCGCTTGGCAATCCGCCGCCGGTGGTTTGGGAGAAGAACCCGATCCGTACCGGCGGGGCGATGGGCTATTCCGTGATCGATCCGGCCGAAGACCCTCGTCGCGATTACAAGAGCATTTATGACGTCAGTGGAGATCCAACTTTGTTGGACTCTTTGATTTCGCGCATCGCGGCGGGTGGCGAGGTCGTGTTGGCTGGATTTTACAGCGAGCCGCTGTCGTTTGCCTTTCCGCCAGCCTTCATGCGCGAAGCGCGTATCCGGGTCGCCGCGGAATGGCAGCAACCCGACATCGCCGCGACTAAGGAACTGATCGAATCCGGACGCCTTTCGCTTGATGGGTTGATTACTCACCACCATGACGCGAAGGCTGCGCCCGATGCTTACCGAATCGCTTTCGAAGATGCTGCGTGTCTGAAAATGGTTTTAAACTGGAGATTGAGCTGATGGTTGCTGGACCCCAGGTCGCCATGAAAGACGCCCTTCGCGAAGAAGCGGCGGTTGAGCCCGACGCACCGGCCACCGGGCCGGTGACGAAAGAGACTCAGATCATTGCGATCTATGGCAAGGGCGGTATCGGCAAGAGCTTCACGCTCGCCAACCTCTCCTACATGATGGCGCAGCAGGGCAAGAAGGTGCTGCTGATCGGTTGCGACCCGAAGAGCGACACCACCTCGTTGCTGTTCGGCGGCAAGGCGACCCCGACCATCATCGAGACTTCGTCCAAGAAGAAGTTAGCCGGCGAAGAAGTGACCATCAGCGACGTCTGCTTCAAGCGCGACGGCGTGTTCGCGATGGAGCTGGGCGGTCCGGAAGTCGGTCGTGGCTGCGGTGGCCGTGGCATCATTCATGGCTTCGAGACCCTGGAGAAGCTCGGCTTCCACGAATGGGGTTTTGACTACGTGTTGCTCGACTTCCTGGGCGACGTGGTGTGCGGCGGCTTCGGTCTGCCGATCGCGCGCGACATGTGCCAGAAGGTGATCATTGTCGGCTCGAACGACCTGCAGTCGCTCTATGTCGCCAACAATGTCTGCAACGCGGTGGAATATTTCCGCAAGCTGGGCGGCAATGTCGGCGTCGCCGGCATCGTGATCAACAAGGACGACGGCACTGGCGAAGCGCAGGCTTTTGCCAAGGCGGCCAGCGTGCCGATTCTCGCCTCGATCCCGGCGAACGAAGAAATCCGGCGCAAGAGCGCGGCCTATCAGATCGTGGCCCGTCCGGGCACCGAATGGGGTCCGCTGTTTGAACAGCTTGCTATCAATGTCGCTGAGGCGCCGCCGATGCGTCCGACCCCGCTTAGTCAGGACGGATTGCTGGCGCTGTTCTCCAGCGATGCCACCGGACGCGATGTGGTGCTCGAGCCCGCTACCATGGAAGACATGTGCGGCGCCTCGATCATCAACAAGCCGTCGCTCGAAGTCGTCTACGACGCAGCGTGAAACAGCAAGATGCGGAGTTCGAAATGAACGTCGTTCTGCCACGCTATGCCGGCGCGATTCCGGACTCGGTGGTCACCGATCCGGTCGAGCTGAACGCCGAGGTTGCCGGTGCAACCTCGGGCGACGGGCTCGGCTGCCATGCCGGCGCTGCGGAGATGAAGGCCGCGGCGGAAGCCGCCGGCAAGAGCGAAGTCCTGGAGCGTTATGCTGAGGACTATCCGAAGGGCCCGCACGATCAGCCGCAGAGCATGTGCCCGGCGTTCGGCAGCCTGCGCGTCGGTCTGCGCATGCGCCGCACCGCCACCATTCTGTCGGGCTCGGCCTGCTGCGTGTATGGCCTGACCTTCGTGTCGCATTTCTATGGTGCGCGCCGCACGGTCGGCTATGTGCCGTTCAGCTCGGAGACGCTGGTCACCGGCAAGCTGTTCGAGGACATCCGCGAGGCGGTGTACAAGCTCGCCGATCCGGCGCTGTACGACACCATCGTCATTACTAATCTGTGCGTCCCGACCGCGTCGGGCGTGCCGCTCGAGCTGCTGCCGAAGCAGATCAACGGCGTGCGCGTGATCGGCATCGACGTCCCCGGTTTCGGCGTGCCGACCCATGCCGAGGCCAAGGACGTGCTGGCCGGCGCCATGCTGGAATATGCCCGCAAGGAAGCCGAGCAGGGCCCGGTGCAGGCGCCGCGCGGCGGCCGCAATGAGCGGCCGACGGTGACGCTGCTGGGCGAAATGTTCCCGGCTGATCCGGTCGGCATCGGCATGATGCTGGAGCCGCTTGGTCTGGCCGTTGGCCCGGTGGTGCCGACCCGCGAATGGCGCGAGCTTTATGCCGCGCTCGATTGCAAGGTCGCCGCTGCGATCCATCCGTTCTACCGCTCCTGCATCCGGCAGTTCGATCTCGCCGGCCGCAAGGTGGTCGGTTCGGCGCCGGTCGGTCACGACGGCACCGAGGCCTGGCTGGAAGCGATCGGCACGGCCTGCAATGTCGAGCGCGCCAAGATCGATGCTGCGAAAAACCGCTTCCTGCCGATGATCAAATCGGCGCTGGCCGCCAAGCCGATCGATGCCCGCATCACGGTGTCGGGCTATGAGGGCTCGGAGCTCTTGGTGGCGCGGCTGCTGATCGAAAGCGGCGCCAAGGTGCCTTATGTCGGCACCGCCTGTCCGCGCACCGAATGGTCCGAGGCCGACCGGCAGTGGCTGGAAGCCAAGGGCGCGCGCGTGCAGTATCGCGCTTCGCTCGAGATGGACTTCGACGCCGTCGATGAGTTCAAGCCCGACCTGGCGATCGGCACCACGCCCGTGGTGCAGAAGGCCAAGCAGATGGGCATCCCGGCGCTGTACTTCACCAACCTGATTTCGGCCCGTCCGCTGTTCGGCGCCGCCGGGGCTGGTTCGCTGGCGCAGGTGGTCAACACCGCGGTCGCCAACAAGGGCCGTTTCGACGAGATGAAAGCGTTCTTCGGTGAGGTCGGCCAGGGTTATGCCGCCGGCGTCTGGGAAGATACGCCGAAAGACAATGTGCCGTTCCGTGAGAAGTACAAGAAGCAGATCGAAGCTCTGGCCAAGAAGCGCAAGTCGGAGGAGATGATCTGATGCTGGTGCTCGATCACGACCGCGCGGGTGGCTATTGGGGCGCCGTTTACGCGTTCACCGCGCTCAAGGGCTTGCAGGTGATCATCGACGGCCCGGTCGGCTGCGAAAACCTGCCGGTGACCTCGGTGCTGCATTACACTGACGGCCTGCCGCCGCATGAGCTGCCGATCGTTGTCACCGGCCTTGGCGAGGAAGAACTCGGCAAGCTCGGCACCGAAGGCGCCATGAAGCGCGCGCACCGCACGCTCGATCCGTATCTGCCGGCGGTGGTGGTGACCGGCTCGATCGCCGAGATGATCGGCGGCGGCGTCACGCCGGAAGGCACCAATATCAAGCGCTTCCTGCCGCGCACCATCGACGAAGATCAGTGGCAGAGCGCCGACCGCGCCATCGTCTGGCTGTGGAAGGAATACGGTCCGAAGAAGATTCCGGAACGTAAGCCGCGCCAAGAGGGCGAGAAGCCGCGCGTCAACATCATCGGTCCGATCTACGGCACCTTCAACATGCCGTCCGATCTCGCGGAAATCCGCCGCCTGATCGAAGGCATCGGTGCCGAAGTGAACATGGTGTTTCCGCTCGGCACCCACATCGCCGACATTCCGAAGCTGGTGAATGCCGACGTCAACGTCTGCATGTACCGCGAATTCGGCCGGCTGCTGTGCGAAGCGCTCGATCGGCCCTATCTGCAGGCACCGATCGGCCTGCACTCCACCACCAAGTTTCTGCGCAAGCTCGGCGAGCTGCTCGGTCTCGATCCGGAGCCGTTCATCGAGCGCGAGAAGCACACCACCATCAAGCCGCTCTGGGATCTGTGGCGTTCGGTGACACAGGACTTCTTTGGCACGGCGAGCTTCGCGATCGTCGCCAACGAGACCTATGTCCGCGGCGTCCGCAATTTCCTTGAAACGGAAATGGGCCTGCCGTGCACCTTCGCGATCGCGCGGCGTACGGGCTCCAAGACCGACAACGAAGCGGTGCGTAACGCGGTGCGTACTACGCCGCCGCTGGTGATGTTCGGCAGCTACAACGAACGTATGTATCTCGCCGAATGCGGCGGCCGGGCGATCTACATCCCGGCGTCGTTCCCTGGTGCAGTGATTCGCCGCCATACCGGCACGCCGTTCATGGGCTATTCCGGCGCGACCTACCTCGTTCAGGAGGTCTGCAATGCGCTATTCGATGCCCTGTTCAACATCCTGCCGCTCGCTTCCGATCTCGACCGCGTCGACCCGACTCCGGCGCGTCGTCACGAAGAAATCGCCTGGAGCGATGAAGCGAAGGCGATGCTCGACGAAGTGTTGGAATCACACCCGGTTCTGGTGCGGATTTCGGCGGCCAAGCGGTTGCGCGATGCTGCTGAGAGCAGTGCCCGCCGGGCCGGTGAGGAACGTGTTACTACCGACTATGTCGCCAAGGCGCGTGCGCTGTTGGAAGGTCAATCGGTGTGAGCATGATTGAGGCAAAACAATGCTTTCTGAATTTGCGCTGTGTCATATGCGCAAAGCAACATTCAGGAGTGTAATCGATGTCCGAATATGTACATAGCGGCCGTCGTTTTAGATTGCTTCCCGAAGGCGCTGACAAGGAATGCCAGGTGATTTACGGTGCTTGCTACGCGCTGTTTTTGATCCGAGCTGTGGCCACCCGGATGATTCCTTGGCGCGCAAAGAAATCAAACAACCATGAAACGGTATTCAACGAAGCCAGCAACGCGGCGCGCGTTTTGGTGACGTCATCTTTCATGGGGATGTAATTCACGGATTTCGTCCGGTGTAAGCCGGGCGGATAACTGCCGGTTCGGAAACGAAACGGTAATCCACTGTCGGTTCGGAAACGAACGGCATTCGTTGCCGCCTCACTCGGGCGGCAGGACGGCCGAAAGGCCATCACTAGGAGGTGTACCAAATGAGTGACGGTTCCATCTCGGGACTTTCCGAAGCGGAAGCTAAGGAATTCCACTCGATCTTCGTGTCGAGCTTCTTCCTCTTCATCGTCGTCGCCGTGGTTGCCCATATCCTCGCTTGGATGTGGCGTCCGTGGCTCGCGCCCGTCGGCGGCTACAAGACCGCGCTGGAGAGCATCCAGCAGGTCGCTGCGTATCTTTGCTAAAGGGAGGACCTAATCATGTGGCGTATTTGGCTTCTGTTTGATCCGCGTCGTGCTCTGGTCCTGCTGTTCGCGTTCCTGTTCGGCCTCGGGATCATCATCCACTTCATCCTGCTGAGCACCAGCCGCTTCAACTGGCTGGACGGTGCGAAGAAGACGGCTGAGGTCGTCACCAGCATGCTCACCTAAGAGCGTGACGTTTGCTTTCCGGAAGGGACGAGAAACGGAACGGGGTGCCGGGCTCGTCCACTTCCGGGAGCTACGCAACTTCGATGGATTGAAGATGGATATTCCCTGGCTCGCACGCGGAGGAACGATCGATGGCAATGCTCAGCTTTGAGAAAAAATACCGCGTTCGTGGCGGAACGCTTATCGGGGGGGACCTGTTCGACTTCTGGGTTGGCCCCTTCTACGTCGGGTTCTTTGGGGTGACCGCGGTCTTCTGCGCGCTTATGGGAACCGCGCTGATCATCTGGAACACGGCTCTCGGCCCCACCTGGAATCTGTGGCAAATCAGCGTAAATCCGCCGGACGTTAAGTACGGACTTGGCTTCGCCCCGCTCGCCGAAGGTGGCATTTGGCAGTGGGTGACGATCTTCGCAACTGGCGCGTTCTGCTCCTGGGCGCTGCGCGAGGTCGAGATTTGCCGCAAGCTCGGCATCGGCTATCACGTGCCGTTTGCTTTCAGCTTCGCGATTTTCGCCTATTTGACCCTGGTGGTGATTCGCCCGGTCCTCATGGGCTCCTGGAGCTACGGCTTCCCCTACGGCATCTTCACCCATCTCGACTGGGTTTCTAACACCGGTTACCAGTACGGCCAGTTCCACTGGAACCCGGGTCATATGATCGCGATCACGTTCTTCTTCACGACGTGTCTCGCCCTCGCTCTGCACGGTGGTCTGGTTCTGTCCGCCATCAATCCCGACCGCGGTGAACCCGTGAAGTCGCCCGAGCACGAAAACACCGTGTTCCGTGACCTGGTCGGCTATTCGATCGGCACCATTGGTATCCATCGCGTGGGTCTCTTCCTTGCTCTGAGCGCCGTGTTCTGGTCGGCGGTCTGCATGCTCATCTCCGGTCCGGTCCTGCCGGAAGGTGGTTCTTGGCCCGAGTGGTGGGAGTGGTGGCGCCGGATCCCGATCTGGAACCCGTAATTCAACCCGGTCACAAGAAAGAGTCTTGTCATGGCCTATCAGAATATCTTCACACAGGTGCAGGTGCAGTGCGCTGCGCACCATGGGGTGGCCTTGCGGCCGGGGAGTTCCGAACGCGAGACCCAGACCACCTTCTCGTACTGGCTGGGTAAGATCGGCGACGCTCAGGTAGGGCCGATCTACCTCGGGTTCACCGGTGTGGTGTCGGCGATCTTCTTCGCTTTCGCGTTGTTGATCATCGGCCTCAACATGCTGGCCCAAGTCGACTGGAACGTGATCGCGTTCATCAAGAACTTCTGCTGGCTGGCGCTTGAGCCGCCGAAGGCAGAGTACGGCCTGAGCATTCCGCCGCTGGCGGAAGGCGGCTGGTGGCTGACCACCGGCTTCTTCCTCACCGCTTCGATCCTGTTGTGGTGGGTTCGCACCTATCGTCGCTCGCGGGCTCTCGGCATGGGTACCCATGTGTCCTGGGCCTTCGCCTCGGCGATCTTCCTGTACCTCGCGATCGGCTTCATCCAGCCGGTGATGATGGGAACCTGGAGCGAAGCTCCTCCGTTCGGCATCTTCCCGCACCTGGACTGGACCAACAACTTCTCGATCAAGTACGGCAGCCTGTACTACAATCCCTTCCACTGCCTCTCGATCGCGTTCTTGTATGGTTCGGCTCTGCTGTTCGCGATGCACGGTGCGACCATTCTCGCCGTGAGCCGCTACGGTGGCGAGCGTGAGATCGAGCAGGCTGTGGACCGTGGTACCGCTCTTGAACGCGCTGCTCTGTTCTGGCGCTGGACCATGGGCTTCAACGCCACGGCGGAATCGATCCATCGTTGGGCGTGGTGGTTTGCGGTTCTCTGCCCGCTGACCGGTGCCATTGGCATCATCCTGAGCGGTCCGGTTGTCGACAACTGGTTCGACTGGGGTGTCAAGCACGGTCTGGCGCCCCCGCGCTAACCGACCCTAACTAGTCCAGCGATCATGAAAGCGCGCGCCCGACTCGCATTATGCAAGTGGGGCGCGCGCAATCTCTTGCCCAACTGACTTTTCGTTTTGCGGGCCTTCCGAGACGGACCCGCCAGTGATTGCATCGCGGCGATATAGGCACGGGCGGAGGATTAATTTCTTGCTGGAGGATATTTGCCCTGGTGCAAGTGTTCAAATCTCCAACCGAAACGCTCGGAGATCTCGGAGCGCAAGCTGCAGCGAAGCTGATCGCCGCGGCCACTGACATTGCGCTGGTGGTTGACCGCCAAGGCGTTATCCTCGACATCGCATTCAACAAAGACGATCTGGCACTCGAGCTCGACGGCCAAGGCCGTTGGCTGGGATCCAAGCTCGTCGATATCGTCACCTCCGATACCCAGCTGAAAATTCGAGAATTGCTGCAGGTCGCAATCGATCGCGGCAGCACCGGCTGGCGGCAGGTCAATCATCCCTCGCCAACCGGCGAAGACGTGCCCGTGCAATATGCCGCGATCGATTACGGCCGCGACAACCGCCTGATCGTGGTCGGGCGCGATCTGCGCCAGCTCGCCCAGATGCAGCGCCGGCTGGTCAGCGCCCAGCAGTCGATGGAGCGCGACTACATCAAGCTGCGTCAGGCCGAGACCCGCTATCGGCTGCTGTTCCAGGTCGCGGCGGAAGCGGTGGTGATCGTCGATTCCACCACCGAGACCGTGATCGACGCCAATCCGGCCGCGCTGGCGCTGTTCGAGCAGAACGCGCCGCAGATGCTGAGCTCGCCGTTCCCGAGCCATTTCACCGGATCGAGTGCGCAGGCGATCATCAATCTTCTGTCCGAAGTGCGCGCCTCCGGGCGCGACAACCGCGTGCGGGTGCATCTCGCTAACGGCCCGCGCGATTGTGATGTCGCGGTGTCGCTGTTCCGCCAGGACAACGCCTCACTGTTCCTGATCCGGCTGTCGTCCTATTCGACCCTGCCGGAAGCCGGCGGCATGAAGGCCACCGGCATGCTGGCCAATTATTTCGAATCCGCCGCCGACGCGCTGGTGATCACCCGCTACGACGGCCGGATTCTGAAAACCAATCTGGCCTTTCTGGAAATGGCCCAGCTCGGCACCGCCGAGCAGTCGCGCGGGGAATCGCTCGATCGCTGGCTCGGCCGCACCGGCGTTGATTTTAGCGTCGCGCTCGCCAATCTGCGGCAAAGTGGCTCGATCAAGATGTTCACCACCGCGCTGCGCGGCGAGTTCGGCGGCCTCACCGAGGTCGAGGTGTCGGCGGTGTCGCTGACCGACAGCGAGGACCAGCCGAGTTTCGGCTTCGCAATCCGCAACATCGAGAAGCGTTTACCCGCGGTAGCGCCCTCGAAACGCGAGCTGCCGCGCTCAGTGGCGCAGTTGACGGAACTGATCGGACGTGTGCCTCTTCGGGATCTGGTCCGAGAGACCACGGATGTGATCGAGAAGCTGTCGATCGAAGCGGCTCTGGAATTAACCGGAGACAACCGCGCTTCGGCAGCTGATATGCTCGGTCTCAGTCGGCAAAGCCTGTACGTCAAGCTGCGCCGCTATGGCTTAGCGGAACATGCCCCCGAAGGAGAGACCAGTAATGAATAACAGTATTGCGGCACGACCAGCTCCCTCAGCGGTATTGGAAGTGCTGCACCCCATTACGTGGTTTCCCCCGATGTGGGCGTTCGCCTGCGGCGTGGTGTCGTCGGGCGTGCCGCTCTCGGAGCGCTGGCTTGAAGTGATCGCCGGCATCGTGCTGTGCGGGCCGCTGCTGGTCGCCACCAGTCAGGTCGTCAACGATTGGTACGATCGCGACGTCGACGCCATCAACGAGCCGAACCGGCCGATCCCGTCCGGCCGCATCCCCGGCCGCTGGGGCCTCTATCTGTCGTTCATGTGGACGGCTGCGTCGCTGCTGCTCGCCAGCCTGCTCGGTCCATGGGTGTTCGGCGCCGCCGCGCTCGGCCTGGTGCTCGCCTGGATGTATTCAATGCCGCCTTTCCGGCTGAAGCAGAACGGTTGGCTCGGCAACGGCGCCTGCGCCATCACTTATGAAGGCTTCGCCTGGTTCACCGGCGCCGCCGTGATGGTCGGCGGCCTGCCGCCGTGGTGGATCGTGACGCTGGCCTTGCTGTACAGCGCCGGCGCGCACGGCATCATGACCCTCAACGACTTCAAATCGATCGAAGGCGACATCAAGACCGGTGTCGGCTCACTCCCGGTCAAGCTCGGCGTCGACAACGCCGCGCGGGTGACCTGCGCGGTGATGGCGATTCCGCAGGTGATCGTGATTGCCCTGCTGCTCGCCTGGGATCGTCCGATCCAGGCTGGCATCGTCGGCTTCGTGCTGGTCGCCCAGCTCGCGTTGATGGTGCGGTTTCTGCGCGCGCCGGTCGAGCGCGCCACCTGGTTCTCTGGCCTCGGCGTCGCGCTCTATGTCTCGGGCATGATGGCGAGCGCGGTCGCCGTGTCCTCGTTCGGAGCTGCCTGATCATGACGCGACCGCTGTCCTGGCTGGGTATCGTTCGCATGGGGCTGGTCCAAACTGGACTGGGCGCCATCGTGGTGTTGACCACTTCAACGCTCAATCGCGTGATGGTCGTCGAACTGGCGCTGCCGGCCATGCTGCCGGGCGCGCTGGTGGCCATTCACTACGCGCTGCAAGTGTTCCGTCCGGCCTGGGGCCACGGCTCCGATGTCGGCGCACGTCGCACGCCCTGGATTGTCGGCGGCATGGCGGTGCTGGCGGTCGGCGGGTTTCTGGCGGCGGTGGCCACGGCCTGGATGGCGACCGAACCGCTGTTCGGTGTGCTGCTCTCGATTGTCGCGTTCTGCCTGATCGGCGGCGGCGTCGGTGCCGCGGGCACCTCGCTGCTGGTGCTGCTGGCGCAGCGCACCGATGAAAGCCGGCGCGCTGCGGCGGCGACCATCGTCTGGGTGATGATGATTGCGGGCTTCATCGTCACCACCGCGGTTGCCGGCCAGATGCTCGATCCGTTCTCGCCGTCGCGGCTGGTGATGGTGTCGGGCTGCGTGTCGGTGGCCGCGATGCTGCTCACCGTGATCGGCGTCTGGGGCGTCGAGCGCGCCAAGCCGGCGCCGCAGCGTCCGGCTCCGGTGCGCTCGGGTGAGGAACGCTCGTTCCGCGCGGCGTTCGCCGAAGTCTGGTCAGAGCCGCAGTCGCGGCGCTTTGCGATCTTCGTGTTTGTGTCGATGCTGGCTTACAGCGCGCAGGATCTGATCCTGGAGCCGTTCGCCGGCCTGGTGTTCGCGTTCACGCCCGGCGAGACCACCAAGCTCTCGAGCGTGCAGCACGCCGGCACCTTGATCGGCATGTCG
Organism: Rhodopseudomonas faecalis; assembly: GCF_003217325.1. Classification (GTDB taxonomy): domain Bacteria; phylum Pseudomonadota; class Alphaproteobacteria; order Rhizobiales; family Xanthobacteraceae; genus Rhodopseudomonas; species Rhodopseudomonas faecalis. The sequence continues at coordinate 125,642 of NZ_QJTI01000010.1, forward strand.
ATGGTGCCGTTGATCGGTGCGGTGTTCCCGCGCTCGCGCGGCAATCTGCGGCTGTGGACCATTGGCGGCTGTATTGCTTCGGCGCTGGCGCTGATCGGCCTTGCCGTCGGCGCGCTGGTCGGCACGTCGTGGCCGCTGCGCGCCAACGTGTTCGCGCTCGGCGTCACCAACGGCGCTTATGCGGTCGCCGCGATCGGCTCGATGATGGCGCTGGTTAACAACGGCAATGAAAACCGCGAAGGCGTGCGCATGGGGCTGTGGGGCGCCGCGCAAGCGCTGGCTTTCGGCATCGGCGGGTTCGTCGGCACGCTGGCGAGCGATCTGGCTCGCCTCGTGCTGTCGTCGCCGGCGCTGTCCTATTCGACTGTGTTCGCAAGCGAAGCTGGTTTGTTCGTTCTGTCGGCGATCATGGCGGTCTGGGTGCATCGCGCCCAGGCCAAGACCGCGCAACGTTCCAAGAATGGTGACGGGGCACCTTCTCCCGCTGTTGCTGAGGCAATCACATGACATCGAACTCTGAGACCTATGACGTCGTGGTCGTGGGCGGCGGTCCCGCCGGTGCGACGGCGGCGAATGATCTCGCTAAGGACGGTCGCAAAGTCGTGCTGCTCGACCGGGCAGGGCGTATCAAGCCCTGCGGCGGTGCGATCCCGCCGCGCGCGATCCGCGACTTCGCCATCCCCGATCATATGCTGGTCGCCAAGATTACCTCGGCGCGCATGATCTCGCCGTCCGATCATCGCGTCGATATGCCGATCGATGGCGGTTTCGTCGGCATGGTCGATCGCGCCGAATTCGATGAATGGCTGCGCCAGCGCGCCGCCGATAACGGCGCCGAACGCCGCACCGGCGTCTACAAGCGCATCCAGCATCAGGACGACGGCACCTCGCTGGTGTTTTACGAAGAACGCGGCGCCAATGGTGCCACTGTCGAACAATCGATCCGCACCCGCGCCGTGATCGGCGCCGATGGCGCGCTGTCGATGGTCGCGCGGCAATGCGTGCCGGGCGCCGATCAGGTGCCGTTCGTGTTCGCCTATCACGAGATCGTCCGGGCGCCGCAGGTGCCGGTCGGCGAAGTGTACGATCCGCATCGCTGCGACGTGTATTACCGCGGCACGGTGTCGCCCGACTTTTATGGCTGGGTGTTCCCGCATGGTCAGACCGTGAGCATCGGCACCGGTTCGATGCACAAGGGGTTCTCGCTGCGCGAATCGGTGGAAGCGCTGCGCAAGGTGGCCGGGCTCGGCGAGGTCGAGACCATCCGCAAGGAAGGCGCGCCGATCCCGCTGCATCCGCTGGCGCGTTGGGATGACGGCCGCAATGTGTTGCTGGCTGGCGACGCCGCTGGCGTGGTGGCGCCTGCGTCGGGCGAGGGCATCTACTACGCGCTGCTCGGCGGCCGGCTCGCGGCCGATGCGGTCGACCAGTTCCTGGAAACCGGCGATGTCGCGGCGCTCGCCACCGCGCGCAAGCGCTTCATGCGCGCCAACGGCACGGTGTTCTGGATCCTCGGCCTGATGCAGAAATACTGGTACTCGAACGATAAGCGCCGCGAACAGTTCGTCAGCATCTGCCACGATCGCGATGTGCAGAAGCTGACCTGGGACGCTTACATGAACAAGAAGCTGGTCCGGTCGAAGCCGATCGCGCACGTCCGGATCTTCTTCAAGAACCTGGCTCACATGACTGGATTGGCATCTGCCTAATGTTGACCATGCGACGAATCTCCTGGCAATCCGTGCTGGTTGCGGCCAGCGCTGCAACCCTGGTCGGCACGCTCGGTGGCGTGCTGACCGATACTGGGGTCTGGTATCAGAGCCTGACCAAGCCCTCTTGGCAGCCGCCGGACTGGGCGTTCGCGCCCGCCTGGACGCTGATCTTCGTGCTGGCGGCGGTCTCGGCGATTTATGCTTGGCGCGATGCCTATACGCCGGCGCAGCGCCGCTGGGTGGTGGTGCTATTCACGCTCAATGCCGTGCTCAACTCGCTGTGGAGCACGTTGTTCTTCGTCGTGAAACGTCCCGATTGGGCGCTGATCGAGGTGGCGCTGCTGTGGCTGTCGGTGCTGCTGCCGATCATCGTATTCTGGAGCCGCTCGCGGACTGCGAGCCTGTATCTCATTCCCTATCTGGCTTGGGTGTCGTTCGCGGCGTTCTTGAACTACACGGTTGCCCAGCTGAACGCGCCGTTCGCCTGACGAGGCGACAGCTGCCGCTGTAGTATGAGCGGTAAATTTGTTTGAAGATGCCCGCGCTGGTCGCGGGCATCGTCGTTTTGGACCATCGGCGACTGATACCAACCCTACGCGGGTCATGGCCGGGCTCGGCCCGGCCATCCACGTCTCTGATCTTGCGACGATTTTAAGACGTGGATACCCGCGACAAGCGCGGGTATGACGGTCATTTGTACGACCCGTTGGCATGTGAGCCGCTTCGGGTCTGATGGCAACAGCGCCGCAACGCGAACTTGATGGCATGACGCGGTTTCTTGATGCGAACCGGGCTCCATTTCGCTCGCAAACGCGATAAACACACCAGATCAAAGACGTCGAGCGGCGCGACCAGCCCGGCCATAGCGCCAAAGTGGTGGGAGCTACGCATCGCTGCTTGTGGGGGCGGGTGTTGATGGCTGAACTGTTTGAAAGTGGCCGGCTGATCGATCTGATCCTGATCGTGGTCGTGATCGAGGCGGTGTTTCTGATCGGCACCTGGCATTACGCCAAGCGCGGCGTGCGCCCGGGCGATTTTCTGCCAAATCTGATTTCTGGGGCGCTGATGCTGCTGGCGCTGCGCCTGACTTTGGGCGGCGCTGGCTGGCTTGCGCCCACGCTCTGCCTGTCGGCGGCCGGTTTGGCCCATCTCTACGACATCGGCCGACGCTGGCGGAGCTAGCGTCGGCCGATTTCAGATCGACAAAGAATGTCGAAACTTACTTGAACGTCGCGATATAAGCCGCGACATCCTTGCGCTGCTGTTCGTCAGCCAGCTTGAAGGTCATCTTGGTCACGCCGACAGCCTTGTCAGCCTGGCCCTTGTCGGTCAGGTACTTCTTCAGGAAGGCGTTCGGATCGGGCAGATATTCCACGATCTTTTCCTCGGTCCAAACCAGACCGGCTTCACCAACGGCCTTGTTCAGCGGCGAATAAGCAAAGCCAGGAGCGGTGCCGGTCTTACGGCCGACGACGCCGGTCAGCACCGGGCCAACCAGGTTCTTCGCATCCGGGCCGATACGGTGGCAGGTCATGCACTGCTTGAACACCGCTGCACCCTTGGCGGCGTCTTGCGCCACGGCCGCGCCGCTCGACAACGAGCCGGCCACGGCAAGCGCCATGATCGTCACGATTTTCTTAACCACGTCTCTCTCCATGATCTCGCATTGGCTCAGCGAACGACTCGGCATGAGAATGCATAACAGGAAACATAAAAACCTGTTCCCCTGACGCTGTAAAGCCGTATTGACATATCAGAGGTGGGGCAACAGAGATACATTCATCGACTTAGCACATTGACTTAGCGCAATGTTGGGTGCGGCTGGCGTCAGCGGCAATAGTTAACCACGCCGATCCATCGCCACTGGCCTCGCCGAGCAGATAGCAGTCAGACCACGGCTTCTGGAAGCGCGGCGCGTCAGTCGCCGCCCTGCGGCACCAACCGCGGCAATAGCTGGCTGCGCACCGCCATCGACAAAGCAATGTTGTGGGAAAAAGCCAGCGCGCCTTCTTCGATCAGTGCCTCTGGATGAACGACCGCGGCTGCGGCGCGCTGCAATGCCTCGCGGTAGTCGCGTTTCAGCGCGGCCGCATCAAGGTTGCCGGGGAATTCATACATCGACAGGTGTTCTGGTTTCAGCCCGAACGATTTCACCAGCAGCTGCCGCAGAATCTGGCCGCCGCTGAGATCGCCGAGATAGCGCGTATAGGCATGGGCGATCAGCAGCGCGCCATCGCCGTCCGCAACCTGCGCTAGTCGCCGCGCGTAACGTTCGCCCTCTGGCAGCAGCGGCAGCGATGCTGTCCAATCGCATCCGGCGAGTTCGTTGAGGTCATGTGCAATCGCGCCAGCGCGACCAAAGTGGTAGCCGCTCAGCAGGCCAACGGCCGGGCTGCCACAATGGCGCTCCAGTCCCTGTTCAAGCGCTTGATAGACCGGTTGCAGGTTGCGCAACAATAACAACAGGCCGTCGCGTGTTGCCGTCCCGCGCAGGATCGCGGCGAGAATGCCGGTCTTCTCGGCCTGCAAATGCAGCACGCGGGTGCGTTGATAGAGCTGGGTGAGCACGTCATCGGCGCCGCGCTGCTCAGCGAGCGAGGCGGGGCGGTCGGAAGCTGCGGCCATGATCGGCGCCTTCCAGCGCATTGGCATTGCGGCGGGTGGACCGAGCCCGTCAACGTTTGTTGTTATTCAGCTTGCTGCGGTCCTTGATCACTTCGAGCAGCGCTGTAGCGTGTCGCGCGGCGATCGTGACGTCAAGCGACACCATGTCGGCGCCGACCGTGGCGGCAATGCCAGGGCGCTCGCGCACCATCTGGCCGCCGAGCATCACACCGAGCTGCCGGTTGCAGGAATGCTGGCGCAGCGCGGCGATGTCGCCGGCCAAATCGTCGAGCGCGCGGTCCGACGACACCGAGAAGCCGGCGACGTCGAACCATTGTTCCGCAACGAGCCCGCTCAGGTCAGCGCGCGTCGCCATCGGGGCGATGTGCAGATGCCAGCCGGCGCGCCGAAAATATTCGGCGGCGATGAATAGCCCAAAACTGTGCTGGTCGCCTGGCGAGGTTGCCAGCAGTGCCGAGGCCGCGCCACCGGCGCTGCCATCGTCCAGGTTATGACCGGCGCAATGGTGCAACAGCCGTTGCAGCCGGCTGACGCCGATGGTGACGCTGGCGAAGTCGATGGTATCAGCTTCCCACATGCGACCGAGCCGCCGCGCCGCCGACGCCAGCAATTGCAGCAGGATGGCGTCCTCGCTGGCGCCCTGGGCGCGCAGGCCGGCGACAAAGGCCGCCGGGGCATCGTCATCGGTGCCGAGCACCAGATTGACCAGGTGGGCGACGTGCTCGGCGCTCGGCTCGCACCGGGGCACGGCACTGCCGAGCCCGGAGCGGAACGCCGACGCGATCCTGGGCAGGATCTTGCTCTTGAGCGTGCGCACCATGGCGCTGGCCGTCATGGTGTCACGTAACCGCCAGGGGGCGAAAGGATCGTCACGGCTCTGTCCGGGGGCGACTGATTGACCACGCGCACGCACACGACCAGTCACCGATAGTTGATGATCGAATTCATCACCCATCTGGATACCCTTTTGTGTGAATTCTCGGCCGGAAAGGCTCCCAACCGTCAAGTTTAATTTACGTACCGTTTGGTTGACAGTCGATATGCCCGCGACTAGGTTTTCGTCGTTCAGCCGCAGTAGGAGTGACGCGGTGCACCGTCCAAAACACTCTAATTTCGATCCGGCTGAGGACGGTGCGCAATCACCAGATCTCCCCCTCCGCAGTCAGGTGGTATCGCACCACCGTGACGCTTTGGTGTCAAACAAACTTTACGAAATGGTCGATCACACTGATGCAGGCTCCGTGAAGTCGGAGACCGCGGTTGCCAACGCGCCGTCACACCATTCATCCGCCCATCCGCGATCAAAGGCGCTCTACACGCCAGAGCAGCGCGTGAAACGCGATGCAACGAAGTGGACGCTGGTCCAGGGCATTCTGGCCCCACTTCAGTTTTTGATCTTCCTCATAAGCCTGGGCTTGGTGATCCGCTACCTTCTCACCGGCGAGGGCTTCGTCATTGCGACGTGGTCGATCGTTATCAAGACGCTGGTGCTGTATACGATCATGATTACAGGCGCGATTTGGGAACGTGTGGTGTTTGGCTGCTACCTGTTTGCGCCAGCATTCTTCTGGGAAGATGTGTTCAGCTTCCTCGTTCTCACCCTGCATACCGCTTATCTGGTGATGCTGTTCGGGGGCTTCGGCTCGCCGGAGCAGCAGATGTGGGTCGCGCTCGCGGCTTACGCCGCTTACGTCATCAATGCCGGTCAGTTCCTGCTGAAACTGCGTGCGGCGCGGCTCGATGAGCAGCGCGCCAACGCGCAGGCCGGAGGACGGGCATGACCGTACAGCTTCAGGGGTGTGCGGCGCCCGCGGCGCAGGATTTGGCTGCGCCCGCAGTTCGTCATGAGCGCGGTCAGCACGAAGTGTTTTGCGGCCTGACCGGTATCGTCTGGCTGCATCGCAAGATTCAGGATGCCTTCTTCCTGGTGGTGGGGTCGCGCACCTGTGCGCATCTCATTCAATCCGCGGCCGGCGTGATGATCTTCGCTGAGCCGCGCTTTGGCACCGCGATCATGGAAGAGAAGGATCTCGCCGGTCTCACCGACGCCAATGACGAGCTCGATCGGATCGTGACGCAGCTGATTGCGCGTCGCCCCGACATCAAGCTGTTGTTCCTGGTCGGTTCGTGCCCGTCGGAAGTGATCAAGCTCGATCTGTCGCGGGCTGCGCTGCGGCTGTCCAAGCGGTTCATGCCGCAGGTTCGCGTGCTGAGCTATACCGGCAGCGGCCTGGAAACCACCTTCACCCAGGGCGAAGATGCCTGCCTGGCGTCGCTGGTGCCGGAGCTGCCGGCTTCGACCAGCACCGAGACCTCGCTGCTGGTGGTCGGTTCGCTGGCCGATGTGGTCGAGGATCAGTTCATCCGCATCTTCGACGCGCTTGGTATCAAGTCGGTGCAGTTCCTGCCGCCGCGCAATTCCGCTTCGCTGCCGTCGGTTGGTCCCAACACCAAATTCCTGCTGGCACAGCCGTTTTTGGCGGACACCGCGCGCGAGCTTGAGAATCGTGGCGCGACCCGCTTGTCGGCGCCGTTCCCGCTTGGTGTTGAAGGCACCACGGCTTGGCTGCGCGCCGCCGCCGATGCGTTCGGCGTCGATGCGGCGTTGTTCGACAAGGTTACTCAGCCGGCGCGCTCGCGTGCCGAGCGTGCGCTGGAGAATTTCCGTCAGGATCTCGCCGGCCGCCGCATCTTCTTCTTCCCGGATTCTCAGCTTGAGATTCCGCTGGCGCGCTTCCTGTCGCGCGAGCTGTCGATGCAGCTTGTCGAAGTGGGCACGCCCTATCTGCATCGCGAGCACCTTGCGGAAGAGCTGAAGCTGCTTCCGGCCGGCGTAGCGATCACCGAAGGTCAGGATGTCGATCTGCAGCTCGATCGCTGCCGTGCCGCCCGTCCCGATCTGGCGGTGTGCGGCCTTGGTCTCGCTAACCCGTTGGAAGCCGAAGGTATGACGACCAAGTGGGCGATTGAACTCGTGTTCACGCCGATCCAAGGATACGATCAAGCGTCCGATCTTGCGGAATTGTTCGCGCGCCCGCTGGTGCGTCGCGCCAAGCTGGTGGCCTGATATGCAGCTCACCGTCTGGACATATGAAGGTCCTCCGCATGTCGGCGCGATGCGCGTTGCCACGGGCATGGAAGGCCTGCACTACGTGCTGCACGCGCCGCAGGGCGACACCTACGCCGATCTGCTGTTCACGATGATTGAGCGCCGCAATCAGCGGCCGCCGGTCACCTACACGACTTTTGCCGCGCGCGATCTCGGCAAGGACACCGCCGAATTGTTCAAGACCGCGGCGCGCGGCGCTTATGAGCGCTTCAAGCCGCAGGCGATGATCGTCGGTGCCTCGTGCACTGGCTCGCTGATTCAGGACGATCCGGGCGGGCTCGCCAAGGCGCTGTCGCTGCCGGTGCCGGTCGTCACCGTCGATCTGCCGGCCTATCAGCGCAAAGAAAACTGGGGCGCGGCCGAGACCTTCTATCAGCTGACCCGCGCGCTGGCTGGGCCGAACGCCCCGCCGCCGGGCAGCCAGCGTCCGGCGCGTCCGGCCGGGCAGCGCCCGACCTGCAATCTGCTCGGACCGACCGCGCTCGGCTTCCGTCATCGCGACGACGTGCGCGAAATCACCATGCTGCTCAATCAGCTTGGCATCGACGTCAACGTCACCGCGCCGATGGGCGCGACGCCGGCCGATCTGGCGCGGCTTGGCGACGCCGATTTCAACGTGGTGATGTATCCGGAAATCGCCTCGCTGGCGGCGTCCTGGCTGGCGCGCATGTTCCATCAGCCGTTCACCAAGGTGGTGCCGATCGGCGTGTCGGCGACCCGCGAATTCATCAAGGAAGTCGCGGCGCTGGCCGGTGTCGATCCGGAGCCGGTGCTGAAGAGCGCGTCCTCGCGCCTGACCTGGTACTCGCATTCGGTCGACTCGACCTACCTGACCAACAAGCGCGTGTTCATCTTCGGCGACGCCACCCACGTCGTCGCCGCGGCGCGGATCGCGTCGCAGGAAATCGGCTTCAAGGTGGTTGGTCTTGGCACTTACAGCCGCGAATTCGGCCGTGAGATCCGCGAAGCCGCCAAGCTGTATGATGTCGAGCCGCTGATCACCGACGATTACCTCGAAGTCGAGGCCAAGGTGGCGGAGCTGCATCCCGAGCTGGTGCTCGGCACGCAGATGGAACGGCACATCGCCAAGCGGCTCGGCGTTCCGTGCGCGGTGATTTCGGCACCGGTGCACGTTCAGGATTTTCCGGCGCGCTACGCGCCGCAAATGGGTTTCGAAGGCGCTAATGTGATCTTCGATACCTGGGTTCACCCGCTCATGATGGGTCTCGAGGAGCATCTGTTGCAGATGTTCCGCGACGACTTCGAGTTCAAGGACGGGGCGATGCCCTCGCATCTTGGTCATGCGCCGGCGGTCGAAGTGACCGCTCCCGCCGTGGCCCCGGATGTGGCGATCGCGGAAGTTACCACGACGACCGTCACGACCGAGACCACAACAACCACGGTGGTCTGGGCCGCGGACGCGGAGAAAGAACTACGTAAGATTCCGTTCTTCGTTCGCGGGAAAGCCCGCCGAAACACCGAGCGCTATGCCAGCGAAATCGGTGTGGCCACCATAACCGTCGAGACATTGTACGATGCCAAAGCGCACTTCTCCCGCTGACGCAACGCCCTTGCGGGTCGTCATCGTTACGATGGACAGTCATCTGTCCGGTGCGGCCGCGCGTGCCCGGAATTTGTTGCGTCGCGACTATCCCGGAATCGAGCTGACGGTCCACTCCGCTGACGAGTGGGGGACCGATCAGGCCGCACTCGGCCGCTGTCTGGCCGATATCGAGACCGGCGACATCGTGATCGCGACGATGCTGTTCCTGGACGAGCACGTCCGCGCCGTGATGCCGGCGCTCAAGGCGCGGCGGATGGATTGCGACGCGCTGATCTGCTGCATGTCGGCGGCCGAAGTGGTCAAGCTGACGCGGGTCGGCAAGTTCGACATGAGCGCGGAAGCGCTCGGCATGATCAACTGGCTGAAGAAGCTGCGCGGCAAGAAGACCGAAAACAGCGCCGGCAAGGGCGAGATGAAGATGCTGCGCCAGCTGCCGAAGCTGCTGCGCTTCATTCCCGGCACCGCGCAGGACATGCGCGCCTACTTCCTGACGCTGCAGTACTGGCTGGCGGGTTCGGAACAGAACATCGCCAACATGGTGCGGCTGCTGGTCGATCGTTACGCCAGCGGCCCGCGCAAGGCGCTGCGCGGCGTGGCCAAGGTCGAGCCGCCGATCGATTACGCCGAGATCGGCATCTATCACCCCAAGGTGAAGGGCCATATTTCGGAATCGCTCGACAAGCTGCCGCCCGGCCCGGCCAATGCGCAGGGCACCGTCGGCGTGCTGCTGCTGCGTTCCTATCTGCTGGCCGGCAACACCGGTCACTATGACGGCATGATCGAAGCGTTCGAGGCCAAGGGGCTGCGGGTCATCCCGGTGTTCGCCTCGGGTCTTGATCAGCGTCCGGCGATCGAGCGGTTCTTCATGAAGAACGGCCGCCCGACCGTCGACGCCGTGGTGTCGCTCACCGGCTTCTCGCTGGTTGGCGGCCCGGCCTACAACGACTCCAAGGCGGCCGAAGAGATTTTGTCGACGCTCGACGTGCCGTATCTGTCGGCGCATCCGGTGGAATTCCAGACGCTGGAACAGTGGGCGTCGTCGGACCGCGGCCTGATGCCGGTGGAAAGCACCATCATGGTGGCGATCCCCGAGCTCGACGGCTGCTCGAACCCGACCGTCTATGGCGGCCGGTCCGATTGCAGCGGCGTGGCCTGCCCGGGCTGCGAACGGTTCTGCAAGTTCAGCCGCAACGACAATGGCGGCGACATGTATGTCTGCGCCGAGCGCGCCGAGATGCTGGCCGCCCGTACCGCCCGCCTGGTGGCGCTGCGCCGCAGCCAGCGCGCGGAACGCAAGGTCGCGATCGTGCTGTTCAACTTCCCGCCGAATGCCGGCAACACCGGCACCGCGGCGTTCCTGTCGGTGTTCGAGTCGCTGCACAATACGCTGAAGGCGCTGAAGGCCGAGGGGTATCAGGTCGATGTGCCTGAAACTTCCGATGAGCTGCGCGAGCGGATCATCACCGGCAACGCCTCGCGCTATGGTGCCGACGCCAACGTCTACACCCGGATCATGGCCGGCGATCACGTCAAGGCCGAGCGCTATCTGCGCGAGATCGAAGAGCAGTGGGGTCCGGCGCCCGGCCGGCAGCAGAGCGACGGTTCGTCGATCTTCGTGCTGGGCGAGCGGTTCGGCAATGTGTTCGTCGGTGTGCAGCCGGCCTTCGGTTACGAAGGCGACCCGATGCGCCTCTTGTTCGAAAAGGGCTTTGCCCCGACCCACGCATTCTCGGCGTTCTATCGCTGGATCAAGGAAGATTTCGGCGCCCATGCCGTGCTGCATTTCGGAACCCACGGCGCGCTGGAATTCATGCCTGGCAAGCAGACCGGCCTGTCCGGCACCTGCTGGCCGGATCGCATGATCGGCGATCTGCCGAACATGTATCTGTACGCCTCCAACAACCCGTCGGAAGGCGCGATCGCCAAGCGCCGCTCGGCGGCGACCCTGATCAGCTATCTGACGCCGCCGGTGGCGCATGCCGGTCTCTATCGCGGGCTGCTCGAGCTGAAATCCTCGATCGAGCGCTGGCGCGGCCTGACGCCGGAAGAAGAGACCGAACGCACCAACCTTGCGGTGCTGGTGCAGGCGCAAGCCAGCGGCCTCGATCTCGCCCCGGCCGAACCGGCCTGGACCGCCGAGGAAGCCGAAACGGCGATTGCCAAGCTCGCGGATGCGGTGCTCGAAATGGAGTACGCGCTGATCCCGCACGGCCTGCACATCGTCGGCAGCGTGCCGTCGGAAGCCGAGCGCGTGGAAACGCTCGAGGCGGTCGCCGATGCGCTGTACGGCAAGCGTCCCGAGAAGTCGGCGCTGGAAGCGCTGGTGCGTGGCGGCCATCCCGAGCATCTGTCGGGCAATGGTCCGGAAGCCGAATCCAATCTGGAAATGCTGCGCGAACTCGTGCGGATCGATCGGCTGCTGGCCGTCGATCACGAGGTTGCCAGCATCCTGAAGGCGCTCGACGGCAAGTTCATTGCCCCGGCGCCGGGCGGCGACCTGCTGCGCACGCCGGCAATTCTGCCGACCGGCCGCAACCTGCACGGCTTCGATCCGTTCCGCATTCCGAGCGCCTACGCGCTGCAGGACGGCGCCCAGCAGGCTCAGCGCCTGATCGACAAGCATATCGCCGAGGGCAATGCGTTGCCCGAGACCGTGGCGATCGTGCTGTGGGGTACCGACAACCTGAAGAACGAAGGCGCGCCGATCGGGCAGGCGCTGGCGCTGATGGGAGCGCGTCCGCGCTTCGACAGCTACGGCCGCCTCGCCGGTGCCGACCTCATTCCGCTCGACGAGCTGAAGCGGCCGCGCATCGACGTGATCATCACCATGTCGGGCATCTTCCGCGACCTGCTGCCGCTGCAGATCAAGCTTTTGGCCGAGGCCGCCTATATGGCCGCCACCGCCGATGAGCCGGTCGAGCAGAACTTTGTGCGCAAGCACTCGCTGGCCTATCAGGCCGAGCACAATTGCGACATGGAGACCGCCTCGCTGCGCGTGTTCGGCAATGCCGACGGCGCTTACGGCTCCAACGTCAACCACCTGGTGGAAAACAGCCGCTGGGAAGACGAAGACGAGCTGGCGGAAACCTATACCCGCCGCAAGAGCTTCGCTTACGGCCTCAAGGGCAAGCCGGTGCAACAGGCCGACCTGCTCAAGAGCGCGCTGGCCGACGTTGATCTGGCTTACCAGAACCTCGATTCGGTCGAGCTCGGCGTCACCACCGTCGATCACTACTTCGACACGCTGGGCGGCATCAGCCGCGCGGTGCGCCGCGCCAAGGGCGGCGAAGCGGCGCCGGTCTATATCGGCGACCAGACTCGCGGTGCCGGCACGGTGCGAACCTTGTCGGAACAGGTGGCGCTCGAAACCCGCACCCGCATGCTCAATCCGAAATGGTATGAAGGCATGCTGAAGCACGGTTACGAGGGCGTGCGCCAGATTGAAGAGCACGTCACCAACACCATGGGATGGTCGGCCACCACCGGCGAAGTGGCGCCGTGGGTGTACCGTCAGCTTACTGAAACATTTATTCTTGACCCCGAAATGCGAGCGCGCCTCGCAGCCCTCAATCCGGTGGCGTCGGCGAAGGTCGCCAACCGCCTGATCGAAGCGCACGAGCGCAATTACTGGTCGCCAGACCCGGAGATGCTCGAAGTCCTGCGCAAGGCGGGTGAAGAGCTTGAGGATCGCCTCGAAGGCGTAGGAGTTGCTGCATGAACATTGTGACCAATCCGTCATCGCTGAAGACTGGGTCCGGCTGTGCCGATGCCAACGAGACCAAGTGTCTGGAAGGCGACGGTGAGGGGAGCGTTCAGGTGCAGCTCGATCCCGATCTGAAGATCGGCACCGCCAAGGTGTTCTCGATCTACGGCAAGGGCGGCATCGGCAAGAGCACCACCTCGTCGAATCTGGCGGTGGCGTTTTCCAAGCTCGGCAAGCGCGTGCTGCAGATCGGCTGCGACCCCAAGCACGATTCGACCTTCACGCTGACCAAGCGTCTGATTCCGACCGTGATCGACGTACTGGAATCGGTGAACTTCCACGCTGAGGAACTGCGCCCCGAAGATTTCGTGTTCGAGGGCTACAATGGCGTGATGTGCCTGGAAGCCGGCGGCCCGCCCGCGGGAACCGGCTGCGGCGGCTATGTGGTCGGCCAGACCGTCAAGCTGCTCAAGGAACATCATCTGCTCGAAGATACCGACGTGGTGATCTTCGACGTGCTCGGCGACGTGGTGTGCGGCGGTTTTGCTGCACCGCTGCAACATTCCGACCGCGCGATGATCGTCACCGCCAACGATTTCGATTCGATTTTCGCGGCTAACCGCATCGTGGCGGCGATTACCGCCAAGTCGAAGAACTACGGTGTCCGGGTCGGGGGTGTGATCGCCAATCGCAGCGATGCCACTGATCAGATCGACAAATTTGCCGAGCGCGCCGGCATCCAGCGGGTCGCTCACTTCCCCGCGCTCGATGTCATTCGCAAGAGCCGGTTGAAGAAGTCCACCCTGTTTGAGATGGATCATTCCCCTGAGCTCAAAAAAGTGCAGGAAGAGTATATGCGGCTCGCGACCGAACTCTGGGAAGGGAAGGAACTCCCGAGCCAGGGTAAGGCGCTCAAGGATCGCGAAATCTTCGATCTGTTGGGATTCGATTGATGTCCGTGGGCAGCTACACACAGCGGCGAGGTGAGCTCGAAACTTACTTCGACCGGACCGCCGCTGATAATTGGGCGCGTCTGACCTCGGACGCGCCGGTGAGCGGTATTCGTGCGACGGTTCGTGCCGGCCGCGACGAAATGCGCAACACGTTGCTGTCGTGGCTGCCGGCCGACATGACCGGCACCCGGCTGCTCGACGCCGGCTGCGGCACCTGCGCGCTGACCTTCGAGGCGGCGCGCCGTGGTGCGCAGGTGCTGGCGATCGACCTGTCGCCGACCCTGGTGCAGGTGGCGCGCGAGCGGCTGCCGGAAGACATCGACCCGGCGCTGATCGATTTCCGCTCCGGCGACATGCTCGATCCGGAACTCGGCCGCTTCGACTTCGTGGTGGCGATGGATTCGCTGATCCACTACCTCGCCGAAGACATTTGCCGCATTCTGGCGACGCTGGCCTCGCGTACCGAACGCTCGATGGCGGTGACCTTTGCGCCGAAGACCCCGGCGCTGGCGCTGATGCACTTCGTCGGCGGGTTCTTCCCGCGCGGCGACCGTGCGCCGGCGATCGAGCCGGTGGCAGCCAAGAAATTGCTGAAGCTGGTGGCCGCTGATCCGGCGCTGCAGTCGTGGCAGCCGGGCCGCACCCATCGGGTCAGCCGTGGTTTCTACACGTCTCAAGCGTTGGAGATTGTGCCGCGATGAAGCAGGCGGTTGCCAGTGCTGCAAAGGGCTGGATGCGGATTGGAAGCCGCTTCCTGCCGTTTGCCGATGCTGCAACCAAGGAGCTTCCGCTCGGCCGTCTGATGCGGCTGTCGCTGTTCCAGGTGTCAGTCGGCGCGTCGATCGTGCTGCTCAACGGCACGCTCAACCGCGTGATGATCGTCGAGCTCGGCGTCTCGACCCTTTTGGTGTCGCTGATGGTGTCGCTGCCGCTGCTGGTGGCGCCGTTCCGCGTGCTGATCGGCTTCAAGTCCGACAACCACCGCTCGGTGCTCGGTTGGCGCCGCGTGCCCTATATCTGGATGGGTACGCTGCTGCAGTTCGGCGGCTATGCCATCATGCCGTTCGCGCTGCTGGTGCTGTCGGGCCAGGGCGCTTATCCCGCCGTGTATGGCCAGATCGGCGCCGCGCTGGCGTTCCTGATGGTTGGCGCCGGCCTGCACACCACCCAGACCGCGGGCCTCGCCCTTGCTACCGATCTCGCGCCGGAAGAGTCCCGGCCGCGCGTGGTGGCGTTTCTGTACGTGATGCTGCTGATCGGCATGGTCGGCAGCGCGATGATTTTCAGCGAGCTGCTCACCGATTTCAGCGAAATGAAGCTGATCCAGGTGATCCAGGGCGTCGCCGTGGCGCAGTTCGCGCTCAACGTGATCGCGCTGTGGAAGCAGGAAGCGCGCAATCCGTCGCTGACCTCGGCCAAGGGCGAGCGTCCGAAGTTTGCGCAGGCCTGGTCGCAGTTCCGGCTGTCCGGTGGCAGCACGAGGATGCTGGTTGCGGTCGGTCTCGGCACGCTGGCGTTTTCGATGCAGGACATTCTGCTCGAGCCCTATGGCGCCGAAGTGCTGCATCTGACGGTCGGCCAGACCACGGCGCTGACCGCGTTCTTCGCGCTCGGCACGCTCGCAGGGTTCGGCATCGCCGCCCGCGCGCTCGGACGCCGTGCCGATCCTTATCGTCTTGCAGGTTTTGGCGCGTTGGCGGGTGTATTCGCGTTTGCCATCGTGCTGTTCGCCGCGCCCGTGCAATCGGCGCTGCTGTTCCGGATCGGCACTGCGCTGGTCGGGTTCGGCGGTGGTCTGTTCGCGGCCGGTACGCTGACCGCCGCAATGGCGCTTGCCAAAGATGGCCAGAGCGGTCTCGCGCTCGGAGCGTGGAGCGCCGTTCAGGCGACTGCGGCGGGCGGCGGAATTGCGCTTGGTGGCGGCATCCGTGACTTGGTGTCGTCGCTGGCGTCCAACGGAATGTTCGGCAGTACTCTTGCGAGTCCGTCGACTGGATACAGTGCGGTCTATCAAATCGAGATCGTGCTGCTGTTCGCTACTCTGGTTGCGATCGGCCCTCTCGTGCGCAAAGCACGCGGGAGCAGTTCACAACCGTCTCCCCGATTCGGCTTAGCCGAATTCCCAGGTTAACCAAAAGCGAGGTCGTTCCATGCAACCCGGTGCTTATATGGACGTAGCACAAGTTACGCTCTACGTTTTCTGGATCTTCTTCGCGGCGCTGATCTTCTATCTCCGCCGCGAAGACAAGCGCGAGGGCTATCCGCTGGTTTCGGATGCCGGTGGTCGCCGCCCGGTTTATGGCATTCCTACTCCGCCGGAAGACAAAACCTTCCTGCTGCGTGGCGGCAAGACCGTCGTGGCTCCGGCCCGTCAGAACGACCGTGGCGACGCCCCGGTGGCTCCGACCGCTCCGTGGCCGGGTGCTCCGTACGTCCCGACTGGCAACCCGTATGTCGACGGCGTCGGCCCGGGCTCCTATGCCAACCGTGAAGACGTTCCGGAACTGACCCTGGACGACCAGCCGATCATCGTTCCGCTGCGCGTTGCCAAGGGCATCACCCTGGATCCGCGCGATCCGGATCCGCGTGGCATGAAGGTCGTCGGTTGCGACGGTCAGGTCGGCGGCACCGTGGTGGAAGCCTGGGTAGACCGTGCCGAAGCGCTGATCCGTTACCTCGAAGTCGAGGTGAAGGGCGCCCGTGGCACCAAGCGCATCCTGCTGCCGCTGCCGTTCGCTCTCGTGAACCGTCCGAAGGGCTACGTTTCGGTCGACGCGATCCGCGGTGCGCAGTTCGCTGACGCCCCGACCACTGCGAAGGCTGACCAGGTCACCAAGCGTGAAGAAGATCGCATCGTCGGCTTCTTCGGTGCTGGTACCCTGTACGCCACCCCGGAACGTTCGGAGTCGATCGTATGACGCAAGACCGTAACCAGCTTCATGAACTTCCCGCTCCGTTGCCGGAGGGGGAGCGCGTGATCTGGCAGGGCAGGCCGTCTCTTAAAGGCCTCGCCCTACGGTCGTTCCATGTCAGGGAGGCCGGCATTTATGTCGGCCTTCTCCTGGCCTGGAAAGGTTGGTCGACCTGGTCCGCGGGCGCACCTGCTGCTGACATCGCTGTGGCAATCGCGTGGGTGCTGATTCTCAGCGCGGGCGGCATCGGCCTGCTGGTGCTGTTGGCTTGGCAGTTTCGCCGGGCGAGCTGCTACACGCTGACCAACAAGCGCATTCTGTTTCAGTTCGGCGCGGCTTTGCCGATGTCGATGAATATTCCGCTCACCAAGATTGCCAATGTCGATCTCAAGCTCCGTGGTGACGGCAGCGGGGATATCGCGATCAAGGTGATCGATACCAAACGAGTTCCGTTCGTCATGCTGTGGCCGCACATCCGGCCGTGGCGCCTGACGTCCCCCGAGCCGTCGATGGTCTCAGTGCCAGATGCGACTTCGGTCGCGGCGACGCTCACCGAAGCCTTGGCTGCGGTGCAGGCCTCGCAAGCTGAGCAGGTCGTTCAAGGCCCGAGCGACGATCCTTCCATCGATACGCTCGGAAACCCGCCCGCACCCGTCCCAGTCTGACCCGGAGGTCCCCGATGAAAGAAGCCGCCCACAACCACGAAATCTACATTCCGAAGGGCGCGCTGATTGCCGCCGGGGCTCTTGTGGTTTTCGCGCTGGTGGCGGTCGCAGCTTCCCGGCTGACCGGCGTGGGGCAGGTCAAGATGAATCCCCCGCCCGTGGTGCACAGCGTCGATCTGCGTTTTGAAGACGCGGCCGACGGCTCCGTGCTGGTCTATTCCGCTGCCGACAACAAACTGGTCGATTCGCTGGCTCCGGGCAGCAGCGGCTTTGTTCGTGTTGTGATGCGCGGCATGGCGCGTGAGCGCCGCCTCGCCGATGTTGGCAAGCAGCCGCCGTTCCGTCTGGCCCGCCATGAAAACGGTCAGCTCACGCTCACCGATACCGCCAATAACAAGGTCATTGATCTCAACGCCTTTGGCGCGACTAACCAGGCGGCGTTCGCCCGCCTCATCGATAAAACAAAGGACGGCTCGAAATGAGCCCGTTCGGGAAACGTTCAAGCTTCGAAGTACCTTGCACGGTCGACATCGAACAGACCGCCGACAGTTTCCATGCCCACGTCATTCTTGACGGGGACATCGAAATCCGTCCCGGCGACGAAGTCACCGTGCACGATGCGCCGACCGATATCGCATTCGGTGAGCGCGTCGTGGTGCGCCGCATGGCGACCGTGGTGCGCGCCGGTCTGATCGACCGGCTTCGCGCCCGCCTGCAAGGCTACCTGGAATTGACCGAGCTGTATGAAGTCAGTTTCTCGAACGGGAGGGTTTGATGATTCCCATGGAAGGCGGAAGTCAGGCCGAGTTACGGCCGAGTTCGCGTCCAGCAATCAAGGGCAGCGTCGATAGCCTCAATATCGCGAAAGAGGACACGATCCTCACGCCGCGCTTCTACACCACCGACTACGATGCGATGGACCGGCTCGATGTCAGCCTGGTGCGCGCCGAGTGGAATGCGATGATGAAGGAGCTGCGCGCCGACCATAACAAGTCGCATTTCAAGAAGCAGGACGAGTTCAACTACGATCTGGACCAGCTGCCGCCTGAACTGCGCAAGGAGTTCAAGGATTTTCTTGTCTCTTCGCTGACCGCTGAGTTTTCCGGCTGCGTGCTGTATTCCGAGATTAAGAAGCGGATCAAAAACAAAGAGATCCAGGAGCTGTTCGGCATGCTCAGCCGCGATGAGGCCCGGCATGCCGGCTTCATCAACGAGATCCTCAAGGATCACGGCATCGGCGTCGACCTCAGCTTCCTGACCAAGGTCAAGAAGTACACCTACTTCAAGCCGAAATTCATCTTCTACGCGACCTATCTGTCCGAGAAGATCGGTTATGCGCGCTACATCACCATCTATCGTCAGATGGAGCGCCATCCGGAACGTCAGTTCCATCCGATCTTTCGCTGGTTCGAGCGCTGGTGCAACGACGAGTTTCGGCATGGCGAAGCGTTCGCGCTGCTGATGCGCGCTGATCCGTCGCTGCTGCGCGGCTTCAATAAGCTCTGGATCCGCTTCTTCCTGCTCGCAGTGTTCGCTACAATGTATGTGCGTGACCACATGCGACCGGCCTTCCATCAGGCTCTCGGCATCGATGCGTCCGACTACGATCTGCAGGTGTTCCGGATCACCACCGAAATCTCTCGGCAAGTGTTCCCGGTGACCCTCAACATCGATGATCCGCGTTTCATGGCCGGGCTCGATCGGCTGTATCGGATCGCGGTGAAGATCGAGGATAGTCGCATCCAGGGCGGTGTGATGGGAGCGGTCAAGCGTCCGCTGCTGGCGGCGCGTGCGGCGCTCACTTTCGCCCGGCTGTACTTGCTGCCGGCCAAACGCAACGAATTGCCTCGCGAGATCGGTCTGCGACCGGCTTGGTGAGGGGAGTGATGACATGGCCCTATATCTTGGTCCACCGATCTATGCGGCGTTCGTATGGTGGTTCAGCACTGGGGCCGTGCTGCTGCTGATCGGCAGCGTCAGCCAATCGCGCAGCCTGCGGCTGGTGTTTGCCGGCGGGCTGCTGACCATTGCGCTGTGCGGCCTGTCGGTCACCGCCAATGACAGCAGCGTCGCGGCGGCCTACATGGCCTTCACCTGCATCATCTGTCTGTGGGGCGCGCAGGAAATCGCGTTCCTGTCGGGCTGGCTGACCGGGCCGCGCCCGGAACCGTGCCCGCCCGATGCGCAGGGCTTTATCCGCTTTGCCTATGCGGTGCAGGCGATTCTCTATCACGAGCTGTCGCTGCTGGTGTGCGGCGCGCTGGTGATCGCCTTGACCTGGAACGCCGACAATCAGGTCGGGCTGTGGACTTATGCCGCGCTGTATGTGCTGCGGCAGAGCGCTAAGCTCAATCTGTTCCTGGGCGTGCCGGTCACCAATGCTGAGCTGATGCCCGACAGCGTTCAGTTCCTGAAAACCTACTTCGCCCGCAAGCCGGTCAGTGCGTTTTTCCCACTGTCGGTGACGCTGGCGACTGCCGTGCTCGTCATCATGATTCAACGGATCGTCGAAGTCGCTGCGACGCCGTCAGATGTTGTGGGATTGACGCTGGTTTCGACACTGTTCGCACTCGGTGTCGTCGAACATTGGTTTATGCTGCTTCCGCTTCCCGCTTTGACGCTTTGGAGCTGGGGCATGCGTTCAGGTCTGCCGCCGGAGAACACCACCATGGAACCGAATCTTTCCGCAGATAACAGCACAGTCACGCAAGTTCAGCGTGCGACGCCCGAGATCGTCGAACCGATGCCTGCTGCAGCTGACGTGCGGCCGGCCGGGCAACCGCAGCTCGTCGTGGTGCAAAACACCCGCCAGGACGATGTGCCGGTGAAAAAGAGCAACTGTGCGCGCCAGCGTCTCGAAGACCAGTTCCGGCAGACCTTCCTGCAGCAGCATCCGCGCAGCGAGCTGGCGACCGCGGCACGGCTCGGCATCAACGAGCCGACCACGGTCAACAGCCGGGGCTCGTAACCCTCGCGGGGCCGCCATAGTCATCGCGCTGCCAAGTTGCGATGACGGCGCCGTCCCTTCGCGAAGCTTGGCCGCGACACGCGCCATGCGGCGCGCGTGTCCGGCACCGCAATCGGCGCGATCGCGCTGCGGTTTGGTGATCTCACACCGGTGATCTCACACCGCAGCGATTTTTTGAGACGGTCAGCCTCGGCCAACCGCCGCTGATAGCGTGCCGGCCTGACGGCGACACGATCGCTTCCCCACCATCGGCATGCTTGGGTGCACGGTCCGCGGCAGGACCGTTGTGGCCCAAGCTTCGCGGCAAGCTTGGCGGCCTTTGTGGCGCGCTCGCGCTGCTCTCATCGGCAGAGCACATGCTGCAGGCGAGTTCGGCGTGCTCAATCGCTTCTCATTCGAGAACATCCCGCGCATCTGAAGCCGTTGCAGGCAAGCGCCGCATCGGAGGGGTGATGGCGCTTCCGCAGAGCAGACTCTTTCCCTCCCCCTTGCGGGGAGGGTGGCCGGCCGTAAGGCCGGTCGGGTGGGGGTATCAATTCGCGCGCTTACGACTGCACATGATAACGACAGCCGACCACCGAGTTGACGATCGTGCTGCCCGGCCTGGCTCGACCGGCCTCAACCCCGCTTGGCCTTCTCCGCGGGGCGCTGCGTGCGGCCGCGCGGTTTGGGCAAAAATTGCGAGCCGCTGACGCTGAGAAAATCCAGCATGGCGCGCGCCGGCGGCAGCAGCACCTTGTCCTTGCGGGCCACCACGAACCATTGCCGCACCACCGGCAGCCCGACCACATCGAGAATCACCAGCCTTCGTTCGTCGAGTTCAGTGGCCACGGTGTGCGCCGAGATGAACGAGATGCCGAGCCCGGCGATCACCGCCTGTTTGATGGTCTCGTTGCTGCTCATCTCCATGCCGATCTCCGGCTGAATGCCGGCCGACTCGAACAGCTGCTCCATCAGGCTGCGGGTGCCTGATCCCGGCTCGCGGGTCAGGAAGGTTTCCTCGGCGAGCTTGCTGACCGGAATGCGCTGCTTTTTGGCAAAGGGATGCGCGGTTGGTGCGATGATGACATGCGGGTGGTCGCCGATCAGGTGCACGATCATGTCCATATCGACCGGCGGCCGGCCCATGATCGCGATGTCGAGATCGTAATTGCGCAGCGCGTTGCCCATGTCCTGGCGATTGCCGATCGAGAGCTGCACCTTCACCTTCGGGTGCATCTTCTGAAACGCGGATATGGCGTAGGGCACGAAATATTTTGCGGTCGAAACCGCGCCGATCGAGATCCGGCCCGCGGTCTTGCCGGCAATCATGTCGAGCGACGCTTCGCAGGCGCCGAGTGCGGCTTCGACGCGCTCGCTGAGCGCCAACACCTCGCGTCCGGCATCGGTCAGTAGCATGCCCTCGGTGGTGCGCTGGATCAGCGGCAGCCCGGCCAGTTCCTGCAGATTGCGCAGCTGCAGCGTCACCGCCGGTTGGGTGAGATGCAGCTTGTTGGCGGCGGCGGTGATGCTGCCATTGGCCGCCAGCGCGGCCAGCGCGCGCAATTGCCGGATCGAGACGGAACGGAACTGTTTGGCCATATAAGTGAAACTTTGCAAGACGCCAAGATATCTAAATTTCACTTATTCTGCGGGCCGCGTCAATATGCACCCATTCCCGCCGCGGCGATGCCCGGCGCTTTCCGAAAACCCCTCCAGATCACATCGCGGTCTGCAACAGCCTGCAAGGGAGAACGCCATGAATCAATCGATCACTGTCCGCGGCAAGGACCGCTACAAGTCGGGCGTGATGGAATACAAGAAGATGGGCTATTGGGAGCCGGATTACGAGCCCAAGGACACCGATGTCATCGCGCTGTTCCGCGTCACGCCGCAAGACGGCGTCGATCCGATCGAAGCGGCGGCGGCGGTCGCCGGCGAATCCTCGACCGCAACCTGGACCGTGGTCTGGACCGACCGCCTGACCGCGGCGGAAAAATATCGCGCCAAGTGCTATCGCGTCGATCCGGTGCCGAATTCGCCCGGCCAATACTTCGCCTACATCGCCTACGATCTCGATCTGTTCGAGCCCGGCTCGATCGCCAATCTGTCGGCGTCGATCATCGGCAATGTGTTCGGCTTCAAGCCACTCAAGGCGCTGCGGCTCGAGGACATGCGGCTGCCGGTCGCTTACGTCAAGACGTTCCAGGGCCCGGCCACCGGCATCGTGGTCGAGCGCGAGCGCATGGACAAGTTCGGCCGACCGCTGCTCGGCGCCACCGTCAAGCCGAAGCTCGGCCTGTCCGGCCGCAATTATGGCCGCGTGGTCTATGAAGCGCTCAAGGGCGGTCTCGACTTCACCAAGGACGACGAGAACATCAACTCGCAGCCGTTCATGCATTGGCGCGATCGCTTCTTGTACTGCATGGAAGCGGTCAACAAGGCGCAAGCCGCCAGCGGCGAGATCAAGGGCACCTATCTCAACGTCACCGCCGCGACCATGGAAGACATGTATGAGCGCGCCGAATTCGCCAAGGAACTCGGCTCAGTGATCGTGATGATCGACCTGGTGATCGGTTACACCGCGATCCAGTCGATGGCGAAATGGGCGCGCAAGAACGACATGATCCTGCATCTGCACCGCGCCGGTCACTCGACCTACACGCGGCAGCGCAGCCATGGCGTGTCGTTCCGCGTGATCGCCAAGTGGATGCGGCTCGCCGGTGTCGATCACATTCATGCCGGCACCGTGGTCGGCAAGCTGGAGGGCGATCCGAAGACCACCAAGGGCTACTACGACATCTGCCGCGAGGACTACAACCCGACCAATCTCGAGCACGGGCTGTTCTTCGATCAGCACTGGGCCAGCCTCAACAAGCTGATGCCGGTGGCGTCGGGTGGCATTCACGCCGGCCAGATGCACCAATTGCTCGATCTGCTCGGCGAGGACGTGGTGCTGCAATTCGGCGGCGGCACTATCGGCCATCCGATGGGTATCGCGGCCGGCGCCACCGCCAACCGCGTCGCGCTCGAGGCGATGATCCTCGCCCGCAACGAGGGCCGCGACTACGTCAATGAAGGGCCGGAGATTCTCGCCAAGGCGGCGCAGAACTGCACGCCTCTCAAGGCGGCGCTCGACACCTGGAAGGACGTCACCTTCAACTACGAATCCACCGATACCCCGGACTACGCGCCCACCGCCAGCGTGTCGATGTAAGGAGCCGCACCATGCGTATGACCCAAGGTTGTTTCTCGTATCTGCCAGACCTCACCGACGAGCAGATCACCAAGCAGATCCAATACGCGCTGTCGAAGGGCTGGGCGGTGAATATCGAGTTCACCGACGATCCGCATCCCCGCAACACCTATTGGGAGATGTGGGGCGTGCCGATGTTCGATCTGCAGGACGCCGCCGGCGTGATGATGGAGCTGAACGAATGCCGCAAGGTGTATGGCGATCGCTATATCCGGCTGTCGGCGTTCGACTCTAGCCATGGTTGGGAGTCGCTGCGGCTGTCGTTCATCGTCAACCGTCCCAAGGATGAGCCGGGCTTCCGCCTGGGTCGTCAGGAGATCGGCGGCCGGTCGCTCCGCTACACCACCGCGTCCTACGCGGTCGATCGTCCCGAGGGCACCCGCTACGGTGGCTCATGACGGAGCAAGTCGCACCGGACACTGTGACCGCGGCTGAGGCCGCGGTCGATCTCCGCAAGGAGTTTGCCGAGGTCGGCATCGGCGAGGTGCTCGATCAGCTCGACCGCGAGCTGATCGGCCTCAAGCCGGTGAAGACGCGAATTCGCGAGATCGCCTCGCTGCTGCTGATCGAGCGGCTGCGCAAGCGCATGGGCCTGACCACTGAAACGCCGACGCTGCACATGTCGTTCACCGGCAATCCCGGCACCGGCAAGACCACGGTCGCGCTGCGCATGGCGTCGATCCTGCACAAGCTCGGCTTCGTGCGCCGCGGCCATGTGGTATCGGTGACGCGCGACGAACTGGTCGGGCAATATATCGGCCACACCGCGCCCAAGACCAAGGAGGTGCTGAAAAAGGCGATGGGCGGCGTGCTGTTCATCGACGAAGCCTATTATCTCTATCGTCCGGAGAACGAGCGCGACTACGGCCAGGAAGCGATCGAGATTCTGCTGCAGGTGATGGAAAACCAGCGCGACGACCTGGTGGTGATCCTCGCCGGCTATGGCGATCGCATGGATCGGTTCTTCCAGAGCAATCCCGGCTTTCGCTCGCGGATCGCCCATCACATCGACTTCCCCGATTATAACGACGACGAGCTGCTGGCGATCGCCGAATTGATGCTGCACGACATGAACTACAAGTTCGATGCCGAGGCGCGTTCGGCGTTCGAGCGTTACATCGCTCTCCGCAAAACCCAGCCGCTATTCTCCAACGCCCGCTCGGTGCGCAATGCGCTTGATCGCATTCGGCTGCGGCAGGCCAATCGCCTGGTGTCCGATCTCGACCGGGTGCTCAGCGCCGACGACATCATGACGCTCGACGCCGCGGATGTGCTGGCGAGCCGGGTGTTTGAGAAAGGACCGGGCGGGGCAGGGTGAGGAGAGGGTGCGTCGGCGTGTGACGCAGCACTGGCGATGACGAACTGATCAGAGTTCGCCGTGATAGTGAGCTGTTTGATGTTATTGCGATGATGCTATCGGTGTCCCTCCCCCTAGCGGGGAGGGTCGGCCGAGCGCAGCGGAGGCCGGGGTGGGGGGCTGTGCGTGCTGACTGTGTGATGGACCCCCACCCGACCGGCCTTACGGCCGGCCACCCTCCCCGCAAGGGGGAGGGAGGAGTTCGTTGCGCGGCGCTCACTCTGGTCCGAAAGCGAAATCGCCTATTCGCGCTCGGCCAATAGTCCCGAACAAACAGCCCAGCCTTGCGATAGCTATCGCGTCATCAGCAGCGCCATCACCTCTCCCCGCAAGCGGGGAGAGGGAGCAGGTTGTGCAGGGCGGAAGCGCTGAGTGTGCTGACAGCGAGATGACCCCCACCCGACCGGCCTTACGGCCGGCCACCCTCCCCGCAAGGGGGAGGGAGGAGTTCGTTGCGCGGCGCTCACTCTGGTCCGAATGCGAAATCGCCTATTCGCGCTCGGCCAATAGTCCCGAACAAACAGCCCAGCCTTGCGATAGCTATTGCGTCATCAGCAGCGCCATCACCTCTCCCCGCGTGCGGGGAGAGGTCGTCCGGCGTCGCGTAGCGACAGCCGGGCGGGTGAGCGACTATCTGGTCTGTCAAGTTGCATAAGCGAACTGGGTACGCGCGTCGCGTGCTTTGGCGTTGAGGCGGACGAGAAGTTTGCGCGCCAGGG
>NZ_QJTI01000011.1:0-70452 GCF_003217325.1 Rhodopseudomonas faecalis
TTGTTCGGATCTTGCTCAAACCGAACCAACTGATTGTCGACAGTGTCCAGACTCTCGTTGGTCTCAGTGAGAAATTCGCGCAACAAGTCGTCCATCGCGATACGCCTCCGTCACTCTTCGAGCTTCGCTCGCTACTCACACCAGCGATTTTCCTCGCCGGCTTACGCTGCAGTCTGGCGCCTCATCGGATGGCGTCACGGTCTGGTTGAGCCTGCAGCATGGGCGAGCAACACCTTACATTTCGTGTACTCATCGAACGCACGTTCCACTCTGCTGCAGCAGTAGCGGGCGCAGCTCTACGCAGGCGTTAATTTTCTCGCCGGTACAAATACGAGTGAATCGCAACAAGTGGCGCGCGACGTTAAACGTCGCGCACATTGCGTAAAAATCGAACGACTTCCTGCTGCAGGCGAGAGCTGTCGCGCGACAGCAATTGCGCCGCCGACAGCACCTGCGCCGACGCTGAGCCGGTCTCGGTGGTGCCGCGTTGCACGTCGACGATATTGGACGATACTTCGCTGGTGCCCATCGCGGCCTGTTGCACGTTGCGCGCGATTTCCTGGGTTGCCGCGCCCTGCTCCTCCACCGCCGATGCGATGGTGGCAGCGATCTCCGACATGCGGCCGATCGTGTCGCCGATCTCCCTGATAGCAGCCACAGAATCCCGGGTTGCGCCCTGAATGCCGCTGATCTGCTGGCTGATCTCGCCGGTCGCTTTGGCGGTCTGTTCGGCGAGTGCCTTCACTTCGCTCGCGACCACCGCAAAGCCGCGTCCCGCTTCACCGGCGCGCGCCGCTTCAATGGTGGCGTTGAGCGCCAAGAGGTTGGTCTGACCGGCGATGGTGTTAATCAATTCCACCACGTCGCCGATGCGCGAAGCCGCTTCGGCGAGTTCGCCGACGCGATCATTGGTACGCCGCGCCTGATCGACGGCAACCGTTGCTATGGTTGACGATTCCTGAACCTGACGGCTGATTTCGTTCACCGATGACGACATTTCCTCAGCCGACGACGCCACCGACTGCACATTGGCGGAGGCCTGCTCGGCCGCCGCAGCCACCGAGGCGCTGAGCTCCTGGGAACGATCCGCGGTCTGCGTCAGGGTCGAAGCCGAGGCTTCCAGCTGGGTCGCGGCAGACGACACCGTTTCGATGATCTCGCCGACGGCGCCTTCGAAATTGTTGGCGAGCTGATGCATCTCGAGCTTGCGGTCATGCGCGGCACGTTCGGCGGCATCGCGCTGCGACTCGCGGTCGAAGCCGAGCTTGTTCTGCATCGCCTGGATGTTACGCAGCGCCACGCCAACCTCGTCGTCACGCTCGACCAGCACGCGGCTGTTGAACTGACCCTGCGCGATCGCCTGCATGGTGGCATTGAGCCGGCCGACCGGACGCACGATGGCGCGGATCGCAAACAGCCCCATCAGGGTGCCGAGCACGAGGCCGATCACCAAGAGTGCCAGCGACACGCTCAGCACCAGATGGTATTCGTGCTGACTCGCTTCGTACTGACCATTGGCTTCCTTGATCTGCAGCTCGACCAGCGCATCGACGTCGGCCTTGGCGGCGTCGTACAGGTCGCGCGCTTTGCCGGTCAGCAACACCCCGAGTTCGTCGAACCGGCCGCTGGCGATCATCGCCATGCCCGGCTGAATCGCCTGCTCGAAATAAGCGCGGTTGTGCTGCGCGAACAATTCGCCGAGCCGCTTCTCCTCGATCGTGCGCTCCTTCGCCGAATAGTCAGCAAAGGTCTTGTCGATCAGCTTGGAGTTGTCTGCCACGCGCTGCGAGACGTCGCTGAGCGGCGAGCCGACCTTGGCGCGAATGAAGATGCCGCGGATCGCCATGGCGCTGTCGAGCATGCGATCATTGATGGTGTAGAGCTGCGACAGCGGCACCGCGCGCTGCTCGAAGATCGATTGCAGCCGGATGTTGGTGTCGTGCGTCGCCCACAGACCGGCGGCGCCGATCAGCACCATCAACGCGGCCTGCACCGCCACCAGCGTGGTCAGCCGCGCCTTCAACGTGCGCGAGAACATCACAAACGCATCGCGCCAGCTCCGCCGCCGCACGATGCCGGCCACCACCCGGTAGTTGTGCGCCTTCTTTTCGCGGAACAGCCGATACACGTCCTCGGCTTCCTGGCGCTGATCGGCCGGCAGCTTGGTGCGCACCGACATGAAGCCGGTGACCTCGCCGTTTTCCCAGATCGGGGTCACGCTCGCCAGCACCCAATAGAAATCGCCGTTCTTGCGGCGGTTCTTGACTGCGCCAGCCCACGGCTTGCCTTCCTTCACCGTGTCCCACAGATCCGCGAACGCCTCGGCCGGCATGTCCGGGTGCCGCACGACATTATGCGGCTGACCGATCAGCTCCTCATGCGTAAACCCCGACGCTTCCAGAAACTGCTGATTGAAATAGGTGATCCGTCCCTTGGTATCGGTCTTCGAAACGATCAGCGTGTCATCACCGAGGACATATTCGTTCGAGGTGACGGGCTGGTTGTTACGCATTGAAAGTGCTCCACGGGTACGATTACGGAAACAACTGAAGACACGGGCGCCGCCGCAGCGGTCGCCGTTCATTGATGGCTTTGAAAATCAGGGACGGCGTGACGGGACGAGCGCGACCACTTGGCGCCCAATCCTGCTTTTGAAGATCGACGACCGTTCGCTCCGCGCGGACCGTGAAGCAATCGGTGCTCAAGCTTCGAACTCCGGGCATGTTGGCCCGTTCTTGCGCATCGTCGCGCGGCGACGACGCCAAGTTCAGGCGCAATCAGGAGAGGGAGACAGTCATCGGCACGAGCTCTGGCACGCCAGCCGAGTAAATGGCCGGCTGCCTGCTCGCTCAGGGACGATACGATTAAATTTGTATCGTCTTCGTAAATCTACGAAAGGGCAGGTCTTAATCTCAGTTCGACAATAGAATGATGAGGTTGGGCCATAAACGCCGCGCAGGCGCCGTCAGATTGCTCAAACATCGCCACTCGACACTCATAATAGTACAGTGAGTTTGGGCACGCCGCGCTGACCGCGGCGCCCCGTTACTTGCCGTTAAGATTTCGGCTATGTCTTTGGCAATCGAAGGCGGCAGTTCGCACGTCGTGATGCACGCGCATGATAAGGGCGGCCACCGGGCTGGATGGCCGCCACCCCTCACCTATCGATCGTGTGACAGTTTACGCCGCGCGGACCGTGGCCAGGAATTTGCTGACCTCGTTCTGCAGACGAGCGCTGTCGCGTGACAGCGTCTGCGCCGCCGCCAGCACCTGGCTGGACGCCGAGCCGGTGGCGGTCGCGCCGTGCTCGACCTCGGCAACATTGGCCGAGACGTCGTGGGTGCCGCTGGCGGCGAGCTGCACGTTGCGGGAAATTTCCTGGGTCGCGGCGCCCTGCTGCTCCACTGCCGCGGCAATGGTCGAAGAGATTTCCGACATCTGCGCGATCGTGGTGCCGATCTTCTGGATCGCCGACACCGAGTCCTGGGTCGCGGTCTGAATGCCGGCGATCTGCTGGCTGATCTCGCCGGTGGCCTTGGCGGTCTGTTCGGCGAGCGCCTTCACTTCGCTGGCGACCACCGCAAAGCCGCGCCCGGCATCGCCGGCCCGCGCCGCCTCGATGGTGGCGTTCAGCGCCAGCAGGTTGGTCTGATCGGCGATGGTGTTGATCAGCTCGACCACCTCGCCGATCCGCGCCGCCGCCGACGCCAGATCGCCGACGCTGGCATTGGTGGCGCGAGCCTGTTCGACTGCCTCGCCGGCGATCCGCGACGATTTTTGCACCTGCTGGCTGATCTCACCGACCGACGTCGAAATCTCCTCAGTGGCGCTCGCCACCGAATTGACATTGGTCGAAGCTTCCTGAGAGGCGACCGCGACGCCGCGCGCCAGGTTCTGGGACTGCAATGCGGTCGCGGTCAGCGTGGTGGCCGACGCTTCCAGCTCGGACGACGCGGCCGACACGGTTTCGATGATCTGCCCGACCGCGCTCTCGAAGTGGTCGGCGAGCTGGATCATGTCCAGGCGGCGCAGCTCCGCCTGGCGCTGATCTTCCGCCGCCTTGACCTCGAGCTCATCGCGGGCCTTCTGCTCGGCCTTCGATTTGAAGGTCTCGACCGCGCTGGCGATCTCGCCGATTTCGTCCTTGCGGCCGAGGCCGGGCAGTACCACGGCGAAATTGCCGTTCGCCAATTCCAGCATCGCCTTGTTCATCGCCGTGAGCGGACGCGACACCGAACGGCCGATCAGGAAGCCGAGCAGCCCGACCGCCACGATGATCACGCCGATGCCGATCTGCATGCGCAGCTGGGTGGCCGCGCGCGCCGCCTGCTCGGCCTTTTGCGCCTCGGCCCGATCGCGCGCGGTGACGCGCTCGACCTCGGCCATGATCGGCTCGATCCGGGCATAGCTCGCCGACATCGCCTTCTGCTCGGCAGCGACCAGCTGCGAGGTCTCCATCCAGGACGCGAACGCGGATTGATAGGCGTCGATCTTGGCGCGCAGATCGGCCTTCACCGGCGCCGGCAGCTCGGTCTGGGCAATCTTGCCGCGCAGCTCGTCGGCGCGCTGCTTCAGATCTTCGCCGTATTTGGCGACGCCGCGCAGCATGAAATCCTTCTCATGGCGACGCATCATCAGCATCGAGACCGCCAGCGACGGCTGATCGATCGTCTTGAGCGCGCCTTCAACCTCGTGCACCGATTTGCGCAGGCTGCCTTCCAGGCCGGCATTCTCATTGAGGCCAAGCTTGACGCGCGCGGCGACCAGCGCGCCGAAATGCGCGACATAGTCGGCGTTGCCGGTCTGCACGGTCTGCAACTGCACGCGCAAATCGGCGCGGCCGGCGGCGTCCATGCGGCGCTCCATCTCCTTGAGATTGTCGCTCAGCTGCTGGCTCAGCCGGTTATGATCGGCGACGTATCTCTCATCCTTGCGCAGCAGAAAATCCTTCTCGGCGCGCCGCATCTCCAGCATCGTCATGTGAATGCGATCCTGCAGTTCGCCGATCGCGCGAGCGCGATCGTCCAGCTGGCGATGGACACTCTGGGAGGCGTCCCCCATCCAGAACAGCGCGCCAAGCATCAGGACACCAAGGATGCCAAGCACACTGATCGAGTTGATTTTGTGGGATAGACGCAAGCTAAACATAAAAGACCATCATCTATTCTGGCGCGACCTGATCTCGCGTGGCCGCAAGACGGGGCTTCACGGCCACGTGGATCACGAGGTCGCGACATTGGACACGGATGAGAAGCTAAGGGGAGGAGTTGAACTACAAGCCGTCCCGGACTCTCGGTTGTAAGGGTGGCACAGCGCCCCTTAACCAATGGTCACAATCGAACGGTTTTACAACTAAACGACAACAACCACGGCAACGCCCGCGACGATCGATACTGATACCATCGCGATACACCAATTTAGATACGAGGCGCGAAACGCCGTCTCACCTAGCGCTCAAAGCGCGGGCCACACACTTCGCCCCAGGAGTGCACAATCGGCAGTCCTGCCATGGTGCTACGCAGATTGGCGAGCGAGATGCGCAATGCGGCGAGATCGATCGGCTTTGGAAAGCTCTGCAGCAGATCCATGCCGAGCGAGCGCGCATATTGCCGCGCGGCGCGGCGGCGCTCCGAACTCATCCCGCTGATCACGATCACCGGCCCCTGATAATTGGCCTCGGCCATCGCTTTCATGACGTCCTGACCGTCACCGTCGTCCAGCATCAGGTCGAGCGTGACGCAGGCAAAAGACCTGGTGCGCAGCAACTCGATGCCTTCGGCGCAGCTCGCAGCCTCGGTGACTTCATACCCGGCCTTGCCCGCCGCACCGGCGATCAAGCCGCGCTGAACCGCGTCGTCGTCCACCACCAGCAGGCTCAACAGACCGAAAGTGGTGTCGCCCAAGGCAGGTGCCGCTTTCATGTCGTGTTTGTGTTGAACGCCCATGGCACGTTCCTTCGACGTCGAGTTCATCTGTGAATTTCGGTTTATCGTTTGGCGCGAAATTGGCAGTTAACACAAGGCAATCCCGAACGCGGGGAGCGCCCAGATCGCCCAATTAGTTTACAAGGGGTTACGAGCATCGATGACGAACGATAACAGCGACCTCTCCATGACGATCTGTGATCGAGATGCTGCCCACGCCCCTGCTTGATGCGAACACAAACGCTTCGCGCGCGAACCACACGCATCGATCGCATTGCAAGTCGAAGCGCAACAATGACGCACAGTTGTCATGAGGCATGCGCTGTGCGACGGTGAGCAATGCCGCAATTGATCACGACTACACGTGCCGAGCCGGCACGTTTCGCAGCGCTACACTAGATCTGCACTCATCCCCGCCGCTCTCGACTTGCATCGACGCGTCAGCGCGGAGTGGCGCACCGGCACGGCTGAGCTGTGGCCTCCGCTGCCCGGCCCGCCCCTGCCGCCTTGTCCGGCGCCACGAACGGCGCGCTCGCCGGCGCGTTGTCGGGTAGTCTGCCGCGGCCGGTATCAGCCTGCGCGCTGTTGATTCGGATCAATGTCATTGCGCTTCTTGCGCCGATGATGCGCCGCATTCCGATCCGTTCCGTCTAGAGGCATCCCATGACCGACTCCGAGTTGCGTCTGCACATCCTCGATGAGTTCGAGTTCGACCCCCGTTTCAACAGTGACCACCTCAAGGTCAGTGTCCAGAACAAGGCCGTCACGCTGACCGGCCATGTCAGCAGCTATGCCGAGAAGGTTGCCGCGATCGCCGCTGTGCGCCGTGTCAAGGGCGTGCGGGCGCTGTCCGAGTCGATCGAAGTGCGCTATCGCTTTGATCGCGCGGCGGACGACCAGATTGCGCAACGCGCCACCGATATTCTTGATTGGAATGTGCTGGTGCCGGCCAATGCCGTCGAGGTGCACGTCAAGGACGGCTGGATCACGCTGACCGGCACCGTCGACTGGCACTATGAACGCAGCGCGGCTGAGGACGACGTGCGCAAGCTCGCCGGCGTGCAGGGCGTCACCAATCTGATCGAAATCAACAATCCGCAGGTCGACACCTCCAGTATCCGCGCCCATATCGAATCGGCGCTGAAACGCCATGCCGAGATCGGCAGCAAGCCGATCCGGGTCACGGTGCAGAACGGCAATACCGTGGTGCTGGAAGGCAGCGTCGAGACCTGGGACGAACGGCTCGCTGTGCAAAACGCCGCCTGGTCGACGCCGGGGGTGGCGTCGGTCGACGACCGCCTGATGATCAGCTGACGCGCGCTCACGGCGCACCGGCCGCGGCCGGTTCGCCGCCCGATCCGACGCCGATCGGCGCTAGGCCGAGGCCTCGGCCTCCGGGTCGGACTCCGGCGTGCGCAGCCCGGATCGGGATGGCGCGGGCTTGCGTACCACGGTGACGGTGCACGGCGCCTCGGCGGTGACCTTGGCCGACACGCTGCCGAGCAGCTTGCGCAGCGCCGAAGTGCGCCGCGCCCCGATCAGGATGTGATTGACGTGGCTTGCTTCGACGAAGTCGAGAATGGCCGCGGCGGGATCGACGGCCTCCAGCACATGCACCGTCAGCCGGTCGTCGGAAAGCTTGAGCGGCTCGGCCCAATGGCGCAGTTGCACCAGCCGGTCGACATGCTTGTTCTGGCCATGGGCGTCGAGCGTCTTGTCCAGCGTGATGCGGCCGAGTTTCAGCACGTTGACGCAGGCCAGCCGCGCCGATGGCAACGTCGCCAGAATCCGCTCGGCGGTCAGCCGCAATTCGTCGTTGAGCGCGGTCGAGCCTTCGGCAAGATCGATCGCCACCATCAGGATCGGCGCCGACGACAGTTCCGCGGCCAGCGAGGCGCTGGCGCGCCGTTGGCGCAGCTCCGGATTGAAGCGGCGGCGCAGCGCCGTGGTGAACGGATCGCGCTTCAGCTTCTCCGACCGGGTGGTGAGCTTGACCTGATCGGGATGGGTCAGGTCGAACACCAGCTGCGCCGCGGTCGGATGGCGCCAGGCCGGCTCGATCTCCAGGCAGCGCATCACCACTTCCTGCAGCCACGGCGGATAGTCAGGCCGCAACTGGCGCGGCGGCGGCGGATCGCGCCACAACCGCCGGCGCATGCCATACATGGTCTCGGTCTCGCCGAACGGCCGCTCGCCGGTGGTGAAGAAGTAGAGCAGCACGCCGAGCGCGAACAGATCGCTGCGCGGATCGTCGCGTACGCCGAGCAGCCGCTCGGGCGCCATATAAGGCGCGGTGCCGAACGGCAGCCGGAATTCCTCCTGCATCAGATCGGGCAGCACATCGCTGCACGCCAAGCCATAGTCGAGCAGCACCGCCTCGCCGCTCGGCCGGAACATGATGTTGCTCGGCTTGACGTCGTGGTGAATGACGTGCTGGCGGTGCAGATCGGCGAGCGCGGTGCCGATCCTGGCTGCGATCTGCACGGCGTCGTCATAGGGCAACGGCAGTTCGGGCAGCCGGGACAGCAGCGCCTTGCCGGCGATCCGCTCCATCACGATGTAGGGCAGCACGTCAAAGCCGCCAGCCGCGACATAGGCCGGGACATGCGGGCCCGACAGCCGCGGCATGATCATCTGCTCCATCTCGAAGCTGACGATCGCCGCCGGGTCCTCGCCCTCGCCGATCCGCGGCAGTTTCATCACCATCTGGGTCGGGGAATCCGGACGGCGCACGATGAACAGCGTCGCCATGCCGCCCTGATGGATCGGTTCTTCGATCACAAAGCCGTCAATGGTGGCGCCCGGCTCCAGCGTCACGGAGATCATGGTCAGCGCCCTACCGACAGCCGCTCCGCCAGCGAGATCGGCAGCCCGTTGTTGCGGATCCGGGCCGCCGCGGCGGCGATATCATAGGGGACGCGGCAATAGTGCACCTCGCGGGTCTCGGTGTCGAACAGCGCATAGGCCGCCGCCGGGTTGCCGTCGCGCGGCTGGCCGACCGAGCCGACCACCACCAGCCATTGCCGCCCCGGCAGCAATTGCACCGGCACGCCGCTGGTCGGCACGAAGGACGTCATCTTGCCGGTGACCGACAACGAATACAGCGCCGGGCGGTGGATGTGGCCGCAAAACGTCACATGGGCAAAGGTGGCCTGCATGCTGCGCGAGGCCACGCTGGAATCGGTGACATAGATCCAGTTCTCCGGCCGTGTGGCCTCGCCGTGAACGTACAGTCGGCTGTGCTGCTCCTCTTTCATCGGCAGGTTGGCGAGAAACCGGCGCTGCGCGACGCCGAGTTCGCCGCGGGTCCATTCCATCGCCGCTTGCGCTTCGAGATTGAGCTGCACCTTGGTGTTGCCGACCGCGCAATCGTGATTGCCCATCACCGCCAACGCGCCAGCGTCGACCAGCTCCATCACGGTGGTCACCACCCAGTCCGGATCGGCGCCATAGCCGACATAATCGCCGAGCAGCACGTTTTGCTCGGCGCCCTGCGCGCGGGCGTCGGCGAGGCAGGCCTCGAAAGCCTGACGATTGCTGTGAATATCGGCGAACAGCGCAATCAGCACCGCACTTCCTCCCCCAGTCCAGGCACCGGCTGGCGCCGGCCTCATTATTGTTGCGTCGGCGGCCTTCAAGGCCGCGCCGCAGCCGACCGCTCGCCTGTTGCCACACACAGCGCTGCGCGCAGCGTCAGGTCACCGACCAAGCCTTGTTAACACATCGGCAACCAGATCCAGCAACGCCGTCACGGCCACCGAGGCCCAATTCGCAGCGCATATCATTCCTTGATCTGGCGCAAGTGGAAAAGCCGCCCCCCATGACAGCATTCTTGTCAAGTATGGGTTGGAGGCGTCCATGACCTCGTCCGGCAAGCATTCACGAGGCACTCGTCTTCCGAACGAAGTGGCCGATGTTATCCGGGAATGGGAAGAGATCATCGCAAGCCCCGAGGAGCTCGCCGCCTTCGGCCGCGCCATGGCCAACATGGTCAAGGATTTCGGCTTGTCGCCAAACGAATTGCGCGCCCTCGCAACCAAGGGCAGCAACTCTAAGGAACTGCCATGCTTGCTCGAAGCATTGAAGATCAGCATTCGCTCGTTGGCAGAAAAGGAGCCGATGCTCCTCAACGATCTGCGCCGGGCTTGCGCGATGTGTGAACACAAGCAAGAGTGCGACAACGATATCGCCGCCGGCACGCTGGTGCCGAGCTATCAACGCTACTGCCTGAACGTCGAAATCCTCAACTGGCTGCAGAGCGAAGCCAAGTTCAATCTCGATTCCTGATATGAAGCCGAGCCAGACGATTCTGTGCCGCGCGCGACGGTGCGTGGATGCATCGCGACCAATGGCGGATTGTGTTTCACGGCAGGGCGTGCAGTCGCTGTCACGCGCGACGATCACGTCCGCACCACTGCGTCGCTTGAAGGTTTGAGTACGGAGACAGCAGAGCGATAGCGACCCGCAGAACCGGCTGGGAATACCCCTGCACCAGTCGTTTGATCTGCGTCAACATTCACCTACAGGCGATATGTCATTTTGACTTGACAATGACGGGAGAGAGTCAGTGCGCATCATTCTCATTCATCCGAATTACCATTCTGGCGGCGCCGAAATCGCGGGAAACTGGCCGCCGGCTTGGGCGGCGTACCTCGCCGGCGCGCTGAGATCGAACGGCTTCACCGACGTTCAGTTCATCGACGCGATGACGGATGATATCCCCGAGGAGAAGCTCGCGGAGTATCTGGCTGCGCAGAAGCCCGACATGGTCGGCGTCACCTCGATCACCCCGTCGATCTATAAGGCCGAGCGCACGCTGCAGATTGCCAAGCAGGTCAATCCGAATTGCATCGCCGTGCTCGGCGGCGTGCACGCCACCTTCATGTATCAGCAAGTGCTGACGGAAGCGCCGTGGATCGACGCGATCGTGCGCGGCGAAGGCGAAGAGATCATCGTCGATCTCGCCCGCACCATTGAGCAAGGCCGCTGGCCGCGTGATCGCGCGGAAGTGAAGGGCATCGCCTATATCGACCAGACCGCCGAAGGCGCCAAGATCGTCGCCACGCCGGCGGCGCCCACCATCAAGGACCTTGATGCGATCAAGCCCGACTGGGGCATCCTTGATTGGGACAAGTATCGCTACATCCCGATGAACACCCGCGTCGCGATTCCGAACATGGCGCGCGGCTGTCCGTTCACCTGCTCGTTCTGCTCGCAGTGGAAGTTCTGGCGCGACTACCGCGTGCGGGATCCGAAGAAGGTGGTCGACGAGATCGAGGAGTTGGTCGAGAAGTATCAGGTCGGCTTCTTCATCCTCGCCGACGAAGAACCCTCCATCAATCGCAAGAAGTTTATCCAGTTCTGCGAAGAGTTGATCGCGCGCGGCCTGAACAAGAAGGTGCAGTGGGGCATCAACACCCGCGTGACCGACATTCTGCGCGACGAGAAGCTGCTGAAGTTCTACAACGAGGCGGGCCTGATGCACGTCTCGCTCGGCACCGAAGCCGCTGCTCAGCTGAAGCTCGACCTGTTCAACAAGGAAACCAAGATCGCCGACAACAAGAAGGCGATCCGGTTGCTGCGTGAAGCCGGTATCGTCACCGAGGCGCAGTTCATTGTCGGTCTCGACAGCGAGACCCCGGAGACCTTGGAAGAAACCTACCGCATGGCCAAGGACTGGGCGCCCGACCTCGCCAACTGGTCGATGTACACGCCCTGGCCGTTCACGCCGCTGTTCAAGGAACTCAGCGACAAGGTCGAGGTGTTCGACTTCGACAAGTACAACTTCGTCACGCCGATCATTAAGCCGGCGGCGATGGAGCGCGGCGAACTGCTCGACCGGGTGATGAACAACTATCGCCGGTTCTACATGTCGAAGGCGTTCTTCTCCTATCCGTGGTCGGGCACCGGCCGGCGCCGGCGTTACCTGCTCGGCTGCTTGAAGGCGTTCCTGAAGGCTGGTTTCGAGCGCAAGTTCTACGATCTCGGCCGGGTCGGCTATTGGGGTCCGCAGTCCAAGAAGAAGGTGGACTTCAAGTTCGACACCACGCGGTCGCGTGCAGTCGGTACCACCGCCGATTGGGAGGCCAACGCCGACCGTTCGCGCAAGGCTCAGCCCACGATCGTCTCCGCTTGCGGCGGCGGCACCGAGCAGATGACCGAAGACGCGGAATGCGCGGCGCTGCAGGCCAAGGTCCTGGACAAGGCCGACGGCGCGAACTCGGTCAGCCGCCACTGATCCGGCGGCTGTGACTGAGCTCTCTCACGCGGCGAAGATCGGTCCGAACGCGGTCATTCAGCTTATTCAGGCGCTGACCGCGGCCGGGCTCCACGATCAAGCCAAGACCATCTTCACGACGGCAGGCGCCAGCGATTGGCTGGCGCAGCCGCCGGCTGAAATGGTCGATGAACGACGGGTGGCTGCGATCCACCAGACGGTGCGGCAGTTGCTGCCGCCCGATCAGGCTGTGGCGATCTTGAACGATGCCGGGCTGCGGACCGGGGATTACATCCTCGCCAACCGCATCCCGAAGTTTGCGCAGGTGATCCTCAAGCTGCTGCCGGCACCGCTGGCGGCGCGGATGCTGGTCAAGGCCATCTCGGCCCATTCCTGGACATTTGCCGGCTCGGGCCGCTTCTCCGGCCAAGTCGGCCGCCAAGTGGTCTTCGAAATCGCCGGCAATCCGATCGTCGCCGGCGAACGCGCGGAGAGCTTGGTGTGCGTCTGGCACGCCGCGGTGTTTCAGCGGCTGTTCCAGGTGCTGGTGTCGCCGAAGTCGCGCGCTGTTGAAGTTGCATGTGCGGCCCATGGCGATCCCTGCTGCCGCTTCGTGGTAGATTGGCGCGCCGCCGTCGAGCCCAGCTGTGCCGGCGCCGTCCCCACCGCTACGCAAGGCTGCTGTGGCTGTGGCTGCAGCGACCAAGCCGGACAACCGCGCAACAGCGCGTCATCTGCAGTTTCGTCTCGCTGATCGCGAGGGATTAATCGAAGGCCGAACCAAATGACCTCAGCATTGGAAAAATACGCCACGAGCTCGGTCCCGCGCTACACCAGCTATCCGACCGCGCCGCATTTCGTCTCGGAATTTCCGGAGTCGGTCTATCGTGGCTGGCTGGCCCAGCTCGATCAGGACAAGCCGATCTCGCTGTATCTGCACGTGCCGTTCTGCAAGCAGATGTGCTGGTACTGCGGCTGCAACATGAAGCTCGCCGCGCGCTATGAGCCGGTGGCGACCTATTTCAAGCACATGCTCGACGAGGTCGAGATGCTGGCCGATGCGATGCCGGCGCGCATGCCGGTGGGGCATCTGCATTTCGGCGGAGGCACCCCAACGGTGCTTGACCCAGAAGACCTCGCCACCTTGATGGCGGTGATCGCCGATCGCTTCCGGCTCATCGAAGACGCCGAACTGGCGATCGAAAGCGACCCGCGCACCCTGACCGACGCGATGGTCGAAAAGATCGGCGCGATCGGCTTCACCCGCGCCAGCTTCGGCGTGCAGGAATTCGACCCCAAGGTGCAGAAGGCGATCAACCGCATCCAGCCGCCCGAAATGGTGGAAAACGCCATGGATCGGTTCCGTTCGGTCGGCGTTAAGAAATTGAACTTCGACCTGATCTACGGCCTGCCCTATCAGACCGCCGAGGACCTGCGCCGCACGGTGGAACAATGCATCGAGATGAAGCCGGATCGCGTCGCGCTGTTCGGCTATGCCCACGTGCCGTGGGTGGCCAGCAACCAGAAGATGATCCCGACCGAGGCGCTGCCGACCCCGGCGCAGCGCGCTGAGCAGGCCCGTGCGGCCGCTGACGCGCTGGTCAAGGGCGGCTATGTGCGCATCGGCATCGACCATTTTGCGCTGCCCGGCGATAAGCTCGCCGAAGCCGCCAAGAACGGCGCTTTGCACCGGAACTTCCAGGGCTACACCCCGGATGCCTCGCCGACCCTGATCGGCATCGGCGCCACCTCGATCGGCCGCACCCCGCACGGCTATGTGCAGAACATCAGCGAGACTGGCGCCTATATGCGCGCAGTCGACGCCGGCAAGCTGCCGGTGGCCCGCGGCCACGCCTTCAAGGACCAGGATGAACTGCGGGCGCACGTGATCGAGCGCATCATGTGCGACGGCAAGGTCGATCTCACCGCCGCTGGCCGCCAGTTCGGCGTCGCCGACGACTGGTATGCGAACGAGCGCGAGGCGATCGAGCAGCTGCAGACCGACGGTGTCATCACCTATGCCAGCGGCCAGCTGGCGCTGACCGCCGTGGGCCAGCCGCTGGCGCGCGTGGTCGCTGCGGTGTTCGACACCTATCTGCGCAACTCCTCGGTTCGCCACTCGATCGCTGTGTGATCAGAAAGTTCGTCTAACGATCAAACGGCGCAGCTTCGGCTGCGCCGTCACGTTTTTTTGTTCTGGGCTGCCCCTCCGGCGGCCCTTTTTGATTCACCTCAAGCTGTTATCTTCGCAGTTGCGAGATAGTTCTCCCGGTAGCATTTGCCGCCAACCTAGTGTGATCAGCAGGGGGTATCATCTGCAGGGCTTCGTTAAGGCAAACAGTGCAGGCTTTCGCGACGTGGACTAGACCATTGAGGTTCGACATGACCACTCAGATCAAAGTCACCGACAAGATGATCGCCAAGGCGATGGCTGCGTATCGCGCCAGCGGCGGCGCTGACGATGCCTGCATCCGCGCGGCGCTGGAAGCCGCCCTGGAACAGGAGCACTTTTCGGTGGGTGATCAGGTGACCTGCGTCCACGGCTGCGTCACCGGCGTGATCCTGTCGATTGTCGGCGACGAAGCGCTGATCTCCTGGTCTTGCCGGGGCAAATCCACCGCAAAACTGTCGACGCTGGAACACGCCGACGAGGACGCTGAGGCGATTCCGGTCGCGACCAACTGACAGCCGATCGGCTTGATTATACCTCTTTTGTGACCAAAAGCGGTGAACCCCGCCGAAACAGGGGTGACAACGACCGCATATTGCGCACACTCCCGGCTGGATCAGCCTGGGACGTCCTGTGAAACAGTCCTGCTTACCATTTTCCCTGTTGGCGACGATCGCGTTAGCCATGGTTGCGCTGCCCGGGCCCGCGCAAGCGCAGTGGTGGGCGCGCGAACCGGTCGACTATGAGGACTGCGCCGCGCGCGCCGAAAAGACCACCGAAGCCAAACAACGCGAAGCGCTGATCGCCGGCTGCGAGGCGAAATTCGCCGGAAGGCGCAAGCCTGGCGGCGGCTACACCTATTACGACTTCATGCAGGACAAGCACTTCGACATCGCCGGACCGAATCCGACGGCGGAGGAGCAGCGCGAGATCGACCGCCATTACACCGAGTTTCTCGATCAGCACCGGCGCAGCCTGATCGCCGCGGCCTTCGCGCGCCGGCAGCGCGAACTAACCGAGGCCAAAGCCAGCGCCGATGCGGCCAAGGGGCCGCACACCACCGGCCAGACCCGCGCCGCCAAACCGGCGCAAGCACCCCGCCCAGCCTCTGCTCAGCAACAGGCCGCCAAACAACCGCCCAAGCAAACGAACAAGCAAACGAACAAGCAGACGGACAAACCTGTGCCGAGCGCGCCGCGCACCGTGGTCGCCCATCTGCCGGGCCCGTCCGCTGCCAACCCGCACGCCAGCGCCGCAGCGCCGCCGCGGCCGGTGGCAGCCGTGCCGCGCGCCACGGTACAGCGGCCAAAACCGCCAGCCAAGCCGAAGCAGAATCGCTGCAAGGAGCCGTCGCTGTCGTGCAACTGGTCGCGCTTCACCGACGGTGTTTCCGACATGACCCGCAGCCTGTTCCGGCCCGCCAAGAGCCAGGCCGAGGCTAGCGGTCCGCGCGGCTGATCACCGCCATCAGCTCGGCGATCTTCTGGCGCTGATCGTCCTTGTCGCCGCTGGTGATGGCGTGCTCGACGCAGTGCCCGACGTGATCCTTGAGGATCTCCTCCTCGAGCCGGCGCAGCGCCGCGCGCACCGCCGCGATCTGCGTGACGATGTCGATGCAGTAGCGATCCTCATCGACCATCTTTGACAGCCCACGGACCTGTCCTTCGATCCGGCTCAGCCGCTTCTGGCACGACGCCTTGATATCTTTTCGCATCTCGTTTATATACCCCTACCGGGTATGGGTTACAAGCCCACAGCGCCGATTCCTCGATGGAGGCCGTCATGACTGCATCCGACCATTCCCATACACCTCACGCGGGCGGCTGTTGTGGCAACAAGGCCGACTCGGCACCGGCAGGCAAGACCGCCACCGAAGCGTCTGCCAAACCAGAGCTCGTGCAGCTCACCGAGCTGCCACCGCGCAGCACGGCCGGCGCGGCGAGCGCGATCGACCCGGTATGCGGCATGAGCGTCGCCACCGCGAACAGCCCGCATCGCTTCGACCATCAAGGCATCACCTATCATTTCTGCTGCGCTGGCTGCCGCAGCGCGTTCAGCGCCGATCCAGCGCGTTATCTGCAACCATCTGCTCCCACTTCCGGCTCATGCTGCGGCGGCGCTCAGGCCAAGCCAGCAGCCTCCAAGCCGGCAACAGCTGCGGCGCCCATGGCGGCACAGGCCGCGCCGCGCGCCTGCTGCGGCGGTCATGGCGCAGCTGACCATCATCACGACCATCACCACGCGACCACGACGCCCGCAGCGGGCGAAGTGATCGATCCCGTGTGCGGCATGCGCGTCGATCCCGCCACCACGCCGCATCATTTTGAGTATCACGGGCAAAGCTATCATTTCTGCGCGGCCAGCTGCCGCGGCAAATTCGCCGCCGACCCGGAAAGCTATCTCGATCCCGCCAAGCGCAAGCCCGCGCCCGAGGTGCCGGAAGGCACGATCTTCACCTGCCCGATGGACCCGGAAATCCGCCAGATCGGCCCTGGCACCTGCCCGATCTGCGGCATGGCGCTGGAACCGGAACTGGTGACGCTCGACGACGCCCCCAATCCCGAACTGCTCGACATGTCGCGTCGGTTCTGGATCGGGCTGGCGCTGACGCTGCCGGTGGTGGTGCTGGAAATGGGCGGCCATCTCGCCGGCGCGCATAACTGGGTCGATCCGTGGCTGTCCAACTGGCTGCAATTCGCGCTCGCCACCCCGGTGGTGCTGTGGGCCGGCTGGCCGTTCTTCGTGCGTGGTGTGCAATCGGTGCGAACGCGCCATCTCAACATGTTCACGCTGATTGCGATCGGCACTGCGGTGGCGTTCGGCTACAGCGTGGTCGGCACGCTGGCGCCGCAATTGTTCCCGGCCGAGTTCCGCGGCCATGGCGGCGTGGTGCCGGTGTATTTCGAGGCCGCGGCGGTGATCACCGTGCTGGTGCTGCTCGGCCAGGTGCTGGAACTACGCGCCCGCGAGGCCACCTCCGGCGCCATCAAGGCGCTGCTCGGGCTGGCGCCGCGCACCGCGCGCCGCATCGATGACAGCGGCGCCGATCACGAAGTGCCGATCGATGCGTTGCAGGCCGGCGACCGAATTCGCGTCCGCCCCGGCGAAAAAGTGCCGGTCGATGGCGTCATTCTGGAAGGCAGCGCCACGCTCGACGAAGCGCTGGTCACCGGCGAGTCGCTGCCGGTGTCGCGCGAAATCGGCGACAAGGTGATCGCCGGCACGCTGAACCAGTCCGGCGGCTTTGTGATGCGCGCCGAGCAGGTCGGCCGCGACACCATGCTGTCGCGCATCGTGCAGATGGTGGCGCAGGCGCAGCGCTCGCGCGCGCCGATCCAGCGCATCGCCGATCAGGTCGCCGGCTGGTTCGTGCCGACCGTGATTGCGGTGGCGCTGATCGCGTTCGCCGCCTGGGCCAGTTTTGGGCCGGAGCCGCGTTTCACCTTTGCGCTGATCGCCGCGGTCAGCGTGCTGATCATCGCCTGCCCGTGCGCAGTCGGGCTCGCCACGCCGATGTCGATCATGGTCGGCGTCGGCCGCGGCGCGCAGGCCGGCGTGCTGGTGCGCAACGCCGAAGCGCTCGAGCGCATGGAGAAGATCGACACGCTGGTGGTCGACAAGACCGGCACCCTGACCGCGGGCAAGCCTGATGTGGTGGAGATTGTGCCGGCCGACGGGTTTGATGAAGCGCGGCTGGTGCGCCTGGCCGCCAGCGTCGAGCGCGCCAGCGAGCATCCTTTGGCCGATGCCATCGTGCGCGCCGCGCAGCAGCGCGCGCTGGCGCTCAGCGAGGTCGCCAAGTTCGAGGCCCCGACCGGCAAGGGCGCCAGCGGCGAGGTCGATGGACGGCGCGTGCTGATCGGCAGCACCGCGTTCCTGACGGCCGCAGGCATCGATCTGACCGCACTGGCAAGCCGCGCCGAAACGCTGCGCCAGGACGGCGCCACGGTGATCGCGATCGCCGTGGAGGACCGGCTGGCCGGGCTGTTTGCGATCGCCGATCCGATCAAATCCTCGACGCCGGCGGCGCTGCAGGCGATCGCCGCGGCCGGCATCAAAGTGATCATGCTGACCGGCGACAACCGCACCACGGCGCAGGCGGTGGCGCGCAAGCTCGGCATCGCCGAGGTCGAGGCCGAGGTGCTGCCCGACCAGAAAAGCGCGGTGGTGGAAAAGCTGCGGCAGAGCGGTCGGATCGTCGCGATGGCCGGCGATGGCGTCAACGACGCGCCGGCACTGGCCGCGGCCGATGTCGGCATCGCGATGGGCACCGGCACCGACGTCGCGATGGAAAGCGCCGGCGTG
The DNA here is from genome assembly GCF_003217325.1 of Rhodopseudomonas faecalis. GTDB lineage: Bacteria > Pseudomonadota > Alphaproteobacteria > Rhizobiales > Xanthobacteraceae > Rhodopseudomonas > Rhodopseudomonas faecalis. The sequence goes on from NZ_QJTI01000011.1 coordinate 18,617, forward strand.
ACGCTGGTGAAGGGCGATCTGCGCGGCATCGTGCGGGCGCGCAAACTGTCGCAGGCCACCATGCGCAACATCCGGCAAAACCTGTTCTTCGCCTTCATCTACAACGGCGCCGGCATCCCGATCGCGGCCGGCATCCTCTATCCGAGCCTGGGCTTGCTGCTGTCGCCGATCATTGCCGCGGCCGCGATGTCGCTGTCCTCGGTGAGCGTGATCGGCAATGCGCTGCGGCTGCGCACCGTGCGATTGTGAGTAGCAATGGCAGCTTGCGCAGCCGTGGCCGCTGACGCCGCGGCTGGGGTTTGATTCAACGCAAGGATCAGCCCTCACCCTGCAATATGTTGCAAGCGCTCAGTGACGGCCTTGCCTAGTGCCGTGTCATTGGCGTAGCAGCATGGCCAGAATGAATTTGGCTGCGAACAGGGGTTCCTCAATGTCCCGTATGATCGAAATGCTGCAGGAAGAGCACCGCAATATCGCGAAGCTGCTCAACGTGCTCGAGCAAGAGCTCAAAGTGTTCGATCGCCGGGAACGTCCCGACTACGAGATCTTCCAGGCGATCATCGAATATTTCGAGGATTTTCCCGACAAGTGTCACCACCCCAAAGAGGACGTGGTGTTTCAGATCCTCAAACAGCGCAGCCCTGAAGTGGCTGGCGCCGTCGGCGACATCGAAGCCGATCACCGGCTGGAAGCCGAGCGGCTGCGGCGCTTCTCGCAGATGGTCGAGGACATCCTCGCCGATCAGGAAATTCCGCGCGCCTCATTCCACATCGCCGCTGAGGATTTCATCGACCATCAGCGCCGCCACATGATCAAGGAAGAGAGCATGCTGTTTCCGGCCGCGCTCGACGTGCTCACCCCTGAGGACTGGGCGCAGATCGACGCCCGCATCGATGAGCGCAAGGACCCGATGTTTGACGGCGCCGTCGAGGAGCGGTTCCGCACGCTGCACGACACCATTCTGCGCTGGGAAAAGCAGACCGAAGAACAGCGCGGCAAGGTCGGCTCAGCCTCCTGAGCGACCTTCCCTCGTCTCTCCTGCGATCCATGACGCCCGGCCGCAAGCTGGGCGTTGTCGTTTTCAGGCGTTACGCGCCGTCATATTCCGCCCAGCAATCGGGGGTCTCGAACACCCGCACCTGGGCCAATTGCGGCAAGGCCGGCTTGGTGCGCTGCCAGATCCAGATCGCGATGTTTTCCGCGGTCGGATTTTCCAGCCCTTCGATGTCGTTGAGGCAATGATGATCGAGCTGCGCCAGCAGCCCGCCAAACGCCGCCTCGATCTCAAAGAAATCCACCACGAAACCTGTGGTCGCATCGACATCGCCCTGCAACTGCAGCTCCACGCGATAGGAGTGGCCGTGCATGCGGTGGCAGCGATGGGTCGGTGGCACGTTCGGCAGCCGATGCGCGGCTTCGAACCTGAAAGCTTGTGTGATCTTCATGGTCGTCCGGGAGATGGGCGCCCTTCGGAGCGGGCGCCGCGGCGGCGCGGACCCTAGCGGAGCCGGTGCGGTATTTGAAGCCCGAACCGACCGTCACGGCTGCATAGCCGGTGCCGGACCCTGCCGCTTTCGTGCCGCACTCGCGAAATCACGGTTAAAAACCCACTCGCCTTCAGCGTGCATTCGTTCATGGTTTCACAACCACGCTAGGGTTTTCACCAGGATGGTCAGATTCCCTTAATCGCTGACCGGCCACCTTCCCGCGCCTACGGGAGCATTGCCTGCAGATGTCGCGAGCCAGCAACTGGTCGACCGCCAAAGGCGGAGGGGGCGAACGATGCTAAGCATTCCTACGGTTTGGCTGCTGTTCGTGGTTAATTTCTCGGCCCTCGGACTGGTGTGGGCCTATGTGCTGCGCGGTCATCCGAACTTTTTGCCAGCCCGGTATTGGGGTGCAGCGACCGGCTGTGCGGCGCTCGGCGCCGCCGTTGCGCTGCTCCGCGGCGTGGTCGACTCGCCGATGCCGCTGGTGCTCGGCAGCACGCTGATGGTGCTCGCCAACTGCCTTGGCATGATGGGCCTTTTCCGCTTCTTCCGCCTGCCGAGCGGCTGGCTGGTCACCGCCGTGGTGACGGGCGTAAGCGCGGTCGCGATCGCGATCTTCACCTATGTCGCCGAGAACATGGCGATGCGGATCGTGGTCTACTCCATTGCTCACGCCATCCCGATCGCACTGACGCTGCGCTATCTGCTGTCGCGTTCCGATCGGCGCACCCAGCCGGGCATCTGGCTGACCGCGCTGGTCTCGGCGCTGATCCTGGCCGTATTGGCGATCCGTTCCGTGGCGGCACTGCTGGGCATCGGCGGCGAGCTGCAGACGCTGCATTTCAACGTCGTCCAGGCCTGCCTGGTGGTGCTGCTGTCGTTCCTGTCGATGCTGTGGGGCATCAGCTTCCTGCTGCTGTCGTTCGACCGGCATCGAAATGAGATGGCCAGCCTGGCATTGGTGGACGAACTGACCGGCGTCGCCAATCGCCGCCAGGCATTGCAACGCCTGAACGAATTGTGCACCGAAGCGCAGCTGTCCGGCATGCCGTTCACCGTGCTGGCGATCGACCTCGATGGCTTCAAGGGCGTCAATGACCGTTACGGTCATGGCGCCGGCGATGATTGCCTGCGCGCCTTCGCCCGCGCCGCGCAAGAGCGGCTGCGCCCCGACTATCTGCTGGCACGGGTGGGCGGCGACGAGTTCTCAATTTTGATGCCGCGCAGCACCACGCGCGATGGCGCGCTGATCGCGCGCAGCGTGGTGGAAGCCTGTCAGGTGCAGCGCGGCCAGCCATTTGACGCGATTTCAGCATCAATCGGCGTCGCGCAATGGACCTGCGACATCGGCAGCGATCCCGAACGGCTGATCGATGCGGCCGATCAGGCGTTGTACGTCGCCAAGAAGAACGGCAAGAACCGCTACGCCATCTACGAGCCCACGCCGTCCACTCTTGCTGCCGCGGCCACGACGACCTTGCTACAGTCGCCAGAAATCACCGGCCCGGGCGATGGTGATCTGTGCCTGCCGGACGCCTCGTCATTTCGCACCGCGCCCTCTGTCCGCTAGCGGTGCATCAACGCCGGCGCGTGACATCTTGCCTAGCGGTGCTAGCATTCAATTAATGGGGCGACGCTCACGGCAATTCGGGGGCTCTTTGCCTCTTGAAAGGACATGATCATGAGCCACTTCCACGCGGTGATCTGGATCGATCACAAGGAAGCTCGGGTGTTTCATTTCAACCCCAGCGAAGCCGACAAGTTCGTGGTGCATTCCGATCATGCCGACCGCCACATCCATCACAAGCGCACGATCGGCAGCGGCCACGAACCCGAGGATCAGCACTTTCTGCAATCGGCAATGGAAGCGATCGCCGATGCCGGCGCGGTGCTGATCGTCGGCCCCGCCAACACCAAGCACGCGCTGGAAAAATACATCGAGAAGCACAATCCGTCGCTCAAGCAGAAGATCGCGGCGGTCGAAAACGTCGATCATCCCTCCGATGGTCAGATCGTCGCGCACGCCCGCAAATATTTTAAGGCCGAGGACAGGCAAACGCCGCAAGTGCGCTGACGCGCACGCCCCCCGCCAACCATTGCGCAAGCTCGACGGCGGCGCGCAGCGCCGTTAAGCCCCGCTGAGTTGGGCACGTCGCGCGCGGCGCCCAGTCGCTCCGCGCATGCTCCGTCATCCTATAGGCGCTAGGGCATCATGCGCATTGGGCCTGAATCGAATGCAGCGCGCACGAGCCGCGAAGGATGAGCCGCAAGCCCACCGCCGATACGCCTTCTTCGCCGCGTCATCCTTCGAGACTTTCCCGCAGCGCTATTGAGCCGCGGGAAAGCACCTCAGGATGACAACTCCGGACGTGCTTTGTTGCACCGGCAATGGCCCGGCACGACTATCCAACTTCCCCTCACGCCACCGCCGACGACCACCTTGATGATGCTCTCGCCGTCCCTTTCCGGTCCTTGGAGCGTCGGCTGGATCTGCGGCGATCTGCGCCCTGTGCTTGTCGGTAACAGTCAGCCCCCGCTCTCAATATGCACATATGTGCAAAATTCGGTTGACAGCGTCACCCCTCGTATTATGAACACACACCCGAAACGGACACACGATGCCGCGACCACGAAAACTCCGGTTGATCCAGAACGCCGCCCTGATCGGTTACTACAAGCCTCAGGGCGTCCCGCTGTCCAACCTCGTCGAGACCGTGCTTCCTCTCGATGGTCTCGAGGCGTTGCGGCTCGCCGACGTGGAGGGTCTTGAGCAGGTCGAAGCGGCATCCCGAATGGGCATTTCGCGCTCGACCTTCTCGCGGCTCTTGGCCGAGGCGCGCACAGCGGTGGCAACGGCGCTATCGCAAGGCTGGGCCATCAGGATCGATGGTGGCCCCGTTGAAACCGCCATCGCAGCACCAGAGAGCGGATGCGGTCGGCGACGAGCCCGCCGCCGGCTCGACACACGTCCCGCCACCGCACCGATAGCGGAGGCGACAAATAGTGAAGCAGGAGAATCAAAGATGGGTTGGATTGCTGTCAGCGCGAGAGATTCGACGCCGGATGCCGAGATCGACCCGCGCTTCGGCCGGGCGGAATGGTTCGTTCTGTTCGACCCCGCGGCGCAGCGCTGGAGCTGCCTCTCCAATCGCGACGCTCAGGCCCAGGCGCAGGGGGCCGGCCCCGCCGTCGTCGAGCGACTGGCGAAGGCCCATGTCGTGAAAGTGGTCACGGGCTCGATCGGTCCGAAGGCAGCACGGGCGCTGAGCGCCGCCGGCATTGCCGCCATCGAGGGGGCGCAGGGCAGGACCGTGCGTGAATCACTCGGCCTGATCCCCGAGGCAAGCGGCGCGCGGACGTCATGATCCTCGCCATCGCCAGCGGCAAGGGTGGCACCGGCAAGACGACGATCGCTGCCGCCCTAACCCGCATTTGGGACGCGCCGCGCCTCGCCGTCGATATGGATGTCGAGGCGCCGAACCTACACCTGCTTCTGTCGCCGACGGTCGACGGGGAGCAGCAGGCCACGCTCGACGTGCCGGTCGTTCTTCATCCGGAAAAATGCAACAGCTGCGGCGCCTGCAGCGACATCTGCGCCTTCAATGCCATCTTCATGGGGAGTGGCAGCCCGGTCGTGTTCTCCGAGCTTTGCCACGGGTGCGACGGTTGCTTGCAGGTGTGCCAGCGCGGCGTATTTGGTCGCGGCCAACGTGACCTCGGGGTGATTTCCTGGGGGCGGGCAAGCACCCGCGACGGCGTCTCGGCCGATCTGCGCGTCGTCGGCGGACGAATGCGGGTCTGCGAGAACACCTGTCCGCCGCTGATCCGTCAGCTCCGCGCGCGGGTCGACGCCATGCTGCGCGAGAGCCCCGGCGACGTCATCATCGACGCGCCTCCCGGCACCAACTGCCCAGCGCTGACCGCGCTGCGCGACGTCGACGTCGTGCTGCTGGTGGCGGAGCCGACCCCGTTTGGTCTGCACGATCTCGGTCTCGCTGCGAGGGCTTTCCATTCCGACAACGTTCCCGTCGGGGTTGTCATCAATCGCGCGGGCCTCGGCGACGACGAACTCATCCACGACTATTGCCGCCGGCATGCGTTGCCGGTGCTGGCGGAAATTCCGTTCCAACGAGACATCGCCGAAGGCTGCGCCCGCGGTGAACCGCTCGAATTGATGGCAGCGGACCTGCGCCACCGCATCACGGCGCTGGCCGGCTCGGTGCGCGCGCTCGCAAAACGGAGTGACGCGGCATGATTCGGGAGATCACCGTCGTGAGCGGCAAGGGCGGCACCGGCAAGACCTCGGTCACCGCCGCCTTCGCTAAATTAGCCGGCCGATCGGTCGTCTGCGACCTCGACGTCGACGCCGCCGATCTGCACATCCTGTTGCATCCGCAGGTGCTCGACTCCCATGAGTTCTACGCCGGCCAGACGGCCGTCCTCCACGCGGAATCGTGCACAAACTGCCGGGCGTGCGCAAGCTATTGCCGCTTCGACGCCATCGTGTCGAGCGCACAGGGCACCACGATTGATGCGAGCCGTTGCGAAGGTTGCGGCGTGTGCGCGTATTTCTGTCCGTTCGAAGCGATCGCGATGCAGCCGCGCCTGTCCGGCCGCTGGTTCCGCTCGCGCACTGCGATCGGCGCCATGCTGCATGGAGAACTCTATCCCGGCCAGGAGAACTCCGGCCTTCTCGTAACGCGACTACGCGAGGAGGCGCACGAGGCGTGCCGCGCCGGCGCATTCGAATACATCATTGCCGATGGCCCGCCCGGAATCGGCTGCCCCGTCATCGGCGCCGTCACCGGCACCAGTTTCGTCGTGGCGGTGACCGAGCCAACAGTGTCCGGGGTGCACGATCTCGTTCGCATTTGCGACCTGTGCGATCATTTCAAACGGCCGGTCGGCGTCGTTCTCAACAAGGCCGACCTCAACTCCGACCTCGCGGTATTCATCGAAACATTCTGCGCCGAACGCGGCTACGCCTTGCTCGCCAGCATCCCCTATCTGCCTTCGGTCGTCAGGGCACTGACCGAAGGCCGCACGATGGACGAGATCGAGGACGGCGGCATCGGCAGTTCCGTTCGACAAGCCTGGCAGGCCGTGGTGGCCCACTTTCACAATTCAACAGATCGAGTGACCTCATGAATACGCTACTTGCAATTCCCTCGAAGGCCCCCGGTGGGCTCGACGCTTCACCGTCGGCGCATTTTGGTCACTGCGACGCCTTCACCCTGGTGGCGTTGCACGATGGCAAGATCGAAAACACCTCGGTGGTGCCGGTGCCGGAGCACAGCAAGGGCGGCTGCATGGTACCAGTCAACCTGCTCGCATCGCACGGCGTCACGGCGATCGCCGCGGGCGGCATGGGGCAACGGCCGCTGCTGGGATTCCTGCAGGTCGGAATCAAGCCTTACTTCACCGGCGCCCACGGGAGCGTCGCCGAAGTCGTCTCTGCGTTCATCGCCGGCGGACTTCAGCAGTTCGGCCAGGATTCATGCTGCTGCGGCGACGACAGCCACTGAGCGGATCATGCCATCGCCACCCGAGCGATGGATTGCGGCCGGTACGTGAACTCGCACAATAATGAGGCGGCGGCCGGTCGCCCTCATCTGGGTGATGAGTTGCACTCGGCGGCGGTCAAGGCACCGCACGCCACGACCGACTTGCCTCACGCCACCTTGCCGTCCACCACTTCGATAATGCGGTCGCAGCGCTCCGCGAGCCCAGGATTATGCGTCACCATCAAAAAGGTGGTGCCGCGCTCGCGATTGATCTCGCGCATCAAGGCGAACACCGCTTCGGCCGAATGGGTATCGAGATTGCCGGTCGGCTCGTCGGCCAGCACCAGATTGGGATTCATCGCCAGCGCGCGGGCGATCGCGACGCGCTGCTGCTGACCGCCCGACATGTTGCTGGCGCTGTTGTTGGCCCAGCGGCTAAGGCCAACCCGGTCGATCAGCGCCGCGGCGCGCGCCTGCATCTCGTCATCCGGGTGGCCGCGATCGACCAGCATCGGCATCATGACGTTCTCAAGCGCCGTAAAGGCCGAGATCAGATAGTGATACTGAAACACAAAGCCGATGGTCTGGCCGCGCAGCTTGGTCAGCGCCGCATCGCCAAGCTCCCCGGTGTCGTGACCATCGATCACCAGCCTTCCCGCGGTCGGCCGGTCAAGCAGGCCGATAATGTTGAGCAGCGTTGATTTGCCTGAGCCCGACGGCCCCATCAGCGCCAGGAAGTCTCCCGACTGGATCGACAGATCGATGCCATGCAGCACCTCGGTCTCGACCGGCGTGCCGACATTGTAGGATTTGCGGATTCCTTCCAGGCGCAGAACCTCAGCCACGGATCGCCACCACCGGATCAAGCCGCGCCGCCCGCAGCGCCGGCGCGATCGCCGCGGCGATGCCGGTTGCGGTGGCGAGCACGGACGCCATCACGAACAATCGCGTTTCGAGGATCAGCGGAAACAGCTCGCTGCCATCGACCTGGCGCGCATAGCGATGCCACATGATCAGCGCGAAGGCGCCGAGCGCCGAGCCGATCAACGCGCCGACAAAGGCCAGCAGCCCGCCTTGGATCAGGAACATGCGCAAAATCTGTTCGCGCCGCGTGCCCATGGCACGCAAAATGCCGATGTCCTTGGAGCGCTGGATCACCGACACGATCAGCACCGCCGCAATGCCGAACGCCACCGACAGGCCGACGAACAGCCGGATCAAGGTGTTGGAATTCTGCTGGGCCCGCACCGCCGTGAAGAATTGCGCATTGGTGCTGATCCAGCTCTCGGCCTTCACCGGCAGCATCGCCTGAATTTCCTTGGCGATCACGTCGGCATTGTAGATGTCGTTCACGGTGAGATCGATCGAGGTGACGCCGCCGATCAGGCCGAGCATGCTCTGGGCGTTGCGCAGCCGGACAAAGGTGGTGCGCTGGTTGGCGCCCTTGTTGCCGAGATCGAAGATGCCGTTGATGGTCAGGATGCGGCTGCCGGCGATCGGGGTGTTGACGATGATCTTGTCGCCGAGCACCGCACCGAGATCGCGCGCCAGCTCGGTGCCGATCAGAATGCCCTCGGTGGTGATCTGGGAATCGCCGGCGACCATGTAGTCCGGCACCTTGACGATCTTGAAATAGATGTCGGGCTCAATGCCATTGAGGGTGATGGCGCGGCTGGCGTCGCCGCGCAGCGCCAGCGCCGAGCCTGACGCGGTGGCGGCGGCGTTGATGACATCGGGCCGGGTCTGCATTTCGGCGCGGATCTTCGGCCATTGATTGATGGAGATCAGCCGCTGGGTCGGGCGCTGTACGGTGGCGGCCTCGAACGTTCCATCGTCATCGCGCAGCGGCCGCGCCACCTGATCGGGCGGCACCAGCTGGATATGCGCTTGCGACGTCAGCACGCGCTTGATGAAATTGGCCTGCAGGCCGCTCAGCATCGCCGACATGAACACGATCACGCCGACGCCGATCGCAATGCCACCGACGATCACCAGGGTCTGTAGCGCTCCGTCAAGCAGGAAGCGGACCGCGGCAATCCACTCGAACGGCAGCCAGCGCTTCATGATGCGACCGCACGGATCCGCTGCCCTGATTTGACGCCGGCATTGAGCGGGATCACCAGATCGCCGGGCTGCAATCCTTCGATCACCTCGAAATAGCCGACGCCGCGCAGCCCGAGCTTGACCTTCTGCACCACGGAGCGGCCGTTCACGGCCTTGAGCACGAACGGCGCGGTCATGGCATCGTGCACCGCGCGCGCCGGCACGATCACCACATCGTCACGCTGCGCGGTGGCGATATCGACCGACACCGTCATATCCTGGCGCAGATATTTCGGCGGATCGATCACCGACAGCTTGACCTCGACCGAGGCGCGATTGATGTCGACCGACGGGTTGATGTAGTTCAGCACCGCGTTGAAACGCTGATCCGGATAGGCATCGGCGGAAGCCACCGCCTTCTGCCCGAGCGCAAGCTGGCCGAGATTCTTCTCATCGATCTGCACCACGATCTGGCTTTCGCCAGCCGGCGCCAGCACCAGCAGCGTCTTGCCGGGCTGCACCACGCTGCCGCGCTCGACATTGCGGGTGATCAGCACGCCCTCGCGCGGCGCGACAATGGTGGCGTAGCCCAGCCGCGCCTGCGCCGTCGATAGAGTGGCCAGCGCCTGCGCCAGCTGCGTCTCCGCCATCACATAGTCGCTGCCCTCGGGGCTGGAGGTGAACACCTGCAGCTCCGCGGTGCGCACCTGGGTGCGCGCGACGTCGAGATTCTTGGTGGCTTCATCGAGCGTGGCGCGGGTGCCAAAGCCGCCGGCCGCGAGTTTCGACGCACGCTCATAAGCCGCTTCGGCGTTGAGCAGATTGGCGCGCGCCTGCTTCAAGGATTGTTCGGCAGCCGGCTTCACCAGCTCGCGCAGTTGACGCACCCGCGCCTCGGCCTGCGCCACCGCGCCCTGGCTCTGCACGACATTGGCGGCGAGTTCGTTGGCCTCGATCGCGATCAATTGCTGGCCTTCGCGAACCTGCTCGCCTTCCTTGACCAGCACATCCTTGACGGTGCCGGTGATCTGGCTGCCGATCTCAACCCGGAACGGCGTTTCGATGTGGCCGCTCGCCACCACGCTCTGCACCAGATTGCCGCGCGCCACGCGCGCCGCCACCACTTCCGGACCGAACAGCAAGCGCAGCACGCCGAGCACCGCGCCGCCCAGCGCCAGTACGATCAGCACCACCGACCATTTGTGCTGCCACAGCGCGATCAGCGCGCGGGCCGCAGCGCGACGCGGCGGCGCTGCAGCTGGCTGTTTCATGATCGACGGGTTGGTTTTCATATCCATGAGAACATCGCTCGATTACCATCATGCCGCTTAGACCGTAAAGCACAGCACGCCTTTGCGAAGGATCAATTGATTGATCGCACAGCAGCTTTGTGAAATTTCGGTAATGCTCTTGATCGGCTGACAATGCCGCGCGCATCGTGGTGAAATGTGTGTCGGACGACGTTGTGGCGCGACGTTGGCGGCGAAAGAATGGAATGTGAGGGGCTACAATGCTGACGGTGCTGCTGACGCTGATCCTGCTCGGTGCGATTGGCCTGGCCCTTGGCTTTGTCGGCTCAAAATGGCTCAGCCGCACACTCGACACGCGCCAGCCGCCGCAAGGCCGTTTTGTCACCGTCGATGGCGTGCGCTTGCATGTGCACGATCTGCCGGCCCAGCAGCCCTCGCCCGCGGCCCCGACCGTGCTGCTGCTGCACGGCGCCAATCTCTGCCTTGATGACCTGCAAATGTCGCTGGGTGCGCCGCTGGCGCAGCGGCTGCGGGTGATCATCCCCGATCGGCCCGGCCAGGGGTTTAGCGAGCCCGGCCCCGGGCCGCTGGCATCCGCGGCGTATCAGGTCAAGCTGCTGCAAGGGCTGATCAGCGCGCTCGGCGTCACCGGGCCGCTGATCGTGGTCGGCCATTCGTTTGGCGGACTGATCGCGCTGCGCTACGCGCTCGATGATCCGCACCGCGTCGCCGGCCTGGTGCTGATCAATCCGACCACTCATCCGCGGCCGGAAGGTTTGCCATGGTTTCAGCGCGTCGCCGGCGTGCTGGTCGGCCCGCTGATGGTGCATACGCTGCTATTGCCGATGTCGCTGGCGATGCTCGATCGGCTGGTGACGCGCATGTTCCGCCCCGAAGCGCCGCCGCCCGACTACGCCGCGCGCAGCCGGCTCACGCTCGGGCTGACGCCGGCGCGGTTCAGCGCCAGCCTGCAGGAATATGCGGCGCTGCGCGATCAGCTGATCGAGACCGTGCCGAGCTACCCCAGCATCGCCGCGCCGACGCTGATTTTCGCCGGCAATGCCGATCCGGTAGTACCGCCCAACGTGCACGCCGAGGCGCTGGCGCGGGCGCTGCCGCATGCGCAATTGCGGCCCTTGCCAGGCGCCGGCCACATGGCGCACCATGCCCATGCTGGCGCCATCGTGCGCGGCATCGAGCAATTGGCGCTACAGCCGGTCGACGCGCAGAAATAGCGCCCAGATCAGCGATAGCAGCGCCGGGATGCCGAGCCATGACGGCTGCTGACACAGCACGTCGCCATAGCGGCAGATATCGTGTGACCATGGCAGCTCGCCATGGCCTGCGCTGAAGAATACGGCCGCCGCAGCGGCGAGCAGAAACGCCACAACAAACACAGCACCCTCCATCAGTTATGTCGGGAGGGTGGCGCCGATTGCTAAAATGAAACTGAATCCGATTGTCGAAACTCCAGGGCATTCGCGCTTTTTCGTCAAGGTCGCGGCAGCTTTTGGCTCAAGGCCTGACGCATAGCTCACTGAGCGTACCCCTGCTCATTTCGCGGGCAAGGGAACCAGCTCCAGCACGTTCGCTTAATGACCAACATCTGGAGAACGCCATGACCGCTCGCACTGCCATCGGCTGCACCGTACTCCTGCTGCTGACCACCGCCGCGCCCGCGCTCGCCAACCAGGAGGCTCGGGTGGTGGCGTTGATGAACGCGCGCAACCCGTTCGCTCATAATTTTGGGCCGAGCCCCTGGCCGGGAACGGTGGTGACCTATGACGGCCCGACCTCGGCTCTGTGCAAACAGAGCGCGGCCGCCTATCGCGGCCAGGACGGCAAGCGCCATCCCTGCAACTGAGCTGCCGCGGAACTGGCCGGGCGACGCTGACCGCGACCGCGTGACGCAACTTGTGTCGCGGCGTTGCGGCGTTATCTCGATGCCATGCTGAACCCAGACAGCTTCGCCTATCATCGCCACTCTCGCGCTTATTCCGGCGCCGGTCGCACGCGCGCCAAAAATTCGCGCGCAGAAGGCCCGATCATCGATCAGGACGGCCGCGAGTTGCCGCCCGAATTGTTGCGGCAGGCCCGGTTCAAGGACACTGAGTTCGACGCCCGCGAGGCGCGGTTCCAGGATGCGCCATTCCAAGGCGCCTCGTTCCAGACGTTCGGCGATGCGGCGTTCGGCAGCGCGCCGCTCAGCCGCGAACAACGGCTGGCGCGGCTCGACGCGCTGGCCCGTCTGCTCGATACCGCGTTCGTGATTCCCGGAACCAATGTCCGTTACGGTCTCGACGGGTTGATCGGCTTGGTGCCGGTGGTCGGCGATGTGATCACCACCGCGATCTCGCTGTGGATCGTGCGCGAGGCGCGCGAACTCGGCGCGCCGTGGCACGTCACCGCGCGCATGGTCGGCAATGTCGCGCTCGATGGCGCGATCGGCCTGGTGCCGGTGCTGGGCGATGCGTTCGACGTGGTGTTCCGCGCCAACCTGCGCAATCTGCGGCTGCTGCGGCGCTGGATCGAGCGGCAGCGCTGATTGTACTGCGATTGCTGGATCGGCGGCGCAGCTGATCGGAGGCCGGAGACGAGAGAGCAGCCGCTCGCAGCGGTTGAGCACACCAACTCCCCATCATTGCGAGCGAAACGAAGCAATCCAGAACAGCACGCCGGATAGCTTCACCTGGATTGCTTCGTCGCTGCGCTCCTCGCAATGACGTAGTAAAGGCAGGAGTAGTGGCAACTGGCGTTGCGACGGGGAAGCCGCTTAGGAGCGCTGCCAATCCACCTCGTCATTCTGGCCCAGCCCATGCCATCAAGGCGCGCCCTCTCCACCCGTCATTGCGAGCGAAGCGAAGCAATCCAGCGCCGCACACTGAGTGTGGATTGCTTCGTCGCTGCGCTCCTCGCAATGACGGTGAGATGCCGCCCGCGAAGTCAAACGCGCCGTGAAGTTTCCGCGAGGCCGGGTCACGGGGGAACTACACAATCAAACTACTTCTTTTCCAGCTTCAGCGCCGCCGAATTGATGCAGTAGCGCAGCCCGGTCGGGCCCGGCCCGTCGTCAAACACGTGGCCGAGATGACCGCTGCAGCGCGAGCACAGCACTTCAGTGCGGATCATGCCATGGCTGAGGTCGCGCTGTTCGTCGATCCGATCGCCATCGACCGGCGCAGTAAAACTCGGCCAGCCGCAGCCGGAATTGAACTTGGTATCGGACTCGAACAATGGCTGCCCGCAGCCGGCACAGACATAAGTGCCCGGCGCGGTCTCGTGTTCATACTCGCCCGAGAAAGGCCGCTCCGTGGCCTTCTCGCGCAGGATGGCAAATTGCAGCGGCGTCAGTTCCTTGCGCCACTCGCTGTCGGTCTTCACGACTTTGCCTGTCGCTTCCGAGGCCTCGGACATGTTTCCTCCGTGACTGTTGCTCAGCCCAGTCTCGCGCATCGCCGGGTCACCCCGATCATCGGCCCATTAGTGCGCCATCTGGTCGCGGCGCACCAAAGTCGGCTTGTCGAGATAGTCCTGAGCAAACAGCTCCTTCAGGTTGGCGATCTTCGGCAGATCATTGAAGACAATATAGGGCTGCCGCGGGTGCAATGTCAGGTAGTTTTGATGATAGTCCTCGGCGACAAAAAAGCCGGGCAGTGACGCCACCGTGGTAACGATCGGCTTGCCGTAAGCTTTCGCGGCGGTGAGCTGCGCGATATAGGCCTTGGCGACGGCCTGCTGCGCATCGCTGGTGGTGAAAATCGCCGAACGATATTGCGAACCGACATCCGGTCCCTGGCGGTCGAGTTCGGTCGGATCGTGCACCACCGAGAAGAAGATTTGCAGCAACCGGCCATAGCTGATGCGCTGCGGATCATAGGTGACCTTGACCGCTTCGGCATGGCCGCTGGTTCCGGTGGTGACCGCGGTGTAGTTCGCGGTGCTGGCGCTGCCGCCGGAGTAACCGGAGACGGCGGACACCACGCCCGCGGTGTGCTGGAACACGCCCTGCACGCCCCAGAAGCAACCGCCCGCCAGCACAACGGACTGCAAATCGCCCGGCCCCGGCGGATCGAGCGCCGGCGCCGGCAGCACCACCGCTTGCTCGGCGGCGCGCAGAGCGGGCATCGGCCATAGCCAGAGCGCCAAAGCGGCGGCGGCCGCGCCGCAAGCCAATCGGAACAGAGGTCGGGTCATCGGACGATCTCCACTGCGGCGGCGGCTGATGTCGGCCACCTTTGCAGCTAGATACGGAGCGAGGTGGCGATCGTTGCAGCGGCCGGCAGCGCGTCCAAAAGCCGGCTGATCGCGACGCGCGCCGCGCTCACCCGCCAAGCGCGCGCCGACCATTATTGCAACTGACCAGCATTCGCGCCGCGCAACTTCAATCAGTTACCGGCCACCTTGTTGCAGCGCTCAACCAAAGCCGCAGAGTTAGGGTTACCGAGACATCACCATGGAACTTGCTGCGACAAAGAGTCATAGATGTTTCCGGCCCGGTGGCGGAAGATTAACGCAGGAGCGGTGCAACGCTCCTTTTCCTGGTTCAAGTCCAGGCCGGGCCTCCAAGCTGCCGCAGCGCTTGCCCACAGGTTCCCGAAAGGTCAGCACCGCCGCAACGCTCATTTGCGGTTGATGCGCTGCTAAGGCCCTTCCCCGGCTGCGCAATCTGGTCTAAAGACAGGCCCGGCGCGCAAGGTGAGCCTGGCGCCTGACAGTCAAGGGACGCGCCGCTGCGCGCCCTTTTTTTGTGCCCGGATTTCCGCCCGCCGCACCAGCGAGACCGCATGCCCAAACGTACTGACATTTCGACGATTCTCATCATCGGCGCCGGCCCGATCGTGATCGGACAGGCCTGCGAATTCGACTATTCCGGCACCCAGGCGGTGAAGACGCTGAAAGCCGAGGGCTACCGGATCGTCCTGGTCAATTCCAATCCGGCCACCATCATGACCGACCCGGAATTGGCGGATGCGACCTATATCGAGCCGATCACCCCGGAGATCGTCGCCAAGATCATCGAGAAGGAACGCTATGTCGTTCCGGGCGGCTTTGCGCTGCTGCCGACCATGGGCGGCCAAACCGCGCTGAACTGCGCGCTGAGCTTGCGCAAGCTCGGCACGCTGGAGAAATTCGACGTCGAGATGATCGGCGCCACTGCCGACGCGATCGACAAGGCGGAAGACCGCGAGCGGTTCCGCAAGGCGATGACCAAGATCGGCCTGGAAACGCCGAACTCGCGTCAGGTCAAGAACCTGCCCGACGCGCTGCGCGCGCTGGATGAGATCGGCTTCCCGGCCTTGATCCGGCCGTCCTTCACCATGGGCGGCACCGGCGGCGGCATTGCCTACACCAAGCCGGAGTTCATCGAGATCGTCGAGCGCGGCATCGACGCCTCGCCGACCAACGAGGTGCTGATCGAAGAGTCGATCCTCGGCTGGAAGGAGTACGAGATGGAGGTCGTGCGCGATAAGCACGACAACTGCATCATCGTCTGCTCGATCGAAAACCTCGATCCGATGGGCGTGCACACCGGCGACTCGATCACGGTGGCGCCGGCGCTGACGCTGACCGACAAGGAATACCAGATCATGCGCGACGCCTCGCTGGCGGTGCTGCGCGAGATCGGCGTCGAGACCGGCGGCTCCAACGTGCAGTTCGCGGTCAATCCTGCGGACGGCCGCATGGTCGTGATCGAGATGAACCCGCGCGTGTCGCGCTCCTCGGCACTGGCCTCCAAGGCCACCGGCTTCCCGATCGCCAAGGTCGCGGCCAAGCTCGCGGTCGGCTATTCGCTCGATGAGATCGCCAACGACATCACCGGTGGCGCGACCCCGGCGTCGTTCGAGCCGACCATCGATTACGTCGTCACCAAGGTGCCGCGCTTCGCCTTCGAAAAATTCCCCGGCGCCAGCCCAAACCTGACCACCGCCATGAAGTCGGTCGGCGAAGTGATGGCGATCGGCCGCACCTTCCAGGAAAGCCTGCAAAAGGCGCTGCGCGGTCTCGAAACCGGCCTGACCGGCCTCGACGAAATCGAGATCGAGGGCCTCGGCCGCGGCGACGACAAGAACGCGATCCGCGCCGCGCTCGGCACGCCGACGCCGAACCGCATCTTGCAGGTGGCGCAGGCGATGCGTCTTGGCTGGACGGATGAGGAGATCTTCACCTCCTGCAAGATCGACCCGTGGTTCCTGGCGCAGATGCGCGGCATCATCGACATGGAGAACAAGGTCAAGGCCGACGGTCTGCCGACCCATGCCTTCGGCCTGCGTTCGCTCAAGATGATGGGCTTCTCGGACGCCCGCCTCGCGGTGCTGGCCAACACCACCGAAGCCGAGGTGCGCAAGCTGCGGCAATCGTTCGGCGTGCGCCCGGTCTATAAGCGCATCGACACCTGCGCGGCGGAGTTCGCCTCGCCGACCGCCTATATGTACTCGACCTATGAAGCGCCGTTCGCCGGCGCGCTGGCCGACGAAAGCGCGCCTTCCGACAAGAAGAAGGTGATCATCCTCGGCGGCGGCCCGAACCGGATCGGCCAGGGCATCGAGTTCGACTATTGCTGCTGTCACGCCTGCTTCGCGCTGCACGACGCCGGCTATGAATCGATCATGGTGAACTGCAACCCGGAAACGGTGTCGACCGACTACGACACCGCTGACCGGCTGTATTTCGAGCCGCTCACCGCCGAAGACGTGCTGGAAATCATCGACACCGAACGCAAGAACGGCACGCTGCATGGCGTGATCGTGCAGTTCGGCGGCCAGACCCCGCTCAAGCTGGCGCGCGCGCTGGAAGACGCGGAAGTGCCGATCCTCGGCACCTCGCCGGACGCGATCGACCTCGCCGAGGACCGCGACCGCTTCAAGCGCATTCTCGACAAGCTCAAGCTCAAGCAGCCCAAGAACGGCATCGCCTACTCGGTCGAGCAGGCGCGGCTGGTGGCGGCCGAGCTCGGCCTGCCGCTGGTGGTGCGCCCGTCCTACGTGCTGGGCGGCCGCGCCATGCAGATCATCCGCGAGGAAGCGCAGCTTGGCGACTATCTGCTCGGCACGCTGCCGGAACTGGTGCCCGCCGACGTCAAGGCGCGCTATCCGAACGACAAGACCGGGCAGATCAACACCGTGCTCGGCACCAACCCGCTGCTGTTCGACCGCTATCTGTCGGACGCCATCGAGGTCGACGTCGATTGCCTGTGCGACGGCAAGGACACCTTCATCGTCGGCATCATGGAGCACATTGAGGAAGCCGGCATTCACTCCGGCGACTCGGCCTGCTCGCTGCCGCCGCATTCGCTCGACGCAGCGATGATCGGCGAGCTGGAGCGGCAGACCCACGATCTGGCGCTCGGCCTCGACGTGGTCGGGCTCATGAACGTGCAGTACGCCATCAAGGACGGCGAGATCTACGTGCTCGAAGTCAATCCGCGTGCCTCGCGCACCGTGCCGTTCGTCGCCAAGGTGATCGGCACCCCGGTCGCCAAGATCGCGGCGCGGCTGATGGCCGGCGAAAAGCTCGCCGATTTCGGCCTGAAGCGCCGCGCGCTGCAGCATGTCGGCGTCAAGGAATCGGTGTTCCCGTTCGCGCGCTTCCCCGGCGTCGACACGGTGCTGGGCCCGGAGATGCGCTCCACCGGCGAAGTGATGGGTCTCGACCGCAGCTTCGAGGTCGCGTTTGCCAAGAGCCAGCTCGGCGGCGGCACCCGCGTGCCGCGCAAGGGCACGGTGTTCGTGTCGGTGCGCGAATCCGACAAGCACCGCATCCTGGAAGCGGTACGGCTGCTGCATGAAGCCGGCTTCAAGGTGATGGCGACGTCGGGCACGCAGCGGTTCCTGACCGACAACGGCGTGCCGACCGAGAAGGTCAACAAGGTGCTGGAAGGCCGTCCGCACATCGTGGACGCCATTACCAATGGCGACATCCAGCTGGTGTTCAACACCACGGAAGGCCCGCAGGCGCTCGCCGACAGCCGTTCGCTGCGGCGCGCTGCCCTCTTGCACAAAGTTCCGTATTACACCACTCTCTCAGGCGCTGTTGCCGCAGCACAGGGAATCCGAGCCTATCTTGAGGGTGACCTTGAGGTCCGCACCCTGCAGAGCTATTTTTCCGAGGCTTGAGCAGATTCCGGGCCGCCCTCTGGACGCGGCCCGGCGAGAGCATTGGTCGCCGCGAAAACGCCGGCGACCAGGAACTCGTAATGCGCGGAGATGTTCTGCTTCGGCCGCAATCAGCGGCCGCACAAGCGGCTCCAACTGACTTGATAACCGTTTCGTGTGGGCCACATCACGGGACCACGTGACGACCACGTTGAAGGACGAAGATCGCTATGGAAAAGGTACCGATGACAGCGGGCGGATACGCCGCACTTCAGCAGGAGTTGAAGCAGCGTCAATCCGTGGATCGTCCGCGCATCATCGAGCACATCGCCGAGGCGCGGTCTCATGGCGACCTGTCGGAAAATGCCGAATACCACGCGGCCAAGGAAGAGCAGTCGCACAACGAGGGTCGGATTGCCGAACTCGAGGACAAGCTGGCGCGCGCCGACGTGATCGACATTTCCAAGCTGTCCGGCGACACCATCAAGTTCGGCGCCACCGTGACGCTGATCGATGAAGACACCGAGAAGAAGGCGGTCTGGCAGATCGTCGGCGAGCCGGAAGCCGATGCCAAGAAGGGCCGAATCTCGATCACCTCGCCGCTGGCGCGTGCCCTGATCGGCAAGAAGACCGGCGCTTCGGTGGAAGTGATGGCGCCGGGCGGCGCCAAGGCCTACGAGATCACCAAGGTCGAGTGGATCTGAGCGGCGACGCCCTCCACCACCACTACACAATTCAAAAAGGCCGCAGCGATTGCGGCCTTTTTCATTTTGTGGGCGCCCTGGCGGCGGCCGCTTTTTCGGGCGTTCCGCCCGAAAATGTTCTGCCTGCGAACGCCGTAAGCAGATGGGCGACAGCGCGGCGGCTGCTCAGTCCTCGCCCTTCAATTCCAACGGCACCGCGGCATCATATTTGGAATTGCGCAGCACCAGCGAGGTGCGGACGTTGCGGACATGCGGCGCCGCGGTGAGATGGGCCACGAAGTGCTGAAAGGTCGCCATATCCGGCGCCACGCATTTCAGGATGAAATCGACCTCGCCCGACAGCATCCAGCATTCCCGGACCAGCGGCTCATTGCGGACGAATTCCTCAAAGCCGCGCAGATCGGCCTCGGCCTGGCTGGAAAGATGCACCGAGGCAAACACCGTGACATCGAAACCGAGCCGCCCCGGATCGAGCAAACCGCGATAGCCTTGGATATAGCCTTCGTCTTCCAGGGTCCGCACCCGCCGCAGACAGGGCGGCGGCGATATTCCGACTCGTTTGGCCAACTCGACATTAGTGATCCGGCCGTCGGCCTGAATTTCACTGAGAATCTTCAGGTCAATATCATCAAGATTCTTGGTCACGCGCGCGCAGTCCCGTCGCAGCCCATCGAAGCAAATCGGACCCTTTTAGCGCAGTTGGGGCGCGTGCGTAATTTTATTTCGCAAACCGTGCACAGGAACCAAAGTTAGGGGAAAATTTGCCGGTATGGATTGCAAATCTTGCATAGCTTACCAGATGACCTACATTTCGGAATGAACGCGATGCTTGCTTGCATGATCAGCCGCATCCACCGTTCCTGCAGGAAGCGATCATCGACCTATGGCTAATCCGGTTCAGACGAAAGTCGTCATCATCGGATCGGGACCGGCTGGCTACACCGCGGCGATCTACGCTGCGCGCGCCATGCTCGAACCGATTCTCATTCAGGGCATGCAGCCCGGCGGGCAACTCACCATCACCACCGAGGTCGAGAACTACCCCGGCTTCGCCGAGCCGATCCAGGGCCCCTGGCTGATGGAGCAGATGGAAAAGCAGGCTCTGCATGTCGGCGCCAAGATCGTCACCGACCTCGTGACCGATCTCGACGTCAGCCAGCGGCCGTTCCGCCTGACCTGCGACAGCGGCGAGGTCTATCTCGCCGACACCGTGATCCTCGCCACCGGCGCCCAGGCGCGCTGGCTCGGCCTGCCGTCCGAACAGACGTTCAAGGGCTTTGGCGTTTCGGCCTGCGCGACCTGCGACGGCTTCTTCTATCGCGGCAAGGAAGTCGTGGTGGTCGGCGGCGGCAACAGCGCGGTCGAAGAAGCGCTGTTTCTGACCAATTTCGCCACCCAAGTGACGGTGGTGCATCGCCGCGATCATTTCCGCGCTGAACGCATCCTGCAGGACCGGCTGTTCAAGCATCCCAAGATCAAGGTGATCTGGAACCATGCGGTCGATGAGATCGGCGGCACTGACAATCCGCACAAGGTCACGCACCTGAAAATCCGCGACGTCAACAGCGGCGCGGTGACGGAGTTGCCTGCCGACGGCGTGTTCATCGCGATCGGCCATGCGCCTGCCACCGAACTGGTGAAGGGCAAGGTCAAACTCAAGCCGTCCGGCTATGTCGAGGTCGCGCCGAATTCGACCGCGACCTCGGTGCCGGGCGTGTTCGCGGCCGGCGACGTCGCGGACGAGACCTATCGACAGGCAGTCACCGCGGCCGGCATGGGTTGTATGGCTGCGCTCGAAGTTGAACGTTTTCTGGCCGCGCAGAGTACCGAACGAGTCGCGGCGGAATGACGATGGCCAGATCTCGCGACGGATTTTCCGATATGGACTGGGACAAGCTGAAGGTTTTCCATGCGGCGGCGGAAGCCGGCAGCTTCACCCATGCGGGTGAGCAGCTCGGCCTGTCGCAATCGGCCGTGTCGCGCCAGGTGAGCGCGCTGGAACAGGAGCTGTCAGTCTCGCTGTTTCATCGCCACGCCCGCGGCCTGATCCTGACAGAACAGGGCGACCTGTTATTCCGCACCGCGCATGACGTGTTCATGCAACTGCAGGCGGCGCGCGCCAAGCTGACTGACAGCCGCGAACGGCCGAGTGGCGACCTCAAGGTCACCACCACGCCGGGGCTCGGCATTCATTGGCTGGTGCCGCGGCTCGGCGAATTCACCACGCTCTATCCGGAAATCCGCATCTCGCTGATTGTCACCGACGAAGAACTCGACCTGTCGATGCGCGAAGCGGACGTCGCGATCCGCACCCGCAAGCCGACCCAGCCGGACCTGATCCAGCGCAAGCTGTTCTCGATCGGCTTCCACGCTTATTGCTCGCCCGAATACATCAAGCATTTCGGCACGCCGCGCACGCTCGAGGAACTCGATCATCACCGATTGATCGTGCTCGGCGACACCCATGTGCCGCCGCATCTGCAGAACCGCAATTGGCTGATCGATGCCGGCCGCAACGGCCTTGGCCCGCGCGAGCCCTATTTCAAGGTCAACAACATTTTGGGCGTGATCCGCGCCTGCCAGCAGGGGCTCGGCATCGCCGCGCTGCCCGACTATCTGGTCGAAGAGAACAACAAGCTGGTGCAGCTGTTCGGCGAATCCGACTCGATCCAGCTCGACACCTACTTCGTCTATCCGGAGGAACTGAAGTCGGTGGCGCGCGTGCAAGTGTTCCGCGACTTCGTGGTCAGCAAGGCGCAGCGCTGGCCGTCTTGATCGGCTGGCAACGCGCTCTCGATCGCCAGGCGGATTAATGACTACACATCGCATGACAGACATGCGGTGTGTGCAGTTGCCGCCTACCCATCGCGAAGGTCATACTTACTTCGATACTGGCTCCGCGCTGCGCATTGTCCCCCTCCTCCAGCGGCGCGGCGGATCAGTTCCCTCTTGGAAGGTGATTGTGTCGGCCTTTAAGGCCTACCTTGACCGGGTTCATCGAACCCGGTTTTTCTTTGCGTGCACGTCATCTTTTCGTTGCGTGCACGTGATCGCGCAGCACCAGCATTTGGCTAAGGCCAACGCCGATCCCCCTTGTTGGGATGATGATCTCTCACGCGACATAGCGACAAGCACGGCGCAGCAAGCACAGCACACCAAGCATAGCAAAACGCGGCCAGCGTCTTGGCGACGCTTGAACCGCACTCACAGCTCAACTGGTGGCCTGCCGCCCTCAGCAAAGAGCAGCAGCCCCGTTACAAGCAGGCGATCAAGCCGCCTGCTTGTGCATGGTGCCGTTGTTGGTGGCGGCGCCGCGGATCGCCTTGATCGAACGCTCGATCGCGGCGAGCAGCCGGCTGATCTCCGACGCGGCCCGGCCCTCCGATGAATATTCTTTGGCGCCTTCGCCATGGCCGAGCGCCAGCACCAGATCGGCGCGATTGGTGATCTGCCCAGTCCAGACCGGCGCGCGGAACTTGCCAAGCTCCTCGCGCGCCAGCGCCACGATCCGGCTTTCGACATCGTCGCGGCGCGCCGGCGCACCGTTGATCACCACCGCATAGGGTTTGCGTGCGGTGCGGCAGCACTGGATGGTCTCCTGCACCGAGTTGACGTCGAACACGCCGGGACGTGCCGGAATGATCACCATGGTCGCGGCGCGGATCGCGTCTTCGACCACCGGCGAGGTGTTGGGCGGGGTATCGATGAACACCCACTGATAGCCTTCGCGCTTGGCAGCGGCGATCAGATCGTTGACCGAGCGCGTCGCGGTCTTGAGCGGCGGCTCGTTGCTGTCGCGCAGCTTGTGCCACAGCGCCAGCGACCCTTGAGGGTCGGCATCGATCAACAGGCAGGGACGGTTCGGCCTATGAGCCTGTGCGGCCAGATGGGCGGCCAAGGTGCTCTTTCCAGACCCACCTTTACGCGAAGCAAAGACGATGACATTCATCCGACGGCCTCCCAAGGCTACTTGGCAGAAGGTTGAATCACACGCTTGATTCGCGAAAGACAAATTTTGCTGCTTGATAGCAGCGTTGCCGTTATTTGATCGACAGCAGTTCTGATTTTTGCGTCACACGATGAATGCGGTGCGTGCGCGGGGCGCGATGCAGATCATGATCGCGATGCCGTTCATGATCATGACGATGCTGCCAGCGCGCCATTCTGCGCTCGGCCCATGAGAGTCCACGGATCACCGGGCGGCGCAGCACTGCGACATCCTGCGCGATCAGGATCATGCCGAGCGGCAGCATCCACAGCCCGAGTATCGGCAAGAAACTGAACACACCGCCCACGATCAGTGCGATAGCCAGCGGAAATCGCAGCCATCGTGATGACGGACGACGTAGCCAGCCGACCAAACGTGCTGGCCTCGGTAACAATCTGTGCTGCAACTGCGCCAGATGGCGATCAAGGTCCGCCTTGCTCGGATGCGACACTCGTTTCCTCCCGACAACATTGTATCGGGAAGCAAAGCGGCAAGGCCTTGGATGTTCCTGAGCGCGCCGTGATCAGGTGTGGCAACTTCGTGGTCTAGAACTGCAATAGCGAGCACCACTGGTTACGGTGCAACGCATGATACCAGCGGTCATTGCATCCAATCGATCGCCGCGGGTGGGCCTTCAACGTCGATGCCCGCGAGGCGCGGACATGATCTCCATTGATGCCGAAGGATGTGGCGCGCGCTTTACGATCCCGTGGAGCCGGTCGATCCATTGGTGCGCGGCTTGGTTTGCGACTTGGTTTGCGACTTGGCTTGCGACTTGGCTTGCGACTTGGCTTGCGACTTGGCCTGCGATTTGGCCTTCGACTTATCCTGCGACTTGGCTTGACGCGGCGGCTTGTTGGCGAAGGCGGCGCGCGGCGGCGGCTGGAAATACACCGCGCAGCGCTGCGACAGCTGCGTCTTGTTGCGGATCATGCAGGCGGTGATCTGGTCGACGTTGGGAACGAAACTGCCGCACAGCCGCATCGCGTCGTCGGTGCAGGCTTCCTGCTGCTCGGGAGTGTAGGCCGCGGCGCGATCAGAGCCGACCGCCAACAAGACCACCGCCGTCATCAGACCGAACTTCGCGGCATTCGCTCGCCTTCCCATGGCCGTCCCCCAAATGCGCTTGCGCGCGTTGCTGTTTGCTTTCACCCCATGCGGCCTGGCCGGCCGACCTTTGCTCTGCGTCCCGGCGCGCGCCGTGGCGGCGTGCCGGGATAGTGTTGGGCGACGGACGCTGCGCCATGCGCCCCGCTTGGCCGCAGCCAACCAGGAGGCAGGACCGCACATCGGCAGCCCCGCGGCGCAACACCCCATGCGATGAACCTAAAGCCCACCCATCCATGACAACGTGATCCGCAGCCGTCCACTGCAGATGCCAACAGGTTGCGCCGAACCCAGCCGATGCGCAAGCCGACGCTGAACGGATTCCACCGCGCGCTGCCGGCCGCCGAGCCGGCTTGCGCGGGTCAGATCATGCAGGCACGTCGCTGCATTCCTCGACCGGCGCCTCGTCGGCGTCCGGATCGCCGGGCGCGGTCGCCCAGGCCAGTTCCACCAGCGTCACGATCCGCCGGCCGGCGCCGTCGAGCTGGCACACGATCAGGCCCTGTTCCTCGATATAGGTCAGCAGTCGCCGCGCGCGGCGCAGCGAGCGCGAGCCATAGGCGCGGGCCAGCGTGGCATCGCTCGGGCACGGCCAGCCCTCCTTGGCGGCGCGAGCGATCATCAGGAACAGGCCCTGCATGTCCTCGGGCAGAATCGAGGCGCGCAGCATCACGTCCTGCCATTCGTCATTGTCGGCCATGTCGGCCGAACCCAGCCCGGCGCGCGCCCGGGTCAGCATGCGCCGGAACTCGGTGAGGTCGGGCACCGCGGCGGCCAGCCCCTCGATCCGGCACCGCACCCCAAACTCCTGATACAGCACGCCGATCGCCTGAAAGCCGGCGTCGGGCTGCGCCATCACCGCCGCCAAAATCTTGTCCATCCGCTCGCGCCGCTCGGCAATCTGTTCAGCGCTGAGCTGCGGCTGTTCAGGGGCCTCGGCCGCCGGCTCCAGCGCCGCGGCCGCGGATTTCGCCGCCATCAACTGGCCGAGCAGGTCTGGCGCCACGGTGCGGCGCGGCGCACGAACCGGCTCAGGCGGCGGCGCCGCCAGCACCACGGCGCGGGCGTCTTCCAACGTGGCTTCCGGCAGCGGCATCAGCCGCGGCGTGGCATTGCGCGGCTTGGTCTCGGTCGGGCCGATCCGCAGCGCAAGCGGGCGGCGCGACAGCGCCGGCCCGAGCGCGATGAACTGGCCGCGTTCCAGATCGCGGAACGCGTCGGCCTGCCGGCGCTCCATGCCAAGCAGATCGGCGGCGCGCGCCATGTCGATGTCGAGAAAGGTGCGGCCCATCAGAAAATTGGAGGCCTCGGCGGCGACGTTCTTGGCGAGCTTGGCGAGCCGCTGCGTCGCCACGATGCCGGCCAGGCCGCGTTTGCGGCCGCGGCACATCAGATTGGTCATGGCGCTCAGCGACAGCTTGCGCGCTTCGTCCGACACTTCGCCCGCCACCGCCGGCGCGAACAATTGCGCTTCATCGACCACCACCAGCATCGGGTACCAATGGTCTCGGGCGACGTCGAACAGCCCGCCCAGAAAGGCGGCGGCGCGCCGCATCTGGTTCTCGGCGTCCAGCCCTTCGAGATTGAGCACCGTCGACACCCGGTGAATGCGGGCGCGCTCGCCGGCGACCTGCAGGCCGCGCTCGGTATGGTCCTCGGCGTCGATCACCAGATGGCCGAACCGCTCGGCGAGCGTCACGAAGTCGCCTTCCGGATCGATGATGGCCTGCTGCACCCAGGGGGCGCTCTGTTCCAGCAACCGGCGCAGCAGATGGGATTTGCCGGAGCCTGAATTGCCTTGCACCAGAAGCCGGGTTGCCAGCAGTTCCTCAAGATCCAGCGTCGCCGCAGCGCCTGCTGTCGTCTGTCCCATCTCGATGGCAACGGTCATCTGCTCTCAAAATCTCCTTGTGGGATGCGGGCTTATCAACCCGGCCGCAGTGCGTCGAGCACCCGCGGCGCACGTTGCTGTGTGCGGCGCGGGGGTACGGTGATGTTGCTGTGCACGAGTGCTGCGCCGCGGCCGCGAGCCCTGTTGGCATCAAGGGCTGTTCGCGCCGGCGCGCTGCATCAAGCGCCGAGTCGGCCCAAAACCGCAACGCATGTCCGCGCATCGCTGACGCGAGCGAGGGCATCGTCTTGGCGGGTGGCGGAATGAAGGCGGTGAGGTGAAGAGGGTGGAATGAGGGTGGTACAGTTGGGTGGGTTCGAACCACCGACCTCCTGTTCCACAGACAGGCGCTCCACCAAATCAGGCACTATCAGAAGCACTCAGCAAAAGAACAAAATCGTCTTTTTTCAGATACTTATTTTAGTTCCGCGCCTCTTAACGCCTCATTGCACATCACCACCAGTCAACATATAGGTGGGACTTGAAGTGGGACTTTGAGAAGGTGCAAGATAATGAGAAAGCCGCTGTCGGCGGTTGCGATTACCGGCGCGAAGCCGAAGCCGAAGCGCTATGCCATCACAGACGTGGGGCATCCAGGACTGAGGTTGCTAGTTTATCCGAGCGGCGAGAAGTCGTTCGCATTCCGCTACAAACGGCCCGACACTGGCCGGGACGTGACCTTGACACTCGGCCCCGCCGCCGGACCGGGCGCGATTACCCTGAGCCAAGCGCGCGATTTGGCAAGCGACGCGCGCCGAAAACGTGCCACCGGCGACGATCCAGCTGCGACGCGTCGGGCTGAGCGCGCAGCAAAAATGGCGCAGATCGAAGCCGAAGAAAAAGAGGCGCGCCGCCGAGACAATGTGGTTGCACTAGTCCTAGATCGCTACTACCGCGATAAAGTGAATGGCATGAAATCCGCCGGGGAATTGAAGCGCCTCTTGTCTAAGGAGCTTGGTGTTTGGTCGAAACGGCGCGTTGACGACATTTCGCGCGCAGACGCGATCAGGCTGATCGACGCCATAAAGGATCGAGGAACACCGGTGCTGGCGAATCGGACCCGCGCCGCAGCCCGGACGTTTTTCGGATGGTGCATCGATAAAGCGCTTATTGAAGAGAACCCGTTTGAGCGCACGAAGCCGGTTGCTACGGAAACGCCGCGCGACCGGACCCTCTCTGATCCGGAACTCCGGGTTTTACTGCTTGCAATTGACCGGATGGATTGGCCGTGGCGGCCGTTCTTCCGGCTTCTGCTCATCCTCGGGCAGCGCCGAGATGAAGTTGCCGGGATGAACTGGGAGGAGCTCGACCTAGCCAGTACTAACCCTGTGTGGGTGCTGCCTGCGACGCGATCGAAAAACGGCAGGGAACACGCCATCCCCCTCCCCCCGCAAGCTGTAGCCATCCTGTCCAGCATCGATCGCGTTCATGTGCTCGACTCAAAGACTGGAAAGCTTTTCGAGTCCCCCTTCGTTTTCACGACCACAGGCAAAACGCCAATCTCAGGTTTTTCCAACGCGAAGGAGCGGTTGGACGCAGATATGCGCAAAATTGCCTGCGAAGAAGCGGAGAAGTTGGGCATCCGACCGCTAGTTATCGCACCGTGGCGCCTCCACGATTTCCGCCGCTCAATAGCATCAGGAATGGCTGAACTTGGGGTCAGCGTGTCTGTTGCAGAAAAGGTGATGAACCATGTGTCAGGCACATTCGCCGGCATTGTTGGTGTCTACCAGCGGCATGATTTCTTTGCGGAGAAGCGCCACGCCCTGAACTTGTGGGCAGACCACCTTTCGGGCTTAACCGCCCCAAGGCAATCGAATGTCGTTCAGTTCAAGACTGAGGCGTGAAAGTGAGCAAACTCCCTTCAGCACAAGAAATCGCACGCGGTGAAATCGCAGTTATGGTGGAAATCTTCGAGCGCGAAGGCGATGTTTCGGCGGCGTGGCGCGCATTCTCACTTGCGCGGAAGTACGGATGTGAGCTTCCCGAATCCATCAATTCCGAAATCGATCGCTTTGCAGAGGCAGTTGGGGCTATTGCCGAACGAGCGCACCAGGGCGACCATAAAGCGACGATCGACAACGAGACGGTCGGGAAAATTTGGAAAAATCACAAGAACCGAGATTCCGGTGGTGCGGCCTTTAGGGCGCGGCGGGACTATGACATCGCGGTTGCGGTGGAACGGCTGAGACGCGCCGGCTCTTCGGCGTCTCACGCCGTTACCATCATCTGCAAACGGCATGGCGTCAGCAAAACCACCGTGCAAGATGCCATGAAGCTGCACGCCGATATTCGCTACATGGGGACCGACGAACTGGACGCCCTGTAGGCGATCCAAGCGACGGACAGCGACGGATGGTTTCCGGCGAAGTGGGGGACTTAAATGGGCTGATGCCCTCCGCCATCCACGCTAGTTTTGATGCGTCACCAAGCATCAAGGAGCTGTTACCGTGGCGCGTTACGCAAAGGCAAACACCCTTCTCACGTATCTCGACATCAGCCGATCCACATTGGACCGCAGGGTTCTCAACGACCCGACCTTTCCCCGGCCGATCTACGTCGGACGCATGCGCCGGTTCGATTTGGATGAGATCGATGCATGGTTGGCGTCGCAACCGACGACCTCTCCAGCCGCCAACGACAACACGCGGAAGGCCGACTATGCCGCCGCTTGAGATTGCCACCGAAGCCGATCACGCCGCAGCCCTCGCTGCCGCTCTTGAGAGTGCCGACGAAACGACGCTCGACCCGACCGACTGTCGGTTGGCCGCCAATACCCTTCGCCATTACGCGGCGCTTCTGGACAACGTAACGCCCTGATCCAGCGCCGCCACGGCGCTGCCCCCCCGGAAGCCCCGAGGCCAAGCTAGCGCAGATGCGTCAGAGAAGGCACGGGCAATCCTGCGGCGGGATGGAAGATGTGCGGCAGTTCCCTGTCGCGCAGGCCAATTTCAACGACCGTTGGGCCATCCTTCAACTAGCCGCCGAAGGGTTCGGCATCTCTGATCCCGCCGTTGCTAGCCTCTCCGGTCTGTTCGCTGTGAGGCCGGTTTGGCTGTACATGCGGAGGCGGCGGCGTAGGTGGCGAGGTAACGGGAGATTCAAATGACCTGTTTGAAGGTCTCTGTATCTCTCAATCTGCCTCAACGACAACCGAGCGCAACCGACGAGCCTTAAATGCACATACTTGAGGACGAACTGCTCGACGAGGACTTCATTGCCGCCGTCACGCGGCGGAGCAAAAGCACGTTGGCCGATTGGCGACGTAAGGGCACTGGACCCGCGTTTGTACGGATTGGGCGAACGCCCCGCTATCCCCGCGAAGATTTCAGCCGGTGGCTACAAGCCAACCGAGTGGACCCGACCGCGAGAGCGTGACCAAAAAAGGAAAGACCCGGCAGGAGTAAGCCTGTCGGGCCGAAGTCTAGATGAAGGAAGATGGTAGCTAATGCGTAACATTCACAAGCCGCGCCAACAGGTTCATTCTGATAGCCGCCGATACTTCATCCTTATCGATGGAAAACTGTGCCGTTACACGCCGAAGCCCGGAGAGCCTGCGGCGATTGCTATTCGCCATCAAGGGCAATGGCGATTGATCTTTACCGGCTATACAGACGCAGAATACTTCGCCAGTTACCCCCATGCGCGGGGGCGCTTTACCGTCCAGCAGATCAGCCACGATTACTTCCACTGGCGCTACGTCAGCCGTGGCGGTGGGGAAATGAGCGGTGATAGCTACGACCTTTTCGATACGGTGCAATGGTTTCGAAGCGCCACACCAATCAATCGGTTGCGGCGAACTCTCCGCCGCCTCGCCTTGCGCGATTGTCACCGCGTAATTCGTAACGCTCCCGATCTCGTTAGCTCGCTTCGCTTTCATGCCTGACAGTCAAACGTATTTCGAGCAACTGCTTGCGAACGGCTTCAGCCCGCTACCGATTTCCCGCCACCTATATCCAACCGACCGACCTGGTTTTGGCAAAGCCCCCGGCGTTTATGGCGGCGTCGATCCCGAGACGGGCGCCGTTCGCTGGTTCCTGCTGAAAGAGTGGCAGCACTATTGCGCTGCGCCTGCGTCCATTCACAAAGCTCACGCTTGGGGGCGGATGATCAACGCGCACGGTGGCGGCATTGGCGTGGCGTGCGGGTATCGCAATCTGATCGCCATCGACGTTGACCATGAGGCATTGATTGAGCCGATCCGTAAGGTACTGCCGACCTTCATGGTCGCTCGGCGCGGGAAGAAGGGCTTCGCCGCCTACTACCGGGGTGCCGAGGTGTGGCCTACGAAGGCATACGACGACGCCGATGGGCGGAGATTGCTCGATTTCCTCGCAGGCGGCTCGCAGACAGTGCTACCGCCCACGGTCCATAAAGACACCGGCCTGCCTTACGAGTGGATCACTGAGCGGACGCTGCTCGACACGTCGATTGATCAGCTACCGACACTCACGCAAGCCGACAAGGACGCGATTGAAGCTGTTCTGAAGACGTTCGGTTGGCAGGACAAGCCTAAGCACCAACCGTCGCCAGTGCCTGCACCTGCGCGTTCTAGTTGGCATTCGGACGTAGCTGACCAATTTGCATTCATCGACGAAGTGAACGCGGCAGCGCTCGCCAATCTTCCGGCGTGGGTTGAAGGGCTCAACCTGCCCAAGGGGCATTGGCAAGGGCAAGCATTTCGCGGCGTCGCGTGGTGGCGCAACTCTGGCTCGGGGCGCGACACCGCCGCGCGCGCCGCGAACCTTTCAATCTCACCGAGCGGCATCAAGGATTTCGGCGCAAACGAAGGCTATACACCCACCAAGGTTGTCAAATACGCGCTTCGCCTATCCTGGCCGGAAGCATCCGATTGGCTTTGCAGCCGACTCGGTATCGCTCCGCCTGCGCCGATCAGCCTGCGCAACGGCTCGAAGGATGCGCGCAAGCCGCTGCCGGAGGCACGTGGCGCGGTCCGATCAGTCATCGCAGATTTCTTTGATGCCGTTCCGGCCGCGATTGCCGCCCGGCGCTGCTACGACAATGAACGCACCCTCGCACGTATGGGTGAAGGGCGCTTTCCGTTGTGGGTGCCGGCAATGCCTATTTGTGTGCTGAAGGTCGAAACCGGTGTCGGTAAATCGCACGAGTTGGCGGAAGTAGTTTCTGTGCTTGAGCGCCCCGCCGCGATTTTCGTACCAAGCCATGATTTGGCTGAACAAACCGCTGCGGGTTTGCGCGCTCGGGGCGTGAGCATTGAAGTCTACCGTGGCTTTGAGCAGCGCGACCCGCTGTCGCCGGACCAAAAGATGTGTCGCAACGGCCCTGCCTACGAAGCCGCGCGGGCGTTGGGCGTCAGCATCCGTTCGACCATTTGCGAGCGCCGTATTGAAGGCATTTTGCGTCGCTGCCCTCTTGCGGATGAATGTGGTGCGGAACGACAGCGCAAACTACGCCCCCGGCATTGGGTCCTCCCGGCAGCGATGTTGACGCTCCCCCGGCCGGATTTCATTCCCGAGTTTGACGCGCTGGTGATCGATGAGTCCTTCATCGGAAATTGCGTCGCCAAAACGATCAAGATTCCACTCGCCGATTTGGTCGGCCCGGTTGATGGCTCATGCTATTCCGTTGCGGAACGCGCGGCGCTGCAACGCGGTCGGCAGCATTTGCTTGAAGCTTGCCTTGAAAGCGAGCGGCAAGGCGGGTGGTTGTTGCGCGCCGAGCTGAATCACCGCGCTTTGGATGGCGACCACGCCGGTTATCTCGCCTTGCTTGAGCGCCGCAGGATTGACGATAGCGATCTGACACCGGGAATGACGCCGGCAGCCTTGCGAAACGCGGCCAAAAAGCGCGGTGTGGCGAACAAACTCGCGGGGATGCTGGCCGACCTGTGGAACGAAATCGAGCTATTCCGCCTGGAGGATCACGACTCCTCGGGCCGCATCAGGATCGACGGTTCGGAGATCATCTTGACCCGTCTTACGCCTGTGCATCGTGACTGGCACATTCCGACGCTGGCGCTTGACGCGACCCCGCCACCCGATACGCGCCTGATCGATATGGCGTTCGGAGCGCCGGACGGCACCGCGCAGATCGCGGCTGATGTGTTGGCACAGTGGCCTAAACACATTGCCGTGCGGCAGTACCTGGGAGCGCCAGTCTCAAAGAATAAACTGGGACTGCGTCCCGGTCAGAAGCTCGCAAAGCAAAATGTTCGCGACATCGTCCGGCACGTTCAGATGCGGGCGGCTGAGGCCGCCCCCGATCGGATCGGGCTGATTGGGGAGAAGCCGCTTTTGGACGTCATCCGGGACGATCTGCCGGCGAACGTCAGCCCCCTGCATTTCGGCAAACTCGCCGGACTGAACAACATGCAGGACGTGGCCGGCCTGATCGTGGTAGGCCGCAATATGCCATGGCACAGCACCATGGAGTACGATGCCGGTGTATGGCTCGGGCGCCCCGTGGCACCGACCGGCTTTGAAAAGGTCCGCGCGAAGATCGGCGAACGCAACGTTTCGGTTGATCGCCACCGTGATCCCACCGTTGACGCGCTCCGATGGCTGATCACTGAGGGCGGGTTGTTGCAAGCGGTCGGCCGGCTGCGCCCGCACCGCCGGGCCGCCCCGTGTTGGCTTGAGATCATCAACGACGTGGCTCTCGATTTGCCCGGCCTCGTCGCGGCCGATTGGAAAGCACCGGGTGCGTTGGCCGTCATGATGGCTGCGGGGCTGGTATTGGAGAACAGCCGGCACGTGGGGTTGGTCTTCGGTTTGAAGAAGCATCAAGCGGAACAAGCGGCCACGTCTGGGGCTTCCAGTTGTCCCGATTTCTCTAAGAGGGTTCTCCATAGAGAAATCTGGACATCTGCACCGAATACCGCTCACACAAACCTGACCGATAATCGATCAAGGCCAAAAACGTGCCGCATCCGATACCGGAAGGCTGGTGCGCGAAATCGGATCAACAATGGCGTGCTGCTGCCCCATGTAATGACCGGCGGACCGGCGGCGGTTCGGGAGCTGTTGGAAACCAAGCTCGGGACCAAGCTTGCGGTGCTCGAAATCGAGCGCGCCCGGGCGATGGATACCGCTTACGGCCGATCAATCTTTGCGAACGCCGCGCGACTGATCGAAGAGGTCGCCAGCGAGAAAGACGACGCAGCCGCGACCGTTGAGCGCGCCGTGGATTGAGCTACGATCTCCGCCGGAGGGGCCGCAGCATGGATCAGCAAGAGCAGATTGCGCGGATCGAGCGCGCTCAGGAAGAGACCCGCGCGTTCGTCGCCGAACAGCGCGCGCGGGCGCCGAAAGCACTCAATGTTTGGCCGTTTGCTGTCGGTGGCATGGTTGCCGGCGCGGCGCTGTTCGGCGCTGGCATGATGTTCGTCGCGGCATGATTGAAGTCGCCGCCATTTCACCATTCGAGACTCTTTCGCAAAAGGCCATTCAATCTAGGTAAAAAGGTACTGTGAACGGGGTAGCGGTAGCGGGTGACGCGCGACCCCGACATATCGCTAGATGCAAACTTTCAAAAGATTGTTGTTTTTTAACACATTATTGCGCACCCCTTCAGCGTGTGCGTTTCCGCAATCGTAGGGAGCAACTCGAACACAAAGGGCGATTGCAATGGGCTCATAGATAGCAGCCCCAAAACCGAAGATCGCGGCATCCGATAAACCAAAGGCCGCCGCAATGCCCGATCCCTCAAACTACCTTCACGACCCTGTCCGAGGCCCGCTGTATCGTCCCACACGCCCGGCACGGCCGAACCGCAAGAAGCGCACCGTCACTATGCCGGAGCGCGTCGGGCCGCACGTCAAGCTCGTCTTCGCTGAAATGGCGCGGCTTCGCTTCACCTATGATGAGGTCGAAGAAGGCAGCGGCGTTCGTCGCGCCAGCATGAAGGCATGGCGAAAGAAGAACCGGCCAGGGCTCGAAAGCTTGGAAGCCGTGCTCGGCTTCCTCGGCTGGGATTTCATCGCCGTGCCACGCGCGAAGGCGCTGCCGGAGGAAGTCGTCGCCGAGCTGAAGCCGATCGCTGACAAGCTCAGTCTGACCATGCCGCAGACGGTCGCCGCACTAATCGAGATCGTCACCGGCATCCATGATCGGTTTCCAGCGCATCCGCGCGCCGAGATCGTCGAAGGAGGCGTTGCGCAGGCTGCCGAACAGCCAGCGCTTCGCAACATGCACTAGCACTAATCAAATAGCCTCACCAAAGGTCTCTAATCACTCCTTCCTCTGACGAGTGTTGCAGCCATCGTGATGGGCTGTCGCTTCTACGAGCGCCGTCAACTCTGTCCCCGGGCTCGGAAGCCCTCCGTTAGCACGCATCAATCGTGCTCATTCTCTTCACCACTCCACGCGGAAATCCTACGGCATCAATCTTTCTTTTAGCGTCCAAATCGTGAGACACCTGGTATCGACGCAAATATGCTTTGAGCAGTCGAAATCTGGCCCTGGAAAAACTCTCCACCCAGGCTTTCCATTTCCCTACATGCCCGGTCTTTGAATGCCTGCTCGGCGGCTTCAGCCGACTTCCGATCAACGTACGGTTCTGATTCGAGCACCATTGACCATTTGCCAACGGCCGCGGGCGGGAAGCCGGCGTTGAGTTCGGAAACCCGCCGCCCCAAATCGTTCGACACCCCGATCTTAAGCAACACAGATTTGTCGAATTGCGGCTTGGCCTTTCCTCGGAGCGCAAAGCCATCACCCTCGAAATGCGCCAAGTAAAGCCGCGTCGGTCCGTCCTCGTACGTGACGACTCTTTCGCCGAAGCTGCCGGGGAAAGCACGGGAGGGGTGGAAGACTCGAGCCAAGATGCCTTTCAATAGACCTCCTTCGGACAATGGAGGCTCGCCGAAGACGGCGACTTCGGTCACCCTAATCTTTAACGCCCGGTCAACTTCGTCCGCTTCCAGGGGCGGATTCCACACTGCAATCGCCTGTCCTGCCTCGGGCCGATAGGTCGTCGGCGCGATCCTCTCCAAGAGAATCTGCTCGTCGACCCGCCATGCTCGTTTCACTGGGATCGCGTAGGTCCACTTATCCTGCCAGCCATTGTCGCGTTTTCGCTGCATCCCAACGCTGGAGGCCTTATCCCTATCCCGGATCGCGCGCGCCTCAACCTGAAGGAAGCCAAGCACCTTGTGGCGATGGGACTTATCCGTCTCGGCACTCGATGCGCCGTAGATCATGAACAGATCGTCGTCCTCGATCAAACCAAGCATCCGGTCCCGTGGGCCTTCCTCGGTCCAGCCGATGTAGCCATCTTCCTCAGGGCTGAACCCGTAGAACGAGCGAAGCCAGATGCGACGAGGTTTGGCTGGCAGGTCGCTCATTCCGCCGCCTCCATCTCGCGATCTTCGACCGGTGTCAGCGCCTCAGCCAGCAGGGCGTCGAGCAGGCGGCGTCGGGTTTCGGCAGCAGCGGTGAGGCTCGCCTCCAGCTGGTCGCAGAGCGCCATCAGCGCATCGACCTTGGCGACGATGCAGCGTTGTTCGGCGAGTGGTGGAACGGGCACAAGGATGTCCGACAATGCCGATTGATTAATTTTTGGCATGGCTACGCGATTGTCCTCACTTACGGCCTGCGAGACAAATGCCTGAGTAATCATGAACTTCACGAGGAAATCAGCGTCGATCAGCGCATGGATGGGATACATGTCCGCGCTGCAAAGGCCATCAAATTCAACCCTCGTCACCTTCGCCAGATTTGGACGTATTTTTGAATACAGGATGGCACCGGATGAAAAGAGATGCTTGCTGCTAAAGACACCCGCCTCGCCAATCGAGACATAAGGCAGAAGCCTAGCAGTCCAACTTTCGATGTTGTCCGGTGCAATGTGAGGCTTTTCCCTATACCGTTTGGGATCAACCAAGTTCGATTGGATTGACGCGACCTGATTAAAGCGAGCAATCGCCCACCTAGGTGGAAGCGGGAAGAGTTGGTCGTCGTCAAAGATTGGCTTAACGGGCTTAGGCTTATTCAGCACGCCATCTCGAACAGCTCGCTCGAACTTTGTCGCGATCCGGTTCAGCAATTCCGATGCAGGTTCTTCATTCGCGTCCTGTGCCACGAGCTTACCGCGCACCGCGAGGTTGAGGATGGTCTGGCGCAATTGCTTGATCTGATCGGGCCGCGACGTGAGGGCCGGCAACGCGTCGAGGGCGAAGCGCGCATCGGACTGGAACGCCTCGGGATCCGGCTTGTTGAGCCGCGCGAGGCTCGCCGCCGTCAGCCGGTCGCGCGTGGCCTCGCGGTTTGCCCGCGCCGCCTCCAGCCGGTCGCACAGCGTCATCAGTTCGTCGACCTTGGCGACGATGCGGTGTTGCTCGGCAAACGGCGGGAGGGGGACGACCTGATGAATAGCCATTTTTGTCGTTAGCTCAACCTGATTAGTTGAGCCGGCAGCGCGCTCTTCGATCAGCGCATATACATGGTCGGACCGAAGCCAAGTGCGAATGTATTCGGGATCGACCTCTAAACACCTGACGACGGTGACGTGACTATCACAAACGAGCTTTTCAGGCGTATCAACGAGCCTAACAACGCGGCCAATGGTTCCCGTTCCGGTAGAGTTCCACACCAGATCCCCGTCGCGGAGAAAACGGATTTCCTCGTAGTCGGCTAATGATTCTATGGTGACTTGTTTCGCTACGGAGAGGTCGAGCCCGCGCCATTGAACACACTTCTGCGAGACGACAAGAGAGCCATCTGACGCCGCATATTTTGGCGACTTTCCGCGCTGAATGTAAGACGTCACCATCCCTAAACGCGTCCACCGCCAGCTCCCCGGAATATCGAAGGGAGCATCGTCCTCTGCCGACGCGAGCGGCTTCTCGTTCCTGATCTCTCCCGCCCTTACCAACCGCGCCTTCTCTTTTGCGATGCGCTCTAGTAGCTCCGACGCCGGCTCGTCGTTCGCATCCTGCGGCACCAGCTTTCCGCGCACAGCCAGATCGAGAATGAAGCGGCGCAGCCGTGCAATAGCATCGGGAGCATCGGCGATCTGCTCATAGCGCTCCATCAAACGATCTGCATTCATCGTGCCAGCGCCTCGGCAAGGATCGCTTTCAATTGGTCTCGCAAACGCGCGGTCTCCGCCTCGGCGGCGGTGAGGTCGGCTAGCAGCGCTTCAGGGTCGCCGTGATCGTCGGCCACGGTGTGCGGGTTCTTGATGTCGAGGTTGTAACCCCGGGCTTTCACATCCGCAGCGGTGACACGCCAAGCTTGTGGAGTCTCTTTGCGGCCCTTCCGCTCCTTGCCGCCCCACCAATCGATGCAGCCCTGAAGATCCTCCAGCCGGATCGGCTTGGTCATCGAATAGGCCTTCTGGCCCTCTGGCACGCGGTGTTCGTAAAACCAGGTGTCCTTGGTCGGCGCGCCTTTCTCGAAGAACAATAAGTTCGTGCCAATGGAGGCATAGGGCTTGAATACTGAATTGGGCAGCCGGACGATGGTGTGGAGGTTACACTCCTCGATCAGGTGCTCCTTGAGCCGAGTCTTGATGCCCTCGCCGAACAGGGTGCCATCTGGCAGAACCACGGCGGCACGTCCGCCGGGCTTCAAGAGCCGAACAATCAGCGCCAGGAACAGATCGGCGGTCTCCTTGGTCCGGAAGGTCGGAAAATTGTCTTCGATACCGTCTTCCTCGCGGCCTCCGAATGGCGGATTGGTCAATACGATATCCACCCGC
The DNA here is from genome assembly GCF_003217325.1 of Rhodopseudomonas faecalis. Taxonomy (GTDB): domain Bacteria; phylum Pseudomonadota; class Alphaproteobacteria; order Rhizobiales; family Xanthobacteraceae; genus Rhodopseudomonas; species Rhodopseudomonas faecalis. The sequence goes on from NZ_QJTI01000011.1 coordinate 56,369, forward strand.
TCGTCCTTGCCCCATGAGATCAACGGGCGGGCCAGCGTATTGTCGTGGCGAACGAAGCTCGGGTCTTCGATGCCGTGCAACAGCATGTTGGTGACGCAGAGCATATGCGGAAGCTGCTTCTTCTCCACGGCGCGCAGGCCGGCCGCCATTTTCTCCCGCTGCTTCGGCGTGCGGACGTAGTTTTGCTGCTCCATATGACGAATGGCGCAGGTCAAGAATCCGCCCGTTCCGCAAGCAGGATCGAACAGCGTCTCGCCGGGATGAGGATCGATCCGATCCACCATGAACGCCGTCACTGCGCGGGGAGTATAGTATTCGCCGGCATTGCCTGCCGATTGCAGGTCATTGAGAAGCTGTTCGTAGAACTCGCCGAAGTGCCGACGCTCATCAAGATTGTTGAAATCGATCTCGTTGATCTTGTTGACGACTTGCCGGATCAGATGCCCCGACTTCATGTAATTGTAGGCGTCTTCGAAAACATCACGGACCACGCGGCGCCGATCGCCCGGCTTGCCCGTGGGTCGAAGGTCCTTTAGCGCGGGAAACAGCTCATCATTAATGAAGTTGAGAAGCGCCTGTCCAGTGATGCCTTCCGGATCGGCCGCCCAGTTCCGCCACTGCAGCTTGGACGGGATCGGCGAGCGATAACCGTCGTAAGTTAACTCTAGTTCCTGATCCTGATCGTCAATGATCTTGAGGAAGAACATCCAGCAAAGCTGGCTGATGCGCTGGGCATCGCCATCGACGCCGACATCCTGCCGCATGATGTCCTGGATGGATTTTACGGTAGTTCGAACGATCATAACTCGGTAGCCTTGCATCCTTTGCGTGGATTGCCGCCTCGGTATCGCACATACGCAACTGGGCAGCCGGCAGCCCATCAAAGATGCTGCCCTTGCACAATCTGATGGAAATCCTCACGCAGTCTCTTGATAGAGCGTTTCCTGTAACTCATGAACAGCCTTCTCAAAGCTCAACTTTCCTCCAAAAGCATTGATGAGCTGCACGACACTTCCCATATCGCTGAACGGAATCACCTTCAGCACATTCGTGTCGTCTAGATTGAGAACGCCATCGTCGCAGTATTTGTCGAGCAACGCATCAAGCACGGCGCGCGCCTGGGGACCGTACTTTGCAAAAACGTCTCGCTTCCTGACGCTGTCCACCCGTTCGCGCCGGGTCAGCGGCTTCTGATCGAATGCGATGTGGCAGATCAAATCGAATGGATCGAGGTTCTTGCCAATCTCATCGGCAACGACATCCAGCGCCAATCCCTCGGCCTCCAATTCTTCGACGATCGCCTGCTTGCGCTCGGCAGACTTCCAGCGCTTGAGGAAGTCGTCGAGGCTGGCAAACCGTCTCTTCAGCGCAGCTTTGGTGAAATCGCGCAAGCTTTCGGTGACGAGGCGGCCGTTTTCGTCGAGATACTCGATTCGTTCAGCGATAACCTGGGCGCCAACGCCATCAACATAGATCTTGCGTGCCCCTCCACCTGGTCCCGGAGGCACTCTCGGCCCATCGATGATAGTCTCGTCTTCCCCCGCCTCATATGGCGCTTGCTCGTTTTCTCCGAAGCCGTCGGGCGTCTCGTCGGGCGGGCTGACCGGATCGCCCTCACCCGGCTGGTAGATCTGCACGGGATCGCCGTCAAAATCAGGGTCCGCGAAATGGCCGGTCGCGCCTCGGAAGTCGATCAACGTGAAGTAGAATTTTTTGGTGTCTTCGTGAACGCGGGTGCCGCGCCCGACGATCTGCTTGAACTCGGTCATAGACCCAACTTCGCGATCCAAGACAATGAGGCGGCAGGTTTGGGCGTCTACTCCGGTTGAGAGCAACCGCGATGTTGTAACCAGCACCGGATAAGTCGATTCTGGATCGATGAAGTTGCCGAGTTGATCCTGGCCATCCTTGTCGTTTCCGGTGATGCGCATGACGTAGCGATGGTTCTGCGCGACAAGATCGCCGTTCTCATTCACGAGCGCCTGCCGCATACGAGCGGCGTGTTCCTGGTCGACACAGAAGACAATCGTCTTCTGAAATCGATCACCGCTTTCTTTCAAGAACTCCGTAACCTTCTTCGCCACCAGCTTTGTTCGATCGTCAAGAACCAGATTACGGTCGAAATCCTTAGCATTGTAGATGCGGTCTTCAACCTCGACTCCATCTCTGTCGAGTTGACCAAATTCCGGACGGTAGCCCTCGACGTCGCGATCGATGTGAACCTTCACGACCTTGTACGGAGCGAGGAAGCCGTCGCTAATGCCCTGCTTCAGTGAATAGGTGAATACGGGCTGGCCGAAGTACTCCGTGTTGGAAACGTATTCGGTCTCTTTGGGCGTAGCCGTCAGGCCGATCTGCGTGGCTCCGGAGAAATGGGTAAGGATTTCGCGCCAGGCAGAGTCTTCAGCGGCGCTGCCGCGATGGCATTCGTCGATGACTATCAAATCGAAGAAGCCTGACGAAAATTCTTTGTACAGCTTCTGCCGCTCTTCCGGGCCGGTGATCGCCTGATATAGGCCGAGGTAAATTTCGAAGGCCGTGTCGATCCGCCGCTTCTTGTCGAGAGCCAGGGTTAGGTCGACCTTGCTGCCGTCCTGCCGTTCGATCGTCTTCGACTCGGTGGAAAGCTTCGCCATCGCCGGACCGAATGGCCTGAAATCGTTGACCATCGTCTGATCGATCAGAACATTGCGGTCAGCCAAGAACAGGATGCGCTTCTTGCGACCCGCCTTCCACAGCCGCCAGATGATCTGAAAGGCGGTGTAGGTCTTGCCGGTTCCGGTCGCCATCACAAGAAGGATGCGATCGCGTCCCTTTGCGATTGCTTCAATCGCGGCGTTGACCGCGTTCACCTGATAGTAGCGCGGCTCCTTGCCGCTGCCGTCGTCGTAATAGTCCTGCAGGACAATCTGTTCGGCTTCCGGCGTCAAACCTTTCCAGGCCCGATAGCGCGTCCAGAGGTCTGCAGGCGAAGGAAATGCCTCCATTGCCAGCGTGGTCTCCACAGCGCCGGCAGAGGCTGTGCGGTCATGAAACACGAAGCCATCGCCATTCGAGGAGAATACGAACGGGATGTTGAGCGCTGTCGCGTATTCCAGCCCTTGCTGGATTCCGGCTCCAACGCTGTTGGCATTGTCCTTGGCCTCGATCACAGCCAACGGGATGTTCGGCTTGAAATAGAGGATGTAGTCGGCCCGCTTGGCCTTTCCGCGGCTAACCAGCTTCCCCCGAACGATGATCCGACCCTTGGTAAAGCCGACTTCCTCGCGAATTTGCACCATCTCGTCCCACCCGGCCTTCCGTAGCGCAGGCGTGATGAACTTGGTGCAGATGTCCCGTTCGCTTAATGAGCGCTTGTCCATAAGACCGGCGGATCATCCGATAGGGAAGAAGGCGGTGGCAGCGCTCTCACGGCCGACGCACGGTAGCCAAGCAACGTCTCGGATAAATGTGAGCATGCAAAAAAGACTCTTCATTGCCCCTTCCTACAGCGCGAGAGTGGAGCATGAAACAACCAGAAACTGAAGTTCCGGAATTAAGCAATTGGGGGCACGCGGCGCGCGATTCTTAACGCCACCTTTCCCAAGCAACCGACTGGATTCCGCTTGGAGAGCACTTCGGATGCCACCGCGGGCTATGCGATAGAAAGTGGGACTTAAGGTGGGACCTGGAAAAGGTCGATGCGCACAAACCGGAAACTGCGCAAATTTACCGCCAGCCATGTTTTTGATAGTGCTGGATTTTTATGGTACAGTTGGGTGGGTTCGAACCACCGACCTCCTGTTCCACAGACAGGCGCTCTAACCAGCTGAGCTACAACTGCATCCGTGTGCGGCCGTGGCCGCGGACGCGCGGAAACTAGGTGCAACGCGTCGTTTTGGCAAGGCCGAACCTGCGACCGCGACGAACGTCTACCCAAAAAAACAAGCCCGGGCAAATCCCGGGCTCGTTGGCATCGACGGAACCCGGCAGCTTTAGGCCGCGGGCGGCGTGAACATCTTGGAAGCGCCGGCCTTGAGCGGCTCAACGGAGTCGGTCGCGAGCTTTTGGGTCAGCTCGACCAGCTCCTTGGTCTGGGTGGCCACGCTCTCGACCTGCTTGCGGGTGTGAACGCTGAGCAGATCAAAGGCTTCCGGCAGCGTCTTGGCGCCGACCAAGCTCTGCGCCAGGTCGAAAGAGGCCTCGGTGTTCGACTTTACGATGTCGAACAGTTTTGCCGAATAGTCGCCCGCGCCCTTGCTGACCGAGGAGAACGCGGCCTCGATGGCATCGTTCTGGGTTTCGGCGGCGCTCTTCAGCCGGCTGTAGCTTTCACGCGCCTGCGACATCCCCTGCTCGGCAAATGCACGCATCTGTTCGGGCATCTGAAAGCGGAGCACGGAAGCGGTGAAGGGATCGGTCGAATCGGCCATGCACGCGAGTCCTTATAAGAATGGGGTTGAGGCAATCAGTTCAAAATTGGGACCGATTGACGCCCTGGCCGCTTGGCCCCGTCCACGTCGCGCGGTCTGCAGGCCGTTGATCAACAGCCTGTGAACGGTACCTACCATTTTCTTTGTGCATTGCAACATAAATCATTCCACGGCGCGGGATCGCGTCGTAACCGCCTTGCCCGCCAACGAAATCGGCGGCGGCCCACAGGACCACCGCCGATTCACAAACACGGATTATGCTGCGCCGCGAACGGCTATTCCTTGGGCCGTCCGGCGTCCATCGCGGCGCGGCTGACGATCTGGCCGAGCTCGCTGGCCTGTTCGGCGAGCGCCTTCATCTGGCCCTGCACATATTCGGTGTGCAGCCGCATCACCTCGGTGAGATCCTTGGCGTGCAGCAATTGCTGGGCATAATCGAGCGACACGGTCACGTTGCGTTCGGCATAGGACACCGCCTTGGCGGCGACATCCTTGGCGCCCTCGCGCACCGACGCGCCCCGGCCTTCAATGGCGTTCGCGGTCTGCTGGGCACTGGAGAGCATGTGCTCGAACGCCTTGCGGGCCTGATCGAAGCCGGCTTCCGCCATGCTGCGCATCTCTTTCGGAATCTCGAAGCGATCCCGCCCATTCTGTTCCATGACTACCACTCCTTTTGAAATGCGGGCGCTTTCCGCCCGTTTCCCCCACCGATCCTCGTCACTTGTAAGGTGGGCTGAACTCGCCCGTGTGACGTAGGCCGAACACACCCCATCGTGGACCATTGGCAGCTTTTTGCAATCCCACCGCGCGTCTGGCGCCCAGGTTCTGCCGAATCCGGCCGTTAACGTTATCTCCGCTTTGGCACCCTGGCAGTCGCCGCGGTCATGGACCTGATGGCGGCCGGAGGCGATACTAACCAATTGTTAAGGCTATTTGCCTTGGCGAGAAGCCGACCGGGCCGTCAGGCCCGCGTCCCTGCAAGAGTGCCGATGACGAATACCAACGACCAGTTGCGAGGCGTGGATGACCCGCGTCTTGCCGTTCACGCCACCAGCGCCCGCGCGGCCTGGCTGTGGACGCTGGATGGCGCCCGCATCATCTGGGCTAATCCGGTCGGCGCGCGCGTGTTCGGCGCCGGCAACAGCGCAGCGCTCGCCGCCACTCCGCTGCACCCGGCCGATGGCCGTCGCCGCCAGATCGCCAGACTGGCCCCGCGGCTGACCGGCCATGCCCCACGCCTCGAGCGGCTGCGCGGCTTTGGCGCCGCGATCGGCGCGCTCACCACCTGCGCCTGCAGCCGCCTGGAATTTAGCGATGGCAGCGCCGCGCTGCTGATCGTCACCGCCGAGCCAGTGCCACGGCCGATGCCAATGGTGGAACGGCTGCAATGCCTGGTCGAAGGCATCGACACCCCGATCGCCAGCTTTGCCCCGGACGGGCTGTTCATCGGCGCCAGCGCCGCGGCGCAGACGCTGATCGGCTTCCGGGATCTCAGCAATGGCACCATGGACGCGGCGCGCCAGCGGGCGCTCGCCGAGGGCCGCGCCGAATTGCCGATCGGCATCGGCCATATGGTGTTGCAGCGAATCGGCTCGGGTGCCGAGGTCGCGCTGGTGGCGCTGCTCGCCCCCGGCCCCGCCGAACCGCACAGCGCCGCCTCGCCGCCACCGCCCGAACCGCCGGCTGACGAGAGCAATACCGAGGCCGCGCCGGTGATGACCGCACCAGCCCGGCCGGAACCGGAGCCGGAGCCGGAACCGACGCCCGCCGAGGTCGCGGGCCCGGAAATCGCCGCCGAGCCGGAAGCCGTCATCGAGACCGAGCCCAGCGCGCCGGAGACTTCTGTCGAATCGATCGCCGCTGAACCTAATGCCGCCCCGGCTGATCAAAGCAGCGACCAGGACGCCGCGCCCGCCGCCGCTCTGGAAGCTGATCTGGAAGAAGTCGCGTCTGCCAGCGCGCCTGAGCAATCGGCAAAGCCGATCGAAAGCGAGCCGGCCGAGATCACCGAGCCCGGCCTCACGGATCAGACCGCCAGCGAACCGGCCCTGGCCGCGCCGCCTGCGGAACATCAGCCTTGCGCCGATGCGCAATCGGCCACGCAAGCCGTCGAGGACAACGCTGAGGAAGCGCCTCCGCAGACGGCAACGGCCGATACCGACAACGAACCCGACGCCGAGGCCGACGCGGTCGAGGGCTCGCCGGCCTGGTATGAAGAACCGCTAAAGCAGCCGCGCCGCCATCCGCTGCGCTTCACCTGGCAGCTCGACGCCGAGCAGCGCTTCTCGATCGGCTCGGATGAATTCAGCCGGCTGATCGGGCCGCGCACGGCGGCCGGGTTCGGCCGGCCGTGGCGCGAGATCGCCGACCTGTTCCAGCTCGACCCTGACGGCGCGTTCGCGGCCGCGATTGCCAGCCGCCGCACCTGGAGCGGCGTCACGCTGCAATGGCCGGTCGATGGACCGCAACAACGGCTGGCGGTCGAACTATCCGGCCTGCCCGCCCAGGACTACGACGGCCGCTATATCGGCTATCGCGGGTTTGGCGTGTGCCACGACCTGGAAGCGCTCGACCGGCTGGCGGCGCTGCGACGCGGCGACGATCAAGCCACGGCGCCGCTGGCCCAGCCGCTGTCCGCCGATCGCCCGCAAGCGGCCACAGCGCCGAGCGCCGACCATTTTGAGAGCGACGCGCGGCTCGACGCTGCGCTGCTCGTCCCCCCCACTGTCCCGGACATGCCCTTGGATACACCGCATAACGTGCTGCCGTTCCGGCCGGCCAATGATGACCGCGCGCTGGTGCTGACCCCGGTCGAGAACAACGCGTTCGACGAGCTGGCCCGGCAATTGTCGGCCAGGCTGCAAAGCGACGGCCCGGAGGGCGAGCCGGCCGACAGCGAGCCGACCGCCGAGCCGAGCGTGGCCGCGCCGGAGCCGACCGAGCCGCTCAGCGTCACAGCCAGCCAGGAGCTGGCGCTGATCGATCTGCTGCCGGTCGGCGTGCTGCTCTATCGGCTCGACCGGCTGATCCACGCCAATCCGGCGTTTTTGACGCAAATGGGTTTTGCCAGTTTCGCCGCGCTGCAGGCGGCCGGCGGCGTCGATGCGCTGCTGGTCGAGACCGAGAGCGGCGACAACCATTCAATCGACGTCGGCTCGGCGATTATCATTTGCCCGGCCCATGCTTCCGCTGAACATCCCTGCCCGCCGGCGCGCGCGCAGCTGCACGCCATCGAATGGGACGGTGAGCCGGCGCTGGCGCTGATGCTGGCCGCCGCGGCGCAAGCCCCGACGGCGCCCTCGCCTTCGATCGTCGCCAGCGCGCCCTCGGCCGCCGGCCATGCCAGCGCGGAAGAACTCGGCGCTATTCTCGACGGCGCCGCCGATGCCATTGTGATGTTCGATGCCGAAGGCCGCATCACCGCGTGCAACCGCGCCACCGAAACGCTGTTCGGCTATCGCGGCGATGAACTACTGACCATGACGATCGCCGAACTGATCGCGCCGGCGAGCCGTGACGAGCTGCAACGCTACCTCACCACAGTGAAGCAACGGGTGGTGAGCGAGCAGGACCTTGGCCGCGAATTGCAGGGCCGCACCAAAGCGGGCTCGACGATCGCGCTGTCGGCGCGGATCGGCCGCACCAGCACCGATGGCGACAACTACTTTGTGATGCTGCACGATCTGTCGCAGCAAAAACAAAGCGAAGCCGAATTGACGCTGGCGCGCCGCCAGGCCGACCATGCCGCCAGCGCCAAGACCGATGCGCTGGCGCGGCTGAGCCATGAAATCCGGATTCCGCTGAACGCCATGCTCGGCTTTGCCGAGGTGATGATCGAAGAACGGTTCGGCCCGCTCGGCAATGAGCGCTATGCCGAATACATGAAGGACATCCGCGCCTCCGGCGAGCGAGTGATCGCGATCGTCGACGATCTGTTGGAATTGGCGCGGATCGAGTCCGGCCGGATCGATCTCAACTTTGCCGAGTTGCAGCTCAACGAGATCGTTGAGCACAGCGTTGCCGCGCTGCAGCCGCAGGCCAACCGCGCCCGCATCATCATGCGCAGTTCATTGGCGCAGCAGCTTCCCACAATCAGCGCCGATGCGCCGGCGCTGCGCCAGATCGTGGAAAGCCTGATCGCGACCTCGATTCAGCTCGCCAATGCCGGCGGCCAGGTGATCATCTCGACCGCACTGTCGGATGCCGGCGAGGTGATGCTGCGGGTGCGCGACACCGGCGACACGCTCAATAAGGACGAACTGGCGGCGGCCATGCAGCCGTTCCGTTCGGCGGCGCCGAGCGATGCCGCATCCGAAGCCTCGGCGGTCAGCCTGTCGCTGACCCGCGCGCTGGTCGAGGCCAATCGCGGCCGTTTCCAGATCAAAACCGCGCCGCATTCCGGTACGTTGATCGAAGTGGTGTTCGCCCCGGCGAAAAAAGCATGAGCTGAGCGCGCGATCGCGGCGCTGACCAAGGATCTGTGATGGCTGCGGTGGACAGCTCGATGATCGCCGATCTGCCGCTGTTCAGCGGGCTAGAGGCCGCTGATTTGCAGGCGATTATGCGTGACGCGCGCTCGCATCGTTTTGCGAAAAACACCGCGATCTTTCAGCAGGGCGAAGACGCTCATTCGTTCTTCCTGTTGCTGCACGGCCATGTCAGGGCCAGCAAGATCACGCCCAGTGGCGAGCAGGTGGTGGTGCGCTATGTGGCGCCCGGCGAAACCTTCGGGGTCGCGACCGCGATCGGGCTGCAGCGCTATCCCGCGACGGCGACTGCGGTCGATGACAGCGTGGTGCTGTCCTGGCCGGCCGCGTCATGGCCGAAGCTGGTCGAGCGCTACCCGGTGCTGGCCGCCAACACGCTGCGCGCGGTCGGCACCCGACTGCAGGAGAGCCATACCAGGGTGATCGAAATCTCGACCCAGCCGGTCGAGCAGCGTGTCGCCCATGCCTTGCTGCGGCTCGCCAAACAATCCGGTCGTCAGCTCGAACAGGGCGTCGAGATCGCCTTCCCGATCGGCCGGCAGGATATCGCGCAGATGACCGGCACCACGCTGCACACCGTCAGCCGGCTGCTGAGCGGCTGGGAACAGCGCGGCTTAATCGCCAGCAGCCGGCAGCGCATCACCTTGCGCGATCTGCACGGCCTGATGAAGCTCGCCGAAGATCCCGCATCGAAGGGTGAGGTCTCCAAGCCCGACCCAGCAAAGCCCGACGCTTAATATCGCCGCTGGCACCAAGCGCGGCGCCGCCCTCGCCTCACCACCCCCCACCTTGCGCGCTGGCGTTGCAGTGATCGCCAGGTTGCAGTGCCCTGAAAACGGTTGGCAGACACAGCGCCCGCCAAGCCCACGACTTGGAATCGCTCTAATCGCGACACCCGGTCGCTACTCCTCAATGACACCACGCGCTAGTGAGTGGCATTCTTGATTGCCAGGAGCCACCGCATGCCCCGATTTCGAGCCATCGCACTCGCTGCCCTTGCCTTGGTGCTGCCGGCCACCGGCAGCCGCGCCGCCGATCAGGTGAATGTCTACACCTATCGCGAAACCAAGCTGGTGCAGCCGCTGTTCGATGCCTTCACCCGCGAGACCGGGATCGCGGTCAATGTGATCTCGGCCAGTTCAGGGCTCGAACAGCGCATCAAGGCCGAGGGCGCCAACAGCCCCGCCGACGTGCTGCTGACCGTCGATATCGGCCGGATCGACGACGCCGTGCAGGCCGGCATCACCCAGCCGATCAAATCGGCGGTGATCGATGAGATCGTGCCGCCGCAATATCGCGATCCGAACGGCCACTGGGCCGGCATTTCGATGCGGGCGCGCGTGATCTATGCCGCCAAGGACCGCGTCAAGCAGGACAGCATCTCCTATGAGGAGCTGGCCGATCCGAAATGGAAGGGCAAGATCTGCATCCGCTCCGGCCAGCACATCTACAACAACGCGCTGTTTGCGGCCTATCTCGCCAAATATGGCGAACAGAAAACCGAGCAATGGCTGCGCGGGCTGAAAGCCAATCTCGCGCAAAAGCCCTCCGGTGGTGATCGCGAAACGGCGCGCGACGTTGCCGCCGGCAAATGCGACCTCGGCATCGGCAACACCTATTACTGGGCGCTGATGATGAACGCCGATCCCGACAAAAAGCCATGGGCGGAAGCAACCAAGGTGCTGCTGCCGACCTTTGCGGGCGGCGGCACCCACGTCAATCTGTCCGGCGTGCTGCTCACCCAGCACGCGCCGAACAAGGCCAATGCGGTCAGGCTGATCGAATGGCTGGTCGGCGACAGCGCGCAGCAGATCTATGCCGACAGCAATTACGAATATCCGATCCGTCCCGGCGTGCCGCTCAATGCCACCATCGCCGGCTATGGCAAGCTGATCGCCGATCCGATGCCGATCGCCAAGATCGCCGCGCAGCGCAAGGCGGCATCGATACTGGTCGACAAGGTCGGCTTCGATAATTGATCGCCGCCCGGCATAGGTCGGCGATCGGACCAGCCCGGCCATGACCGCGGTCGTGCAACCGACACCGACGGCGTCGTTGCACGACCGACCGGCCCTCCAGGAGCAGCGGGTGCGGCAGCTATCCAAAGATGAGGCCTGGTCGCGCCGCATCATGGTGCGCGACACCATGGTCCCGATCACCACTGCGGGGCGCGCTACGCCGCGCGCCGATCTCGTCGCGCTGATCCTGGCACTCCTCACCGCGCTGCTGGTGGCCGCGCCCGTGCTGAGCCTGCTGCTGATTGCCTGGCAACCGGCCGGCGATGTCTGGCCGGTGCTGCTGGCCTATGTGCTGCAACCGGCGATCACCGACACCGCGCTACTCGTGCTCGGCGTCGGCACGCTGACCTTGCTGATCGGCGCCGGCACCGCCTTTCTGATGACCTCGTTCAATTTCCCCGGCCGGCGCGTGCTGTTGTGGCTGCTGCCGCTGCCATTGGCGGTGCCGACCTATCTGGTCGCCTATGTCTATGTTGATCTGTTCGAGCCGCTCGGGCTGATCCATCGCGCGCTCACGCTGGCGCTGCCGAGCGCGGACGCGCTGGCGCTGCTGCCTGCGCTGCGCTCGCTGCCCGGCGCGGTGCTGCTACTTGGCCTCGTGCTCTATCCTTACGTTTATCTCGCGGCGCAGGCGCTGTGGCAGGCGCAGAGCGCGGAAGCGAGCGAAGCGGCGCGTGTGCTGGGCGCCAGCCGCAGCACGATCTTTTGGCGGATCACGCTGCCGATGGCGCGGCCGGCGCTGGCGGTCGGCGCCGCGCTGGTGGCGCTGGAAACGCTGAACGATATCGGCGCCAGCGAATATCTCGGCGTGCGCACCCTCACCGTCGCGGTATTCACCACCTGGCTGAACCGCGGCAGCCTGGCCGGCGCCGCGCAATTGGCGCTGGTGCTGCTGTGCTTGGTCGCGCTGTTGATCGCGGTCGAGCGCATTGCCCGGCGCAAAGCGAGCGTCGAACTGCCATCCGAAGCGACGCGGCTCAAGCCGCGCACCACGCTGCCAGCGCGCCGCGGCTGGGCCGCGCTCGCGATCTGCCTGCTGCCGCCACTACTCGGCTTCATCGTGCCGGTGCTTTATCTGCTCGGCACCGCGCTGCGCCGCGCGGCGCTGAGCGGCATCGATCCATCGCTGTGGCGCGACGCGCTGCACACCGTGACGCTGGCTGTGATCGCCACGGGGCTGGCGCTGCTGCTGGCGCTGATCGTGATGCTGGCGCAGCGCTGGCGTTCTGACCGGGCCAGCAACATTGCTGCATCGGTGGCGCAGCTCGGCTACGCGCTGCCCGGCACCGTGCTGGCGCTCGGGCTGCTGACGCCGCTGCTGGCGTTCGACAACGCGGTGGCGGCGATCGCGGCGTCGATGGGCAACGCGGCGCCGGGCTTGCTGCTGATCGGCTCGGGCGGCGCGCTGGTGCTGGCCTATGTGATCCGGTTCCTGGCGGTGCCGACCGGCCTGCTGCGCGCCGGCCTTGAGCAGATCCCGCGCGACTATGACGACAGCGTGCGCGCGGTCGGCGCCGGCCGCCTGACCGCGCTGTGGCGCATCGACCTGCCGCTGCTCAAGCCGGCGCTGCTCGGCGCCGCGATCGTGGTGTTCGTCGATTGCTTGAAGGAACTGCCGGCGACGCTGCTGCTGCGGCCGCTCAATGTCGAAACGCTGGCGACTTCGATCTATCAATATGCCAGCCGCGGCTCATTCGAGGACGGCGCCATGGCCGCGCTGATCATCGTCGCGGCGAGCGTGCCGCCGGTGATCTGGCTGACGCGCTTTGCCGAGCGCAGAAGCTGACAATCATTGTCAGGCGCGGTGTCAAACCCAGGCCCAATTTCCAAGCCAATTCACGGGCCGCATGCTGGCGCTGCGCCGGCGGGAAACAAGCACAACTGCGACCATCGGCTGCACGCGCTGGTCGCCCCGGCCCGCAGCCCCTATAATTTCGACCTCACTTGAGGAATGTCTGATGCCCCAGCTCGCTGCCTCAACCGGATGCGCCCTCGCATTGGCCGTGCTGTGCCTGAGCGGGCAGCCGGCGACAGCCCAGGTCGCGCCGATCAGCTATTGGATTCCGGGCGGGCTGTTCGGCTTTGGCAGTGCGGCCAGCGGCAGCGCGCCGACCTATGGCGACTTCCCTGGCTTTGACGCAGCAGCCGGCGAACAGCGCAGCGGTTTTTCGTTCCGCAGCTATGAGTTTCAGGTCAATTCGTTCGCGGGCGGCTATGGCTGGAACGGCATTGGCGGCTACGGCAATTTCAGCGCGCTGACCCGCGAGGGCGCCCAGCTCAATTACGATTTCAAGGGCGTCGGCAATCTTCCGATGGCGTTCATTGCCGGCGTCGATACGCTGAAATACAAGCCCGACGTGTTCAATTCGCTGACCGGATCGGGCACCGAGTCGACCGCGGCTTACGGCTTCCATGCCGGCGTCGAGGTCCGACCGACATCCAATCTCAGCCTGTCGGTGTCGGCCGGATATGTGCAGCCCAATGGCCGGGTCGATAGCGACATCCGCTCGTCACTGCTGCCCGGCGAGTCGCCGATGTTTGCCGGCGGCCGGCGCTAGTTTGTTTAACAGCGCCCTCTTCTCCCTCCCCCTTGTGGGGAGGGTGGCCCGGCGCAGCGAAGCGAAGCCGGGTCGGGTGGGGGTACGCAGCGCAATCAGCGCAGTCACAGCCAGGACAACGAAGTCCAGCAGTGTGGTGACGATCGTGGTGTGATGTTCCACGCTGGTGGTGAACGGGAAGCACAAGCCCCCCACCCGGCCGGCGATGCCGGCCACCCTCCCCACCGCTACGCGGGGGGAGGGATGGTGCCCGCGGCAAGGATGATTTCCAGACCGAACTCACAGGCTGAACCAAACTCAGCGGATGATCAAGTTCACAGACAACGCACGCTCACAGCACCACGCGATGAGTGAGTGGCGCAGATGCGGCGCCCTCTTCTCCCTCCCCCTTGTGGGGAGGGTGGCCCGGCGCAGCGAAGCGAAGCCGGGTCGGGTGGGGGTACGCAGCGCAATCAGCGCAGTCACAGCCAGGACAACGAAGTCCGGCAGTGTGGTGACGATCGTGGTGTGATGTTCCACGCTGGTGGTGAACGGGAAGCACAAGCCCCCCACCCGGCCGGCGATGCCGGCCACCCTCCCCACCGCTACGCGGGGGGAGGGATGGTGCCG
>NZ_QJTI01000011.1:70550-129606 GCF_003217325.1 Rhodopseudomonas faecalis
GTTCCACGCTGGTGGTGAACGGGAAGCACAAGCCCCCCACCCGGCCGGCGATGCCGGCCACCCTCCCCACCGCTACGCGGGGGGAGGGATGGTGCCGGCGGCAAGGATGATTTCCAGACCGAACTCACAGGCTGAACCAAACTCAGCGGCTGATCAAGTTCACATACAACCCACACTCACAGCACCACGCGATGAGTGAGTGGCGCAGATGCGGCGCCCTCTTCTCCCCCCCCCCTTGTGGGGAGGGTGGACGGCCCGATGTCCATCGGGCCGGCCGGGTGGGGTTTAGGACGCGACGTTCGCGTCTATGAGTACGCGCTACAGCGCGACCTTGAACGACGCTTCGGTCTTGTCCTTGACCTCATCGAGCGTGACGCCATCGGCCAGCTCGATCAGCGTCATGCCGCCATCGCTGTGCTTGTCGATGGTGAACACCGCAAGATCGGTGATCACCATATCGACCACGCGCTCGCCGGTGAGCGGCAGCGTGCAGGTCTTCAGCAGTTTTGGGCCATCCTTGGCGGAATGCTCCATCACCACCACGACGCGCTTGACGCCGGCGACGAGATCCATGGCGCCGCCCATGCCCTTCACCATCTTGCCCGGGATCATCCAATTGGCGAGATCGCCATTCTGCGCGACCTGCATCGCGCCCAGGATCGACAGATCGATATGGCCGCCGCGCACCATCGCGAACGAGTCGGCGCTGGAGAAGTAACTGGTCGACGGCAGCTCGGTGACGGTCTGCTTGCCGGCGTTGATCAGGTCCGGATCTTCCTCGCCCTCATAGGGGAACGGGCCCATGCCGAGCATGCCGTTCTCGCTCTGCAGCACCACATCGACGCCATCGGGAATGAAATTGGACACCAGGGTCGGAATGCCGATGCCGAGATTGACGTAAAAGCCGTCACGCAGCTCCTTGGCGGCGCGCGCCGCCATCTGATCGCGAGTCCAGGCCATTACACTTCCTCCCCGGCGGCCGCAGCGGCGTTGCGCTTGCGGGTGGTCCGCTGCTCGATATGTTTCTTTGACGCTCCCACTTCGACGATACGCTGCACAAAGATGCCGGGCGTATGCACGTGATCGGGATCGATTTCGCCAGCCGGCACCAGATGCTCGACTTCGGCGATGGTGATCTTCGCGGCGGTCGCCATCATCGGGTTAAAATTGCGCGCGGTCTTGCGGTACACGAGATTGCCGGCGGTATCGCCCTTCCAGGCGTGCACGATCGCGAGGTCACCAAACAGCCCGCGCTCCATGATGTACTTCTCGCCGTCGAACTCCCGCACCTCCTTGCCTTCGGCAATCAGCGTGCCGACGCCGGTCTTGGTGAAGAACGCCGGGATGCCCGCGCCGCCAGCGCGAATCCGTTCGGCCAGCGTGCCTTGCGGGGCGAATTCCAGCTCCAGTTCGCCCGCGAGGAATTGCTGCGCAAACAGCTTGTTCTCGCCGACATAGGACGAGATCATTTTTCTGATCTGCCGGGTCTCCAGCAACCGGCTCAATCCGATACCGTCAACGCCGGCATTGTTGGAAACGAACGTCAGGTCTTTGACGCCGGCATCACGGATCGCGTCGGACAGATGTTCGGGGATGCCACATAGGCCGAAGCCACCCGACATGATCATCATGCCGTCTCTGAGAAGTCCGTCGAGGGCGGATTTGGCGTCCGGATAGACCTTGTTCATGATGCTGAGTACCTGATGCAGGTGAGGCGCAGATGAAGCCCGTATGACGACGCACGCACGATCGGAGCGATACGACTAGCGACGTCACAACTGGAAGGGCGACGTTTCCTCGTGATTGAATTTTGGACCCCGCCGCGAACGATGCCGTGCGCAGATGGGCCACGACTATCTAGGCAAATTGTTCGAACCCCGTCAATGACGGCAGCGCCCCGGCGCCGCAGGGCGCGGCCTTGAAAGCGTCAAGAAAAAACAGCAAGTTGCCGGCCGGAATGGGCCTGTGGCCCGCCCGCTTCAACATCGTTTGGATGTCTGTCTGGTAAGGGGCCAAAGAATGAAACGCTGGGGTATTGCGATCGCGGCATTGTTGGTTGTTGCCGTGCTCGGCCTCATTGCCGCGCCAGCCATGCTGGATCGCAACAGCTTGCGCGCTGCCATCGAAGCGCAGATCCGTTCTGCGACCGGACTTGATCTCGTGCTCAATGGCAATGTCGAGGTATCGGTATTTCCCGGTAGTTACGTCGCGTTCAACGATATCGGTCTGCGGTCGAGCGACGCGCCCGATGCGGTGATGATGAAGGCGCAGCGTCTCACCGCCAATTTGCAGTTCGTGCCGCTGCTGTTGCAGCGCTTCAAGATCGCGGATCTGGTGCTGACCCGTCCGCAGATCGAAGTGGTGCGCACCGCCGATGGCGGCAGCAATTGGAACAGTTTTCTCGCCGGGCTGCCGCGCGTGCTGAAACCGGGCGCCGAGGACAAGGTCTCGTTCTCGGAAGTGCGGCTGGAAGACGGCGAACTGAATTATCAGGACGAAACCGGCCGTGTTACCGCCGGAACGATCAGCAAGATCAATCTGTCGCTGGCCTGGCCGGCGATCTCGCGCACCTTCGCCGCCACCGGCGCCTTTGAATGGCGCGGCGAGCGCATCGAAGGCAATGTCAGTTTCAACGACTTTTTCGCGCTGCTGTCCGGCGAACGGAGCGGATTGCGGCTGCGTCTGGCTGGCGATCCGATCAAGCTGGTGTTCGACGGCACGGTGGTCAACCGTTCCAACCTGATGATGGAAGGCATCGTCACCGCCGACAGCAGCTCACTGCGCGATGCGCTGCGCTGGGCCGGCATGGAACCGCCCGGCCGCGGCGGGCTTGGCGTGTTCGCGCTGAAAGCGCGCGCCAATGTCGTCGGGCCGTCGGTGTCGCTCACCAATGTCAATATCGAGCTCGACAAGAACGTCGCCGAAGGCGTGATCACCTTCAACGGCACCGGACGGCAGACGCTGCAAGCCACCCTCGCCGCAGGCAAGGTCGATCTCACCCCCTATCTGTCGGCGCTTCGGCTGCTGGCGAACGGCGCGCGCGACTGGAACCGGCAATTGTTCGATCTCGGCGGCAGCCTGCCGGTCGATATCGACATGCGGCTGTCGGCCGCCAAGGTGGCGATCGGCGGTTCGGCGCTCGGCCGCACCGCGCTCGGCGTCAATCTGCGCTCGGGCGCGCTCGCGATCAGCATCGGCGAAGCGCAGGTCTATGGCGGCATCGCCACCGGCTCCTTCGTGGTGGCCCGGGCGGACGAGGACGCCGACGTCAAGGCGCAGCTGCAATTCGCCGACGTCAACCTGCAGGCCTGCGCCAGCGATCTGTTCGGCGTGCGCCGCATCACCGGCCGCGGCAATCTCAGCTTCGCGCTTGAGGCGAAAGGCTCGAGCCCGTTTGGCCTGGCGCAGTCGCTGAACGGCACCGCGACATTGGTCGGCCATGAGGGCGCGATCACCGGCTTCAATGTCGAGCAATTGCTGAAGCGGCTTGAGCGCCGGCCGCTGTCGGGCGGCGGCAATTTCCGCTCCGGTCAAACGCCGTTCGATACGCTCGCGATGAAGCTGCGCTTCAGCGAGGGCATCGCCACCGCGGAAGACATCCGCATCGAGGGGCCGACCGCGCGGATCACCATGACCGGCACCGCGTCGGTGCCGGCGCGCGAATTCGATCTGCGCGGCGTCGCCGGCCTGATCACCTCCGCGCGCGGCGGTGATGGCTTTGACCTGCCGTTCGTGGTGCAAGGCCCGTGGGACGATCCGCTGGTGTTCCCCGATCCGGAAAGCCTGATCCGGCGCTCGCCGGCCTCGGCGCCGCTGCTCGACTCGGTCAAGGATCGCAAGACCCGCGACGCGGTGCGCTCGGTGCTGGAACGCTTCACCGGCTCCAAGGCCGAGCCGGCCACCGAGACCGCGCCGGTCGAGGGTGAAGCCCCCGCCGCCCCCGAGGCCAAAACCAACTGATCAAGACCAACTGATCTGGCGATTGATACCAACCACTCCGCACGTCATGGCCGGGCTCGTCCCGGCCATCCACGTCTTTGATCTTGCACCGCTTTTAAGACGTGGATACCCGCGACAAGCGCGGGTATGACGGTCATTGGGGAGGCCCGATGGTGTCAGAAACGCCGATGGCCGGGACGAGCCCAGCCATCATGCAGATCAAGCGCGATTGGTTCAGCGCCGCAACGCGGCGTCAGGCCCGCGCGGCATTGTCGCCGCGCGCACTCGAAATCTTGCTGGCCAGCGACGCCGATACAATCAGCAAGGTGATCAGCGCGATGAACAGCGTGCAGATCGCATTCACTTCCGGCTTCACGCCCAGCCTGATCTCCGAATAGATCCGGATCGGCAGCGTCGCCGAGCCCGGGCCGGTGGTGAAGCTGGCGATCACCAGATCGTCCAGCGACAGCGTAAACGCCAGCATCCAGCCGGCCGCGATCGACGGAGCGATCAGCGGCAGCGAGGCCGACAGAAACGCCCGCACCGGGCTGCAGCCGAGGTCCATCGCCGCTTCTTCAAGGCTGCGATCGAGCGAATTGAGCCGCGACTGCACCACCACGGTGACGAAGCACATCGTCAGCGTGGTATGCGCGACCGTCACGGTCCAAAAGCCGCGCTCGACATTGATCGCCACGAACAGCAGCAGCAGCGACAGGCCGGTGATCACCTCCGGCATCACCAGCGGCGCATAGAGCATGCCGGAAAACAGCGTGCGGCCCTTGAAACGCGCGCCGCGCGACAGCGCGATCGCCGCCAGCGTGCCGAGAATGGTGGCCGCGGTCGCCGAGGCCGCCGCGACGCGCAGGCTCATCCAGGACGCCGCCAGCATCGCCTGATCGTTGAAGAACTCGACATACCAGCGCAGCGACCAGCCGCCCCACACCGTCACCAGGCGCGAGGCGTTGAACGAATAGATCACCAGAATGACGATCGGCAGATAAAGAAAGCCGAGGCCGAGCGCCAACGCGGTGACGTTGAAGCGCGACAGGCCCGGCTGAGCGCGCCCCGCCATCACTGCTTCCCTTCCAATTGCCGGCGCTGGATGTGCTCATAGACGAGCAGCGGCACCAGCAGAATGCCGAGCAGCATCACCGCGATCGCGGCCGCGAGCGGCCAATCCTTGTTGGCGAAGAACTCCAGCCACAGCGTCTGGCCGATCATCATGTCGCCGGAACCGGCCAAAAGGTCCGGGATCACGAATTCCCCGACGATCGGAATGAAGCACAGCAGCACGCCGGCGCCGACGCCGGGCAGCGACAACGGGAACGTCACCAGCCAGAACGATTTGGCGGGCGAGGCGCCAAGGTCCTGCGCCGCTTCCAGCAGGCTCGGCTGCAATTTAGCGAGGCTGGCATAGAGCGGCAGGATCATGAACGGCAGATAGGAATAGATGATGCCGATATACATCGCGCTATCAGTCGACAGCCATACCAGCGGCGCCGAGATCACATGCAGTGCCATCAGCACCTGATTGAGCAGGCCGTCATGCTGCAGAATGTTGATCCAGGCATAGACGCGGATCAGGAACGAGGTCCAGAACGGGATGATCACCAGCACCATCGCGATCGGCTGCCAGCGTGCCGGCAGGCGCGCGATCGCATAGGCGACCGGATAGCCGAGCAGCAGCAGCAGCGTGGTGGACGTCGCCGCGACCAACAGGCTGCGCAGATAGGAATTGGCGTACAGCTCGTCGGAGAAGATCAGCCGGAAATTGTCGAGCGACAGCGTCGCCGCGGCCGCCTTGAGCGCTTCCCAGCCCGCGGTGAGATCGAAGATCGGCAGATAAGGCGGCTGCGCCAGCGCCGATTGCGACAGCGCGATCTTCGCGACAAACGCAAACGGCAGCAGGAAGAACAGCACCATCCACAGATAGGGCGCGATCGCCGCGCGCCGCGCCGGACGGGTAAAGAGCTGGCGCGTGCTCATGGATCCAGCACCACGCAGTCGTCGGGCTCAAACCACACCACCACACGCTCGCCGGGACGGAAATCATCGACATCGACGCGCGCGGTATTGGTCACCGACACCCGCAGCGTGGCACCGGCGTCGAGCGCAATGCCATAGCTGCTGATGTCACCGAGATAGCCGAGATTGCTGACCGTGCCTTCCAGGCGGTTGATCGCACCGGCCTTGATGGCCGCTTCGGCCGGCCCCTGGCGCGACAGCTTCATTTTCTCGGGGCGGATCGCGACGCACACCGCCTCGCCGGCCAGCGATTGCCGCGGCGCCGCCGCCACGATCGCGCCGGTGTTGTGGCAGGCGATCACCAGCCGCTGATCCTCGCGGCGCTCGATGCGGCCTTCAAAAATGTTGACGTCGCCGACGAACTCCGCGACCCAGCGCGACGCCGGCTGTTCGTAGAGCTGACGCGGCGTCGCCACCTGCACCAGCCGGCCGTGATTCATCACGCCGATCCGGTCGGCCATGGTCATGGCCTCGTCCTGATCGTGCGTGACAATGATGAACGAGGTGCCGAGCCGGCGCTGCAAATCCATCAACTCGCGCTGGGTGGAATCGCGCAGTTTCTTGTCGAGCGCGCCGAGCGGCTCGTCGAGCAGCAACAGCCGCGGCCGCAGCGCCAGCGCCCGCGCCAGCGCGACGCGCTGCTGCTGACCGCCGGACAGTTGATTGGGCTTGCGCCGCTCCAGGCCCTCGAGCCGGCCGAGCGCGACCATTTCCGCAACGCGGGTCGCGATCTCGTCGCGCGCCATGCCGGCGCGCTTTAAGCCAAAGGCGATGTTGTCGGACACGTTCAGATGCGGAAACAGCGCGTAGCTCTGGAACATCATGTTCACCGGCCGCCGATGCGGCAGCACGCCGGCGATGTCGGTGCCATCCAGCAGGATGCGTCCGCAATCCGGGGTTTCGAAGCCCGCGAGCATGCGCAGCAAGGTGGTTTTGCCGCAGCCGCTCGGCCCAAGTAGAGCGAAGAATTCTCCTGCTTTGACTTCCAGAGACAGGCCATCAACAGCGACAAAGCCGCCGAAACGCTTTTCGACGCCGTCGATGTGCAGGAGCGTTGATCCAGGCAATGTCGCCTGTGCTTCGGTGATTACATGCAATTCAGATCACGGTACCGTTGGACGAACTGTTGACGCAAGGTTAACCTCATCGGCCGCGGCGACTCAACTAGCCGGGTCAATCAGGCCACAGGAATGTGGATGGGAGAGGTGCGTGCGATTGCCGCCCCGCCGCAGGCTTGGCCGCAGCAGGATGGTCGCGCCGATCAGGCCGGCGACGGCGCCGCTACCCGTTCAGGCCGTGACCC
Source organism: Rhodopseudomonas faecalis (assembly GCF_003217325.1). Lineage (GTDB taxonomy): Bacteria > Pseudomonadota > Alphaproteobacteria > Rhizobiales > Xanthobacteraceae > Rhodopseudomonas > Rhodopseudomonas faecalis. The sequence goes on from NZ_QJTI01000011.1 coordinate 77,818, forward strand.
GTTCAGGCCGTGATCCGTTCAGACCGCGATCCGTTCAGACCGCAATACGTTCCTCGGCGATCCGCTCATCGGCGAGCGGCGGCGACTGAACGATCTCGGGCAGCCCGACCAGCTCGGCGTAGTGCTCGATCGGGTGCGGCTTGCCAATGTAGTATCCTTGCACCGCGTCGCAGCCTTCCTGCACCAGGAAATGCAGCTGCTGTTGGGTTTCGACGCCCTCGGCGACGATCGACACGCCAAGACCGTGGCCGAGCCCGATCACCGCGCGAACGATTGCGGCCGATTGCGGATTGTGGCCGAGGTTCATCACAAAGGCGCGGTCGATCTTGATCTTGTCGAACGGGAACGCCTGCAGATAGGTCAGCGACGAATAGCCGCTGCCAAAATCATCCATCGAGATGCGGACGCCGAGCGCGGTCAAACGCCGCAGCAACGACAATCCGCGATCGAAATCTTCGATCAGCACTCCCTCGGTGACCTCAAGTTCGAGCCGGCGCGGATTGAGCCCGGTTTCGAGCAGGATGGTATGCACCACACTGACCAGATCGCTGTTCAGGAACTGGGCCGGCGACAGGTTGACAGCGACCTGCAGCGGATTGGCCCAGCTCGCCGCCTGGCGGCAGGCCTCGCGCAAAATCCATTCGCCAAGTTCGACGATCAGGCCGCTTTCCTCGGCCAGCGGAATGAAATCGCTGGGCGGCACATAGCCGCGGGTCGGATGCCGCCAGCGCGCCAGCGCCTCGAACCCGACCACTTCGTTGTTGCCATTGGGGCCGCTGCCGCGCGCCTGCGGCTGATAGAACAGCGAGATTTCGCCGTTCTTGACCGCCTTGGACAGGTCCTGATGCAGCACCCGGCGATCGCGGATCTGGCGGTCCATCTCCGGCTCGTACACCGAGACCGAGCCGCGCATCCGTGCTTTGGCGCGGAACAGCGCTGATCCGGCATTGGCGAGCAGCGTGGCGGCATCATCGCCATTATTAGGAAACACCGAGATGCCGGTGGTGATGCCGATCCGCATCGCCTTGCCGTCGATCAGGAAGCCATTGGCCAGCACCTTGGCCACAGTATCGGCCATCGCCAATCCGCCATCGGGCTGCGGTCCGTCGATGATCAGGCCGAACTCGTCGCCGCTGATGCGCGACACCACCCCGCCGCGGCAGGTCGAGCGCAGCTTGCCTGCAACCTCGATCAGCAGCTTGTCGCCGACGGTATTGCCGAACACATCGTTGATCTCTTTCAGGCCATCGAGATCGATCGCCACCACCGCGAACTGCTCCGCGGTGTCGCGGCAGGCTTCGATCATCTGATCGAGCGAGTGCAGGAACGCGGCGCGGTTCGGCAGGTCGGTGAGACCGTCATGATACGCCATATGCGCCATCCGGGTCTCGGTCTGGCGCCGGTCGGTGACGTCCTCATGGGTCTTGATCAGGTATTTCGGCTGGCCGTGGTCATCGAGCACGGTCTGGCGGCGGGTGACGAACAACCGCAAGCCGTCCTTGGTGCTGATTGGCTGTTCCTCGGTCAGCAGCTGCCGGCGCTTGATCGCCATGCTGTCGCGCTCGCCGATCAGCTTGCTTTCCTTCGGATCGAAGATCTCGGCGACCGACAGACCGAGCGCATCCTCGCGGCGCCGATTGAGGATCGCCTCGGAATTGCGATTGGCCAGCAGATAGCGGCCGTCGACCGCGCTCTGCACGGTCATGCAAATCGGGATGTTGTCGATCACCAGTTCAAGGAACTTCTTGGCGCTCTCGAGTTCGCGCTCCAGCGAATGGCGCTCGGTGATGTCGTCGAACAGCGCGATCAGGAATTCCGGCTCGCCCTTGTCATTGCAAGCCACCACCCGATCGGACGAAATGATGCGCGGGCCGCCGACATTGATCGTCATCTCGGCCTTGAGCGGCACGCGCAGATCGGCGATGGCGGCGCGATCGGCGTCTCGAATGATCTGCGCGGTTTCGGCGTTGAACAGCTCATCGGCGCGGCGGCCGATCACACGCTCGCGCGGCAGCCGGGAGAAGCGCTCGAACGCGCGATTGGCGAGGATGTAGCGGCCGTCCTCTACCGATTTGGCGACCACGCACACCGGAATGTTGTCGATCACCGATTCCAGGAATTGCTTGGTGGTGGCGAGTTGCTTGGACAGCTGACGCTGCTCGGTGCAGTCGTCGTGGGTGGAAATCGATCCGCCATTGGGCAGCTTCGAATATTTGATCAGCACCGACCGGCCGTTCGGAAGGTGCGACAAATGTTCGTCGCTGCCTTCGGTGCTGCGATAGAACTGCTCGGTCTCTTCATCGAGCGTGCCGTGCTGCCGGCGCAGCACCAGCAGATCTTCGGCGGTCATGCCAACGCGCAGGTCGTTGCGGCTCAGCTCATAGATCTCGAGATAGCGGTCATTGCAGAAGACCACCCGGCCTTCTGCATCCATGATCACCATGCCTTGATTGAGGCGATTAAGCGCGGAATTGACCAGCAGGCTGCGCCGGCGATTGGCGCGCTTGATGCCGCGCATGGCCGACATCGTCCAGATCGTGACCGCGGCCAGGAACGACAGAATAACGGTCCCGCCGATGAACAGCTCCCACACAGGCAGCGACGAACCAGGCTCAACCATCGTAATGGAGCTGTCGATCTCGCCTGCCCGCGCGGACCCCATTGTCACCGATGCAGCAAGGCATCCGATCGTCCCTGATCGAGTCCAGGTCGATCCGACTCCTGCGCCCCTTTTACTGCCAGCCATGCACCACCCAGCGATTTACGGCAAAACCATGGGCGGTCCAGGTATGAATCGAGTAAACGCGGAGGCTCACAACCTACCAATTTGACCAAGTTTTGTTCAATTGGCGCGCTAAGGTTAACACTTCTCTCCGGCGCGAAATCCGTTACGCTGCATAGTTTTTTTGTGAGGCGGTGATTGATGGACCAAGTCGATTGCATCGTTGTCGGCGCCGGAGTGGTCGGCCTGGCCATTGCGCGCCAGCTGGCGCTCGCCGGCCGCGAAGTCGTGGTGCTGGAGGCGGCCGACGCCATCGGCACCGGGACCTCGTCGCGCAACAGCGAGGTGATCCATGCCGGGATTTATTATCGGGCGGCCAGCCTGATGGCGCAGCTTTGCGTGCGCGGCCGCCGCCAGCTGTACGACTATTGCCGCGACCACGGCATTCCGCATCGCAGGACCGGCAAGCTGATCGTGGCCACCTCCCCGGCCGAAGCCGCCAAGCTGCAGGCGATCCGGGCCCATGCCGAGGCCAATGGCGTCGAGGAGCTGCAGGATCTCAGCGGCGATGCGGCCTGCGCGCTCGAACCGGCCTTGCACTGCGTCGCCGCGCTGCTGTCGCCGGCCACTGGCATCATCGACAGCCACGCGCTGATGCTGGCGCTGCGCGGCGAGGCCGAGGATCACGGCGCGGCCTTCGCTTTTCTCGCGCCGTTTGCGAGCGCGCGCGTCGTTGCCGAGGGTTTTGAGGTCGATGTCGGCGGCGACGCGCCGATGACGCTGGGCTGCCGGCTGCTGGTCAATGCCGCGGGACTGAGTGCCCCGGCGGTCGCGCAGCGCATCACGGGCATGCCGCGCGAGCACATCCCCACCGCGTATTACGCCAAGGGCAATTACTTCAGTTGCAGCGTGCGCGCGCCGTTTTCACGGCTGATCTATCCGGTGCCCGAGCCGGGCGGGCTCGGCGTGCATCTCACGCTCGACCTCGCCGGCCAGGCGCGGTTCGGCCCCGATGTCGAATGGATTGATGAGATCGACTACCAGGTCGATCCATCGCGTGCCGAACGATTCTACCCGGCGATCCGCCGCTATTGGCCGGAGCTGCCCGACGGCGCGCTGGTGCCGGCCTATTCCGGCATCCGGCCCAAAATCGTACCGCAAGCGATAGCGGTGCAGGATTTTACAATCCAAGGTCGAAGCACTCACGGCGTCGATGGCCTGATCAATCTGTTCGGCATCGAATCGCCTGGCCTGACCTCCTGTCTTGCGATTGCCGATCTGGTCGGCGAACTGGCTCAATCGCCAACCATGGCATGATCATCGTCCTGCAGCGCGCGTGACCATCAACGCGAGGCCGTGGCCGCGCCGCGATTCTGATCGCACACACACGGAGCCGAGCTGAGTCGCAGGCAGCTACCACGGCGCGCGCATACACCAACGGCGATTGAAAACGCCTTTCTGCACGTCATGGCCGGGCTGGTCCCGCCACCCACGTCTCTCATCCGGCAGCGTTGTTGGACTAAGACGTGGATACCCGCGACAAGCGCGGGCATGACGGATCAATCGGAGCCGCAGGACACAAGCTTCCAAGACTACGCACGCATGGCCGCGCGTAGTCGGGTGAGGACACGCGCTGCTGCAAAACTGGTGTTGGCGTGATCGGTGATGTCGCGCGTGCGAACCGAACCTGGCTGATGCTCAGCCGAGATGGCGCGACCAAAGAGCGCACGATAACCAGCAACGCATCATCCCGATAACCCGTCGTGATCGATGCGCGCGTGGCGACCTTCTCGACCGACCCGCCTCAATCAAACGATCCTGCTCAACTGAGCTGCGTCAGCTGATCTTGGTCGATGTGCTTGAGCCGGACTGTCGCAGCCAAGGTGTTTCAAGCAAACGCTCTCGACCCATCTCGCGGCCGCGTTGGCGTAACCGCGAGAACTCGGCCTCAAGGCTGGCTGAAACTATCGATGCTGGGATTGTGCGGGAGGATGGCGGGGATAAAGCGGGGCGCCGGGGCCGGCTACGATGACGACAACGCCGCGTTGGGCAAGTTGTAGTGGTGAGCCGAAGGTCCGGCGCCCCGTTGAGTTACTAGTGTACGGTGTCGTCGACGTTTTGACGGAGCCGTTCGATCTGGTCTTTCACCAGGAGCTTGCGGCGCTTCAATTCAACGATACGCAGGTCGTCGGTGGAAAGGTGCACAAGAGCTTCGTGCAGTTCGTTTTCGAGAAGCTTATGTTTGCGCTCCAGTTCAACGAGATGCGCCTGAATTGCCATATCCAACCTCCTCGGTGCGATTGAACTTCAGACTGTAGGTAGTAGTGAGTTTACATCACTCAATGCGTCTGTCGATCGAAATCCAAAAAACGTCATGCGTCTTAAGGAGCATCGGCAACGAACCGTGAATGGCCTAGCGTCGCAGGGATTTGCGGCAATGCGCATGTTGTGGTGCAACCGCGCCGGGTTTTGGCCTGCTTTCACGCGCACTGACGTTCTTTTGCGAGTGCTGCTTGCGAGACTGCCGCCAGGGAGCGATAATTCGCCGCACGTTTCGACTGTCCTCGATCGCAATGCAGCGATCCAAAATCAACGGCCTCATGAACGACGAAGATCAGGGCGAACTGATCGCCGAGCTCACCAAGCTGCAGCAGGAGCATCGCGACCTCGACGCAGCGATCGATGCTTTGCATCATTCGCCGGCGCCCGACCTGCTCCGATTACAGCGGCTGAAAAAGCGCAAGCTGGTGCTGCGCGACCGCATAGCGTTCATCGAAGATCAAATCACCCCCGACATTATCGCGTAGCGACCTCCTGTGCGGCTGATTCAGCCGCCTCAGCCGCCAGGCGACGGCGCACCAGTTTGCGCGCATACATGGCGCGGTCGGCCGCGGCCATCGCCTCGCGCGCATCAGATTGCGGACCGAGCATGGCGACCCCGGTCGAAATGCCGGCCTGCGCGCTTTCGCCGCTGAACTGAAAGCGCAGCGCATCGACACCGTTTTCGAGAGTGTCGGCCTTGGCGTGGGCGTCCGCCTCGCTGAGATTCCAGAGCAGCAGCACGAATTCGTCGCCGCCCAGCCGCGCCAGCACATCGGAGGCGCGCACCTGGCGCAGCATCTCGGCGACCACCGCCTTCAACACCTCGTCCCCGGCGGCATGGCCGAACCGATCATTGATCGGTTTCAGCCGATCGACATCGATCATGATCAGCGCGCCGGTGGCGCCATAGCGCTTGATATAGGCGACCGCGCGATCGAGCTCGCGCTGGAAACCGCGCCGATTGAGAATACCTAGCAAGAAGTCGGTATCGGCGCTGGCCCGCAGCTCGTCGATGGTGCTGAGCGCCGCTGTCAGCTGCGCTTTCAGGCGCTTGATCTGCTGTTTGGCGGCCTTGAGCTGCAACGCGGCCGCCTGTTCCGGCCCCCCAGGCGACGCGGCCGGGTCTCCGGCACCGGGCGCCGCCACGGCTCGGGACCGGCGGTTTCCTGGTTTCGTCGCTTTGGAGGGAATGGTCATGCAATCAAGGCTTGCCGCTCTTCATGAATAAAGGATAGTCCATTCTGGTCGCTTTGCCAGTTTATGAGGTGGTTCGCTCCCCTCCTGGCTATCTTCATGGAAATTCGGAAGAACTGATGGAATGACCGTTCCTGTCGCGATCATCATGGGAAGCCAGTCGGACTGGGATACCATGCGGCACGCCGCCGACACCCTGACGGCGCTCGGCGTTGCGCATCATGCAAAGATCGTTTCCGCCCATCGCACCCCGGAGCGGCTTTACCAGTTCGCCAAAGGCGCCAAGGCCGCGGGCTATCAGGTGGTGATCGCCGGGGCCGGCGGCGCCGCCCATCTGCCCGGCATGACCGCCTCGCTGACGGAACTGCCGGTGTTTGGCGTTCCCGTCGAATCGAAAACCATGTCGGGGCTCGATTCGCTGTATTCGATCGTGCAGATGCCGGCGGGCATCCCGGTCGGCACGCTGGCGATCGGCAGGGCCGGCGCGGTCAACGCGGCGCTGCTGGCTGCGAGCGTGCTGGCGCTGCAGGACGAGGCGCTGGCCACCCGGCTGGCGGCTTGGCGCAAGCGGCAGACCGATGCCGTGGCCGAGCGCCCGGAGGGCGCCGCATCGTGAGCGCTGCTGAGCGGGTGACGCTGAAGCCCGGCGATACTATTGGCATCCTCGGCGGCGGTCAGCTTGGCCGCATGCTGGCGCTGGCGGCAGCCCGGCTTGGCCTGAAATGCCAGGTGTTTTCGCCCGATCCGGATTCGCCGGCATTCGACGTGGTGCAATACGCCACCTGCGCCGAATATGCCGATGTCGAGGCGCTGGAGCGCTTTGCCACCGACGTCGACGTCATCACCTACGAATTCGAGAACATTCCCTCCTCGGTCGCCACCATCCTGGAAGCGCGGCGCCCGGTGCGCCCGAATTGCCGGATTTTGGAAACCACCCAGGACCGGCTGATCGAGAAGGACTTTGTCACCAGCCTCGGCATTCCGACCGCGCCCTATCGGGCGGTGTCGTCCGCCACCGAGCTGCACGACGCGGTGGCCGATCTCGGCCGGCCCGCGGTGCTGAAAACCCGCCGATTCGGCTATGACGGCAAGGGCCAGGCGATGATCCGGCCCGGCGATGATCTTGTCGCGATCTGGGACAATCTCGACACCCGCGCGGCGATTCTCGAGGGATTCGTGCCGTTCGAGCGCGAAATCTCGGTGATCGCGACCCGCGGCGCCGACGGCCAGGTGGTGTCGTTCGACGTCACCGAAAACGACCACCGCAACCACATCTTGAAGGTTTCGCGCGCCCCGGCCGCGATCGCCGACGATGTGGCGGCGCGCGCCCGCGCGATCGCGGAAACCATCGCCAATGCGCTCGGCTATGTCGGCACGCTGGCGGTCGAAATGTTCGTGGCGCCCAGCGACGACGGGCTGCAGGTGCTGGTCAATGAAATCGCGCCGCGCGTGCATAATTCCGGCCATTGGACGCTGGATGGCGCCTCGGTGTCGCAGTTTGAGCAGCATATCCGCGCCATTGCCGGCTGGCCGCTGGCCCCTGCGGTTCGCCACGGGTCGGTGACCATGACCAATCTGATCGGCGACGAGGTCCACGACTTCCCGCGCTGGCTGACGGTCCCCGGTGCCACCGTTCATCTCTATGGCAAGCGCGAGGCCCGCCCCGGCCGCAAGATGGGCCACGTCACCGTGGTCACCGGAGGCTCCGAACCGACCCCAAGCTGACGTCGAAATCGGCCGGATGCAGCGGTTTTCCCCGCATCCGACGAAAGATCGCCCCGGCAAGGTGGACTTTCACGTTTCGATCTGGTACATGGCGGCCCTCAAGGTAGAGGGCGTGGCCTCCTGTCAGCCCTTCGCTTTTTCAGAAATTCAATCCGATCAATGAAGAGGATGCCGCGTGCAGGTTCTCGTCCGCGATAACAATGTCGATCAGGCTCTCAAGGCGCTGAAGAAGAAGATGCAGCGTGAGGGCATTTTCCGCGAGATGAAGCTCCGCGGTCATTACGAGAAGCCCTCTGAGAAGAAGGCCCGCGAAAAGGCGGAAGCCGTGCGTCGTGCACGCAAGCTGGCCCGCAAGAAGCTGCAGCGCGAAGGCCTGCTGCCGATGAAGCCGAAGCCGGCTTTCGGCGCTGATCGCCGCGGTGCCGCTGGCGCACGTCCGGCTGCTGCTCGCTAAGTCGCGATCGTCGCGCTGCTGGACTATTCAATGCGGGCCCTCGTGGCCCGCTTTGTCGTTCGGCTGCGTGATGTTCGATAAGCGCGATCGTTCGGCAGGCTCAGTCGGTTGACCTGATATCATCGGGTCGTACCAATGACCGTCATGCCCGCGCTTGTCGCGGGCATCCACGTCTTGAAATCACTGAAAGATCAAAGGCGTGGATGGCCGGGACGAGCCCGGCCATGACGACTGGCAGGTTGGTATCAATCGCCGTTGGTATGATATGAGATAACGCAACGTCCGGTCCGCGAGGATCGGGCGTTGTCGTTTGTGGATGCCCCTTTGGCGCAGGGTGAACCGCCCGAATCGCGGCAGTCCTGATCACCGCCCCCACTGATCTTGTAGCGCTGATACCAACGGCCATTGAGCCTGCTGTCGCGTCATGGCCTCGCTCGCCCGGCGCCACCAACGCCTTGGATGTTGAGCAACCTTCAAAACGTCAATGCCCGCGACGAGGCGCGGGCATGGCGAATTTCCGAGATACGTTGTTATCAAATGAGATGCGGCTCTGATTCCATCAGAGCCGATCTGTAGAGCCGCGCCGTGTTTGCCGCTTTAGCGCGGAATCACAGCGTGAATCACCGACTGCGCCGCCGACAACACGTCGTCGCCAACCGAGCGACCGGCGTCGGCATCGCTATGCCGGCCACCAGGAATCTCCGCGGGCGGCGTCAGCCGGCGCGCTTCCTCGCGGTGCGACGGCCCCGCGATCGACTCAGGCGGGGTCGGCACTGATGACGTGATCGCAGGCCCAGACGCGGGCGGCATCGGGGCCATCGGCGCGGCCAACGTCACCGGCGGCTGAGCCGGCACCACGGCAGGCGCCGGCGCAACCGGCACAGCCACGGCCACCGTATTGGGCGCTGGCGGCGCTGCCAGGCGCTGCGGCTCGACTCGCGGCGGCTCCTGCCGCGGCACTTCCAGCACATGCGGCTCGGAGCCGCGGGTCACTTCACTATTGGAGCTGCGCAGCCGCTCGATCGCCGCGCGCGCGAGATCGGCCGCGTCGCGGCGCTCGTCCTTGCTGGCAGCCGAATCGACCGCCGGCGCCGCCGTGCTGACCACCGGGGCCACGGCCTTGGCCGGCGCGGCCTTGTCGGCACGGTCGGTCTTGTCCGCCTTGTCCTTGTCAGTCTTGTCGGCCTTATCAGCCTTGTCCGCGGTCGCCTTGTCGCGCGACGTGCTCTGCGACGCGCGCGCCGCCGGCTTGTCCGACTTGTCTGACTTCTCGGCCTTGCTCTTGCCAGCTTCGCCATCGGCAGGTGCCATCACCGCCTTGGTTTCGCCGCTGCCATTCTTGGACGAAGGCTCATCGGCCTTCTTGGCGTCCGGCGCACTGGCGCTGCTCGCCGCCGCGGGAGGTGTCTCGGGCCGATTGGCAAGCACGTAGTGGTTAACGATGTAGGCACCAATCACCGTCGCCAGCACCGACGGCAAGATGGTGTTGAAAATATTACCTATGTATTTGAGCATTACCCGTCTCTCCCAGCCATCCCCGACGATGCTGGAGCTTTTCGTTCAATTAACGCAGCAAGTGAGACGGATCGATGGCAATGGGGCGTGAAGTTTGCCGCTCGTTAGGTATTTCTTCGCTACGGCATTAACTGACGGTTAACCTGGCAAGGACGGCCGGCGAGTCGCGGCGTTCAGGGCACGAACACCAGGAACACGAACAGCGCGAACACCACCAGATGCACCAGCCCGAACATGATATTGGTGCGGCCATTGCCGAAGGTCAGCATGCTGATGAAGAACGTCAGCACCAGCAGCACCATCTCCTGGGTTTCCAGCCCCAGCGTCAGTGTCTTGTCGAGCATGAGACTCACCAGAGCCACCGCCGGGATCGTCAGGCCGATCGTGGCCAGCGCTGAGCCGAGCGCCAGATTGATACTGCGCTGCAATTGATTGCGGCGGGCCGCGGCGATCGCGGCGACGCTCTCCGGCAGCAGGATCAACACCGCCACCACCAGGCCCGCAAAGGCGATCGGCGCGCCGATCATCTCGCTGGTGGTCTCGACGAGATGCGCGAATTTTTCCGCCAGCATCACCACGGCGAACAACGACACCAGCAGCAAACTGAGGCTGAGCGGCACGCTGTCGTGATGCGGCTCGTCTTGGTGCTTGGCCGACTCCGGCGCGGCGGTGACGAAATAGTCGCGATGGCGTACCGTCTGCGTATAAAGGAACAACCCATACAGCACCACGGTCGACAGGCCGACAAAGGCCAGTTGCGCCCTGGAATAGACCGGCCCGGGATCGGTGAAGGTGTAATTGGGCAGTACCAGCGTCAGGGTGGCCAATACGACGATGACGCTCAGATAAACGCTGGCGCCGGTCACCCTGAATTGCTGCTCGCGAAAGCGCAGGCCACCGATCAGCACGCAGGCGCCCACCAGGCCGTTGCAGACGATCATGATCACCGCGAACACGGTGTCGCGCGCCAAGGTCGGCACCACCTTGTCGCCGAGCATCATCGAGCTGATCAGCGACACCTCGATCACCGTGACCGACAGCGTCAGCAGCAGCGTGCCGTACGGCTCGCCGATGCGATGGGCCAGCGTTTCGGCGTGATGAACCGCGGCGAACACCGTGCCGAACAGCACCAGCAGCAGTGCCATCGAGAAGGTCAGGCCGAGCGCGCTCAGCTCAAATTCCAGATGAAACAGCGTGATCGCGCCAACCATGGTCAGGGCCAGCGCCGGAAACAGCCACGACGACAACGGCGGCCCGGACCGGGACGGCACCGCCTCGGCGACCATCGCGTTGGCATCGACTGCCTTGTGGGGCGACTGAGTGGAAACCGGCTGGCCAGAACGGGGCAAAGTCTGTTCTCCGCAATAAATAGATCCTGAAAACAAAAAAACGCAGCAAGCCTGATCGGCGTGCTGCGCTCTTTTTGGTCTACCCCAGCACCGCCCGCAAGCGGTGCCGGATCAAGTCGTGGGTCAAACCTGACGAAAGATCGACAGATCGGGTTAGTGCATACCCTTGACGATGTTCTCGGTCATCTTCTTGGCGTCGCCGAGCAGCATCATGGTGTTGTCACGATAGAACAACGGGTTGTCGATGCCGGCGTAGCCGGAAGCCAGCGAACGCTTGATGAACATCACGGTGCCGGCCTTCCACACCTGCAGAACAGGCATGCCATAGATCGGCGAGGACGGATCCTCTTCCGCGGCCGGGTTGGTGACGTCGTTGGCGCCGATCACGAAGGCCACGTCGGCCTGCGCGAATTCCGAGTTGATGTCCTCGAGTTCGAACACCTCGTCATACGGCACGTTGGCTTCGGCGAGCAGCACGTTCATGTGGCCCGGCATACGGCCGGCGACCGGATGAATCGCGTACTTGACCTCAACGCCTTCGGCCTTGAGCGCGTCGGCCATTTCACGCAGCGCGTGCTGAGCCTGTGCCACCGCCATGCCGTAGCCCGGAACGATGATGACCTTCTGCGCATTCTTCATGATGAAGGCCGCGTCGTCGGCCGAGCCGAGCTTGACCGGGCGCTGTTCGCCACCGGAGGAGGAAGCCGCCGCGGCTTCACCGCCGAAGCCGCCCAGGATCACCGAAATGAAGGAACGGTTCATGCCCTTACACATGATGTAGGACAGGATCGCACCCGAGGAGCCGACCAGCGCACCCGTGATGATCAGCGCGGAGTTGCCGAGCGTGAAGCCGATGCCGGCCGCGGCCCAACCCGAGTAGGAGTTGAGCATCGAGATCACCACCGGCATATCGGCGCCGCCGATCGGGATGATGATCAGAATGCCGAGCAGCAGCGAGACGCCGGTGATCACCCAGAAGGCGTATTCATTGCCCGTCGCGACCAGCACGCCGATCGCCGCGAACATGATGATGCCGAGCGCGATGTTCACCACATGCCGAGCCGGCAGGATGATGGGCGCGCCGCTCATACGGCCGCTGAGCTTGAGGAACGCGATCACCGAGCCGGTGAAGGTCAGCGCGCCGATGGCAACGCCGAGCGACATTTCCACGAGGCTCGCGCCATGGATGTCACCCTTCACGCCGATGTCGAACGCGGCCGGGGCGTAGAACGCACCAGCGGCAACCAGCACCGCGGCCATACCGACCAGCGAGTGGAAGGCGGCGACCAATTCGGGCATCGAGGTCATCGGCACGCGCTTGGCGATCACCGCGCCGATGCCACCGCCGATGGCGATGCCGCCGAGCACGAGGGCCCAACCGAGCAGGTCAGCCGGCGGATGACCGGCCAGCGTGGTGGCAACCGCAATCGCCATACCAGTCATACCCATCAGGTTGCCCTGACGGCTGGTGGCCGGAGACGACAGACCGCGCAGCGACAGAATGAACAGGACGCCGGCGATCAGATACAGAAGTGCGGAAAGATTGGCGTTCATCGAAAGCCCCTACTCACTTCTGCTTCTTCTTGTACATCGCCAGCATGCGCTGGGTGACAAGGAATCCGCCGAAGATATTTATGCAAGCGAAGATCAGAGCGACGAAGCCGAAGCCACGCGCCCACAACGGGCCGGTGTCATCACCAGCAAGAGACACGCCGACAGCGAGCAGCGCACCGACCACGATCACCGAGGAGATCGCGTTGGTGACCGACATCAGCGGGGTGTGCAGCGCGGGCGTCACCGACCACACCACGAAGTAGCCGACGAAAACGGCGAGAACGAAAATCGACAGCCGAAACACAAACGGATCGACCGCCTGAACCACATGCTCCATAGCTACTCTCCTTAAGCGGTCTTCGGCTGGAAGTTCGGATGAACCACAGCGCCGTCGCGAGTCAGAGCGGTGGCCTTGACCAGCTCGTCTTCCCAGTTCACCGCCAGCGCCTTCTCCTTGTTGACCATCGTCTCGAAGAAGCTCAGCAGATTGCGGGCATACAGACCCGAGGCCGACGCGGCGATACGGCCGGCGACGTTGGTGTAGCCCACGATCTTGACGCCATCGATCTCGACGACTTCACCGGGCTTGGCGCCTTCGACGTTGCCGCCGCGCTCGACCGCGAGGTCGACCAGCACCGAACCCGGCTTCATCGACTTCACCATTTCAGCGGTGACGAGGCGCGGCGCGGGCCGGCCCGGAATCAACGCGGTGGTGATGACGATGTCCTGCTTCTTGATGTGCTCGGCGGTGAGCGCCGCCTGCTTGGCCTGGTATTCCTTGGACATTTCCTTGGCGTAACCGCCAGCGGTCTGGGCGTTCTTGAACTCCTCGTCCTCAACGGCGAGGAACTTGGCACCCAAGCTTTCCACCTGCTCCTTGGTGGCCGGACGCACGTCGGTCGCGGTCACGATCGCGCCGAGACGGCGCGCAGTGGCGATCGCCTGCAGACCGGCAACGCCGACGCCCATGATGAACACCTTGGCAGCGGGCACGGTGCCGGCCGCGGTCATCATCATCGGCATGGCGCGGCCGAACGACTCGGCGGCGTCGATCACGGCACGGTAGCCGGCGAGGTTCGCCTGGCTCGACAGCACGTCCATCACCTGAGCGCGGGTGATGCGCGGCATCAACTCCATCGCGAAGGCGACAACGCCGGCGTCAGCCATCGACTTCAGCGCCGCGTCATTGCCATAGGGGTCCATGATCGCCAGAACCAGCGCACCGCGCTTGTACTTGGCGAGCTCGGATGCCTCCGGACGCTTCACCTTGAAGACGACATCGGCATCCTTCAGCGCGTCGGCGCTGACCGTGGCGCCGACCGCAGTGAAATCGGCGTCCGGAATACCGGACTTGATGCCGGCACCGGGTTCGACCGCAACGTCGGCACCCAGGGCCTTCAGTTTCTTCACCGTGTCCGGCGTCGCCGCAACGCGCGGTTCAGCTGGATCTAGTTCTTTCGCAACAGCAATCTTCATAGAGCCTCCGGCGGCGCACAGCCCGCGCGTGAGCGAGCAAGCCAACGAGAGCGCCGCGTCAACGGCGCGCTCCGCTACGAATCAAGTCAGGAAAATTGCCAGCAGAGCCAGGATGGTGGCGACCGCCGCGCTGCCCAACTTCACCAGCTTGATGAAGGTCTCGTAGGTCTGCTCGTGGGCCACATAATCGTTCCCGCCAGCAGTCGAGTAGGCAACTTCGCGGTGCTTTGCCATTCGTCTCTCCGGACAATGTTCGAGAAGTGGGGCTTCGATTAGCGCAATCTTATTGCGAGGGCAACCGCACTGCAGCAATTATGCCTTGCCATTTTCGGCTTATTCCAAAGCCGCTCGGTTGTTCTGTCGCACGGAATGTGACCTTTAACGCACGAACAGGACGAGCTGTTCGGAGGCGCTTGCAATTCGTAGCGCGCAGCACCTTGAAGGCTTCCGGAAAGCGTTGCAGCGCGGCGATCAGGCCGGCCAATTGTCCCTAATCCAGCGCGTCAGCGACGCCTCACTCACCTCGCCCGCGGCGAGCGCAAGGATGATGGCGGCCGCTTCCGCCTCGGGCACGATGAAATCGATGTCGTTGACACCGAGGAAAGTATAGAGCGCCAGCAGCGATGTGCGCTTGTTACCGTCAACAAATGGATGGTTGCGCGCGATGCCGTAGGCATAAGCGGCCGCCAATTCTGGCAGCTCGGCGCCCTCGTAGCTCCATTTGTTGCGCGCCCGATCGAGCGCAGACTCTAGCATACCCTCATCGCGCAAACCGGCCGCGCCGCCGTGAATCGCCAGTTGCTCGTCGTGGATGGCGACGATCATCTGACGGGTCAGCCAGAACGGTTCGCTCATTTGGCCAGTTCGGCGAGCGCGTTGTGGTAACGCTTCATACCCCGCCGAGCGACTTTCATCGCCTTCTCGAACTCCGGATCGTGGGGCGTGAGCAATAGGCCGCCATCGGGCTGTTCGACCGGAAACAGCTTGTCGCCCTCCTTCAAGTTGAATCGCGCCAACAGTTCCTTCGGCAGGATCACCCCGACGGAGTTTCCGATCTTCTTGATTTCGAGCGTCATGATCGAGCACTCCCTCTCAGATCGCGCATCAGCGCGCCCACACAGGTTCGCACCCCAGCCGGGCCCAGCCGTTGTACATTCTGTATAACATTGTTGTACAGAATGTACAACGAGGATGACGCCCTACCCCATCGCCTCCAGCTCGTCGATCAGCCCGGCGATCACCGACAACCCGCCGTCCCAGAATTTCGGGTCGCGGGCGTCGAGCCCGAACGGCGCCAGCAGCTCCGAATAATGCTTGGTGCCGCCAGCGGCCAGCATCGCCAGGTAGCGCTCAGCGAAGCCTTCCTGGGCGTGCTCGTAGACCGCATAGAGCGAGTTCACGAGACAATCGCCGAACGCATAGGCATAGACGTAGAAAGGCGAATGGATGAAGTGCGGGATGTACATCCAGAACGTCTCGTAGCCCGGCTTGATCTCGATCGCCGGCCCCAGGCTCTCGCCCTGCACCGACAACCAGATCTGCCCGATCCGCTCGGCGGTGAGTTCGCCCTGGCGCCGCTCGCTGTGGATCGCGCGTTCAAAGCTGTAGAACGCGATCTGCCGCACCACCGTGTTGATCATGTCCTCGACCTTGCCGGCGAGCAGCGCCTGGCGCTGCTTGGCGTTTTTGGTCTGCGCCAATAGCCGCTTGAAGGTCAGCATCTCGCCGAACACGCTCGCGGTCTCGGCCAGCGTCAGCGGCGTCGGCGCCATCAGCGCACCATTGCGCGCCGCCAACACCTGATGCACGCCATGGCCGAGCTCATGGGCCAGCGTCATGACGTCGCGCGGCTTACCCTGATAGTTCATCAGCACATAGGGATGCGCCGAGGGCGTGGTCGGATGCGAGAACGCACCGGGCGCCTTGCCCGGCCGCACCGGCGCATCGATCCAGCGATCGGTGAAGAAGCGCTTGGCGATGCGGGCCATCTCCGGCGAAAACGCATCATAGGCTTGCAGCACCATGTCCTGCGCATCGGACCAGGCGATCGCGCCCTTGGCGGCGAACGGCAGCGGCGCATTGCGATCCCAATGCGGCAGCTTGCTCTTGCCGAACCAGCGCGCTTTTTGCGCGTAGTAGCGATGCGACAGCCGCGGATAGGCGGCGCGCACCGAAGCGACCAGCGCATCGACCACTTCGCGCTCGACCCGGTTCGACAGATGCCGGGAATCGGCAATGTCTTCAAAGCCGCGCCAGCGGTCGGAAATCTCCTTGTCCTTGGCGAGCGTATTGGTGATCAGCGCAAAGGTGCGCTCATTGGCCTTGAAGGTTTTGGCCAGCGCCTGCCCTGCCGCCTTGCGCTTGGCAGGTTCGCGATCCTGCAACAGATTGAGCGTCGGCTCGATCGCCAGCTCCTTGCCGCCGACCTTGAAGCGCAGCCCGGCGATGGTCTGATCGAACAGCCGGTTGAAGGCCGAATAGCCGGTCTGCGACTTTTCATGGAATAGCTGTTCGACCCGGTCTTCGAGCTGATAGGGCTTGTCCTTGCGGCTGTCCTCGATCCAGGGCCGGTAATGGCCGAGCTCCGGGGTCTGCATCGCGCGCTCGATCACCGCGTCATCGATGCGGTTCAGCTCGAGCGTGAAGAACAACAGATGCAACGAGGCCGCGGTCAGCCGTTCGGACACATCGCCATAGAATTTGGTAATCGCCGGATCGACGCTGTCGCCGGCATGCGCCAGCCCGGCAAAGGAGGCGAGCCGGCCGGCGAGATCATCGATCGCCTCATAGCGCCGCACCGCGGCCGCCAGCCACGCGCCGCCGCCGTCCTTGGCGGTCTCCTCGGCGAGCTTGCCCTTAAAATCCTGCTCGAAGGCGATGCAGTCGGCTTCGATCTGCGCCAGGTCGCGCGCGATCTCCGGCGCATCGATCGACTGATAGAGATCGGCGAGATTCCACTCCGGCAGCTTGGCCGCGGACTTCGCCGTGCTCTTAACAGCGGACTTATCTGCAGTCTTGGCTTTGGTCTTGGCTTTGGTCTTGGCTTTCGCCTTGCTGGCCGCCTTGCGGGCCGGCGATGCCGACGCCTTCTTGGCGGTGACTTTGCGGGATGACTTGGCGGCTTTCGCGTTTGCGGTTCTGGTCATGGCCTCATTCGGCTATCGCTGCACAACATTGTGCAAACGCTACAATCGGCGGCGCTCGAAGGGAAGTCACTCCGGCGCGACACCGCCGACGGCAGTGCGCTGTCAAAGATTTGACACATGGCGGAACGCCCCCCGGATGCGGCGATACGGGACTTGACAGCTTTTCGATGAGGTTTAATTCAGGAACACCACGTTCAGGACCGGGCCCCTCTGGCAGTTCAAGTGAGCTGTGATGTCGGACTGGACGTCGCATGGAGAGGCCCGATGACCGACCTTCTGACGCCCGAAGCATTTGCGGCTCTGATGAGCACGGAAGCTCTATCCGCCTTCCTCCAGGTTGTGATGATCGACCTGGTTCTGGCCGGTGACAACGCCATCGTGATCGGCCTTGCTGCGGCGGGCCTGCCCAAGGAGCAACGCGGCCGCGCGATCCTGATCGGTATCATCGCCGCCACCGTGCTGCGTATCGCCTTTGCCAGCGTCACCGTGCAGTTGTTGCAGATCATCGGCCTGTTGCTGGCCGGCGGCGTGCTGCTGCTCTGGGTGTGTTGGAAGATGTGGCGCGAGCTGCGCACGCCGCACCAGGAGATCCAAGACGCCGAGAACCTGCTCGACGACGACGAATCAAACGATCCGCCGGAGTCGACGCCGCCGCGCAAGACCCTGGGTCAGGCGGTCTGGCAGATCACCATTGCCGACATCTCGATGTCGCTCGACAACGTGCTCGCCGTCGCGGGTGCCGCGCGCGAACATCCCATCATTCTGATCTTCGGCTTGGTGCTGTCTATAGCGCTGATGGGCGTGGCCGCCAGCTTCATCGCCCGGCTGCTGCAGAAGCATCGCTGGATCGCCTATGTGGGCTTTGTGATCATCCTCTATGTCGCGCTCGACATGTGCTACCGCGGCGCGCTCGAGGTCTGGCCTCATCTCAGCGGCTATATGCCGTTTTCATGAAGCGTTAACGCTTCCGCGGCCATGGTGGCCCAAATCGGGACAACGCCCGTTTTGGAGTACCCATGGTCGAGAGAATTCTGATCGCCGATGACGATCCTGTGCAACGCCGCCTCGTTGAAAACATGGTGCAGCGTTGCGGCTATGAAGCCGTCACGGTCGACAGCGGCGATGCTGCCATTGCACGGCTGACGGCCGGCGACGAACCGGCGATTGATGTGGTGGTGCTCGACCTGGTGATGCCTGGCCTCGACGGCATGGGCGTGCTCAGCGCCATGCGCGAAATGGGGCTGTCGATCCCGGTGATCGTGCAGACCGCTCATGGCGGCATCGACAATGTGGTGTCGGCGATGCGCGCCGGCGCCCAGGATTTCGTGGTCAAGCCGGTCGGCGTCGAGCGGCTGCAAGTGTCGCTGCGCAATGCGCTCAACGCCAGCGCGCTCAAGGGCGAATTGCAGCGTATCCGCCACAGCCGCGAAGGCCGGCTGACCTTCGCCGATCTGGTGACGCGCAGCGAGGCGATGGCAAGGGTGCTGCAGATCGCGCGGCGCGCGGCTACTTCCAGCATTCCCGTGCAGATCGAAGGCGAATCAGGCGTCGGCAAGGAATTGATCGCGCGCGCCATTCACGGCTCGAGCGATCGCAGCAGCAAGCCGTTCGTGGCGGTGAACTGCGGCGCGATTCCCGACAATCTGGTGGAATCGATCCTGTTCGGCCACGAGAAAGGCGCGTTCACCGGCGCCACCGAGCGCCACACCGGCAAATTCATCGAAGCCTCCGGCGGCACGCTGTTTCTCGACGAAATCAGCGAGCTGCCGCTCAATGCCCAGGTCAAGCTGCTGCGCGCCTTGCAGGAAGGCACGGTTGAAGCGGTCGGCGGCCGCAAGCCGGTCAAGGTCGATGTCCGCATCATCTCCGCCAGCAATCGCGGGCTGCTCGACCGCGTCAAAGCCGGGCAATTCCGCGAAGACCTGTTTTATCGGCTGCATGTGCTGCCGCTGACCGTGCCGCCGCTGCGCACGCGGCGCGAAGACATCCCGCATCTGGTGCGGCATTTCCTGGCGCGATTCTGCGCCGAGGAAAACCGCGTCATCACCGGCGTCAGCGCCGAGGCGATGGCGCGTCTGGTGCAGTTCGATTGGCCGGGCAATGTCCGCCAGCTTGAAAACGCCGTATACCGCGCGGTGGTGATGAGCGATGCGCAGCAGCTCGACGTCGCCGACTTCCCGCTGACCGCCGCCCAGAACAGCCGGCTGGAGTTGCCCAGCGAACCGCTGTTGATCGAGCCCGGCGTCTCCACCATCGCGCCGAGCATCGTCGAAGCCGATATTCCGATTGCGCCGCTGCCGGCGATGGGCAGCCTGCCGCTGTTGACGGCCGAGGGCGAGGTCCGGCCGCTGGCCGAACTGGAAGGCGACATCATCCGCTTCGCGATTGCGCATTATCGCGGCCAGATGTCGGAAGTGGCGCGGCGGTTGAAGATCGGCCGCTCTACACTGTATCGCAAGCTCGACGACCTGCTCCCCGACACCGATCGGCAGTCGCACCCGTAATCGGCGCAGCGGGTTCCGCGGGGCCTGCCCCCTGCCCCCGAGGAACCCTTGAACCGTTGCCGCACGGTGACAGACAAATCGCGGCATGAATGGCAAAAGCGGCCGAGGCGTCCTGTGCATTACAGACCCTCGCGGTCAGTTTGTCGTGAGCAGCCCCTGTCGTCTGCTGGGCTGCATGTTAATGATAACGAGTCGAGACTCGATCGAATCGGGCGCTGTCGCGGCGGCTCATCGCCGTGACAAAGGTCAGACGTGACGTTGAAAGACGGACGTCATGACGGCCGCTCCCGGCGACAGTCCATCAAGGGGTGCGAAATGCGAGATACCTCTCACGGCCGCCGCGGTTTCGACCGCGTTCTGATCGCGGTTGCGGCGAGCTTTGTGGCGCTGTCGGCGACTTCAGCCCTCGGCCAGTCGGCTGCGACACGCACGGCAGAGGACCTTGCCATCGACGCCGCCGTACCGGTGCCCGAGCCGGTTGATCTGCCCCCGCCTTCGATTGCCGATCTGAAGACCGAAACCGCACCGGCTGCGGCCACCGCGCCGGCCACGCCACCGGCTGCCGAAACCACCGCGGCGGCCCCTGCCGCCGTGAAGGACGATTCCAAGCAGCCCAGCGCCGAAGCTGCCAAAGACACCAGCAAGGAAACGAGCAAGGAAGCGGTCAAGGAGTCGGCCAAGGAATCAGGCGAGAAGCCGGCGCATGTGGCGATCACCATCCCCGCAACCGATCAGCCGGTCGCCGAACAGCTGCGCGATCTGCTTGCTGGCAAGGCCGCCAAGCTGCTCGACCGCAAGGCCGAGCGCGCCGCGGTCGAGAAGTTTTATGCCGCGCGCGATTACGCGCCGCTGTGGAGCAGCGCGGGCGCCGCGACCCCGCTCGCCAAGAGCGTGACCGCCCGCCTGCGTGACGCCGCCGCCGAAGGTCTGTCGCCCACCGATTATCCGGTGCCGGATTTCGCCGCGGCCACCACCCCTGCTGCGCTCGCGGAAGCCGAGCTGAAACTGACCGCGTCGATGCTGGATTATGCCCGTCATGCCCAGAGCGGGCGGATGCATTTCTCGCAGGTCAGCGCCGACATCCTCTATCCGGAGCATCCGATCGATCCGGCGCAGGTGCTGGCGAACGTCACCACCGCCAGCGATCCGTCGGCCGCGCTGGCGAGCTACAATCCGCCGCTCAAGCTGTACCGCGACCTCAAGGCCAAGCTCGCCGAATTGCGCGGCGAAAGCAGCGGCACCACCATCACCATCGGCGATGGACCGGCGCTGAAATACGTGCCGGAGCGCAAGAAGAAGCCGGCGGTGGAAATGGATGATCCGCGCGTGCCGCAACTGCGCGCCCGGCTCAGCATCAGCGAGAACGCCGACAGCCTGCGCTACGACGCCAAGGTGGCGGCCGCGGTTCGCAAATTCCAGGAAAGCGTCGATCTGCCCGAAACCGGCGTGCTCGACGAGCGCACGGTGAAGGCGCTGAACAGCCCGAAGCGCGACCGGCATATCGACATCGTTCTGGTGAACATGGAGCGGCTGCGCTGGCTGCCGCGCCAGCTCGGCGTGCCGTCGCTCGGCAATGCCTATGTGATCCTCAACATTCCCGACTTCACCTTGAAGGTCATGCAGAACGACGCCCAGGTCTGGACCACGCGCGTCGTCACCGGCAAGCCCGGCAAGCACGCCACCCCGATGCTGACCGAGACGATGAAGTACATCACGGTCAACCCGACCTGGAACGTGCCGCCGTCGATCATCTACAATGAGTATCTGCCGGCACTGCAACAGGACCCGACCGTGCTGCAACGGATGGGGCTGCGGCTGGAGCGCAATCGCGACGGCTCGATCCACATTTCGCAGCCGCCAGGTGAAGGCAACGCGCTCGGCCGGATTCGCTTCAACTTCCCGAACAAGTTCCTGGTGTATCAGCACGACACGCCGGACAAGCATCTGTTCGGGCGCGAGGAGCGCGCGTTCAGCCATGGCTGCATGCGCGTGCAAAACCCCGATCAGTACGCCGCGACGCTGCTCAACATCACCATGCCGAATGAGCGCTACACGCCGGAGCGCATTCGCGGCATGTATGGCCGCAGCGAGATCGATCTGAAATTCCCGACGCCGATCCCGGTCAACATCACCTACCAGACCGCCTTTGTTGACGACGCCGGCAAGCTGCAATTCCGCAAGGACATCTATGGCCGCGACGCGGTGATGATCTCGCTGATGCGCGACAGCCGCGGTAAGGATTTGGAAAGCATTGTCGCCCACGCCCAGCCGAGCTACTCGCGGCCGCGTGCCGACATCCCGCAAGGGGTGGCGTTCAACGACAATGGACCGGCCCAGGGGGCGAGCGGCTTCTCGTTTTTTGAACGACTTTTTGGCCTGCCGCCACATCCTGGCCCCACTCAGCGCCCACCACGCAACGTGTTCGCGCGCTAGCAAGGCTTTGGGACAGCTTTGCTGTTAACCAAAATTTGGCAGCTAAATCAGTGGCTCAGCTTGGTCTGAGCCGCTGTTATTAACCATTGTCCATCGTGATTTAATCAATGGGCTATATTTCGCCATGTTCGGCGCGCTATTTTCCACAGCCGCCGGGAGCGTGGGGCGTAAATCTCAATTAACCCTCCCGGTTTAAGACTACGTTCATCCTGTTTGACCGCGACGGGGTATTGGGCGGACAGGATTTCCGGAATGAGTCTCATTGGGGTGGGTGATACGTGCTCGCTGGTTTCGCACGCCGTCTCAGGTTGCTGTCGTCAACGCGCGCCGGATTAACGGCGGGATTGGCATCGGCACTGCTTTTAGCTGGCGCCGGCTCGGTCCGCGACGCCACCGCTGTCGGCGATACTCGTACTCTCTCCTTCCATCACACCCATTCGGGTGAAGCCCTTACCGTCACTTTCAAGCGCAATGGCCGCTACGACGAAGCGGCGATGAAGCAGATCAATTACTTCCTGCGCGACTGGCGCAGCCAAGAACAGACCACCATGGACCGTCGCCTATTCGACATCCTGTGGGAGGTCTATCGCGACGTCGACGGCAAACAGCCGATCAAGATCATCTCCGCTTATCGCTCTCCGGCGACCAACGCCATGCTGCGCCGCCGCTCCTCGGGCGTGGCGCGCTTCAGCCAGCACATGCTGGGCCATGCGATGGACTTCTACATTCCGGGCGTGCCGCTGGAGCAGATCCGCGCGGCGGGGCTGCGCTTGCAGCGCGGCGGCGTCGGTTTTTATCCGAGTTCAGGCTCGCCGTTCGTCCATCTCGACACCGGCCGCATCCGGCATTGGCCGCGCATGACCTCCGATCAGCTGGCGCGCGTCTTCCCCGATGGCCGCACCGTGCACCTGCCTGCTAACGGCACGCCGCTGAAGGGTTATCAACTCGCGCTCGCCGACATCGAAAAGCGCGGCGCTTCAGACGCCAGCGGTAGCAAGTCGGGTTTCCTGGCCTCGCTGTTCAATTCGAAATCGGCCGAAGAGGACGACGAAGGCGCACCAACGCCGACTGCCGCCAAGAGCGCGCCGGCCGCGACCGCGCCGGTGTTGGCGCCGAAGCAGCCCGACGTCAAACTCGCCGACGTCAAGCCGGGCGAATTGAAGATCGTCGACACCATTCCGATGCCGCGTGAGAAGCCGGTCGCCCCGGTTCAGGTCGCGAGCGCCGACCAAATGGTGCCGGTGCCGATGGCGCGTCCTGCCAAACCCGCGGCCGCCGCCAAGCCCGCCGCCAGCACCGAGACCCGGCCGCAAACTCCGGCCGATATCATCAATGCCCGCGGCTTCTGGGACGACATGCCGAAAGCGCAGCAGGCTACGGCGGCGCAGATCGCCGCCCTCAAGGCCCGCGAGCCGGCCGCCGACACCGCCGCTCCCGCTTCCGCCTCCAATGCCGCGATGCAGGCGATGGCCTTTGCGCCGCCGCCTTCGCCGATCGACCGCGCGCCGATCGTTGCCGCCAGCGCTCCGGTGCCGCGCACCGTGCGTGCCGCCGCCGTGCAGCGTCATGCCGCGCCGGCCGCCGGCAGCGTCACCACCGTCGCCAAGAATCATCAGGGCCGGATTCAGGGGCATCTGGTCACGACCTCGTCGCGGCTCGCCGCCGCCAGCCGCGATGATGACATCTGGCTGCGCGCCATGATCCTGGCGCCGAGCGCCGCGAGCATGACCTCGACGGTGTTCGGCGACACCGACATGACGATTTTGCGCTCGTATTTCAGCAAGCCGACCGCCACCGTGGCGATGGCGTTTTCCGAAGACCCGCATGCCGGCCTGGCCTGCGATCAGTTCTCCGGTGAGGCGGTGGTCTCGGTGCCGACCACCCCGTTCGTGACCGCGGCGCTGCGCTAACCGCAGCCCGCACTATTCCCCGCATTGCGCTACGCTTGATCCGGGCTACTCAACTCCGACCATTGCTGACTGTCGCGCGGCGCCTTCAGCTACCAAACCAGCCGATCAGCCAAGCCGCCACGCCGAGCAGCGGAACCAATGCCACCGCCAGCAGCAGCAAGGGCGCGGGCTCGTTACCGGTGCGGTTACGTCGATTGTCATGACTCGCCATCGCTGCATAAAACGCGCTGGCGACATTCGTTCCGCCGCATCGTGCGCGAGGCGCACGCCCCTCCGATAGGAACGGCCACCACCTTGCGTCGTTGGTCGGTCTCACATCATCGGAGAACACTATGCGCATTCTAAACGTCGTCACTCTGCTGCTGGTGATTGTTGGCGGCCTGAACTGGGGCCTGGTGGGCCTGTTCGACTTCGACCTGGTATCAGCCATTCTCGGCAACGGTGCCGCCGAAACGGCCACGTCATCACTCGCCTCGCGCATCATCTATGTGCTGGTCGCGGCCTCAGCGATCTATCAGATCGTGCCGCTGTCGCGTCTGCTGTCGGCAGAGTCGGCCGGCTATCGAACCGGAACCTATTGACGCCGTCAGAGGTGCCCAAGATGGTCGCCCCGGATAGCACCATGCGCTTTCGCCGGATCACCGGCAGCGATGCCGGCGGCGCCATCTACTTTCTGCCGTGGCACACCAGTTTCCGTACAGCGATGAGGTTCGGACTGCTCGGCCTGCGGCGCTGGCGGCTCTGTTATGAGTTGCCAGCGGCTGTGGTGCACGCCGACCCAGAGGCGTGTGCCCGCGCCATCCGGCTGGTGCTCGACGATGCGGCGGAAGAGATCGAGCGTCGCAGCCCACCTATCCTGGTGGGCCTCAGCATGGGCACGGTGCCGGCGACGCTGCTTGCCGGACGCTATTGCACCAAATTGTGGAGCTTCGCCTCGGCCGATCGCGGCGACCTGATGATCTGGCAGAGTCCGGCGGCGCGGGCGGTGCGGCGCGAAGCCGAAAACCGCGGCGTCACCCTTGGCGATTTCACCAGCGCCCTGCACGGCCTGCACCCGATCGATTGGTTGCACCGGATCGATCCGCGTAGCCGGTTCTCGATCGGCGCTTTCGATCGCTACGTGCCGCGCGCGCGCCGGGCCGCCTTGGTCAGACGCGCGGCGCTGAGGGTGCCGAGCAACAATGTGGTGTGCGAACCGCTCGGCCATTTCGGCGTGATGGCGCTCAGTCCCTGGCGCCAACGCCAATGGCAGCGCGCGTAAACCAACCTTGTCCCGACAGCAGAGACCAAGGCGCTCGCTGTGAGCTAGCGTTCCCACCGATCTGCACCGAGCAGGGTTTTAACATATGACCATGGAACCTAAGACGCTCAGCGGCGTTGTCGATCATTAGCGGTAATGTCCAGACGAGCGCGGGAGCCGTCGTGCCGGCCACCTCTCTCATAGGATGTTTGGCCAAGCCAGGCGACATCAGGTCGTGTCCGTGAGAGAGGCATCCCAATGGCCCATCCCTTCTTGCGGAAACTCCGCCACGGCGCGCATTTAACCCAAGACAACGAGAACGTCCTGATCGCGCTCGCGCGCCCCGTGCGCTCGCTGGCCGCACGCGAAGACGTCTCGATCGAAGGCGAGCCGCGCGGACACCTGACCCTGATCGTGGAAGGCTGGGCCTGCCACTACACCACGCTGGAAAACGGCAAACGGCAGATCGTATCGCTGTATCTGCCCGGCGATCTGTGCGAGCCGTTCGGGATACTCCCCCGCTTCATGACCAACGCGATCGCGGCGATCACCCCGGTGACGATCGCGCAGCTACGGCACGACACCATGCGCAGCACGGCGCAGGCCAGCCCACGCATTGAGGAGGCGTTGTGGTGGGACCTGTTGACGTCGTTCGCCATCGAACGCGAGCATCTCATCAGCCTGGGACGGCGCACCGCAACCGAGCGGCTTGGCCATCTGTTTTGCGAGCTGCATTTGCGGCTGGAGAATATCGGCCTGGTCGACGATGAGCTGTCCTACGACATGCCGGTGACCCAGGCTGATCTCGGCGATCTGCTCGGCCTGTCCCTGGTGCATGTCAACCGATCGCTGCAGGAATTGCGTGCCACACGGCTGATGTCACTGCGCGGCCGCCGCTTGACGATTCACAATTTGCGCGGCTTGCGAGAATTGTCGTTGTTCGATGAGAGCTATCTCCATCGCGTGACGTCGCCGTCGCGTCATCAGCCGCACGCTGAGATCGGCGAACTCGCTTAGCGGATCAGCGGCAGGTCACCAGAACAAGCCGCGCTACCTTCGTTGCGTGCGCGATACGCACGCGCGCCGTCTGCCGCTTTGGCCGTTTGAGGAGCCCGTTGTAACGGCGATCGGATCGAGCGCCGCGTGGTCATCCATGCAAACTGCCTCAGGTGAATAACATAAGTAAATGCCCGCGAATGACAGGCCCATTAGCCTGAAAACGCCCGGTATGGAGGTATCCGCATGAAGGGGCGTCGGAATCGAACCAAGCAACAATTGTCGCTTGAACAGCGACTGTTCGCTTTTTCTGAGCAGTGTCGGCAGCAGGCCAAGCAGACCACTGACGAAACGCTGCGCAATAATCTGGAACAGCGTGTCCGGTCGACGGAAGCCACACTCGGACTGATCGCTTGGCTCGGATCACGCGACGGGCGACGTTGACGCGCGTCGCGCGCGGTTTGCGGTGACACCCCGTAGCGCCGGTGAGCGCACCGACGCTGCACGCACGGCGGCCGCGACGAGCGACGACGTCAGTCCTCGGCCGTGCCGGGCTCTGACATCTTGTTGCGCGACTTCGCCGGCATCGTCCTTGTCCGCCGCTGCTCCGGTTGTTGCAGCGACAACCGGAAGCCACCCTGCTCGTTCCTGCACTCTGAAGCCGCCGGCGTGACGACGCGCGGCGCCGCGGCGGAGCGCTGATCGCAGCCGCCGTGGGTCAATTCACTTTCGTTCGGGGATGTTCGGCCGAAGCACCGGCCACGGTGGGGGACGATCTCGGTGACCGTCCTGGTGCCTGAGCGCAACGTGAGGCTCTGGCACTTGTCGGGGCCATGTGGCGCGCCGCTCGCGTCACCACTGCCCCCAGCAAGCCTGGAAGGCGTTGCGGTTCTGATCGCTCAGAACCGCATCAGACTCAGAGCATACCGAGCGCCTGCAGATAGGTTTCCAGGATGCTTTCCTGCTCGGCGCGCTCGTCGGCGTCCTGCTTGCGCATGCGCACGATGGTGCGCAGCGCCTTGACGTCGTAGCCATTGCCCTTGGCCTCGGCATAGACGTCGCGGATGTCGTCGGAAATCGCCTTTTTCTCTTCTTCCAGCCGCTCGATGCGCTCGATGATGGCCCGCAGCTGATCCTTCGCGAATTTGGTCGCGGGTTCTTCCTGGACGGCAGCAGAGGTGGCCATCATGTACTCCTGACGTGAACGATTGGATGAGAAATACGAATCAAGGGTGGCTCGGGCCGCGCCCCAGGACGCGGAGCGACACTCACGAGGGCGAGGCTTGACGTCAAGCATCAAGGCGCTCGTCCACAGTGACCCACAGGCCGCCAGCGCGCATGGCTAACGGTTTGTGCGGCGCCGCGCAAGGCGGTCGCGCTCGGGACAGCGCAACAAAAAAAGGTGGCGAGTCGCCACCCGCGAGTCGCCCCGCATCGCTACGACTCTAGGGTGTGTGCGGCTTGCTGGCCTTGGCGAATTGCGCCAGTTGCTCGGGTGTGGCCTGCGCCTGATGGCGCTCTTTCCAGACCTCGTAGGGCATGCCGTACACCGCCTCGCGGCTATCATCGCGCGACAGCTCGACGCCCTTGGCGTCGGCCTCGTCCTTCAGCCAGTTCGACAGACAGTTGCGGCAGAAGCCGGCGAGGTTCATCAAGTCGATATTGGCGACATCGCTGCGCTCGCGCAGATGGCCAATCAGCCGGCGAAATGCCGCAGCCTCGAGTTCGGTCCAGGTGTCCTTATCGATCGCCATCGCTCAAGCCTCGTGGAATTGCTGCATTTCGTTAAAGGAATTGACCAGAAATGGGAGCTGCCACAGATTTTGCCACATCCACGGGTTAGAGAACGCGAGCACTGGCAGCTCGATCCCCTTCGCATCGCGGACGCCGCACCGTTGACAGCGGGCCGCGGAGCGCGCCAAATCGATTGCAGTTGCTGTAGCTTGACCGAATGACCGCAGACGTTCCACACCGCACCATGATCTCGCTTCGACGTCGCTCCCGCCTGGTTCCGGCGGCCGCCGCGTTGCTGGCGTCGCTTGCGGCCGCGCCGGCCGCGGCCGATTTTCGGCTCTGCAACAACACCTCCAGCCGGGTCGGCATTGCGCTTGGCTACAAGGATGCCGATGGCTGGACCACCGAAGGCTGGTGGAATGTATCGTCACGCAGCTGCGAAACGCTGCTGCGTGGCACGCTTGTCGCACGCTACTACTATATCTATGCGCTGGACTATGACCGCGGTGGCGAATGGTCGGGGCAGGCCTTCATGTGTTCGCGCGACAAGGAATTCACCATCAAAGGGACCGAAAACTGCCTGGCGCGCGGTTTTGACCGGACCGGCTTCTTCGAGGTCGACACCGGCGATCAGCGCGCCTGGACCGTGCAACTGACTGAGAGTTCCGAGCAGAATCCGCAACGGATGCCGGGCATGCCCGGCACGCCCGGGGGCGGCCTGCCCGGATTGCCTAATTCACAGGGTGGAACGCCTCCGGGCGCGTCTGGTCTCTCGCCAGGCGGCACGCCCGGAAGCAAGCCATGAGACGTCTTCGCCGTATCAAAATTCTCGCCACGCTGGGCCCCGCCTCGTCCGACAGCGCCACGATCCGCAAGCTGTTCGAGGCCGGCGCCGACATTTTCCGGATCAATATGAGCCACACCTCGCACGACAAGATGCGAGAGCTGGTTCAGACCATCCGCAATGTCGAAAGCAGCTATGGCCGGCCGATCGGGATCCTGGTCGACCTGCAGGGCCCGAAGCTGCGGCTCGGCCTGTTCGGCAATGGCCCGATCCAGCTCAAGAACGGCGCCACTTTCGTGCTCGATTCCCTCAAGGAGCCGGGCGACGAAAACCGCGTGCACCTGCCCCATCCGGAAATTCTGGCCGCCTTGAAGGTCGGCGACGCGCTGCTGCTTGATGACGGCAAGGTGCGGCTGATCGCCGAGGAATGTTCGCATGATCGCACCGTCACGCGCGTGGTGATCGGCGGCCGGATGTCGGACCGCAAGGGCGTCAGCCTGCCCGATACCGACCTGCCGATGTCGGCGATGACCAACAAGGACCGCGCCGACCTTGAGGCGGCGTGCGAGACCGGCATCGACTGGGTGGCGCTGTCCTTCGTGCAGCGCGCCGAAGACGTGATCGAAGCCAAGCGCATGATCCGCGGCCGCGCCGCGGTGATGGCCAAGATCGAAAAACCGCAGGCGATCGACCGACTGCAGGACATCATCGACGCCTCCGATGCCTTGATGGTGGCGCGCGGCGATCTTGGCGTTGAAATGCCGCTGGAGCGCGTGCCCAGCCTGCAAAAGCAGATGACGCGGCTGGCGCGCCGCGCTGGCAAGCCGGTGGTGATCGCCACCCAGATGCTGGAATCGATGATTTCGAGCCCGGTGCCGACCCGCGCCGAAGTGTCGGACGTCGCGACCGCGGTCTATGAGGGCGCCGATGCCATCATGTTGTCGGCGGAATCGGCGGCCGGCAAATTCGCGGTCGAAGCGGTGTCGACCATGAACCGGATCGGCGAAGAGGTCGAGCGCGACCCGACCTATCGCACCGTGATCGCGGCGCAGCGTCCCGAGCCGGAAGCCACGGCCGGCGACGCGATCGCCGGCGCCGCGCGGCACATCGCCGAAACGCTCGATTTGTCGGCGATCATCTGCTGGACCAGCTCCGGCTCGACCGCACTGCGGGTGGCGCGCGAGCGCGCCCGGGTGCCGGTGGTGGCGATCTCGCCCAACATCCTGACCGGCCGAAAACTGTCGGTGGTGTGGGGCGTGCACTGCGTGGTCGCCGAGGATGCGCAGGACCAGGACGACATGATCGACCGCGCCGGCTCGATCGCGTTCCGCGATGGCTTTGCCAAATCCGGGCAGCGGGTGATCGTGGTCGCCGGCGTGCCGCTCGGCACTCCGGGCACCACCAATATGGTGCGGATCGCCTATGTCGGTCCGACCGAAGAGGCCCCGAAAACCAAGAAGAAAACGGCTGAGCCGAGCTGAGGCTGGATAGCAGCCTGACTACAAGCTCGATTTGGATACAAGCCTGACTGGGATAGCATCCTGACCTGGATACCTGCCTGAGCGGCGCCGACGCGCCGCGCTCAGGTGCCGCCCCGCTCAGGTGGGAGGCGTGCCGCTGAGGTGGCGCGCCGCTAGATATCGCGGCCTTCGACCTTCTCGGACAGTTTCTTGACCAGATCCGGCACCTTGTCGAGGTGCGGGTTGACGGCCAGCGCCTTGCGATAGGCCGCGAGGGCGCGCTTGTCGTCGCCGAGGTCCTGCATGATCATGCCGAGCCCGGCCAGCGCGCCGAAGTGCCGCGGCTCGCGTTTCAGCACCTGCTCGATATCGCGCAGCGCGTGATCATAGTCGTTCTTGACGTAATACAGCGTCGCGCGCCGATTCCAGCCCTCGATATAATCGGGCTTCAGCTTGATCACGGCATCGAGCAGCTTGAGCGCGACATCGGGCTGGCCGTTGGCGATCGCCGTTTTCGAGCGCGCCATCAGCAAGGTCGCGGTATCGCTGGAGGTGTGGCTCCACAGCGCCCAGATCCGGGCTTCGACATGCTTGGCGCTGGTCTGGTCCGGGGCCGCCTGCAGCGCGCCGAGCAGAAAATCGATGCCGCGCTCGCGATCGGCGCTGGCTTTCGGCTGCTTGGAATTCGGGGATTTGGAATCGGGCAGCCTGGCAGGCGGCTCAGTCGGCCGCGTCAACGAGCGCTGATCCGCATCCGGCGCCAGGCCATGAGGCTGCGACTGCGTCCAGCCTGGCGTCGCCGCCATCAAGGCGGCGATCAGCCATGCTGATCGCATTGGTCGCGATAAGAGAGATCGCCGTGCCATCTCGCGACTGTAGCGACGAGCTCCGACACCGCAAGGGGAGCGGTGTCACAGCGCTGTGATGGCTTATGCAGTACAGGCAGGAAGGCGCGAGGCGCGTTCCGAACCCGTGATCAACCCTGGCGGGCCTTGTAGCGGCGCTGCACCTTGTTGATCACGTACACCCGGCCCTTGCGACGGACCAGACGGTTGTTGCGGTTGCGGGTGCGCAGCGACTTCAGCGAGTTACGGACCTTCATGGGTCAATCCTAGACGTTTGAAAGGCCGTGAGTACAGGCCGAAAGGGCAAACAACAGAACGTCATCCCGGTAGCGGCGAGCCGCCCAAGACAGGATGGTTTTTAGCCAGCCGATGCCGGGCTGTCAATCAGCTCCGGCAGGCCAGCGCGCCCGGAGCACCGATTCTGCAGCGTTTTTCACTGCAATCGGGCTCCGGGCCTGTGCCTTTAATCCTGTGGGGGCACGTTGGCGGCGCGCACCACCCCGCCCCAACGGGTAATCTCCGATTCGACGAACTTGCTGAACGATTCGCCGGTCAGCTTACCGACCTGCACGCCATGGGCGCTGAACTTCTCGGCCAGTTCGGGCGAGGCCAGCACTTCCGCCATGGTCGCGGTCAGCTTCTGATAGACCGCGTTGCCATTGGCCTGCGGCATATAAAGGCCGAACCAACCCAATGACTCAAAGCCTTTGACCCCGGACTCATCGAGGGTCGGCACGTCCGGCAAGGTCGGCGCGCGTTCCCGGCTGGTGACGGCCAGCACCCGCAGCAACCCGCCCTGCGCCGCCGGGATCACCGTGGGCAGCGAATCGAACAGGATCGGAATGTGCCCGCCGATCAGATCATTCATCGCCGGCGCAGCGCCCTTATAGGGGATGTGCACCATGTCGATGCCGGTCATCTGCTTGAACAGTTCGCCGGACAGATGATTGGCGCCGCCGATGCCGCTCGAACCGAACGACAGTTTGCCGGGCTGCTGCTTGGCCAGCACGATCAGTTCGGCGACCGACTTGGCCGGAAAATCCTTGGTCACCACCAGCGCAT
The DNA here is from genome assembly GCF_003217325.1 of Rhodopseudomonas faecalis. GTDB lineage: Bacteria > Pseudomonadota > Alphaproteobacteria > Rhizobiales > Xanthobacteraceae > Rhodopseudomonas > Rhodopseudomonas faecalis. The sequence continues at coordinate 110,243 of NZ_QJTI01000011.1, forward strand.
TGGGGGCAGTCGCCACCTGCGCGATCGGCGAGAACGCCTTGACGGTGTCGTAGGGCAACTTGCGATACAGGCTCGGATTGATGACGTGGTGGGTCGCGGCCAGCAGCAGCACGCTGCCATCGGCCGGCGACTTGGCCACGAAGTCGGAGCCGATGGTCCCGGAGGCGCCGGCGCGGTTTTCCACCACGGTCTGCACGCCGAGCTTATCACCAAGATGCTTCGCGATATGTCGCGCCAGGATGTCGGTGGTGCCGCCGGCCGGGAATGGCACGATGATCTTGATCGACTCCGGCATCCGTTGCGCTTGCGCGGGAGCCACCGCGGCGACGATCGCCAGCACAGCTCCCATGAGTAGCGCCGAAAACGTTTTCATTCATCTCTCCCAAGGAGCTGAGTGCACTTCACGCCGGCAGCGGAAACTCGACCATCGCCTCGCCGCGGGCGACCTGTTCGCCGTCCTGATTGCAGACGGTCACGTTGATTATAACCCATCGCGATCCAGCCGTCGTGTGCTTCGCTGTCACAACTCCTGCAGGGTCGATGGTATCACCCAGTCGCACCGGCTTGAGCCAGCGCGTTTCCAGGCGGCGATGGATCGCTCCCTGCGGACAAGCCCAATCGGTGATCATCCGGGTGATCAGCCCGAAATTGGTCATGCCGTGCATGATGACGCCGCCGAATTGCGTCTTGCCAAAACTGCCCAACATATAAGCCTCGTCGAGGTGCAGCGGATTGTAGTCGAGCGACGCCTCGCAAAACAGCCGGATCGACTCGCGGGTCACTGTGAACGAAGGCCCCGCAATGGCGTCGCCGACGCTAACTCCCTCAAATGACGTCATGTCCCCTCGCCGCCCGTCCCCGTATTTTTACGGGGTTAGGAATTAAGCCAACAGTCATCACCTAGGCCGGATGGTGTGACCGCGACCGGAGCAAATCACCTCGCCGTGCTGATTGAAGAATACATTATCGTGCACAACGAAAAGCCGCTCACGCCGAATGAACTTGTCGAGCGCGCGCGCTTCGAGCGTGATCGTATCACCGGGCCGCGCCGGAATATTGTAACTCCAGCTTTGACCGGCATTGATGGTCCCGGGCGTGCGCATCCAGTCGTCGGCCGGCGTGCAGGCGAACATCAACAGAATGTGGATCGACGGCGGCGCGATCAGTCCGCGATAGACCGAACGATTGGCGTAGGCTTCGTCGAGATAGAGCGGGTTGGTTTCGCCGACCGCACGGCAATACAGTTCAATGGCTTCCCGGGTCAGCACGTAAGGCAGCGTCGGGCGCCGCTCGCCCGGCACGATCTCGTCCCACATTTTCCGGGTAGTCGCGTCCTTCCAGAAATCGGTCTCGTAGCGCCCCTCCACTTGCGCGGCTCCTTCAGTTCGCAGCACGCCTGTTCTGGTCGATCTTCGAAAATTATGCGACTATACATCGCAATTGACAAGATTCTCTCCCGAGGAGCTTCGTAATGGCCAAGGAAAGCGATAGTTTCGTTCGCGCAATTGCGCGTGGCTTCTCCGTCGTCGAAGCTCTGGGGCGCCCGCCAGGCAGGCATACATTGTCCGAAGCGGCACTAGCCGCCGGCCTGAACCGGGCAACGACGCGGCGGATGCTGGCCACACTGGTGGCGCTCAACTACTGCGAAGTGGAAGGCCGTTACTTCAGTTTGCGGCCACGGGCGCTGGGCCTCGGCCTGTCCTACCTGAACGCCCTGCCCTATTGGGGTTATGCGCAAAGCGCCCTGGAAGACCTGCGCAACGACATTGGCGAATCCTGCGCGCTGGCGGTGCTCGACGAGACTGAGATCGTCTATGCGCTGCGACTGCCGGCGCGGCGCATTCTGTCCGCCAATCTCGGCATCGGCAGCCGGCTGCCGGCCCATGTGGTGTCGCTCGGCCGGGTGCTGCTGGCGGCGCTGCCGCCGGAAAAACTGAACTACTTCCTGGAAAACGCCACGCTGCAGAAGCTGACGCCGCGCACATTGGTCGAGCCGGACAAGCTGACCGCCGAATTGCAGCGGGTGCGGGATCAGGGCTACGCCTGGGTCGACGGCGAACTTGATCCGGCGATCTGCGGCATCGCCGTGCCGGTGCGCGACCAGCGCGGCGCCGTGGTGGCTGCGATCAGCATCAACACCATCTCCGGCTCGATCGATGAGGACGGCGCCAAGCAGCGTTTTCTGACGGCGTTGCGTCGCACCGCGCAGAACATTCAGAGCCAGACCATCGCCGCTGCCTGAACTGATCGCGGCTGCGGAATTGTCCAAGCTCGGCCCGAGTCGCGGCTCGCGGTGGCGGTTCAGCTTGCGTGCCTGAGCTTGATGGTCTGAGCGGATTCCTGACCTTGATTACCTGACGATCGCCGCTAAAAGAGCGACATGAGTCTCGACACTGTCCGCGCGTTCTTCGCGCAACACGCCCCCGACATCGCCGTCGCCGTATCCGACCACAGCGCAGCCACCGTACCGCTCGCGGCTGCGGCGTTCGGCGTCACGCCGAGCGAGATCGCCAAGACGCTGTCGCTGAAAGTCGGCGACCGGGTGTTTCTGGTGGTGGCGAGCGGCACTACCAGGCTCGACAACAAGAAGGCCAAGGCGCAGTTCGGCGGCAAAGTGAAGATGCTGAGCGCCGAGGAAGTGGTGGCGATCACCGGCCACCAGGTCGGCGGGGTCTGTCCGTTTGGCCTGAAGACCGAGCTGCCGGTCTATTGCGACGTGTCGCTCAAAGCGTTCGCCGAAGTGCTGCCCGCCGCCGGCTCGACCCACAGCGCGGTGCGGATCACGCCGCAGCGGTTGGCCGACCTGACCGGCGCCGAATGGGTCGATGTCTGCAGCACAGGCTAGCTAGCCGCGACCGCCGTTCGAGTTCGATCTCTAAATCACTCACAAAAAAGCCTGCGGTCCTGATGCGATCAGAGCCGCAGGCCTAGGTGTACCTAACGCTCATTCGATGCGGCGCTAAGGCCGCCGTCACCGATGGCGTGTGACGATCACCAGCGGTGACCGTGACGGTGGCCCCAATGACGGTGACCGTAATGGCGGTGCCCCCAATGGCGGTGGTGCATGCGCGGGCCATAGTAATGACGCGGGGCATAGTAGCGCGGCGCATAATAGTTCGGCCGCCACCAGCAGCGTCCCCACTCATTACAGACGTAACGCACCTGATCGACCACTGCGGTCTGATCGGCGGCGGCAGACGGCAGACCATTGGGCATGGCGGCAGAGGCCGTTGCCGATGACAGTGCCACGCCGCCAAGCGCTGCGATGGCCACGAATGCAAACTTCAGGTTCATCGGATTATTCTCCTTGTTCGCGAACCGTGGCGACCATAGCGCCGCGCGCATGAACGCTCGCTGACCAAGCAGTTCATCAATATGAAATATTGGTAAGGTTGCGCAGGCCTGCGCGATGCGGTCGCATGCGCACCCACGCCGCGCTGAGCGTCGCCAAGCCAACGCTTCCGAATAAAAGCTAAAGACAGATCAGGCCACCGGCCAAGCGATGGCCGCGCGCGATCAGGCCGCGGTCCAGCCGCCATCCATCGACAGATTGGCACCGGTGATCTGGCTCGCCGCATCGCTGCACAGGAACAGCGCCAGTTCCGCCACTTGTTCGACCGTGACGAATTGTTTGGTCGGCTGGGCATGGAGCAGCACGTCGTTGATGACCTGTTCCTTGCTGAGATTGCGCGCCTTCATGGTGTCGGGAATCTGCCGCTCGACCAGCGGTGTCCAGACATAGCCCGGCGAAATGCAATTGCAGGTGACGCCGGAGGTCGCAAGCTCAAGCGCCACCGTCTTGGTCAGACCGGCGATGCCGTGTTTGGCGGCGACATAGGCCGACTTGAACGGCGAGGCCACCAGCGAATGCGCCGAGGCGGTGTTGATGATACGGCCCCAGCCGCGCTTCTTCATGCCCGGCACCACGGCGCGGATGCCATGGAACGCCGAGGACAGATTGATGGCGATGATCGCGTCCCACTTCTCGACCGGGAAATCCTCGACCGGGGACACGAACTGAATGCCGGCATTGTTGACCAGGATATCGACCGCGCCGAACGTGCGCTCGCCGAGCGCCACCATCTCCGCGATCTCCGCGGGCTTGAGCATGTCGGCCGGCGAATAGACCGCCGTGACGCCGAAGTCGCGCTCGAGCCCGGCGCGCTCGCGTTCGATGTCGTCGGCATCGCCCATGCCGTTGATCACGAGATTGGCGCCGGCGCCAGCGAGCGCTCGCGCATAAGCAAGGCCGATGCCGCTGGTCGAACCGGTCACAACAGCGGTCTTGCCTGTCAACGTCGCCATTCGCAGCTCCCGTGATGCCATCGTTTCAAAGATGATCGTTCTGACCTGCCATGCCCGACCGAGCCGCTAGCGGAACGCCTCGGCGGTGAGATCCCAGGTCACCATGGTGTCGTCGCTCTGTGCCGGACGCAGCCATTCGCCATGGCGCATCGACAGATGCACATCCTGCTCGCCGGCCTTCCAATGCTCCAGCATGTTGGCGCGCGAGAAATCGTAGTCCTTGGACAAGGCTTCGTAGTCGCGCTTGCGGTAGATCAGATTGACCACCGTGATGGCGTTTTCGCGCGCCGCTTCGTGAAGCGGGGCCAAGGCCGGATCGTTGCGTTGTTCCTCCGGCAGCCGCGCCAGCAGATCGCCAAGCGCCTTGCGCGCGTTGTGCAGTTGTTTGGCCTTGTCGGTGTTGAGCCTTGTGCGGCTGGAGTGACGAATGTCCTTCTCGCGCTCGGCGGCTTCCAGCAGCGTTTCCGGCAACCGGCCCTGCGAGCTGAACAGATCGACCTGAAAGATCAGCAGGTCTTTTTGGGAGACATCCTCGAGCACATAGTCGAGCGGCGTGCTGCACGCGACGCCGCCATCCCAGTAGAAATCGTCGCCGATCTTGACCGCCGGAAAACCCGGCGGCAGCGCGGTCGCGGCCATGATGTGCTCGGGGCCGAGCGGCTGCTTGGTGTTGTCAAAATAGCAGAAATTGCCGGTGGCGATGTTCACGGCACCGATCGACAGCCGCGTGGCGTCGGCGTTGTTGTTGATGCGGCCGAAATCGACCAGCCGCTCCAGCGTCGTGCGCAGCGGCTCGATGTCGTAATAGCTCAGGCTGTCCGGCGTGCCGGATGGGAACAACTGCGCGGGCGGGAAACGCGGCGTGAAAAAGCCGGGCACGCCGAGCGTCGCGATCAGCGCGGCGCTGGTCTCGCTGAACATCGGCAAATGCGTCTGCATCAGCGGTTGCCAGGGCGCGGGCTGCGCCGCCATCTCCCAGAATTCACGCAGCCGCTGCACCCGCAGCTCGGGCGGATTGCCGGCGATGATCGCGGCGTTGATCGCGCCGATCGAAATGCCCGCAATCCATTGCGGGGCGAAATCATGCTCGTCCAGCGCCTGATAGGCCCCGGCCTGATAGGCGCCGAGCGCACCACCACCCTGCAGCAACAGCACCCGCCGTGCCTTGGCAGGGTTGGCGGACTTTCGGGATACTTCATCCATGTTGTTTCGCGCCGCTCCTCGAAACCCACTCTGGCAAATTGGCCGTTGTCGGCGGCAACGTCAATCGCCCCGAGATCCGGTCGTCTAGCCGTCGGTGGACGCCAGGATCATGGTCCAGAACACCTTGTATTTGGTGCCGGGCGCATAACTCGCGGCGATGCCGAGCTTGTTGACGCCACTTTTCAGCATGTTGGCGCGGTGCGGCGGCGAATCGCGCCAGCCCGAAAACGCCTCGGCCAAAGTGTGATAGCCCGCAGAAACGTTCTCGACCGCCAGGGTGGCCGGATAGCCGCCCGCGTTCAGGCGCTTGGCCAGCGGTCCCTTGACGTCATGGTCGAGCTTGTTGTTGCGCGCCATCGCCATCGACTGGTCCTCGGCGAGCTTGACCAGCGCCGGATCGACCGTTACCGCGCCGAGGCCATTGTTCTGGCGGTATTGCGAGATCATGACCGCGGCCGCCTGCGGATCAAGCTTGGCGCCGCCATTGGCCATGCTGAGATACATTGCCGGCTGCTCGACCGGCGGCGGCGCGACATCAGCCGTACACCCCGCCAACAGCAAAAGGCCGCATGCGGCCAGTCCAACCCGGATCATCTGGATTCCCCCAATCAGGACCGCGGTTGTTGCACGTCAACCGTGGCTGAAAGGTGAAGATCAGGCGATTTGCCGGCCGGACGCGGCCGACTTGCCCCAGATCGGGCCGGTTCAGGCGCCGTCGGCAAAAATCCGGTAACGCCGCGGCTGCAGGCCGATCACGTCACCCGGCTTCAGGTCGCGGTCGCGCGGCGCGTCGATCTCGATCAAGGTGCCCTCGCCGCCAGCGGCCTGCAGCAGCACGTCGGCGCGCTGGGTCGGCCCGAAGGCGCGGACATGCTTGACCGCGCCCTGCAGCGCCCCGCTGCCGACCGGGCCGATCGCCAGATCGTGGCGGCGGATGAACAGTTTTGACGGCCCCGGCCGCGCATCGCTGGAATCGAGCGCCAATTCGCGCTCGCCGAGCCGCACCCGGCCTTCGCGTACCTCGACTGGCAGCACGATCGATTCGCCGATGAAGCCGTGCACGAACGCCGTCGCCGGGCGCTCATAGACATCGCCGGGGGTGCCGATCTGCTCGATGCGGCCCTTGTCCATCACCACCACGCGGTTGGCGACTTCCAGCGCCTCTTCCTGGTCGTGGGTGACGAACAGCGAGGTGACGTGGATTTCCTCATGCAGCGTGCGCAGCCATTTGCGCAACTCCTTGCGCACCTTGGCGTCGAGCGCGCCGAACGGTTCGTCCAGCAGCAAGATCCGCGGCTCGATCGCCAGTGCCCGGGCAAGCGCGATGCGTTGGCGCTGCCCGCCCGACAGCTGGTTCGGATAGCGTTCGGCCAGCCAATCGAGCTGCACCAGATCGAGCAGTTCCTTGACCCGCGCCCGGATCTGATCCTCGCTCTTGCGCACCCGGCGCGGCTGCACGCGCAAGCCGAATGCCACGTTCTCGAACACACTCATGTGCCGGAACAGCGCGTAATGCTGGAACACGAAGCCGACATTGCGCTCGCCCGCCCCGCGCGACAGCGCGTCCTCGCCGTCGAACGCCACCGAGCCGGAATCCGGCCAGTCGAGCCCGGCGATAATGCGCAGCAGCGTGGTCTTGCCGGAGCCGGACGGCCCGAGCAGCGCCACCAATTCGCCGGTGTCGACCCGGAGGGCGACATTGTCGAGCGCGGTGAAATTGCCGAAGCGCTTGATGATGTTGCGCACCTCAATCGTCACTGGGGGGCCGTCCTTCCTTGATCTGACTTTCCAATATGGTCTTCACCACCAACGTCACCAATGCCAGCAGCGCCAGCAGTGATGCGATCGAGAACGCCGCGACCAGCTGATACTCATTGTAGAGGATCTCAACCAGCAACGGCATGGTGTTGGTTTCGCCGCGAATATGGCCGGACACCACCGACACCGCGCCGAACTCGCCCATCGCGCGCGCGTTGCAGAGCAGCACGCCATAGAGCAGACCCCAGCGGATATTAGGCAGCGTCACCCGCCAAAAGGTCTGCCAGCCGGTGGCGCCGAGCGAGATCGCCGCTTCCTCCTCCTGCGCGCCCTGCTCCTGCATCAGCGGGATCAGTTCGCGCGCCACGAACGGGAAGGTGACGAAAGTGGTGGCGAGCACGATCGCCGGTACCGCGAACAATATCTGGATGCCATGCGCCATCAGCCAGGGGCCGAAGAAGCCCTGCGCGCCGAACAGCAGCACGAACACCAGGCCGGAGATCACCGGACTGACCGAGAACGGCAGATCGATCAGCGTCACCAGCAGCGTCTTGCCGGGGAACTCGAATTTCGCGATCGCCCAGGCCGCGATCACGCCGAACACCAGATTGAGGCCGACCGAAATCGCCGCGGTCAGCAGCGTCAGCCGGATCGCGGCCCACGCTTCCGGATGGTTGAGCGCTTCCAGATAGAACTGAAAGCCCTTCGACAGCGCCTCGGCGAAGACCAGCAGCAGCGGCAGCACGACGAAGATCGACAGAAAGCTGATGGCAAAGCCGATGATCAGCCAGCGCACCACCACGGGCTCGCTGCACGAGTCGCGCCGCACCGCTGGCCGGACCTGGCTACTGGCTGCGCGACGCGGCGGCGATGAAGCGGTCATCACGGTCATGGCCTCACCCCGCCGTCAGGGCGCGGGTTTGCGCCCAGTGCTGCAGCCGGTTCAGCACAAAGATAATCAAGAATGCCACCGTCAGCATCACCACTGCAATCGCGGTGGCGTCGGCGTAGCGGAACTCGGACAGCCGGATCACGATCAGCAGCGGCGCGATCTCCGAGACATTGGGCAGGTTGCCGGCGATGAAGATCACCGAGCCGTATTCCCCGACCGCGCGCGCAAACGCCAGCGCAAAGCCGGTGAGCACCGCGGGCATCAGGCTCGGGATGATCACCCGAAACACCGTCTGCCAGCGGCTGGCGCCAAGGCAGGCCGCCGCTTCCTCGATCTCGGGATCGAGGTCCTGCAGCACCGGCTGCACGGTGCGCACCACAAACGGAATGCCGATGAAGATCATCGCCACGAAAATCCCGAGCGGGGTGAACGCCACCTTGATACCGAGTTCCGCGAGCGGCGCGCCGAGCCAGCCTTTTTGCGCAAACAGCGTGGTCAACGCGATACCGGCCACCGCGGTCGGCAGCGCAAACGGAATATCGACAATGGCGTCGAAGATGCGCCGGCCCGGAAAGCGGTAACGGACCAAAGCCCAGACGATGATCAAGCCGGCGAACAGATTGACCAGCGCCGCCGCCAGCGACAGACCGAACGACACTTTCAGCGCGTGCAGCGTGCGGCGGCTGGTGATGATGTCAATAAACTGATCGAGGCTCAGTTCGGCGGTCTTGACGAACAGCCCTGCGAGCGGAATCAGAATCATCAGCGACAGCCACATCAGGGTCAGGCCCATGGTCAGGCCGAACCCCGGCAGTGCGCTTCGTCGTGCTGCCCCGCTCACTTGCTGTCCTTGGCGCTGAGTGGATGCTGCTGATCATCCCGTACGCTGATCCGCACCTCTCCCCGCTGGCGGGGAGAGGTCGAGCGTCGAGCGTAGCTCGGATTCGCGGTGAACGGGCGCCTCAAAAAGCCGCAATGCCGCGATGTGGGGCCACGGCCCCTCACCCCGCCCCTTGCCCCGCGAGCGGGGCGAGGGAGCACGCTGCCATCGCTGTCAACCATCGGCCTGCATTCCACCCGCAAGATTCTAGTTCTTGTAGATCTTGTCGAACACACCGCCTTCGGTGAAGTGCTCGCGCTGCGCCTTGCTCCAGCCGCCGAACACGTCGTCGATGGTAAACAGCTCGACCTTCGCGAACGACGAATCATACTTCTTGGCGATTTCGGCATCCCGAGGGCGATAGAAATTGCGCGCCGCGATTTCCTGGCCTTCCTTGCCGTACCAGTACTTCAGATAGGCCTCGGCGACCGCGCGGGTGCCCTTCTTGTCGGCAACCACATCAACCACGGTTACCGGCGGTTCGGCGAGGATCGAGATCGACGGCGCCACGATCTCGAACTTGTCCTCGCCGAATTCCTTGACGGCGAGGAACGCCTCGTTCTCCCAGGCCAGCAGCACATCACCGACGCCGCGTTCGACAAACGTCATGGTGGAGCCGCGCGCGCCGGTATCCAGCACCGGGACGTTCTTGTAGATATTGCCGACGAAGTCGCGCGCCTTGTCCTCCGAGCCATATTTCTTCAGCGCATAACCCCAGGCCGCCAGATAGTTCCAGCGGGCACCGCCCGACGTTTTCGGATTCGGCGTGATCACGCTGACGCCCGGCTTGACCAGATCGTCCCAATCCTTGATCCCTTTGGGATTAGCCTTGCGGACCAGAAACACGATGGTCGAGGTATAGGGCGCGGCATTCTGCGGCAACCGCTGCTGCCAGTTCTTGTCGATCAAGCCCTTGGCCGCGATCGCATTGATGTCATAGGCCAGCGCCAGCGTGACGACATCGGCCTGCAGCCCGTCGATCACCGCGCGCGCCTGCGAGCCCGAGCCGCCATGCGACTGCTTGATCTCGATGCTCTTGCCGGTGTCCTTCTGATAGGCGGCGCTGAACGCCTTGTTGAATTCACCATACAGTTCGCGCGTCGGATCATAGGACACGTTGAGCAACGACACATCAGCAGCCCAGGCCGAGCCTGCGAACAGCCCTGCAACGATTACTGCAGCAGCACGAGCGAACATTCCAATCTCCATTTGCTTCCGCGTCATCTTCGCGATCGAAGCTGCAAACTCATGGAGTTTCGCTATCAAGTCAACGAAACCAGTTTCTGTTGTTGGCAGCATCGCAGCGCCGTTCTGCTACGAAGTCCGCATGGTGTGGATGCCGCATTCCGACTTGGCACGGCCGCGCCAACGTCCGGCGCGCGCATCTTCATCAGGGCCCGCGCGGCTGGTGCACGGCATGCAGCCGACCGACAAGAATCCCGTAGCAAGCAGCGGATGCGGCGGCAGCTTGTTGTCGGCATAGATCGCGTCGATTGCCGCGCGCGACACATTGGCGAACGGATTGAATTTCAGCCGCTCGCCATCGGCTTCCACCACTGCGATCTCGGCGCGCGCACCGCCCTGAAAGCGCTTGCGGCCGTTGATCCAGGCAGCAAATGGCGAAAGCGCGCGCGCCAGCGGTTCCACCTTGCGCAGCCGGCAGCAGGCATCGGGATCGGAGAACCACAATTCGCCATCGGGATCGCTCGCCTTCAGCGCAGCTTCGTCCGGCTTGATCGAGCGCACATCGGTCAGGCCGAGCGCCTTAATCATCGTGTCGCGATAGGCCAGCGTTTCAGCAAACAACATGCCGGTGTCGAGAAAGATCACCGGGATCGCCGGATCGACCTTGGCCATCACCTGCAGCAGCGCCGCCGATTCGGTGCCAAACGACGACACCAGCGCCAGCCGCTCGCGGCCGACGCGCTCCAGCGCCGCGGCAATGACCTCGGCTGGCGCCGCCGTTTGCAGCGCGGCATTGAGTTCCGCTGCTTCGCTCTCCACGCTACCGACATGATCGGTCATGGCTGGCCGCCTTGTGCTTGGCCACGCAGTTGCCGGCGACGCTGCAAGGCGCCAACCGCCTGATCGGCCGCCGGCTGATAGAACACCGAATAGCGGCTGGCGGCCGCGGCAAATGCCTCGGCATCACTGTCCTTCTTGACGTCGAAACTGTCAAAGCCGTTGCGCAGCAGAAACACGAACTGGTCGCGCAGCACCTGGCCGGAGGCGCGCAGTTCGCCGCGAAAGCCGTAGCGCTCGCGCAGCAAGCGCGCCTGGCTGTGGGCGCGGCCGTCGCGGAACGTCGGGAACAGCAGCACCACCGTCGCCAGCTGGTCGAGATAAGGCGCCAATTCCGCAACGTTGCGATCATTCGGCCAGATCACGCCGATCGGCCCGTCATGACCGCGCAGGCTGTCCGCGCTTGCCAGGAACTGCGCCGCGGATAGCAGCAGCGCGCCATCCACCGGCAGCTCGGCATCATCGGCGATGGAGCGATAGCGATCGCTGACGATCTGGCCGTTACTGACGAGTGGCATAGACGCGCTCCTTGAACGGTTCGACGCCGAGCCGCTGCACGGTATCGACAAACAATTCCTGCGGACCAGCCCGCAGCTCCCGATAGGCTTCGACCAGATCCTCGATCACATCAGTCACCTGATCAAACGGCACCGCCGGGCCGAGCAGCTCGCCGAGCTGCGCCTGCTCGTCGGCGCGGCCGCCGATGGTGATCTGATAGTATTCCTCGCCATTCTTCTCGACGCCGAGAATGCCGATATGGCCGACATGGTGATGGCCGCAGGCATTGATGCAGCCGGAGATATTGAGATGCAGCCGGCCGAGCGCCTGCGCCGCTGCGCTGGAAAACCGCCGGGTCAGCTGCTGCGCGATCGGGATCGAGCGGGCATTGGCCAGCGAGCAATAATCCAGCCCCGGGCAGGCAATGATGTCGGTGATCAGATTGACATTGGGGGTGGCGACGCCGATCGCTTCCAGCGCGTGCCACAATTCTGGCAGATCGCGCTGCGCGACATGGGGCAGCACCAGATTCTGCTCATGCGCGACGCGGATTTCGCCAAAAGAGTAACGCTCGGCGAGATCGGCGATCGCGGTCATCTGCTCGGCCGTGGCATCACCCGGAGGCGCGCCGACTGGCTTCAGCGACAGCGTGACGATCGCATAGCCCGGCTTTTTGTGCGGCGCGACCGAATTGGCAAGCCAAGTCGCAAAGGCAGGCTCGGCCGCCGAGGCCTGCGCCAGCAGCTCTTTAGCATCAGGCAGCGGCGCATAGTTTGGATAGATGAAGCGCGAGCGGATATCCGCGATCACCTCGTCATCGAGCGTCAGCGGCCCGCCGGCGAGCTGCTGCCATTCATTCTCCACCTCGGCGGCGAATTTCTCGATGCCGAGTTCGTGCACCAGGATTTTGATGCGCGCTTTGTAGATGTTGTCCCGGCGGCCATACTGGTTATAGACCCGCAAAATCGCCTCGACATAGCTGAGCAGATCGCGGCCGGCGACGAACGGCTTGATGGTCTTGGCGATGAACGGCGAGCGGCCAAGCCCGCCACCGACCAGCACTTCAAACCCGGCCTCGCCCTGCTCGTTGCGGCGCAATTTCAGTCCGATATCGTGAATCTTGATCGCGGCGCGGTCGTGCTCGGACGCGGTGATCGCGATCTTGAACTTGCGCGGCAGGAACGAGAATTCCGGATGCAGCGTGGTGTGCTGCCGCAAAATCTCTGCCCAGAGCCGCGGGTCCTCGACCTCGCCGGGCGCCACCCCGCCCCATTGATCGGCGGTGACATTGCGCGTGCAATTGCCGGAAGTCTGCATCGCATGCAGGCCGACTTCGGCAAGGTCCGCGAGCGCATCTGGCAGATCGGCGAGCTTGATCCAGTTGAACTGGATGTTCTGGCGCGTGGTGAAATGGCCATAGCCGCGGTCATAGCGCTGCGCGACATAGGCCAGCTTGCGCAGCTGCGGTGCCGACAGCGTGCCATAGGGAATGGCGACCCGGAACATATAGGCGTGCAATTGCAGATAGACGCCGTTCATCAGCCGCAGCGGCTTGAACTCGTCCTCGGTCAGTTCGCCGGACAAGCGGCGCTGCACCTGATCGCGGAATTCCGCGACCCGTTCGGCGACCAGTGTGCGGTCGATCTCGTCATAGACATACATCGGGACAACCTTAGCGAACTGAGGGAAGCGTGATGCTGACGCCGTCGCGGCGGATCTGTTCACGCAGATTGCCGGGCAGCACCGTGCCGTCCGCGGCGATCAGCACCGGAGCGATATAGGCGCCGACCGCACCGACATCGTCGGCCGCGGCTTCGGCGAGCAGTGCGCGCGCGGTCGGCGCATCGCGCACGATCGCCGCATCGGCAAGGTTGGTCGACCAGCGCTGATCGGCGCTGCGATACACCACCACGCCATCGACCGTGCGGTTGGCGGTCACCACCGACGGGCCGGTGATCTTGATCTTCTGTTGCAGAGGAGAGGTCATTCAGCAGCCGCCAACCAGTGAGAAGGAGTCAATGCAGTGGGTGCTTGTTGCCGCCAGGGCGCCGAGCGAGCCACCACGGCGCCGATGATCAGCAGCGCCGGGCCCTCGCCGATCTGCGCCACCAATTCCGGCAATTGCTCGAGCGTGCCGACCGCGGCCTGCGCATCGGCACGGGCGACGCGCGCGAACACGCCGGCCGGCGTATCGGGCGCCCGGCCAGCGCGCAGCAGGCCATCGCGAATGCGCACCGCCGCCGCCATGCCCATATAGATCACCACCGTGATCTGAGGATCGCGCAGCGCAGCCCAATCGATCGCTTCGGTGTCGGCGGCCTGATGCGCGGTCAAAACGCTGATGTGGCGCGCCTCGTGGCGATAGGTCAGCGGCAAATCGAATTCGCTGGCGGCGGCAAATGCCGCGGAAATGCCGGGAATGACCTGATAGGCAATGCCCGCGGCGCGCAGCGCCTCGATCTCCTCGCCGCCGCGCCCGAACACGAACGGGTCGCCGCCCTTGAGCCGCACGCAATTCTGGCCGGCGCGCGCCGCCTCGATCATCTTGTCATGGATCGCCGGCTGGCCGATGCCGGGCTGGCCGATGCGGCGGCCAACCGGGACGCGCACCGCATCGCGGCGGGCGCGGTCGAGAATTTCCGGCGACACCAGCTCGTCGTGAAAGATCACATCGGCATCCTGCAACGCGCGCAGCGCTTTCAGGGTCAATAGCTCCGGATCGCCCGGCCCGGCACCGACCAGCGTCACCTGCCCGGCGCCTTTGGCGGCGGCGAAGGCCGAGGGATTGCTGATCTCCGCCAGAGCGCGCTCGGCGTCATCGCTGCGGCCAGCGAGCAGCGCGGCGCCGATTGGGCCATCGACCACCCGCTCCCAGAACCGGCGGCGCAGCGCAAACTCCGGAATCCGCGCCGCGATGCTCTTGCGCCAGCGGCCGATGAACGCCGACAGCTCGCCGATCCGCGCCGGCAACAGCGCCTCGATCTGCTCGCGCAGCCGCCGCGCCAGCACCGGCGATGCGCCGCCGGTGCCGATCGCCACCACCACATCGCCGCGATCGACGATCGCCGGCATGATGAAGCTGGAATCGGTGAGGTCATCCATCACATTGACCGGCAGGCCGCGCGCCTGCGCCCGCGCCGCCACCGCAGAGCCGATCGCGCCCGCGCCGGCACAAAACACCGCGATCACGCCGTCGAGCGGCAGTGTCAGCGGATCACCTTCGAGATGATCGATCCGGCCATCCCCGAGCCCGACGCCGCCCAGGTCGCGGTCGCCATCGGTCGCGTACCAGCGAACCTTTGCCCCGGCCGCCAGCAGCAGCCGCAGCTTGGCACGCACCGGCTCGCCACCACCGACCACCAAAATCCATCCCGCCCGCAGATCGAGAAACACCGGCAGAAATCTCATGCACGCTCCTTGTCGCAGCCCCGCGGGATTGACTAGAATTATTTTCTATATAAGTGTCTTTTCGAGATCGTAAAGAGAAAGTTGTTCTTTCTATTTGCGGATGCAGATATGAAATTTCATGCTTCCAAAGACAGGGCGCCAGAGATGGATCTTCTCACCACCCGTTCGCCGCAGTTTGAATCGCCGCGCGACCCCACCCCTGCCGGGCTTCCACACGGCATCGTTGCAGTCCCCAGTATGGACCACCTCGACGCCTTGGAGGCGCAAAGCATTTATATTTTGCGCGAGGCATTCGCCCGGCTGAAGAAGCTGGCGCTGCTGTGGTCGCTCGGCAAAGATTCCAATGTGATGATCTGGCTGGCGCGCAAAGCGTTCTTCGGCCGCGTGCCGTTTCCGGCGATGCATGTCGACACCGGCAAAAAATTTCCGGAGATGTATGCGTTTCGCGATCGCTACGCCGCCGAGTGGGGCCTCGACCTCCTGATCGAAAACTGCCCCGGCATCGAAACGGTCGATCCGACCCTGCCGCCGGCGGCGCGCTCCGCCGCCCGCAAGACCGAGGGCCTGAAGCTGGCGCTCGCCAAGCACGGTTTTGACGGCCTGATCGCCGGCATCCGCCGCGACGAGGAAGCAACGCGCGCCAAGGAGCGGGTGTTTTCGCCGCGCGGCAGCGAGGGCGGCTGGGACGTGCGCGATCAGCCGCCGGAATTTTGGGATCAGTTCAACGCCGCGCCGCCGCCCGGCGCGCATCTGCGCATTCATCCAATCCTGCATTGGACCGAGGCCGATATCTGGGCCTACACCCAGCGCGAAAACATCCCGATCATTCCTTTGTATCTGGCGAAAGACGGCAAGCGCTATCGCTCGCTCGGCGATGCCGACATCACCCATCCGGTGGCGTCGAACGCCACCTCCATCACCGAAATCCTGATCGAACTCGAGGAGACCAAGGTGCCAGAGCGCGCCGGCCGCGCTCTCGATCATGAAACCGAGGACGCTTTTGAGCGTCTGCGCGTCGCCGGCTATCTGTGAGCATGTCCATGAACATCAACGTCCTTGAGCCCTCGCCGTCGCTCGCCACCCCGAACGGCACCACCCGCCCGCAAGTCCGCATCGTGATTGTCGGCCATGTCGATCATGGCAAATCGACGCTGGTCGGCCGGCTATTGCACGAAACCGGCAGCCTGCCCGACGGCAAGCTGGAGATGCTGAAAGCGGTCAGCGCCCGGCGCGGCATGCCGTTCGAATGGTCGTTCCTGCTCGATGCGCTGCAGACCGAGCGCGACCAGGGCATCACCATCGACACCACGCAAATCCGGTTCCGCACCCGCTCGCGCGAGGTGGTGCTGATCGACGCGCCCGGCCACGCCGAGTTCTTGCGCAACATGATCACCGGCGCCTCGCAGGCCGACGGCGCGGTACTGATCATCGATGCGCTCGAAGGGGTGCGCGACCAGACCCGCCGCCACGGCTATCTCTTGCATCTGCTCGGCATCAAGCAGGTGGCGGTGGTGGTCAACAAGCTCGACCGCGTCGATTTCAGCGAGGCGCGTTTCAACGCGATCCGCGATGAGATCACCGCCCATCTCAGCGAACTCGGCGTGCCGCCGAGCGCGGTGATCCCGATCTCGGCGCGCGATGGCGACGGCGTCGCCGAACGCACCGCCAATATCGGCTGGTACAACGGCCCGACCGTGGTCGATGCGCTCGACACGCTGACGCCGGCGCGGCCGCTCGACGAATTGCCGCTGCGGCTGCCGGTGCAGGCGATCTACAAATTCGATGATCGACGCATCATCGCCGGCCGCATCGAGTCCGGTCATCTCAAGACCGGCGATGAAATCGTGATCACGCCGGCCGGCAAGGTCGCCAAGATCAAGAGCGTTGAGGGCTGGCCGCAAACGCCGGTGACGGTGGCGCAAGGCGCCGGCCGCTCAGTCGGCATCACGCTCGACCGCGAATTATTCATCGAGCGCGGCGATGTGATCGCACCGATTGATAGCGCGCCGCGCGACGCACGGCGGCTCCGCGCCCGGATTTTCTGGCTGCATGATCAGCCGCTGCAGCCCGGCGCCGCGATCGTGATCCGGCTTGGCACCCGCGAGGCACGCGGCAGCGTGCTGGCGATCGACAAGGCGGTCGATCCCGGCGAATTGTCGAGCGTCGCCGGCCGTTCGATCGCGCGCAACCATGTCGGCGAGATCGACATTCTGCTGTCGCACGCCATTGCGGTCGATCGCCATGCCGACAATCCGCGCACCGGCCGGCTGGTGATCGAGGTCAATGGCCGGCTCGCTGGCGGCGGGCTGGTGATCGACATCACCCCGGAGCCGCGCGCCTCCGCCGATATCGTGCCGGTCGACTCGGCACTGCGGCCGCAGGAACGCGCGGCGCGCTATCGCCATCACGGCGCGGTGCTATGGCTCACCGGCCTACCCGGCGCCGGCAAATCGACGCTGGCTTTGGCGCTGGAGCGGCGGCTGTTCGGCCGCAGCGGCTCGCCGATCCTGCTCGACGGCGACACGCTGCGCGCCGGGCTGAATGGCGACCTCGGGTTTTCACCAGAGCATCGCGCCGAGAACATCCGCCGGCTGGCCGAAATCGCCGCGCATCTCGCCCGCAATGGCCATATCGCGATCGTGGCCGCGGTGTCGCCGGCGCGCGAGGATCGCGCTGCGGCGCGGCGCATTGCAGATGAGCATTTCCGCGAGATCTATGTCGCCACGCCCGCGGAAATCTGCGAAAGCCGCGATCCCAAGGGCCATTATGCCAAGGCGCGTGCCGGCGCCCTGCAGGGCTTCACCGGCATCAGCAACGATTATCAGCCGCCGGCAGAGCCGGAGCTGACCATCGACACCTCGACTCGTTCGGTCGCCGAGGCGATCGACGATATCGAATTGCTGCTAGCCCAAACCGGCATACTGTTCACCGAACAGGTCGATCTCGCTGCCAACATCTGATTGCCGACAGGAGTTACCGTGAACCATTTGCTCGTTGCCCTGCTCGCCGGTCTCAGCGCAGTTGCGCTGGGATCGCCGGCGCGCGCGCAGAACCCCTCCACGCTGCTGAACGTGTCCTATGACATCTCGCGGGAGCTGTATGCCGAGATCAACAGCGCCTTCATCGCGCAATGGAAGGCCAAGACCGGCCAGGAGCTGACCATCAACCAATCGCATGGCGGCTCGTCGCGCCAGGCGCGCTCGGTGCTGGAAGGGTTGGAGGCCGACGTAGTGACCTTCAACCAGGTCACCGACGTCCAGGTGCTGCACGACAAGGGCAAGCTGATTCCGGCCGATTGGGCAACGCGCTTGCCGAACAATTCGTCGCCTTATTATTCGCTGCCGGCGTTCCTGGTGCGCGGCGGCAATCCAAAAGGCATCAAGGATTGGGACGATCTGGTGAAGCCGGACGTCAAGGTGATCTTCCCCAATCCCAAAACCTCCGGCAATGGCCGCTACACTTATCTTGCGGCCTACGCCTTCGCGCAGCGGAAATTCGGCAATCCTGCCGAAGCCGACGCTTTCATCAAAAAGCTGTTCGCCAATGTGCCGGTGTTCGACACCGGCGGCCGCGCCGCCACCACCACTTTTATCGAGCGCCAGATCGGCGATGTGCTGATCTCGTTCGAGGCGGAAACCAATGCCATTCGTGATCTGGCCGGCGCCGACAAGTTTCAGGTGATCGTGCCGCCCACGAGCCTGCTCGCCGAATTCCCGGTGACGGTGGTCGACAAATATGCCGACAAGCACGGCACCCGGGCGCTCGCCACCGCCTATCTCGAATATCTGTACTCGCCGGAGGGCCAGACCATCCTGGCGAAGGCCTATAACCGCGTGCACGACAAAACCGTGGTGCAGCAGACTAAGGACCGCTTCCCCGAGGTCAAGCTGTACCGGATCGAGGATGAATTCGGCGGCTGGGACAAGCTCACCGCCGACCACCTCGCATCCGGCGCCAAGCTCGACCAGCTGTTCGGCGGACGCTAGTTGCTGCGCGAGTGCTGGCAGCACGCTTCACCTCTCCCCGCTGGCGGGGAGAGGTCGACCGGCGGAGCGCAGCGAAGACGGTCGGGTGAGGGGGCGTCTCGACAGCGCCGAGCCTCTCGGTCTCGTGGCAACGCCCCCTCACCCCAGCCCTCTCCCCGCGTGCGGGGAGAGGGAGAAGTCCACCGCCCGAACGAATGACCGTCATTCCGGGGCGCGAGCGCCGCTCGCGAACCCGGCGACTGTCTCAGGTGTCAAGGGTCTTACCTTGATATGGCGTGTCGGCTTTGACGAGTGCGTTGGCTGTGACGAGCAGTTTGCGGGCGATTGCGATGAGCGCGACCTTTCCGGGTTTTCCTTGCAGGCGAAGGGCGTTGTAGTCGTCGCGGAGCTTGGGGTGGTGGCGGGCGGCGAC
>NZ_QJTI01000012.1 GCF_003217325.1 Rhodopseudomonas faecalis
CTCCGCAAGGCTCAGTTGATCTCGCTCCGCCATCGCCGTCTCCGATCCAATGCCAAACCATTGAATCACCAATCGCCAATAACGCAACGATCCCCACAAGGGGGAGGGAGGTCGCCTCAGTTTCAAGACCTTCGGAAGCGACGGCTGCGATTACGCCAGCAGCGCCTGCATTTCCTTCAGGATCGCTTCGCCCATCTGCGAGGTCGAGACCACGGTGGTGCCTTCCGACTTGATGTCGGCGGTGCGCAGGCCCTTGGCCAGCACCGCCGCGATCGCCTGATCGAGCTTGTCGGCGAGATCGCCCATATCGAGCGAATAACGCAGCGCCATGCCGAACGAGGCCAGCATCGCCACCGGATTGGCGAGGCCCTTGCCGGCAATGTCCGGCGCCGAGCCGTGCACCGGCTCATACATCGACTTGCGCTTGCCGGTCTTGGCATCGACCGCGCCGAGCGAAGCGGACGGCAGCATGCCGAGCGAGCCGGTCAGCATCGCGGCGATGTCGGACAGGATGTCGCCGAACAGATTGTCGGTGACGATCACGTCGAACTGCTTCGGCCACTTCACGAGGTTCATGCCGCCGGAATCGGCGAGCTGGTGCTCGAGGGCGACGTCGGCGTAATCGGCCTTATGGACCGCGGTGACCACCTCGTTCCAGAGCAGGCCCGTCTTCATGACGTTGCGCTTCTCCATCGAGGTCACCTTGTTGCGGCGCTTGCGCGCCAGGTCGAAGGCGACGCGGGCGATGCGGTCGATCTCGTAGGTTTCATAGAGCTGGGTATCGACCGCGCGCTTCTGGCCATTGCCGAGATCGGTGATGGTCTTGGGCTCGCCGAAATAGACGCCGCCGGTCAGCTCGCGCACGATCATGATGTCGAGGCCTTCGACCACTTCGCGCTTCAGGCTGGAGGCATCGGCCAGCGCCGGGTAGCACACCGCCGGGCGCAGATTGGCGAACAGGCCGAGATCCTTGCGCAGCCGCAGCAGGCCGGCTTCCGGGCGGGCGTCATAGGGCACGCCGTCCCACTTCGGGCCGCCGACCGCGCCAAAAATCACGGCGTCGGAGGCGTGGGCCTTGGCCATGGTGGCATCGGTGATCGCCACCTTGTCGGCGTCATAGGAGGCGCCGCCGACCAGGCCGTCCTCGGTCTCGAACTTGGCGATGCCGGCCGAATTGAGCCAGTCGATCAGGCGCTTCACCTCGGCCATCACCTCGGTGCCGATGCCGTCGCCGGGCAGAAGAAGCAGTTTATGCGTCGCCATGATCGAATTCCTCATGATGAGTCATGGCCAGGCTGATCCCGGCCATCCACGTCTGGCTGTGCAGCTCGAAAAATCGCGGATGCCGGCGCAGCACCGGGCATGACGAGTGGACAATGGAATTGTGCCGGAGTGCTAAAGCGCCGCTGCCGGATTGGCAAGCGCGGTTCCGGCCAGTGCTGTTGCGGCGCCCGCGAAAGCACGGCACAAATTCAAGCGGGAGAAACGCTTGAGCAGGATCGACAAGACCCGGCCGCCGACCGCGCGCCTGGTGCTGACATTGGCGCTGGCACCGACCATCAGCCTCGGCATCGGCCGCTTTGCCTATTCGCTGCTGCTGCCGGACATGCGCGACTCGCTGGACTGGAGCTATTCGGCTGCCGGTCTGCAAAATACCGTCAATGCCGCCGGCTATCTCGCCGGCGCCCTGATCGCCGCCCGGCTCAGCCGGCGCTTCCCGCTGCTGGCGCTGGTGCAGGCCGGCACGCTGGCCTGCGTGCTGTCGCTGGCGCTGTGCGCGCTATCCGGCAATTTTCTCGCGATCGGTCTGGCGCGGCTGCTGGCCGGGCTTGGCGCCGCGGTGGCGTTCGTGGCCGGCGGCACCCTGACCGCGACGCTGGCGCAGCGCGAGCCGGAACGCGCCAGCCTGCTGATCGGGCTGTTTTATATCGGCCCCGGGGCTGGCATCCTGATCTCCGGGCTGGTGGTGCCATTCTTGCTGCAAGGCCTTGGGCCGGGCTCGTGGTGGCTGGCCTGGCTGGCGCTGACAGCCATCGCTTTGCTGCTGGCGCTGCCGCTGCTGGTGCTGCGGATCGATGGCGCGGCGGCGCGCCAGGAAGCCGAGGTGGGCTCGTTCGCCATCCGGCCGGTCGCGATCTATCTGCTCGGCTATTTTTTGTTTGGCGCCGGCTACATCGCCTACATGACCTTCATGATCGCCTATGTGCGCGACGCCGGCGGCGGCGCACTGGCGCAAAGCCTGTTCTGGAGCCTGATCGGGCTCGGCGCGCTGACCTCGCCCTGGCTGTGGCGGCGGCTGATCGCCCGCGGCCATAGCGGCGCCGTCACCGCGATCGTGCTCGGCGTCAACGCGGTCGGCGCGGCGCTGCCGATGGCGTCGTCGTCGCTGGCGGTGCTGGCGCTGTCGGCGGCGGTGTTCGGCGGCTCGTTCTTCGCGGTGGTCACCACCACCACGGCGTTCGTGCGTTTCAACTATCCGCAAGCAGCCTGGCCGGGCGCGATCGCGGCCATGACCATTGCTTTTGGTGTCGGCCAGACGCTCGGCCCGTTCGCGACCGGCGCGATCACCGATTACACCGGCAGCCTCGATTCCGCGCTGGCGGTGTCGGCCGCGACGCTCGGCATCGGCGCGCTGTGCGCGGCGCTGCAACGGCCGCTGCGGCGCTGATCCAGGGGCTAAACTCTTTTGGGATTCCGGGTCTGCGCGCTCAAGGCGCGCATCCCGGAATGACTGATGGGGACGTGCGGCGCCGGACCGCTTCTCCACTCCTGCTACTCGATCACACCGCAGGCGATGCGGTCGCCGGCATTGCCGGCCGGATCGGTCTTGTAATCATCGGCGCCGGCATGGATCACCAGCGCGGTGCCATCCGGCTTGAACAGCGAATTCGGGGCGCCCTTGGCGAGCGTCACCGCATCATTGACCACGTCGATGGTCAGCGATCCGGACGACGGGATCGTCAGATTGGGCATATCGCCGGCATGGGCGCCGCCCTCCGCCATCTTGCCGTGCTTCTTGTTGCCGGGATTGAAATGGCCGCCGGCCGAAGTGAACGGCGGCTCGCAGCGCCCGACCGCGTGAATATGGAAGGCGTGTTCGCCGGGCGGCAGTCCCTTCAGCGCCAGCTTGATGGCGACGCCCTTGCTGGTCTCGCTGAGCGTGGCGGTGCCGACCTCGGCGCCTTGGGCGTTTTTCAAACTGGCCTGCGCCGTTTGCGCGGCGACCGCCGTCGGTAGCAGCAACAGCGCGCCGGTGCACAACAAAGCTCGCAGCATTGAAACCTCCCATGTCGCATCTTCTAGGCTTTGATTGCGACGCTATCACTGCCGCTGCAGCCCCGACAACACGCGATTGGCCGCGGATTAGTTGCGGAACCTTCTGCGCTCGCTGCGGGCAGCATCAACTCACCACGTCATTCCGGGGCGCTCGCGCCAGCGAGCGAACCCGGAAACTCGAATTTCGGGCCACCGGCGACACTTCAATCATCTCGATATTCCGGGTTCGCGCTCCGCGCCCCCCGGAATGACGGCGAACAGACAGCACTTACAGTCCGCTGAACGAATTATAGCCCTGATCCTCCCAATAGCCGCCCTTGTAGTCGTTAGTGACTTCGAGCGAGACCACGTATTTCGGGTTCTTGAAGCCGAGCTTGGTCGGAATCCGAATCTTGATCGGATAGCCATAGGCGCGCGGCAGCGTGGTGCCATCAAAGCCGAGCGTGATCTGGGTCTGCGGGTGCAACGCGGTCGGCATATCGATCGGCGATGTGTAGCCGTCGGCGCAGCGGAACCAGACATAATTGGCGCGCAGATCGGCGCCGATGCGCTGCAGGAATTCGCGCAGCGGCACGCCGGTCCAGGAGCCGATCGCGCTCCAGCCTTCGACGCAGACATGGCGGGTGATCTGGGTCTGTTGCGGCAATTGCGCGAGCTGAGCGAGACTCCAGCTGCTTTTGTCACCGACCAAGCCCGATATTTCGAGGCGGTACTGATCACCATCGACGCGCGGCGCCTCATCCAGCGAATAGAACGCATTGAACGGAAACGGTCTTGTGATCGCGCTCTCGGGAAAACTTGGCGCCAGCTGTTCCGGATCGAAGATCGCGGCCTGTACCGCATCGTTGAATTTGGAAATCTGCACCAGCAGCTTTTCGGCCGAAACCTGATCGACCACGTCGCAGCCGGTCAGCAGCGTCAAGGCGCCGAGGCTGGCGCCACCGGCCAGAAAACGCCGCCGCGACGGATCAGGCAGCATTTTTGTCGCATCGCGCGCCAAGAGGCGCTTGTCGACACCGGGAATGATCAGCCGCTTCAAGCCGAACATCGCTGCCTCCTCAAGTCAGGACAACGAGCAACGATACGGTCAGCGCTAAGCGTCAGCGTGCCGTGCGCTGGATTGCTTCGCTTCGCTCGCAATGACGAGGCCCTGGTCATGGCTGTCACCGTCCGAAGATGATGGCACGCAAGGCGCGCGGCACCAGCAGCGCCAGCGCGATGTGGATCACCAGAAAGCCGCAGATCGCCGTCATCGCAAAGAAGTGCACATAGCGCGCGGCGTCATAGCCACCGAACAAAGCGGTGAGCGTTTGCCATTGCACCGGCTTCCACAGCGACATGCCCGATAGCACCGCGATGATGCCGGCGATGATCACTCCGGCATAGAGCAGCTTCTGCACCTGATTGTAGCGCGACAGATCGGCATGCGAGAGCTTGAAGCTCAGCGCTTGGCGTAGATCGTGGCCGATTCCGGTCACGCTGATCGGCCAGAATTTGTCGCGGAACCGTCCGGTGATGACACCGAGCAACAGATAGAGCACGCCGTTGATCGCCAGCAGCCACATCGCGGCAAAATGCCATTGCAACGCACCGCCGAGCCAGCCGCCGATGGTGATCGATCGGGAGAAGCTGAAATCGAACAGCGGCGAAGCGTTGTAGATCTGCCAGCCCGAGCCGATCATGATCACCATCGCGAAGGCGTTGACCCAGTGCAGCACGCGCAGCCACAGCGGATGAATGACCGTCCTGGTCGGCCGCCGCACCTGCGGCTCGCTGATCGAAACGCCGGACATTGACTGGCTCCTGCGCGGCTACGGCGTTCCGGGCGGAACGCGGCGTGATTGTCCCGCTTCCATCGCGAAGCCGTGATCACAACACGGCGAGCCCGTAGATTCCCTGGGTTGAGGGGAGCGCGGGCGCGATCGGCCACCCGCGCCCGCCAGAGCAGAGCGTTACGACGCCGGCATCAATACGGTGTCGATCACATGGATCACGCCGTTCGATTGGGCGACGTCGGCGATCGCGACCGTGGCGCTGCCGCCCTTGGCGTCGGTGATCGTCACCTTGCCGCCGGAGGTGCGTACCGTGAGTTCGTCGCCTTCCACGGTCTTGAGCTTCTGACCGTCCTTGAGATCGGCGGCTTCGAGTTTTCCGGGAACAACGTGATAGGTGAGAATTTTGGTGAGCGTCGCCTTGTTCTCGGGCTTGAGCAGATTATCGACCGTGCCGCCCGGCAGCTTGCCGAACGCGGCATTGGTCGGCGCGAACACCGTGAACGGCCCCTTGCCTTCCAGCGTGCCGACCAGGCCAGCCGCCTTCACGGCCGCGACCAGCGTGGTGTGATCCTTGGACGCGGCAGCATTCTCGACGATGTTCTTGGAAGGAACCATGGCCGCGCCGCCGACCATCACGGTCGCGTCACTTTTCGTCATGCCGGCGTTGTTGCGCATCATCTTGTCCTCGGCATGTGCCGGGATCTGCACGCTGGCAGCCAGAGCAATCACAGCTGCAGACAGAGCAATTCGCTTGGACATCGATTAGTCTCCCAATGTTGGCATGATATCCGCGACCGAGCGCGGGCTGGATCGAACCTGGTTGCGATCGCAATCTGAGTTCGATGCCCGCAGCTACGCTTGTGAAGCGTGCTTGGTTTCAACGTGGTCGATTCTGTCGCAGCTGGAACAAATCGCAGAGATGCGATTCACGTCATCGTCACACTTACGCGCACGCAGCATTGCTGCGCATGCGCGCCGTGAGCTGCAAGGTGTGAGCTGCAAGGTGCGAGCTGCGACGCAACAACACATCACGCCCACGACAATTGCGGGCGCGACGGCTCAATCGCGGAAGCCGCTCACCTCACAAGCTGCGGCGACGATCAGCAATGGCGATAATGTGATCGTGATGACTCGCGCGAACAGCGAGTTCGGCGTTCAGAGCACAGCCTGACGTGATCCGAACACGCAGGCATCGCGGCACAGCACCGGCGACACCATTTCGATCAGTTGCGTGGTCGCGTCATCAAGCGACAAAGACGCGGTGTCGAGCACGGCGGAGGCGCGGGCATAATGGGGCTCGCGGCTGGTCAAGATGGTGTGCAATTCGGCCATTGCCGTCTGATCATCAGCCAATGGCCGCAGATCGCCCTGACTGCGCACCCGCGCGATGTGTTGTTCCGGGTCGGCCTTCAGCCAGATCGTGAAGAACGATGACAAGAGCAGCTCAAAACTGACCGGCTCGGACACGATGCCGCCACCGGCAGCCAGCACCATCAGCTCCTTGCGTGCCAGCAATTGCCGCAGCGTCGCCAGCTCCATGCGCCGATAGCCCTCCTGGCCATAGAGCGCGATGATCTCGGCGATCGACAGCCCGTGCTGCTGGGCGATCTCCTTGTTCAATTCCACGAACCGCCAGCCGATGTGATCGGCGAGCCTGCGGCCGAGCGTCGATTTGCCGGCGCCGCGCAGCCCGATCAAGGCGATGCCGTTGAAATCCGGCAGCCGGCGCGCGCCGGCACCGAGCCGGCCGAGCCCGGACAGCATGTCGCGGGCATGGGCGAGCTGCACCGGCGAGGCCTGGCGCAACAGATCGCGCAGCACCGGCCAATCCGGCACCGGATCGCTGGCAGGAATGAGGTCCTCAGGATGGGTGCCGAGCGCCTGGGCGACGCGGCGCAGCAGCACAATCGAGACGTTGCCCTTGCCGCTTTCAAGCTGGGCGATATAGCGCTCGGAAATACCCGACACCTTGGCCAGCACTTTGCGCGACATGCCGCGCAGCCCGCGCATGTTGCGCACGCGCTGACCGAGTTGCTCCAGGAACAGCGGTTCCGATTGCGCAGCGTCCATCACGAGGCCCGAGGGAACGGCCGTCATTGACCGAACCCACGAAACATAGTGCAGGCCCGCCGTCGCAGCAAGCGGACGGAATGCCCCACTCTGCACTATAATGCAGAATGAGCAAAGCAAGCAGCGCCCGGCTCAGTCCCAGCCGTCGCCCTGAATGCCGGGGGCGGCGTAGGCGACGCCGCCATCGACCGGCAGCGTGATGCCGACCACATAATCGCCGGCGCGCGAGGCGAGATAGACTGCGGCGCCCGCCATGTCGGCATCGGCGCCGATCCGGCCGGCCGGCACCCGGGTCGCCACCAGATCGGCATGGTCGCGCGCCGCCTTGTTCATGTCGGAAGCGAACGGCCCCGGCGCGATCGCGGTCACCACGATGTTGTCCTTGATCAGCCGGGCCGCCATGCGCCGGGTCAGGTGGATCAGCCCGGCCTTGCTGGCGGCATAGGGATAGGTTTCCAGCGGATTGACGAACAGCCCGTCGATCGAGGCGATGTTGATCACCTTGGCCGGGCGCTCGTCGCTGGCGGATTTTTGCAGCAGGCCATGCAGCGCCTTGGTGAGGAAGAACGGCGTCTTGACGTTCAGGTCCATCACCTTGTCCCAGCCGCTTTCCGGGAACTCGTCAAACGGCGCGCCCCAGGCGGCGCCGGCATTGTTGACCAGAATGTCGAGTTGCTGCTCGCGCTTGCCAAGCTCAGCGGTCAGCAATTCGATGCCGCTCAGGGCGGAGATGTCGATCGGCAGCGCGATGCACTCGCCATCATATAGCGCGGTCAATTCCTGCGCGGTCTGCTCACAAGGCCCGGCCTTGCGCGCGGTGATGTAAACCCGCGCCGCGCCCTGCGCCAAAAACCCGGCCGCGATCATCTTGCCGATGCCGCGCGAACCGCCGGTGACCAGCGCCACCCGTCCCTGCAGTGAAAACAGATCCTTGAACATGCGCCCTCCTGTGCTTTTCGGAAGCTGTGCGGCGCATGGCGGTGCAAGTCAAGGAGCCGCAGCAGCGCCCGATCGCTTGCGGCCGCCGCGCGGAATATGCAGTGCGCGGCACCGCTCAAAGCGGCGCGCGCGGCGTTTGCTGGAGGCTAGCTGTAGAGCTTGGCGTAGGTGTCGCGCAGCACGTTCTTCTGCACCTTGCCCATGGTGTTGCGCGGCAATTCGTCGACGAACAACACGCGCTTGGGCATCTTGAATTTCGCAAGCTGACCTTCAAGCGCGCCGAGCACCGTCGCCTCATCGACGGCGGCGCCCTTGTCACGCACCACCACCGCAGTGACGCCCTCGCCGAAATCGGCGTGGGGCACGCCGATCACCGCCGATTCCACCACGCCGGGAATGGCGTCGATCTCGGTCTCGACTTCCTTGGGATAGACGTTGAAGCCGCCGGTGATCACCAGATCCTTGCCGCGCCCGACGATATAGACGTAGCCGTCCTGATCGATCTTGCCGAGATCGCCGGTGATGAAGAAGCCGTCTGAGCGGAATTCCGCCTTGGTCTTGTCCGGCATGCGCCAATAGCCCTGAAACACATTGGGGCCTTTCACCTCGATCATGCCGATCTCGCCGGGCGGCAATTCGCGGCCGCTCTCGGTATCGACCACGCGCACGCAGATGCCGGGCAGCGCCGGGCCGACCGCGCCGGGCACGCGCGCGCCGTCATAGGGATTGGAGGTGGTCATGTTGGTTTCAGTCATGCCGTAGCGCTCCAGCACGGCATGGCCGGTGCGCGCCGACCATTCGCGGTGCGTATCAGCCAAGAGCGGCGCTGAGCCCGAGATGAACAGCCGCATCGCCCCCGCAGCCTCTTTGGTCAGCGCCGGGCTTTGCAGCAGCCGCGAATAAAAGGTCGGCACGCCCATCAGCACGGTGGCCCGGCTCATCAGCTTGATGATCAGCTCCGGATCGAATTTGGGCAAAAAGATCATCGAGGCGCGCGCGAACAGCGTGACGTTGCTGGCCACGAACAGCCCGTGGGTGTGATAGATCGGCAGCGCGTGGATCAGCACGTCGTCCGGCGTAAAGCGCCAGAAATTGACCAGCATCCGCGAATTCGACGCGAGGTTATCGTGCGACAGCATCGCGCCTTTGGAGCGCCCGGTGGTACCGGAAGTGTACAGGATCGCGGCCAGGTCAGTGCCGGCGCGCGGCACGGTGACGAACTCTGACGATGCAGTCGCCGCCGCGGCGCTGATCGTGCCCTCGCCATTGGCATCGAGCGTTTCGACGCCGGCGCCGATCTTGTCCGCCAGCGCGGCAATGCCGTCGCGCTTGGCCGGATCGCACACCACCAGTTTCGGCTCGGCGTCGCCGATGAAGTAATCAAGCTCGTGCAGCGTATAGGCGGTGTTGAGCGGCAGATAGACCGCGCCGGCGCGCACCGTGGCGAGATAGAGCACCAGCGCCGCCACCGATTTGTCGACCTGCACCGCCACTCGGTCGCCGGGCTTGACGCCGCGCGCCACCAGCACATTGGCGATCTGGCCGGCGCGCTGCATCAGATCGCCATAGCTGACCCGGCCGCCATCATGGGTCTCGATCGCGAGCTTGCCGGGATCGGTGAGGCCGTCGAACAGACGGGTAAACAGATTAGCGTCCATGGGCGTGTCCTGGCGTATGACCGAAGGGTGCTTGCCCATATCAACAACTGCGGCGGCCCGGCAACGGAAGCCGCGAGCGAGCATGACGCGCGTCAACCGCTACGGCGCGGCACACTCCCCTTCGCCGCGAAGCGTAACGCGATGGTGAGAGGCCCCTCTTCTCCCCTCCCCCCGCGAACCGGTGGGGAGGGGTCGGGGGTGGGGGGCTTCTGCGCTAGCCCCGATAATACCAATGGCGAGTGATACCAACCACTCCGCACGTCATGGCCGGGCTCGTCCCGGCCATCCACGCCTTTGATCTTGCTGGGATTTCAAGACGTGGGTGATAAGGCCTTCGCGAAGAAGCGCCCCCCACCCGACCGGCCTGCGGCCGGCCACCCTCCCCGCCGCTCGCAAAGCTCGCGGGGGGAGGGAGGGAGAGCAGACCGCCACGCTAGCGCTGGCAGCTCGGGCACCAGAAGGTCGAGCGGTTGTTCTGGCTGAAACGCACGATGGTGCCGCGGCAACCTTTGGTCAGGCACGGTTCGCCCTCGCGGTCATAGACCTGGAACGAATGCTGGAAATAGCCAAGTTCGCCAGAGGCTTGGCGATAGCTCTGGTCGCGCAGCGACGAGCCGCCCGCCGCGATCGCCTCGGCCAGCACGGTGCGGATCGACATCACCAGCCGCTCGGCGGCGCCGGTCGGCGCACCCGAGGGATCGGCCAGCACGGCCGCCGGATGGGTCGGATCAAGCTGCGCCCGGAACAGCACCTCGCAAGCGTAGATATTGCCAAGCCCGGCCACGGCGCGCTGGCCGAGCAGCATCGCCTTCAGGCTGACCGATTTGCCGGCGCAGACCCGCGCCAGCATCTCGGCATCAAAGGCATTGCCGAGCGGCTCCGGCCCCAGCCCTTTCAGGAACGGCTCGTCCTGGATCGCCGCGCGCGGAAACACTTTCATGTAACCGAACCGGCGCGGGTCGTTGAACACCACGGTTTTGCCGGTCGACATCGCGAACACCACATGGTCGTGGGCGCGGTCGGCGCAGCGGGCGTAATGGAACGAGCCGGGGGTGGTCTCGACACTGCCCTCCATCACCCGGAGCGAACCGGACATGCCCAGATGCATCAGCAGCACGTCGCCGCTGCTGAGATCGGCCAATAGATATTTGGCGCGGCGGCCGAGCCCGATCACGCTCTGCCCGGTCAGCCGGGCGGCGAAATCCTGCTGCAGCGGAAAGCGCAGGTCGCCCCGGCGCAGCGCCACCGCATCAAATCGGGCGCCTTCCATGGCTGGCTGCAAACCAACCCGCACGGTTTCGACTTCAGGCAACTCAGGCATGTATTCCCCTTGGACCGCCAAGGTGATAGCGCCGTCGCCAGCGGCACGCTATATGGTCCGCCGCAGGCCGGGTCCGGCGACCGCGAATCGACCGCGCCGGCGCGACGTCGCGTACAGGAGAGACAAGTATGGCACAGCGGGGCGAGACCACGCATTTCGGCTTCCGGGACGTGGCCCTGGAGGAAAAGCAGACGCTCGTCAATGACGTGTTCCATAGCGTCGCCAGCCGCTACGACCTGATGAACGATCTGATGTCGGGCGGCCTGCACCGGGTCTGGAAAAACGCCATGGTGACGACGCTGAACCCGCCGCGCGACGATGCGCCGTTTGCGCTTTTGGACGTGGCCGGCGGCACCGGCGACATCTCGTTCCGCGCCGCCAAGGCGGCCGGCGCCGGCTTCACCTCGACGGTGTGCGACATCAACAGCGACATGCTCGCGGTCGGCGAGGAACGCGCCCTCGCCCAGCATCTCGACCATCAGGTGACGTTCGTGGAAGGCAATGCCGAGGAGCTGCCGTTCCCCGACAAGAGCTATGACGCCTATACGATCGCGTTCGGCATCCGCAACGTGCCGCGCATCGACCTGGCGCTGAAGGAAGCTCATCGGGTACTGAAGCCCGGCAGCCGGTTCCTGTGCCTGGAATTCTCGACCGTGGACGTGCCGGGCCTCGACAAAATCTATGACCTGTTCTCGTTCAAGGTGATCCCGCATATCGGCCGCGCCGTGACCGGCGACGCCGAGAGCTACCAGTATCTTGTTGAATCAATTCGCAAATTCCCGAAGCCGGAGCAGTTCGCGACCATGATCCGCGACGCCGGCTTTGCCCGCGTCAGCTATCAATTGATGTCCGGCGGCATCGTCGCGCTGCATTCGGGCTGGCGTTTGTGATCTCTGCACTGACCCATGCGGCGCGGCTGGCCCGCGCCGGCTACGTGTTCGCGCGTGAAGGCGTGTTCGGCGTGGTCGATCCGTCCCTGGTGCCACCGCCGGGGCGGCTGGCGCTGCGGCTGGCACGGCTGATCGAACGGCGCGGCGCCGGGACTGGCCCGCGGCTGTCGCTGGCGCTGACCAAGCTCGGCCCGGCCTATCTGAAACTGGGACAGTTTTTGGCAACCCGGCCCGACGTGGTCGGCGTGGCCATGGCGCGCAATCTGGAAAGCCTGCAGGACCGGCTGCCGCCGTTCTCGCAGTCGGAAGCCGATGCGGTCATTGCCGCCTCGCTGGAGCGGCCGGTCGATCAGGCCTTTGTCAGCCTGAGCGCCCCGGTGGCGGCGGCCTCGATCGCCCAGGTGCATCGCGGCGAGGTCGAGGTCGACGGCGTGCGCAAGCAGGTCGCGGTCAAGGTGCTGCGCCCCAATGTCGGCGCGAGATTCCGGCGTGATCTCAGCGACTTCTTCTTCGTCGCCGAGAAGGCCGAGCTGTATTCGGCGGAAGCGCGGCGGCTGCGGCTGGTGGAAGTCATCAACACCATGTCGCGCACGGTGGCCATGGAGATGGACCTGCGGCTGGAAGCGGCCGCGGCCTCCGAAATGGCGGAAAACACCAAGGACGACCCGGATTTCCGGGTGCCGACGGTGGACTGGGACCGCACCACCCACAACGTGCTGACCATGGAGTGGATCGACGGCATTCCGCTGAACGACCACGCCCGAATCGCCGAAGCCAAGGTCGATACCCAGGAACTCGGCCGCAAGGTGATCCAGAGCTTCCTGCGCCATGCGCTGCGCGACGGCTTCTTCCATGCCGACATGCATCCGGGCAACCTGTTCCTGGACCCCGAGGGCCGGCTGGTCGCGGTCGATTTCGGCATCATGGGTCGGCTGGCGCCCAAGGAACGGCGCTTCCTGGCCGAAATCCTGCTCGGCTTCATCACCCGCAATTATCGCCGGGTCGCCGAGGTGCATTTCGAGGCCGGCTATGTGCCGCCGCACCATTCGGTCGAAAATTTCGCGCAGGCGATCCGGGCGATCGGCGAGCCGATCCATAATCGCACCGCCGAAGAAATCTCGATGGCCAAGCTGCTCACGCTGCTGCTCGAGGTCACCGGGCTGTTCGACATGCGCACCCGGCCGGAATTGATCCTGCTGCAAAAGACCATGGTGGTGGTCGAGGGCGTGGCGCGTTCGTTCGATCCCAAGCTCGACATCTGGAAGGTCGCCGACCCGGTGGTGCGCGAATGGATCGAGCGCAATCTTGGCCCGATCGGCAAGATCGAGAGCGCGCTCGCCGGCGGCGGCGAGATCGTTCAGGTGCTGTCCGGCCTGCCGTCGATCGTCAGCCGCTCGGTCACGGTGCTGAACCAGCTCGAGGCCATGACCCGCGACGGCCTGGTGCTGGCACCGGAAACCATCGCCGCGATCGGACGCAGCGAGCGGCGCAAGAGCCGGGGCCGCACCATCGCGCTCTGGATCATCGCCGCGACCTTCATCGGCGTGCTGTTCTCGCTGCAATATCTGCGCTGACGCGCTAGCACTGACTGCAATGCTTGCCTGCATTGCAGTCAGTTGGCATAGTCCCGCATCCTCGCCGTCATGGCCGGGCCCTGCCCGGCCATCCACGTTTTGATCCGCAGCAGACCCGAACGGCGTGGCTGCCCGCGACCGATGCGGGCATGACCAGCGTTACGGGCGCACGCGGATCGAAGGGAACACCGCATGGCCAACCTGACCATCCGCAAGCTCGACGAGGCCATCAAATCCGAGCTGCGCCAGCGCGCCGCGCGCAACGGCCGTTCGATGGAAGACGAGGTGCGCAGCATTTTGCGCGAGGCGGCGCTGCAGTCGCCCTCGGCCGAGCCGGCGCCGAGCGACGAACTCGAGCGCGCCGAGCTGACGCCCACCGAAAGCGCCGCGCCGGGCAGCGCATCGCCGCGCATCACGCTGATCGTCGGCGGCGGCATCGCCGCCTACAAGTCGATGGACCTGATCCGCCGGCTGAAGGAGCGCGGCTTTGAGGTGCGCTGCGTGCTGACCGCCGCCGCGCAGCAATTCGTGACGCCGCTCACCGCCAGCGCGCTGTCGCATCAGCGCGTCTATACTGACCTGTTCGATCCGCAAAGCGAGTTCGATGCCGGTCATATCCGGCTCGGGCGCGACTGCGCGCTGATCGTGGTGGCGCCGGCCACCGCCGATCTGATGGCGAAAATGGCCAATGGCCACGCCAACGACCTCGCCAGCGCGATTCTGCTGGCCAGCAACCGCCCGATCCTGCTGGCGCCGGCCATGAACCCGATGATGTGGAACAACCCGGCGACCCGCCGCAACGTCGCGCAGCTTGTGCGCGACGGCGTCAAACTGATCGGCCCGTTTGCCGGCGAGATGGCGGAAGCCGGCGAAGCGGGCGTTGGCCGGATGGCCGAGCCGCTGCAGATCGCTGCCGCCGCCGACGCGCTGCTGCGCCCGGCCGCGCCGCAGCCCTTGGCCGGCAAGCACGTGCTGATCACCGCAGGCCCGACCCATGAGCCGATCGACCCGGTGCGCTACATCGCCAACCGCTCCAGCGGCAAGCAGGGCTTTGCCATCGCCGCCGCAGCGCAGGCCGCCGGCGCCAGCGTGACGCTGATCGCCGGCCCAGTGGAACTGCGCGACCCGCAAGGCGTCCGGGTGATCCGGGTGGAAGCGGCGCGCGACATGCTGGCCGCGGTGGAAGCAGCGCTGCCCGCCGATATCGCGATCTTTGCCGCCGCGGTCGCCGATTGGCGCGTCGCCGAACAAGGCGGCCAGAAGCTGAAGAAGGATGGCAATGGCGTGCCGCCGCTGCAATTGGTCGAAAACCCGGACATTCTCGCCACCATCGCGCAGCGCCAGCACGGCCGGCCGCCGCTGGTGATCGGCTTTGCCGCCGAGACCGAGCATCTGATCGACCACGCCACCGCCAAGCTGCAACGCAAGCGCTGCGACTGGATCGTCGCCAATGACGTCTCGCCCGCGACCGGGGTGATGGGCGGCGACCGCAACACCGTGCATCTGTTGATCCGAGACGGTGATCAGATTCGCCAGGAAGCTTGGCCATTGATGGCCAAGGACGAAGTCGCCACCGCGCTGGTGCAGCGCATTGCCGACGCTATCGGGAGTTTTGCCGCGTGACCGTTTCAATTGCCATCCAGCAGGCGCCGCATGCCGAAGGGCTGCCGCTGCCGGCCTATCAGACCGCGCACGCCGCCGGGCTCGATCTGATCGCCGCCGTTGCCGACGACGCGCCGTTGACGCTCGAGCCGGGACGCAGCGCGCTGGTGCCGACCGGGCTGCACATCGCGCTGCCGGAAGGGTTTGAAGCACAGGTGCGGCCGCGCTCCGGCCTCGCCGCCAAGCACGGCGTCACCGTGCTCAACGCGCCGGGCACGATCGACGCCGATTATCGCGGCGAGATCGGCGTGCTGCTGATCAATCACGGCCAGGCGCCGTTCGTCATTCGCCGCGGGGAACGGATCGCGCAGCTGGTGATCGCCAAGGTCGAGAAGGCGCTGTGGCAGTCGGTCGATACGCTGCCGGATAGCGCGCGCGGCACTGGCGGTTTCGGTTCCACCGGCCGCTGACACCACACGACCTAGGGCGCACCCGACCCGGGAACCACAGCAGCAGACGCGCGCGTCATGTTCGGCCATCATTCGCGCTGCGTCGCGAATCCTGGCAAGAGCTGCCAGGAAAAATATTTGCCGCCGTCCGGGCCGCGGCGTTCACGGTCTGGACTCTTACCGGAAGAGTCGCGAAGGCGATAATGTCCGACGATTCGCTAACGACGTATCGATCACGATCAGCACAATTGCGGCTCGTTGGGTACCAGGGGAGCCGCAAGGTCCGCTTGCGGTTTCGACCATGACTCAGAACCGTGCCAGCGTGCCGATCGGAACGGCGCGTCGGGCGCTGAGCGTGCAGGTTTGGGGCAATCTATGGCAGGCGTGATCGCATCGGTGCGTCGGACGCTGCTGTCGTGCACTTCGCTGGCACGCAGCAGCTACATTGGCTTCGCCGCCACCGTGCTGACCGCGGTGACGCCGGCGCGTGCCGAGGCGGCGATGCTGGACGCGGCCGCCGAGCTGTTCGATCTCAACCGCCAGGAACTCGGCACGCTCACCATCACCGCCGGCGTGCTCGGCTTTACGGTGCTGGCCACCATCCAGTTGATGCGCACCCGGATGCGCGCCGCGGCCTGCGAAGCGCGGCTGCGCGACGACATCCAGAGCCTGCAGATCGAAAGCGACCGGTTCCGCGCGCTGCTGTTCACCGAACCGCAGGTGCTGATCTCCTGGGCGGCCGGCGACAACCGCCCGCAAATCTCCGGCGATATCGCGCTGCTCGTTCCGCCGACGCAGGACGGGCCGCCGCAGCCGCATCGCGTGCTGGCGTTCGGAACCTGGATGGCGCCGGAGCCGGCGCTGCGCATGGACCACGCCGTCGATGCGCTGCTGGAATCCGGCGAGAGCTTTGTGCTGAATCTCGTCACCTCGACGGGCCGCAGCATCGAGGCGATGGGCCGCGCGGTCGGCGGCCAGGCGATCGTGCGGATTCGCGAGCTGAGCGGGCTGCGCCGCGAACTCGCCGAGATGACCGACCGCTATCGCGCGCTGCACGAAGAAACCGAGATGCTGCGCGATTTCGCCTTCGCCGCGCCCTGGCCGATCTGGACGCGGCGCGCCAATGGCGAACTGACCTTCGCCAACGCCGCCTATGCGCGCGCCGCCGAGGCCACCAGCATCACCGACGCCGTGCAGCACAATGTCGAGCTGCTCGACAGCCATGATCGCGACGCGCTGACCCGCGGCCTCAATGACAGCGCCGCGTTCAACGCGCGGCTGCCGATCGTGGTCGGCGGCGAGCGGCGGATGTTCGACGTCTATGCCCAAAAGGTGCGCGGCGGCAGCGCTGGCATGGCGATCGACGTCAACGAAGCTGCCGCACTGAAAACCTCGCTCGCGCGGATGGCCGATTCCCATCGCCGCACGCTCGATCAATTGTCGTCCGGCGTTGCGGTGTTCGACGAGCAGCACCGGCTGGCGTTCTACAACGATTCCTATCGCCGGCTGTTCGATCTCGACACCGCGTTCCTCGATTCCAATCCCGACGAATCGACGCTGCTCGACAAGCTGCGCGCCGCGCGCAAGCTGCCGGAACAGGCCGATTTCCGCGCCTGGAAGACGCGGCTGTACGACGCCTATCGCGCCGTCGATGCCACCAAGGACGTCTGGTATCTGCCCGATGGCCGCGCGCTCAGCATCGTCACCACGCCCAATCTCGAAGGCGGCGTCACCTATCTGTTCGACGACGTCACCGAAAAGCTCGACCTGGCGCGGCGCTATGACGCGCTGATCACGGTGCAGCGCGAGACGCTCGACAATCTCGCCGAAGCGGTCGCGGTGTTCGGCAGCAATGGCTGCGCGCGGCTGTTCAACCCGTCCTTCACCCGGCTCTGGAATCTGTCGGAAGAAGCGCTGCAGCAGCAGCCGCATATCGAAACGGTGATCGACTGGTGCCGGCCGTTGTTCGACAATGGCGCGACCTGGCAGACGCTGCGCACCGCCATCACCAGCATCGAGAACCGGGTGCCGGTGCCGCTCAAGCTGCAGCGCAAGGATGGCAGCGTGCTCGCCTGCCTGACCATGCCGCTACCCGACGGCGCCACCATGCTGACATTCCAGGACATCACCGATACCGAGAATGTCGAGCGCGCGCTGCGCGAGCGCAACGAGGCGCTGGAAGCCGCCGATCAGATGAAGATCGACTTCGTGCACCACGTCTCCTACGAGCTGCGCTCGCCGCTCACCACCATCATCGGCTTCGCCCATTTCCTCAGCGATCCGACCACCGGGCCGCTCACCGACAAGCAGGGCGAATATCTCGGCTACATCACCAGCTCGACCAACGCGCTGCTCGCCATCATCAATAACATTCTCGACCTCGCCACCATCGACGCCGGCGCGATGACGCTCAATCTCGGCCCGGTCGATATTCTCAAGGCGATCGACGCCGCCAGCGAAGGCATTCAGGACCGGCTCGCCCGCGATCACATCACGCTCGATGTGCAGGCCGATGCCGAAATCGGCCAGTTCATCGCCGACGAACGGCGCGTGGTGCAGGTGCTGTATAATCTGCTCGCCAACGCGGTCGGCTTCTCGCCGCAGCAATCCACCATCACCTTGAAGGCCGAGCGCACCGCCACCGATATCGTATTCACCGTGATCGATCGCGGCCCGGGCATCGCGCCCGAAGTGCAGGAAAAGGTGTTCGACTGGTTCGAGAGCCATTCCAACGGCTCGCGCCATCGCGGCGCCGGGCTTGGGCTGTCGCTGGTGCGCTCGTTCGTCGAGCTGCATGGCGGCAAGGTGCGGATCGATTCGGTGGTGGGCCAGGGCACGACGCTGACCTGCAGCTTCCCGATCGATCAGTCCCAGCAGCGCCACGCCGCTGAATGACCGCGCCGTTCGCATTCTCCGTCGCGCTGGCCAATGAAACGGCCACGGCGCATCTCATGGCCGATCTCGCGCTGCTGATCAGCCCGGGCGATGTGATCGCGCTGTCGGGCGACCTCGGCGCCGGCAAGACCGCGGCGGCGCGCGCCATGATCCGCTATCTCGCCGGCGAGCCCGAGCTCGACGTGCCGAGTCCGACCTTTACGCTGGTGCAGTCCTACGATCTGCCGTCGTTTCCGCTGCTGCACGCCGATCTGTACCGGATCGACGATCCCGGCGAACTCGAAGAGATCGGGCTGTCGCCGCTGCCGGAGGGCACGGTGGCGCTGATCGAATGGGCCGAGCGCGCCCCGGAGGTGCTGCCGGACGACCACATCGAGATCACGCTGACCCATCGCCCGGCGCTGGGCTCGGTGGCACGCGCCGCCGAGATCAAAGGTTATGGCAAGGCCGCCGCCCAGGTACGGCGGCTGCAGGCGCTGCGCGCGTTCCTGGAACGCGCCGGGGAGATGGAGGCGGCGCGCGAACGGGTCGCCGGCGATGCCTCGACCCGCTCTTATGCCCGGCTGCTTCATGACGGCCCGCCGCTGATCCTGATGAACGCGCCGCGCCGGCCGGACGGCCCGCCGATCTATGGCGGCCGCTCCTACAGCGCCGCGGTGCACCTCGCCGAAGATGTCCGGCCGTTCGTCGCGATCGCCAATGGCCTGCGCGAGCGCGGCTTTTCCGCGCCGGCGATCCTGCACGCCAATCTGAGCGATGGCTTTCTGATCACCGAGGATCTCGGCGCCGCCGGCTTCCTCGGCGGCGTGCCGCGCCAGCCGATCACTGAACGCTACCAGGCCGCCGCCGATTGCCTGGCGGCGCTGCATCGCGCGCCACTGCCCACCGTGCTGCCGGTTCCGGACGGCCCGGACTACACCATCCCGGAATTCGACGTCGAAGCGATGCTGATCGAGATCGGCCTGATGCCGGAATGGTATCTGCCCGACCGCGGCACCCCGCTGACCGCGGCCGCCCATCAGGAGTTTCTGGCGCTGTGGCGCGCCTTGCTGTTGCAGCACGCCGCCGACGCCCAGACCTGGGTGCTGCGCGACTTCCATTCGCCCAATCTGATCTGGCTTGAGGACCGTACGGACATTGCCCGGGTCGGCCTGATTGATTTTCAGGACGCGGTGCTCGGCCCCGCCGCCTATGACCTGGTGTCGCTGGCGCAGGATGCCCGCATCGACGTGTCCGAACAGCTCGAACTGACGCTGCTGGCGCGCTACATCAAGGCGCGGCGCACCGCGGAACCGGGCTTTGACCCGGCCGCCTTCGCCGAGACCTATGCGGTGATGTCCGCCCAGCGCAACACAAGGCTGCTCGGCACCTTCACCCGGCTCAACCGCCGCGACGGTAAGCCGCAATACCTCGCCCATCTGCCGCGGATCTGGACCTATCTGACGCGCTCGCTGGCGCACCCGGCTTTGGCGTCGCTGCAGAGCTGGTATGACCGGCATGTGCCGCCACCGGCGCTGTGATCGCATTCGCTTTTACGGCTTGTTAGCGTTGCCGCCGATAACCTCCGCGCTGTCCCGAAATGGAGGAAACGAGCATGGGTGTTGCGGAGCGCCGCAAGTCCGGTCGAGTCGTTTTCGAGCGCGGTCTCAAAGCTCACATGATGGCGATCGACGGAACCTGGCGCCGGCCATGCTCCGTTGAGGACGTGTCCGACGTCGGCGCCAAGATCACCATTGAAGGCGAGTTCCAGGGGCTGAACCTCAAGGAATTCTTCCTGCTGCTGTCGACCACCGGACTCGCTTATCGCCGCTGCGAGCTGAGCTGGATCAATGGCGACCAGATCGGCGTTACCTTCATCCGCAACGACAAGAAAAAGCGTGAGCCGGCGCGCGGCCGGGCGCAGCACGCCAGCGCCTGATCGCCTTCTCGTCCCTCGCGCGCGTCTTATCTTCGTCACGACCGCAGGTTATGCGGCCGGTCATCGTCGCGCGGAACATGTTACTGTTGCGTGCGATTCTTGAGACGAAAACAACAGACGAAACAACCGGGGACCGCCTACGAAATGTCCGTTACCCCCACTAAAGCGATGGTTCTTGCCGCGGGCCTCGGCCTGCGGATGCGGCCGATTACCGAAACCATGCCGAAGCCGCTGGTGCGCGTCGCCGGCAAGCCGTTGCTCGATCATGTGCTCGACAAGCTTGCTGAAGCCGGCGTCGCCGACGCGGTCGTGAACGTTCACTACCTGCCCGATCAGATCATCAACCATGTCGCCGGCCGCAGCGCGCCGAAAGTGACGATTTCCGACGAGCGCGACCAGGTGCTCGGCACTGGCGGCGCGGTGGTGAAGGCGCTGCCGCTGCTCGGCACCGCGCCGTTCTTTCATCTCAACGCCGATACCATGTGGATCGACGGCGCCCAGCCCAATCTGAAGCGGCTGGCCGACACGTTTGATCCGGCGCGCATGGATATTCTGCTCTTGATGGCACCGACCGCGAATAGCATCGGCTATAGCGGCCGCGGCGATTTCGCCATGACGCCGGACGGCACGCTGCGCAAGCGCAAGGAGCTGGAGGTGGTGCCGTTCGTCTATGCCGGCGTCGCGATCCTGTCGCCGCAGCTGTTCAATGATGCGCCAGCTGGCGAATTCTCACTGACCGACATTTTCGATCGCGTCGGCGAACAGGGCCGGCTGTTCGGGCTGCGCATGGAAGGCGTCTGGATGCATGTCGGCACGCCGGAGGCGATCGCCGCGGCCGAGCGGGCCTATTCGACCAGCGTCGAATAGCCGGCGCGTGTTGCGCGCCGCGCCACGACGTTTCCGGCTGCACTGCTGATCAGCTCAGCCGCACGGGCACCTGCGGCAGCGGCCACACTCCCTCGGGCCGCTGCCGCATGCCATGATGCGCGCTGCCGCGAATCGAGATCGTCATGCGTGTCTTCAACATTCCGCCGTCCGCGCCGTTTCTGCGCACCCTGATCACGGCACTGGTGGACGGCGAGCTGATCGCGGGCTTTGCACCGCGGCGCGCGCCGGAGCTGCTGGCGCAGGCTACGCTCTATCTGCCGACCCGGCGCGCCATGCGGCTGGCGCGCGAGACCTTCCTTGAGGTGTTGGGCGGTGACGCCGCGATCCTGCCGCGCATCGTGGCGCTCGGCGATATCGACGAAGACGAGCTGGCCTTTGCCGAACAGACCGCGGCGATCGGCGGCGCGGCGACGCTGGAATTGCCACCGACGCTGAGCGAGCTTGATCGCCGGCTGGCGCTGGCGATGCTGGTCGGGGCCTGGGCCAAGCAGCTCGACCCCACTGATCCGCTGGCGGCGCCCTTGGTGGTCAGCAGCCCAGCCTCGGCGATCGCGCTCGCCACCGAGCTGGCGCGGCTGATGGACGACATGGCGACCCGCGACGTCGATTGGAAGCGGCTTGATGGCCTCGTGCCCGGCGCGCTCGATCGCTACTGGCAGCTCACCCTCGATTTTCTGAAAATCGCGCGCGACTGGTGGCCGCGTTATCTCGCCGAAATCGGCTGTATCGAGCCGGTGGTGCGCCATAATCGGCTGCTGACGGCGGAAATGGAGCGGCTGCGCGCCCAGCCAAGCGGCCCGGTGATCGCCGCGGGTTCAACTGGCTCGATGCCGACCACCGCGCGCTTTCTGGCCACGATCGCCGCGCTGCCGCAGGGCGCGGTGGTGCTGCCGGGGCTTGATACCGAACTCGATGACGACGCCTGGCGCCAGATCGGCGCCAGCAGCGCACGCGCCGATGATCCCAATCCGGCGCCGCCATCCTCCAACCACCCGCAATTTGCGCTGTTTCAACTGCTGAATACCTTCGGCATCACGCGCGCGGATGTGCGGCCGCTCGGCGCGGCGGTGTCCCATGCCCGGGAAACGCTGCTATCGGAGGCGCTGCGGCCATCGAGCGCCACCGCGCATTGGCATCACCGGCTGCAACAGGCCGAGATTGCCGAGCGAATCGCCGCCGCCATGCAGACGCTGACGGTGATCGCCGCCGACAATGCCGAACTGGAAGCGCTGGCGATCGCGGTGGCGATGCGCGAGAGCTATGCGCAAAATCGCAGCGCCGCGCTGGTGACGCCGGACCGCGCGCTGGCACGGCGCGTCGTCGCCGCGCTCGGCCGCTGGCAATTGCCGTTCGACGATTCCGGCGGTGATGCGCTGGTCGATACCTCGGTCGGCGTGCTGGCACGGCTCGCCGCGGAAGCCGCCAGCGCCGGGCTTGAACCGGCGACGCTGCTGGCGCTGCTGAAACATCCGCTGCTGCGGCTCGGCGCGGCACCAGGCGCCTGGAGCAGCGCGATCGAGACCCTGGAAATCGCGGTGCTGCGCGGCACGCGGCCGCCGCCCGGCAGCGCTGGGCTGGCGCAGGCGCTGGCGCGGCTATGCAGCGAGCGCGACAAATTGCGGCGCGGCGAGGTCTCGATGCTGCATCGCTCCGAACTACGCGCCCAGCTTGGCGACGACGCCATCGAGGCCGCGCAGCGCCTGGTGACGCAGCTTGGCGCCGCGCTGGCGCCGCTGGAAACGCTGGATGGCGATCAGAGCCATGATCTTGCCGAACTCGCCAAGCGCCACCGCGCGGTGCTGACCGCGCTGACGACCGATGCCGAGGGCATCGCGGCGGCGTTTGACGGGCTGGCCGGCGCGGCGCTGGCGCGGGCCTTCGATGACATGCCGGCGCATAGCCACGTGCTGGCGCGGCTTCGCGACTATCCCGAGGCGTTCACCACGCTCTATGCCGATCGCATGGTGCGGCGGCCGGAAGCGGTGGATGCGCCGCTGCGCATCTTCGGCCCGCTGGAAGCGCGCCTCACCGATTGCGACCGCGTGATTCTCGGCGGACTGGTGGAAGGCATCTGGCCGCCGGCGCCGCGCGTCGATCCCTGGCTGAGCCGGCCGATGCGCCATCAGCTCGGCCTCGATCTGCCGGAGCGGCGGATCGGGCTGTCGGCGCACGACTTTGCGCAGCTGCTCGGCCATGACGACGTGATCCTGACCCACGCCGCCAAGGTCGGCGGCGCCCCGGCGGTGACCTCGCGCTTCCTGCATCGGCTGAAAGCGGTCGCTGGTGATCAGCGCTGGTCGGCGGCGCTTGGCCGCGGCGCCAGCTATCTCAGCTATGCCGCTGCGCTCGACCGCCCCGCCAAGGTCGAGCCGATCGGCCAGCCGATGCCACGGCCGCCGCGTAGCGCGAGGCCGCTGCAGCTCTCTGTCACCGCGATCGAAGACTGGCTGCGCGATCCTTACACCATCTACGCCAAATACATCCTCAAGCTGGCGCCGCTCGATCCAGTCGATATGCCGCTGTCGGCCGCCGATCGCGGCTCGGCGATCCATGCCGCGATCGGCGAGTTCACCGAACGGTTCGCCGCCGCACTGCCGGACGATGGCGCGCGCGTGCTGCGCGAGATCGGCGCCAAGCATTTTGCGCCGTTGATGCAACAGCCGGAAGCGCGCGCGCTGTGGTGGCCGCGTTTCCTACGCATCGCCGACTGGTTCCTGAGCTGGGAGAACGAGCGCCGCGGCGACATCAAAGCCGTGCTGGCCGAGCAATCCGGCCGCCTGAAAATCCCGCTCAGCGATGGCCGGCACTTCGTGCTGACCGCGCGCGCCGACCGGATCGAACGGCGCACCGACGGCAGCTACGCGCTGCTCGACTACAAGACCGGGCAGCCGCCCTCCGCCAAGCAGGTGATGATGGGCCTGTCGCCGCAGCTCACCTTGGAAGCCGCGATCCTGCGCGATGGCGGCTTCGACGGCATCCCGGCCACGGCCACGGTCAGCGAATTCACCTATGTCCGCTTGAGCGGCAACAGCCCGCCCGGCGAGAACAAGCCGATCGAGCTGAAACGCGGCCGCGGCGAGCCGGCGCTAACGCCCGATGACGCCGCCGATCAGGCGCGCGCCAAGCTGGAATGGCTGGTGCGCAAATTTGATAGCGACACCGTGCCGTACACCTCGCTCGATCTGCCGATGTGGGCCAGCCGCTACGGCAGCTATGACGATCTCGCCCGCATCAAGGAATGGGCGGCTACCAGCGGAGACGAGCGATGAGCGCGCGCGTCATTCCGCAGGAGGCGATCGCCCGGCAGATCCAGGCGTCCGATCCCGGCGCCTCGGTGTTCGTGTCCGCCAATGCTGGCGCCGGCAAGACCCATGTGCTGGTGCAGCGCGTCATTCGCCTGCTGCTCGCCGGGGTGCCGCCGGAGAAGATCCTGTGCATCACCTTCACCAAGGCGGCCGCCGCCAATATGGCGCAGCGGGTATTTGCCACGCTCGGCCATTGGATCACGCTTGGCGACGACGCGCTCGATGCCGCGATCCGCAGCACCGGCATCGCCCAGCCTGACGCCGCGCTGCGCCGGCGCGCCCGTGAACTATTCGCTGGCGCGCTCGAAACGCCGGGCGGGCTGAAGGTGCAGACCATCCACGCGCTCTGCACCCGCCTGCTGCAGCAGTTTCCGTTCGAGGCCAATGTGCCGGCGCATTTCGCCGTGCTCGACGACCGTGACCAGGCCGAGATGATGGAGCGCGCCAGCCTGGCGGTACTGCTGAAAGCAGCCGCCGAGCCGGACAGCAAGGCCGGGCGCGCGCTTGCGGTGGCGATGACTTCGGCGGCCGACACCACCTTCCGCGATGTGGTGCGCGATGCCTGCATGAGCCGCGATACGTTTCTGGCCTGGATCGACCGCGCAGGTTCCGCCGACGCCGCGATGGCTGAACTATCGGACGCGCTCGGCGTCGCGCCGCAGCTCGATGCCGCCAGCATCGACAGCGCCATTGTCGACGGCCCGCATCTGCCGCGCTCAGAATGGGCCAGCGTAGCAACGATCTTTGCCAGCGGCAGCACCAATGACGG
Source organism: Rhodopseudomonas faecalis (assembly GCF_003217325.1). GTDB lineage: Bacteria > Pseudomonadota > Alphaproteobacteria > Rhizobiales > Xanthobacteraceae > Rhodopseudomonas > Rhodopseudomonas faecalis. The sequence continues at coordinate 25,330 of NZ_QJTI01000012.1, forward strand.
CAAGCAGGCGCAGCGACTGCGCAATGCGCTGACGCTTTCGGGCGAGGCGCAGATCGAAGCTTATCTTGCGGTGTTTTTCACCGGCGGGATGGAGCGACGCAAATCGCTCGCTACCAAAAAGATCGCAGAAAGCTATCCTGAATTCTGCGCGCGGCTCGCTGACGAAGCCGAGCGCGTGGCGCAATTACTAGCGCAGCGCCGCGCGGTGGCGGCGCGCGACCGCACCGAGGCGCTGCTGGTGATCGCCAGCGCGGTCGCGAGCGCGATCCGCCGCGACAAGCAACAGCGCGGCCTGCTCGATTATGACGATCTGATCGACAAGACGCTGGAGATGCTGGACCGCATTTCCTCGGGCTGGGTGCATTACAAGCTCGACCGCGGCGTCGATCATGTCCTGATCGACGAAGCGCAGGACACCAGCCCGCGGCAATGGGACATCATCGAGCGGCTGATCGCCGAATTCACCGCCGGCGCCGGCGCGCGCGACGGCTTGAAGCGCACCATCTTCGCGGTCGGCGACGAAAAGCAGTCGATCTTCTCATTTCAGGGCGCGGTGCCGCGCGAATTTGCCGAGCGGCGCGGCGCGTTGCAGAGCCGGTTCCGCAAAGCCGAGCTGAGCTTTGAGAAGGTCAACTTCAACTACTCGTTCCGGTCCGGCGCCGCGATCCTGCAATCGGTCGACTACGTGTTTCGCGATCAGGAGATCTTTCGCTCGATCCACGCCGATGACAGCTATCCGGTGCATCAGGCGCTCGGCGATGCCGGGCCGAGCCTGGTGGAATTGTGGGAGCTGCAACAGCCCGACAAGCGCGAGGACATGGAGGGCTGGCAGGCGCCGTTCGATGCGGTCGCCGAAACCAGCCCCGAGGTGAAGCTGGCGCGGCGCGTCGAGGCCGAAATCGCGCGGCTGATCCGCGATGGCACGCTGACCGGCCCGGTCGGCAACCGCCGGCGGCTGCGCTATGGCGACGTGCTGATTTTGGTGCGGCGGCGCGGCCGCGCGTTCAACGCGGTGATCCAGGCGCTGAAGCGCGGCAACATCCCGGTGGCCGGCGCTGACCGGCTGAAACTCACCGAACATATCGCGGTGATTGATCTCCTCAACCTCGCCGATGCGCTGCTGCTGCCGCAGGACGATCTGGCGCTGGCGACCGTGCTGAAAAGCCCGCTATTCGGCCTGGATGATGACGACTTGTTTGAGCTGGCCTGGGATCGGCAGGGCTCGCTGCGCCAGGCGCTCGATGCGCGCGCCAATGACAATCCGAAATGGCAGCGCGCCCGGCAGCGGCTGGAAGCCTGCGCGGCGCGCGCCCGCAGCGAGGCGCCGTTCTCGTTCTACACCTGGCTGCTCGGCGGCGATGGTGGCCGCGCCGATATGCTGCGCCGGCTCGGCCCGGAAGCGACCGACGCGCTCGACGAATTTCTGGAGCTGGCGCTGAGCTATGAGCGCAAGGCGCCGGCGACGCTGCAGGGCTTTGTCGGCTGGCTGCGCTCGGCCGATACCGAGATCAAGCGCGACATGGAAATCGCCCGCGACGAGGTGCGGGTGATGACGGTGCATGGCGCCAAGGGCCTGGAAGCGCCGGTGGTGTTCATGATCGACACCACCTCGGCGCCCGCCGACAACGCCCGGCTCAATCTGATTGAGCTGGCGCGCGGCAACGCCGCGCCGGGCGCCGCTGGCGTGGTGGTGTGGGCCGGCCGCAAGAGCGACGACCCGCCCGCGGTAGCGGCGGCGCGCGAGGCAATGCTGCGCGACACCGAGGATGAATATCGACGGCTGCTCTATGTGGCGATGACCCGCGCCGCCGACCGGCTGATCGTCGGCGGCTGCATGCCGGGCAACCGCAAGGAGGTGCGCGAAGCCTCCTGGTACGATCTGATCTGCAAGGGGCTGGAACGCTCCGGGCTGCCGATGCAGGAGCTGACCACCGACGATGGCGTGGTGAAGCGCTTTGGCGAAATCGCCGAGGCCGCTGGTAGCCCTGAAGCCGCCGCCGAGCCGCCGCAACCGGCCGAGCTGCCGGCCTGGCTGCGCAGCGCAGTGCCGCCATTCGTGCCGAAACTACGCATGCTGCAGCCCTCGGTCGCCGAGCTCGACGCGATTCGCGCCGCGCAGCATGGCGGCGATGCCGATCCGGCGCGGCTGCGCGCCCGGCAGCGCGGCGTGCTGGTGCACCGGCTCTTGCAATCGCTGCCCGAGATTGCCGCGCCGCGCCGCCATGAGGCTGCGAGCGCGTATCTCGCCCGCCACGTCGATGCGCAGCTATGGCCACCGGCCGAGTGCGAGGCGCTGACCGCACGGGTGCTGGCCTTGCTGGATGATGAGCGTTTTAGCGCGGTGTTCGGCCCCGGCAGCCGCGCCGAGGTGCCGATTGTCGGCCGGTTGCCGCATCTTGGCGGCGGGCCGGCGCTGTTGGTGTCCGGCCAGGTCGACCGGCTGGTGGTCGCCGATGACACCGTGCTGATCGTCGATTTCAAGACCAATCAGACGCCGCCGCCAAGCAGCGCCGACGTGCCGGCCGGCTACCGGCGCCAGCTGGCGCTGTACCGCGCCGTGCTGGCCAAGCTTTATCCGCAGTGCGCGGTGCGGGCCGCGCTGCTATGGACCGAAACACCTGAAATGATGGAGATTTCCGAAGCGGCGCTGGAGCAGGAGGCCTCCGCGATCATGTCCCGGTGAGCGTCCTTGACCCGGCCCCCCGCCGTTCATAGGTTCAGCGTCCCTTCTGCGCGATTCCCGCAGCGCCGTTCAATCACCGATACGAGGTTTCCCATGGCCGTTGGCAAGGTTTCAGACAACGATTTCGACTCCGAAGTGCTGCAAGCGGCGGGGCCGGTCGTGGTGGATTTCTGGGCCGAGTGGTGCGGCCCGTGCCGGATGATCGCCCCGGCGCTCGACGAAATCGCCAGCGCGCTCGGCGACCAGGTCAAGATCGTGAAGCTCAACGTCGATGAGAGCCCGAAGACCGCCTCGAAGTATGGCGTGATGTCGATCCCGACGCTGATGATCTTCAAGGGCGGCGAAATGGCCTCGCGCCAGGTCGGCGCCGCGCCGAAGGCCAAGCTGCAGCAGTGGATCAGCTCCGCGATCTGAGCGGCGCTGCCATCTGAATTTGAACGGCCGGCCCCGCGCCGGCCGTTTGCGTTGGCAGAGGCCGCCATCCCTGCCGATGACCCGTCATGCCCGCGCTTGGCGCGGGTATCCACGCCTTGAAAACGCTGCAAGATCAAAGACGTGGATGGCCGGGACGAGCCCGGCCATGACATACACAATGTATCAGTCGCAGTATCAGCGCTAATTCGGCGGCGTGCCGTTGCAGGCCAGCACCTGGCCGGCGAGGTAGAGCGAGCCGGTGATCAGGATGCGCGGCGGCACTTCGTACAAGAGCCGCGCCACGCTTTGCAGCGCGGCATCGACGCTGCCCGCCACTTCGACCCGCATGCCGAGCCGGCGGGCCGCCTCGGCCAGGCGCTGCGGCGACATCGCATCGGCGCGGGTCGGGATCGGCACCGCGATGATGTGCCGGGTCAGCCCGGCGAAATTGCCCAAAAACCCCTCGGCATCCTTGTTGGCCATCATGCCGGCGATCACCACCAGCGGCCGCGGCACCCGTTCTTCCAGATCGCCGAGCGCCGCCGCGGCGACCCGGCCGCCGTCGGCATTGTGGCCGCCGTCGAGCCAGACCTCACTGCCGGGCGGCGCGACCGCGAGCAGCGCACCGCTTGCAAGCCGCTGCATGCGCGCCGGCCATTCCGCGCCGGCGACACCGGCCTCGAACGCGGCATTGTCGATCGCAAAATGATCGACCGCGCGCAGCGTGGCGATCGCGAGCCCAGCATTGTCGAATTGATGGCGGCCGAACAGCCGCGGCGCGGCGAGATCAAGCAGGCCGCGTTCGTCCTGAAACACCAGCCGGCCGCGCTCGATCGCGACATGCCAATGCTGGCCGGCGGCGCTGAGCGGCGCGTGCTGACGGCGCGCCTCGCGCTCGATCACCGCCATCGCCTCATCGGTCTGCTCGGCGACAATCACCGGCACGCGGCGCTTGATGATGCCGGCCTTTTCGCCGGCGATCGCCGCCAGCGTCGGACCGAGAAATTCGGTGTGGTCGATGCCGATCGGGGTGATCACGCTGGCGAGCGGCTGCGCCACCACATTGGTGGCGTCGAGCCGGCCGCCCATGCCGACTTCCAGCAGCACGACATCGGCGGGGTGCTGCGCGAACAGCTCAAAGGCCGCGGCGGTTTCGATTTCGAACAGCGTGATCGGCTCGCCGTCATTGGCGGTTTCGCAGCGGCGCAGCGCGGCGAACAATTCATCGTCGCTGACCAGGCGGCTGCCGCCGCCCTCGGTGCCGATCCGAAAGCTCTCATTGACACGCACCAGCCAGGGCGAGGTGTAGGCATGGACGCGCAGGCCCGCAGCTTCGAGGATGGCGCGCAGATAGCTGAGGGTCGAGCCCTTGCCATTGGTGCCGGCGATATGGATCACCGGCGGCAGGCGGTTATGCGGGTCGCCGAGCCGCGACAATAGCCGCAGCATCCGCTCGAGCGACAAATCGATGGCGTGGGGATGCAGTTGCGCGAGCCGGGCGCGCAGCCCGGCCAGCGGCGTCTGTGACGCGGCGCCCTCGCTCACGCCTGCGGCGCGGCAGCGGGCGGCGGCTCGGCGGCGGGCGGGGTGGCCGCAGCGACCGGCTGTTCGGCGGCAACCGGCTCGGGCTGCTCCACCGGCTCGCAGGCTTCGGCGTCGGTGACGGCATCGATCGCCGGCGCCTTGGTCAGCAGCCGGCACAGCCGCGCCAAGGTCGGGCGCAGATCATGGCGGTGCACCACCATATCGACCATGCCGTGATCGCGCAGATATTCGGCGCGCTGGAAACCTTCCGGCAGCTTTTCGCGAATGGTCTGTTCGATGACGCGCGCGCCGGCAAAGCCGATCAAGGCGCCCGGCTCGGCGATATGGACATCGCCCAGCATCGCGTAAGAGGCGGTGACGCCGCCGGTGGTCGGATTGGTCAGCACCACGATGTAAGGCAGCTTGGCGTCGCGCAGCATCTGCACCGCAACGGTGGTGCGCGGCATCTGCATCAACGACAGAATGCCTTCCTGCATGCGCGCGCCGCCCGAAGCGGCGAACAGAATGAACGGCGAGCGCTTTTCCAGCGCCAGTTCAATGCCGCGGATGATGGCCTCACCGGCCGCCATGCCGAGCGAGCCGCCCATGAAGTCGAAATCCTGCACCGCGATCACGACCGGGAAATTTTCCAGCTTGCCATAGCCGACCTTGACCGCGTCATGCAGGCCGGTCTTGGCGCGCGCATCCTTGATGCGGTCGACATAGCGGCGCTCGTCGCGGAATTTCAGCGGATCGGGCGTCACTTCCGGCAGCGCGATGTCGTACCAAGTCTCATTGTCGAACAGCGACTTGAGCCGCGCCACCGCGCCCATGCGCATGTGGTAGTTCGAGCCGGGAATCACGAACTGATTGGCTTCGACGTCCTTGTAGAACACCAGATGCCCGGAATCGGGGCACTTGATCCAGAGATTCTCCGGCGTCTCGCGCCGCAGCATGTTGCGAATCTTGGGACGGACGACGTTGGTCAACCAGTTCATGACATACTCCGCGTCGCGCCGATCCGGGCGCCGCTGCTCTCTGGCATGCGCCCGCGACCGGACGCGCGCCGACTATATGGCGGGCCGGGCGACGCCCGGCAACCCGCACCTTGGTGGTCCCTTCACAGGCTCTTGGCAGCCCTTGGTCAAAACCATCGGGCCGCCTTGCGGCCTATTTTGCGGCCGCGTGCACGCCCTGCGCCAGCGCCGTTGCCAATTCGATCACCGCCGGAACGGTGGTGGCCGTGGCACGGCCCTCGGCGTCCAGACTGTTACGCAGCACATCGACCAGCGCCGAGCCGACCACCGCGCCATCGGCGTGGCGGGCGATCTCGTTGGCGGCATCCGTGGTGCGGATGCCGAACCCGACGCAGACCGGCAGCGGCGTATGGCGCTTGATGCGCTGCACTGCGGAACTCACCGCCTTGGCATCGGCCGAGGCCGAGCCGGTGATGCCGGTGATCGACACGTAATACACAAAGCCCGAGGTGTTGGCGAGCACGGCCGGCAGCCGCTTGTCGTCAGTGGTCGGGGTGGCGAGGCGGATGAAATTCAGCCCGGCGCGCATTGCCGGCAGGCACAGCTCGCCGTCTTCCTCAGGCGGCAGATCGACCACGATCAAGCCGTCAATGCCGGCTTCCTTGGCATCGATCAGGAACTGGTCGACGCCGTAGATATAGATCGGGTTGTAATAGCCCATCAGCACGATCGGGGTGACGTTGTCGCCGGCGCGGAACGCGCGCACCAGATCGAGGGTCTTTTTCAGCGTGGTGCCCGATTGCAGCGCGCGCAGCGCCGCCGCCTGGATCGCCGGACCATCGGCCATCGGATCGGTGAACGGCATGCCGATTTCGATGATGTCGGCGCCGGCCTGCGGCAGCGCCTTGATCAGCGCCAGCGAGGTGTCGAGATCAGGATCGCCGGCCATCAGGAAGGTGACGAAGGCGGCGCGGCCCTGCTGCTGCAGCGCCGCGAAGCGGGCTTCGATACGGCCGGTCATCAGAATTGTCCCCCCAAATGCTCGGCCACCGAGGCAAGATCCTTGTCGCCGCGACCCGACATGTTGACCACCATCAGGTGCTCGCTCGGCAGCTGCGGCGCCAGTTCGGCGACCTTGGCGAGCGCGTGGCTCGGCTCGAGCGCCGGAATGATGCCTTCCAGACGGCAGCACAGCTTGAACGCTTCCAGCGCTTCGGTGTCGGTCGCCGATAGGAAGTTGACGCGGCCGACTTCGTGCAGCCAAGCGTGTTCCGGGCCGATGCCCGGATAATCGAGGCCGGCCGAGATCGAATGCGCTTCCTGGATCTGGCCGTCATGATCCATCAGCAGATAGGTGCGGTTGCCGTGCAGCACGCCCGGCTGGCCGCCCGCGATCGAGGCGGCGTGCAGATTGCTGAGGCCATGGCCGGCCGCTTCGACGCCATAGATCGCGACGTCGCGATCATCGAGGAACGGATGGAACAGGCCCATGGCGTTGGAGCCGCCGCCGATGCAGGCCACCAGCGAATCCGGCAGCCGTCCTTCGGCTTCCAGAATTTGGCTACGCACTTCGGTGCCGATCACCGCCTGAAAATCGCGCACCATCATCGGATAGGGATGCGGACCGGCGACCGTGCCGATGCAATAGAACGTGTCGTGCACGTTGGTAACCCAATCGCGCAGCGCCTCGTTCATGGCGTCCTTGAGCGTGTTGGCGCCCGAGGTCACCGGACGGACCTCAGCGCCGAGCGCGCGCATGCGCAGCACGTTGGGCTGCTGCCGCTCGACATCGACCGCGCCCATATAGACCACGCATTGCAGGCCGAATTTGGCGCACATCGTTGCGGTGGCGACGCCATGCATGCCGGCGCCGGTCTCGGCGATGATGCGCGGCTTGCCCATGCGCTTGGCCAGCAGGATCTGGCCGAGCACGTTGTTCACCTTATGCGCGCCGGTGTGGTTGAGGTCCTCGCGCTTGAAATAGATCTTGGCGCCGCCGAAATGCGCGGTCAGCCGCTCGGCGAAGTACAAGGGCGAGGGCCGGCCGACATAGTGCTTGAGATAACCAGTCATCTCCGCCTGGAACGCCGGATCGGCCTTGGCCTCGGCATAGGCTTTTTCCAGATCGAGGATCAGCGGCATCAAGGTTTCGGCGACGAAACGTCCGCCGAACTTGCCAAAATGGCCGCGATCATCGGGGCCGGCTCGAAACGAATTGGGCAAAGGTGAGTTCATCAGACGCTCAGCTGTTCGGTGGCGCGCGCGGCGCGGATGAAGGCGCGGATCAGTTCCGGGTCCTTGACGCCCGGCGCGGATTCCACGCCGGATGACACATCGACGCCAGTGGCGCGGCTGATCCGCAGCGCCTCGGCGACATTGGCGGGCGACAGTCCGCCAGAAACCATATACGGCACCGCCAGCTCGATGCCCTGCAGCAAAGTCCAATCAAAGCACGCGCCAAGGCCGCCGGGACGGGTGGCGTCTTTCGGCGGCCTAGCGTCGAAGAGCAAGCGATCTGCGACCGCTGCATAGTCCGGCAGCACGGCAAGATCAGCGGCGGTGGCGATCGGCAGCGCCTTCATCACCGGCAATCCGAAGCGCTGCTTGATGGCGGCGACCCGCTGCGGCGTCTCGTGGCCATGCAACTGCAGCAATTGCGGCGACACCATCTCGATAATCGCGCCAAGCTGCGCGTCGTCAGCATCGACCGTCAGCGCCACCACCTCGGCCTGCGGCGCGGCGGCACGCGCCAGCGCCCGCGCGCTGTCGAGTTCGACATGGCGCGGCGAGGCCGGAAAAAACACCAAGCCGATCATATCGGCGCCGCCTTCGAGCGCCGCGTCCAGCGTCGCGCGGGTCGACAGACCGCAGATTTTGACAACAAGGGTCATGGGGTTCGCAGCATGCCGGCGGGATGCCGGCCCGGAACGGCGTGTTTACAACGCCGCGCTCTGCTTGTCTCGTTCGGCAGCGCTGCTCGGCGCGCCCAGCAAGAGCCGCGGCGCCGCGGACGGCTGGCTGTCATTGGACGCGGTCGGCACCACGCTGGCGCGCAGCCGGGTGAGCTGCGAGCGCGCTTCGATGGCATCGGCCTGATGGCGGCGCGCGGCGCGGCGCCAGTGACGCTGACCGATCCAGGTGGCCATGCCGCCGGCGATGACGCCGAGGATCGCCACCGCGATCAGCACCACGAACAGCGGCATCGCGATGCTCAGCTCGGGGTCATTGGTATTGAACGGATCGAACGACACCGTCACCGAATGACGGTTGGCGACCGCGAATACGAAAAAGATCAGTCCCAGCGGAATAAGAACCAAGGCCGAAAAGAGCTTTTGCATGGTTATTCTCGCCTGGCAGGCTCAGCGCGGACTAGGCGCCGGTTTCTGGGGACGTTTCGGGTTCCCGGTTCAGCCGTTCGCGCATCTCTTTTCCGGTCTTGAAGAACGGCACGCTCTTCTGTTCCACCGGAACGTGTTCGCCGGTCCGGGGATTGCGACCGGCGCGCGCCGGGCGGTGCTTGACCGAGAAGGCTCCGAAGCCGCGCAGTTCGACGCGGTCTCCACGTGACAACGCCGCCACGATCTCTTCAAGGATCGCGTTGACGATGTTCTCCACGTCCCGCTGGTAGAGGTGCGGGTTGTGCTCGGCGATACGCTGTACAAGTTCGGATTTAATCATCGAGACTGGAGCCCGTGGATGCGGACCGTCATTTCCGTGAAAACAGCTTGGACTGTCAAGACGCTAAATCAAACTCGCCGGCGCAGCAACCAAGCTTGCGCCGTCGAAATCTGTTCTGCAACCAGCCAGTCCGCGCGATATTGCTAATTTGACGCGCTGGGACGCCAGAGCGCTAAGATACCGTCAAGCCCGTACTGATCAACCGACTGCAACATACCGCCGTCAGCAATCTTGTGGGCGATCGAAGGCAGCCCGACCGCCTCCAGCGTCACCACCGCAGCGGTACGCAGGAAGGTCATGTCGCCGAGCCGCGGCGACAGCTTGTAATCACGCACCGGCAGATCGGCCTTGATCTTCTTCTGCGCCACCAGCCAGGCGACCGCGGTCTTCTCGTCGCCGAGCTGATCGACCAGCTTGAGGCCGACCGCCTGCCGTCCGGTGAACACCCGGCCATCGGCGACCTTGTCGAGCGAGGGATCGTCCAGGCTGCGCCGTTCCTTCACCAGGCCGCGGAACCAAGCATAGGAATCCTTGACCAGCGCGTCGAGCGCGGCGCGCGCTTCCGGGCTGGTCGGCTCAAAACCGTTCGGCGCGGCCTTGAGCGGCGACGACTTCACTTCCTCGACCTTGACGCCGACATTCTTCAGCAGCTCGGCGAGGTTCGGATATTGGATCAGCACGCCGATCGAGCCGACCAGCGAGCTTTGCCGCGCGACGATGTGGTCCGCCGAGAGCGCCGCGATATAGCCGCCCGACGCCGCCATGCCTTCGACCACCACCACCAGCGGCTTCTTGGCCTTCAGCCGCGCGAGCGAATCATAGAGCTGTTCCGCCCCGGCGGTGGTTCCGCCTGGCGAATTGATGTGCACCACCACCGCCTCGTAGGACGACTTTTCCAGCCGCTCCAGCGCCGCGACGCGGTCGTAGTCGCTGCGGATCAGACCATCGATCTTGATGCGGGCGATCGAACCGGAGGAGCCCGGCAACGAACCGCTCGACGTCGAAGCGGCGCCGATCGCCACCACGGCGGCAATTGCGACCACAGCCGCCGTCACGCGCCAGAACGTCAGTTTCCGGCGAATGCGACGACGATCGACGATGACATCGGAATCAAACGACATCGGCTCTCTCCAACGCGGGCACGAGTGGGTCTCGGCACGGGGGGATGGGTTTAGCGGCCCTGCCCCCGGCTGCGCAACAGAAAGAACAACAGGTGGCGAGCGCGGCCGCCGCCGTCAACCGATCAACAAAAAGGCCCCGGCAAAGCCGGGGCCTTTCGCAAACCGCCACGAAGGCGCGGTTCTTACTTCTCGCGCTGCTTGAGCGCGGTGCCGAGAATGTCGCCCAGCGTCGCGCCCGAATCGGACGAGCCGTACTGCGCGATCGCTTCCTTCTCCTCGGCCACTTCCAGCGCCTTGATCGACACCTGGACCTTGCGGGCCTTCTTGTCGAACTGGATCACGCGGGCGTCGACCTTCTCACCAACCGCGAAGCGTTCAGCGCGCTGATCGTTGCGATCGCGGGCCAGCTCCGAGCGCTTGATGAAGGTGGTGAACTCGGTGCCGACGATCTGCACGTCGATGCCGGAATCCTTCACGTCGAGCACTTCGCAAGTGACGATCGCACCCTTCTTGACGTCGCCCGGCTCGGCGAACGGGTCGCCTTCGAGCTGCTTGACGCCGAGCGAGATACGCTCCTTCTCGACATCAACGTCGAGCACCACCGCCTTGACGACGTCGCCCTTCTTGAAGTTGTCGATCACCTGCTCGCCCGGCAGCTTCCAGTCGAGGTCGGACAGATGGACCATGCCGTCGACTTCGCCGTCGAGGCCCAGGAACAGACCGAACTCGGTCTTGTTCTTGACTTCGCCTTCGACCACCGAACCGACCGGGTACTTCTCGACGAACACTTCCCACGGATTGCGCATGGTCTGCTTCAGGCCGAGCGAGATACGACGCTTGACCGAATCGACCTCGAGCACCTGCACCTCGACTTCCTGCGAGGTGGAGACGATCTTGCCGGGGTGCATGTTCTTCTTGGTCCACGACATCTCGGAGACGTGGATCAGGCCTTCGATGCCCGGCTCCAGCTCCACGAAGGCGCCGTAGTCGGTGATGTTGGTGACGCGGCCGGTGAAGCGCGCGTTCAGCGGGTACTTGGCCTCGATGCCCTGCCACGGATCGTCCAGCAGCTGCTTCATGCCGAGCGAGATGCGGTGGGTCTCGTGGTTGATCTTGATGATCTTGACCTTCACGGTCTGACCGATCGACAGCACCTCGGTCGGGTGATTGACCCGGCGCCAGGCAATATCGGTGACGTGCAGCAGGCCGTCGATGCCGCCGAGGTCAACGAACGCACCGTAATCGGTGATGTTCTTGACGACGCCGTCGATCACCTGACCCTCTTCGAGGTTCTGCACCAGCTCCTGGCGCTGCTCGGCACGGGTCTCTTCCAGCACGGTACGGCGCGACACCACGATGTTGCCGCGACGGCGATCCATCTTGAGGATCTGGAACGGCTGCGGGTTGTTCATCAGCGGCGCGACGTCGCGGATCGGGCGGATGTCGACCTGCGAGCGCGGCAGGAACGCCACGGCGCCGTCGAGGTCGACGGTGAAGCCACCCTTGACCTGGTTGAAGATGACGCCCTGAACCTTTTCGTTGTTCTGGAACGCCTTCTCGAGCTTGCCCCAGCTTTCTTCGCGGCGCGCCTTGTCGCGCGACAGCACGGCTTCACCGAGCGCGTTCTCGATCCGGTCGAGGAACACTTCGACCACGTCGCCGACCTTGAGGTCGCTCTCCCGGCCCGGGCCGGCAAATTCACGCAGCGCCACGCGACCTTCGGTCTTCAGACCGACGTCGATGACCGCCATGTCCTTCTCGATCGCGACAACAGTGCCCTTGATGACCGAGCTTTCCTGCAGATTGCCGCCAGCGAAGGACTCGTCGAGCATCGCAGCGAAATCGTCGCGGGACGGATTGTAAGTCGAAGCCATATGTTCTCCAGATGCGGGTCTGCCGGCCATGGGGTGAGGGGCGCATCGCGCGTAAAGGGCCGAGGGGTCCGCAAACCTCGGCGACCGCTCCTGCCGCAGAAACGGCAATAGCGGGCCGGCAAAGGCCTTCACGATCAATACGGTGGTTGATCCAGACGCGCGGGACAAATGGTCACCGAAATCGACGGTCAGGGGCCAGGAGCGGGCTTTCCTCCAATGACGGCTGCAGTTTTGCTTAAGAAATATTTAAGCCCGCAGCCGGCCCGCTCGGACAGCCTCGACGATATCGATCGCAGCCCGGACGCCGCTTTCTATATCTAAATGCGAATTGTCGAGCAAGTGTGCGTCATCGGCCTGTTTCAAGGGCGCCGCCGCCCGGTTCCGGTCGCGTTCATCGCGCTTGAGGATATCGGCCAGCACCACCGCTTCATCGGCCGGCTCGCCGCGCGCTTGCGCCTCCAGCGTGCGCCGCCGCGCCCGCACTGCGGGATCGGCGACCACGAAGATCTTCACGTCGGCCTGCGGGCAGATCACGGTGCCGATATCGCGGCCATCCAGCACCGCGCCGGGCGGCTGCTCGGCAAACTGCCGCTGAAAGCTGACCAGCGCCTCGCGCACCTTGGGCAGCGCCGACACCACCGAGGCGGCGGCGCCAACCTCCTGCGATTTCAGCGCCGGATCGTCAAAAGTGGCCGGGTCGAGCGTCTGCGCCACCATGGCGGCCCGCGCCTCGTCGTTCAGATCAGCGCCGGCATCGAGCATGGCCTTGGCCACCGCGCGATAGATCACGCCGGTATCGAGATGACGAAGGCCGTAATGAAGCGCCAGCCGCTTGGCGAGGGTGCCCTTGCCGGAGGCGGCCGGTCCGTCGATGGCAATGATCATGAGCCTCTCGCTTGCATTGCCGGGCGATCACCCGGCGTTGTCGCCGCTTTCAACACCCAAGCCCAGGAACTTTCAAGCCGGTGCGATTGCCTCACGGCCCCTGGGCCGTATAAACCGGCGGCCCGTCACGCCCGCGCGGCGGCGCGTCTCAAACCTTTCGGTGAACCTTCGGATGTCCACGCCCGCTTTCGTCAAACGCATTCTGCGCTCGAATGCGTTTCAGACCTTCATCAGCTATCCGCTGGCGGGCTATTTCCAGTTCGTGACCTGGACTGGCAAGATCGACCGGCCGGAACCGCCGGTGCCGGGGCCGTTCATCATGGCGATGTGGCACGGCCGGCTGATCATGCTGCCGATGCTGCGCGTCGGCGCCAAGCCGCTGGTGGCGCTGATCAGCGGCCATCGCGACGGCCGCATCATCAGCAAGGTCGGCGCCCATTTCGGCATCATGACCGTGACCGGATCGAGCTCGAAGGGCGGCATGCGCGCGGTGCGCGAACTGATGCGCTTTGGCCGCGACGGCCATTGCCTGTTCGTGACACCCGATGGCCCGCGCGGCCCGCGCATGCATGTCAATGAGGGCGTGCTCGACATCGCCCGCCTGACCGGGCTGCCGATCGTGCCGGTCACGGTCGGCCCGCAGCGCGCGGTGGTGTTCAAGAGCTGGGACCGGCTGTTTCTGCCGCTGCCGTTCTCGAAAGTGGCGATTCGCTGGGGCGCGCCGATCACGGTCGACGCCGATACCGACCGCGCCGCTGCCGCCGCCGAACTCGAAGCGTCGCTGTCGGCGGTGCAGCGCGAGGCCGAATTGCTGGCCGGCCGCGAGCCGATCGAGCCGGGCTGACCTTAGAACGCACGGCGCGAGTGTTTTCCGCGCGTCATGGCCGGGCTCGTCCCAGCCATCCACGTCTTTGATCCTGCAGTGTTATTAAGACGTGGATACCCGCGACAAGCGCGGGCATGACGGGGCAAACGGGGGATCCCAGCCGCGGGCTGAGCCCCGCGTATTGGAGCGCTGGATTGCTTCGCTGCGCTCGCGATGACGGAGACTAGGCGAACTCGGCGCCGAGCCGGCGCATCATCGGCACGAAATCCGGAAAACTGGTGGCGATGAACGCGGTGTCATCGACCCTGACCGGCTGGTCCGAGGCGAGGCCCATCACCAGCGCCGACATCGCGATGCGATGATCCATATGGGTGGCGACCAGACCGCCGCCCGGCACATGGCCGCGCCCTTCCACGATCAGATCGTCACCCTCGATCGCCACGTCGACGCCGTTGACGCGCAGCATCGCCGCGGTCGCTTCGAGACGGTCGCTTTCCTTGACCCGCAGCTCCTGCAGGCCGCGCATCCTGGTCGTGCCCTCGGCAAAGGCCGCCGCCACCGCCAGCACCAAATATTCGTCGATCATCGCAGGGGCGCGCGCGGCCGGCACATCGACGCCCTTGAGCCGCGACGCCTTGACCCGGAACTGGGCCATCGGTTCGCCGGCATCGCCGCGCAGCTCGCTGATCTCGATCGAGGCGCCCATTTCCTGCAGCGTGGTGAACAGCCCGGTGCGCAGCGGATTGGTCATGACGTCGGTCAAGACCACGTCCGAGCCCGGCACCAGCAGCGCCGCCACCATCGGAAACGCCGCCGAGGACGGATCGGCCGGCACCACCACCGGCGCGCCGCGCAGCTCCGGCTGGCCGGTCAGCGCGATGCGGCGGCCATGGGCGCCTTCCGGCTGCGAGCTGATGGTCGCGCCGAAATGGCGCAGCATCAGCTCGGTATGATCGCGGCTCGCTTCCGATTCGATCACCGTGGTGACGCCCGGCGCCGCCAGCCCCGCCAATAATACCGCCGACTTGATCTGCGCCGAAGCAACCGGGGTGCGGTATTCGATCGGCAACGGATCGCGCGCGCCCTGCAGCGTCAGCGGCAACCGGCCACCGTCGGCGCATGACACCACGCTCGCGCCCATCAGCTGCAGCGGATCGAGCACCCGGCGCATCGGCCGCGAGCGCAATGAGGCGTCGCCGTCAAATGGCACGGTGATCGGGCAGCCCGCGACCGCGCCCATCACCAGCCGGCAGCCGGTGCCGGAATTGCCGAAATCGAGCGCGGCTTGCGGCTGGGCGAAGCCGGCGACGCCAACCCCATTGACCTTCCAGGCGAATTCGCCGGTGCGCGCCACCTGGGCGCCGAGCGCCTGCATCGCCTTGGCGGTGTTGAGCACGTCCTCGCCTTCGAGCAGGCCGGTGATCCTGGTCTCGCCGACCGAAAGCGCGCCGAGAATCAAAGCGCGGTGTGAAATCGATTTATCGCCCGGTACACGCACCTCGCCGTGCAGAGCGGTGCTTTTGCGGGCTTCGAGCGGCTTGGGTTGGGAGCAATGTGTCACGAAACGGATCCCCGGCACGCGGCCAATGAGTTCGGGCCTGCGTGCCCGATGTGGTCAAACGCCCCGTGAAGAAGCGCTATTGACAGCAGCGTGGCAACTAGCCAAGTGAAGCACCGTTTTTCAAGAATTCCCAGGATTGCACAAGTGGCCAAATCCGAGCTCGGAACCAAGCGCGTTTGCCCGACCACGGGCAAAAAGTTCTATGACCTCAACAAGAATCCTGTGATCTCGCCCTACACCGGAGAAGTGGTGCCGATCGCGGCGATCCCGCAGCCGCGCGGCCGCGCCGAAGCCGCACGCGGAGCCATGTCGGAAAACATGGTGGAGACCGAGACCGAAGAGTTGGTGTCGCTCGAAGAGGCCGATGCCGAAGAGAACACCGGCAAGGTCAAGGCGATCGTCCCCGAATCGGAGGACGACATCGAGATCGACGAGGCCCTCGACGACGAGGACGATGACGATTCCACCTTCATCGCCGACGAAGAAGAAGGGGATGAAGACGTCACCGACATCATTGGTGACGTTTCTGGCGATGAGGAGACTTGAGATCGTCGTCAGAATGTGATCAACGAATGCCGTGCGCGGTTGCTGTTCGCCGCCGCGCACTGGAACGGGGCCATAGCTCAGCTGGGAGAGCGCTTGCATGGCATGCAAGAGGTCGGCGGTTCGATCCCGCCTGGCTCCACCAACACCCGTTTCGATGACCTGACGGTCATGGTTGAGGGCGCGTTCTGACAGCGCTCCGTGCTTCTCGCGAAGCAGCCGTGACAAAGGGACCATCGCTAACACCGCGCGGTGCTTGCGCCGCGTGCCCGGAACGGGGCCATAGCTCAGCTGGGAGAGCGCTTGCATGGCATGCAAGAGGTCGGCGGTTCGATCCCGCCTGGCTCCACCAAGCTCCCACCATCAGCCCTTTACCGATGACTTGCTTGCGGCGCCTTGAGGGCGCAATCTGAGCGCGTTCGCGCTTCTTCGCGCAGCGTTCCGCGACAACTTGAGCAAGCTTCGCCACTCCCATGACCCCAAACATTGCTCCCGGCGCTTTGGCCGGCCTGCGCGTGATCGATCTGTCGCGCGTGCTCGGCGGGCCGTATTGCACGCAAATCCTCGCCGACCATGGCGCCGACGTCATCAAGGTCGAACCGCCGGCCGGCGATGAGGTGCGCGAATGGGGCCCGCCGTTCCATGAGGAAGACGCGGCTTATTTCATCGGCGTCAATCGCAACAAGCGCTCGATCGGGCTCGACCTCGCTTCGCCGACCGGGCGCGAAGTGCTGCTGACCATGCTGGCCAGCGCCGACGTGCTGATCGAGAATTTTAAGCCGGGCACGCTGGAAAAATGGGGCATCGGCAGCGAGGTGCTGCGCGCGCGTTTTCCGCAGCTGGTGCATTGCCGGATCTCCGGCTTTGGCGGCGATGGCCCGCGCGGCGGCAATCCCGGCTATGACGCGATCGTGCAGGCGATGGCCGGCATGATGGCCGCCACCGGCTCGGCGCAAAGCGGCCCGACCCGGATCGGCGTGCCGCTGGTCGATGTCGCCACCGGCCTTTATGCCGCGATCGGCATTCTGATGGCGCTGGCGGAGCGCCAGAAATCCGGCGAGGGCCAGTTTCTCGAAACCACGTTGTTCGAGACCGGGCTCGCCATCATGCACCCCCATGCCGCCAACTACTTCATGCACGGCAAGCCGCCGGCGCTGACCGGCAATGAGCACCCCAATCTGGTGCCCTATACGATCTTCGCCACCAAGACCGACGACATCTTCATCGGCGTCGGCAATGACGCCACCTTCCGCAAGCTGACCCGCGAGATCGGCAAGCCGGAATTGGGCACCGACCCGCGCTTTGCCCGCAACAAGGATCGCATCGCCAATCGCGAGGCGCTGCGCGCTGAACTCGCAGCCGTGTTCTGCCAGCACGAAGCCGAGCCGCTCTGCGACCGGCTGCTGGCGGCCGGACTGCCGGCCGGTCCAGTGCAATCGATCGACAAGGCGCTGACCAGCACCCATGCCAGCTACCGCGGCGATGTGATCGCCAAGGACTGGTACAAGGGCGTTGCCTCGCCGATCCGGATGGAGCGCACCAAGGCCTCGCTGCGCCGGCTGCCGCCGAAATTCGGACAGGACACCGCCGAGGTGCTCGGCGAGTTCGGCTATTCGGCGGACGCGATCGACGCCCTGATCAAGGACGGCGCGGTGTGCGGCACCACCAAGCGCCGCTAACGTGAGCCGTGCGGCATGCCGGGGCGCCGCGCGCCGGCCGCCGCCGTTTCGCTGCACTGCAGCGCCGATTACCACGGCCAATCCGCGACGCTGCGTCTTTTCGTCTGGCCCGCGCGGCGATACGGTCATGTAACCGTCATCCGGCGCTGGTACCCGCGCCATCACGTGATGATAGCCCAGTCGGGGAGGAATTGATGACGCTACGGACCTTTGGCCTTGCCACGTTGCTGTCGACGACGCTGGCCCTTGCTTCGCCGGCTTATGCCGTCACCGAAATTCAGTGGTGGCACGCCATGACCGGCGCCAATAACGACGTGATCGTCAAGCTGGCCGAGGAGTTCAACGCCTCGCAAAGTGACTACAAGGTGGTCGCGTCCTACAAGGGCAGCTACGCCGACACCATGAATGCCGGCATCGCCGCATTCCGCGCCAACAACGCCCCGCATATCCTGCAAGTATTCGAGGTCGGCACCGCCACCATGATGGCCGCGACCGGCGCGGTGAAGCCGGTCTACAAGCTGATGGCCGAGGCCGGCGAGACTTTCGATCCGCAGGCCTATCTGCCGGCGATAACCGGCTATTACTCGACCTCCAAGGGCGAGATGCTGTCGTTCCCGTTCAACTCGTCCTCGATGGTGATGTGGGTCAACAAGGACGCGCTGAAGAAGGCCAACATCACCGAGATTCCGAAAACCTGGCCGCAGGTTTTTGAAGACGCCAAGAAGCTCAAGGCCGCAGGTTATGAGACTTGCGGATTCTCGACCGCCTGGGTGAGCTGGGCGCATATCGAGCAGTTGTCGGCGTGGCATAACGTGCCGCTTGCGACCAAGTCCAATGGCCTGGACGGTTTTGATACCGAGCTGAAATTCAACGGCCCGGTGCAGACCAAGCATCTCGACAAGCTGATCGAGCTGAAGAAGGACAACACCTACGATTATTCCGGGCGCACCAATACCGGCGAAGGGCGCTTCACCTCCGGCGAATGTCCGATCTTCCTGACTTCGTCGGCGTTCTTCGGCCAGGTGCGCGCCAACGCCAAATTCGACTTCACTAACGCGCCGATGCCGTATTACCCGGATGTCGAGGGCGCGCCGCAGAACTCGATCATCGGCGGCGCCTCGCTGTGGGTGATGGCCGGCAAGAAGCCCGACGAATACAAGGGCGTCGCCAAATTCCTGGCGTTCCTGTCCGACACCGACCGCCAGGTCGAGATTCACAAGAAGTCCGGCTATCTGCCGATCACCAAGGCCGCCTACGCCAAGGCCAAGGCGGAGGGCTTCTACAACGACTTCCCCTATCTCGAAACGCCGCTGCTGGAGCTGACCAACAAGCCGCCGACCGACAATTCGCGTGGCCTGCGCCTTGGCAACATGGTGCAGCTGCGCGAGCTGATCGCCGAGGAATTCGAGCTGGCGCTGAACGGCAAGAAGTCGGCCAAGGATGCACTCGACAGCGCCGTGCAGCGCGGCAACCAGATCCTGCGGCAGTTTGAACGCACCGCCAGCCGCTGATCGCTCGCTGATGACAGATCGCTTCCTGCTCATGCTGGTCTTGTGGTCCTTGTGGCAGGAGGCGCCCTGACATGCATAAGAACGTCGTGTTCCATCACCGCTGGCTGCCGTATCTGCTGATCGCGCCGCAATTGGTGATCGTGCTGGCGTTCTTCTATTGGCCGGCGCTACAGGCGGTGTGGCAGTCGTTCCTGCTGCAGGATGCATTCGGGCTATCGACCACCTTTGTCGGCTTCGAGAACTATGTCGAGCTGCTCCGCCAGCCCGAATATTTTGGCGCGGTGGTCCGCACCTTTGTGTTCTCGGCGTTGATCGCCGGATCGTCGCTGTCATTCGCACTGCTGCTGGCGGTGATGGCCGACAAGCCGCTATCGGGCATCACGGCGTATCGCACGCTGCTGATCTGGCCCTATGCGGTCGCGCCCGCGGTCGCCGGCGTGCTGTGGATCTTCATGCTGCATCCCTCGCTCGGCATGGTGGCGCGCGGGCTGCGCTCACTGGGCATCAACTGGAATCCGCTGCTCAATGGCGATCATGCCATGATCCTGGTGGTGCTGGCCGCGGCCTGGAAGCAGATCTCCTACAACTTCCTGTTCTTCCTCGCCGGGCTGCAGTCGATCCCGAAAAGCGTGCTGGAGGCCGCGGCGATCGACGGTGCCGGGCCGATGCGCCGGTTCTGGACCGTGACCTTCCCGCTGCTGACGCCGACCATCTTCTTTCTGATCGTCGTCAACATCGTGTACGCGTTCTTCGACACTTTTGGCATCATCGACGCCATGACCGGCGGCGGCCCGGCCAAGGCCACCGAAACGCTGGTGTACAAGGTCTATCTCGACGGCCTGCTCGGCGGCAATCTCGGCTCGTCGGCGGCGCAGTCGGTGCTGCTGATGATGATGGTGATCGTGCTCACCGCGATTCAGTTCCGCTACGTCGAACGCAAGGTGACGTATTGATGAGCGCGCAGCAAATGGCGCCCTTTCTTCACCTCTCCCCGCGTGCGGGGAGAGGTCGCCCGACCAAGCGCAGCGGTGCCGGGCGGGTGAGGGGGCAGTACTTCAAGTCACAGCGCGCGGCCACGCCCCCTCACCCGACTGACCCGCGCAAGGCGCGTGTCAGTCACCCTCTCCCCGCAAGCAGGGCGAGGGAAGTAGCCGGCGACGCCGCAAACCGCAATATCGCACACCACCAAGTCGGCTACGCAAAACGCTGGGTGAGGTGTTGATGAGCGGGCACACAATGATGCCAACTCTGGACGGCACGGCGCGTCACCTCTCCCCGCGTGCGGGGAGAGGTTGCCCGGCAAAGCCCAGCGACGCCGGGCGGGTGAGGGGGCAGTACTTCAAGTCACAGCGCGCGGCCACGCCCCCTCACCCGACTGACCCGCGCAAGGCGCGTGTCAGTCACCCTCTCCCCGCAAGCAGGGCGAGGGACATCCTCGCGAGCTGTTACTTCCAAAGAACAGGCAGCGCTGATGGTCGAGAATGAAGGCATAAGGCGTTATGTCGCCCACGCGATCCTGTGGCTCGGGATCGCGATCGTGGCCTTTCCGGTCTATCTGGCGATCGTGGCCTCGACCCAGGACGCGGCTTCGATCGCCAATGGCCAGATGTCGCTGCTACCCGGCGGCCACCTGCTCGAGACCTATTACAAGACCATCTTCGTCGGCACGTCCGGATCGACACGCGAGCCGGTCGGCGTGATGCTGCTGAACTCGCTGGTGATGGCGCTGGCGATCGCCTGCGGCAAGATCGCGATCTCGATCATATCGGCCTATGCGGTGGTGTATTTCCGCTTTCCGCTGCGCATGACAATTTTCTGGCTGATCTTCATCACCTTGATGCTGCCTGTCGAGGTGCGGATCTATCCGACCTACAAGATCGCCGCCGATCTGCAATTGCTCGACAGCTATGCCGGCTTGACGCTGCCGCTGATTGCGTCGGCGACCGCGACGCTGCTGTTCCGGCAGTTCTTCATGACGGTGCCGGATGAACTCCTGGAAGCCTCGCGGATCGACGGCGCAGGGCCGTTGCGGTTCTTCTGGGATACGCTGCTGCCGCTATCACGCACCAATATCGCGGCGCTGTTTGTGATCCTGTTCATCTATGGCTGGAACCAATATTTGTGGCCGCTGCTGATCACCACGCGCGACGACATGCAGACCATCGTGATCGGCATCCGCAAGATGATCACCACCTCCGACGCGCTGACCGAATGGCCAGTCGTGATGGCGACCGCGGTGCTGGCGATGCTGCCGCCGGTGGTGGTTGTGGTGGTGATGCAGAAACTATTCGTGCGCGGGCTGGTGGAGACGGAAAAGTGAAGATCGCGAATAAACGGGCGAATAGCGAATGGCGAATAGCGAATAGCCCACGACGCGCCGCCACGCCCCTGTTCTATTCGCTATTCGCTACTCCCTACTCGCTTCTGTGCGCGGAGCGCGCTGATGGCTAACGTCACGCTGCGCAATGTCCGCAAGACCTATCCGGGCGGCTTTGAGGCCATCAAGGGCATCGACGTCGCGATCGGCGATGGCCAGTTCTGCGTGCTGGTCGGGCCGTCGGGCTGTGGCAAGTCCACGCTGCTGCGCATGGTGGCGGGACTGGAAACCATCAGCTCCGGCGAGATCGAGATTGGCGAGCGCGTGGTCAACACCATCGAGCCGGCCGATCGCGACATCGCCATGGTGTTTCAGAACTACGCGCTCTATCCGCATATGACCGTGTACAACAACATGGCCTATGGTTTGCGCAATCGCGGCATGCCCAAGCCCGAGATCGAGCAGCGGGTGCGCGAGGCGGCGCGCATTCTGGAAATCGAAGCGCTGCTTGACCGCAAGCCGCGCCAGCTATCGGGCGGCCAGCGCCAGCGGGTGGCGATGGGCCGCGCGATCGTGCGCCAGCCCAAAGTGTTCCTGTTCGATGAGCCACTGTCCAATCTCGACGCCAAACTGCGGATCGCGATGCGGGTCGAAATCCGCAAGCTGCAGCGCAGGCTCGCCACCACCTCGATCTATGTCACCCATGATCAGCTCGAAGCGATGACGCTGGCCGACATTCTGGTGGTGATGAATGGCGGCGTGGTCGAGCAGATCGGCAGCCCGCTCGAGGTCTATCACCGCCCGGCGACCACCTTTGTTGCATCCTTCATCGGCGCGCCGCCGATGAATCTGATCGCGCTGGACGGCAGCGAGCTGCGCCACCAGCTCGGCGAGCATGGCGATGCGACCACGCTCGGCATCCGCCCGGAAGACTTGACGCTGACCAATGGCGATGCGGGCGATGGCGGGCTCGCGCTCAAGCTGCGCGTCGATGCGGTCGAGCGGGTCGGCCCGGAGAGCTTTGTCTATGGCCACCCGGGTGATCACCAGGGCGAAGCTGAGATCATCGTGCGGGTCGCGGGCGAGCACACCCCGGCGCTTGGCAGCTCAGTGCAGGCGATCGCCAGTCGCGCCAAGCTGCATCTATTCGGCCGCGATGGCCGGCGCCTCGAGCCGTAAACGCATTTTCCCAGATTGCGGCGGCGGGTTCTTGAACAGCCAATAGCAATGACCATATCCTGGTGGTGACCGGAGGGCGTTACCGCCAACCGGGCCACTGAGGTGCCGAAAGGGCCTCCAAGATCAAAGTCGCTTCGAGAGGACTTTGGGACAATGTCTCGTGTTCCGACACTATCAAGCCCGTTCCTGCTGGGCTTCGACGATATCGAGCGTGCGCTCGATCGGGTCGTGAAAGGCGCTGACGGCTACCCGCCTTATAATATCGAGCGCTGTGACCGTGAGAACGGCCAGCCCGAAAAGCTCCGGATCACGCTTGCCGTCGCAGGGTTCACCCGCGACCAGCTCGACGTCACCATTGAAGAGAATCAATTGGTGATCCGCGGGCGGCAGCAGGACGACAAGACCCGGCACTACATTCATCGCGGCATTGCTGCGCGTCACTTCCAGCGCACCTTTGTGCTGGCCGACGGAATGCAGGTACTGGGTGCGGATTTGAAGAATGGGCTGTTGTCGATCGACCTCGCCAGACCAGAGCCTGCCAGGGTTGTTAAGACAATCGCCATCAACGAGCACGAATAATGGGAACGAGTAGCGGACTCGACCGCTTAAATCTAACGAGGAGTCGAGACCATGACTGGAGTTGAAATCATCGAAGACACCGATGTGTCGGTGGAAACGTTGGCCAGCCTCGGCGAAGGCCACATCGCCTATGTGAAGCAGATCCGTTCGGAGGACGTGCCGAGCCTGTTTCCGCAGGCGCCGAAGATCGCCCCGGGCACCAAGCTATTCGCGTTGCATGCCGCTGACGGCACGCCGATCATGCTGACGGACAGCCGCGAAGCCGCGCTTGCCAATGCCTGGAGCCAGGAACTGCAGACCGTCAGCGTCCACTGACGCGGCACAGCCTTCCTGATGGTCGGTTCTGAGCGCATCAGAGCCAAATGACGAGACCGATTGCTGACGCGTTGGCCACCGGCGGGCCGGAGACAGCGGCGCGGCAGCCGTACCCGCCCCCTCTCACCTCACACCACCCGCAAACACGCCGGTCGCCGGCGATGATGCGCCATTTGTGCCAAAGTGCGCAGCGCTGCGCATTGCGGTGCGCCGTCGCGTGCCGCTGGCGCGGCCTTGATCCGCTGCGCCGGCGCCGTCGCCTATGGGACGCGCGCCACCAAGCCGCTGCAACGGCTACAGCTTTGGCGCGAGCGAACAACTTTTCGCACCCTGCTACCTGTTTCTTAACTACAGATCACGACGCGTAGTTATCCCAGGTCCCGAGTTAACCTCGCAAAGCCTGTTGTGTCGCTAGGCTTTCCTCAGACACCGCTGATCGTCCGGCTCGCTGATCCGTCCCGCCGATCCCGGCGGGTCTCGGAATGCTCAGGTCCCGCTTGATCGCAAGGCGGGTGCACACCTCCAGCGTACGGAAGACGCAGGCTCATCATGATTCAACGCTTCTTGCATTTTGTTGCGGGGGTAGACCGCAACACGCTCGCGAGCTGTCCGGCGACCGACAAGATGTGGGCGACCCATCTCGGCCTCTCGCTGCTCTTGTCCTTCACCGTGGTGTTCGGAGTGACGTTCCACGCCACCGGCTACATGATCGAGTCGATCTCGACGCGGCTGTTGGTTGCCCTGGTGGTGGCCATGACGGTGCTGATGTTCGACCGCGCGCTGTGCCAATCGGACTGGTTCTCGCAAGGTTCGTTGTGGACCCCTGGTTCGTCGGTGCAAACCGCCGCACAGGCCCGGCAATCGGTGTGGCGCTTCATGCGCATCGCGGTGCGGCTGACCTTGTCGCTCGGCCTCGCCTGGGTGATCGCGATGTTCTTGGAGCTGGCGATCTTCTCCGGCACCATCAGCGATAAGATCGAACGCGACCGGGTCGCCGCCAACCAGCCGATCTTTGACAAGATCGGGCAGTTCGAAGCGCAGCTCGACGCCGAAGGAGAACGCCGCCGTGCCAAGATCGTGGAACTGGAAGCGGCGATGCGCACCGGCTTCACCGGCAGCTCGACGCTTGATCCGGCGCTGGCCGCGCGCTCTGAAGCCATTGATCAGCAATTGAAATTGATTGAACAGCGCGAAGCCGAGATCCGGACAGAACTGAGGCAGATCGACGAGTCGGTGCAGCAATATGCAGCCGACATGGTCGCCGAGGAATTCGGCCAAAAGCTGCGGCCGACCAATAGCGGCAAGCCCGGCACCGGCCCGCGCTTTGAGTTCGCCAAGCGCCAGCGCCAGGCTTTTGAAGCGCAACGCGCCGTGCGCTTTGCCGATATCGCTCAGCTCGACGCCAGGCGCGCCCAGCTGCGCGATGCGCAGAGCCAGGTGGCCGCCGAGGCGCAGGCGATCCGTGAGAAGGAGCGCGCCGCGTTCGAAGGACAGCGCGAAGCGCTGCAGATCGAGATCAACACCGCGCGCGCCGAGCTCAAGCAGTTCGACGCCACCAAGAGCGAGCGCGTCGAGGAGCTGCGCAACCGGCTCTATACCGAGCTGAACTACCAGGCCAAGACCGACGCCAGCGACCCGCTGACCCGGATTGCCGCCTACCAGTCGCTCAAGAACGACCCGAAGGACGGCGCCATCATGACGCTGTTCTCCTGGATGACCCGGTTCTTCATCATCTTCCTGGAAGTGGTGCCGGTGGTGGCCAAGATCTTCTTCTCGCCGCCGAGCGTCTATGCCGCCAAGATCCAGGCCGAGGTGCAGCGCCAGCGCCGCAACATCGTGCTCGGCGCGGAAGCCGCCGACAACGGCTCCAAGATCGCCGCCGCGGCGGAGCTGCAGGCCGCCGCCGAGGCATCGGATTTCATTCTGGTGCCGAAGACACTGGCCGAGCAGGAACCGTTCGAGGAACGGCGCAAGATGAACCGCCGGGTCGCCAATCGCCGCGCGGAACGTCCGAAGATCGTGTCGTTCCGGCCCCGTTCGGCCAAAACGCTGCCGAGCCGGGCGGTCTCGATGCGGGCCTGACCCTCAGCACCAGCTCACCAACAAAACCCCGGCGAAACGGTCAGCGTTTCGCCGGGGTTTTGATTCTTGAAGGCCGCTTGGCGCTCCGCCTGATACCAACGGCGATCGAGGCCAACCCATCCACCCGTCATGGCCGGGCTCGTTCCGGCGATCGCCGCCTTTGATCTTGCAGCGTTCTCAACACGAAAATGCCCGCGACAAGCGCGGGCATGACGGTCATGGGTGGGACCCAATGGTATTAAAAGACCGAGAGCCTTAAGCCACGGTCGAGGGCGGCAGCGCCAGCACCGAATAGATCGCCTGGGCATCACGCGAAGCCCGCAGCTTCTTGGCGACCTCCAGATCGCGCAGCAGCCGCGCGATCCGCGCCAGCGCCTTGAGGTGATCGGCGCCGGCCCCTTCCGGAGCCAGCAGCAAGAACATCAGGTCGACCGGCTGGCCATCCATGGCCTCAAAGTCGATCGGCCGTTCCAGGCGTGCGAACAGGCCGAACAGCTTCTCGAGCTTGGGCAGCTTGCCATGCGGAATGGCGATGCCATAGCCAACCGCGGTTGTGCCGAGTTTCTCGCGCTGCAGCAGAACTTCGAAGATCGACCGCTCGTTCTGCCCGGTCAGCGCCGCCGCACGCGCCGCCAGTTCCTGCAGCGCCTGCTTCTTGCTGTTAACCTTCAACGCCGGGAGAATGGCCTCGGGCGCGACCAAATCGGTAATCGTCATAAGGCGTTCCGAGGATGTTGTCCGGGGGAGATAAGATCAAGGCGGCCCGCGTCAAGCCGGGCCGCCGCGTTTGGCCTAACCATGTTGCCATCAACGCCCGTGCGAGGCGCGGTCGGCTCCATCATGGCACCGCCGCCCGCAAAACCGGCCGGCGGCGATTGCCGGACCGTCTGAAGCGGCGGGACCATAGGGACGACCTTGCGAGGCGTCAACGGGGTTCTCAGGCGTTGACCGCCGGCGGATCGATCCAGCCGATGTTGCCGTCGGCGCGGCGGTAAATCAGGTTGACCCGCCCGCTGCTGCCATGGATGAACGCCATCACCGGCGCGCCGCTCAGGTCGAGTTCCATCACCGCCTCCGACACCGACAGCCGCTTCAGCGACGTAGTGGCCTCGGCGATGATCACCGGGCTGTAGGCCGGCTCGACTTCGACGTCGGCATCGGGTGCTTCGATCACATAGCTCGGCACGTTGATCGCTGCGCTGGGTTCGGTCGCCGCGTGCACCTTGCGGGCCGAGCGATCCTTGAGCCGGCTCTTGTAGCGGCGCAGACGCTTTTCGATCTGCAGCAGAGCCTGGTCGGCGCTGGCGTAAGCGTCAGCGGCGTTGGATTCCGCTTCGAGCGTGATGCCCGAATCCAGATGCAGAGCGCAGTCGGTACGGAAGCCGAAGCCATCCTTGCTCAGCGTGATATGGCCGGAATAGTTGCCATCGTAGTACTTGCGCAGCACCTCTTCGGTGCGCTCGCTCACGCGGCCGCGGAGCGCCTCGCCGATATTGATGCTTTTGCCTGAGACCCGAATGGTCATGTCATGCCTCGATTCGTGAAGTGATCTACAGTTTCAGGGGAAATCGATGCGATCAAGCCGGTGCGATGTCGCGGGACCGATCGATTGAGTTGGTGGAGGCACCGAGTACGGCTCCGAGCATGCTCTGCTTATCCCGGCGACGCTGTACCGATGAAGGTATGCGCATCGCCTCGCGATACTTGGCGACAGTGCGACGGGCAATGTCAATACCGGCCTCACGCAATTTCTCGACGATGGTGTCGTCCGACAGGATTGCCGCCGGGTTTTCCTCGTCGATCAAGCGCTTGATATGATGGCGGACCGCTTCGGCCGAATGCGCTTCGCCGCCATCGGCAGAGGCAATCGATGCGGTGAAGAAGTACTTCAACTCGAAGATGCCGCGATTGGTGGCCATGTATTTGTTGGCGGTGACGCGCGACACGGTCGATTCGTGCATCTGGATCGCATCCGCGACCGCTTTCAGATTGAGCGGCCGCAGATGAGCGACGCCGTGCGAGAAAAAGCCGTCCTGCTGACGAACAATCTCGGTCGCGACCTTGAGAATGGTGCGGGCGCGCTGATCGAGCGCGCGCACCAGCCAGGTGGCATTCTGCAGGCAATCGGTGAAATAAGCCTTGTCGCCATCCTTGCGAATGGTCTTCGACAGCTGCGCGTAATAGCTCTGGTTGACCAGAACCTTTGGCAGCGTCTCGCTATTGAGCTCGACCTGCCAGCCGCCATCGGGACCGGGCCGGACATAGACGTCGGGCACCACGGTCTGCACCCGCGCTGATCCAAACTTCAGTCCGGGCTTTGGATCGAGATGACGGATTTCGCTGATCATGTCAGCGAGATCTTCGTCATCGACGCCGCATACTTTTCGCAGCGCAACAATGTCGCGCTTGGCCAACAGATCGAGATGTTCGACCAGCGCCTGCATCGCCGGGTCATAGCGATCGCGGTCGCGCAGCTGAATGGCGAGGCACTCGCTCAAGGAGCGCGCGCACACCCCGGCCGGATCAAAGGTCTGCAACACCGCGACCACCGCCTCGACCTGATCGGCGGACGCGCCGAGCCGCGCTGAGACGTCGCCAAGATCGGCGGGCAGATAACCGGATTCGTCGACCTGATCGATCAGATACTGGCCGATCAGACGCTGCTGCGGATCGGTGAACGCCACCGCGAGCTGTTCTGCGAGAAGATCGACCAGCGTCACTTCGGCGGCCACGAACGCTTCGAGATTGTAGCCCTCGTCGCTGGAAGCGCCGCCGCCCCATTCGGTAAACGTGCTCGGCGCGGCGTCCTGGGCATTACGGGCCGCGGCTTCAGCCGGTTCTTCGGAAAAGACGTTGTCGAGACCGGTATCGAGAGTCTGTTCGATTTCGGCGCGGCTGCCGAGATCCGGCTTCATCCAATCTTCGGCGCTGGGTTCTCCGCGCTCGCCGGAGTCGCCGCCATCACCCCCGTCGGAATCAGCGAATTCGCCGCGCTCGGATGGCTCGCCCGGCACTGGCGGCTCGCCATTTTCATTGGCGCGGTCGAGCAGCGGATTGCGCTCCAGCTCCTCCTCGACATAGGTCGCGAGGTCCAAATTCGACAGCTGCAGCAGCTTGATCGCCTGCATCAGTTGCGGCGTCATCACCAGCGACTGCGACTGGCGGAATTCGAGGCGTTGAGACAATGCCATGGCGGAGGCCGCCGCTCCAGTTTGGTCCGTTTCTTGCTTTAATACTTTCCGCGCCGGATGTACACGTCTTGACGAATTGGAAAAACGCGCTATGCGACCTCGCCGTTACAGTCGGAATTCCTCGCCAAGATACAGACGCCGGACATCCGGATTGTTGACGATCTCCTCCGGGGTGCCTTCGGTCAAGATCTCACCGGCATAGACGATGTACGCACGGTCGGTGAGACCGAGCGTCTCACGAACATTGTGGTCCGTGATCAATACCCCGATGCCGCGATTGGTGAGGTGGCGCACCAGATCCTGAATGTCGCCGACCGCGATCGGGTCGATGCCGGCGAACGGCTCGTCGAGCAGCATGTAGCTCGGACGACTAGCGAGCGCGCGCGCGATTTCGACGCGGCGCCGCTCACCACCGGATAGCGCGATCGACGGCGATTTGCGCAAGCGTTCGATGTTGAATTCTTTGAGCAGATTATCGAGCTCGGCTTCGCGGCGATCGCGGTTCGGCTCGACCGCTTCCAGCACCGCGCGAATATTCTGCTCGACGCTGAGGCCGCGGAAGATCGACGCTTCCTGCGGCAGATAACCGATACCAAGCCGGGCGCGCTGATACATCGGCAGCTTGGTGACATCGCGGCCATCAAGTTCGATCGCGCCGCGATCGGCCTTGATCAGTCCGGTGATCATGTAGAACACCGTGGTCTTGCCGGCACCGTTCGGGCCGAGCAGACCGACCGCTTCACCACGGCGCACATGGATGCTGACGCCGCGCACGATGCGGCGGGTGCCAAAACTCTTCTCGATGGCATGCACGGCGAGATAGCCGCTATGCGCCGGCTGCGGAGCCGTGCGCTGCACCTGCTGCAGCTCGGCGTCGAACTCATCGTCCGGCGCGACGCCGCCCGCCGCAGGATGACGCGGCTCATGCAACTGCTGGCCGGGATGGCCGCCGATCGCGGTGATGTCGGCGCGCGACTCAGGCGATGATTTGGAGCCGCGCGACCGGAACATGCCAAGGAAATCTACCATCGCCGCTCTTCAGTTCTTTCCGGGCGGCCGGCCGCCCTGCCATTCACCATGACCGAGGTTCCCGGCTTTGCCCAGCCCCGGTGCGGGGCGCGTGGTGGGGCAGCGGCCGCGGTCACCCTGCGCGCCCTATAGGAAACAGGCTTACAGATCAACTGCTTGACCGGAATGCCAACTCATTTCGGCCGACCCGCGGGCGGGGTCAGCGAGGTCGGCGCGCCGGCCGACGGGCTGGACGAGGGGGTGGTCGGCTGCGCTCCAAAGACGCCGCCCGGACCCGACGACTGGAACAGGCCCTGCACCCGCCCGCTGCCCGATTCCACCCGCGACACGCCGGTGGTCATGTCGACCACCAGCCGGTCGCCGCGCAACACGTTCTTGCCCTGGGTCAGCACCACCTTGCCGAGCACCGTAACCAGATTGGTCTTGGTATCGAACACCGCGGTGTCGCCGGTCACCACCTGATCCTTCTGGGTGACCACGACATTGCCCTTGGCTTCCAGCCGGCGGATCGACGAACCACCACCGGGACCGGGCGAGGCCGCCGTCATCGATGATTTCGGGGCAGCCTTGGCGGCGCCGTTGCCGCTCGATTCCTGTTGATCATAGAACACCACCAGGGTTTTCGAGGTCATGGTGGTGTCACCCTGCACGACTTTGACGTCGCCGGCGAAGGTCGCTTCTTTCTTCTTGTCGCGGACTTCCAGCGACGCCGCTTCGATCTGAATCGGCTGGTCGCGGTTTTGCGAAAAACCCTGCACGGCATTGGGCACGCCGCTCACCGCGCCTTGCGCCGCAGCGGGTGCTGCGGTCAGCAGCAGCGATGCGGCGAGGGCCATCACCGCCGGCGCGCGAGCGGCGCGGCGCGGCATAGTGGGCTGTTGAGCGTGATGATTAGGAGACTGCTGACTCATAGCCACGATCACTTCGCGCTGCTGTTGGCCGGGGTGGTGGTGGGTGATGCGGGCCCCGCATTGTCGAGATGCATCACCACGCCGCCGTCAAACCGAACCAGATCGCCTCGCTCGGTGATGCGCAGCTTCTGTCCTCGCAAAGTGCCGCCCTGCCATTTGACGTCGACCGGCTCATCGGAGCTGATGGTCCCTTTACCGAGGTCGACCAACGCTTGGGTCAGCCAGGCCTCGTAACCGCTGGTCGCCAGCAAATAGACGTCCTTCCGCAGTTGCAGCAATTGGGACTTGGTATCGAACACCCCGTTGCGGGCGTCGATCATCACGGTGGACTGATCCTCGGTCAGAAGTTTGGCGCGCAGCGTGCTGAGATCAACCTGGTCGGGACGGGTCAGGTCCTGGGTGGCGGCCTTGGCCCATAATTCATAGGGCCGGCCGTCGGGCGTAAAGCCGGACAGATGCGGCGATTCCATGGTGACCTTGGTACCGGACACCACCAGCCGGCCGGGGTCGATCGGCAATTTCGCCAGCAATCGGAACGGGTTGAGCACCGACACCGCGATGATGGCCGCCATCGCCACCGCCACCGCCGCGGGCACCGCGACCCGCAGCGTGCGCACCAAGCGGCTATGCCGCGCCGCCGCCGCGAAACGCGCATCCATCTCGGCCTGATAGGCTGACAGCGACAGCGACGACACCGGGGCTCCGAACACGGGTTGGCGGGATGGCCTTGCGAGCCTAGCTAAGCGGTCTGGCAGAAATTTGCACCCCTTGGCAGCTCCGCCCAGGCCACCATTCCACACGTAGAACGCTCAACCGCGCCCGGATGCGCGCCGAACGGCGCCGGGTTCAGGAATGAGCGAAGATGTCTTCGTCCTCCCAGCCGGACAAATCGAGCATGGAGCGAACCGGCAGGAACTCAAAGCAGGCGCGGGCCAGCGCGGTGCGGCCTTCGCGCGCCAGCATGGTATCGAGCCGCTCGCGCAGCGCATGCAGATGTAGCACGTCGGAGGCGGCGTAAGCGAGCTGCGCATCGGTGAGGTTCTGCGCGCCCCAATCGCTCGACTGCTGCTGCTTCGACAGATCGATGCCGAGCACTTCGCGCACCAGGTCCTTCAGGCCATGACGATCGGTATAGGTACGGGTCAGGCGCGAGGCGATCTTGGTGCAGTACACCGGCTGCGGCATCACCCCAAACGTCTTGTTCAGCGCGGTGAGATCGAAGCGCGCGAAGTGGAAGATCTTGGTGACCGAAGGATCGGCGAGCAGCTTGGTCAGATTGGGCGCCTCGGTATGACCGAGCGGAATCTGCACCACGTCGGCGGTGCCGTCGCCATTCGACAATTGCACCACGCACAGCCGGTCGCGATGCGGATTGAGGCCCATGGTCTCGGTATCGATCGCAACCGAGTCAGTATAGCGGGAAAGGTCCGGCAAAT
Source organism: Rhodopseudomonas faecalis (assembly GCF_003217325.1). Classification (GTDB taxonomy): domain Bacteria; phylum Pseudomonadota; class Alphaproteobacteria; order Rhizobiales; family Xanthobacteraceae; genus Rhodopseudomonas; species Rhodopseudomonas faecalis. Next base: position 57,645 of record NZ_QJTI01000012.1, read on the forward strand.
CGCCGCGATGCAATCGAACAGTCATGGGTCAAGCCTCAGGATCGGGCAAACGAATCGCGGCCAACCTAACGTCGAAATCCGCGCGGCACGAGAGGCAGACCCGGCTGGCAGCCCTGCCGGCGCCCGGCCGTGGATAAGTCGGCACGATTTTAGCGCACAAAACGCACCACCACCCGCTGGCCGAGCGGCACCGAGGGGCCGGGACCGTCAAACCCCACCACCACCTCCAGCACCCGGACATCGACCCGGTCACGCGGCTCATAAGGGGTGGCGCGCCGCGGCCCGAAAGCCTGTCCGATCCGGATCAGCTTGCCGGTCAGCCGGGTGCCTGGGTCGTTTTCAAAGCTGATTTCCACCGGCTGGCCGGTGCGCAGCCGCGGCAGAAACAGTTCTTCGATCTCGGCGCGCACGATGCGCGGCGTGCCCGGCGCAAACAGAAACAGCGGCGTGACATTGAGGGTCGAGACGCCGTCGCCGGGCCGCACCATGCGGCGCACCACCACGCCGTCGGCCGGCGCCCGCACGGTGCGAAGCGCCAGCTCATAGGCCGCCGACCGCACCTGCGCCTCGGCGGTGACCACTTCGGCGCGGCGCACTTCCAGCTCGGCGGCCTGCAGATCATGCTCCGACACCGCCTGATCATAGATCTTGGTGGAGACCGCGCGGCCGGCGAGCGGCGCGATCCGGTCGCGCTCGCGGCGGGCGGCGGCGAGCCGGACCTCCTGCACTGCGACCGCGGCACGGCGATCGGCAAGCTGGGCGCGGGCAATATCGAGCTGATGCGCCGCCGGCCGATCGTCGAGCACCGCGAGCGGGTCCTGCGCGCGCACCGCCTGGCCTTCTTCCACCAGCACGGTGCTGATCACGCCGTCGCGCGGCGCGGCGATCTGCACGAGGCCGCCCTCGACATCGATCATGCCGCGCCCGACCGGCACCAGCGGCTGTTGCCCGGCCGCTGGTTCTGAACTTGATGCGTTGTTAGCGAACGCCAAAGACAGCAAAGCGGCGGTGATCACCGCCAGCGCCGCGCCGGCAATGAGGACAGGACGGGTGATCATCAGGTCAGCTCCGGCACGACAAGGGGGTCGGGATTGGTAACAGCAGCGTTGCGTTCGTCGGAGGTCAGCACGCCGTCCTCGATCCGTACCACGCGATCAGCATGGGCGATCAATCGCGGGTCGTGGCTGACGCACAGCACCGTGGCGCCTTGGGCATGCGCGATCGCGTGCAGCAGCCGCGCGACATTGGCGCCGTTCTCTTTGTCGAGCGCGCTGGTCGGCTCGTCGGCAAACAGCAATTGCGGATTCTTGGCGATGGCGCGCGCCACCGCGACGCGCTGCTTTTCGCCGCCGGATAGCGCCAGCGGATAGAGCGCCGCCTTGTCGCGTAGTCCGACCGCGGCCAGCGCCTCTTCGGCGCGGGTTCGCGCCGCGCCGATCGACAGGCCGGTATATTGCAGCGGCAACACCACCTGTTCGGCCGCGGTCAGCGCCGGAAACAGATTGAAGCCTTGAAACACAAAGCCGCAATGTTCGAGCCGGAACCGGTCGATCGCCTCAAGCGGCTGATTCCACAAATCACAGCCGAGCGCATGGACCGTGCCGCCGTCGGGCCGCAGCAAGCCGCTCATCACCGCCAGCAAAGTACTTTTGCCGGAGCCCGACGGGCCGACGATCAAGGTCATCTCGCCGGGCTGCACCGCAAGATCAACGCCGCCGAGCACGCGCGTGGTGATACTGCCGCTGGTGAAGCTGCGGGTGACGGCGCTGGCGAGCAATGACGCTGGCGCGGAAGGTGTCGCGGCGCGCTTGATCATCGCAGCAGCTCCGCAGGCTCCGTGCGTAGCAGCGGGCCGAGCGACATCAAGCCTGACACGATACTGACCAGCATCGAGAACAGCGCGGTGCCGAGCACCGCCCACCAGGTCACCGCCACCGCGACGCCGGCGGAAATGGCGATACCGACCACCAGTACCGTCGCCAGCGCGGTCACCGCAAAGCCGGCGGCACCGATCCAGGTTGCTTGTTCGAGCACCACCGCGCGTAGCGCCGGCAGTGGCACGCCGAGCGCGCGCAGCGTGGCGTATTCGCGCAGCGACGACAGCACCGCGGCGCGCAGCGTCTGGCTGGTAATCGCAACGCCGACCAGCAGACCGAGCACGGTCGAGAACAGAAAGCCGATACCCGTGCCGGATTCCAGCAGCCAATAGAGCTGAGACATTGAGGCGAGCTCATCGGGCGTCATCACCCGGAACAGGCTGCCGCCGATCTCGCGGAGTTCCTGACGCACGGCAGTGACGTCCTGGCCTGGCGCTAAGCCGGCCAGCACGTAATGCGGCGTATCGCGGCTGGCACCGCCGCGGATCTCGCGATAGGTCGCCTCCGAGACAAACACCATGGCGCCGCCGATCGCCCGAAAGCCGGTGGTGACGCCGGCGACCCGTACGCGCCGACCGTCGATCTCGGCGCCGTCGCGGACATACTCCACGCCGAGCTTGTTGAGATCGGCTTGGTCGACCAGCACGGTGCCGGCCGGCTGCAACGCCTCGCGCAGCTCATCCGGCAGCGAGCGCGGAAACGCCAGGCTGCCGGGGCTGACATCGAGCGCCACCAGGGTGATCGCCACCCGGGCCCCCTGCGGGCCGCGCCAATCGGCGAAGGCCAGCGCCAGCCGCTCGGTGCGCTGCACCGCCGGATGGGCACGGACCCGGTTCTCGGCCCGCGGCGACAGCTCACGCGCGAGATCAAACGACGCGACCGTCGGCTCCACCAGCCACAGATCGGCGGCGGCGTTTTCTACCACCGTGGTGGTGGTGCGGAACATGCCGAGCAAGAGCGCGATCTGCACCAGCACCAGCAGGCCGGAGAACGCCACCGCGAGCAGCGCGGCGAGATAGCGCCGCCATTCGTACAGCAAGGTGCGCCGCGCCAGCGACACGCGGCCGGTGTCGGCGCGCTCTTTGACGTTCTGATCAGCGGCGGGAGGGGAGGCGAGAGGGCGCAAGCGGACCACCTGAATTAAATAACCGAACGATCGCTCTTATATATCCAGCCGGCAATTTCGAGTAAAGTGGCCGGCGCAACGCACTTTCAGATTTTAGGAACCAGCCTGCCGACGTGATGGACCAAACAAAAACCGATAAGAAATCAGTGACTTCAACCCATAAAACGGGGCCCGCCCCGGCGCGGCGACGCCCGGGACGGCCGGTTGACCCGGCCGCGCGGGAGCGGCGGATCGCGGCGATCCTGGCCGCGGCCCGGCGCTGTTTTGCCCGTGATGGATTTTGGAAGGCCTCGATCGGCGACATCTGCCGCGAGGCGGAGATCAGCCCCGGCAATCTGTACCAATATTTCGACAGCAAGGACGACATCGTGCTGGCGATGGCCGAGGCCGAGCGGCAGTCGATCCTGGAGCTGCTGCGCGGCTGGCTCGACACCGATGATCTCGCCGCCACCGTCGACAACTATTCCGCTCTGGTGTTCCAGGCGCCCGGCCCTGAGCAGCGCGCCGAAGCACGGCTCGCGGTCGAAGTGCTGGCCGAGGCCAGCCGCAACCCGCGTATTGCCGAAGCTTTCTGCCGCGTCGATGACGATCTGCGCCAGGCGATCGCCGATGCGATCCGCCGCGCCCAGGCCAACGGCACCGTTGACCCGGCATTGCCGCCGGAGCCGGCGGCAACGGCGATGCTGGCGATCTATGACGGGTTGATTGGCCGGCTGGTGATCGAGCCGGCGGAAGGCTGCGACGCGCTGCTCGCCGCGGCGCGCTGCGCGGCACAGGCGCTACTGCGCCGGCCACCCACCGCGGGTTCAAGCTGACGGCCGCGATTAGTTCGGGCTCGATGTAGCCCGGATGGCGCGCAGCGCAATCCGGGGCCGTCAGGTCCGCGAGGCAATACCAACGGCGATTGACACCAACCACTCCGCACGTCATGGCCGGGCTCCGTCCCGGCCATCCACGTCTTTGATCTTGCAGCGCTTTCAAGACGTGGATACCCGCGACAAGCGCGGGCATGACGGTCAATGGTAGGAGCCGCTGGTATAAGAACCTGGATTTCGCTGCGCTTCATCCAGGCTACGAGACTATTCGTTCGGCAGCGCTGTTAGTTCAACAATCCCGGCGCCTCATGGCCGGTGCGCGACACATATTCGGTGTAGCCGCCGCCATAGGCGTGCACGCCTTCCGGCGTCAGTTCGAGCACGCGGTTCGATAGTTCGGCCAGGAAGTGACGGTCATGCGACACGAACAGCATGGCGCCTTCAAACTGCGCCAGCGCGGTGATCAGCATTTCCTTGGTCGCCATGTCGAGATGGTTGGTCGGTTCGTCCAGCACCAGGAAGTTCGGCGGGTCGTACAGCATCTTGGCCATCACCAGCCGCGCCTTCTCGCCGCCCGACAGCACCCGGCATTTCTTCTCGACGTCGTCGCCAGAGAAACCGAAGCAGCCGGCGAGCGCGCGCAGCGAGCCCTGGCCAGCCTGCGGAAACCACTCTTCCAGCGACTCGAACACGGTGAGTTCGCCGTCGATCAGGTCCATGGCGTGCTGCGCGAAGTAACCCATCTTGACGCTGGCGCCGATCGTCACCGTGCCCTGATCCGGCTCGGTACTACCCGCGACCAGCTTGAGCAGCGTCGATTTGCCGGCGCCGTTGACACCCATCACGCACCAGCGCTCACGGCGCCGCACCTGGAAATCAAGCCCGTCATAGATGCAGCGGCTACCATATTGCTTATGGATGCCGGCCAGCGTCACCACGTCTTCACCGCAGCGCGGTGCCGGCGGGAAATCGAACGCGATCACCTGGCGGCGGCGCGGCGGCTCGACCTTTTCGATCTTTTCCAGCTTCTTGACCCGGCTCTGCACCTGGGCGGCGTGCGAGGCGCGCGCCTTGAAGCGCTCGATGAAGCTGATTTCCTTGGCCAGCATCGCCTGCTGGCGCTCGAACTGCGCCTGCTGCTGCTTGTCGGCGAGCGCGCGCTGCTGAGCATAGAACTCGTAGTCGCCGGAATAGGAGGTGAGCGTGCCGCCGTCGATCTCGATGATCTTGGTGACGATGCGGTTCATGAACTCGCGGTCATGCGAGGTCATCAGCAGCGCGCCGTCATAGCCCTTCAAGAACTGTTCGAGCCAGATCAGGCTTTCGATGTCGAGGTGGTTCGACGGTTCGTCGAGCAGCATCACGTCGGGCCGCATCAACAGAATGCGGGCCAGCGCCACGCGCATCTTCCAGCCGCCGGACAATTTGCCGACGTCGCCGTCCATCATTTCCTGGCTAAAGCTGAGGCCGGCCAGCACCTCGCGGGCGCGGCCTTCGAGCGCGTAACCGTCGAGCTCCTCAAAACGGTGCTGCACCTCGCCATAGCGCTCGATGATCTGGTCCATCTCGTCGGCGCGGTCGGGATCGGCCATCGCCTGTTCGAGTTCGCGCAGCTCGGCGGCGACTTCGCTGACCGGGCCGGCGCCATTCATCACCTCGGCGACCGCGCTGCGGCCGGACATCTCGCCGACATCCTGGTTGAAATAGCCGATTGAAATGCCGCGATCGATCGAGACCTGGCCCTCGTCGGGCTGTTCGCCGCCGGTGATCAGCCGGAACAAAGTGGTTTTGCCGGCGCCGTTCGGGCCGACCAGCCCGATCTTTTCGCCGCGCAGCAGCACGGCCGAGGCCTCAATGAACAGGATCTGATGGCCGTTCTGCTTGGAGATGTTGTCGAGACGGATCATGGCACCGGCGAGGAATTAAAGAAGGAAGGCGCGGCCTTAGCCGGTTTGCCGGTGGCAGGGAAGGGGCGGACGCGCAATCCGCACCCGTGAGCGGGCAAAAAGCTCAACCGCTGATCACATCGCCTTCGCAGAACAGCCAGCGGCCCTTGCGCATCCGGAACCTGGAGCGCTCGTGGTGGCGCGCCTCCGGGTTGGGACCGCGCCGAAACCGCGCGATGAATTCCACGGTGCCCTCTTTGCCATTGTCGGAGGCGGCGAGCACCTGCAGCCCGGTGAACAGGCTGGAGCTCATCCAGTCGCAATTGGCGGCGTGGGAGAATTCGTCGCGGTATTTCGGGTCGGTGGTGTCCCAGACATAGTCGAAATTGCTGGTGGCAAACGCGGTGTAGCGCGAGCGCATCAGCGCTTCCGGCGAGGCGGCAGCCGCCCGCCCGGCGAGCAGCGGCTCGCAGCATTGCTCATAGGGTTTACCGGAGCAGCAGGGGCATTCCATCGCCAAAAACCTCGCCTCATCTGCAGATGCGGCGCAAAACCGCATTGTTTCCCTACAGCTTCGGTTCTGCGAACGAACCAAAGCTGTAGTCTATTGTTTTGACGCATTTTCTTGACGCGAACCGATAGCCACTTCGCTTGAAAACGCTTTAACCTCCGCAGCCGACCACGTCACGCTGATCAATGGTCGAGCGCGGCACGCTTTCCGGCGCTTGCCGGATAGAACTGGTTTCCGCTGCCGGCTATACCTCGCGCACGCGACCACCCAGCACGCCCCAGCCGCCGAGTTTGCTCATGAAAATCCTGCGCCACCGCCTTGAGTTTGCCACCACCGCGCCGATCCAGATCATCGACGTCACCGCGCAGGTGCGCGACTGGCTGGCCGCGACCGGCGTCAAGGACGGGCTGTTGACGCTGATCTCGCTGCACACCACCGCGCGCATCAATGTCAATGAGCGCGAGACCCAGCTCGAACGCGACATCATCACCTTCTTGAAGCGTTTCGTGCCGCGCGACGGCGACTATTTGCACAATCTTGAGCCGATCGACGGCCGCGACAACGCCCATTCGCATCTGATCGGGCTGTTGATGAACTCCTCGGAAACCATTCCGGTGGCGGGCGGCGCGCTGGTGCTCGGCGAATGGCAATCGATCTTCTTCATCGAACTCGATGGACCGCGCCCAAAGCGCGGCATTGAACTGCAGCTTTTGGGAAACGACTGAAGTCATGACACCGGACGATATCGACGGCTTTTACGCCAAACGCGCCGATCTCAATCTTGAGGACTATATCGAGCTCGATTTCGAGTTCGAATGCGTCGGCGATCCGCGCGAGGCGGCGGCGCATCTGTGCAGCGAGCAATCCACCGCGCAGTGGCACCGCGTCGGCATCGACGAAGATTTTAGGCCGCGCTTTGCCGCCAAGGTGCTGGAATTGTCGGCCGAGCCGCGTTCCGGTTTCAGCATTGCGGTGGAATGCGCGGTGCGCGGCCAGGTCCATGCCTGCCGGGCGACCATCGCCCATCCGCATGGCAATTTCGGCCCGCGCTTTCCCAATCTGTTGTCGGCGGTGTGCGGCGAGGGCGTGTTCTTCGCGCCGGGCATCCCGTTGATCCGGCTGCAGGATATCCGCTTTCCGGACAGTTTTCTGGCCGCATTCCCCGGCCCGCAATTCGGCATCGCCGGGCTGCGGCAGCGGTTACAGGCCTTTGACCGGCCGATCTTCTTTGGCGTCATCAAGCCCAATATCGGCCTGCCGGCGGCGCCGTTTGCCGAACTGGGCTATCAGAGCTGGCTGGGCGGGCTCGACATCGCCAAGGACGACGAGATGCTCGCCGATATTCCCTGGTGCCCGCTTGAGGAGCGCGCCGCCGCGCTCGGCGAGGCGCGGCGCCGCGCCGAACAGGAAACCGGCGTGCCGAAAATCTACCTCGCCAATATCACCGACGAGGTCGATCGCCTGGTCGAGCTGCACGATATGGCAGTCGCCAAGGGCGCCAACGCGCTGATGATCAACACCATGCCGGTCGGGCTGTCGGGCGTGCGCATGCTGCGCAAGCACGCGACCGTGCCGCTGATCGCGCATTTCCCGTTCATCGCCTCGTTCAGCCGGCTCGCCGGCTATGGCATCCACTCGCGGGTGATCACCCGCTTGCAGCGGATGGCCGGCTACGACGTGGTGATCATGCCCGGCTTCGGCCCGCGCATGATGACCCCGGAGCAGGAGGTGCTGGACTGCGTGCGCGCTTGCCTCGAGCCGATGGGGCCGATCAAGCCCTGTCTGCCGGTGCCGGGCGGCAGCGACAACGCGCTGACGCTGGAAGGGGTGTATCGCAAGGTCGGCAGCGCCGATTTCGGCTTCGTGCCGGGGCGCGGCGTGTTCAGCCATCCGATGGGACCGGCTGGCGGCGCGGCCAGCATCCGCCAGGCCTGGGACGCGATCTCAAAAGGCATTCCGGTCGCCGACTACGCCAAAGACCATCCGGAGCTGCGCGCGGCGTTCGAGGCTTTTGGCAAGCGCTGATCGCGCGATCCAATATTCGGCGTCATGCCCGGGCTTGTCCCGGGCATCTACGTCTTAACGCATCGCTGCGCTTGGGTTCGTGGATGGCCGGGTCGAGCCCGGCCATGACGGGTCACGGGTGGGGATAGCGCCGGTCAGCCGCGCTTCTGCAAATAAGGCCGCAGCACACCGGCGACCAGGCCGGCAGCGAGCAGCAGCCCGACCACCGGAATCCACAGCAGGAACGCGCCGACCATGAACACCAGCACGGCGATGATCACCAGGCCGAGGATCAGCGCCAGCAAGAACATGCCGAACGGGCCGATCTTGGCGACATAGACCCGCTGGCCGGTGAGCGGATCGATATAGGACTGGCCGCGCTCAGGATCATAGCTCTGGCCGGGCGGAATGATCTCCGGCTCGGCGCGCGGCGGGTCGGCCCTTCTAAAATTGTCGTCGCTCATCTCGCGCCTTTGCATCGCGTGAACTGTAATGACCACAGCATAGCAGCATCAAAGCGCTCCGGTTGCGGCAATTTGTCGACCACAGATCGCCGCCGCGGCATGAGGCCGCTCTCAGCTCAAGGTCAGCTTGCGCCCGAACGGCTGCACATTGAGCGCGTAGGCCTCCGGTACCGCCCAGATCACCGGCCAGCGCGGCCGAAACTCGGCCGGGCCTTCAAGGTCGGTCAGCACCACGCCGATATCGGGACGATGCCTGTCAGCCTCGCGCAGCAGCGGCGCGAAGTCGGTGCCACCACCGCCTGAAAATTCGATCGACCGTAAATTGGCCTTGCCGGGCTCGAACAGCGTCACCTTCCGCACCCGGTCATCGCCGATCACCAACACCAGTGCCGCCTCCTGGCGCCGCGTGATCGCTTCGATCTCAGTGGCAAAGCGCTCCATCAGGCGATCATCGACCGAGCCGGAGACATCGACGATCACCGCCAGCCGTGGCACCGCCTTGCTCGGCGAAAAGCCCGGCTCGAAGGGCAGCCGATGCGAGCCGATCCGGCCCTGATTGGCGATGTAGGACCGGGTCGGCCGCGACCAGGACACATCGGGCTTACGCGCCAGATCACGCGCCAGCCGGGTGCGCAGCACCTGCTCCCAGGGCGTTCGGCTGCGCGGCAGATCGGCGATCAGCGAGCGCAGCATCGAAAAATCACCGTCGCCGGCATGGCCGCGCAAAATGCGCTCGCTCCATTCGCGCGCCTGCTCGGCCTCCTGCTCGGGAGCGCCTTGGGCTTCCTCGTCCGGCACCAGATCGACCGGGGTTTGCGCGCCAAGCTCGCGCACCTGCGCGGCGCGCGGCCCATCCTGGCGCGCGGGCGCCTGGCTCTGGTCGCCGGCCGCTTGCGGCGCCGCACCGCCCTGTGCGCCATCGGCACTGGCCTCGCCGGACTGACCGCTGCGGCCGCTGTCCTGCTTGCCGTGCTGGTTGTTGTCCTGACGATCATCGATCGCCCGGTACAGCCGTTCGACGTCCCAGCTCAGCAGCGCGGTTTCAACGTCCTGCTGCAGATTGAGCGCGCGCGCCAACAGCTGATCGAGCTGCACCGCCGATTGCGGCAGCGCCAGCCAGCTCAAATGACCGATGGTGGAATTGATGATGGCGTCGGCGCAGACGTTGAACAGTTTGAGATCGACGTCGCCGATCAGGCGGCGCAGATCGAGATAGCGCTGCGGATGACGCAGCGCGATGTGCAGCACTTCATGCGCCACCAGCCCGACCTGCTGCTCGAGCGATAGCTGCTCGAAGGCCGCGCCGTAGTACAGAGTATGGCCGTCGGTCATCACCGCCGGCGCCTCGCGGTCCGCAGGCAGATCGTGATGATTGACCCACAGCGCCAGTCCACCAGTGGACGGCGCGCATTCCACCATGCGCTGGATCGCCCGCGTGCCGCGGTGCTCATACAGCGCGCGGCGCTCAAGCATTGGCCAGCTCCCGGCGCGCGGCGTCGTAGCGATGATAGGACGGGCTGTCGAGGATCGCCGCTTCCAGGCCATTCGACAGCGCGCGTTGCATCAACAGCTCCATCGCCAGCGTCTGGGTCTCCTTGATCGGCAGCGGCGTCGCGCCGCGAATATCAGGCAGTTGCTCGATGATCTCGAGCGCGCGCGCCACCGTGGTGTGATCAACGCAGGCCGCGAGCAGGCCATAAGTCATGCCATAGAGACCATCGAGCGTTTTTGGCAGCAGCGCCGCGGTGTCCGGCCCCGGCCGCGCCGCGAGGAGCCGCACCACGTCGGCGCCGGCCTGCAATTCGCGCAGCACGCCAAAGAACTCCGCGGCATTGGCGGCGCCGATCCGGCCTTGCACGAACACCCGCTTGGCGCTGTCGGACAGGCCGGATTTCAGCACATTGGAGATGTCTTCCCAGCCGCGCGGACTGGCGCCGATCAGATGTTCGGCGGCGAGCTGCGCCTGGGTGTCGTCGAGTTTGTCGGGCCGCACTTTCAAGTAAGCCATCACTTCTGGCGCGAAGTCATGGGCGAGCGCGTAACTCAGGAAGGCATCGACCACGGTCTGCACATTGAAGTGGAACATGCGGTCGGCGAGCGCGGTGCCCATGTCGTGACTGATGGCGCCGTGGAACGAGGCATTGCCGGCCGCGATCACCTGCCAGCCATCAGGCAGCTGGTAGTTACCAACCCGGCGATCAAGGATCAGCGAATAGGCCGAAATCTGCAGCCGCTGATCGGCCGCGGTCAGCTCATCGAGGAACAGGATGCCGTTCGGCTGATCGGGCGAGGGCAGAAATTCCGGCGGGAACCAGACGGTTTTGGCCAGCGCCTCGTCGGCATAGATCGCGCCGCGAATATCGACCGGCTCAATGGTGGTCAGCCGCAGATCGACCAGCGGCACCTCGAAATGATTGGCGACCTGACGCACGATCGAAGACTTGCCGACGCCGCGCGTGCCCCACAGCATCGAGGCGCGGCGGCGCAGCACCGGGTCGCTATACTGTTCGATCAGCGCGCTTTTCACGGCGGCGATCGAAATCGGAGGGATGTTCATCGGATTGCTGGACATCAGGCATCGCGCTCGCTGACAGGGGTGGACGCAGGGGAGGTCGGGTCACGGCCGGTCGCAACCGGCACGGCAGCCATCGCCGGCGCCGCCGGCGATCCCAATTGCCAGGCGTCGGTCTTGAAGCGACGCGGCAAGGGCGGGATTTCCAGCGGCGGCGTGTCGCGCATGCTGAATGCCGCGAACAGCAACAGCGGCGGCGCCCCCATCAGCAGCAAATTCCAGATCGAATCCTGCGGCATCTCGATCATGGTCAGGCCGCCAGCCAGCGCCATCAGCCCGATAAAGAACAGCAGCGGAATGCCGCGCCGGAACGTCACCGCCCAACGCGCGCGCCGCAACGTTTCGTGGAACTGGGACGGCGGCTGCGCCAGCGTGCGCGCCATATGGCCGACCGCCTTCTCCATCTTCATTTCGAGTTCGCGGCTGCGCTGCGGCTCGCGGCCACGCGCCTTGAGCGTCCCGTTCCAGCCGCCGCGGCTCTTGCGCAGCGGCGACCAACCCCAGCCGATCACCGCGAGCAGATCGTCTGGCAGATCGACCGGCCCGGCCACGTCGGGTGTTAGTTCGATCGCGACCGGATAGCCCTTCACGGTATCGGCCTTGAGCACCACCTGGATGCCGGCCACAGTCGCGACGCCGCGGGTCAACTCCAGCATCGGCGGCTCGCGACTGTCCGGATTGGTGAGCTGATAGCTGAACGCGACATCGACGCCCTCGATCGATCGGAATTGCCGCTGCGGCGCGATGCTCTCGATCTTGGTGAGTAGCGCATCGGGGTCGTCGCCATCGACCTGCAGCGTCGCGGCGAGGCCATGGTCGAGCGTCACCGTTCTGATCAGGCGAAATTGCTTGCCACGTGTATTTTCGAGGGTCAGCACTTCCTGAGCGCTGCCCGATGTAACACCGAGCGTGCTGTGCTCGACCGGCTTGAAACACAGCCGCCGTTCGCTGCGATTGCTGGCTTCAAGATCAGCCTGACGGCCACGGCGGGTGAACGGGGCAATCAGGCTGAGGATTTCATGATGCGTCAACGGGTGCACCGCGGCATCGCGTGACGATCCGGCAAAGTAGGCTGCGAGATGGTCCGGCATTCCGAATCAACACCCTCCGTTGTTCGAGCGCGGTCCGCAGTTTACGCCGCCTGGCGCGCGGCGCGTTCGTGTCTGGCTCACATTTGCGTCATTCCGCCGCGCTCACCGTCACCTCCGGCGCGGCCAGCCCCGCCTGGAACTGGTCGTAGGAACGAGTCACAACCTCCAGCATTTCAAAATGCGGGAACGCGCCGGACTTGAGCACGCTGATCTGCCAGTTCGGCCGCGACGCGACCCGGCTCTTGTGGCGATAATCGATGAAGTCACCGCGCACGCCATGGACCATCCACACCGGCAACGTCAGCCCTTCATAAAGCCGCAGTATATCCGTGCTGAACAGATAGCCGGCGACGAAGTGATAGGGCGCATGACGCGCGCCGTGCTGATGGGTGGTCTGGTAGCAGTAGTCGAGCAACGGCTCGTCGATCTGCTTGGCGCCCCAGGCCTTCTCCAGGAACTTGCGCATCACCGGCCGCGTGGTGAGCAGCCCGAACAGCTGCCGATCCCACAGCGGGAAATACAGGGCATCGAGCAGCCAGCCGCGGCCGAGCGTGCCCGGCGTGCGTGCATCGCGCGGCTTGCCTTCAAAGCCGGTCGGGCTGATGAAGCCGAGCGTGCGGAATACCTCCGGCCGTTCGTTCGCGGCGCGTGCCGCAAATTCGCTGGCCAGCGACAGCGCCACCACATCGACCGGCGCGCCATCGTGTAATTCGCGAATCCGCTCGATCACCTCGTGCAGCGCGTCGGTCATCATCCGGGCGGTATAGTTCTGACTGCCGCGCTCCGACTGGCCGAAGCCCGGCAGATCGACAGCATAGACCCGGCGCGAGCGCGCATAGTGATCATAGAGCGGCTTGACCTCGAACGCCGAGGCCGCGGCATTGACGCTATGAACCAACAGCAGCGGCGGGCCACTCTGCTCAGGGCCCGCGGCATAGATCGCGATCCGGCCCGCCACGCTGATGATGTCGGTGCGTTGGCCACCGACCGGATTGGCCAGCACGGCGCGGGAACGCTCACTGCGCGACCCGGCATGGCCCAGAGTTTTCGCACTTGCAGTCACCATCGTCTCACCTCTCCAGCCGAAACTAATTGCTTCCCAAAGCAATCATGCAGCCGGCTAACGGTTCCCGATGAGTGTGAGAAGAATTTTTGCTATTCGCGCTTTTGGTATCGGCGTAGCGCGCCGCCGCGCGCAATGGTCGCACAGTGTCAGCACGGCACGACAATCACCGCATCGAGCCGTCAACGGCAATGGACATCAGCTCGTTGATGGCCGCTCGTGTTGAAGACTGAGCTAAATCGAAGACGTGGATGGCCGGCACGTCACCCGTTCATGACGAATGAGATCGTAGCAAATTACCGCGGACTTTAGCCGCGCAGCGCAAGACCGGTTGCGGCTTCCAGCTCGGTGATCGCCTGGGCGGCACCGGTCACCTTGATGGTGGTCATGCCCATGGCGCGCGCCGGCTTGAGGTTGACGCCGATGTCGTCGAGATAGACGCAAGCCGCAGGGTCAACGCCGAGCGCTTCCACCATCAACTGGTAGATGCGCGGGTCCGGTTTGCGCAGCCCGATCTTGGCGGACTCGATCACATGATCGAACAGCGCCATCACCTCGGCGACGTAGAAGGTGCGCCCGGCGATGCTACCGGTGGCGTTGGACGGCAGATTGTTGGTGATGCAGCCGGTCTTGAACACCTGCGCGACCCGCTTCAGCGCTTCCACCATCTCGGGCCGCAGATCACCGGCGATCAGCGGCAGCACGTCGCGGCCGCGCACCGCGGCGCCGAGCGCCGCCGACTCCTTGGCGAACAATTCGTCGAACGTGTCGAGATCGATCTCGGCGCGCTCGAACTTCGCCCAGGCATTGTCGAGATGATTGGCGGCGTTGGTGCGGCGGATGATGTCGGCGGGCAGGCCGCGCTCGGCCTCGAACCGCGCGAACGCCTCGAACGGCGAGCTGGTCAGCACGCCGCCGAAATCGAAGATCACCGCCTCGAGCATCGCTTCCCCATATCGCAGGCCGTCACGGCACTGGTCGTTGTCGACCAGCGCTAACATGACGACCGGCGCGCGGCCAGCGCCGCGACGGGATCAGCGCGCCGGCTTGCCGGGGCCTTTTTCCGCGGCGCGGGCGAACGCTTCCGCAAAGGCGTTGCTGCTCGGCTTGGATTGGCTTTTCGGCGCCGCCGAGCGCATCGGGCCGCGCGGCGCCTGCGCGCTGCGATCAGGCTTGCGCTCGCTCTTGCCGACTTCGTCATCGAGCCGCAGCGTCAGGCCGATGCGCTTGCGCGGCACGTCGACCTCCAGCACCTTGACCTTGACGATGTCGCCCGGCTTCACCACCTCGCGCGGGTCCTTGATGAAGCTGCGCGACATCGCCGAGATGTGCACCAGACCGTCCTGATGCACGCCGATATCGACGAACGCACCGAACGCGGCGACGTTGGTGACCGTGCCTTCCAGCACCATGCCGACCTTGAGGTCGTTCAGGGTCTCGACGCCTTCCTTGAACACCGCGGCCTTGAACGCCGGACGCGGGTCGCGGCCCGGCTTTTCCAATTCGCGCAAAATGTCGGTGACGGTCGGCAGACCGAAATGGTCATCGACAAAATCCTTCGGCTTGACCTGGCGCAGCGCCTCGCCATTGCCGATCAGCGCCTTGATGTCGCTCTTGGTCGCTTCCAGAATCCGCCGCACCACCGGATAGGCTTCCGGATGCACGCCCGAGGCATCGAGCGGGTCCTTGCCATTGGGAATGCGCAAAAAGCCGGCGCACTGCTCGAACGCCTTCGGGCCAAGCCGCGGCACCTTCTTCAGTTCGGCGCGGGTTTCAAACGGACCATTGGCATCGCGATGCTGCACGATGCTCTGCGCCAGCCCTGGACCGATGCCCGACACCCGCGCCAGCAGCGGCGCGGACGCGGTGTTGGCATCGACGCCGACCGCGTTCACGCAGTCTTCCACCACCGCATCGAGCGAGCGCGACAGCTTGGCTTCGCTGAGATCGTGCTGATACTGACCAACGCCGATCGATTTCGGATCGATCTTCACCAGCTCGGCGAGCGGGTCCTGCAGGCGCCGCGCGATCGACACTGCGCCGCGCAGCGTGACGTCGAGATCGGGCAATTCTTCCGACGCGAACGCCGAGGCCGAGTACACCGACGCGCCGGCTTCCGACACCACGATCTTGGTCATCTTCAATTCGGGTAGCAGCTTGACGAGTTCGGTCGCAAGCTTGTCGGTCTCGCGCGAAGCGGTGCCGTTGCCGATCGCGATCAGTTCGACGCGGTGCTCGCGCGCCAGCTTGCCGAGAATGGCGAGCGCTTCGTCCCAGCGGCGCTGCGGCTCGTGCGGATAGATCGCCGTGGTGGCGACCACCTTGCCGGTGGCATCAACCACCGCGACCTTGACGCCGGTGCGATAGCCGGGATCGAGCCCCATGGTGGCGCGGGTGCCGGCCGGGGCAGCAAGTAGCAGGTCGCGCAGATTGGCGGCGAACACCTGCACCGCTTCCTGCTCGGCCGCGGCCCACAGCCGCATGCGCAGGTCGATATTGAGATGCACCTGGATCTTGGTACGCCATGCCCAGCGCACGGTGTCGATCAGCCAGCGATCAGCAGGGCGGCCATGATCAGCAACCGAGAAACGGTTCATGATCTGCAATTCGAATGAGCCGAGCGGCGCCGGCACGACGCCGGGCACCACCGGCTCGGGCTGGATCTGCAGATCGAGTATTTCTTCCTTTTCGCCGCGGAACATCGCCAGGATGCGATGCGACGGCAGCTTGGTGAGCGGTTCGCTGAAATCGAAGTAATCAGCAAACTTCGCGCCCTGGTCCTTCTTGCCGTCGCGTAGTTTCGCGGTCATCACGCCGCTCGACCACATGCGCTCACGCAGCGCGCCGATCAGGTCGGCGTCTTCGGCGAAGCGCTCCACCAGAATGGCGCGGGCGCCGTCGAGCGCGGCCGCAGCATCGGCGACCTGCTTGTCGGGATTGATGTAGGACGCGGCTGCCGCCTGCGGGTCCTGCTGCGGATCGCCGAGCAACAGATTGGCGAGCGGCTCAAGGCCGGCTTCGCGCGCGATCTCGGCCTTGGTGCGGCGCTTCGGCTTATAGGGCAGATAGATGTCTTCGAGCCGGCCCTTGCTGTCGGCGGCGAGAATGGCGGCTTCGAGCGCATCGTCGAGCTTGCCTTGCTCGCGGATCGAATTCAGCACCGCGGCGCGGCGGTCTTCCAATTCGCGCAGATAGGTCAGCCGCTCCTGCAGCGTGCGCAGCTGCGCGTCGTCGAGCGCTCCGGTCGCTTCCTTACGATAGCGCGCCACGAACGGCACGGTGGCGCCGCCGTCCAGCAGCTCGACCGCCGCCGCGACCTGCTGCTCGCGTACGCCGAGTTCCTCAGCAATCCGTTGATTGATGTTGGCCATGGATGCCTTTCCTCGACTGGTTGCCGTTGGCTGCGAATAGGGGGAGACGCTTATGGACCGAGGGCGCCAATGGCATCAAGCCCAACGCGGCACCACAAGCCGCACTGTGGACGACCCGGTGCACACCGCAACATCTGGTGGGTCACCGTCCCGACACACGCCATGCGCACGGGTGGGCACGATAACGCTGGATCATCGCGGATGAAGTGCTAAACCGGCGCTCTTTTTTCTTGGGGCGATGATGACAGCTTGCGGACTTGATTTTGGAACATCCAACACCACGCTCGGCACGGGCGAGGGTGGAACACCCGTGCTGGTCACGCTGGAAGGCGAGCATCGCACCATTCCGAGCGCGATCTTTTTCGGCGCGGATGGCCATGTCGTTATCGGTCGCAACGCCATGCAAGCCTATGTCGAGGGCGTACCCGGCCGGCTGATGCGCAGCCTGAAGTCGGTGCTCGGCACCGCCTTGATCGACGAGACCACAAGGGTCGGCCGCGAGCGCCGCGGCTTTCGCGATGTGATCGCCGCTTATCTCAGCGCCATCAAGCGCCGCGCCGAAGCGGCCACCGGCCGCGAATTCACCAAGCTGGTCCATGGCCGCCCCGTGCATTTTGTCGATGGCTCGCCGGAAGCCAATCGCCGCGCCGAAACCACGCTGCGCGAGATCGCCAGCGAACTCGGCTTCACCGACGTGACCTTTCAGTTCGAGCCGATCGCCGCGGCGCTCGATTACGAACGCGACGTGACCAGCGAACAGATCGCACTGATCGCCGATATCGGCGGCGGCACTTCGGACTTTTCGATCGTGCGGCTGGGCGCCGGCCGGCAGAACCGCGCCGACCGCGAGGACGATATTCTCGCCAATGACGGCATCCGGATCGGCGGCACTGATTTCGATCGCCAGCTCAGCCTGTGCGCGGTGATGCCGCTGCTCGGCTATCGCAGCCCGATGCTGCGCGCCGGGCTCGACGTGCCGTCGCGTTATTATCACGAGCTCGCCACCTGGTCGGAAATCAACCGGCTGTATGACGCCAAGGTGCTTGGCGAATTGCGCCAGGTGCGGCGCGAGGCCGCGCATCCCGAACTACTCGACCGGCTGATCCGGGTGATCGATGAGCAGCGCGGTCATACCCTGGCGATGGATGTCGAAGCCGCCAAGATCGCGCTGACCGAGAAGCCGCGCTCAGCGGTGCCGATGTCATGGATCGAGCCTGATCTGGCGGTCAAGGTCAGCGGCGCTGAGCTTGCCAAACACACAAGGCTGCTGGCTGATCGCGTCGCCGGACGGATCAAGCTGTGTCTGCGCCATGCGCAATTGCAGGCCGAAGCGATCGATGCGGTGATGCTGACCGGCGGCTCGATCCGGCTTACCCATCTGCGCAAGGCGATCACGCAGGCGCTGCCCAATGCGCGCGTTGTCGAGGGCGACATCTTTGGCGCGGTCGGCAAGGGCTTGGCGCTGGAAGCGGCGCGTCGCTACGGCCCAGCCTGAATTCGGCTTCGCCGCAAATAACAAACCCCGGCGGCCCGATCATCATTCGTGCCGCCGGGGTTTTGCCGTTTCAATCGGACCAAGACCCGTCATGCCCGCGCTTGTCGCGGGCATCGACGTCTTGAAAACGCCGGATCAGAAACGGCAATGGCCGGGACGAGCCCGGCCATCGCGCACAAGTTGATTAGTATCAGTTAGCGCGCCAGCTCGGTGAGCTTGAGGGTGACGGCGATGCGCCGGCCCTGGCTGACGACGCCGTCACGATGGATGCCGGCCGGATCATAGAGCGCGGCATTGCCGATATCGCTGGTCACCGCCCACTGATTGTTGATCACGGCATTGGCCTGATCCGTTTCAGCGGCGAGGTCGACACCGAAGGTCGCCTTGCGACGCAGACCTTCCGGCAGCGCGAAGAACAATTCGCGCGCGCTCGGCCAGGTCGCCGACAGGCCGGAGTAATCATTGGCGCTGCGCACCAGACCATCCCACACGCCCTTGGCGGCACGCTGGCTGCCGACCACATAAGTGAGCGGGCCGTTGGAAGCGCTGGTGTCGCTGAGATAGATCACCGCGCGCAGAATGTTGAAGCTGGTATCGACGTGGAAGTGATTGCACGGCGAGGCTTCGACGCCGACATCGGCGAATTCGCTCGGACCCGAGGTCTGATCGTTGATCTGCAGCGCGACCTGACCGACGCCGACCGGACGCTTCAGATAAGCGCTGGCCGCTTCCAGCACGCCGCTATCGCCGGCGAGCTGATTGAGCGCCTGATAGATGTCAGCCGCGCTGGCCGGATCGAGCACCAGGCGGGTCTCATCGGCATAGGGATTGGCGGCCGGCTTGGCCGAGAGCTGCTGTTCCAGCGTCTTGATCTGCGGCGCGAGCAGATTGCGCAGTTCGGCAATCTTGTCGGCGGTGATGCGGAACGGCGCCACGCCATCGCGCTGCAACGGCTCGAGCAGTTCGGTGCCGCGCGCGGTCTTCGGCTTGAACGAGTTGCCGGCGACCAGACGGCTGAGACGCTGCAACAGGATCAGCCGCAGATAGGT
The DNA here is from genome assembly GCF_003217325.1 of Rhodopseudomonas faecalis. Taxonomy (GTDB): domain Bacteria; phylum Pseudomonadota; class Alphaproteobacteria; order Rhizobiales; family Xanthobacteraceae; genus Rhodopseudomonas; species Rhodopseudomonas faecalis. Next base: position 76,969 of record NZ_QJTI01000012.1, read on the forward strand.
CGGCAGCAGCCGCGCCACCGCGCTGATCTTCTGATCGCCTTCACCCGGTTGCGGCAGATGTTCAATGTCCACCACGCGACGCGACGAAGCCTGCGTCAGGCCATAGCCGAAATACACCATCGCCTTCAGTCGCGCGCCGAGCATCGCCATCGGCAGCACGCGGCCATAGGCCGGATGCTTGTCGTAGTCGATCGCCGGCAGCGCGTCGTTCTGATAGGATTTACCGTCGGATCGCATTCGTCGCCCCTTTAATTCTGTGCTTCAAGCGGGTGCCATAAACGCACACATCAATATGGTGGGGCTATGTCACGTCGCTCATGGCGCGGCGCCATCAGCAGTTGAAAGACCTCGGCTGCCGCAAGATCGGCGCCACGGTTGGCGCGATGCGAGGTCTTTAAGTGATTCGTCGCATTGACGTGTATCAATCGGGCAACAGCAGGTTGTTGATGACCGTGTCACCGGCCACAGTGTTACCGTTGAACGCTGAAACGCGCAGGATGAGCCACATCATAACAGTACGGCGGATCGCAGCGGCGCGTTTAAGAAGAGATCAGCTCCAGGCGTAATTCGCCGGGCGACGCGGCGTATAACGCGCCAGCAGCAGCCGCTGAATCAAAGCGTCGATCTGCAGCGCGGACTCGCAGCCGGCATCGGCGCCGATCTGCTCGGCGATGTCCGGCCGTTCGGCGAACATCCGGCCACTGACCACCACAGTAATGGCGGGATTGCGCGACGCGCGGCGGATCATGCGCACTGTTTCGGTGACGCGCGGCAGCCAATGCGCGCGGCGCAGCGCCGGGCTCAGCGACAGATCAACCGCGTCGAACCACAGATCGGCGACCAGATCCTTCAAATCGCGATCGGTCTCCGGAAACTCGCTATGGGTATTCCAGCCGGCCTGACGCAGCAGCTCGGCATTGAGCGCGGCACAGAACAGATGCGGCTCGCCGGGCTCCGGCACCACCAGCACGTTGCGCTGCGCGGCGTTGGTCATGGCGGGCGCCAGCCGGTCAAAACTGATGCGGCGCATCGCGCTCTGCAGATGGCACAGCCCGACGGTGACCTCGAGTTCGCTGCACTCGTCATCGCTCCACAGATCGCCAAGCGCCCGGGCGGTCGGCTCGAACAACCCGGTGAACAGCGCGGGCGGCGATTTTTCGCGGGCGAGGCGCTGCTGGATCAGCTCGGCCGCGCCGTCCTGGTCGAGCGTCATCAGGCGGCGTGCCAGTTCGATGGCGCGCGCATCGCTCTCGCGCGGCAGGCTCGGGCTGGCGGCAACCGGCTTCGCAAACAGTTGCGGCAAAATGCTTGGAACGATGTTTTCGATGCTCACGGTTCGCACACGCTCAGTTTGCCTTCGCGCACAAATGCTGGTTGCCGGAAAATGCCGACCCGCAGCCGCCGAAGGTGATCAGCCGGAACGTCCGTCTCGGCCTCTCGCAGGCCGCTCGAAATGGGTCCAGTAGCGGCAGTCAGGGAAGCCGCGAACAAGGGAGGTGTCTTTGCTCTGGATCAAACGTCATCGGGCGGCGGTATCCGATTCCGGCCAGCCTCGGCGCCGCGAATGGGCGCGCCGCCGGACCTGCCGCCAGCGCTCGGCGGCTTGGTAACTAGTATGTTACCGCGGTCCGTTTGACAGCCTTGGCGGCCGCCGCGATGCGCTCGCCTGGCGGATGCGTGCCCTGCTACCGGTGAGGCCGGCGTAAGCGCTTCTTTTGTCTTTGTTTTGGATCAAATGAGAGGTTAATTCGTAACGTATATTTACTGTTGTGCGAATCAGCGCAAGATTGAATCGGCGGACCAATTCCCCGGGGACGAATAAGCTAGGTTTAAGAAGAACTTAGTTCGTAGTTCGACCAGGGGGTGATTCGGTGACGAGTTCTGCTTGCTCACATGCGTCGAGTTCGCCACGTGGCGTGATGCGTATCCGGTGCGATTAACGAAAAATTAGCGCTGGAATTAACCTTTCTATTAACCATGAGGGCTATGCGTCAGTCACGCCTGTCACCTTAGAGGGGCAAGCTGCCCGCCAAATCAAAGAAAGTTGGAGAAAGACGATGAATTTCGATCTCTCGAATCGCAACCTTGCCCAGAAGATCTCGATCCTGGTTTTGGGTATCACCCTGTTCGTCACCGTCGCGATCGGGGGCGCTGGACAGATGGCGCTGCAGAAGGTCAGCGCTCAGAATGCTAACAACGCGAGCGTTGCCTCGCTCGGCCGGCTCGTCGATCAGGGTGGAGCCGTTTTGTCGCCGGTGACCAATTCCGATGGAAGGGTCGTCGGCATGCTCGTGATGAGCAAGGATGCTGGACCCGCGGTGATGCCGGCGTCGTTTGACGGCAGCATGGCGATCCAGACCTCGGACTCGGTTGTGGTGTCGAACACCCCGGCTGGCCCGAATGCCAAGACCCTGCTGGTGCTCGCCGGTCTGGCCGTGTTTGCGGTGGTTGGTTTTGTGGGTACCCGGATCTCCCGCGGTCTGCTCGAGCCGCTCGGCCAGCTTGAGAAGGACATCGACGAACTGGCTCGTGGCAACACCCAGGTTCGCCTGCATGCCCTGAACCGCACCGACGAAATCGGCCGCATCGCTCGCTCGATGGCCAAGATCCAGGAATCGCTGGTTGAACTGGCTCGCATCAAGACCCAGCGCTTCACCGCTGCCGCGCCGACCCTGATGAACAGCCTGAAAGACTTCTGGGAAGGCTTGAAGTCAGCAGCCCGCAACGCCCGTGAACTGATCTCGGCGGACGGCAATATGGTCGGACAGTATATGCAGAAGTCCTGGTCGAACTGGATTCACAACGGCCTCGGCATTCCGAAGCGCGCCTGAGGTCGGTGTCGCACGGCGCGCTGACCGACTGCAGCGGAAAGCGCGCCCGGGACACAAAGCTCAGATTTCGGCTTAAGCCACAGCAACAAAAGCCCGCGATCTTCGCGGGCTTTTTTATTGTCCGGTCCATTTGGGCCGCAGGGCGCACACCCGCCGCCGCAGACCGCGGCTTTGCTCGATCGACGCGGGCCCGGCTCGATCAAGCGGTTACCGCGCCCGCCGCTCCGGCCACCGCCCGCTCTCGCGCAGCCATCCTTTTCGCCGCACACTTCTCCCGGTCACCGGGTCATGGCCGGTCTACGCTCGCGAGCGAGGCCTATAGCGATCAGATCAAGCCGCGCACGGTCGCTGCCAAGCCGAGAGGGGCAGCCGCGCCAGGCTATTTTTTGATCGCGCCGCCTCGGTCGCCACCGTCTCAGAGCGCCGCGGCTAGCCCGATGGCGCTGTCCGCCCGCCCGGCGCCAGTGGCACCCGCCGTCGTCGGCGCCGCCTGATCCGCGCGTCATGGCCGGGCACGTTGTTCAGCCCGGAGACATGACCGACGGGTGTTCGGGGACATAGCCGACACATCCTAGCGGCATAGTGGCTGGATTTGGCGGTTGGAGGCCAAGTCCATGCCCTGGCGTGAGATGTCGGTAATAAATCAGAGGCGTGCGTTTGTGCGGCTCGCGGCGCAGGACGCGGGGCGAATCGGCGGCCCTCAAATTTCTGCGCGTTTGCAGACCGCCGAGCCTGTCAGAGCACCGCAGCCCTCGGGCTGCCGGACCACCAGCGATGACAAGCTCGGTCTCAGCCGCGCATCAGATTGCGAGTTCAGCGATTGCTTCGACAAATCCCGGTTCAGCATCGCGCATCGGCAAAAGGCCGTCGTAGCCACGCCGCCCGAACAACAAGGTGTGCGGCATCAAATTGATGCACGACGTGATTCAGCCCGAAGAGAAAACAGCGAGGAGAGGGGGTGATCGATGATCGCCAGCCTCAGCGATCAGCACCAGCACAACGCGAAACGCCGCGCAGGGCCGCAGCAAGCGGCGCCAACCGGCGATCGTTGAACCAACAATGTCGTTAGAAATTCTGGAGCGGGCGAAGGGATTCGAACCCTCGACCCCAACCTTGGCAAGGTTGTGCTCTACCCCTGAGCTACACCCGCATCCGAGAAGCGCTAGGCGGCGGCTTGGCCGCCAGCGACGAACAGACCTATGCCAAAACCCGCCGCCGAATGCAACACCGCATCTGAAGAATATCTTCGTCATGTTGATGGTGGGCCAACAACCCGGCCGGATCGCGATTGAAAACCGGCCGCGCAAGCGCCACCTATCCGTTGAAACGCGCCCGATCTTCCCGCACATCCGGCTTCGCAATGCTAATGCGCGGAAATGACGAGGGGATTTTGGCGCGGCCACCATTCTCGGACCCCCATGCGCCGGCCGCCGAGCCGTGTTAAAGGGGTTCCATCATTGCAATAGGGCGAGGACGACGTGACGATCCTAGACGAGGGCAACGCGGCAGGGCCGCAGGCGACGGCCGATTTGATCAAGGACACCAGCACCCCGGCTTTCGTCAAAGACGTGCTGGAAGAGTCCAAGCGGCAGCCGGTGCTGGTCGATTTCTGGGCGCCGTGGTGTGGTCCCTGCAAGCAGCTGACCCCGATCATCGAGCGGGTGGTTCGCGCCGCCGGTGGCCGGGTCAAGCTCGTTAAGATGAACACCGACGAGCACCCCTCGATCCCGCAACAGATGGGCATTCAATCGATTCCCGCCGTGGTGGCGTTTGTGGGTGGCCGTCCGGTCGACGCCTTTATGGGCGCGGTGCCGGAGAGCGAGGTCAAAGCCTTCATCGACCGGCTGACCGCCAATCTGCCCGGCAATGGCTCGCCCCAGGTCGCCGAGCTGATCGACGAAGCCGAGGCGGCGCTCGCCGCCGGCGATACCGCGACCGCCGCATCGATCTATGCCGAGGTGCTGACCGCCGACGCCGCCAATATTCCAGCGATCGCCGGGCTGGCGCGCTGCTATCTCGAAGGCGGCGCGATTGAGCAGGCCAAGCAGACCCTGGAGATGGTGCCGGAAGCCAAGCGCGAAGACGGCGCGGTGAAAGCGGTGCAAGCCGCGATCGAGCTTGCCGAACAGGCCAGCTCGCTCGGCCCGCTGGCGGAGCTGGAGCAGAAGGTCGCCGCCGATCCGCGTGATTTTCAGGCGCGTTTTGACCTGGCGCTGGCGCTCAATGCCGCCGGCAAGCGGGAAGACGCCACCACCCAGCTGCTGGAAATCGTCAAGCGCGACCGCAAATGGAACGAAGACGGCGCCCGCAAGCAGCTCGTCCAGCTGTTTGAAGCCTGGGGCGCCACCGACCAAGCCACCATCGAGGGCCGCAAGCGGCTGTCGACCATCCTGTTCTCCTAGCAAAGGGCCGGGCCGCCATGCCGATCAATGCCGACTATCGCGGACCCGGCGATTTGCCCGAGGTGATCCCGGTGTTCCCGCTGCCGGGCGCGCTGCTGTTGCCGCGCGGCCAGATGCCGCTCAACATTTTCGAGCCGCGCTATCTGGCGATGATCGACGACGCGCTGCGCGACGGCCATCGCTTGATCGGCATGATCCAGCCGGACGCCAGCCATTCCGGCGGCGACAGCAAGCCGAAGCTGTTCGAAGTCGGCTGCGTCGGCCGCATCACGCAGTTCGCCGAAACCGGCGATGGCCGCTATCTGTTGGAACTGACAGGGGTTTCGCGCTTCAAGGTGGTCGAGGAACTGACCGTGAAGACCCCCTATCGGCAGTGCCGGGTCGATTTTTTTGCCTTTGTCGACGATTTCGAGGCTCGCAAGGGCGAGGACGACGTCGACCGCGACGCGCTGCTCGAAGCGCTGCGCGGGTTCCTCAAGGCCAATCACCTCAAGGTCGATTGGGACGGCATCGAGAACGCGCCCAACGAAGCGCTGGTCAATGCTTTGGCGATGATGTCGCCCTACGGCTCGGCCGAGAAGCAGGCGCTGCTGGAAGCCCCGGACCTCAAAACCCGCGCCGAAATCCTGGTGGCGGTCACCGAGATGGAGCTGGCCAAGAAGCGCACCAGCGGCGATCCACCGCTGCAATGACACCGCAGCAATGACCATGACGAATTTGACGCAGCGCCCCGCGGCGGGCGGCGCGCCCGTGCTATAGCAGCGGCGCCCAAAATGGCTTTCCGACGCATTTTCTTGACGCCGACCGGCAGCCATTTTGCTCGAAATCGCTATAGAGTGTTTCACCCCAAAGGAATTATTGGACTGTTGTGATGAGCCCGACCTCTTCCGATGGCGCCGCCGGTGCCGTCGATCGCAAGCTTCTCGATATCCTGGTTTGCCCGATCACCAAGGGCCCGCTCGAATTCGACGCCGCGCGCCAGGAACTGATTTCCCGTCGCGCCAAGCTTGCTTATCCGATCCGCGACGGCATTCCGATCATGCTGCCGGAAGAAGCGCGCAGGCTCGATTGAGTGCGTTCTTGGCCCGGTCGCTCTTGGCCAAGTTGCTCTTGGTCCTTTTGCTCGAGGCCGAGTCGCTTTTGGCGGGGCGCGCTGCTGATGGCTGCACTGTCCGCGTCCCTTGCGGTGGCTGAGGCGCGCGAGAGCGTGGTCCGGATTGGGGCCATCGACGCGGTGCTGCACCTTCCCGAGGGCGCGCGGCAGCCGATTGCGCTGCTGATCGCCGGATCCGGCCCCACCGATCGCGACGGCAACGGGCCGCGCCTGTCACCGGCAACCCTGAAAAAGCTCGCCGCGGCATTGGCGGCGCGCGGGATCGCCAGCCTGCGCTACGACAAGCGCGGCGCCGGCCCCTGGAAAAGCGAATTCGGACGGCTCGAGGGTTTTCGCTTCAGCCATTTTGTCGATGACGCCGCGGCGTTGCTGCGGTTCGTGACCGAGGACGGCCGCTTTGGATCGATCGCCGTGATCGGTCACAGCGAAGGCGGTCTGGTGGCGATGCTTGCGGCGCAGCGCGTCGCGGTCGCTCGAGTGGTGCTGCTGACCACCGCCGGGCGTCGCCAGGGAGATCTCTTAAAGGCGCAATTGCAACGCCAGCTCGCACCGCCCGCCTACGCGCCCATCGCCGCAGCGATCGACGCAATCATGGCCGGGCGCATCGTGGATCCGCCACCCCCGGGGCTGTCGATTCCAGCTGCGATGCAGCCGGCTTTCGCTTCAGCGTTTGCCGAGGATCCGATCAAGCCGCTGACCGAGCTTGGACAGCCTGTCTTGATCGTCGGCGGTGGCCGTGACCGCCAGGTCGATCGCCAGGATTTTGAGAAGCTGACCGCTGCACGGCCGTCGGCGCGCCAATTATGGCTGCCGCGCATGAATCACGTGCTGGTCGAGGTCGGAGACGATGACGACGACCTCGCCTCGTACACCCAGCCGGAGCGCGAGCTGGCGGACGGGCTGGTCGACGCCATTGCGGCATTCATCACCGCCGACCGGCAATGACGACGGCCGGCGACGGTCTGCTACAGCGCTTCGCCCTTCAAGAGCCGCGGCACTTCGCCGGTCAGCCCGGCGGCCTGACGGATAAACAGCTCTTTCAGCGGCGGCAGCCGGTCGACCAGGCCGAGTCCGATGTCGCGCACGCTGCGCAGCAGCTGCGACTGGTTCGAGAACAGCAGGTTCAGCGAATTGGTGGCCACGCCCATCGCCATGGTGTCGAACCGCCGCCAGCGCTGATAGCGCTCCAGCACGTTGAACTGACCGAAATCGACCCCGAGCCGCGCGGCATCGACCACGCATTCGGCGAGCGCCGCGACATCCTTGAGGCCGAGATTGAGGCCCTGCCCGGCGATCGGGTGGATGACGTGGGCGGCATCGCCGACCAGCGCCAGCCGCGGCGCGATGAAATCACGCGCCACGAAATAGCCGAGCGGAAACGCGCGCGGCTGATCGAGCGCCTTCAATTCGCCGAGCCGCAGCCCAAAGCGCCGCTCCAGCTCCTGATGGAATTCGCGCTCCGGCAACGCGGCGATGCGCGCCGCGTCAGCGCGGCTTTCGGTCCACACCAAGGAGGAGCGCTTGCCGGTGAGCGGCAGGATCGCGAACGGCCCGGCGGGCAGAAAATGTTCTTCCGCGCAGCCATTGTGCTCGCGCTCATGGCCGACCGTGACCACGATGCCGGATTGGTCGTAGTCCCAGCCATAGGTCGGAATGCCGGCGCGCTCGCGCAGTTTGGAGCGGGCGCCGTCGGCCGCGACCAGCAGCGCGGCATCGATCACGCTGCCATCGCCGAGCGTCACCGCAATCGCTTCCGGCCTTGTGTCGTAGGACGTCACCGCAGTGGCGCGCAGATCGATGCCTTCGGCTTCGGCGCGCTGCATCAAGGCGTCGATCAGATGGCGGTTCTCGACCATGTGCGCGAACGGCTCGCCGGGCACCACCGGACCGGCGAAGGTCAGAAACACCGGGCGGGTGACGTCTTCGAGCTGACTGTCGGTGACCACCATATCGACGATCGGCTGCGCCGATTCCGCCACTTGCGGCCAGACCTCGAGCGCCTCGAACAGCCGGCGGCAGGCCGCCACAATTGCGGTGGCGCGCGGGTCGCGGCTCGGCCGCGTCGCGAAGGCCGGATCGGCGACGATCACCGGGACCTCTCGGCCAAGCCCCTGGCGTAGCGCCAGCGCCAGCGCCAAGCCGGCGAACGCGCCGCCTCCGATGACAATGCCACGCGATGCTGTCATATTGATATGTCTCACTCTTGCCTGTTGCACGGAGCTGGGCGAAACAAGCACCTAAGGCGCGGGGCGGTGCTTGGTTCGCTTCTATCAGACATCGACGGTCCTGTGAAACCGCCCTCCCCGCGCGCGCGCCGGGTGCGCCAATTGAGCAGAAGGCCCACGGATGCCGATGTCGAAAAGCCTTATTGACCTGATTTCGATCCTCGATCTCGAGCCGCTCGAGGAGAATTTATTTCGCGGAACCAGCCCGAAAACCTCGTGGCAGCGCGTTTTCGGCGGCCAGGTGATCGGTCAAGCCATGGTCGCAGGCTGCCGCACCGTCGAAGCCCGGCTGCCGCATTCGCTACATTGTTATTTCATCCTGCCGGGCGACCCGCAGATCCCGATCATCTATCAGGTCGAACGGCTTCGCGACGGCCGCAGCTACACCACCCGCCGCGTCACCGCCATTCAGCATGGTCAGGCGATTTTCACGCTGATGATGTCGTTCCACGTCGAGGAAGACACCGCGTTCGACCATCAAGACAAGATGCCGGATGTGCCGCCGCCCGAAAAATTGAGCGGCGAAGAGATCATCAAGCAGCCGTTCTTCAAGGAAATGCCGGACTTCATCCGGCGCTATTACGAATCCGACCGGCCGATCGAACTGCGCCCGGTCGAGCTCAGCCGTTACTTCGGCCAGAAAATTCCGGACGGCCGCATGCATGTCTGGATCCGCACCGCGGCGCGGCTGCCCGATGATCCGGCGCTGCACATGTGCGCGCTGGCCTATGCCTCCGACTTCTCGCTGCTCGACGCCGCGATGGCGCGCTATGGCCGCACGCTGTTCGACAAGCGCATGATGCCGGCCAGCCTCGACCACGCCATGTGGTTCCACCGGCCGTTCCGCGCCGACGAATGGCTGCTGTACGCGCAGGACTCGCCGAGCGCGCAGGGCGGCCGTGGCCTGACCCGCGGTCAGATCTTCCGGGCCGACGGCACGCTGGTCGCTTCGGTGGCGCAGGAAGGCTCGCTGCGCGAGCGCAAGGAACAACCCGCGGGCTAAGCTGCGGCTGTCACGGACCCACGCCCGCGCACGATCGCGGGCGCTTCCCATTGCCATGACGATCTGCCCCGCTCGGGCAATCGCGGCGACAGACCCCGTGCTGCCCGCGCTTGGCGCGAGGCGGGCAGCCCCAAATTGCAAGCCGTGCAGCATCAAAGACGTGGATGGCCGGGACGAGCCCGGCCAAGACGCGTGGATATAGCGTTGTCGAGCGAAGTGAGTCCCGGCTCGCGTTCCGCGGCGCGGATCGCACGGTTAGTTGCGCTGTCGCAAGATGCGCCGCGATCAAGTGGTGACTGCCAACACTGATCGGCCAATCGGTGCGCGATCTCAGCCCAGCAGCAAGGCAAATGCGCTGATCACCACGCCAAGCCGGCGCACCTGCACTGCGATGGTAGCGAAGTAGCAAGGATGTCTCTGCTCGCTTGCTAGGCAGTTAGCGATGATGAACGCATTGCCGCCCACTGCGCGGGCACGGATGACTAATAACTAGGCGGAGTTGTTGCCCCCCTGGCACGCAACCGCCCCTCAAGCCCGAAAAAACCCGCAATCATAAATCGTTAGGCATTTTCGCCGGTCTGGCACGCCATTTGATTCTAGGGGCGATGGCTGGCCCGCGTAGTGAGACTCCGCGTGGTGAACCTCAGTCGAGATCGCCCGGTCATGTATCGGCCGGGCCCAAGCGGGGATAGACCCATGAAGATAGTTATGGCGATCATCAAGCCATTCAAGTTGGAAGAAGTCCGTGATGCGTTGACCGCGATCGGCGTGCACGGCCTGACTGTCACTGAAGTCAAGGGTTATGGCCGACAGAAGGGCCACACGGAAATTTACCGCGGCGCCGAATATGCGGTGAGCTTCCTGCCCAAGATCAAGATCGAGGTCGCGGTCGCTTCCAATCAAGTCGACAAGACCATCGAAGCCATCACTTCCGCAGCGAAAACCGGCCAGATCGGCGACGGCAAGATCTTCGTGATCGGCCTCGACCATGCCGTGCGCATCCGCACCGGCGAGTCCGATACGGCAGCCCTGTGATTTCGCGCTCACCAATCACTCAGGAGTATTACACATGACGTTCACACGTCCCAACGGCGCGGGATTAGCTGTGCTTGCAGGCAGCCTGTTTGCAGCGACCGCCGCCTACGCCGAGCCAACCGTCAACAAGGGCGACAACGCCTGGATGATGACCTCGACCATCCTGGTCCTGCTGATGATCATCCCCGGCCTGGCGCTGTTCTATGGCGGCCTGGTTCGTTCCAAGAACATGCTGTCGGTGCTGGCGCAGATTTTCTACACGGTCTGCGTCGCGATCCTGATCTGGGTGCTGTACGGCTACAGTCTCGCCTTCACCGGCGGTTCCGACTTCATCGGCGGCTTCTCCAAGGCGTTCCTGATGGGCGTCACCACCGACTCGAAGGTCGCGACCTTCAGCGTCGACGCCAACATCTCGGAGCTGATTTACATCTGCTTCCAGGCGACGTTCTGCGCCATTACCGCGTCGCTGATCGTCGGCGCCTTCGCCGAACGCACCCGCTTTGCCGCGGTGGCTTTGTTCATGCCGCTGTGGATCACGCTGATCTACCTGCCGATGGCGCACATGGTCTGGTACTGGCCGGGCCCGGATGCGATCGACGCCGCTGCCAAGGCACTCGCCGCTGCGACCGACGAAGCCGCCAAGGCTCAGGCCCAGGCTGCGCTTGACGCGATCAACGCCGACGCCGGCTTCCTGTTCAAGAAGGGCGCGCTCGACTTCGCAGGCGGCACCGTGGTGCACATCAACGCTGGTATCGCCGGCCTGATGGGCGCGCTGTTGGTTGGTAAGCGTCTCGGCTACGGCCGTGAGCTGATGGCACCGCACTCGCTGACCATGACCATGATCGGCACCTCGCTGCTGTGGATTGGTTGGTTCGGTTTCAACGCCGGTTCGAACCTCGAAGCTTCGGGTGGTGCGGCGCTGGCCATGACCAACTCGTTCGTTGCCACCGCCGCCGCGGCGCTGTCCTGGATGTTCGCCGAATGGATCATCAAGGGTCATCCCTCGGTGCTCGGCGTGCTGTCGGGTGCGGTCGCTGGTCTGGTCGCAGTGACCCCGGCCGCAGGCTTCTCCGGTCCGATGGGCGCGATCGTGCTCGGCCTGATCGCCGGCGTGGTCTGCCTGTTCTTCTGTACGGTCGTGAAGAATGCGCTGAAGTATGACGACTCGCTCGACGTGTTCGGCGTGCACTGCATCGGCGGCATCGTCGGCGCGATCGGCACCGGCATCGTGGTCAACCCGGCGCTCGGTGGTACCGGCGTCATGGACTACGCCACCGGCAAGATCGCTGAGTACGACATGGTGACTCAGCTGATCTCGCAGTCCTGGGGCGTCGGTGTGACGCTGCTGCTGTCGGGCATCGGTTCGGCGATCATCTACAAGGTTGTCGATCTGATCGTCGGCCTGCGGGCGACCGTCGAAGTGGAGCGCGAAGGCCTCGACCTCGTCGAGCACACCGAGCGTGCCTACAACATGTAACCAGCTTACCGGCCTCCGCCGGTAGCTCCGGATCGGACAACGACCCGGCAAACGTCCAACCCGGAGCAGGGCTCCAGCGCAAGCTGGGGCCCTTTTTCTTGTCCGGTTCTTTGTCCGGCACTTTTTCGATGCGACTTGAGGGCCCGCCCCCGGGACTGCCGCAACGGTTCGGTGCGCAGCTGGGCACCGATGGTTAATCGCGTCTTAACCTCGCCCTATCTATGGTGATCTGATCCGTTTCCGCTCGATCCGCGAGCGATCGACGCCCGTGAAAAGTGCTGGCGCTTCCTGATGGTTATGATCGCTTCATCCCGCGTTGCGCAGGGGGCCGGCAGCCCATCCGGCGACGAACGCTCACCCTTCGCTCGGCTCACCGAGCTGTTGGCGCCGCATCAGCCCGGCCTGCCGCTGATCAACCTGTCGCTCGGCGAGCCGCAGCATGCGCTGCCGCCATTCGTCGGCGAGGTGCTGGCGCGGCACATTGCCGAATTCGGCCGCTATCCGATGGCCAAGGGCATCGAGCCGTTCCGCCAGACCGCAGCGGCCTGGCTTGGCCGCCGCTTCGCCCTGCCGCGGCCCGTTGACCCGGACAGCGAAGTGCTGGTGCTCAATGGCAGCCGCGAAGGGCTGTTTCTGGCGGCGCTGGCCGCGGTGCGCTACGTGCCGCCGCGCAATGGCCCGCCCGCGATCCTGCTGCCCAATCCGTTCTATCCGGCCTATGGCGCCGGCGCCCGTGCCGCCGGCTGCGAGCCGGTGTTCATGCCGACCACTGCCGCCTCCGGTTTTCTGCCCGACCTCGCCGCGCTCGACGCCGCGACGCTGGAGCGCACGGTGGCGCTCTATCTGGCCTCGCCGGCCAATCCGCAGGGCGCGGTCGCCTCGCGGGACTATTTCGTGCGGCTGAAGGCGCTCGCCGACCGCCACGGCTTCATGGTGCTGGCCGACGAATGCTATTCGGAAATCTATACCGGCGAGCCGCCGGGCAGCATGCTGGAAGTCGCCGGGCCCGATTTCGCCCAGGTGGTCGCGTTCCAGTCGCTGTCCAAGCGCTCCAACCTGCCCGGCCTGCGGGTCGGCTTTGCCGCGGGCGATCGCAAATTTCTTAGCGTTTTTCACGAGTTGCGGAACGTCGCGGCGCCGCAGGTGCCGATGCCGCTGCAGCATGTCGCGATCGCCGCCTATGGCGACGAGAGCCATGTCGAAGAGAACCGCCGTCTGTACCGGCAGAAATTCGACCTCGCCGATCAGATCCTCGGCACGCGCTACGGCTATCGCCGGCCGGCCGGCGGCTTCTGCCTGTGGCTCGATGTGTCAGCGCAAGGCGGTGATGAGGTCGCCACCGTGCGGCTGTTCAAGGAAGGCGGCGTGCGCGTGGTGCCGGGCAGCTATCTGGCGCGCGCCCAGGCCGACGGCCGCAATCCCGGCGCCGGCTATATCCGGGTGGCGATGGTCCAGGACCCCGCCACCACCGAGCAAGCGCTGCTGCGCATGGTGCAAGTGCTCGATCGCACGGAAGCGCGGTGAGGATGGCCACGATGGAGCGGGTCATTCCACTGGTCGCCCACCTGCCGCACAGCATTCGCGAGATGCTGGCGCGCCGGCTGCGCGAACTGGCGGGCCTTGGCCTGATCGGGGCGGCGATCGCCGCCGCGGCCGCACTGATGAGCTGGTCAGTGCAGGACCCCAGCCTCAGCCACGCCACCTCGCGCAAGATCAACAATTTCCTCGGCTATCCCGGCGCGATCGGCGCCGATCTCGCCATGCAGATCCTCGGGCTCGGCGCGATCATGACCGTGCTGACCGTGGCGGTGTGGGGCTGGCGCATGATGATGCACCGGCCGTTCGACCGCGAGGCACTGCGGATCGCGGCCTGGATTCTCGGCACTGCGATCGCCTCTGGCCTCGCAAGCTGCTTCCCGACGGTCGGAACCTGGCCGCTGCCGACCGGCATCGGCGGCGTGGTTGGCGATGCGTTGGTGCGCGCGCCGGCGGTGGTGTTCGGCCCGCCGGGCTTTTTGTACCGGGTCGTGCTCGGCAGCATTTTCGCCGTCGCCATGGTCGGCTGCTTCCTGGTCGCCTGCGGTTTTGGCGCCCGCGAGCCGGAACCGACCCCGATCGAGACCGACGACGCGCCGCTCGAGCTCGACGACGACCGCGACGGCGGCTCGGCGCTGCTCGGCTGGGTGGTCCATGCCGCGATGAGCCTGAAGGCGCGGGTGACTCGATTGGCAACACTTGGGTACCGCGCGCTGGTGTCGAGCGCGCCGACCGGCCGCGCCGCCAGCTTCGAGCGCCAGGAGCCGGTGCTGGGCATGCGCCCGAGCCCGTCGATCGCGCCGCAGGCCGACGATCCGCGCGGCCTGGACGAGGAGCCGGACGAGCCCGATTTCGAGCCGGAGGACGAAGAGGACGACGAGCCGCCGGTGGTGCGGGCGCCGCGCAAGAAGGCCAGCTCGCGCCAGCCGGCCCGCAAGCCGGCCAGCCGGTTCGAGCTGCCGCCGGTGTCGGTGCTGACTGCGCCGCGCGCCGCCGATCGCCAGCCGCTCAGCAAGACCGAGCTCGAGACCAATTCGCGCGCGCTGGAAGGCGTGCTGCAGGATTTCGGCGTGCGCGGCGAAATCATCAAGGCGCATCCCGGCCCGGTGGTGACGCTGTACGAACTCGAGCCCGCACCGGGCATCAAATCATCGCGCGTGATCGGCCTCGCCGACGACATCGCCCGTTCGATGAGCGCGCTGTCGGCGCGCGTCGCGGTGGTGCCGGGTCGCAACGCGATCGGCATCGAGCTGCCCAATCCGCATCGCGAAAAAGTGTACCTGCGCGAATTGCTGAGCATGAAGGACAGCAATGAGACGGTGCACAAGCTGCCGCTGTGCCTCGGCAAGAACATCGGCGGCGAATCGATCATCGTCGATCTGGCGCGCATGCCGCATCTGCTGATCGCCGGTACCACCGGCTCCGGTAAATCGGTGGCGATCAACACCATGATTCTCAGCCTGGTCTATCGGCTGCGCCCCGATCAGTGCCGGCTGATCATGGTCGATCCGAAGATGCTGGAATTGTCGGTCTATGACGGCATTCCGCATCTGCTAACCCCGGTGGTCACCGATCCGAAGAAGGCCGTCGTCGCGCTGAAATGGGCCGTGCGCGAGATGGAAGAGCGCTACAAGAAGATGGCCAAGCTCGGCGTGCGCAACATCGACGGCTACAACAACCGGCTCGGCGAAGCCAAAGCGCGCGGCGAGGAACTGACCCGCACCGTGCATACCGGCTTCGACAAGGAGACCGGCAAGGCGATCTACGAGGAAGAAAAGCTCGATCTGGAGCCGCTGCCCTATATCGTCATCATCGTCGACGAAATGGCCGACCTGATGATGGTCGCCGGCAAAGACATCGAAGGCGCGGTGCAGCGGCTCGCGCAGATGGCGCGCGCCGCCGGTCTGCACGTGATCCTGGCAACGCAGCGGCCGTCGGTCGACGTCATCACCGGCACCATCAAGGCCAACTTCCCGACCCGCATCTCCTTCCAGGTGACCTCGAAGATCGACAGCCGCACCATTTTGGGCGAGATGGGCGCCGAACAGCTGCTCGGCCAGGGCGACATGCTCTATATGGCCGGCGGCGGTCGGATCTCGCGCGTGCACGGCCCGTTCGTGTCGGACGAGGAAGTCGAGAAGGTCGTCAAACACCTGAAGTCGCAAGGCTCGCCGGAATATCTCGAGGCGGTCACCGCCGAAGAACCGGGCGAGGAAGACGGCGCGGTGTTCGATTCCACCGGCATGGGCGGCGGCGGCGATGGCGACCTGTTCAGCCAGGCTGTCGCGATTGTGAAACGCGACCGCAAAGCCTCCACCAGTTATATTCAGCGCCGGCTGCAGATCGGCTATAACCGCGCCGCGTCGTTGATGGAACGCATGGAACAAGAGGGCATCGTCGGCCAAGCCAACCATGCCGGCAAACGTGAAATCTTGATCGCTGAAGACGACGGCGGGTTCTGACAAGGCGGGTTCAGTGATGGCGTCGATATCTCCTCCGGGGGCGCAGTCCCGAAATCGCCACAGCATTGCCGTAGCGGCTCGGCGGGAGATCTCTGGCGCAGCATGCGTCGCCGTTGAACAGGACCGGATTTTGAACAGCGATCTGACCATCAGCGATTGCGGCGCGGGCCGCGCCGTGCCGGCCCGAACCGGCGGCGCCTGGCGTTTGACGCTGGCCGCGGGGCTGACGCTCGGGCTGATGCTGGCGCCGGCCGCGGCCGAAAACGTGCCGGTGCCCAAGCCGGCGCCGAAAGCACGCGACGATCTGCAATTTTCGACCGCTGGCGCCGCCCATGCCGCGCCGGCGCCGCGCGCCGCACCGGCCGTGACCGGAAGCAGCAGCGCCGTGCCGCCGGAGCCGGTGATTCCCGATCCGCGGCGGCACTCGCCCTCCAGCCTGTTCACCACTTTCGACAGCACCCAGAAGGCGCAGGCCGCGCGCGTCAGCGCCTATCTGTCGTCGCTGCAGACCCTGGTCGGCAATTTCGTGCAGGTCGGCCCGGATGGTAGCCGCACCAAAGGCGACTTCTATATTCAGAAGCCCGGCAAGGTGCGTTTCGAATATGACGAGCCCTCGCCGATCGCGATCGTCGCCGACGGCTCCTCAGTCGCGGTGCGCGATCGCAAGCTCGCGACCCAGGACATCTATCCGCTGTCGCAGACGCCGCTGCGCTATCTTTTGTCCGACCGCATCGATCTTTTGCGCGACACCAATGTGGTCAGCGTCACCGCCGATGAGCTGTACATCTCGGTGGTGATCGAAGAGAAGCAGGTGATGGTCGGCACCAGTCGCTTACTCTTGATGATCGGCACCAAGGACGGCCAGCTCAAACAGTGGACCGTCACCGACCCGCAGGGTTACGACACCACCGTGGCGGTCTATAATCTCGACACCACCAGAAAGCCCGACCCGTCGATGTTCAAGATCGACTTCACCAACTACGCGACGCCGCCTGGCTAGCACCGCTTCGGTCCTCACACCCTCGAGACCGATCCGAGCCGCGCAAACGTTTTTGCGCCGCTCAGCGTGCTTGCCGCGCGCCGTCTCCTGCAGATTGTCATGCGCTTCACGCTCTCGACCTGGAATATCAACTCGGTGCGGCTGCGCATCGACCTGGTGGCGAAGTTTCTGAAGGTTCAACAGCCCGACGTGCTGTGCCTGCAGGAAACCAAATGCCCCGACGATGCCTTTCCGCTCAAACAGTTTCGCCGGCTCGGCTATGAGCACATCGCGCTCAACGGCCAGAAGGGTTATCACGGCGTCGCGGTGATCTCGAAGCTGCCCTTTGCCAGCACGGAAATCCGATCGTTCTGCGACAATCTCGATTCGCGGCACATCTCGGTGTCGTTCGCCGCGGAATCGACCAAGGCGCCGCTGCTGCTACACAATTTCTATGTGCCGGCCGGCGGCGATGTGCCCGATCCCGAGCTCAATCCGAAATTCGCGCACAAGCTGTCATTTCTCGATGAGATCCGCGAGTGCGCGCCGCTGCATCCGCAAGGTGATCAACGGCACATTCTGGTCGGCGATCTCAACGTCGCGCCGCATGAGCACGACGTCTGGTCACACAAGCAACTGCTCAAGGTGGTGTCGCATACTCCGATCGAATGCGAAAAGCTGCTGGCCGCGCAGCAGCACGGCAACTGGATCGACGTCGCGCGCGACCGCATCCCGCTCGATCAGAAGGTCTATACGTGGTGGAGCTATCGCGCCGCCGACTGGACGGTCGGCAATCGCGGCCGTCGGCTCGACCACATCTGGGTGTCACCGGCGCTGCGCGGCAGCGTGCAGGATTTTTCGATTTTGCGCGATGCCCGTAGCTGGGAGCGGCCGAGCGACCACGTGCCGGTGACCACGGTGCTTGAGCTGTAAGACACAACGTCAGCGATGCTTCGGCGGAAGTCTCAAACGACTGCGGATCGCGGGGCTACTTGCCGTGCTACGCCGCGATGACCTGGCATGCCCGCGCTTGTCGCGGGTATCCACGCCTTAAAAGCAGAGCAAGTTCAAAGACGTGGATGGCCGGGACGAGCCCGGCCATGACACGTGAGAGCCGTTGATGGCCGCTGCTACGAGCCGAGCTTGGCGCCGGCGGTGAGGATTTCGCTGGCGATCTGGCTGGTGCGATCGGCAAAGGCGTCACGCAGCCGCCGGGCCGCCGCCGGGTCGGCTTCCAGCACCCGCTGAAACAGGCTGCGTCCGATCCGCACCACCACGGAATATTCCTCGGCGATCGCGGTCGCGGGCCGCGGCAACGGCACCAAGAGTGCCAGTTCGCCGATCAGGGTGCCCGGTTCGGCGAGAATGACATGGCTGCCGTCATCATCGCTGATCCGCACCAGGCCGCGCTGCACCACATAGCCGGCGTCGGACGGATCGCCGGCTTTGAACAGCACGTCGCCGCGCGCCAGCACTTTTTGCTCCGAGCCGATCGCAAGCATGCGCAGCGAAGCCTCGCCCAACAATTGCAGCGTCGGGACGCGCTCCAACAGCGCAACATCTTCTTCAATCGACATGCAAGACCGGCTGGTCGTACCCTTTCAGAATTCGCCACACAGTAACGAATCGTCGGCCGAATCGTATCACGGCACCAACTTGTATCCACCGGCTTCGGTGACCAGGATCTCCGGATTGGCGGCATCGCGCTCAATCTTTTGGCGGAGGCGATAGATGTGGGTCTCCAGCGTGTGGGTGGTGACGCCGGAATTGTAGCCCCACACCTCCTGCAGCAGGGTCTCACGCGACACCGGCATCAGCCCCGAGCGATACAGGAATCGCAGGATCGCGGTTTCCTTCTCGGTCAGCCGCACCTTCTTGGTGTTGGTGGTCAGCATCTTGGAGCCGGGGCGGAAGCTGTACGGCCCGACGGTGAACACCGCGTCCTCGCTGGCTTCGTGCTGGCGCAGCTGCGCGCGAATCCGCGCCAGCAGCACCGCGAACCGGAACGGCTTGACCACATAGTCATTGGCGCCGGATTCCAGCCCCAAAATGGTGTCGGATTCGGTGTCGTGGCCGGTCAGCATGATGATCGGCGCCTTGAAGCCGCCCTTGCGCAGGCTGCGCACCACTTCGCGGCCATCGGTGTCGGGCAGGCCGACATCCATCAGCACCAGGTCGGGCGCTTCCGACTTGGCGGCATGCACGCCCTTGGCGCCGGTGTCGACCGCCGACGCCTTGAACTCTTCATGCAGAGACAATTGCTCGACCAGCGCCTCGCGCAGATCAGTGTCGTCATCCACGATCAGGATCTTGCGTGCGTTCGGCATTGTCGGTCCTCTAGGCGGGGCCTGGAGACGCACCCATGACGGCTGACCGGCCATGAATGCGCTCCCAAGCTGGAAAGCGCTGGGTTATCGAATGCAGATAGGAACAGTTACCGCAGAAGTGAACTGTGCTGCGACGAAATTTACGTCCCTGTGAGCGTTCGGAACAGCTTTCGGACCGGTGAATGATGATGAAACTGCAAACCCGCGCCAAACCCCGGCGGCGCGCGGCGGCGACGCCGCAGATTGTGGTGCGGGCGGCGGCCGGTAACCGCAGCCGCGGCTGGCTGAGCTGCGGAACGCTGACGATTCCGGTGGCGCTTGGCCGCGGCGGTATCCGCGCCAATAAGCGCGAGGGCGACGGCGGCACCCCGCTCGGTCGGTTCCGGCCGCTGCGGCTGTGGTGGCGAGCGGACCGGGCGCCGCGGCCCGCCACCAAGCTGCCGGTGCGCGCCATCACGCCCCGCGATGGCTGGTGCGAGGACCCCGCCGACCGACATTATAATCAGCCGATCACGCTGCAGCCCGGCCAGAGCGGCGACCGGCTGCGCCGCGATGATCATCTCTATGATTATATTATCGAAATCGACCACAACCAGCGGCCGCGGGTCGCCGGCCGCGGCAGCGCGGTGTTCGTGCATCTGGCGCGTGACAATTTCGGGCCGACCGCCGGCTGCATCGCGATGCGCAAAAGCGCGATGCAGCAATTGCTGCGGCGGATCGGCCCGCGCACCCAGATCGTGATCGGCTGAGCCGGGTCAGGCCGCAGGCGTCGCCGTCGGCGCCGCAGCGGCCGGGCGATGGCCGAAGATCGCCGAGCCGACCCGGACATGGGTGGCGCCGAACTGGATCGCGATCGCGAAATCCGCGCTCATGCCCATCGACAGCTTGGTCAGGCCATTACGCTTGGCGATCTTCGCGGTCAGCGCGAAATGCGGCGCCGGCGCCTGATCGACCGGCGGGATACACATCAGCCCGGAGATCACAAGGCCATACTGCTCGCGGCAGCGCCGGATGAAATCGTCGGCCTCGGCCGGAGCGATGCCGGCCTTTTGCGGCTCCTCGCCGGTGTTGAGCTGCACGAACAACTCGATCAGCCGGTCCTGCTGCGGCAGTTCCTTGGCGAGTGCCTGACACAG
Source organism: Rhodopseudomonas faecalis (assembly GCF_003217325.1). Lineage (GTDB taxonomy): Bacteria > Pseudomonadota > Alphaproteobacteria > Rhizobiales > Xanthobacteraceae > Rhodopseudomonas > Rhodopseudomonas faecalis. The sequence goes on from NZ_QJTI01000012.1 coordinate 97,496, forward strand.
GCTGTCGCGATCGACCGAATGGATGGCGTCGAACAGCGCCACCGCATCCTTGGCCTTATTGGATTGCAGCGGCCCGATCAGATGCAGCGTGGTTTCCGGATGGGACTGACGCAGCGCCGGCCATTTCGACTTGGCCTCCTGCACCCGGTTCTCGCCGAAATGACGCTGCCCGGCGGCCAGCACCGGCGTGATGGCGTCGGCGAAAAACGTCTTGGATACCGCAATCAGCGTCACTTCGCTGCGCTCGCGCCTCGCGTCGGCACAGGCTCTGGCGATCTCTTGCTCGACGGCAGCAAGCCCACAGGCAGAATCATCGATCATCGCGCGATCGCTCCAGAATTGTGATGACGAACATGGTGAAGCTGGCCTTGCCGACGACGCGCGATCGCGACCAATCGTTCATGACCTTGGTAATTGTACTGGATCGATCGCATTTTAGCGAATTCCAGAAAGCCTTCTTGAGCCCTCTTCCCTTAGCGTGACTACGGGGAGAGGGACGAACGGATGTCACGCATCGGTTTCCACCGGCAACGCGCAAGACTCAAGGGTATTTACGGCATCAAGGCTCGCCTGGTGCTGCTCACCATGATTCTGGTTGTGCCTTTGATGTTGGAGCGGGTGCGTTCGCTTGAAGGCGAGCGCGCCAAGGAAATTGCTTCGGCATCGAGCGAGCTGCAGAGTCTGGCGCAGCATTCCGCCGCCGCGCAGCGCGAGATCATCTCCTCGGTCGAGGCGGTGCTGAAATCATCGGCCTATATCCATGCCTCGGCGGCCGAGATCGGCCGTAGCTGCGCGACGATGCGCGCCAGTCTGCGCGTTGATCTGCCCTCGATCCGGATGCTGATGGCCGCCGACAAAGACGGCGTGGTGCGCTGCTCAACCTCGTCGAGCTTCCTCGGCACCGTGATCCGCGACCGGCCCTATTTCCAGAAGGCGAAGGAAACCAACGACTTCGTCGTGAGCGACTTCATGGTCGGCCAGCGCTCCAACAAGGGCACGATCCTGGCCGCCTATCCGGTGTCGGCGATCTCGCCGGGCGATGAGACCGTGATTATCGCCGGCCTCAACCTCGACTGGATGTCGGGGGTGATGTCGAACCTCGGCGGCCGCCCCGGCGTCACCGCGGCATTGGTCGACCGGCACGGCATTGTACTGGCCTCGACACCCGACAAGGTGGAATGGGTCGGCAAACGGTTTTCGGAAACGCCGAACGGCGTGGCGGAAGGCGACTATTCCAGCTCCGAACTGCCGCCATTGGAGATCAATCAGCGTGGCAGCAGCCGTGCGGTGCTGTACGCGCCGATCAGCGGCACCACGGCGCGGCTGGTGGTCAGCATCGACGAAAGCGAAGTGTCGGCGCAGATCAACGGCGCGATCCGCAACGCCTATCTGCAATTGGCGCTGGTGTGTTTGATCGCGCTGATCGGCGCGCTGTTCGCCGCCGAACGGCTGATCGTGCGGCCCATCAACATGCTCACCGACGTAGCCGGCAAATTCGGGCACGGCAATTGGTCGGCCCGGGTGGAACACAAGCGGCTGCCGGCTGAATTCGTGCCGCTGGCGCGCGCCTTCAACGCCATGGCGGCGCGGCTCGCCGAGCGCGAGCGCGGCCTGGTGGCGATCAACAACCGCCTCACGGTGATGGCCTCGATCGACGTGCTGTCGGGGCTCGCCAACCGCCGCGGCTTCCAAAGCCGGCTCGATTTCGAATGGATGAAGGCCGAGCAGACCGAGACCGCTTTGGTGCTGCTGATGATCGACGTCGATCATTTCAAGCCGTTCAATGACACTTATGGTCATCCGGAAGGCGATGCCTGCATCAGCCAGATCGGCGCCACCCTGGCGATGATCGCCAATGATGCCAATGGCTTCGCGGCCCGCTACGGCGGCGAGGAGTTCTGTCTGCTGCTGCCGCATACCGAGATCGACCGTGGCCTTGAGGTCGGCAACCGGCTGCGCGCCGCGATCGAGGAACTGGCGATTCCCCACCGCACCAGCCCGTTCCAGCACGTCACCATCAGTATCGGCGTCGCCGGTGCTTATCCGAGCAGTTCCGGCTCGCCGCGCGACCTGCTCGAAGCGGCCGACGCCGCGCTCTACACCGCCAAACACCGCGGCCGTAACGCGGTCGCCGAACACGGCCTGCCGCCGTCATTCGAGCAAACCGGCGTCGCGCTCGCGAGCTGAAGCTGACGTGCTAGGCCGCCGACCGGCCGCCTTGCGGCCGATTGGAACCGGCTGACCCAAGAAAGCCGCCGGACTTGTTCCAAGCCATTGACCGGCCACCAGCTTTTGTGGCCTAGTCCCCGACCTCACGCGCGAAGCGAAGACAGAGCGAGCACCGGTTTGCGACCTCTTTCGCGCGCCCTGTGCCATCAGATCACGAGCCCGAACCGGCCGGCCGTCCCCTGAATCGCAAATGACCTCCGAACGCTACAACGCCCGCGAATCCGAGCCGAAATGGCAGCGCCGTTGGGACGAACTGAAGATTTTCGCCACCAGGAACGACGACCCGCGGCCGAAATATTACGTGCTCGAGATGTTCCCCTATCCGTCGGGGCGCATCCATATGGGCCACGTCCGCAACTACACCATGGGCGACGTGGTGGCGCGGGCCATGCGCGCGCGCGGCTTTAATGTGCTGCACCCGATGGGCTGGGATGCGTTCGGCCTGCCGGCGGAAAACGCCGCGATCGAACGCAAGGTGGCGCCGAAGGCGTGGACCTACGACAATATCGCGGCGATGAAAAAGCAGCTGCAGACCATGGGTCTGTCGCTGGATTGGGCGCGCGAATTCGCGACCTGCGACCCGTCGTATTACAAGCATCAGCAGAAGATGTTCTTGGACTTCCTGCGCGCCGGTCTGGTCGAGCGGGAAAAGCGCAAGGTCAATTGGGACCCGGTCGATATGACCGTGCTCGCCAATGAGCAGGTGATCGACGGCCGCGGCTGGCGCTCCGGCGCGGTGGTCGAACAGCGCGAGATGAGCCAGTGGGTGCTCAAGATCACCAAATACGCCCAGGACCTGCTCGACGCGCTCGATACGCTCGACCGCTGGCCCGACAAGGTGCGGCTGATGCAGCGCAATTGGATCGGCCGTTCGGAAGGCCTGTTGATCCGCTTTGCGCTCGATAGCGCCACCACGCCGCAGGGCGAGACCGAGCTGAAGATCTTCACCACCCGCCCGGACACGTTGTTCGGCGCGAAATTCATGGCGATCGCCGCCGACCATCCGCTGGCGCAGGCCGCGGCCGCCAAGGACCCCAAGGTCAAGGCGTTCGTCGACGAGTGCAAACGGCGCGGCACCGCCCAGGCCGATATCGACACCGCCGAAAAGCTCGGCGTCGATACCGGCATCCGCGCGGTGCATCCGTTCGATCCGGAATGGCAGCTGCCGGTCTATGTGGCGAACTTCGTTCTCATGGAATATGGCACCGGCGCGATCTTCGGCTGCCCGGCGCATGACCAGCGCGACCTCGATTTCGTCAACAAATACAATCTCGGCAACACGCCGGTGGTCTGCCCCGAGGGCCAGGACCCGGCGAGCTTCGTGATCACCGACACCGCCTTTGATGGCGATGGCCGCATGATCAATTCACGCTTCCTGGACGGCATGACCATCGCCGAGGCCAAGGAAGAAGTCGCCAAGCGCCTCGAAGCCGAGCTGCGCGCGCTGCCGGGTAGCGGCGAGCAAGCGCCGGTTGGCGAGCGCAAGGTGAATTTCCGGCTGCGTGACTGGGGCATCTCCCGGCAGCGCTATTGGGGCTGCCCGATCCCGATCATCCATTGCCCGAGCTGCGGCGTGGTGCCGGTGCCGGCCACCGACCTGCCGGTGACGCTGCCCGAGGATGTGACTTTCGACAAGCCGGGCAACGCGCTCGACCACCATCCGAGCTGGAAGCACGTCAGCTGCCCGCAATGCGGCGGCAAGGCGCAGCGCGAAACCGACACCATGGACACTTTTGTCGATTCGTCCTGGTATTTCGCCCGCTTCACCGATCCGTGGAACGAAGACGCGCCGACCACCCCGGAGGTCGCCAACCGCATGATGCCGGTCGACCAATATATCGGCGGCGTCGAGCACGCGATTTTGCACCTGCTGTACAGCCGGTTCTTCATGCGCGCGATGCAGGCCACCGGCCATGTCAGCATGCCCGAGCCGTTCGCCGGCATGTTCACCCAGGGCATGGTGGTGCACGAGACCTATCGCAAGCCCGATGGCGGCTTTGTCTCGCCGGCCGAGGTGATGATCACCGCCGACGGCGACCGCCGCCGCGCCGTGCTGCTCGATGGCCAGACCCCGGTCGAGATCGGCCCGATCGAGAAGATGTCGAAGTCGAAGCGCAACACGGTCGACCCCGACGACATCATCGGCACCTACGGCGCCGACACCGCACGCTGGTTCATGCTGTCGGATTCGCCGCCGGACCGCGACGTGATCTGGAGCGAGGAAGGCGTCAAGGGCGCCTCGCGCTTCGTGCAGCGGCTGTGGCGCTTGGTCAACGAATCAGTGGCGATCGCCGGCTCGGCTCCGGCCGACCGTCCGGCTGAATTCGGCGCCGAGGCTCTCGCCTTGCGCAAATCGGCCCATGGCGCGCTCGACAAGGTGACGAGCGGCATCGAGCGGCTGCATTTCAATGTCTGCCTCGCTCATATCCGCGAATTCGCCAACAACCTGACCGACACGCTCGGCAAGGCCAGCACCCCGACGCCCGATCTGGCCTGGGCGATTCGCGAAGCCGCGATCGTCCTGGTGCAGCTGGTGTCGCCGATGATGCCGCATCTGGCCGAAGAGTGCTGGGAAGCGCTTGGCCAGCCCGGTCTGGTATCGGAAGCGCCCTGGCCTGCGGTCGAACCGGCGCTGCTGGTCAAGGACAGCATCACGCTGCCGGTGCAGGTCAACGGTAAGAAGCGTGCAGAGGTCACGGTGCCGCGGGATGCGGATAATCCGCAAATTGAGGCTGCCGTTTTGGCCCTTGATGCAGTAAAACAGGCGCTGGACGGCAAACCCGTTCGCAAAATCATCGTCGTTCCGCAAAGGATCGTGAATGTCGTGGGCTAAAGGCCGCATCGCCGCCCGGCTCTTTGCGGTGATGACCCTGGCGGCGCTGACCGGCGGCTGCTTCCAACCGATGTATGCGACGCGCACCGACGGCCAGCCGGCGTTGCGCGAAAAGCTGCAGGGCGTTGAAGTGGCACCGATCGCCGCGCCGAACGCGGCCCGTATCGCGCGGGTCGGCCAGGAAGTGCGCAACGCGCTGATGTTCAAGCTGTATGGCAGCGCCACCGGTATGGCGCCGACCCATCGGCTGGAAATTCGGCTGACCCAAACCCGGTCGTCGCTGATCGTCGATCCCAACACCGCGCTGCCGACCATCGAGAACTACGGTATCGATGCCAGCTACGTGCTGAAGGATTCGGCGACCGACAAGGTGGTGATGTCCGGCAACACGTTTGCCCGCGTCTCCTATGACGTGCCCGGTCAGACCCAACGCTTCGCGCGCTCACGTGCGTTCCGCGACGCCGAAGACCGCGCCGCGCAGGAGATCGCCGAAAACATCCAGACCCGGATGGCGTCGTTCTTCTACGCCGGCATGTGACTTGGTCGCGCTGCGCGGAAAAGAAGTCGACGCCTATCTTGCCCGGCCGGACGCTGCCCGGCCGATCATTCTGCTGTACGGCGCCGATGCCGGCTTGGTGCGCGAACGTGCCGAAGCGCTGATTCGCTCGGCGGTCGACAATCCCGATGATCCATTTTCCTTGGTGCGACTGGACGGCGATGACATCGCCGCCGAGCCGTCGCGTCTGGTCGATGAAGCGCTGACCATTCCGATGTTCGGCGGCCGGCGCGCGATCAGAGTCCGTGCCGGTTCGCGCAGTTTTGTCGCCAGCGTCGAAGCGCTGACGGAAGCCGCCATCAAGGATTGCCGGATCGTGATCGAGGCCGGCGATCTGCGCCCCGACGCCGCGCTACGCAAAACCTGCGAGCGCGCCAAAACCGCGGTCGCGATCGGCTGTTATCTCGATGATGCGCGCGCGCTCGGCCAATTGATCGACGAGGAATTGCGGATCGCCAATCTGCGGATCGCCTCGGATGCCCGCGCGATTCTGACCTCGCTGCTCGGCGGCGACCGGCAAAGCTCGCGCAATGAACTGCGCAAGCTGACGCTCTATGCCCATGGCCAGGGCGAGATCACGCTCGATGACGTGATCGCCTGCGTCTCCGATGCCTCCGATCTCAAACTCGATCCGGTGGTCGATTTCGCGTTTGCCGGCAAACCGCCGCAGGTCGAAACCGAATTCACCAAGGCGCTCAATGCCGGCACCTATCCGGGGCTGATCCTGTCGGCGGCGCTGCGGCAAGCGACCTTGCTGCACAAGGCCGCGCTGGCCGTTGATCAAGGGACGCCGCCGTCAGTTGCAATTGAGAGTGGTTTTCCGCGCCTGCATTTTTCACGCAAGGCACAAGTGGAGACGGCGCTGCGCGCCTGGACCGCGGCCCGGCTAGTGCAGGTGATCGATCAGCTCGCCAGCGCCACGCTGGAGAGCCGCAAGCAATCGGCGCTCGCCGCGGTGATCGCGCAGCGCGCCATGCTGTCGATCGCGGTCAATGCACGGCGTCGCGGCTGACCGTCCGGTCGTACCAATGACCGTCAGACCCGCGTTTGGATGTTCACGTCGTAAAAGTCGTTCAGAAACAAAGACGTAGATGGCCGGGACGAGCCCGGCCATGACGTCTCGAATACTGAGTCGCGCTTTTACCAGCGCCTACCACTGACCCGTCATGCCCGCGCTTTGTCGCGGGCATCCACGTCTTGAAAGTGCAGCAAGATCAGAGACATGGACAGACGGGACCAAGCCCGGCCAAATGTGGTAATCGCCATTGGTTCGAAACGACAATGCCTGCCCAAACGACAATGCCCGCGACCGGCGCGGGCATTTTATTAAGCTATTGTTTTACAACGACGTTTCAGAATCGTCGCAGCGCCGAGCGATCAGCCCTCGCCGAGCCGGCGCACGATCTCATCGAGCTGATCGAGATCGGCGTAGCGGATCTGAACCGTGCCGGCGCCGTCGCGATCATCAACCGTGACCTTCATGCCGAGCGCGTCGCTGACGCGCTTTTCCAGCGCCAGCGTATCGGGGTCCTTGGCGACCTTGGCGGCGCGCGGCTTTTGCGGCGCCCGCTCCGGCACGCCCTGCTCATGGGCGAGCGCCTCGGTCTGACGAACATTGAGACCTTCGGCGATGATGCGCTTGGCCGCCGCCGACGGATCGGGCACGCCGATCAGCGCGCGGGCGTGACCGGCGCTCAGTTCGCCGGACGCAATCAGCGCCTGCACGTCGTCGGGCAGCTTGGTCAGCCGCATCATATTGGCGACGTGGCTGCGGCTCTTGCCGACGATTTTTGCGATCTCTTCCTGGCTGTGTTTGAAATCCTCGGCGAGCGCGTGATAGCCGAGCGCCTCTTCCATTGGGTTGAGGTCTTCGCGCTGCACGTTCTCGATGATCGCGATCTCGAGCGCATGGGCGTCGGACACTTCCACCGGCACGATCGGCACTTCATGCAGACCGGCGCGCTGCGCCGCGCGCCAGCGCCGTTCGCCGGCGATGATCTCGTAGCGATCCTGCGAGCCCTTCACCGGCCGCACCACGATCGGCTGAATGATGCCATGCTGCTTGATCGAGTCCGACAGCTCGGCGAGCTCAGCATCGGCAAAAGTGCGACGCGGATTGCGCGGATTGGGTTTTAGAAACTCGATCGGCACCTTGCGCTGCGCGCGCGGCCGCTCGGTATGCGCCGCCTCGCCGCCGACATCGCCAATCAGGCTCGCCAGGCCGCGGCCCAGCCGCGAACGTTGCTCATCGGCCATTGCCAACTCCCTTGGATTCACGGCGCTACTCCGCTGCTCGGCGATCATCGCACGGGCTGGACGAACTCGGCGCCTTGCCGGCCATGCCCCGGACCGACGGCGTCAGCGCCAGCAGCGACAGCACAAAACAATCGAGGTCCGGTCGGTCCGTGGTGGCGCGCTGCGCGCGCAACGGCGAACACTTGGCGGTGCGGTCCATGGGGCCTCGCTGTGCTAAAGATTGGATCAGTGGGTGGTGCGCAATTCGCGCTCGCGCTGGATCACTTCGGTCGCCAGCCGCAGATAGGCTTCGCTGCCGGTGCATTTCAGGTCATAGACCAGCACGGGCTTGCCATAGCTCGGCGCTTCCGAGATCCGCACGTTGCGCGGGATCATGGTGTCGTACACCTTCTTGCCCATGAACTGCCGGACATCGGCGACCACCTGGTTCGACAGATTGTTACGGCTGTCGAACATGGTCAGCACGATGCCATGGATGGTGAGATCCGGGTTCAGGGTCGAGCGCACCTGTTCCACGGTCTGCAGCAGCTGCGACAGACCTTCCAGCGCGAAAAACTCGCACTGCAGCGGCACCAGGATCGCGTCCGACGCCGCCATCGCATTCACGGTCAGCAAATTCAGCGACGGCGGGCAGTCGATCAGCACATAGGTATAGTCGGCCGGCGGCTGGGCATTGTGATTGAGACCGGCAATGGCGTCGCGCAGGCGGAAGGCGCGGTCGCGGGCATTGCCGAGTTCCAATTCCAGGCCGGACAGGTCCATGGTCGACGGCGCGATCGACAGCCGCGGCACCGCGGTGGCGATCACCGCCTCGCGCAGCCCGACTTCGCCGATCAGCACGTCATAGGTGGAATAATTGCGGTTGCGGCGGTCGATGCCGAGCCCAGTCGAGGCGTTGCCTTGCGGATCGAGGTCGATGATCAGCACCCGCTCACCAATCGCGGCCAGCGCGGTGCCGAGATTGATCGCGGTGGTGGTCTTGCCGACGCCGCCCTTCTGGTTGGCGAGCGCGATGATGCGCGGCTGCCCAGCGCGCTTGTCATCCTTATCGCCTTGATAGATTTGATCGATCACGGTCATTCGCCAGTTCCAACAGAGCCGGTCGCGGCAGATTTCGGCGCGACAGAAGCCGATGCGGACTGTTCCAGCCGCTCGATGCGGTCGATTTCAACGATCCAGCCCTGTCCGCCGGTCAGGCTGGCGTGCAACCGAGGTTGCAGTTTCCAATAACGGGCTGCCTCGGTCAATTCGGCGTCGACATCCTGGCCCTTGAGAAACAAGGCCTTGGCGCCGGGCCGCAGCAGGGGTTCCGCGAACCCGATCAGCTGATGTAACGGAGCAACCGCACGCGCGGTGATACAATCGAGCGGCTGCGGCAAACTATCCACACAATCCCCGATGTCCGCGAGGATAACTTGGCCGGCGCCGCCGGAAACGCGCAAGGCCTCGCGCAAAAACGCGGCTTTTTTGGCGATCCGCTCGACCAGCAGCACCGTTCCGCCCCGCTCGGCCAGCACACAAGCCAGCACCACGCCCGGGAAGCCGCCGCCAGAGCCGATATCGAGCCAGGTCCGGGCGGTCGGCGCCAGCGCCGCCAGCTGCAGCGAGTCGGCGATGTGCCGGGTCCAGAGCTGCGGCAGCGTCGAGGGCGCCACCAGATTGGTTTTAGCCTGCCACTGCAACAGCAGTTCGACATAGGCGTCGAGCCGTGCCTCTGTTTCACGTGAAACAGGGGTGAGGCGCAGCGCGGCAGCCTTATCGGCCGCCAGAGCGGGCGCCAAAGAGTCCATTTGTGATCGGGAAGCCATCCGGCATGAGTCCATGAGCCGTTATCGGGTGGTGATAGCCCCGCGCTCGGGATTCATCCATCGAATTCGAGCGCTCGGCGGTGATTTAGGGAGATCGGGCAGGTTTGGAGGGGTCCCTACCCGGACGAACTGCCTCTCGGCCTCCGCGATCGATTGGTTGGTGCGATTTGGTGCCGGAGAGACGCCGGCTTTCCCTCCCCTTGCGGGGAGGGTCGGCGCGAAGCGCCGGGGTGGGGTCGCAGCATACTTCACCACTTCACCCCCACCCGTCCGGGCTTACGGCCGGCCACCCTCCCCACAAGGCGGAGGGAAAAACGCCCGTTGCGCCGACGATGTTGAGCCAATGAACGTCGGGAGGCCGGATAGGCACCCCGGTGAGCGAGTCGGAAGGGCTTTTGCTGTGCTTCGGCCCAAGAGGGTGTCCTGGCGCCGCTGTTTCACGTGAAACAACCAGCCTCGGCGGCTCTGTTTCACGTGAAACGGCGCGGTCCCTCCCCTCGTTTCACGTGAAACAAGGGTCAGCGCCGGTCAGTTGCCCTTGCCCGAAACCGGCTGTTTGCGGGCTTCGCGGCGCAGATAGGCCGCCAAAATGCCGAGTGCCGCCGGCGTCACGCCATCGAGCCGGCCCGCCTGGCCGACGGTGCGCGGCCGCGCCCGTTCCAACCGGCCGCGGACCTCATTGGACAGACCCGGCACCACCGCATAATCGACATCGGTCAGCAGCAGGCCCTCGTCGCGACGGAAAGCGGCGACATCGGCGAGCTGACGCTGCAGATAGACGTCATATTTCGCGTCGATCTCAAGGTGGAACGCAATCTGCGAGGTAATCGTCGCCAGTTCCGGCCAGATCGCCCGCACTTCCGGCCAGCCGACCTCAGGATAGGCCAGCAATTCAAACGCCGAGCGGCGCTGACCGTCGCGATTGAGAGCCAGACCGTGCTTGCCGGCCTGGTTCGGGGTGATGGTCAGGCTTTGCGCCAGCGATTTTGCCGCCGCCAGCGCCGCCATCTTGTTATGATGGAATACCGACCGTTCTGATCCAACACACCCCAGCGCAATGCCCTTGGCGGTCAGCCGCTGATCGGCATTGTCGGCGCGCAGCGTCAGGCGGTATTCGGCGCGTGAGGTAAACATCCGATACGGCTCAGTGACGCCGCGCGTCACCAGATCGTCGATCATCACCCCGAGATAGCCCTCGGCACGGTCGAACAGCACGCCCACGCCGCCACCCGCGATCAGCGCGGCGTTGAGGCCGGCAACCAGCCCCTGCGCCGCGGCTTCTTCATAGCCGGTGGTGCCGTTGATCTGCCCGGCCATGAACAGCCCGCGCAACCGCTTGGCTTCCAGGGTCGGCTGCAATTCGCGCGGATCGATATGATCATATTCAATGGCGTAGCCGGGGCGCAGCATCACGGTGCGCTCCAGCCCCGGAATGGTGGTCAGGATCGCGCGCTGCACTTCTTCCGGCAGCGAGGTCGAGATGCCGTTCGGGTACACGGTCGGATCATCGAGCCCTTCGGGCTCCAGAAAGATCTGATGGCCGTCGCGATCGCCGAATTTGACGATCTTGTCCTCGATCGACGGACAATAGCGCGGCCCAGAACTCTGAATCTGCCCGGAATACATCGGCGAGCGATGGACATTATCGCGGATCACGGCATGGGTGGCCGGCGTGGTCCGGGTAATGCCGCATTCGACCTGCGGCGTGGTGATCCGCTCGGTCAGCACCGAAAACGGCTCGGCCGGGTCGTCGCCGGGCTGCATCTCGACCGCCGCCCAGTCGATGGTGCGGCCATCGAGCCGCGCCGGGGTGCCGGTTTTCAGCCGGCCGAGTTGGAAGCCGATCCGTTCAAACGCTTTCGACAGGCCGAGCGCCGGCGGCTCGTCGATCCGGCCGGCCGGCCAACTCTGTTCGCCCAGGTGAATCAAGCCGCGCAAAAAGGTGCCGGTGGTGATCACCACCGCCCCGGCCGACAATTCGCGGCCGTCACCCAGCCGCACGCCGCTGACCCGTTCGCCGTGACACAACAGATCGTCGGCCTCGCCTTCGATCACGGTCAGATTGTTGGTGTCGCGGATCGCCTGCTGCATCGCGCGGGCATAAAGCTTGCGGTCGGCCTGGGCGCGCGGCCCGCGCACCGCCGGCCCCTTGCGACGATTGAGCATTCGAAACTGAATGCCGCCAGCATCGATCACCCGGCCCATCAGGCCGTCGAGCGCATCAACCTCGCGCACCAGATGGCCCTTGCCCAATCCGCCAATCGCCGGATTGCACGACATCGCGCCGATGGTGTCGAACCGATGAGTGACCAGCGCGGTGCGCGCGCCGAGTCGCGCGGCGGCCGCGGCCGCTTCGCAGCCGGCGTGTCCGCCTCCAATGACGATGACGTCAAACTTAAGGGTCATGATGAGGGCGGCTTCTAGCGCGATGCGCGGGTTTCGCAAAGCCGGAATGATCCGGGGCGATGTTTCACGTGAAACAATGGGTTGGCGATCTGGAGGCTGAGTTTTGTTTCACGTGAAACAATCCAGCCCCGACAACGGTTTCCTGCGATCGCTTGTGATGATCAGACGCACCGCTATTTGCCAATACAAAATTCGCTGAAGATCACGTCGAGCAGATCCTCGACATCGATCTGGCCGAGCAGCCGACCGAGCGCTCGCGACGCCGAGCGCAAATCCTCCGCCACCAACTCTTCGCCCCGGTCGCGGTCCGCTATGCTGCACTGCAGCATTTGGACCGTTTGCTGCAGCAAATCGCGATGCCGCTGCCGCGAAATCAGCGTCGTTTCGCCCGCGCCAAAATAGTTCCCGGCGAATTCGCCGATCGCTCCAACCAAGGCGGCAACGCCCTCGCCCTGCTTGGCCGAGATCGCGAAGCTCTGGCTGGCTGCCGAAAGATTCCCGTCGGCGCGAGCACCGGCTTCCGACTGCAAGTCGATCTTGTTGCGCACCCGCCAGACCACCACCTGGTCGCTACCGATCGCTGGTGGCATCTCATCATCGTCATCGGCGAGCCACAGCACAAGATCGGCATCCGCGGCCCGGGCCTGTGCGCGTCGCACACCCTCTTGCTCGACCGCATCGAGCGTGTCGCGAATGCCGGCGGTGTCGATCACCGTCACCGGATAGCCGCCAAGATCAAGATGCACTTCGATCACGTCGCGCGTGGTGCCGGCGTGGGGCGACACGATCGCGACCTCGCGCCGCGCCAGCTGATTGATCAGCGTCGACTTGCCGACATTGGGCCGGCCCACGATCGCCACCACCAAACCATCGCGTAGTCGCTCGCCATGATGCTGCGCCGTGAGTACCTCGCCGATCTCGGCCGCAAGCGCCGCGATCTTGGCAAAGGCCGGCGCTTGCAACTCATCGGGTACATCGCCTTCATCGGAGAAATCAATCGAAGCTTCGATCAGCGCCGCCGCTTCGATGATCTGCTGCCGCCACGCGCGGGCGCGATCGCCGAGTAATCCTTGCAACTGCCGCAATGCTTGGCGGCGCTGCTGATCAGTATCGGCATGGATCAGATCATCGAGCGCTTCGGCGCCGGTCAGATCGATCTTGCCGTTTTCAAACGCGCGGCGCGTGAATTCGCCGGGCTCGGCCGGCCGCAACTGTTCAAATGTTGATAGTTCGCCGATCAGTGCTGCCAGCACCGCGCGGCTGCCATGGATGTGCAATTCAGCGACGTCTTCGCCGGTTGCGCTTGCCGGTCCCGGAAACCACAGCACCATGGCGTCATCGATCGGCTCGCCGGCCTGGCTCTTGAGCAGGCACCGCGTCGCCAGTCGCGGCGAAGGTACGCGGCCGCATAGCGCGCTCAGCACGGCACTCGACTGTGGTCCCGAGATGCGCACGATCGCAATCGCCGCCGGCAATCGTCCCGACGACAGCGCGAAGATAGTCTGTTCGCTTGGATGCATCGCTTTCTCTTGCGAGCTGATCACGGCCATGCCGATTCGGAGCCATCGTACTGATAAAACAAAGGCGCCGGCTGGCAGCGCGGCGCCCTTGCTGATTGCGTTGTCGATTCCGCCGATCAGGTGTTCATCGACTCGAAGAACTCGGCGTTGTTCTTGGTGTTGCGCAGCTTGTCGAGCAGGAAGTCGATCGCATCCATGGTGCCCATCGGATTGAGGATGCGGCGCAGCACATACATCTTCTTGAGGAGCTGCGGATCGGTGATCAGCTCTTCCTTACGGGTGCCGGAGCGCGAAATGTCGATCGCCGGGAAGGTGCGCTTGTCGGACACCTTGCGGTCGAGGATCAGTTCGGAGTTGCCGGTGCCCTTGAACTCTTCGAAGATCACTTCGTCCATGCGGCTGCCGGTATCAACCAGCGCGGTCGCGATGATGGTCAGCGAGCCGCCTTCTTCGATATTGCGCGCCGCACCAAAGAACCGCTTCGGGCGCTGCAGTGCGTTGGCATCGACACCGCCGGTCAGCACCTTGCCCGATGACGGCACCACCGTGTTGTAGGCGCGGCCCAAACGGGTGATCGAGTCGAGCAGGATCACCACGTCGCGGCCGTGTTCGACCAGGCGCTTGGCCTTTTCGATCACCATTTCGGCGACTTGGACGTGACGGGCCGCCGGCTCGTCGAAGGTCGAGGAGATCACCTCGCCCTTCACCGAACGCTGCATGTCGGTGACTTCTTCCGGCCGCTCGTCGATCAGCAGCACGATCAGATAGCATTCCGGATGGTTGGCGGTGATCGAGTGCGCGATGTTCTGCATCAGCACGGTCTTGCCGGTGCGCGGCGGCGCCACGATCAGAGCGCGCTGGCCCTTGCCGATCGGCGCCACGATGTCGATCACCCGCGCCGACAGATCCTTGCGGGTCGAGTCTTCCAGCTCGAGCCGGAACCGCTCATCCGGGAACAGCGGCGTCAGATTGTCGAAATTGACCTTGTGCTTGGACTTCTCGGGATCCTCGAAGTTCAGCGTGTTGACCTTGAGCAGCGCGAAATAGCGTTCGCCTTCCTTCGGGCTGCGGATATGGCCTTCGATGGTGTCGCCGGTGCGCAGGCCGAAGCGGCGGATCTGCGAGGGCGAGACGTAAATATCGTCCGGACCCGGCAGGTAATTGGCGTCGGGCGAGCGCAGGAAGCCGAACCCGTCCGGCAACACTTCCACCACGCCTTCACCGATGATGTCGGTTTCCTTCGCCGACAGCTGCTTCAAACAGGCGAACATCAGTTCCTGCTTGCGCATCGTGCTGGCGTTTTCGACCCCGAGTTCTTCCGCAAACGACACCAGCTCGGCTGGGGTTTTTGCCTTGAGGTCTTGAAGCTTTATTTCCCGCATTGGGAGAGTCCTGTCGAAAAACGGGGGAGCAGTTGCGAGGGGATCGAACAAGCGGACGCTGGTACGGTCAGGAAGGTCCGCAGGTCTTCAGGCTGAAGTGCTGACCCGGAGAGTCTCGCTCAGATAGGACCGGTCAGTAGGCTTCAAACCCGCTGCGGCAACCGATTCGGCTGAAACCGAAATGCGCGCACAGTCCGCCTGCGTGGGTGGGAATGGGCGAACTATAGAAAATCGAAAGCCGTGACGCAAGAATTTCCGAGCGTCACGGAAGTTTCGTTCAGAACGGCTTCACGACCACGAAAATCACCGCGCCGATCATCAGCAGCGTCGGAATCTCATTGATAACGCGATAGAATTTATGGGTGTGCCGGTTCTGGTCGGCGGCAAAGGCCCGCACATAGCGGCCGAGCATCAGGTGGATCACGGTCATCAGCACCACGGCGGCGAGCTTGGCGTGGAACCAGCCGTCGGTGAAATAGTTCTGCTCGTAGGCGATGTAGAGCCCGACCACCCAGGCGACCATCATCGCCGGATTCATGATCGCCTTGTACAGGCGCCGTTCCATGATCTTGAAAGTCTCGGACTGCTTGGAGCCGACCGGGGCATCGCAGTGATAGACGAACAACCGCGGCATGTAGAGCATACCCGCCATCCACGAGAGTACCGCGATGACATGCAGCGCCTTCAACCAAAGATAGATCGTGTCGAACATCCGAACTCTCGTTGCGCTCTCGGAGGCATGGCGTTCCAGACTTCCCGGAACCACTCGGCTGCCAAGGCCCCCTAGGGAATGCGCGAAGTCGCGGTTCTCCGCAAGCGATCCTTTCCTAAACCAATAGTTATAGATTCTTAAGGTTTGAGTCTTATTGAACGTGGATTGCCCGGATCAGGATTCGTCCTGCGCCGATCCGCGTGTCTTCCACATTGCGCGCGGCGCTGTCCCGCTTCTCCACAGCGGGAAAAATCGTCGGCAGCGAAAGCACTTGCCGACGTCTGGCACGCCCTTATCCAAAGACAAGGGCGACTAACCCCGCTATCCTGGCGGCGGCTGCCTGATTGATTCACACGAGGAGCCCTGTGCAGAATTCTTGGACTTGTCCCGGCGCGGACAAGCCGACCGGCACGTCCGGCACAAGAACCCACAGCGATTCACAGGATATACAGGCGTCCGCATGCCTACCGACGGCAGCTATTTCCACCTTCATCTGGTCTCGGACTCCACCGGCGAAACCCTGATCACCGTGTCGCGCGCGGTGTCGGCGCAATACGCCAATGTCACGCCGGTCGAGCATGTCTATCCCTTGGTGCGCAGCCAGAAGCAGCTCGATCGGGTGCTGGCCGAAATCGAGGAAGCGCCCGGCATCGTGCTGTTCACCCTGCTCGAACAGGAGCTGGTCGAGCGGCTCGAACAAAAGTGCCAGGACATCAACATCCCCAGCCTGTCGATCATCGGGCCGGTGATGCAGCTGTTTCAGGCCTATCTCGGCTCTTCGACCACCGGCCGGGTCGGTGCGCAGCACACGCTCAACGCCGAATATTTTAAGCGGATCGACGCGCTCAATTATTCGATGATGCATGACGATGGTCAGCACGTCGAAGGGCTGGAAGAGGCCGATGTCGTGCTGGTCGGGGTGTCGCGCACCTCGAAAACGCCGACCTCGATCTATCTCGCCAATCGCGGCATCCGCACCGCCAATGTGCCGCTGGTGCCGGGCATTCCGATTCCGCATCAGCTTGAAACCCTGACCAAGCCGCTGGTAGTCAGTCTGCACGCGTCGCCGGAACGGCTGATTCAGGTGCGCCAGAACCGTTTGTTGAGCCTGGGCGCCCCGGTCGGCAATGACGACTATACTGACCGGCAATCGGTGAGCGACGAAGTGTCCTATGCAAGACGCCTCAGCGCCAAATATGGTTGGGCCCTTCTGGAAGTGACGCGACGCTCGATTGAAGAGACCGCGGCGGCGGTGATGAAACTGCTCGCCGATCGGCAACGGCAACGGCCCTTGGAATGACAGTTTGGCTCGGATCCCAACCGCTGGTCCTGGCATCACAGAGCCTGGCGCGCCAAGCGTTGCTGCTCAATGCCGGGATTCCCTTTGATGCTTTCCCCGCTGCCATCGATGAACGGGCGGTGCAGCACGCCAGTGGCCTGACCACGCCCGGCGAAATCGCGGTGCGGCTCGCCGAAGAAAAAGCCGCCGCCGTGTCGGCGCGCCATCCCGGCCGGCTGGTGCTCGGCGCCGATCAGACGCTGGCGCTGGGCGAACGTACCTTTAACAAGCCCGCCGACCGGGCCCAGGCTGTGGCGCAATTGCGTTCGCTGGCCGGCCGTCGCCATGAGCTGCATTCAGCCGCAGCGCTGGTGCGCAATGGCCAGATTTTGTTTTCGGACGTCTCGGTCGCGCGCATGACCATGCGCCCGCTCAGCGACGAGCAGATCGACACCTATCTCAACGAAGTTGGCGAGGCGGCGACCACCAGCGTTGGCGCCTATCAGCTTGAAGGGCTCGGCGTGCATCTGTTCAGCGCCGTCCATGGCGATCTGTTCACGATCCTCGGCCTGCCTCTGGTGCCGGTGCTGGAATTTTTGCGCTCGCAGCGGCTACTCGGGTTGTGATTGGCAAGCGGAAGGGGCGCGGATGCGTATTCTGGGACTGACCGGCTCGATCGGCATGGGCAAATCGACCACCGCCAAGCTGTTCGCCGAGGCCGGCATTCCCGTCTATGACGCCGACGCCACCGTGCATCGCATCTATCAAGGCGAAGCGGCGCCGCTGATCGAGGCGGCTTTTCCCGGCACCACGGCGAATGGCAAGGTTGACCGCGCCAAATTGTCGGAGCGGGTGGTGCACGATCCCGCGGCGATGCGCCGGCTCGAACAGATCGTGCATCCGCTGCTGCGCTCTCATCACCAGGCATTTTTGGATGAGGCTGAGCGCTCCGGAGCCGAGGTTGCGGTGGTCGATGTGCCGTTGCTGTTCGAAACTGGCGGCGACCAGCAGGTCGATGCCGTGGTGGTGGTGTCGACTGATGCCGAGACCCAGCGCGCCCGCATCCTGGCGCGCGACAATATGACGCCGGACAAGCTGGAAGCGATTCTCGCCCGGCAATTGCCCGATGCCGAAAAGCGCCGCCGCGCCGATTTCGTGGTGGATAGCTCCCATGGCCTTGAGCCAGTGCGCGCCGCCATCCGCGATATCATCGCCGCCGCGGTTAAAATGCCGCGCCGTCGTCCCTGATTCGCAGCCGGCGTTGATCCGCAGCCAGTAGCCTTCCTGATTCGATGCGTGAAATCGTCCTCGATACCGAAACCACCGGCCTCGATCCGCTGCGCGGCGATCGGCTGGTCGAAATCGGCTGCGTCGAAATCTTTAACCGGATGCCGACCGGGCACACGTTCCATCGCTACATCAATCCGGAACGCGACATGCCCGAAGAGGCGTTCGCGGTGCACGGCCTGTCCAGCGAATTTCTGTCGACCAAGCCGCTGTTTGCCGAGGTCGCCGACGAATTTTTGGAATTCATCGCCGACGCGCCGTTGGTGATTCACAACGCCTCGTTCGACATCGGCTTCATCAATGCCGAGCTGGCGCGGCTGTCGAAACCGCCGATCCCGCGCGACCGGCTGGTCGATACCCTGCTGATCGCACGGCGCAAGCATCCCGGCGTTTCCAACCGGCTCGACGATCTGTGCTCGCGCTATGCCATCGACAATTCACGCCGCACCAAGCACGGCGCGTTGCTCGACGCCGAATTGCTGGCCGAAGTCTATGTCGATCTGATCGAAGCGCGGCAATCGCAACTGGTTTTGGCCGAATCAGATAGCCCGCGGGCGCGCGCCGGCCATGATGGTCCGCGCCGGCAGCGCGAAACGCCGCTGCAACCGCGGGTCAGTGATGCCGACCGCGAAGCGCACCGCGCTTTCATCGCCACGCTCGGCGACAACGCGCTCTGGAAAGAATATCTGAGCTGAGACTTGCGGGCCGGCTAAGTTGCCGCCCGGTCAAGCTTTTGACCGCGCGTGCCGACCAGTCACGTCTTTGATCCTGCGCGCCTTCAAGCGACAGGCGTCGGCATCGCGGTTCAGCACCCTCAAAACGACAATGGCCGGGACGAGCCCGGCCATCATCGATGAAATGCCTGAAACGTCAGCTCGGCCGCTGCTCGGCCGCCTGGCGTTCCATGTTCTGGCGATACAGGCCGACGAAATCGACCGGATCGAGCAGCAGCGGCGGGAAGCCGCCATCGCGCACCGCGGTGGCGATGATCTCGCGGGCGAACGGGAACAGCAGCCGCGGGCATTCGATCATCACCAGCGGGTGCAGATTCTCATTCGGCACGTTCACGATGCGGAACACGCCGGCATATTGCAGCTCGAAGCTGAAGATCAGGCTCGAGCCGTTCTCCGCCTTGCCCTCGATCGACAGCGTCACCTCATATTCGTTCTCGGCCAGCGCCTTGGCGCCGACATTGATCTGAATATTGATCGCCGGCTGCTGGGCCTGCGGCGCCAGCGAGGCGGGCGCATTCGGATTTTCGAACGACAGATCCTTGGTGTATTGCGCCAGAACGTTGAGCTGCGGAGGAGCGGCTTCCGGAGCGCCGTTGCCGTTGGTCATGAAATTTCTCCTGAAGCGCTGGCGATCCTGCGGCCGGTCGCCGCGATCGCCTGGGAATGATGCCGCGAGTGGCTATCATAGCCGCGCGCCGTTCCACAAGCCGAGATCGGCCGCAAAGCAGCGGTCACAACCGGGGCCCTGACCAGTAAGCCTTTGACTTTATGGAACTATGGCTTGGATCGCGATTTCCCCTGCGGGCGGAAACGCGCTATTGTCGCAAATCGCGATCGAGGTGAGCATAAAGATACCGCCCGATTGCCGACAAACAATCGCTGCGCTCGCCGCATTATCCCATTGGCGGAGCGCGGTTGATGCCTACATGGTGGAAGATAACTTCGGTTTCACGAATTTCGTCTTCTTTGGGGACTTTCCTGCCGGACGCAGCGCCGGTCTCGACCAGAAAGTGAATGCGACGTGGATATTTACACGATCATCTTCCTCGCGCTTGCGGTGTTTATCTTCCTGCGTCTGCGCAATGTGCTCGGACAACGGACCGGCGATGAACGGCCGCCCTATGATCGTGCGGCGCGCGACATGCTGCGCGGCTCCGAGGGCAAGGTTGTGCCGATGCCCAGCCCCTCGATCGACCCGACCCTGGATCCGACGCTCGGGCCGGCCGCCGATGTCACCCCGCCGTCCGATCGCTGGAAGAATATCGCCGAGCCGGGCTCCGTGCTCGAACAGGGCCTGAATGCCATCGCGGGCCATGACTCCTCGTTCGACGCCAATCATTTCTTGGCTGGTGCCCGCGGCGCCTATGAGATGATCGTGCTCGCCTTCGCCAATGGCGATCGGCGCTCGCTCAAGGATCTGCTGTCGTCCGAGGTCTATGAGAGCTTCGAGGCCGCGATCCGCGAACGCGAGAAGCAGGACCACAAGACCGAAACCCGGTTCGTGTCGATCGATAAGGCCGAGCTGATCGGCGCCGAGCTGCGCGATCGGTCGGCGCAATTGACGGTGCGATTCGTGTCGCAGATGATCACGGTGACCCGCGACAAGACGGGAGCCATTGTCGACGGAAATCCCGAGAAGGTCGCCGATATCACCGATGTCTGGACATTCGCCCGCGACGTGGGATCGCGTGATCCGAACTGGAAGCTGGTTGGTACCGGCAGCGGTCAATAAGCTCCGCAAGCCGGTCCGCCGGCTGACCTCTTGCTGCGCGATCGCCCTGGCGGTCGCGCTTTTGCATGACGGGGCGTTAGCCCGCCCCGCGCATCAGCATCATCGGCCAAAGCCCGCGCCGGTGTGGCCGATCATCTTTCCCGACGCGCAATATCAGCCGGTGCCATGGGCCGAGCTAACTGGCTGGGCCGATGACGATCAGCTCGCGGCGTTCGCGGCGTTCCGCAAAAGCTGCCGTGCGGTGCTGGCGCCGCGCGCCGCCGCTGCCGCTGCCGCTGCCGCTGCCTCTTTAAAACCGCTTGGTGATTCGTTGACGACGCCGTGCCGCGCCGCGCGCCATCATGACGTGACCGATGCCGCGCAAGCCCGCGCGTTCTTCGAGCAGCATTTCGTGGCGCTGCGCATCAGCAAGCTTGGCGACGCCGAAGGTTTCGTCACCGGCTATTACGAGCCGATTATTGAAGGCTCCCGCACCCCGACCGAGGTCTATAACGTGCCGGTCTATCGGCGGCCGTCGAATTTGTTTGTGCGCGGCGTTAGTCAAAATGCCAGCAATCTGCCCAATAAGGGCCAGGTGTTTCGCAAGATCGGCCGGCGCAAGCTGGTGCCGTATTACGACCGCGCCGGGATCGAAGATGGCGTGCTCGCCGGCCGCGGTCTGGAAATCTGCTGGCTGAAGAGTCACACCGATCTGATGTTCACGCAGATTCAAGGTTCGGCGCGGGTGCAGCTTGCGGATGGATCGACGCTACGCATCAATTATGATGCCCATAATGGCTATCCCTATACGCCGGTCGGCCGCATCCTGATCGAGCGCAACATCGTGCCGCGCGAGCAGATGTCGATGCAGCGCATCCGGCAGTGGATGGACGACAATCCCGATGGCGCCAAGGAACTGCGCCGTCATAACCGCTCTTATGTGTTCTTCCGTGAGGTCAAGCTGTCGGACAAGGACGAGCCGATCGGCGCCCAGGGGGTGCCGCTGACGGCGGGACGATCGATCGCGGTCGACGCCGCGCTGCATGTCTATGGCACGCCGTTCTTTATCGACGGCGATCTGCCGATCAGCAGCGAGCAGCCGAGCACGGCGTTTCGCAGGCTGATGGTGGCGCAGGACACCGGCTCGGCGATCATCGGTCCGGCGCGCGCTGACCTCTATTTCGGCGCCGGTGCTGAAGCCGGTCAGATTTCCGGGCGGCTGCGCCATCCGGCGCGCTTTGCGCTGCTGCTGCCCAATAGTCTCGATCCGCGCTGGCGTGCCCACACCATGCCGCTGCCAAAACCGCGCCCGGCCGCGCAGCACGAGCCAGCGTCATCGGCGCGGCCGCATGGCGCCGTGCATCGTCATGGGCACCATTCGCATCGCCATCACCATCATCGCCCGCATTCCCAGCATCGCCGGGGGCATCACGCGCGATGAAGAAGCCGCCATTCGATCCGGAGTTCGATCCGCCGGCCTCGCGGCGGCAGCGCGCGCTGTCGCCGCTGGAGCGCGAGCTGTGGGACAGCATTGCGCGCCAGATCAAGCCGCTTCGCAAACCGCAGCGCAAGGTCGCCAAGCCGCAGCCGCCCCCACCCGCGCCGTCGCCGCCGGAGCCGAAATTGCGGCGCTCGCCGCTCGCCGGTGTTGAGCGCACCGCGCCATTGCCGCCGCCGCCGGTGGCACCGCGCGAGCCGCGCTCCGCGCCGCCTTTGATGCCGATCGGCCGGCGCGAGCGTTCCCATCTGTCGCGCGGCCGCAAATCGATCGATGGCCGCATCGATCTGCACGGCATGACCCAGACCCAGGCGCACCGCACGCTGCTGCATTTCCTGCAGCACGCCAGCGCCGATGGCATGAGTTTCGTGCTGGTGATCACCGGCAAGGGCCGCGGCGCCGATTCCGAACGCGGCGTGCTGCGCCGCCAGGTGCCGCATTGGCTCGGCCTGCCGGAATTCCGCGCCTTCGTGGTTGGTTTTGAGGAAGCCCATATCGGCCATGGCGGCGAAGGCGCGCTCTATGTCCGGGTGCGGCGTGGCCGTTATTATTAGCGGATCGAAAACGACAATGGCCGGGACGAGCCCGGCCATGTGGCGTGCGTAAAGGTTGGTAACGACCGCTACAGAATGAACCGGCTGAGGTCGGTGTTCTTGGCGAGGTCGCCGACGTGCTTCTTGACGAATTCGGCGTCGATCTCGACGGTCTCGCCGCCGCGATCGGGCGCCGAGAACGAGATTTCGTCGAGCACCCGCTCCATCACGGTTTGCAGCCGGCGCGCGCCGATATTCTCCACGGTCGAGTTCACCGACACCGCGACATCGGCGAGCGCGTCGATCGCGTCGTCAGAAAAGTGCAGCGTCACGCCTTCGGTACCCATCAGCGCCACATATTGCTTGATCAGCGAGGCTTCCGGCTCGGTCAGGATGCGGCGCATGTCGTCGCGCGACAGCGCGTTGAGTTCGACCCGGATCGGCAACCGGCCCTGCAGCTCGGGCAAGAGATCGGACGGCTTGGCGATGTGGAACGCGCCCGACGCGATGAACAGAATGTGGTCGGTCTTCACCGCGCCGTGCTTGGTCGAGACCGTGGTGCCTTCGATCAGCGGCAGCAGATCGCGCTGCACGCCCTCGCGCGACACCTCACCGCCCGAGCGGCCGTCGCGTACGCAGATCTTGTCGATTTCGTCGAGGAACACGATGCCGTTGTTTTCGACGGCGCCGATCGCCTCCTGCACCAGCTGATCATTGTCGAGCAGCTTGTCGGCTTCTTCATTGACCAGGATCTCGTGCGAATCGACGACCGACAGCCGCCGGGTCCGGGTGCGGCCGCCGAGCTTGCCAAAAATGTCGCCGAGCGACACCGCGCCGATCTGCGCGCCCGGCATGCCGGGAATTTCGAACATCGGCGCGCCGCCGCTCGACTGCGTTTCGATCTCGATTTCCTTGTCGTTCAGCTCGCCAGCGCGCAGCCGCTTGCGAAACGAATCGCGCGTCGCCGGGCTCGCGCTCGGGCCGACCAGCGCGTCGAGCACGCGGTCCTCGGCAGCGATATGGGCGCGCGCCTGCACGTCCTTGCGCTTCTTTTCCCGGGTCTGCGCGATCGCGACTTCCAGCAGGTCGCGCACGATCTGTTCGACGTCGCGGCCGACATAGCCGACCTCGGTGAATTTGGTGGCTTCCACCTTGATGAACGGCGCGCCGGCCAGCTTGGCCAGCCGCCGCGCGATCTCGGTCTTGCCGACGCCGGTCGGGCCGATCATCAAAATATTCTTGGGCAGCACTTCCTCGCGCAGCCCGCCTTCGAGCTGCAGCCGGCGCCAGCGATTGCGCAGCGCGATCGCTACCGCGCGCTTGGCGTCGGTCTGGCCGACAATGAAGCGGTCGAGTTCGGAAACAATTTCACGGGGAGAGAAATGGGTCATGTCTTTGCTTCTTCTTCCTTCTCCCCTCGTGGGAGAAGGTGGCGCGGACCAAGTCCGCGTCGGATGAGAGGGTGGACGAGAGGTTGCCCCCTTGTATCTGCCCATCGACGGAGATGTGCGATGGAAGCGACGAAGCGCTTTGGCCGGTGGCCACCGGCCAAAGCGCGCGGCGACGTCGCC
>NZ_QJTI01000013.1 GCF_003217325.1 Rhodopseudomonas faecalis
ATCCGATCGCCAGCCGCTCTGCCGCGGATGGCCGTCCGCGGCAGAGCATTCCTTTCGGAACACCCCAACGATATTCGATTTCGCTATTACAAGGGCGGGTTAGCCGCAGGCGTAACCCGCCGAATTACCGCAGGGCTTGTCCTGGCGAAATGGCGGATGACGCTTCGCTCATCCGCCCTACGGGCTTGACCACCTGCGTGAAGTTCACGAGCAGGCCCGTCGCGATATCTCAGGTCGGCGCGATCACGTGGAGCCCTGCCCGCCTTCATGGAGGCTTATGGCCCATGCAACCTCAAGGTGCAATCAGCACTAAAGCAGGAAAGGCCTGTAGCCCGGATGGAGCGCAGCGCAATCCGGGTGTCGCAAAGCTGGACGAGGTAAGCGCTGTTCCCGCGCCTTATTCCCATTATCCCTATCGTCAGCTGGAGGCCTTCGCCCAACTCAATCCGTCGATGGCGGGATCTGGATAGAGGCAGGAAATGCGAAGGGCCGGCATTCACGCGGGGATAGAGGAGCAGTCTGAACTGCCTGACTGGATATCGCCAAACATGCAGCTATTCACTGTTCAGCGAGACCGGGCCAATAGAACGCATTGCCGGTCGGCCGCGCACCAAAGATGGCCTGGCCGACCCGCACGACGTTCGCGCCTTCTTCGATGGCGATCTCGAAATCCCCCGACATGCCCATGGATAGCTGCGTGAGTCCCGGATGGGACCGGATGGCGCGATCCCGCAAATCGCGCAGCAGGCGAAAGCAGGTGCGCACCCGCCTCTGATCAGCGCTGAAGATCGCCAGTGTCATCAGACCGCGCGGCTTGAGGCGCGGATATTCCGACAGGCGTGCGACGAAGGGCATGAGATCGTCTGGGTGCAAGCCATATTTGCTTTCCTCGCCCGACGAGTTGACCTGCACGAAGACATCAAGATCGCGGTCCAGAGCGTCAAGCCGGCGGTTCAGTTCCTCCGCCAGCCGGAAGCTGTCGAGCGCATGAAACTCCGTCGCCAGCCGGACCAGATATTTCACCTTGTTGGTCTGGAGATGCCCGATGATGCTCCAGCGGATGGGTAATTCGCTCAAGGTCGCCTGCTTGTCGCGCGCCTCCTGAAGCTTGTTTTCCCCGAAATCCGAAATCCCGGCAGCATAGGCAAGTCGTAGGATATGAGCCGGAACCGTCTTGGTGACGGGGAGAAGGCGCACGTCGTCAGGAGACCGCCCGCAACGATGACAGGCAGCCGCGATACGCGCCTGCACGGTTTTCAGGTTCGCCGCGAATGTCGTGGCGGGGTCGTTGCCGAAGCGAGCGATGTCCTCTGGCAAAAGCTCGATCTTAGATCGCGGGTCCATGCCGATCTCGCCTCCGATCAATAGGGCAACGGGAAACGCGCGACGAGCTGGCGCACCTGGCCATTGATCTCCGGCCGGCGGGCATCGAGCGTTCCGCTACGGATAGCTTCGAGGGTGTCGAGCATGAACGCGGCGATCTGGCGGTATTCATCGACACCAAAGGCGCGCGATGTCCCGGCGGCGCTGCCGACGCGGATGCCCGATGTGACCATCGGTTTTTCCGGGTCGTTCGGTATGGCATTCTTGTTGAGCGTGATGCCGACTGATTCCAGCGCCTTTTCGGCGATATTTCCGGTTACGCCGATGGGACGCAGATCGACCACGGCCAGATGGCAATCTGTGCCGCCGGAGGTGATCTTCAAGCCGCCATCGGCAAGAGCCTGCGCCAAAGCCTGACAATTCTCGACCACCGCCCGCGCATAAGTTTGGAAGGACGGTTCCAGCGCCTCGCCGAACGCTACGGCCTTCGCGGCGATGACGTGCATGAGCGGACCGCCTTGCAGACCGGGAAAGACTGCCGAATTGATCTTCTTCGCGATCTCCGCATCATTGGTCAGGACGAACCCGCCGCGTGGTCCGCGCAAGGTCTTGTGCGTGGTCGAGGTGACGACATCGGCGAAAGGAATGGGCGACGGATAGACGCCGCCGGCCACCAGACCGGCGAAGTGCGCCATATCGACCAGCAGAGTCGCGCCAACGTCATCGGCGATCTGGCGGAAGTGCGCGAAGTCCATGACGCGCGGATAGGCCGAACCGCCGGCAATCATCAGCCTGGGCCGGTGCTGACGGGCAAGGGCGGCTACCTGATCCATGTCGATGAGATGGGTTTCCGGGTCCACGCCATAGCTGACGACGTTGAACCAACGGCCCGACATGTTGACCGCAGCTCCATGAGTGAGATGCCCGCCCGCCTTGAGGTCGAGTCCGAGGATCGTATCGCCAGGGTTGAGCAGCGCGAGGAAAACCGACTGGTTGGCCTGGCTGCCCGAATGCGGCTGCACATTGGCGTAAGAGCTGCCGAACAGCCTGTTCAGCCGCTCAATCGCCAAATCCTCGACGACATCGACATTCACGCAACCGCCATAATAACGGCGATGCGGGTAGCCTTCGGCATATTTGTTGGTGAGCACCGACCCTTGTGCATCGAGCACGGCCTGGCTGACAAAATTCTCCGAGGCGATCAGTTCGATGGATTCGCGCTGCCGGATCTTTTCGCTGGCGATTGCGGCAGCAACGGCATTATCGGCGGCGGACAACCCGGCTGCGCTCACACCTGCTTTTTCGACATTCTGGACTGCATGCGGCGCGGCCGATGTTTGCATTGCTGATCTCCTTCAAGGCGCTGATGACTGGTCCGTCGCCGGGCTGCCTCGCGCGGCGGTGTTTCACCAGCTCCTATCATGGGCGTGGTCTGCCGCTCCCCTCCACTTTTCGCGAATCGATCAGACCATTTTGTTTGAGACGGAAACGGCTGATCTATGGTGATTTCGATATCGCCCGGAGTGCGTTTGCCAGCTTCTTGACCGCAACCTCGATCTCGGCCCGCGTATAGGCGGCAAAGCCCATTAGAAAACCGGCCCCGGCTTCGCCTGATGCGTGGAGCGCCGACAACCCAAGAAGCTCGATCCCAACCCGTCGCGCCGCGTCGATGGCGGCGCGCTCGGTTAGATTGCCCGTCAGCAAGCAGGGCATTTGCAGCCCGCCGATAGGAACGCGCGGTTCGACAAAATCTGACAGATGCTTGTTGACCAGGCTGACCAGCACATCGAGCCGTTCAGCATAGATGCCGCGCATGGTGCGGACATGCGCGCCGAAATGCCCGCCTTCCATAAAGCGGGCCAACGTCAGTTGCGCCATGGGGGCCGTGTGACCGTCCAGAAGCGTGCGCGCCACCGTCATCGGCTTCACCAGTTGCGGCGGCAGCACGACATAGCCGATCCGCAAGCCCGGAAACAGCGACTTGGTGAAGGTGCCGATATAGATGGTGCGGTCATGCGGATCGAGGCCCTGCACGCAGGCCGTCGGCTTGCCCGCATAATGAAACTCGCTGTCGTAATCGTCTTCTATGATCCACGCCTGATGCCGGGCGGCCCATTCGATCAGGGTGAGCCGACGATCCAGCGCCAGCGTCGCGCCGGTTGGGAACTGATGCGAAGGCGTGAGGAAGACGGCCTTCGCCTTTCGTGGTTCGGCCCTGATCTGCTCGACCACGATGCCCTGCCGATCAACGCGGATCGGAACACATTCCAGCCCTGCCGCATCGAAGGCTTTGCGCGCGCCGTAATAGGCCGGATCTTCGATGAAGATCCGATCACCGGGATCGAGCAGCATATTGGCGCAGAGCGACATGGCCTGCTGCGAACTGGTCAGCACCAATACGCGGTCGGCGGTCGCGCGCGCTCCGCGCTCAAGGTTCACATAGTCGGCGATGGCGCAGCGCAGCGGCTCGGTTCCCTGCGGATCGCCGTGATGGAGGGCCTGCGCGCCGACCTCCTTGCGCACCTGCCGTTCCAACCTCTCCCAGAGCGGAAGCGGAAATGTCCGGGTTTCCGGCACGCCATGCGCAAAGGGGCGCGGGATCAGCATCTCGCGCACCCCGCCGCTGCGGAACATGCCGTTGCCACGTTTGCTGAGGTTCGGGGCTTGGTTGCGCGCGAGTGCGTCCCGCTGGGAAAGGCGGTGGCCGGGCGTGAACTCTGTGATCTCGGCGACGAAACTGCCGCTGCCGACACGGCGGTCGATGAACCCCTCAGCATGAAGCTGCGCGTAAGCCGCTTCAATCGTGTCGCGTGACACCCCCAACGATTTTGCGAGCGCACGCGACGCCGGCAGCGGTTTGCCCGGCCCAAGTGCGCCATCGACGATTAGTTGCCGGATCGCCCGCTGAATCCGCGCATGAAGCGGCATCGCCGCATGGGCGGGATGGGCAAGCCATGCCTTCACGGATTCGAGTTGGGAGTGCTTGAACAAATGGTCTGTATCTCTGAGGAAAAGTGGATGGGAAACTCAGGCCATTGGTCGGCTAGTTGTCAAGACACTTCATCGCCTTCGCGGTCCCAAAGCCTTCAGGAGTTTCGTCACGACCATGCCGCCCAGTTCATCGCCCATCCGCCTCAACGATCTGCCCCATCCCATCGTGGCGGGATTGATCTCCGTTATCGTCAACTATGGCGGCACCTTCATTCTGGTCTTTCAGGCCGCGAAAGTTGCGGGGCTTAGCCCGGAATTGACGGCCTCCTGGGTCTGGTCGGTTTCGATTGGCGTCGGGGTGACCGGACTGTTCCTGAGCTGGAGGTTTCGCGAACCGATCATCACTGCCTGGTCTACGCCAGCGGCGGCGTTCCTCGTCACGGTATTGGCAACGACGCCCTATGCGGAGGCGGTCGGCGCTTACATGATCTCGGCGGCGGCCTTCGTCGCGCTTGGGCTATCGGGCTATTTCGAGAAGGTGATCCGGCTGATTCCGCCGGGCATCGCCTCCGGTCTGCTTGCAGGCATCCTGCTGCAATTCGGCATCGGTGCATTCGGCGGCGCAAGCGTCGATCCGCTGCTGGTCGGACTGCTGATCGTCGCCTATGTCGTGTTGAAGCGCTTCTCCGCACGCTATGCCGTGGTCGGCATCCTCGCTCTTGGGCTGGTCCTCCTGCTGACGCAGGGCCGGGTCGATCTTTCGGGGCTGAAACTGGGGTTCGCTGCACCGGTCTTCACGATGCCGGCCTTTTCGGTGAATGCGCTTCTATCCGTCGCGCTACCCCTGTTCCTCATCA
The DNA here is from genome assembly GCF_003217325.1 of Rhodopseudomonas faecalis. GTDB lineage: Bacteria > Pseudomonadota > Alphaproteobacteria > Rhizobiales > Xanthobacteraceae > Rhodopseudomonas > Rhodopseudomonas faecalis. Next base: position 5,112 of record NZ_QJTI01000013.1, read on the forward strand.
CGCTGACCGGCCAATACATGCCGGGAATGCTCGTGTTGCGGAATGACGGCTTCAAGACGAGCGCCAATCCCATCGTCACCGTAACGGGCCTCGGTTCCCTCATCATGGCTCCGTTGGGCTCTCATGCCTTCAATATTGCGGCCATCACGGCGGCAATCGCCACCGGCAGGGAAGCCCATGAAGACCCGCGTAAGCGCTGGATCGCAGGCATCGCGGCGGGCTGCTTCTATGTGTTGGTCGGGGTGTTCGGTGTCACGCTCGCCGCTGTCTTTATGGCCTTCCCGGCGACCTTCATCACGACGCTTGCCGGTCTTGCGCTGCTCGGCACGATTGGCGGCAGCCTGGCCGGCGCAATGGCCGATCCGACATCGCGCGAAGCGGCGCTCATCACCTTCCTGGCGTCCGCTGCCAATATCAAACTGCTTGGCATCGGCGGTGCGTTCTGGGGGCTGGTGATCGGTCTTGTCGCTCACATGGTTCTGAATGGCCGTCTGCCGCGCCGTGAACGAGCCGACCTGATCGTGAACGAGGGAGCGGCGAAGTGATGGCGATGACCACTTCCGTCATCTCGATCCAGAGCCAAGTTGTGCATGGCCATGTCGGCAACAGCGCCGCCGTCCTGCCCATGCAAACCCACGGTTTGAACGTGGCGGCGGTGCCGACAACCTTGCTGTCGAACCATCCCGGTTTCGAAACCATGCGCGGGCGCGTCCTCGAATCCGAGCTTGTCGGCGATCTGCTGCGCGGCGTCGAGGAACGCGGGCTGATCGAGACAAGTCGCTATATCGTCTCCGGCTATCTCGGCTCCCGCGCGAATGGCGATGTGGTTGCGGCTTTCGTGCGGCGCGCGCGCCAGATCAACCCGGACATTACCTATATTTGCGATCCGGTGATGGGCGACTCCAATCTCGGGGTGTTCGTCGCGGATCAAGTGGTCGAGTGCATTTGCAGCGAGCTTGTGCCGCTGGCCGATCTGCTGACACCGAACCAGTTCGAGATCGAGCTGATAACGCAAATTCAGCCTGCGAGCTGGACCAAGCTCGATGCGGCTGCCGCGAAAATCCAAGGCCATCGTGGAGCGAGACTGGTCGTGACCGGCTGCACCCTGGACGACACACCGAACGGCTCCCTTGAGAACATTGTGTTCGAGGGCAAATCCTGCACGCGGCTGACATCGCCGCGCCTGCCCATCGTTCCGGTCGGCACCGGCGATCTCTACGCGGGTCTGCTGACCGCCAAACTCACGCAAGGCTGCTCACTGGTTGAGGCTGCGCGCAGCGCCGCCGCGACCGTGCTCGAAATCCTCGGTCGAACCGTGGCGGCGGATGCCCATGAAATGCAGCTTGCCAGCGTCATCGACCTTCTTGGCCCGAAGCAGACGGAGCCCCCCCAATGACCAAATTCAACTATCAGGACTTCTTTACACATGAACTGGCGCAATTGCACCGCGAGGGACGCTATCGCGTGTTCGCCGATCTCGAACGGGTGGCGCAGACCAATATCTATGCTTTCGATCATCGAACCGGCAGGCGCGTCACGATCTGGTGTTCCAACGACTGCCTGTCGAAAGCCCCATGGCGACAAGTCACGAGGTAACAGCATCATGTCCACTGAGGCAGCCATCGCCGAACCACTCGTGGTCCTGGTCCTGGTCCTGGTCCGAACATCGCGATCAACGCGACCATCAATACAATGGCGCCGCGCCGCGGCACGCGGACAGACCGTTCTGAGGCGATCTATCTGCAGCTGATCGACGGCGCATGGATGCCGGACGTATCCGACATTGGAAAACTCACTTTCTTGCACTCCAGGACGCGACAGCGCCAGGCCACCTCAGCACTGAACTCCCGATCCGGGCAATTCTCGAACGATGATTGGGATGATTGCGAGCCCCGCTACGGCCAAAAGCGCAGCCAGCGCGAAGCAATTACCATAACCGAAATACTGCGAGACAAAGTTGCCCCCAAACCCGAACAGACCCGCGACTGTGGCGTCGGCGCATTGAAACAGGGTAAAATCCACGCCGGCCTGTGACAACGAGGCGAGGCCCATCAGCAGCGAATAGAGCGCAACGAACCCGATCGCCATCGTGATGGTTTGCAAGATCACGGCCGCAACCAGCCACGGCGCATTGTCAGCCACCAACATCGCCGCAGCGGCCAGCGTCGCCAAGGCCAGCGCCTGCAGTGCGGCGCCGATCAGCAGCGCCCGCCGCGGCCCCAGCCAACGCACCAGAGCGCCGCCGACCACCGTGCCGCCGATCCCAGCAATCGCGCCGCCGATGCCGTTCAGCATCCCCAGCACCGCAAGGTCAATGCCGGCATCGATCAAGAACGGTCCAACCACGCCCTGCGCGAGCCGGACCCCGATCTCGATCAACACCGTCAGGACCAGCCCCCAGCGCACCGCGGGCCGAGCGAGAGCGAAGGCCAGACTGGGACGGCGCGCCTTGTGATCGATCACGCGATCGGGCTCTGCCGTGGCCATGAACGGCATCGTCAGGACCACGATGAGAGCCGCCATCGCCAGCCCTGCCCACATCCAGCCGGCGAAAGCCACGATGATCGGAAACAAGCCGCCGCCGAGCACCACCCCAAAATAGCCGCCCGCGACCTGAGCGGTGTTGCCCCATCCCCGGCTCTCGGGCGGGAGCTGTTCGATCGCAAAGCCATCGCAGGCGATATCGACGGTGGCGGAGGCGATCGCCGTCACGCCAATGCAGACGAACAGCGCCACATGCGAGATCGCGCCCATCAGGGCCAGCCCGACCAGCGCCACGGCGACCAGCCCCTCGCCGACGATCACAATGCGCCGCGAGCGGCGTTTCGCGCCGCGTGGCAGGCGGTAGCGCTCCAGATACGGTGCCCAGAGAAACTTCAAAGCCCATGGCAGCATCGCCAGCGAGACCAGCCCGATGACGTCGAGGGCAACCCCGTTGGCGCGAAGCACCGCCGGGATGCCCTGAAACGTCACACCGCCGACGACACTCTGCGCCGTGTAGATGCCCCCAATGGCGGCCAGCACCGATCCGAACGGTAACCGAGTTCCCGAAACGGACGCGCCAATTCCGCGATCGACCATCAGAACTTCATCTGCATCGAGGCACCGACCAGCCGGCCTAGCCCGATCGTGCTGATGATGGTCCCGCCATAGTTGAAGCTCGCGGTGCGGTAAACCTTATCGGCGATATTGTCTGCAAAGATCTTGACGGTCAGCCCCTTGTCGAAGGCGAATTCAAGACCGGCGTCGTAGGTCGCGAACGCCGGTTGCGACAGCGTATTGGCCACATCGAAATAGGTCTTTCCGACGAGGCGGGTCGCCCCCGTCACGGCGATCTGACCGGGGAAGAACGTCTGCCCGACGATATAGCGGGCCGACAGGTTGGCGGTCTGGTCCGGTGCGTAAGGCACGCGATTGCCTGTGTAACTCACGCCGCTGAGCGGATCGACCAGATCGGTGAATTCAGAACGTCCGAAATTTGCCGTCGCGTTCAGAGTCAACTGATCGGTCGGCTTCAGCATCGCCGAAAGTTCGACACCGTTGCTCTCACCCTTGCCCGCGTTACGGATCACCTGCAAACCCGCGGGACCGACATAGATCTGCTTGTCGTTGGAGGCGATATGGTAGAGCGCGGTGGTGAGCGACAACCGGCCACCGAACAGCGCGGTGCGCAAGCCGGCTTCGTAGTTCCAGGCCTTCTCCGGTCGATAGGCCTCGGCATCCTGCGGATAGGACACCGCATGATTGAAGCCGCCGGGCTTATACCCCTCGGAAATCAACCCATAGACGCGGGTCGTATCGGTGATCTGATAACCGAGCGACACTTTTGGCTGGAAGCTGGAAAAGTCGGCAGTCTGATCAAATCCAAAACCCGATCCATTGCCGTAACTATCGGGCCTGTTGAAATTGATGGCGGCCCAGTCGTACGCCCCTCGCGCGCCGGCTGTCAGTTCAAGTCGTTCGGTGAATGCATAGGACATTTCGCCAAACACGGCTGCGCTGCGGCTCTCCACCTTGTTGCGGGACCGACCGTAGTAGCCCGGGTAACCGTCGTCATCGCGGGTGAACCAGTCGTTCCAGTACGACAGCCCGACGACTCCCTTGACTCGGCCACCACCGTCATAGGCGAGCCGCAATTCCTCGGTGAGACTGTGATCGGTCTCCGGATAGCCGACGCCAAACAGCTTGCGCTTCATGTCGACACTCTGAAACGAGGTCGAGTTTGAAAGCGTGAAGTCATCGAAGCGATAGTTCCACGACACGCCTGTGGTGGTGATATGCCGCTCGAAGACATTGTAGGGACCGTAGGCACTGAGGATCGGGCTCCGATAGAGCCGCTTGCCGACGTCCTGGTCGAGAATGAACGTCTCTTCGTGCGACCGCAGCGCTTCATGGGAAACCCAGACATTGGCGTCGAACGGACCGCCGGTCGGCGCATAGCGCAGCGCCGCGCGCCCGCTGCCGCCATCCCAGCCGTCGATACGATCGTTGCTGCCGTCCGTATCCTTGATCTGACCGAGCCGGCGGCTTCCTTTCACCGCCAGATCCATGAACAGCGTATCGGGGATCAGCACTCCCGTGGTGGTCAGGCCGCCTTCAAACAGCCGGTTGGCCACGGTTCCGAACACCGTCGAGGTCGGAGTCCGCGCCTGCTTAGTGATGATGTTGATGACGCCACCGACCGCGTTGCGGCCGTACAATGTCCCCTGCGGACCGCGAAGAAACTCGACGCGCTCGACATCGACCAAATCCTGCACCATCGCCGATGGCGCCTGCGGAACGCCGTCGACATAGACCTGCACGGAGGGGCTGTAGTAGTCGGGCGACGAGATGCCGCGAACGGTGAAATTGGCGTAGGCGCGATTGCCACGGTTGTCGATAACGAGGCTGGGGAATACTTTTTGAAGGTCCTCGATGGTGCGGACGTTCTTTTCCTGAAGGTCCGTTGCGGTCGCGACCGAAACGCCTCCATCGACCTTTTCGAGCTGCTGCTCCCGTTTGTTCGTCGTGACGGTAATCGCATCGAGCGCGATGACATTGCTGCTCTGAGCGTGAACCGGATTAGAACCAATCAAAACAAATCCGGAAACCGTCGCGAAAAACACTTTTCTTGAGAGCATTTCCAACCTTCCAGCCTGCGATCTGCAATATCACTCATGTCTTCTGTTACCGGAATGTTGTCTAACGATTTTGGGACGGCTATTGACGCAAGCCGAACCAAGATGAGAGTTGGCTTCGATTGGAGGCGAGTGTGCTTTCAAATCAACACTGTTCTTCCTCGATCGAGGGAGCGGCAACGGACTGGCGGCAGGCAGTCGATCATGAGATCGCGGCGCTTGGCTGGACTGATGGCACGCGCGTGGAGCAGCTCGACGAGAGCGTGACCATCTTCACGATCGATACGTTCATTGCCAAGGCGTTGCAGCGGCAGCAAGAAGGGCCGGCCACCTTCTCGCTGAGCGTGTATCTCGAGGGTCGAGGCGCACTGTCAATCAATGGCGCCAAACCGCTCACGATCGGCCCGCGGGTGGCGGCGGTGTTCGCCAGCCCTCGGTTCGCTCGCGGCGAAATGGTCATTCCGGCGGCGCAGCGGCTGCATTTCATTGACCTGCGTTTCGAGCAGCCGTTCTTGATGAAGGTTGGAGGAGAGCCGCTGGCACGTCTCGGCGGCGATCTCCTCACCGAGCATAGCGTTCCGGAACAGGACGTGTTTCTCGTAGGCTTGGCTTCGCCGGCGGCCTTGCAGCAGACCGCATGGGACATCGCCAGATGCCAGTTGCCCGATGGATTGGCGCGGCGGCTCTATCTGCACAGCAAGGCGATCGAAAGCCTGAGCATCGTCGTCGATGCGTTGTGCAGAAGGTCGGCCGGATCATCGACGATCAAGGCCCATGAACGCCTGCGCGTGGAGCGGGCACAGCAGCTGATCTCGACGCGCTACGATCTCGATTGGACGATCGCGCGCCTGTCTCGCGAAGTCGGACTGAACGAGCGGAAATTGAAGCACGGCTTCCGCCAGATCGTGGGCAACTCGGTCCATTCCTATCTGCGCCAAGTTCGCCTGGACGCGGCCGCCTCCCTCTTGCGCGACGGGCACAGCGTGACTCACGCGGCGCTCAGCGTCGGCTTCGACAGCCTCAGCCATTTCAGCAAGATATTTACCGAGGTGAAGGGCGTCGCGCCGAGCCGTTACCGGCAGCAATTTTAGACGCTCGCACCGCCGGCCGCGAAAAACCGCGCGTCGTCGACGCACGGATCCGATATCGGCGATACAGATCATGGCGCCGCGATGCCGGCCGGCATGCTATCTGTCGCCGAGCTTTTTGATGTGATGGCCCCTTCGATTGAACCGGCCGATGACGCCCGGACGCATCCGCCCGGACGCACCGGTGGCGTTCGCCGCGCTCCGAGACGGTGCGGCGAATGTCGGCGTTTGGCGCGGCGCCATTTTCGCGTGGCGGCGCCTCGCCATCATGGTCCGGTTCACGACAATCACCGCCCCGGATTCGTTAGACAAGCCTGTCGCGGATCGGCACACCGACAGTCATCGGATTGCGCAGGAGGCGGCATGTTCGGCACCGAGATGATGGCCACGAGAGCAGCGTTCAACGCTTCGCGACACGCGACCGCGTAACATGTCGAACACCTCCTCCTCTGCGCCGTCCGAAAACTCCGCAGCAACGTCAGACGGCAATGGCACGGGGCGGTCCGGTTCGCCCGATCAGTCGCGCGCCTTGAGTTTTCTGATCGCCGAGATGCGGCCGCACCGCACTGGAGTCGTTGTCAGCATCCTGATGGCGCTGCTCGGCGGCGTATTGTCGTTCGCGCCGCAGGTCGGACTGTGGTTGACGCTCTCTGCAGGATCTGCCGATCTCGGCCACCTGGGGCTCATCGCCGGTGCCGTCCTGCTCGCCATCGTGCTGGGGCGCGCGGCGTCGGCGGTCTCGAGCGGCGTCGCTCACCAGGTCGCGTTCCGAATCCAGGCAAGGCTGCGGACGGCGATCCTCAAAGCGCTGGGACGCACCGAGATGGGGTTTCTCGGCCGCAAGCATTCCGGTGACCTGCGCAAGGTGGTGCTGGATGACGTCGACAAACTCGAGGACGGCGTGGCTCATCTCCCGCCGGAGTTGACCGCCGCGATCTGCGCGCCGCTGGTGGCGATCGCCTGCCTGCTGGTTCTGGACTGGCGGCTGGCGCTTGCCGCGCTCGGGCCGCCGCTGCTGGGAGCCTATCTGTTCGTTCGGTTCATGCAGCGCGGCGATGGCGCAGCGCGCGCCTACTACGAGATCGTCGGGCAGATCGGCGCCGCCACTGCGGATGCCGTGCGCGCGGTCCCCACCATGAAAGTGTTCCGCCAGGAGGGCGCGGCGCTGACGCAGATCGACCGGCTCTACGAGCGCTATATCGTTCACGCCCGGTCGTGGATTCGCGATCTGGCGATGCCGATGAGCGTCGCCAATGCCGTCATGTCGTCAGCGGCGCCCGTCACCGGCGTGGTCGGCATCGTGCTGCTGGCGTTTGGCTCGGCCGACTGGACGACCGTGCTGATTGCGGTCGCGTTCGCGCTGGGCATCGACGACCTGTTCGCGAGCGCCAGCAACCTCTCGTTCCGCATCGAGCAGATCGCCGAAGCGTACGCCCAGATCCAGACATTGCTGGACGCGCCGCCGCAGCCGGTACCGGACCGCCCCGCTCGACCAAAACGCTGTTCGATCAGTTTCGACAACGTCAGCTTCCGCTATGCCGAACGCCTTGCGATCGATCGGCTGTCGTTCATCATTCCCGCCGGCGAGGTCGCGGCCGTGGTCGGGCCGAGCGGTGCCGGAAAGAGCACGCTGGTTCGCCTGCTCGGCCGCTTCTTCGACGTTGCCGACGGTAGCATCGCGATCGATGGCATCGACATTCGTCAGATCGAGGCCGCCACGCTCGCCGATACCGTGTCGTTCGTCCTGCAGGACGTATTCCTGTTTCAGGGAACGATCGCCGAAAACATCGCGCTCGGCCGGCCCGACGCGCCGCGCCAGGCGATCGAGCAAGCGGCCCGCCGCGCGCGCGCCGACGGCTTCATCGCGCGGCTGCCGCAAGGCTACGACACCATGCTCGACGACCGCGGCGCGGGCCTTTCCGGAGGCGAGCGGCAACGGCTGTCGATCGCGCGGGCGCTGCTTCGCGATACGCCGGTGCTGGTGCTTGACGAGGCGACATCCTATGCCGACCCCGACAACGAGGAGCTGATCCAGCAGGCGCTCGACGAAGCCGTGCGCGGCCGCACCGTCCTGGTGATCGCGCATCGCCTCAAAACCGTCTGCAACGCCGATCGCATCCTGGTGCTCGACCACGGCCGGCTGATCGAGCAGGGACGGCACCACGATCTGGTCGCGGCCAACGGCCTCTATGCCCGGCTGTGGCGGCGACAGAGCGAACGCGCCGCCCCTGCTTTGCCGGAGACAGTCGCATGAAGCTGATCGCCCTGATCGGCCGTACGCCGCGTTCGACGCGCGTCGGCATCGTCGTGCAGTTGCTGCTGCAACTGGCCGCGGGAGGGTGTGCGGCCCTTGCGATCGCGACGCTGGCCGTACCGGCCTGGACGGACGGCGCTCAGTCCATCGGCACCGGGTTGCTAGTCATCCTGGCCCCGATCGCCGTGCTCGGCCTGATCGGAATGCGCATCGTCGCATCGGCGGTCGCCGGCCGGATCGGCATGCCTGCGGCTTTTGCGGCGACCACGGTGCTGCGCCGCGCGCTGCTTCGCCACGTGGTCGACGTCCCGCTCGACGTGTTCAGCCGGTGGTCATCGGCACGGCTGGGCATGATTGCGACCGACCAGGTACGCAAGGTGGAAATCGCCTTCAGCTTTGCGGTGGGCGAACTCGTCTCCTGCTGGGCCACCACGGGGCTGCTGCTCGCGCTGTGTTGCGCGCTATCGTGGCGGATCGGCGCGGCCGCCTTGCTCGGCGTTGGCCTCTACGCATTGACGAGCTGGCTGAGCGACCGGCTGATCGCACGGGCCTTCGCAGCGCTGCAGCCGGCGACCAATGAAGCCGCGCGGCGCATTGAGGAGCATCTGCAAGGCCTCGCCACCATCCGCGCCCACGGCGCGCTGCCGCTGCGGGAAAGCGCGCTTACAACGGTGATCGGCAGACTTCGTGACATCATGGTGGCGCACAGCCTGCGCCTGTCCGGAGCGGTGCGCTCCGGCGCGGCCACCATCGACATCGCCGTCTTCGCCGGCTTTGCCTGGGCGGCCAGCCAGGCCGAAAGCGCCGCCGCGCTGACGGCCGCCGGCTGTGCCGCCGTGCTGGCGATCGGCGCCAACCGCGCTTTGGCGCGGAGCGCCGCCTACCTCGCCCTCCTGCGGCTTGGAGAAAGCGCCGCCGCCGAGATCGGCGAATTCCTCGCCGCTCCTCCACTGACCTGCCAGCCGCCGGCCGCCATCCCCGATCGCTTCGACATCGCATTCGACGGCGTCACCCTCGCCTATGACGGCCGGTCCAACGCGGCTCTGCGCGGGCTCGATTTCAAGGTGCCGGCCGGCCAAGTCACCGCGATCGTCGGGCCGAGCGGCGCCGGCAAAAGTTCGATCCTGGCGCTCGTTGCCCGTCATCGCGAGGCCAGCGCCGGCACGATCACCATCGGGGGCGTCGATATCCGACGGATTCCAGCCGAGGCGCTCGCGCAGTTCGTCACCTTCGTCGAGCAAGAGCCTTTCTTGTTCAACCGCCCGCTCGGCGACAATGTCCGGCTCGGCAGGCCCGAAGCACGACAGCACGAACTCGACGCGCTGGCACGCGACGTCGGGCTCGACGAGGTCGTGGCCGGGCTCGACAAAGGCTGGGATAGCATTGTTGGCGAAGCCGGCGGAACGCTGTCGGGCGGCGAACGCCAGCGGGTGGCGATCGCCCGCGCCGCTCTCAAAGACTCGCCGATCGTGCTGCTGGACGAAGCCACCTCCTCGCTTGACGCCGACATGGAGGCTCTGGTCCGCACCGCTCTGGCGCGCCGCTTTGCAGGCCGCACGGTGCTGATCGTGACTCACCGCATGTCGATCGCCGCCCAGGCCGACCACATTGTCGTGCTGGCGGATGGCCGCTTGGTCGGTGCAGGCACTCATGAAGTCCTGCTAGCCGCCGACGGCCTCTACGCAAAGCTCTGCGAAGCCGAACAACGATCCGCTGGGTGGCGGCTGGGCGCCGGTCGCGCGGGGCCGTCGTCGGCATCGGCGCGTCGATGAGATTTTGAGTAGCAGCGTCATGCCTTACCCCTTAGACGCAACAGGTGGCAATTCTCACATTTGCGCGTTTCTTGAATCGACTTCTTTGCGAAGACGCGCCACCGAACTACACGTGAAGATCGCACGATCGAGCGATCGAATTAGTCCAACTCTAATCGACCGCCCGGCCAGCCTCAGCCGATCGCATGTCGCCCGGGCGTTTCGTGCTGCCACCAGCAAGTCACCGCAGGACTATTTGCAGGAGCGCCGGCTGTCCAAAGCAGCCCGGCTGCTGGAAGCTACTGAACGTCCGATCACGGATACTGCATTCGCGCTGGGTTTCAGTAGCCCGAGTGCATTGGCTCAGAGATTCCGGCGACGCTTCGGAACCACACCAACCGCTTGGCGCCGGGGCGGACGATGACCCTGCGGCGGCGTCCAACCGAGCAATATAGGCATTCCAAATGACCGATCGACAGTCGCCGAACAACAACTTCGCACTCACGGGCGTTGCAGAGACCCTGCTGTGGCCATTGTGGACCCGCACCACGGAGGCTCGCAAACTGAACGGTTTCTTCGACGATCCGATCGGGATCGCTTTGATTGACCATCTCGACTATGATTTCGCCAAATTCGGACGCCCCAATGGCTGGCACGCCGTGCGATCCAAATTCTCCGACAATCTCATTCGCCGCTTTCTCGCCGCACATCCCCACGGCACCGTCGTCGCGCTCGGCGAGGGTCTCGAGACCCAGTTCTGGCGCACGGACAACGGCAGCGTGCACTGGATCTCGGTCGATCTCCCCGATGCCATCGCGGTCCGCCGCCGATTTCTTCCACCCGAGCCCCGCAATTCGCTGATCGCCTGCTCGGCGCTCGACGCAGCCTGGATGGACGCGGTCTCCGCTGCTGAACCGGTCTTCGTCTCGGCCGCCGGCCTCTTGATGTATTTCACCCGACCGGAGGTCGAAGGCTTGCTGCGCGCCATCGCCGAGCGGCTGCCGAACGCGGAACTCTTCTGCGACCTGATTCCACCGTGGCTGTCGCGTCGCACCCTGAAGGGGCTCTACACGACGCGACGATATCGAACCCCCGCGATGCCGTTCGGACTGGGCATCGATGATATTCCTGTATTCCTGGCCGGCGCAGGCGGCTTCGTGGTGCTGCAGAGCGTCACCTATCCCCAAGCCTTCCCAGAATGGTCGCCGGTCGGCGCTGCGGCAATGAGGATCCCCTGGTTGCGCAGACACGCTCCGTCTCTGGTGCATGCCCACCTCCGGCCGAATGAAGCAGCGACATGAGCTCGATCAACTCCGGATTGGAACGAACGGACGCGCGAGCTGACCGAGAGCGCCGCGTTCATCCACTTTGTCGAACTGCGAACCAGGCGATCGCCTATCACGTTGCAGAGTTTCTTAACCGTCGCGCCGACCGGCGCCGCATCTGGCTGCGCTTGAGGATAAACGACTAGATCTTCGATGTTTGTGGATTTCTAATTCCCCCGATGCCGAGAAGATGTTTCAATGGCTTATACCAACGGCTCCTACCATTGACTCGTCATGCCCGCGCTTGTCGCGGGCATCCACGTCTTGAAAGCGCCGCAAGATCAAAGACGTGGATGGCCGGGACGGAGCCCGGCCATGACATGCGGATGGGTTGGTATCAATTTCCGTTGGTATTAGTATTCTCTCATCGTCTGCTGCCGCTGAACGCAGCCGATCGGCAACATCCCGCCGGCGGAAGCCGCGCAACGCTATTACGCAATACTGAAACAACCGGCCATGGCGGCGTAGCTTAAACCAAATGGCCTCCGGCAAACCCGGGGCAGTTCACCGGATCATTGCTCACCGCTTCGACCTCCGCCAAAATTCATCACGGGATATCGTTTGTGCCAACGTGGGATGAATCGTCAGCCCACTATGTGAGTCCAACAAAGACCCTCGATCGTTTAGCCACGGTAGTCGCTTGTCGATCCCCGTCGTCAGTTCGTCGCTGGTTGTTTCGAGCCGAATCCGCTTGACGCCGATCGTCTCGGGGCGGACCAACTCGACGCTGGTGGGATCGCTTAGGTCGCGAAACCGCACCATCCGCGGCCAGTCTTTGCGCGGGAGTTCGGCCTTGTAGTCGGCGAACCAGCCCCCCAGCTTGCCGACGGCCGCGACATGCGAATCCACATGCCCACGCCGCGTCTCGGGAAGGAAAGCCAACGTGACCATCGCCGATAGCGGCTGACAACCGCCGCAGATCTCGCGCAGAACAAAGATGGGGCCATCGGGCAGATCGACCGTGACCGCCTCGCCGAGAAAGTCTCCGCCCCCAGCATGTTCTTCGGGCAGGATCTTGAGAGCCTTGTAAGCGCTGATTTCCATCACCGACGAGCCGGTCTTCAGTCCGTCGGGTGTCTCCACCTCGACGGTCATGCGGAAACGATAGCGTTTTGGAAACAGGAAACTGCAGCCGGCGACCGGCAATGCCAGACCACCACTTGCTAACACGCCTAACAATCCTCGCCGTGTCACGCCTCTCGACTCGTCTGGATCAGTGCTGTTGCTCACGTCGAAAACCTCAGCAAGTCGCCCGTAGCCCGTAGGGCGGGTTAGCCGAAGGCGTAACCCGCCGAATAACCGCAGGGCTTGTCCTCACGAAATGGCGGATGACGCTTCGCTCATCCGCCCTACGGGCTTGACCACCTGCGTGAAGTTCGCGAGCAGGGCCGGCGCGATCACGTCGACCATCCACCCGCCTTCATGGCAGTTTATGATTGACGCAACCGAAAGATGCAATCAGTCCTATGGCGAGGAAAGCAAGTAGCCCGGATGAAGCGCAGCGCATGGTTTACGGCGGCGCAATACGCTTCGCTATTGCGCCCTTTGAGCTTTGCCCATGAAAAAAGCCCACCGAAACCGGTGGGCTTTCGATTCATGTTCTGCCGTAACGAGTAGCGGGAGTGATTACTCCCACTCAATTGTTCAAAACCCACCTAACATACTGATTTATCGTGGTCTTTTCTTGTTCGGCCCGCAGAAAGCCGACCCATGGGCCGTCAAAATCCTACACTATTGATCTTAAAGGGAAAATCGCGCCTAAAAATTTTTGATGGCTTCACCATCTATCGAGATCAGACGCTTCTTGGGCCCAGCCTGCGGCGACGTGTATGGCTTCATCGCGCACGAAGAAAGTACCATCACCGCCACATAGCATAACGCATTGTGCGAGCATTGCCTATTGCGTAGCTAGACCGTCCGATCTCGATGTTATCGCGCAACTCCAGGAGCACGATCTCGACGGCCGGCACCCCCGATTCGGCCGATCAGGATTCTCCAAAGCAGTTCCGAGATCATTCCTCTTCAAGCCAATCGAATGGCACCAACGCGCGGTCGCGCCATTCCTCGGCCAAAATGACGTTGGGCAAATCGCCCCATACATCCTCGTCGGCATGGTCGAGCACGATGACCTGCAACCGATCCCGCGCAGCCGTTACCTGCTCGCCCAGAAGTGCGAAGACTTTTCGCACAGCGACTACATCGTCATCACGCCAAGTCACAGGGTCCGCGCCGGTATCTCCAGCGGTCCGCCGCGGAAAATAGACCTGACTGGGTTGATCGTAGATCAGGAGACCCGGCACGGGATGATGCGGAAGGTCAAGGAAGAAGACCTGGAGGGCGAGCGTCAGAGCGACGTGATAGGCCAGCCAGTTGGCGCCGCTGCCGATTTCCCATAGGTAGTCGTCGCGCGTGCCCCTGATGACCTTAACTGTGAGATCGGGGATCATGAGCCGTACCGGCGCATCGGGCCACTCCGCATCTAGGTGGGGTATCAGGCGTCCGGTCGTCGCCTCGATACTGTCGACTGCATTGCGGAGCTTTCGTGCGATTTCGGTCTCAGAAACCTTGCGCTGTAGCTCGGCGATCTGTGCCTTGAGCGCGTCAATTTCCTGCCGCAGGTCGGCGGACTGGTCGGTGCGGTCGTATAGCTCGAGCGCCTGTTCCAGACGGCCAAGGAAGCGCTCCATACGGTCAAACCGGTCGATGGCCTGCTTGGCTGCCTTCGAATCCCGCTCGAGCACGCCGATCTCTCGGCGGATCTCGTTGAGCCGGACGAGCTGCGTTTCTGCCGCCGCGCGGAGACGAAGCACTTCGCGGTCCAGCGTGTCGGACACACTCGGATGGGTCTAAGCCGAACCTCAATCGAGGCGAGTGCGTCCGTGAGCTGGTCGATCTTCTGCTTGCCGCCGTTCGATATGAGCGCGACCGGCTCGCTCGCTTCAGCGTCCGTGGAAAGCTTTTGCAACCAGTCGGACAGCGCGAGGCGGTCGCGCTGAATACGGAGCGAGCTGCCGTAGATGTCGCTGCTTTCCAACAGGCGGCGCAGTTCGCTAAGACGCTGGCGATGCCGCGTCAGCTCGGTGGCAACCACGGTCTCTTCGGCTCGAAGCGCCTGGAGCCGATCGAGCGCGGTGTCGACACCGGCAAGGGTGGGATGCGCGGCATCTCCGTTAGCTTCGACGACTCTGCGGAGCAGATCGACGATTTCCGGCCAGTCCGTCGGGATAATCTGGTCGGCCGACAACAATCCGAATTCGATCGCCTGCCGGAGCCAGGATTGCGCCTCCATCCGCCATGCATTGGCGGCAGTCACCATAGCCTTTAGATCGTTCTCCCGCCGGCGCAGATTGCGCGACAGCCGGTCCAACTCATACCGGGCCTGCAGGATGTCCGCCGTCACCGCCTGTAGGATGTAGGGGAAGATTGTCTTGAGCTTCTCGCGGTGCTCGGTCGTATCGGCCTTGAAAAACATGACGTCGGGGTTGGCGACGATGTTTTGTGGCTGAAAGGTGAAGGCCATGAGATCGCGGAAGCTCGGCCGCGACTTGAAGTTCGAATCCGCCTCTGGCTCGAAATCGAGGTTGGTGAGACCCGCGAGCCGGTTGAGCATCGCTTTGACAACCTGCGTGGTAGTCCCTTTGTCCTCGATGTGTGCCGGGATTTCGACCTCGGCCCCCTCGATCATCACCATGTCGCTGGTGCTTTGCTTGTCGCCGGGTTCGCGCCGGGCCAGCAGCTTCTGCCCCTCGACCGTGTCGATGAGCACGCCGAACCAGCTACAATTCTCTCGGATAACACCGACCGGGATGGCGCATTTATCGGACGCCAAGCAGTAATCGATAATGGGGATCACGGCGGACTTGCCGGTCTTCGACGCGCCGCTAATAACGTTCACGACGCCCGGGTGGAACTCGACAATGCGTGGCTCGCCGTCGTGCCGGGGCCAGAGGATGAGTTTGCGCAGTTGAAAATACATTAGAAATCCACCCTCAGCGTCGAGGCCACCTGCGCTAGACCGAGCCTGGAGAACCAGTAGCCGAGCTTATCGGCTGCCGCCGCAAATCCCTTCAGTCGTTCGGGCAATCTCGGTTTGGCGGCGTTGAGAAGATCGAGCGGATATCCGCGGAGCTGGGCTGTGTCGTAATCGATCCGAACGAGCTTCGATGTCGCGGCCACGCCGATCGACTGAAGGCTGAGCGGCCGCAGTTGGATCGCGCGCCCATGAATGCCCATCAAGATTTCCCGCTCCTTTTCGAACTTCGCCGCGAACAGCGGCAGGCCTGACGCCTTTCGCGTTGATGCCACCTCATCGAACGTCTGCCGGTGCAGAAGCATCGGCAACACCAGGAACGCCAATGGGATCGGCGCCGCTTGGGCACCGTCTTCCTGATAGCCCAGCGTGAACTGCCAGATCAGATAAGCGCCGATCGCAGGATTCTGCACGATATCGAGTTCGGTGAGCCCTAAGGTGGATAAGGCCGTCATTCGCCATCCCCTTCCAGCAGCGTCAGATAATCGCCGTGCCAGCCAAGGCGACGACGATCGGCTAGGTCGTTGAAGCTGCCGTGAACGAAATGACTGGGAACCGCCCGCCCTTCGAGGGGGGCGACATGCTGAGCACACTGACGGTAAATCAGCCGGCCCTGGATCGCCGCCGACTTCTCTCCGTGCAGATCGGCGACGTCGCCTTTAGCAATGCCGTACTTCTTAAGGAGATCTTCGTCCCAACCGTCCAGGCTGCCGGAAAATATCTCGCCACGTTCGGCCCAATCGGCCTTGTCTGCCGAGGCGCGAAGATAGTCGCTGACGGCGCGAAGCCGGTCCTCTTCGGTCGCCTCGATGAGTTCGAGCTGCCGCACGAACACCGGCCGGGCCGCGGCGATGCCGGCGATCAGCGTGTCATCGGGCGACTCGCTGAGCGATGCCAGCAGGCCAGGCAGGTTGTTTTGGCGTATGAAGGCATGGAAATCGCGGCGGAAGGCTTCCGCATCGAGGATGGGCTTTTCGCCCCGCTGGATTAGTCGATCCATCGCCTGTTTCGCTTGGCCGATGCCGGAGCGGACGATGATGTCGATATGGGCCTCGGCAATCGACGGTCGAAGACGATCCCTGATGCTTTCCAGTGGATCGTCCGCCTCCGCCTCCAGTTCGAAATTCCGGAAGAGACCATGGCGATGGTCCTTGGGCGCATCGAGCAACGCCAACACCTTGGCCGCGCTAGCTGGCGGAGTCTTCTTCTTGTCGAGCTTCGCCTTGATGACGGCGAGTGTGGCATCAACCTCTTCGTCGGACGCGGCCGCGGAGAGCGCCTCCGCGAAGGCGCCTTTCTTCGCGGGCGTCACGTACAGCCGAAAAGTGGCGGATGCCGCCTGGCACTGCCCGGCATCAAGCATGACCCGCCAATTATCGAAGGCCTTCCAAAGGTCTTCGTCCCAGTCCGAAATGGGATTTTGCTTCAAGGCGCTCTTCGTCTGCTCAAGACAAACACTGCCATCGGCGTAATGGACTGAGACATCGTCTTGCAGCTCTAGAGCAACCTTGGCACCTTTGGGCGCGGTGAGCAGGTGATAGAACGCCCGTACGGGCTGAAGCGCAAAGCCGAGATATTGCCCCGGAGCACTATGCTTCGTTGGTTTTATCTCGACGTTCAAAAAGTCATGCCCCACTTCTTAACTGCGCCCCCGCTCGGTCGGATATATAGATAGTTAAGCCATAGCACGTTCCGCACAAGTGAGTTGTCAGATTCCGCGCACGGAGCCCGGTTGAGGACATCAGCATTGGCGTGAAGCCGGATCGCCGGTCGCGTCCATGAGCTTCTTCAGGAATCACCGAGGATCTCCGATCCACAACGTTGTCGTGAGCTCGGCCCTCCCTCCGAGTAAACAGCGGGAGGCTCCTCGTGCACGCCCTTGCATGTCAGAAAAAGATGCATTATTTTCTGACGCATGAAGACGGTAGCCGCCTCTGTTCCTGACCGGGTCATGAAGCGCGTCCGCGCCAGCGGACGCGGCAGCGTCTTCACGCCCAGCGACTTCCTCACGGTTGCCGCTCGCCCGTCAGTCGATCAGGCCCTCTCCCGGCTGGTGAAGGGCGGACAGCTCCGCCGGCTTGCGCGTGGGCTCTACGACTTCCCCAAGCTGCACCCGAAGCTCGGGGCACTGTCCCCTGCGCCGGACGATGTCGCACACGCTCTTGCCCGGGAGACCGGCTCCCAGGTGCAGATCGCCGGCGCACGGGCAGCGAACGCGCTCGGCCTTTCGGCGCAGGTCCCGGCCCAAAGCACTTACCTGACCGATGGCCCGTCACGGCGCGTCGTGCTGGGAAACCGCGTCGTGGATCTTCGCCACGCCTCGCCCAAGCATCTAATCGCGCCCGGCAGCCCTGCCGGAACGGTGGTTCAGGCGCTTCGCCATGTCGGCCCCGTTCGGGCGGCTGACGTCGCGCAGGTCGCGGCGCGCCAGCTTTCGGCCAGCGACAAGAAGACGTTGGCCTCAACCGCTCTTCAAGCGCCTGCCTGGATGCGGCCCACGCTTGTTTCGATCGCCAACGCAGCGGTGGCCGATATCGATGGATGACGTCGCCCGTCTCCCTGCCGACGATCGCGCGGCTCTCTTCGGGGAGACCGGCGCCGGCCGGGGCGTCGCCGACACGATCATCGAAAAGGACTTTTGGCTCTGCTGGAGCCTAAGGCGCCTGTTCGGTCTCCCGAAGGGCGCCACGGCCACCCTCGTCTTCAAGGGCGGCACGTCGCTCTCCAAGGCGTTCAATGCCATCCGCCGCTTCTCCGAGGACATCGACCTATCGTTCGACCGGGCAGAACTCGGATATACCGGCGAGCGCGATCCCGAAAAGGAAGGGATCAGCAGGAAGCAGGCGGCCCGGCTTATCGACGACCTGGTCGGCGACGTCGAGCGACACATCGCCGAGAAACTTCTCCCGGCGCTCCGCGCCGCGATCGTCGAGCAGCTCGGCGAACCGACCAACGGCGAGTGGTCGTTGGAGATAGACGCTGCCGACGCCCAAACGGTCAACTTCCACTATCCGACTGCGCTACCTGCCGCCGAATACGAAGGCATGGCCTACATCACCCCGCGGGTAAAATTCGAACTCGGCGCGCGCGGCGCCCCCTGGCCGATCGAAGAAAAGGTAATCAGTCCCTACGCGGCCCACGACTATCCGGACTTCTTCGCCGATCCCGACACCAGCGTGACCGTGCTGTCAGCGCGGCGCACCTTCTGGGAGAAGGCGACCGCGCTCCATGCGGAGGCGCATCGCCCGGCGCAATCACCGACGCCGCAGTATTTCTCTCGGCACTACTACGACCTCGCCATGCTCCTCGACACGGATGAGGGCCGAGCTGCCGTTGCCGACCTCGATCTGCTGGCGCAGGTCGCGCATCACAAAGCGACCTTTTTCCGCTCGAGCTGGGCCAGCTATGATACGGCTCAGCCAGGCACGATCCGGCTGACGCCGGACGACGCGCGCGTCAAAGACCTGAAGGCGGATTACCGGGCGATGGCGCCAATGATGTTTGACCAGACACCGCCATCGTTCGACGACATATTGGCGAAAATTGCCGCCCTTGAAGAAACGATCAACAGCTAACTCAAGGCTGTCCGCTGGGGAGGAAGATCTATCAATTCGATTCGATCCATTGACCTGCGTCTCATTGACGACCTCGTCGACTTCGTCCGGGGCCCGGGCTTCGTGCTGGATTTTTCCGACACCAGTTTTTCGGACTTCTTCGCCTCCGTACTCAAGGTGAACATCGACGATCCGAAATACGCGGCCAACGGCGGATCGAAGGGCAAGCGCCTCCGCTATTTCCTCCAGACCTGCGATGACGCGACCGCTATTCGCGCCCTGGAAGCGCTCTGGGAGCATCGCAGCGAGTATCTGGCCCGCTCCGGCGGCGCCGACCCCGTCGCCAATGCCGAGACACGCTACCAGGGCCTGATCAACCGCCTATCGGGTGGTGGTGTACCGTCGCGCCCTTCGGTAAGCCCCCAGTCTGTTCCCGTCGACCGCGCGGCGATCGCGAAGATCAAAGCGGACTTGCTGCAGGTCACGGCCTTGACGCCGCATGCGCACGGCTATGCGTTCGAGGGATTCTTCGAACGACTATTCGACACCTTCGGATTGGCAGCGCGGGAGCCCTTCCGGTTGCGCGGCGCGCAGATCGACGGCAGCTTCCAGCTCGGAAGCGAGATCTACCTGCTCGAAGCCAAATGGCACGGCCAGCCGATCGGCGTCGCCGAGCTGCACACCTTCCACGGCAAGATCGAGCAGAAGGCGGCCTGGACCTGTGGTCTCTTCGTCAGCAACAGCGGCTTCACCGAGGACGGCCTCGCCGCCTTCGGACGCGGCAAGAGCGTCATCTGCATGGACGGCCTCGACCTCTATGAGATGCTCGACCGTGAACTCCCGCTCAATCAGGTTCTTGAACGCAAGGTCCGCCGCGCCGCTGAAACCGGCGCGCCGTTCATTCGCGTCCGCGACCTCTTTCCTCAGTGACCGGGAGGAACGAGGGTGGCGCAATTCAATGATTGGTGCATTTCGGTCGACCAGCGGGTGGGCAATCATCACCGTCGAGTGATGACGGGCCAGGCCGCAAATCTTGCGGTCGGCATTCAGGCGACGGCGGCCATCGTGCCCGGGCACTACGCCTCGGAAGAACAGGTGGCGCGCGCACTCGCCCGGCTCGGCAAGCCTGCGGCCGCCGCGCTGATCGAGAGCAAGCTCCCGACCACCAAGCAGATCCGGTCTGGCGATCTCGGCGAGATCTACGCGACGGAGTGGATCGACGCCCATAGCGGCGGCTACCGCGCGCCGATCAAGCGGCTGCGCTGGAAAGACCATCGCAACATGGCGATGCGGGGCGACGACGTGATCGGCATCCTGCAAGACCCGCAGTCGCAACGCCTCCAGTTCCTCAAGACGGAGGCGAAGAGTCGCGCCGCCTTGACAGCGCAGGTGCTGACCGAAGCCCGCGCGGGGCTGGATAAGGATGGCGGGCTGCCCTCGGCACACGCCCTGCACTTCATCTCGGCACGCCTGCTTGAGCTCGACAATCTGCCGCTGGCCGATGCGATCGACGACGCGCTCCTCAAGCACGGAATCCCGCCGCAGAGCGTCCGGCATCTGCTCTTCACATTCTCTGGCAACGCCCCGGAGGCGCTCTTGGCCGCCTCCCTTCAGGCCTATCCTGGCCCCATCAATCAATGGGGTATCGGGCTTCGCGTGGATGGCCATGGCGCCTTTATCGGCGCAGTCTACGATCGAGTGATCGCCGATGCCAACAACCCCTGAGGCCATTGCCGCGGATATCGCCGAAGCGGCAACCGCCGGCTTTCGCGGCCGGCTGATCGCACGCGGGCAGGCCCGCGCCATCATCTGGCGCGATGGTGCGCTTCCGGCCGACGCACCGGCGTTCGCGCCGCAGCTCAGCTACGACCTGCATAGCTACGCCTATTCCCTGCTCGGCCTGGGCCTTCGCCTTCGCGAGCTTGGCGGCGATCCCACCCAGGCCCGCACGGCCTTCGAGCAGGCCGCCACCGCCCTTGAGGCGGTGATGGCCAAGGGCAATCGCCAGGAGATCGATCGCGATTTCCATTTCGTCATGGCGGCGGCCGCCTATCATCTCGCTCACCTGTCCGCGCGCGCCTATTCCCTCCTCGCCATCGTCGAGGCGGATGAGAATTTCTCTCCGATCGAGCGCGTGCTAGCTCAGTTGATGCGTCGCAATTTCGGCGTCTTGCGCAGCAGCGTTCTCAACTACCGGGTCTCCGGCCAAGGCAGCGACGCCCGGATCGCTGCCGACATCCAGGCTCGGCTCGACCAAGCCGAGGGCGTGGCCGCACCGCCGGAGGCCGGTGGCGACGACTTCCTTTTTGACGGCCTGGATACGGCACTCACCGACGCCTTCATGGCCGCCATGTCGCTTTACCTAGTCGCCCTCGATCGCGGCGAGCAGGCGTTTGTCGATCAGGCGCTGGAACGGCTTCGCGTGAGCCTCGCGATTTGCGGCGAGATGAACATGCTGCCCCAATGGTGGGCGCACCGTGTCGCGATCCACCTTCTGTCGGATCTATGGTCGAGCACCTTCCATGAAAGGGTCCCGCTTCAGCCTGCAGGCGGATTGGCGGCCGACTGGCAGCGGTTGCGCGAACTGTTCATCGCGTTGCTGCAGCGTCGCGCGAAAGCGGAGATCGACCTCTGGCCGTCGCAGACCGAGGCAGCCGCCCGCGCCGTCGACCAGTCCGATGACCTGGTCGTGTCACTGCCGACGAGCGCCGGCAAGACGCGCATTGCCGAACTCTGCATCCTGCGCTGCCTCGCGGGCGGCGAGCGGGTGGTGTTCGTCACGCCGCTACGAGCGCTTTCGGCTCAGACCGAAACCACGCTGCAGCGAACCTTCGGCCCGCTCGGCAAGACCATCTCGGCGCTCTATGGCAGCATCGGCGTCAGCGGCTTCGACGAGGACGCGATCCGTGAGCGCGACATCGTCGTCGCGACGCCGGAGAAGCTCGACTTCGCGCTTCGCAACGATCCGTCGCTGCTCGACGATGTCGGCCTGCTCGTCTTCGACGAAGGGCACATGATCGGCCTCAACGAACGTGAGGTCCGCTACGAGGCGCAAATCCAGCGACTCCTTCGCCGCGCCGATGCCCAGCAGCGCCGGATCGTCTGCCTATCGGCCATTCTGCCCGATGGCGACCAGCTCGATGACTTCGCCGCCTGGCTGCGCCGCGATCATCCGGGCGGGCTGATCAAGAATGACTGGCGGCCGACCCGGCTGCGCTTTGGTGAGGTGGTGTGGGGGTCGCCAACCGCCCGGCTCGATCTGAGAGTCGGCGAGGAGCGGCCGTGGGTTCAGCGCTTCCTCACCGGCGCCGCCCCGCCCAATTGGATTCCGCCGAAGCGCCGCCGCACCCGCCTGTTTCCAGACGACCAGCGCGAACTCTGTCTCGCGACCGCTTGGCGGCTTGTCGACGACGGCCAGACCGTCCTCGTCTTCTGCCCCGAGCGGCGCAGCGTCGAGCCGTTCGCCGATGTCATCGTCGATCTGCACGAGCGCGGCGCCCTGCGCTCGCTGCTCGATGCTGATCCGAACGTCCTCAGGACTGCCATCGCGCTCGGCGAGGAATGGCTGGGCGCCGACAACGCGATCCTCAAATGCCTGCGTCTCGGCGTCGCCCTTCACCATGGCGCCCTGCCGACCGCCTATCGCAAGGAGGTGGAGCGTTTGCTGCGCGAGAACGTCCTCAAGGTCACCATCTCCTCGCCGACGCTGGCCCAAGGCCTCAACCTGTCGGCCACCGCCGTCGTCATGTACTCCCTACATCGCGCCGGCGAGCGGATCGAGATCAGCGAGTTCAAGAACGTCATCGGCCGGGCGGGACGAGCTTATGTCGACGTCGAGGGCATCGTCCTCTTTCCCATGTTCGACGACATCCCCAAGAAGCGGCGGAATTGGGAAGCGCTCATCACCGACCTTGGCGCGCGCGAGATGGAAAGCGGTCTGGTCCGTTTGGTCGCGGTGCTGCTGACGCGGATGCGCGCGCGCATCGGCGGAGACCTCAATCAGCTCGTTGAATATGTCGTCAACAACGCCGCCGCTTGGACCTTCCCCGAGATCGCCAACGAAAAGCCGGAAGACCGCGAGCGCGCTCTCGCCGACTGGGAACGGCACGTCGCGACGCTCGACACCACCATCCTCAGCCTCATCGGCGAGAATGACATTCCCGACGAAGAGATCGAGGCCGCCCTGGACGACATCCTCCAATCGTCCCTGTGGCACCGGCGCCTGCAGCGTCAGGATGCTCACGTCCAGCAGTTGCTCAAGGCCGGTCTCGTGTCCCGCAGCCGGCTGATCTGGAGCCAGTCGACGGCTGCCCGGCGGCGCGGCTATTTCCTGGCCGGCGTTGGCCTCACGACGGGCCATGCCCTCGACGCCATCGCTGCCGACGCCAACCTGCTTCTCATTCAGGCCAATGGCGCAATCCTCGAGGGAGACGCCGAAGCAGCGATCACCGCGATTGCCGGCCTCGCCGAGCGGGTCTTCGCGTTCTATCCCTTCACACCCGACCCACTACCGGCGAATTGGCGCGACATCCTGCGCGCGTGGCTGCTCGGGCAGCGGCTGGCGGCGCTGGGCGGGGCTCAGCCATCGGAAACCCTACAGTTCGTCGAAGGCGGTCTGGTCTACCGGCTACCCTGGGCGATGGAGGCGATCCGCGTCCGCGCCGCCGCCAATGGTGACACGGTCGGCGTATTCGACCTGCCGTTGGAAGATCACGAACTTGGTCTCGCGGTGCCGGCCGTCGAGACCGGCACCCTGAACCGTTCCGCGTCCATCCTCATCCAGGCGGGCTTCAATTCGCGGCTGGCAGCGATCAAGGCGGTGACCGACACTGGCGCGACGTTCACGACGGGTCAGGAGTTGCGACAATGGCTCAACTCCGAGCCTGTCGCTGCCTGGAGCGCGCTGCCTGACTGGCCGACGCTGGAGACAAAGCCGATATGGGCGGAGTTCGCCCAGAGCTTCACGCCAGCCGAGAAACGCATCTGGGCTGATCGACGCTATTGGGCGAATGTCGCATGGCTGGGCGCCCCCCCTCCGCCTGGCACGGCAGTTCAGGTTCACAACTGGGCGGGTCAGCCACGAGTGCTCTCGACCGACGGCACGCCCCTTGGCACCGTCCAGGCAGCACTTTATCCGCTTCGAGCCGGACTCCTTCGCGCACAGGTCGCGCAGGACGTCAGTAAAATCGACATCGCATATCTCGGTCCTGACGATTTGGCAGGCCCATAGACTGAACCCTCGTGGCTGCCGACTGCCGCCGCTGCGCTCATGGCGCCATTGGCTTTCCTACCGGCCGGCAACCTATCAAGAGTGAGAAGGTCCCGGCTATCTTCGGGTTCGATATGGTCACGAACACAACCGCCAACCAGTCGGCGGCAACGGAGGCATTGGACGTGCCTTCGCGCTACAATCAACAGAGTGATGAGCACGCGTCACCGCGATCGCCACGACATTGCGCAACAATGGCGTCTCGCCACTCAAGCTCCCCGCAATCCCCCCGCGCCGCAAGCGATGATGTCTGCAACTTTTCCAAATAGGTAGAGTCGACGTTGTAGAAGTGACGCGCCGTCGATGCTCGACCAATCTTGCGGAGTGAACGATATCCGGTCACTTCGGTTGGGTTGGACGCTTCGGCGCAGCCCTTTGGCTTGATCACGCGCACTGCCGTTTCGAGGACTTTGACGAGACCGCGCCTACGGCCGGCATAGTCATCACAACTCGAAGCCCTGTCGGGTCGTTCGAATTCAATTCGATCGCACCTCCGTGCCGCTGGACGACTTCTCGCGCGATAGATAAGCCCAAACCGAACCCCTTATTGATCGAGGTGCGGGCATTGTCGGCCTTAAAGAATGGATCGAACACGCGATCGCGGATAGACTCGGGAATACCGGGACCATTTTCCGCAATTTCGATCTCAATTTGGCCGGTCTCGTCTTCCGCGAGCGCTACCGAAACCTTTCCAGCAAATTTCACCGCGTTCCCAACGATGTTCGTGATGGCGCGAGACAACGCGCGTGGACGGCACTCGTATGAGAGGCGACCGGGGCCGACGTAGGCCACGTCGTGACCCATGTCGGCTAAATCAAAGCAGATAGTCTTCAGAAAGCTGGGCAAATCGATTCGGGTAACCGTCTCTGACTGGGCGTCGTCCCGCAGATAATCCAGGGTCTCATCCATCATTCGACTAATTGTCGTGATGTCGGTCAGCATCGCGGCCTGCAAATCCGAATCTGCAACCCGCTCCGTTCGTAGCCGACGCCTCGTCAGAGGCGTTCGCAGATCGTGGCTGATCGCGGCCAGCATGCGCGTACGGTCGTCGATCAGTCGCGGATACGGGTGCGCATGTCGTTGAGCGCATCCGTGACTTGGATGATTTCTTGCGGACCTCTTCTAGCCAGCGCCTCTGAGGCCAGGGACGTTTGGCCGAACGAGGCTGCGGCATCGGCAACTTTGGCCAGCGGAGTCACCACCCAGCGGACCGCATACAAGGATAGCAACACGGTCGAAACCACGATGATCGTTGCCATCAGAGCAGCGGGCGCGAGCAACATGCGCCACAGCGGCGAGTCAACTCTCAACTCGAACACCATAGCCTCGGAACCAGCCAATCGCATAACGACCTGCGATTCTGGTCCGTTAGGATCGCGAAGGTCCGCAATCAACTCAACGTCGGGTTGGTTCGTCAACGCGCGCTCAACGAGCCACGGTACAAGCGACCCGTTATTGTCTTTGATCGGCACAAGCTCGCCGATTGCGACGCGCCTGATCTGCGGATCGAGGCGCTGCGCTGTTGAAATGATCGCGTCCCGCTCCGATGGTGTGCTCGCATTGCGGGCAAGTCGCGAGATTTCTGCAATCCGTGCGATCGCCGCCCGATTGTCGTTGGCCGGCGGGCCGATGAAAAGGATGAGCACCGATGCCAGCAGCGCGACCGCGAGCAGGACGGAAACAGCTACGATAAACGTGATCTGGCTCGTGATGCTTCGTGGCATAAGCCGCTGCGCCAATTTCATCGATGTTCCTCAACTGACGGCGTGAACACATATCCTCCCAACCGCACCATCTTGATCATGGAGCGATCGGATGGGTCAGGCTCCAGTTTCGGTCGGATGCGGCTGATATGGACGTCGATGCTGCGCTCAATCGACCCAGCCATTCCCCCATGCACAAGCGCGATGAGTTGCTCGCGCGACATCACCTTTCCGGGGTTGCGGCAGAACCCGAGCAGGAGATCGAATTCGACGCTGGTGAGCGTGATCTTCACACGGGAGAGGTCCAAGGTTCGATCCCTTGTGCGCCCACCATTTTTATCAATATTTAAAAGGGTTGGGACTTTACTTCCCTTGCGGAGTGCCCCGAGAGGACTGGGGCACAATCTGGGCACAGCATGCTCGGTGACCGCGGCGCATCCGGGATCGACGACGCCCGCTCGATCGTCGAGGTGGTCTTCTGTTTGGACAAGCCGTAAAATCTCCCCCGCGCTCGGCGACCGCGACACCCTCTTGCGGGTGATGCGGATACCGTGACGTCAGCAGGCCAAAGGTTCGCTGATCCGCGCCTTACGTGCACGGCGGCGGCTGCGGCGATCGAGAAACGGCTGGACGTCTTCGGCGCGCAGCGGCTTTGCGAAGTAATAGCCCTGGCCCTGATTGCACCCCAGTCCGCGAATCCACGCCAGTTCGGCTTCGTTCTCGATACCTTCCGCGGTGGTCTCCATCGACAACGCCCGCGCCATGCTAATGACGGCCGAGATCACTGCGTTGCGCTCCTTCAGCGCGGTCTGGCCGGAGACGAACGAGCGGTCGATCTTCAGTTTGTGAACCGGCAGCCGGGTGAGATAGCCGAGCGAACTGAAGCCGGTCCCGAAATCGTCGAGCGCGATACGAACGCCCACCGCATTCATCTTCTCGATGAACGACCGCGCCCGTTCGCCGTGGCGGATAAACACTGCTTCGGTCAATTCCAGTTCGAGCCGGTGAGCATCGAGGCCGCTCTTTGCGAGCGCGCCGAACACCATTTCGTCGAGCCGCTCGTCACCCAATTGCACCGGCGACAGGTTGACCGCGACGCCGATGTCGTCCGGCCAGGTCGCCGCAATCCGCGTCGCCGTTTTCAGCACCCATTTTCCGATTTCGGCGATCAGGCCGGTGGTCTCGGCGACGGCGATGAAGCGATCTGGCGGCACCAGCCCCTTGGTCGGATGCGTCCAGCGCAGCAAGGCTTCGAAATACACGACGCGCGACGTCGCGATGTCGACCACCGGCTGAAACGCTAGCCAGAGCTCGTTCGCAGCCAGCGCTCGGCGCAAATCCTCGGCGAACTCGCGCCGCTCCTGCTGCGCCTGGTCCATCGCGGCATCGAACACCGCCACCGAGCCTTTGGACCCGTGCTTGGCGGCGTAGAGCGCGGTATCGGCCTCGTTCAGCAAGCGGTCGACGTTCTCCTGAAGATCGGTTCGGAAGGCGACGCCGGCGGTCGTTCCGATCACGACGCTCGCCGCATCGAGCGCGAATGGCTGCGCGATCGCCGAACCGATCGCCCGCAAGGTCGACACCACCTCGCTTTGGCCCATACTCTCGAAGAACAATCCGAACTCGTCGCCGCCGAGCCGGCCGACTCCGATCGACGCGCTCTCGAACGTCTTGAGCCGTCTGGCGACCGCGACGAGCAGTTGGTCGCCCGCGGCGTGCCCGAGTGAATCGTTGACGCCCTTGAAGCCGTCGAGATCCAGCACCGCGACGGCGAGCGCCGTCGGCGACAGCGCGGACGCCGCCGCGTCGCGGAAGGTGGTCCGGTTCGGCAGGCCGGTCAAAGCGTCGGTGGTGGCGAGCCAGATCACTCGATCCTTTGCGGTCTTCGCATCGGACACATCCGAGCCCACGCAGCGCCATCCCGACGCCCGCCGCCCCCGTTGCACGATCGGGCTGGCCGAGATCGACCACCAGCGCCGGGTGCCGTCGTCGAGAACCACCTCGACCAGCAAGCCCTTGAACGCGACGCCAGCTTCACACGTCGCCGCGAAGGATCGCTTCGACGCGGCGGAGAGCCAGTCCGCGAACGGCCGCTTGAGCAGATCGTCTTCGGACAGGCCGACGATTTCGGCAAGGCGCGGCGAGACGTCCTGAAAGCGCTGCTCGGCATCGAGCTCGAACAGCCAGTCCGAGGCGTTCTGTTGAAATTCGCTGAGCAGAAGCTGGATCACCTCGCCGCGTTCAGTCAGTTCGGCCTCGGACGTCACCTTGTCGACGTAGAGGCGCGCGGTTCCCACCGCCGCGTAGCAAACGGCAACGGAATACGCCAACAGCAGCACGACGAGCGGGATGGCATGTTCGAGGTCCGCCCCCAGCACGCCGGCGAGGCCGCCCGCCGTCAGGCACACGACGTAGCCGTTCGCCGCGCTCGGAACGGTGGCGAGCGCGAAGGCGCCGCAACAGATCATGCCGGTGACCAGCGTCGCGACGAGAAGCTGACCTCCGCCCGTCAGCTCCGCGAACCACAGAGCCGGCAACGCGCCCCACAACAGACCGAGACCCGCTCCGTGCCAGGTCGCCCGCCGGATCGCCCGCGGCGACGCGGCGCCCCGACCCGGGCGTCGTTGCGCATCGATCCACGACCGGATCGCAAATCCGGCCGCGAGCACCACCAGCGACAGCCACACCAGAACGGCCAGCGCGCCGGCCTTGGTGCTGACGATGTGTGCGGAGACCGCCGCGTTGACGACATTGGCGACCATCATCACGGGGGTGAATCGCAGCATCGCGTTGAGCTGCTGGCCGCGTACATAGTCTGAGCTATCGGTTCGCTGTTGCGCAAGGCCGGAGACGCGCATGAACTCGGAAGGATCGACTATCGCGCGCCTCCATCGCTGCAGACCGCCGCTATGAGCGAGAACGGACTGCTGGACTGAAACTAGGCGATCACCGAGTGAACGGAATATGCACCAGATTGGCAATGTTCGAACTACCTCAGGGGCAGGTGACGCTACTCGTTGCCGACTGAACTCAATACGCGATACTTCTTTCACGCGCGTTAAGCGTCGGACTGGGACGCGGCACACCGGCAGCACTCAGTATCCGCCACGATCCAGATTGGCGGTGCCGCCGCCGTTGCCGGTTGCCGCGATAAGCGCGTCGGCCTTCCTATCCCAATCGGTCGCTAATGTGGCGCGTTTCTCGTTGAGTTCGAGCATCTTCTTCTGCTGCTGGGCCTGTTCGTCTGCGCCGACGGCATATTCGTCCGTAAGTCTCGTGATTTCACCGTACATCCGCTTTTCTTCTGGCGATGCCGAGAGAGCGATCGATACCTCCAGCAATTTCGCCTGCGCGGCCTTGGCATCCCGAAACTGGCTGCGTCGCTTATCAAAATCCTTCGTCGAGCGTGCCAACCGAACGCCACGCACAGCAAGCTGCATGTTTCGCATTTCCGATTCCGCGATCAGAGCGTTTTCCGAGATCTGGGCTTCGTCGTCCGCGTGTCGGTTCGCTTCGCGCACCTTAGGCTCGGTGGCCGCCTGATTGGCGATCATCCCGACCGCTAGCATAATGCCGATCACTCCCGCAAAGCCGAGCTTGATCCCGATTCGATTGAGGCTACGCATGTTGTCTACTCCACTCCTAAGTGGCCCCTCGGCTATGGTTGCAATTTCGGCAGATTGCCGCTTCTAATGCCCGACCGACAGCGATCGCAGCACACGATCGAGGGCGCTCGATCGGAGACCTCGTGCGCTCCTATCCCTCCTCGCGCTCGTTGATCTTCGAGAGCAGATGACGAAGAGTCTTTGTCTGGTGGTTCAACTGCTTCGCGGCGATTGCAAGCCGATCTCGATTAGCGTTGATGCTCGCGCTCAAATGGCCCCTTATACGCGCATCCTCGATGGTCGGAATCAGGAGGGCCATTTGATCCAATTCGTGTCGCAGCCGGCCGGCCACTTCTTGGCAACTTGCACTCACCTCGGCGAGCGCATTTCCTTCCATTGAAACGCGTTCGACGGACGACACGATCCATTCCGTGGACACACTTCGTTTCGTAGGAAACTCGATGATCAACCCCATACTTCCTCCGTACCTTGGATACCGTGCTCACATGGCCGTTCTTATAGCAGCCAACCCAACAGACACATCGCTCTACGCTCTCCGGATCGCGCGAGGCTCTCCTTGGTTGATAGGTCGCTCGATTTGATGGGGCCCGACGTCGACATATGGATCCACGAAAAACAACCTAATTGCTCGTCT
The DNA here is from genome assembly GCF_003217325.1 of Rhodopseudomonas faecalis. Taxonomy (GTDB): domain Bacteria; phylum Pseudomonadota; class Alphaproteobacteria; order Rhizobiales; family Xanthobacteraceae; genus Rhodopseudomonas; species Rhodopseudomonas faecalis. Next base: position 35,463 of record NZ_QJTI01000013.1, read on the forward strand.
GGCGACCGCCTGTCTCGACAGAGACACAATCGTACTAACGTGATCCTTTCTAACTACTTATTCTCTACCTGGCATGCATGCATATGGCACTGTGGTTACACGATGTCGCAATCCACAGACACTAGCACGTACCAAACACACAAATACCGCAACTGGAGATGCCATCCAGCGCAGATTGGGTCTCCCATTTCCTGCGGCACGCAGTCATACAGCCTGAGGGGCTGGGCATCGTGATTCGCAGCGACGCTGCAGCGCGCGCAAGATTGGGGGTTGCCGCCTCAAACGGGTCTCGGCGTCAGGATAGATTTCGGAACATTATTGCCGGCAGAGGCCCACCGCTTCGCAGCCACGGCTGACGTTTCCTGGACTAATTCTGCACTTGGGAGCTCGGACTCCCGTTGTCTGCGCCGACAATTCAGCAGCCCGGATATCGTCCGCTACGCCCTCGGGCAGCGCGTGCCCTATTTGACTAATGCCCGAGGAGCAGCCATCCAAACTGAAGGGCGCTATCCAATGCGAGCAAATGACGCGATGCCCGATACTACCCTTTGTCGCCGCCATCACTCAGGGCCTGAATTCCCCTCAGCCGCCTTCCGTCCGTACTGATCGCACTTCCGTTTGGGTTGGACCTCACAACGACATTCATCCTGCCATCGCAGTCTGGACAGACATACTCGTGTACATCGTAGCCACTCGCGATGCGCCAACGGCCATTGAAGTTCCTATTGCGGCTGCATCGAGAACAGACATTCTGGATCACGACCATGGTTTTCTCCCAAATCAGTGAACTAATGCTCATCGTTGCAAGCCTGACATAGACCTCTCGATCTGAACACCTGTGCTCAACACCAGTCCCGACGACGTCGCACCAAACGACAGTGATCTGACAGGTCAGGCTTGGCGCGAAATGTCCATAATGTCACCTTTCATCCACCTTCACGACCGACTGCTGTCCCGCTTCGGCGCCTCACCTCATTCTCCCATGGACATCCCAATTCTACCGTTGGACAAGGCCTCAACAGAAATTCTTCTTTGAAGACTCTCCCGGAACCTCTGTCCGAATCAAATTCGCAAGCGAACAACACTCGAACAACACTTTCCCGTTGAACGTGGACCACACGCATACGGTGAATTGGCAGCTAGGACGGCACCTCGAGCCAATCGGAAAAGCACCGAAATCTGGAGGCCACCTTATCAACTAATGGTTGTGGCCGTTCCGTTCGATTTTGGCTCCTTATCCGATGCTTAGAGATCTCATCTGCCAGCAGAAACAAGACCGCAATTGATTTGGTTTCGGATTTCGGTGCCGATCCGGTATATCGGGACTTGAAGACTATGCGTTTCGAACATCGAGCAAGGCGGATTCGACTGTGCTATTGGGCCGGTTCCCCGAAATTGTTTCTTCCGACATTGACGAACTCGCGGCATCGCTAATCGCGAACGCAGGTGGGCGGCGATTCGACTTCGAGAAGAGCGACGAACTCTTCGTCTTTCGTGTGAACGCAGTGAGATTGACCCAGGTCGGCCTCATCTGGATCGCAACCAACAACAAGGTGACTGTGAACTTTGGTGCGACGGAATATGCACGGCGGGTGTTTCAGTTGCGCAATTCTGCTCAGGTGCAGATCGGCCGGCAACGTATCGATTGTACGCCACTCGACGCAGATTTATCGTACCACCCGACTGCGAGGACTGGAGTGTCGAATATGGAAAGGGCGGATTCGAGTGCCTAAGTCTACGGGTGGACGGTGAAGCGCTGTCGCGAAAGCTGCAGACGCTTACAGGACTCGACTCGACTCCCACCGTTACGCTGAGTCAGCCGAATCGGAACGACGTCCGAAGAGATGCTCTCTTACGTCAGGCGGTCTGCCAGTTCGCTATCGAACTCGATGAGTTTGGAGACCATTTCACGCCTCACGCTATAGCCGAATTCGAGCACGAGCTCATTTTCCGGTTCTTACTACATACGAATCACAACCAGAATCATCTATTGGAGCGCACCCCGACGCTTGGAAGCGCCGGACAGATGGCACGAATTGAGGACTACATCTATGCCAACTGGGACAAGCAGCTCGATATTGACCAATTGGCACATGTCGCCAGTGTGAGCGGAAGGACCATCTTTCGCATGTTTCGAGCGCGCCATAGTTGCTCGCCGCATCATTTCATTCAACAGGTACGTCTTCATCGTGCGCGACAACTCTTGCTCGAAGCCGCCGACGGGCTCACAATTTCTGGAGTTGCATTCCGATGTGGTTTTACCAACCCGGGATACTTTGCAAGATCGTATAGGGATATCTTCGGCGAACTGCCTTCGGACACCGTTAAGCGACCTCGTTCACGGATTCCGAAATGAGACACTGCACTCGTACGAGAAGCCCACCCGCACTTGGTCTTTGCGACATTGACCGGTTCGTTTGAGAGCCACCTATCTTCGGAACGTCAGCCGAGCCTGCACGGCGATCGGCTATTCCGGCAGCAGTCATACGAGATCCGGAGTGTTGACAATTGGGGATTAGCTAGCGCCCTGCGATCGCCGCCGCTTCTGCGGCCGCGCGTTGCATGCTGGTGGACATCTCGTTCGTTACTGTACTCTGCTCCTCGATCGCGGCAGCAGTCGAAGTGACATATTCGCTGACGTTGTTGATCGCTTGCTTGATGACAGACAGAGCGCTGACAACGTCGCCTGAAATGCTGTTCAGGCTTTCAATTTCTCGGCTGATCTTATCGGTAGCTTGCTTCGCTTGATTCGTTTACTGCGGCGTTAGCCCATTGAACGTAACGACCGCCTGGAAAGCGCATCCATCAACAGCGCGGTCTCGATGCACCACGGACTAGGCAGCGCTTCGCTCCGTGCCAACAGGATGGTCGACGGCTTCCAATGTTACGTAGTCGCCCGTGAACAATTCGGGAGCCGCTGATTTTTCTGACTGATCGATCGTGGGCAAGTATTCGCTTTTGCAGGAAGCCGCGGGACGACCGCGGTTTTCTTGCGTTTTGGGATTCTCGATTGGGCCGGTTTGTGATTCCTTTGGTGGCGGGTTCGTCTGTCGGGAGGGATAGGTGAGCAAGCCGCGCGACGATCGTCAGGTGGAGTTGTTTCGGCCGGCGCTGGAGCAGATCATCGATCTCACCCATCCGCTGGTGCGGCTGGCCGCGGAGATCGACTGGGCGTTTGTGGAGAGGCGCTTCGGCGCCGGCTATCGCACGGGTCCTGGGCAGCCGCCGTTGCCGACGCGACTGATCGCCGGGCTGTTGATCCTCAAGCACATGCACGATCTGTCCGACGAGGTCTTGTGCGCGCGCTGGGTGGAGAACCCGTATTTCCAGTTCTTCTGCGGCGAGGTCGTGTTCCGGCACGATCTGCCGTTCGACCGCTCGTCGCTGAGCCGCTGGCGCAAGCGGCTGGGCGATGAGCAGCTCGCGGCGCTGCTGCAGGAGAGCCTTTCGGTGGCGCATCGCTCGGGCGCGCTGCAGACCAAGGATTTGGAACGGGTGGTGGTCGACACCACGGTGCAGGAGAAGGCGGTCACTCATCCGACCGACGCCCGGCTCAACCACCGCGCGATCGAGAAGCTGGTCGATCTGGCCAAGCGCGAGGGCGTGGCGTTGCGCCAGAGCTATCTGCGCGTCGCCAAACGCGCCGCGATCATGGTCGGGCGCTACACCCACGCCCACCAGTTCAAGCGCGCCCGCCGCGAACTCAAATTCCTGCGCACCCGGCTCGGGCGCATCATCCGCGACATCCGCCGCAAGATCGAGGGCAACGCCGCGCGCGAGGATCGCTTCGCGCCGCTGCTCGATCTCGCCGTCCGGGTGAAGCAACAGGATCACCGCCAGCGCGGCCAGAAGGTCTATTCGCTGCACGCCCCGGAGGTCGAATGCATCGGCAAGGGCAAGGCGCGCTCACCCTACGAGTTCGGCTGCAAGGTCTCGGTCGCGACCCCGGTCACCGCGCCGAAGGGCGGCCAGTTCGTGCTGCATGCCAAGGCGCTGCACGGCAATCCGTTCGACGGCCACACGCTCGGGCCGATCATCGCAGACCTGCAAAATCTGACCGGTGTCGAGGTCCAGCGCATCCATGTCGACAAGGGCTATCGCGGCCACAGCTATCCCGACCGCTTCAAGGTCTGGATCTCCGGCCGGGTCCGCAGCGTCACCAGGACCATCCGCCGCGAGATGAAGCGCCGCACCGCCGTCGAACCGGTGATCGGTCATCTCAAGGCCGAGCACCGCATGGGCCGCAACCACCTCAAGGGCCGCCACGGCGACCGCATCAACGCCGTCCTCGCCGCCGCAGGCTTCAACTTCCACCTGCTGCTGCGCTGGTTCGAGCGGCTCTTGCGTGCCCTGCTGTTGATGCTGTCGCTCCGCCCCGAAGCCGACCGCCACCCCTAAATCAATCCGATCCAGCAAACTTCACGGACGACTACGTCAATTTGACACCTCGGACTTGTACGAGGTAGCGGCCCAGAGACCGAACAGACGTTCAATTTGCACGCTCACGAGATCGATCAGCAAGACCAGACTGGGATTACTGATCGGAAGCCGACAAAGCTCCGATCCCGTTCCGTCATGCCGATGCCACTCGTTCTTCCGCAACTGTTACGGTATCGGTAGCCAAAATGAGGAGTTGCGTGGAGCTTCTTGCTCCACACTTACGCATGATATTCATACGATGATATTCTACGGTACGATGACTAATTTCCATCGTCTTGGCAATTTCCTTATTGGTGCTCCCGCTCACAATTAGGTCGAGCACTTGCTTTTCACGCATTGTAAGCTGTCTGAACGATGTTCGCGGCACAACTTGTTGGGGCGCCCGCGTTTCAATGGCGCTCTTGATCTTGCCCACCAATTGACGACGATCTATCGAGCTGTCCACGAAATCAAATGCACCAAACTTGATGGCCTTCACTGCGGATCTGATCGACGCGCGGCTCGACATGGCGATAATCGGAGCAGCGCATCCAATCTCTTGCAAAATCCGAAGCACTTTAAAGTCGACCTTGTCCGCGACAGTGAGATTCACGAGCAGGCAGACAGGTTGTCGATCTCTCGCGGTGCTGATCAGCGCCGGCACGTCCGCGAAGAAGACGGCCGCGAGACCAGCCTCCAATAGCAGCTCGCAAATCTCGTTGGATCTCGTCAACCTGGAACCGAGGATATAGACTTCGTCGCTCGTCATGGCTCGCCGACCGCTCAACAATATCATTATTACTCTAGCTGATTCGCGCCTTGTTGCGTCGCGTAGCAAGGCAGCGCTGGGCGCTCAAATTCGGCACTTCTTAGACGGTCGCCGCATCCTGATGAAAACTGCGCCCTACCCGTCTTCGTGCGGAGCCAGGTAACCTTCGTTGCGCACCCCGCCGCGCGGAGCCAGATCGCCCGCGCTGCGACCCGCGGGCCGTTACGCGTCGATTGACAACCAAATCGCAGATGCGACAGTCGTGATGTCAAATGAAAGCGACGCCGAGACGAAAGAGCGCCGGACCCTGCTGCAGAAGATGTTGGCACAGAGATCATCTCGCTGAACAACGTTTGCCGGCGTCATCGTGAGCCAGACTCGCAGCATTACACCGAGCCGCCCCGTCGTCCGGAGTCAGTCCGCGCCTTCGTATTGTTCTCGCGCAACGCCGGGGCGTGGAACGCTGCTCGCCTTGTTGATGCAAGCTGCCTGCGTTCGATGTTTTACGAGGCGACGGAACATGCATCAGGACAGTGCTGTTGAAATCTCCTCGCGGCAGATACATGGCGATCAGCGTTGACTACGCTTGATTGTCAGCGTTGTTCTAACGCGCGTTGAGAAAAATGGTTCTGGGCGGCGACGCGTTGAGATCAGCCGCTAGGCGCATCGATCGTGGAAGATTTGTCCTCGAGCACCGGCAATGCCCGTAATCACGACAGGCGGCGTGCCTGCAGAAGTCATTTGTCGGACTGATCTTCGGGCGGCCCCGCTGACCGAAAGCTTAGACCTGGTGGCCCTTGTCGTCACATATTTGGTGCGGAACTGCAGCACCAAGTAAGCAACCTTGACGATCTCGACGAAAGTGTCGCTTCGTATACACGTGTCCATTGTCTGGGGGCGCAGTCGTCAGTGCGCCCCCAGTGCTTGGGCTTCGATTGGAGAAAGCCTCTCATGCGTTGCTTTCGATCTTTCCTTCAGGGCTCGCCTGATCGACCACCGTCGGCAGATGATCGGCCAGAAATTTCGACACTGCATCGAGCGGAACACCGAACTTGTCGGCAAGCTGCTTGACCTGCTCGTTACCAAGTGCATCGTGAATCTGCTGGGCGGTGACTGGCAGGTTACGGCCGTTGCTCAGCCATGAGTTGACCTGTTCTTTTAGGCCGCCCAATCGCAGTTTGTCGATCAATCCCTGCAAATCCCCGAAATCGGTCTTCGCCAGCGCCTCGGATATCATGGCCGGAATGGCTGCGGTTTCAATCTTGTCGATTGCGCCTTTGATCGCGCTGCCAACGTCGTCGAGAAATCCCATGACTACCTCCTCATCGAATAATCGTGAAGCTACGCGCGCTGAATAGCATTGAGTTTATGCGCTCCGGGCATTTGCGGCAACGCAGAACCCATCGATACATCGGTACCGGAGAGTGGTGGTCCGCCAGTCGCAAATTGACGCGAGACGACTAGGCTATCCAATTCTCGGCTGCAGATTTCGCTCGAAAATTGCGTCTTCGTGCAGGTGAACCGGACGATTAGTCCTTCAAGGCCTTTTGCGATCGATATGCAGCGCTGTGCGCATACTCTCGGTGGCATCACTCCATCATGAGCAAGACCATTCACAATCCCATCGAAGTACCGATCCGCCCGGTATCAGGCCGCTCGCGCCACGGGGGTCACGGCCAACGGCGCAATGATATCGCCTCATCGGCGCCGACCGACTCGGCCGCCAGCCCGAATATCGGTCAAGCGGTCAAGCGGCTTGTCGTTCAGGAATGCCGGGAAACGCCCGCGTCACGCCGTCGCCCTGCTCTCGTAGAGTGCTCTTTGCCAAAATAATGCACAAAGGCCGCTTCGCTTGACTGCAAATCGTGATGGGCCGAATAGTCGGATTCTTCGTCCGATCTTCGACGCTGAGACGGTTCAGGACACGTATCTGACAAAGGGCTGTCTACGGATCCGGCCGGTTCGCGCCAGACTGTGCTGCCGGACACCTCCAAACTACCTTTCTTTGCGGCCGCTTGGGTCGACAGCACCACGGCCGCTTCTCGACCGCCACGCTTGGGCGGGCTGCGCACGAACTGGGCCTGACATAGATTTGACGTAATACCAGACTGTTTCTTCTGTAAGAATGCCATGGCAATCATTTGTGGTGCGCGACTTCAATAATCTGGAGATCACCAATGCTCGATGAATTCAAGAAGTTTGCATTACGCGGAAACGTCGTCGACTTGGCGGTCGGCGTGATCATCGGCGCCGCATTCGGCGCTATCGTAACATCTATTGTGAGCGACGTCATTATGCCCGTCATTGGTGCAATTACCGGAGGTCTTGATTTTTCGAACTACTACACAGCTCTCTCTTCAAAGGTGCAGGCCGGCGTTTCCTACGCCGACGCGAAGAAACAGGGGGCTGTGTTGGGGTGGGGTCAATTTCTCACGGTCACCCTCAATTTCGCGATCGTCGCGTGGGTACTATTTTTGGTAATCAAAGGAATGAACAGATTGAAGAAGCAAGAACCGGTAACTGTTCCGGCTGGCCCCAGCGACGAAGTCAAATTGCTGATGGAAATCCGCGACCTGCTCAAGAAATAGGTCAACTTTTAGAAAGGTCTCGGCAGACAGCGCGCTACATGGCACCAGATCTGATTAGGCTACGATTCTGGCTCGGCTTGGCGCATTCTCCATCTAAACCCGCAACTCGTCTTGAGGGCCATTTTGCAGCAATGGACAGCGAGGGCCGCGTCGCCGCCCCTCGAATTGTCGCTACAGCCCGTTCTCTTGATCCGAAGTGGCGGCACGGACCATTCCAGCAAACAATCCGAGCGCTTCATCCAAGCCATCTTTGCAGCCAATGGTGTTGTCTTGACAAGCCTCAACACGCCCGCCCCGATTGCGTATTTCTACCAAGTTGAACGATCGTTCTTGACGCTCTAGGCTTTCGTCGAAAATGGAAGCTGTGATGGTTTCTGGGTCGGTAGACTATTTGCGTGATACGGCGGAGCGTTGTCGTCAGTTGGCTGGCGTGACGGAGAGCCGGACGATGCTCCGCCTTCTCGCGCTGGCTGAGAGGTTGGACGATCTTTCACGGCAACAGACTGATCTTGTCCGCTGCGTCGCCGCCGGACATGAATATGGATCCAATTCAGTCAAACACCAGATCCGGGTTTGAATTGAACATCGAGATTCGTTCAACCATGACCTCGACCGACACAACGGTCTGGCAGGTTTCGCACTGGAAGATCTTCGATCTATTCGAAATCCTGTGACCTGCTCCCGAACTTTCATCCAGTCACGGTTAGAGCCTCGGCGGTTTGTACGCCGTGGGGCGTGGGTTGAGCAACGGGCGATCGGCGGAGCTGGTCGGTGTTGCGGAGCCGATCGCCCGTTGCAGTGAAGGTGGCGGCATAAGCCGTCGGTGTGAGATAGCCGAGCGCCGAGTGTGGGCGTTCGTTGTTATAGTCGGTGACCCAGGCGGCGATCTTGGCGCGGGCGTCGTCGAGGTCGAAGAACAGCGTCTCGTTGAGCAGTTCGTCGCGCATCCGGCCGTTGAAACTCTCGACGAAGCCGTTCTGCATCGGTTTGCCGGGCGCGATGAAATGCCAGTCGGCTTTGCTGTCCTGACACCAGGCGAGCATGGCGTTGCAGGTGAACTCGGTGCCGTGATCGGACACGATCATGCCCGGCTTGCCGTGCCGTTCGACGATCGCGGTCAGTTCGCGGGCCACCCGTCGGCCGGAGATCGAGGTGTCCGGGATGGCGCCGAGGCAGGTCTTCGTCACGTCGTCGACGATGTTGAGGACGCGGAAGCGCCGGCCGTTGGCAAACTGGTCGTGGACGAAATCGATCGACCAGCGTGCGTTCGGCTGGGCCTCGACCAAGATCGGCGCCCGCGTGCCCACGGCCTTGCGCCGGGCCCGCCGTTTGCGCACGCAAAGCCCTTCCTCGCGATACAGCCGGTGGATGCGATTGAGGCCCGATCGTTCGCCCTCCCGGCGCAGCAGCACGAACAGCCGGCGGTAGCCGAACCGCCGCCGCTCGTTGGCCAAATCGCGCAAGCGGGCCCGCAGCTCGGTGTCGGGTGGCCGACGGGATCGATAGCGGACCATCTTGCGGTCCGCGCCGACGATCCGGCAGGCCCGCCGCTCCGACAGGTCCATGACGGACTGAAGGTGCGCGACGCCCTCGCGCTTGGCGACGGGCCCTACCATTTTTTTGACAGAAGCTCGCGCAGTGCGGCCGCATCCAGCATCTGCTCGGCCAGCAGCTTCTTCAGCTTGGCGTTCTCCTCCTCCAGAGCCTTCAGCCGCTTCGCTTCGGAGACGTCCATCCCGCCGAATTTGGCCTTCCAGTTATAAAACGTCGCCTCCGAGATCCCGTGCTTGCGCGCCAGATCGGCGGTCTTGGCGCCGGCCTCGTGCTCCTTCAGCACCGCAATGATCTGCTCTTCCGTAAACCTTGCTCGCTTCATCAGTCCGTCCTCGTCAGGGCCGGACTCTAACTCCAACTGGGGGAAAAACTCAGGGGCAGGTCAACGTTCGGCGCCGCTCTGAATGCTATCGGTGCAATGACGAGATCCCGGCCGGAACATCCTGCATCGCAATACCCAAGCTTGGGGGCGCCTTCACGACCGAGCGCCGCGTATGCGTCACCTGCTACGAAGCGATCTTGAAGCAGACGGCCGACGACTTGGACGAACTGCGTCAGCTCTAGGAGGAACAGAGATGGGAGATGGCTATAATCTCCAGCAGCTCAAGGCGCACATCCTTCCCCTGAGCAATGCGGGAAGCTGGGACGTCGCCGTCAAGGAATGGAGCCTGGTCGGCATCCATGAAGCTGATGAGCCAGAGGCATGTCCGTGTGGACACTTCCCCATCATAGAAATGTGCTCCATCCACAATCGTGTCACCGGCCACTCGACAGAGGTAGGCAACATCTGCGTGAAGCGGTTTCTCGGGTTACGATCCGACCTGATCTTCACCGCCATCAAACGAATTCGGAAAGACCCAGACAAGAGCCTGAACGCCGACGCGATCGCTTTTTTCCATGAGCGACGCGTGCTCAATGAGTGGGAATACAATTTCTGCCAGAACACGATGCGCCTTCGAAGTCTGACCTCGGCCCAACTCGGCAAGCGTCGTGACATCAACCGCAAAGTTCTCGCAGCCATCGAAAAGCGCGGATTTCAGGGGCCGCAGTAGCGAGCGAGTGACGGCAAATGAAGAGCCGCGTGCAGTCGCCAAGGTTTTACCAACTATCGCAGTCATTCGACCGATTTTCGCTCTCTCGCGGTCTTCGGTCGCGCCATCATTCATGTAGGCCCCAGTTTCGATCAGGGTCATTACGTCGATTGTCGGCCTCCGGCGGGACTGTCTAGGAGTGCCGGACCTGACCATCCGATCCTGTCCAGTCAAACCGGACCCGCCAACCGGTGCTCTTCCCGCTGTTGCTCTTATAACCGATGACCTGCTTATGCACCGTGATGCCTGCCAACACCATCGAACCTGATCCAGTGCCAATATTGGCGATAAACACGCTGTCGATCAGACGGTGATCCATCAGATCGCGTTCCAGAATGAGCAATGGGTTTTTGACCGCTTGCTCCCTCCTCCTTCTCTCCGCGAGCTGCTCCCTAAGTTTGTCTCCTTCGGCAAGATAAGCTTCTGCTTCCGGCGCATCCGTTGGCGTGCAGCCTCTCTTCATCGGAAGGCGCCCGTCCTTGTAGGCCGACAGGATCGCCGCGGCCGCATCAGGACCAACCTCGAGAACGAGATCGAGCCAGTTCCTTTCGCGCATGTAGATGTCGGCGCGCTCAGCTTTCGACAGAGCACCTCCTTCAAGGACGAGCTTTCTCGTCTTAATGGGCATGATGCCAGGCAGGCCAGCAAGGAAGTCCGTAAGAGAGCGCATCGCCGATTCCTATTAAATCATTCGTAGGCCGCTAGAGCGGCCGATGTATTATTGCTGTCGATCCAACAAGACCGCGTCAGCCTTCGCCCCCCAGAGTCAGGCTCGTCCAATCCGGAAAACTGCCACGCTGCAGGATGGCTTGCACGACACGGACAACAAGCTGATCGGCGAGATCGAGATCGACCTTGGACTTCGGCGGAAGCACACCCGAGTGGACCGCGTCCGACCGGGCTTTATATAGATGCTTCATCTCATCGAAGATCTTGGTGCGCTCGGCGGCGCCCTCACCCAAGAGCCAGGCAGCGCGACTGCCAATCTTATAGGCGATTTCGGTATTCGACGTTCCAAGATCGTGCATCAGCACGATTTCCGCGGCCATGCCCAAATCGAGAGCGCGGTCGACAGGATGGATTGCCAGCCGAGAGCGCCCGAGCCGGTCGATTGCACGGGTAAGACTATCTCCCTCGGCGAATGCCGCGAGCTGCCCAAATACGGTCTTGATCATCGCCATGTCCGCTGGGAAAGCCACGAGCGGGTGAGCCGCAAACGGACGGCCTGACATCGTGCCACCAGCCGACAGCAAGGCGCGGCGATCCGACAGAATTACCGACATCGGCAACTCGACCCCGCCGCTGGAGCCAAGCAAACAGGCGAGCCGGAAACGGCGGCGGATTGCATCACGCGCCGATGAGGCGGGCTGTGTCATGCTGGTCCCGGCTGGCCCATTTGCGTCATCCGGTTGTTGCTCGAAGGCTGGCGTTACCTTGTAGGACTGGATGAGGAAGCCGGTTCCGGTGGGCATGCTCGGCCACGAATATCGCCAAGGGTAGTCGAAGGCACTGAAGATGTCGGCCGCCGGCGGCACAAGGCGAACACCGTCGCCCAATTCACATGGCTCGTTGATTTCGATGCCAAGCACCGGAGAGACGTCCTCGTAGATCGCGGCATTCCGCGCCACTTCGTCCGTGAACAGTGCAACGATGTCTTCCGGCGCTATTTTTTCGACGAGCCGGTCAATCGCCCATTCACCGAAGCGGCCCCCGACGACAGAGCCACCGCCGTCACCACTGAACACCCAACACGTCGCGAAATCGGAGAACGGCTCCGCACGCGAGAGATATTGATCGACGCGGTGCTTCGCCTCGCCGCGCCAGAGTGAATAGTCGCTGCCGCGGTGAATCTCGGCGAGTTCTCCAGCGATCTCGCGCAGGAAGGCTACCGCGTCGGGTGTAGTGTCCGCTCTGCTCATTCCTCGTCCCACCGATCGCGGTTCACGTCGACGAAGCCGGCCGGGTAGCCCCGAGCCATGACGCCGAAGTTGGGCTCGCCTTCACTATGAACGGCGAGGATATGCTCAGGACCGAGCGGCTGATGTGTGTAGAGGTCGAACGCATGTTTGCCCGGCCGGCAGCCGAGCAACCGGCCATAAGTGGCAACCACTGCCTCAGCCGCCGAATAACCATGACGGGAATGGGCGAGCGGCATGGCAATCTCCAGGACACGCGGCCGACCGATCTTCTTCAGCATGTCCTGAAGTGCCGCGTCTCGCTGCCAGAAATAGGCTGACTCGCCGCCCCAGCTCTCGAGGAGCAATTCAACGCCGCTGTCTTCGACGTCGACGGGATGCGAGACCATCCAGAACTTGTTGGAGCGGGAGTCGAGCTGATCGCTTTGGTACGGGCTGTCGGCGAACAAGCGATCTGCGACCTTTTGGCTGAATGCGCCAGCAGCGACTTGCGCCGCGAAACGTGATCGGATGGTGTCGAAGCTGGATGGATAAATGCCGCCCTGTCGAAGAGCGCCGACTTCCGCGTCGGTCAGGCGGGTATAGTGCCAAGCGCGGATCGTGCGGCCTTCCATCAGCCGCATGATATGCTCCTTCACCCACATGAACTCGCCCGCATAAGGATTCTCGGGATAGGGCATGGTGCGATCGGAGGCCTCACGCTCCAGCCATTGGCGGCGCGAGGTGAGCATGTAATCGCGGATGACATCTGTGTGGGCGTCGAGGTCGCCGCGCAACGCGCTGTCGAAGGTTTCGACGTCCCAGACGTCAATGATGGCGACGCTCTCGGTCATGCCTCACTCCCGTTTCTTGCTACGATCCGCGCGCATGACGGGCCGACCAACCCCCAAACCTTTTCGATGATCGATTCCAGCGAAACAGCGTCGAGTTCGAGCGATGCGGCGTAAGCGCGCCATTGCCGCTGCTTCCCTTCGTCGCCAAACATCTCGGCTGAGAGGCCTGGGGGGCATTCCTTCGGAATCGGCGTCCGCCGGCGCTCGAACGTCGCGCGGATGGCCGCATCCAGATCGTCAGCGGAAATGTCGATCGCGCGCGGGATCGCCCACAGGTCGTAATAATCCTTCATGCGTCCGTTGAGGACGCCAAGCGCCACCATGGCCTGGAATTTCTCGGCAATCACCGTGGCGGGCGGATAGGAACGAACCTGCGGAGCGGGAAAATCCAGCAGGGTCGGATAGTCGAGCCGCTGCGTCGCATCGGCCATAGCGTCTCCGAAGCCGATGTCGATTGTGACGGGGATGCGCGTTCTTTCGAGATAGGCAGCGGTCTTGATGCGAATGCCGCCATATTCCATCTCCTCTCGAATGACGGTCGCAGCGAGCGCATCGATGTCGAAGGCGAGTCCATCGTCGCTCGCGATCGCCATGATCTCTCCGAAGTCGGCAATCAGGCCGTCAGGATCAGCGTCCCCGTGTCCGAGAAAGTCCGCATCCCGCGTCACCCGATTGTCGTCGGCCACCCAGACCGTGACCAGCATGCCGCCTTTCAGGACGAAGCGGTCCCGATGCGCTGAGATCGACAGGCGGTAGAGCAGCCGTTCAAGCGCGAACCGCACCAGCAGGATGTCGAAAGCGCGACCTTCTTTCCGGGCGATATTGAGCAGCCGGTCCTTGACCGACTTCGCCATATTCGTCGGTGCTTTAGCCATTGGAAGTGAGCGCCTCGATATAGGGTTGCATCACCTTCCAGGCGCCGCCGGCCTTCGCGGCCTGGGCGATAGCGCTCGGAGTTGCCTTGTGTTGCTGGAGGGCGGCGCGCAGACCTTCTATAGCGACTGATCGATCGACCAGTTTGGGGTTTCGGAACAGGTCGGCAAGAGTCTTCGGGATCGAATAGACCGGGACGTCGATGCCAGCGATCGCATGATGCTCGATGCCCTGGCGCAGATAGGATTCCGTGAAACGGACCATGCGCAGCGGCGGATAAGACTGCACGGGCGCCCAATCGCTCGTCCCGATCGCCATCCAAACCCGCCGTGGCATCTGGTCGGTCAGTCCATGGAAGGCGAGAGCCGATACCAGAGCGACCACGCCTTTGGGGACGCGCATGGCGGCTTCGGCGAGGATCTGGTTCTCTTCGACTTCCGCGCCACGCTTCTGATAAACCCCGCGCGAGATACGCTCGACTTCACCGCTCTCGACGGCGCGCGCGATCGTTTGCGCGCTGATGCCAGCCTCACGCAGTTCATGCGCGTGCATCATACTGCGCGCTTCGAGCAGGCTTCTGAGCTTCGCCTTTTGCGAATCTTGCGCCGAGGGCATGTTACAAATCCTCTAATCGGCCGCGATCTTATCAGAGGTTTTGTCACATGTCATCCCCAATGCGATTTTCTGACGTATTTCAATCAGGTCGATGTGAACGAGCCTGGAGGGGAAAGCCTTCCCCTACGGCCGAGCCGAGGTCTCGGCCGACCCCTTCTACGGGGTGCCCCCGCAACGCCCCGAGAAGAGTGAGAGTGGGGATCGGAGATCCATGACGGGTTGAGTGTCGAGAGAGAGGCTCCCGGCGCCCGTCATGGAGTTTGGTCTCATGAACATGCAGATTCTCGACGCCCGCCGCGACATGACCGGTGGCTACAAGGTGGATGTCAGCCGCGGCGAGCGGATCGGCCGCGTTTCTTCGGAATGGTTCTCGCGCCCCGATGACGAGCGTTATCTTTCGCTGTCGGAGCTGGCGGATTCGGTTCGCAGGCGATCCGAGCGCAGCCGGACGCGCGTCGTCGAAACCGCGCTCATCCATGTCGAGGCGAGCCGCACCGATCCAGAGCGGTTGTCTCTCATCCTGCCCGGCTCGGACACGCCCGTCGCGCCGACCCATTGGAGCTTCGGCCAGCTCGCTGCCCAAGTCGGCGCTCCCGCCGCCTATCTGCGCCAGCTCCCCGCCGCACTTGCCGGCATCAACCTGCAATACGGTCTGTCCTCGCATCGGGCCGAGCAGATCAAGACCCTCGAAACCGACAACGGCCGGATCGAGCTGCGCGCCGTCACCGGCCCCGACTATGGCCGGATCTACGACCACGAGCTGGTCGAGGCGGTCCAGCGCATCGCCGGCAACGGCACGGGTGACACGCGCTGGAAGGTGCCCGGCGTGCTCGATTGGTCGACCGGCGTCTACAACCCCCGCGTTGACGTCACGAAGGACACGACGACGCTCTATGCGTCCGATCGCGACGTGTTTCTCTTCCTCGTCGACGATCTCAATCCCATCGAGGCCGGTCGGCTCCCCGACGGCTCGCCCGACCTCTATTTCCGCGGCTTCTACTGCTGGAATTCCGAGGTCGGCGCCAAGACGCTCGGCATGGCGAGCTTCTATCTCCGCGCGGTCTGCCAGAATCGGAATTTGTGGGGCGTGGAGGATTTCGAGGAAATCACCATCCGCCACAGCAAGTATGCGGCCTCGCGCTTCGCCCACGAAGCTGCGCCGGCGCTGCTGAACTTCGCGAACTCCTCACCAATGCCCTTCATCAACGGCATCAGGGCGGCCCGCGAACGGATCGTCGCGAAATCGGACGAGGACCGCACCGAATTCCTGCGCAAGCGTGGATTCTCGAAGGCCGAGACCGGCAAGATCATCGAGACCGTCCTGGCCGAGGAAGGCCGCCCGCCGGAATCGATCTTCGATTTCGTCGCGGGCATCACCGCCGTCGCCCGCGAAAAGACCAACCAGGACGCGCGGCTCGAACTGGAGGGCAAGGCGAAGAAGCTGCTCGACCGCGCCGCCTGATCGCCGTGAAGCCGGAAGCACGACTTTCCGTGTCTCCGGCTTTGCGCCTCCGTGCCTTTCCGTTTTCCCGATCCGTGGCGCTGCCCTCCAAGAGTGAGAGGGCGGCGCTTCGCTTCGTGACGAGTTTGGGTTCGAGGGAGAGGCTCTCGGCGCTCGTCGCGGAGTAACGAACATGGCAACCGCCGTTCAGAAGATCACGCTGTCGTCGTCGCGCGACATTCCCTTCAACAAGCTGGTGCTGAGCCAGTCCAACGTCCGGCGCGTGAAGGCCGGCGTCTCGATTGAGGAGCTGGCCGAGTCGATCGCCCGTCGCGGCCTGATCCAGAGCCTCCATGTGCGCCCGGTCGTCGATGGCGAGGGCCAGGAAACCGGTATGTTCGAGGTGCCCGCTGGTGGCCGCCGCTACCGCGCGCTGGAAATGCTCGCCAGGCAGAAGCGCCTCAACAAGACCACTCCCGTCCCCTGCGTCGTCTCGGCCGCCAACGCCGCCATCCTGATCGACGAAGTTTCGCTGGCCGAGAACATCGAGCGCGCGCCGCTCCATCCGCTCGACCAGTATCGCGCCTTCCAGACCATGCGCGACAAGGGCATGACCGAGGAAGACATCGCCGCCGCGTTCTTCGTCGACGTCAATATCGTGAAGCAGCGGCTGCGCCTCGCGTCGGTCTCGCCGGCACTGCTCGACATCTATGCCGAGGACGGCATGGAGCTGAAGCACCTCATGGCCTTCACCGTGTCGCACGACCACGCCCGTCAGGAGCAGGTCTGGGAGCAAATCCGCAATAGCTGGCAGAAGGAGCCGTACCACATCCGCCGCATGCTGACCGAGACGACGGTTCGCGCTTCCGACAAGCGCGCCGTCTTCGTCGGCATCGACGCCTACGAGGCGGCCGGCGGCATCGTGATGCGAGACCTCTTCGAATCCGACGACGGCGGCTGGCTTCAGGATGTCGGGCTTTTGGATCGCCTCGTCTCCGAGAAGCTCACGACCATCGCCGACGAGATCGCGACCCACGGCTGGAAATGGGTCGAGGCCGCCGTCAGCATTCCCTACGGCGTCACCCATGGGCTGCGCGAGATCAAGGGCGTTCCTCTCGACGTCACCGCGGAGGAGCAGGCCACGCGCGACGCGCTGCAGGAGGAACTCGACCGCCTGACCGCCGAATACGAGGACGCCGATGAGCTTCCGGACGAAGTGGATGCCCGCCTGGGCGAGATCGAGGCGGCGATCGACACGCTCGACAACCGCCCGGTCCGTTACGATCCGGCGGAAATCGCCATCGCGGGCGTGTTCGTCAGCATCGATGCCGATGGCTCGCTCTCCGTCGATCGCGGATACGTCCGCCCCGAGGACGAGCGGCCGGTCGAGGTCGCCGATGACGAGGCACCGGAGGACGATGTCGATCCTGAAACCGGCGAAATCCGCACGCCTGCCGTCCAGCGCACCGTCATCACCATCGACGGCCAGCCGGTGCAAACCGAAGAGGAGGACGAGGACGACGGCCTGAAGCCGTTGCCCGAGCGGCTGGTCATCGAACTGACCGCCCATCGCACGCTCGCCCTCCGCGACGCGGTTGCAACCCACCCGCAGGTCGCCCTGACCATGCTGCTGCACAAGCTGGTCAGCGACACGTTTCGCCACACCGCGCCGACCGGCTGCCTCGAAGCCTGGGTCAAGCACCTCTATCTCTCCGGCCAATCCGAAGAGATGAAGGCCAGTCCTTCGGCGCAATCGGAGAATGCGCGTCACGAAAGCTGGGGCGACCACGTTCCCGCCGATGACGACGCCCTCTGGGATTGGCTGGAACAGCTCGATGACGGCACCCGCCTCGATCTGCTGGCGCATTGCGTGAGCTTCGGGATCAACGCTCTGTTCGAGCGCCCGAATCCGCACGCCGCGTCCGGCATCAGCCGTCACGGGCTCGACGTGCGCTTGGCCCAGGCGGATCGGCTCGCCGTTGCCACCGGGCTCGATATGGTCGCCGCAGGCTGGAAGCCGACCGTCGGCAACTACCTCGGACGGGTGACGAAGGGCCGCATTCTCGAAGCCGTGCGCGAGGGCGCCGGCGAACGCGCCGCGCAGCTCATCGGCCACCTGAAAAAGGGCGACATGGCCAAGGAAGCCGAGCGCCTGCTCGCCGACACCGGCTGGCTGCCGGAACCGCTACGGATGTCGGACGACACCGCGGCCATCGACGATCAGCCAGTCATGTCGGAGGGCGGCGACGAAGACCTCCCGGCATTCCTGGCCGAAGACGGAGAGGACGACGAGGCGAACGAGCCCGAAGACGACGAGCACGTCGCAATGATCGCAGCCGAATAGCGCGGTGATGCGGGGCGGTTCCGCCGTCCCGCGCCATCCCTCTCCCAATTCCTCGCCCGGCCATGTGCCGGGCATTCTCGTTTCAGGAGCCTGTCATGGCCGATTATTTCACCCATTTCTCGTGCCTGCTCGACGTAGGCACGCCCGAGAACGCCGCGCGCGCCCTCGATCTCTACAATGCGCTGTCCGAAGAAGGCGCATCAGAGGAACCACCTTCGGATGGATTCCTGCTCTCGATCCAGCCCGAGCATGGCGGCACGAATCTCTGGATGCGCGATGACGTCACTGGCGACCCCGAGCGGCTCATCCAGTTCGTGAAGCGCTGCGCCACCGAATTCGGTCTCACCGGGCGATGGGGTTTCCAATACGCCAACACCTGCTCGCGCCCGCGCCTCGACGGCTTTGGCGGCGGGGCACACGCCCTGGATCTGGCGACCGGCGAGACGATCGGCTGGACCTACACCACTGGCTGGCTCGCCGAGCTGCTCGACGACGGTATGCCCGGCGACTGAACGAAAAGCCCCCACCTCATGGTCGGGCGCTTTTTTCATGTCAGGCCCCTGAGAGGAAGAGGCCGGCCGGGACGAGGCGAGTCCGGGTGGTTCGAGAGAGAGCGCCGCGCGGGCTTGCCCGTTTTCCGCTCTCCCGAGGTTCTCGACATGAACATCATGCTTCCCATCGCCGGCGAGCCCGCTGCGACGCCGCCGCTCGCCTCCAGCGCCAACCCCGCCGCAGCAATCCTGGCGGCCGCCAATCTACTCCTCCCCCATCTAGAACGCGGCGCGCGGATCGATGCCACAACCTTGCGTGCTGCGCTCGAGACGGCATTCGGCGCATCGGACACGTCCGGCGCCTGGACGTGGAAAACGGCCTATGAAGCCTGCGAGGCCGCAACCGTCCTTTTCCTACGCAAATACGGAAAGGCTCTTTTCCGTAAATCCGCATCTCCGGCAGCGCGGCTTTCCACGTTGTCGAAAATCACCGGGCTCCTGCCGACACATACCCGTCGCTCCGAGGAATCGCAGGCGCTTCAGCAATTCTCGACGCCGATCCCTTTGGGTCTCGCCGCGCTCACGGCCGCGTCGGTTGCGCCGACCGACCGCGTGCTGGAACCTTCGGCCGGCACCGGCCTGCTCGCCATCCTGGCATCGACGGCCGGCGGGTCGTTGATCCTCAATGAACTGGCCGAGATCCGCGCCGATCTTCTCGCTTCTCTCTTTCCGGCCTTGACCGTCACGCGCTTCGACGCCGCGCAGATCGACGATCACCTCGATCCCGCAGCGATCCCCAGCGTCGTGCTGATGAACCCGCCGTTCTCAGCGATGGCCAATGTCTCTGGCCGCGTAGCCGACGCCGGGTTTCGCCATATCGCCTCAGCGCTGAACCGCCTTGCGCCCGGCGGCCGGCTCGTGGCGATCACCGGCGCCAATGTCGGTCCGGACCTGCCGGATTGGCGCGATGCGTTCGTCGGCCTGCAAGAGCGCGGTCGTGTCGTCTTCACCGCTGCGATCGCCGGCTCGATCTATGCCAAGCACGGCACCACGTTCCCCACCAGGCTGACCGTCATCGACAAGCTGCCCGCCGACGACCCGGCAACCTTTCCGGCGTCGCCCGGCATGGCGCCCGATGTTGCTACGTTGCTCGGTTGGATCGAGCGCGACATACCGACTCGCTCGCCCGTCAACCTGCCGGCGATCTCCGCACCGGTAGCAGTCGCACCCCCGAAATCCGTGCGCGGCTATACCGCCCGCGCGGCATCCTCGCGCTTGCCCGCATCGGTCGCCGCCGATCCCTCCGGTATCGCGCTCGCCTATGAAACCGTGGACTGGACGCCGGCGGAGAGCGCGCATCTGACCGACGCGATCTATGAAGAATACGGATTGCAGTCGATCCGTATTCCCGGCGCTCAGGCGCATCCGACCAAGCTCGTCCAGTCTGCCGCGATGGCGAGCATCGCGCCGCCGAAGCCGAGCTATCGGCCGACCCTCCCGGCGAACATTCTCCGCCTGCTATCCGATGCCCAGCTTGAGACCGTGATCTACGCCGGCGAGGCGCACGGTGACTATCTCGCCGGTTCGTGGACGGTCGACGAGACCTTCGATGTCGTGAAGGCTGCGCCCGCCGACACGGCCGACACCGTTCGCTTCCGCCGCGGTTTCATGCTCGGCGACGGCACCGGCGCCGGAAAGGGCCGCCAGTCGGCGGGCATCATTCTCGACAATTGGCTCCAGGGCCGGCGCAAGGCGGTCTGGGTCAGCAAGTCCGACAAGCTGATCGAGGACGCACAACGCGATTGGTCCGCGCTCGGCATGGAGCGCCTGCTGGTCACGCCGCTGTCGCGCTTCCCGCAGGGCAAGCCCATCGCGCTCTCGGAAGCCGTCCTATTTGCAACCTACGCCACGCTACGCTCCGACGACCGAGGCGAGAAGGTTTCGCGCGTCCGACAGATCGTCGAATGGTTGGGCTCCGATTTCGACGGAGTGATCATTTTCGACGAGAGCCACGCGATGCAGAACGCCGGCGGCGGCAAGGGAGAACGGGGCGACGTCGCCGCCTCGCAGCAAGGTCGCGCTGGCCTCCGGCTTCAGCACGCCCTGCCGAATGCCCGCGTCGTCTATGTCTCGGCCACCGGCGCGACCACCGTCCATAATCTCGCCTATGCCCAGCGGCTTGGCCTCTGGGGCGGAGACGATTTCCCCTTCGCCACGCGCGCCGAATTCGTCGAGGCCATCGAGGATGGCGGTGTCGCGGCGATGGAGGTGTTGGCGCGCGACCTGCGTTCGCTCGGACTCTACACCGCCCGCTCGCTCTCCTACGACGGTGTGGAATATGAACTGGTCGAACACCAGCTCACCGACGAACAACGCCGCATCTACGACGCCTATGCCGGCGCCTTCGCCATCATCCATAACCACCTCGATGCGGCGATGGAGGCGGCCAACATCACGGGCTCGACCGGGACGTTGAACCGGCAGGCTAAGTCCGCCGCCCGCTCGGCCTTCGAAGCCGCGAAACAACGCTTCTTCGGGCATCTGCTGACGTCGATGAAGACGCCGACCCTGATCGGCTCGATCGAGCACGACCTGGCGGCCGGCCATGCCGCCGTTGTGCAGATCGTGTCGACCGGCGAAGCCCTAATGGAACGTCGCCTGGCCGAGATCCCGACCGAGGAATGGAACGACGTGCGCGTCGACATCACGCCGCGCGAATATGTTCTCGATTATCTCGCCCATTCCTTCCCGGTGCAGCTCCATGAGCCGTTCACCGATGGCGAGGGTAATCTGTCGTCTCGCCCGCTCTATCGCGACGGCCGACCCGTCGAGAGCCGCGAAGCCGTCGCGCGCCGCGACGAGCTGATCGAGCGCCTTGCGTCGCTTCCACCCGTGCCGGGCGCGCTCGACCAGATCGTGCAGCGCTTCGGCACCGATATGGTCGCAGAGGTGACGGGCCGCTCGCGGCGGATTGTCCGCAAGGGCGATCGTCTGGCCGTGGAGAACCGCGCGCCATCGGCCAACCTCGCCGAGACGGCCGCCTTCATGGACGATCTGAAGCGCATCCTCATCTTCTCGGATGCGGGCGGCACCGGCCGCAGCTACCATGCAGAGCTGTCGGCGAGGAACCAGCGGCTGCGCGTGCATTACCTGCTCGAACCGGGCTGGAAAGCCGACGCGGCGATCCAGGGGCTGGGCCGCACCAACCGCACGAACCAGGCGCAGCCGCCCTTGTTCCGCCCAATCGCGACCGACGTGAAAGCGGAAAAGCGCTTCCTCAGCACGATCGCGCGCCGGCTCGATACGCTCGGCGCTATCACGCGCGGGCAGCGCCAGACAGGCGGCCAGGGCCTATTCCGGCCGGAGGACAATCTGGAATCCTGCTACGCCCGCGACGCGCTACGCCAGCTCTATCTCCTGATCGTGCGCGGGAAGATCGAAGGCTGCTCGCTCCATCGCTTCGAAACCGCCACCGGCCTCAAGCTGATGGACGACAACGGCATCAAGGACGAACTGCCGCCGATCACGACATTCCTCAATCGGCTGCTGGCGCTCACGATCGAGCTGCAGAGCATCCTCTTCACCGCCTTCGAACAGCTTCTCGATGCGAAGGTGTCGGGCGCGATCGCCAGCGGCGTCTACGACGTCGGCCTCGAAACCCTGACGGCGGAGAGCTTCGTCGTCACCGATCGCACGACCATCTACACCCACCCGGCATCCGGTGCGCAGACCCGACTGCTGACCATCACCCAGCGGACCCGCAATCGTCCGCTGTCGCTCGACGACGCGCTCGGCTGGCTTGATGATCGTGGCGCAAAGCTGCTGATGAACGAACGATCCGGGCGAGCCGCCGTGCAGATCCCGGCGCCATCGCTCATGCTCGACGACGGCGAGATCGAGCGCCGCGTTCGGCTGATCCGCCCTATGGAGCATCATCATGCTTCGCTGAAGTCGATGGCGGAAAGCCATTGGCGGGAGGCCGATCGCAGCACCTTCGCCGCAGCATGGTCCAGCGAACTCGGCGATGTGCCCACCTTCAGCGAAAGCACCATCCACATCGTCGCGGGATTGCTGCTGCCGGTATGGAAGCGCCTGCCGAACGAGTCGACGCGGGTTTATCGGCTTCAGACCGACGATGGCGAGCGCATCATCGGTCGCCGCGTCTCCCCGGCCTGGGCCGCGAACGCCGCTTCGACCGGCACGACCAACCTGTCGGCCGACGACGCCTATGCGGCTTTGATCGACGGGCGGACGATTCTCGACCTCGCCGAGGGACTTCAGCTCCGTCGCGTGCGCGTCATGGGCGCCAACCGCATCGAACTGTCCGGCTTCACCGAAGCGATGCGGGACCGCCTTCGCGCCTATGGCCTCTTCACCGAGATCATCTCCTGGTCGCTGCGGTTCTTCGTGCCGATCGACAGCACGGGGCCGACCGTGCTCGCCAAGCTGCTCGACACCTATCCGGTGGCGCGCATCGGCGAGCGGGAGGCCGCGTAATGGCCCGCCACGACGCTTCCGATCTCGCATCCCGTCTCGGCCGTCAGGCCGAGGCGGTATGCAAACGCTATCTCGCTGCTGGCCGCCGACAGGGCAACTATTGGCAGGTTGGCGATGTTCGCAACACGCCGGGCAAGTCCATGTTCGTGCGCCTGAAGGACACCGCGAAAGGCCCCGCCGGCAAGTGGACGGACGCTGCGACCGGCGAGCATGGCGATCTGCTCGACGTGATCCGTGAATCGCTCGGCCTCATCGACTTCGCCGACGTTGCCGAGGAGGCCCGCCTGTTCCTCAGCATGCCGCCCGATCCCGAACCGCAACTGAGGCAGCACGCGCGCACGCCAGCACCATCGGGGTCTGCCGAGGCCGCACGGCGGCTCGTCGCCATGTGTCAGCCGATCGGCGGGACGCTCGTAGAGGCGTATTTACATGGACGCGGCATTACGGCTCTGCACGGATGCGGAAGCCTGCGCTTCCATTCCCGGTGCTACTATCGACCCGACGAGCACAGCCCGACCGAGACCTGGCCGGCCATGGTCGCCGCCGTCACCGATCTCGCCGACAGGATCACCGGCGCGCATCGGACCTGGCTCGCGCCCGACGGTTCAGGCAAGGCGCCGATCGACATCCAGCGCAAGGCGATGGGCGACCTTCTTGGGCACACGGTCCGCTTCGGGCTCTCCAGCGACGTGCTGGCGGCCGGCGAAGGGATCGAAAGCGTGCTATCGGCCCGTGAGGTCATGCCCGGCATGTCGGCGGCGGCGGCACTCTCCGCGGCGCACCTCGCTGCCATCCAGTTCCACGATGCACTGCGCCGGCTCTATGTCGTCCGCGACAATGATCGCGCCGGAGACGGTGCGAGGAACACGCTGATCGAACGGGCGAACGGCGTCGGGGTCGAAGCGATTACCCTGTCACCCATGCTCGGGGACTTCAACGAGGATCTCCGCACCTACGGTCGTGACGCGCTGATGGCGCATATCCGGGTGCAGCTCGCCCCGCAGGACGTCGCCCGCTTCATGCTGCTGGCGGCATAGATCGGCGGCTGAACGGCGGCGGCGCGCGGCCGCCATTATGCTCGCACGGATGCACGGTCCCTTGGAGAGGACCGCGCCTCGGCCTTCGAGAGGGCGATCGGCCCACAAGCGGTTCGGACAGGCAATGCCTACGGCCAGCTATTTTCCGGCGGCGGCCGAGGCCGCCTTTCCATCGCGAAACAAAATAGCCGGCCTCCGCCATCCTCCGCCTTGCTCCGGCCCGGCGCGCGCGCCGGGTGCAGGTCCGCTCCGCCCGTGGGCTCCGTCGCCATGAAGGCCGCGACGGTCGCGGTCCAACCAAGGGAGCATCCCATGAGCGAGCACGACGACTACGAACCCCACCACGAATCGTCACCCACCGATCACGTCCTCAACGAACTCCAGCTCCACGGCTACCGCCCCTTCGCCGACGAGCCGGACCAGCGTTTCCTGCCAGACGGCAATCAGGTCGCGGGCGCAATCGCCGACATCTTCGACGCCCTGATCTCGACCCTGGAAGACACCCGCCTCGAACCCGACCTCGACGATCTCCTCTGGTCGACAGTCAACGTCTTCCACCGCGCCACCGAACGGATCGCGCGCGAACTCGACGACAACGAGCAGGCGCAAAAACGCTCGCAGCGGCAGCAGGACGGCAGCGAGGTGAAGTCGGTCGAACTCGAGCGCCAGATCGCCGAGGGCAAGACTCTCATCGAACGGCAGAACGCTTTCGAGCTGATGCGCGACCAGGCCGCCGAGCACTACGAACGCCAGATCGGCAAGCCGTGGCTCCCTCGCACCGGCTCAAAGGTCAACCATCGCAACCTCACCTCGGCGATGATCGACAGCCGCGACTTCCTGATGGCCCGCAAACGCGCCGAACAGGAAGTCCTTCTTCCGCCCGGCCCGAAGATCGTCGTCACCGGCGGACTGGACTTCAATGACCATCGGCTGATCTGGGCCAAACTCGATCAGGTCCACGAAAAGCACCCCGACATGGTGCTGATCCACGGCAAATCCCCGAAGGGCGCCGAAAAGATCGCCTCTCTCTGGGCGAAGAACCGCAATGTCCCGCAGATCGGCTTTGCACCCGACTGGACGAAGCATGGCCGCGCAGCGCCGTTCAAACGTAACGACGCAATGCTCGACATCGTGCCGAAGGGCGTGGTGCACTTCCCCGGCACGGGCATCAACGACAACCTCGCCGACAAGGCGAAGAAGCTCGGCATCCCGGTTTGGAAATTCGGCGGCGCGTGAGCGCCGCCGCTTCACATCACGAGGCACTTTCCGACATAGTGATCATACGATGTATGATCTTGATTCGAGTGTAGAACTATTACTTCAACCCGCCGCAGCGTTGTCCAAAGGCGATGATAACATCTGGCGGCGGCATCATTTCGTCTGGAAGCAACCAGAGACCTGGGTGCCTCAGCTTACTGCTTGGCTGCTTCCTCACTTTCGAAGAGATGGCTTCAGGCGACTAAAGCCCGGCCGCTTTCGCGACCTATGCTGGGACGATTTCGAGTGGCGCGATGTGCTTGGACGCTGCCTGCTCGCCGATATCGATTATCATACCGATCAGCTCGCGGACGTGTTGGATCGTGCAACGCTGCGGACCTACCATGGTTGCCGAACGGATGATGCCGGCAGCTACTTCCGCGAAGGGCTTCTTGTTCACGATCGCGCTCATATGACCGCAAGACTGCGCTCGATCGTTGAGCAGAATCAGGAACTCAACTGGTTTGCTCCGCGATTGGATGCAGCAATTGCCGAGATCGACAACACGCTCGATATTGGCAGGCTCTATGTTGTCGCCGAAGACACGTTCCTCCTCAAACATGCTGCACATTATCTGATCTATGGCAGCGAGTGGATCGCTGCGGTCCTCGGCTCGACCGGGAGAAAAGTCCTCCTGAAATCCGGCGCTCCGACGCTTCTCGAAATCGACCTTCCGCTTCGTGTCGCAACGCCCGGCACGTTGCGGGAACTCTCTGCAAAGCTTCTCGCCGAATGGACACGAAGGGCCTGCAATCAGCCCGATTGGCACGCGCCGATCGACTTCTCGTTTTGTTTACGCACAGATATTCCACCGGACTGGATAGTCGATCATTCTCACCCGGCAGAACTCAACGACCCCCTGGAGCAACGGAGGCTGTACAAGGCTGCGGTCGCGGGCTGCGCATACTGCTCCCCGGCTCCTGAGTGAGGCGAACCACCCCCGCTTCATATCGCTGATCCTTGGTCCGGCCGATGGCCTGACGCCATCAACCCGTAAAGGGTCGGACTACGCATAGCGTGCCGCCGCGCCGGCTTCGCCAGCACGGTGATTGCGGCCATCGGCCGAACACATCGGGCGCCTGTCAGCGGGGGATGGTCCTCCGCCCCAGCAGGAGCCGGATCGATGTCCTTCCCCGACGCACATGCCTTCGCCTTCAGCCTCGCCGCTACCCTGATGGTCGCCATCGTGATCTTCCGCGCCGGCGACGGCACGCTCTCAGTCGTCCCCGCCACCGAATACGATGGCGATGACGCCGAGATCGTCGGCGAAATCGACCCCTTCGCCTCATGACGAGGCGAAGATCGTGTCCGCCGACGCGAAAACCTCTGCGGTTTTCGCTCCCGCCGGCACTCATCTTTTGCTATGCTCTGCGTTGCGCCGCGGTGGTGGTGGAAGGCGCAGCCGTTAGAGCTTTGCTATCGGAGACACCACCATGATTATTCTCGGCATTCTCGTCTGCATGGTAGCAATCGGCTTCCTTTGCTGGTTGCTCTTCACGCTCGCCGTTTTCGCGCTTCCATTCTTTGTCGGTGTGAACGCAGGCATGTGGGCCATGAGTTCCGGCGCAGGCTGGCTTGGCGCCATTCTCGTCGGTGCGCTGGCCGCAGGTTTCACCTTCGGAGCTGGCCAGCTTTTGCTCGGAACCGTTCGCCCGCTCTGGGCGAAGCTGGCGATCGCGCTCATCTTCGTCGCTCCAGCCGTTGTTGCCGGCTATCACGCCACCCACGGCATCGCGAAACACTTCATGCCTTCCGAGGGCTGGCAAATCGCATTCTCCATCATCGGCGCGGTTGCCGTCGGCATCGCGGCATTTCTTCGCATCGTCGGAATGGCAGGCGACGACCAATCCGGCCGAGGCCTTGCTCGGGCTTGATCGCACAGCTCGACACGGCGGATCAGACGAGGCGATTGGCACCGTCCCGTCTCAAAGGGTGTCGGCACAGTGCGGCGGTGGGCTGCATCGTCGAATAGGCCGATGACCGCAGCCATGTGGCGCTCGTAAACACCCGCAGGCCGATCGGCGCAACCCGAACGAACGGGATCGGGTGGGTCGTTTCGGGCGGAGCACAAGCGAGGAAGGCGGACGCCTGCGCCACGGACACGGAGTGAGATCTGCGGAAACCGCGTTGCGGCCGGTTTCAGGCGAGAATGGTCGCCACATCTCCGTCTGCCATCCGTTCAGCGAGCGCTCCAAACGGCCTCTCCAATGGGCTGATCTGGCCGAAGGACGGCTGACGCCTCGACCGCCTATGCCGCAACGGCGCGTCTCGACTTTCTTCCCCTGCCGGCACCCACCCCATGCAGCAAGCTGCATGGGGACCCCGGGATGGCCGTCATTCCTCGCGAGACAACAAAGTCGATCCTGTGCCGTCCTCCGCTTTGCTTCGGTCGCAAGCGATGCGTCGTCGGTCGCCTCCGGCCCACCGATCGCCATCGAGGCCGCATGGTGCGGTCTCGGGAACGGAAAACGGAGAATTACCATGGCGACCATCGGCACCTTCAAGAAGACCGGCTCGAACGAGTTCACCGGCGAAATCGTCACCCTCAGCGTCAAGGCCAAGGGCGTGCGCATCGTCCCCGACACCCGCGCCACCGGCGAAAACGCCCCCAGCCACCGGGTTCTGGTCGGCCGCGCCGAAATCGGCGCCGCCTGGTCCAAGCGCTCCAACGAGGGTCGCGACTATCTGGGCCTCAAGCTCGACGATCCGAGCTTCAACGCCCCGATCTACGCCAACCTCTTCGACGACGAGGAAGGCGACACCTTCTCCCTCATCTGGTCCCGCCCGAACAGTCGGCGGGGCGACTGAGCCCCAACCAAGGCCCCGGCCGGATCGGCCGGGGCCTTCTCGCGCTGGGCCGAATCAACCCTGCCGCTCCGAGGTCGGTGTCATGAGAATGCCGTCGAATCTCCTCGCCAGCAGCACCAAGAGCGACTATTATAGTCGTAGTTCTAGCAAGTGCGTTCGCGTCGGTGGGAGGTGATCATGCATGATCACCGCCCGACAATCGCGGGCCGCGCGCGCGTTGCTGGGTTGGACGCAGGAGACGCTCGCTGACAAGGCCCGGACATCGCTGACAGCGCTCAAGCGCCTCGAGTCCGAAAGCGGATTGGAGGTGTACGAAACGACGCGTGATCAGGTTCGCAGGGCGCTCGAGGCAGCAGGCATCGTTCTGCTTTCTACCGATAAGGGCGAAGGGGTACTGCTGCTTCATGACCGGGACGATCGGCCAGCAAGGCGGTGACTGCGATCCAGCCGCATCCGACACACTCTTGATCGCGCATTGGCACTGCAATGCCAGCGGCAAGTGTTAACGAATGCCTTACGCGCGAATATAGTCGTCTGATGGAATCCGCGATGCAGCCGTTTCTCGACGAACCCCCGATCAGCCAAACGCTCACGGCCTATGACCGTGAGCATATGGTTCTCTATCTGCGCTTGCTCGATTCCTCGCGCGACGGCGCCGATTGGCGCGAAGCCGTCCAGATTCTCTTTGGCCTCGATCCGGCACGCGAACCGCAACGTTGCCGCCAGGTCCATGACACGCACCTCGCCCGGGCGAAGTGGATGACTGAGCAGGGCTATCGCGAGTTGGTTCGCACGGCGCAGTGATCACCGCGATGCCGTTTCGGCATCACCCTTTGCCGGTGCCCTGACTTCCGCCGAACAACCCAACCGGGAATTCTGACTCTCCCACAAGTTCAAGGACTAAGGGAGGATCGCAATGACACCAGATGCTTCCGGCTGGCGCTCATTGATACGCTATACGCATGTTGCGGACATGACTGCGTCCGACGTCGCGTGGGAATGGCTGCGCCGCAACGAATCCTACGACAGGGATTTTCGAGCGCTGGCCGACGGCACAGGAGATCCACGCGCGCTGAGCGAAAAGATCGGGCAGCGGTGGGGGTTGCGATTTCCCGGTGGACCCGATGCAGGCTCCGACCGAAGCGCGGCTGATCTGGCTTCCCCAGGACGATACAAGCGTCGTCGTCCTTGGCGCGCCGCCCGATATTCTGTCCGTAGACGCTGACCAGCAGCCAGCGATCTACGCCGCGACAAGCGTTGACGCTGATGGCGGGACCTATCTGGTTTTCGACCTGGGCAACGGCCAGCGCGTGGAGCTTGTTCATCCCTCCGCGACACGACCTGCCAAACCGCTCGGCGCCTTCATCCCACTCAGCCTGGAAGGCTTCGACCGGCTTGAGTCCGTCGCCCGCCTGCTGGCCGCCCTGCATGGACGCGCCATACCTCCCGATACCCGCCTGACGCGGCAGCAACGCGCGCGATCGTGCCGGATGCTGCAAGCATTCGACGGTCATCGTGCTGGAGCCACGCAGCAGGAGATCGCGCAGGTCGTACTCCGGACCCCGGCCCTTGATCGCGACGAGTGGCAGGCGTCCTCAGCGCGCCATGCCATCAAATCCCTCCTTCGAGACGCTCGCGCCATGATTGCCGGCGGCTATCGCACGCTGCTTCGTCATCGCCGGCAATCGTAGCGAGCTTCTGTCTGGATGATGGTGGGCGAATTTAGGCCCCCCTGAATTCGCCCTGCATCTCGCCGGTCCTGCTTCGCCATCGTGGCCTTCGTCACCCGCCGCTTTCCGGCGGCCACAACGAACCCACGGAGGCCCGATCCATGCGACCCGAACTCGCCGTTTTGCCGCCGCGCTTCCTGCGCACCAAGGAAGCGGCTGAATTCCTCAGCCTCTCCGCCCGCACCCTCGAAAAGCACCGCACCTACGGCACAGGCCCGGCCTACCGGAAGCTTGGTGGCCGCGTCGTTTATGCCATCGACGACCTTCAGGCCTGGGCGGAGCGCGGCGCCGTCACCTCCACGTCCGATCCGCGCGGCAGCGTGCTCCCGGCCAAGCGCCACACGCCTCAGTCGCCGGCCCATGCCGGCCGTTACGCACGCTGACCGGATTTCAGAATGGCGGCGCGACCCCGGTCCCTTTCGGAGCGCGGACAGCTCGACCTGTTTCGAGCGCTCCCCGGCGACTTCGCGCCACGAGACGCGCAGGATCTCATGGCCTATCCGTTTTTTTCCCTCTCGAAATCCCATCGCGTCGCCCCGATCGATTTCGCCGCAGGCAACATCTCGATCCGAGTCGAGGCCGTGCCAGACCACGGCATGGCGACCATCTGGGACGCCGACATCCTCATCTGGGCTGCCAGCCAGATCGTCGAGGCTCGTGACGCCGGCCTTCGCACCTCCCGGCTGATGGCGGCCACCCCCTACGAAATCCTCATGTTCGTCGGACGCGGCACCAGCTTGCGCGACTATCAGCGCCTGAAGGCAGCGCTCGATCGCCTGCAATCGACCACCGTCTCGACATCGATCCGGCAGCCTGCCGAAGGCCGGCGACATCGCTTCTCCTGGATCAACGAATGGCAGGAGCGGACGGATCGCGACGGAAACCCGGCCGGGATCGAACTGATCGTTCCAGACTGGTTCTATCGCGCGGTTCTCGATGACGCGCTCGTGCTGACCATCGACCGGGCTTACTTCGATCTCACCGGCGGACTCGACCGCTGGCTCTATCGCCTGGTCCGCAAACACGGCGGTCGCCAGCGTAACGGCTGGCGGTTCGACTTCCGCCACCTCCATCAGAAGTCTGGCAGTCTGTCGCCATTCAAGCGCTTCGCCTTCGAGCTGCGCGACATCATCCGCCGACAGCCTCTACCCGGCTACACGCTGTTCCTAGAAACGGAGATCGGAGGCCGTGTTCTGCTCGCCTTCGAGCCGTCCCCGGCCTGTGGACCGGCTGTGGATAGCCTCGTGCTATCGGGAACCCGGACTATCGTGCCATCGGGAACCCGAGGCTCGTGCTATCGGGAACCGAAACAGGGTCTAACCCACGGAAACAAAACCCGGAATCGCGCCCTTAACTTAGAGTCTAACCAAGAATCTAACTTTGAAGAGCGCGCCCGCGATGTGCAAAAGCTCATCCGCGACACCGCCCGCAACCTCAGCACAGCCGCGAAGAAGAGCGCCGGATCAGTCAGCGCGTCAGCGCCGCACGCGCCGGAAACCGCACCTGAACTGCCGCTTCGTCCGCGGTCGGGAGGTGCGCGATGATCATTGCGCTCCTCAACCAGAAGGGCGGTGTCGGCAAGACGACGCTGGCGCTGCATCTCGCCGGCGAATGGGCCGGCCGCGGCAAGCGCATCACGCTGCTCGACGCCGACCCGCAGGGCTCCGCGCTCGACTGGTCGCAGCAGCGCAGCCGCGGTGGCCTTCCGCGCCTGTTCGGCGTTGTCGGCCTGGCGCGCGACACGCTGCATCGCGAGGCGCCCGAGCTGGCGCGCGACGTCGATCACGTCGTCATCGACGGACCGCCGCGCGTCGCCGGGCTGATGCGCTCAGCACTGCTCGCCGCTGACCTCGTGCTGATCCCGGTACAGCCATCACCGCTCGATGGCTGGGCCTCGGCCGAGATGCTGACGCTCCTGTCGGAGGCGCGCATCTACCGGCCCGAGCTGCGCGCCCGCTTCATCCTCAATCGCTGCGGCGCGCGCACCGTGATTGCCCGCGAGACGGCCGAAATCCTCGCCGATCACGATCCGCCGGTGTTGCGCAACATGATCGGCCAGCGCGTCATCTATGCCGACGCGGCGCAGTCCGGTCGCCTCGCTTTCGAGATCGACGACGACGGTCCCGCCGCGCGCGAGATCGCCGCGCTCGTCACCGAGATCGAAAGGATCGCGCCATGAGCGAGCGATCCGAACGGAGCGGCTTTGCATCCCGCCCGACCAATGCCGACGCCTGGATCAGGTCCGCCGAGGTCGAACCTGCGCGGATCGCCGACGCCGCGACGGCCCGCCTGACCATCGACATCACGCCGGAGCTGCGGGGGCGGATCAAGATCATCGCCTTCCAGCGCGGCGTCACCGTCGCCGACATGCTGCGCGAGTTGCTGGCGCGCGAATTCCCTTCAACATCAGGAGACACGCCATGACCGGCATCGCGGCCTCCGGCATGCGCGGCGGCCCGTCGCCGGCCGCGCTCCCCCACGACACGCTCACCCATGTCGAGCTGACCTGGGTCGAGAAGAAGATCGAGAACTGGATTCGCTTCGGCACGCACGCCCACGAACAAATTCTCAACCGTCGGCGGCGCGTCCTATCATTCCGCCCCGGCACAGTCTTCGCCTTCGTGCGATGGGCGTCGAACGACTTCGGCACGATCATCTCGCGCGTCGATATCGTGCGCGCCGTGGCGCGCGGCGAAGCCTACCAGACGCTGCCCTTCGTGCGGCCAGGCGGCGACATCCTGCTGAAGGTCGAGAGCTGGCCCAAGGTCGAGCGGGTGCTGCAGGCGATCGACGCCATCGAGCGCCTTGGCGTCGACCCGGAAGCGGTCTCGCCCGATCACTGGCGGCACATCCACAACCGACTCGCCGCCGGCCATGAGCCGCGCGCCTACACGCTCGAACATCATCGCGCCTTCCTGTTGCGCCGGAGGGCCGAGCCGTGAGCCGCGCCGGGCTCCTCCTTGCGACGACGCTCGCCGCGCTCGGCGTCGGCTATCCCGGCCTCACGCCGATGCCGACCAAGCTGGTCTGGAACGCATCGGCCAGCGCGCCGATCGGCCTCTACACAGTCGATTTCGACGGGCCGTTCGAAGTCACCGATCTGGTCGCCGTCGACGCGCCGGAGCCGCTTGCGTCGTTCCTCGCCGAGCGCGGCTATCTGCCCAATGGCGTGCCGCTGATGAAGCGCATCCTCGCCATATCAGGCCAGACCGTTTGCCGCTCGAACCTCACCATCACGGTGGACGGTGTCGAGGTCGGCGCCGCGCTCGACCGCGATCGCGCCGGTCGCGATCTGCCCGTCTGGCAGGGCTGCCGCCGTGTCCAGACTGGCGAAGTCTTCCTGATGAACTGGCAGATCCGCGACAGCCTCGACGGCCGCTACTTCGGCCTGATCTCGACGGACCAGATCATCGGCCGCGCCATTCCCTTGTGGACCGATGAAGACGGCACTGGCCGCTTCGAATGGCGAGCGCCGACGCGCTGACCGCTTCCCCGTCGACGGGAGCGGTGCTCGCCGATGGTTTTCCCAACCTCACCGCCAAGGAGAAAGTCATGCCCCAGATTGGCGAATTCACACGCGATGAAGCCGGTTTCATCGGAAACCTCGCGACGCTCTTACTGCATCAGGACATCATCATCATCGCGGCCGAACCGTCTGACGCGGAGAACGCGCCAGATTATCGCGTTCACCTCTTTGACGGCATGAGCAACGAGACAGGCCCGGAGATCGGCGCGGCCTGGAAGCGCACCGGCGAGAAGGCCGGCGAATACGTCGCGCTGCTGATCGACGATCCGACATTCCCGCATCCGATCCGCGCCAATCTGTTCCGCGACGACGATGCCGGCAAGGCTTGGTCGCTGCACTGGTCGCGCCCGCGCGATCGCGCCGAGAAGGATTGAGCGATGTCTGCTCGCCGTCAACCGACGAGCCGCTCGACGGCGTCCGGGCCGCGCTGCGCTGCCCGGCGCATGGCTCTCCTTCTCCTTTCCGGCCTTACCTTTGCGAACGCGATGCCGGCGGTCGTGATGGCGCAGGACGCGCCCGTCGATCGACCGACGACGCACGATACCTACGCCGATTACATCGCCGAGGCCTCGCGCCGCTTTGGCGTTCCCATCGCCTGGATCAGGGCGGTGATGCGCGCCGAAAGCGCCGGAGAATCGCGTGCGGTTTCCTCAGCCGGTGCGATGGGCCTGATGCAGATCATGCCCGCGACCTGGGCGGATTTGCGCGCGCGGCATGGCCTCGGCCGCGATCCCTACGATCCGCGCGACAACATCCTCGCGGGCACGGCGTACCTTCGCGAGCTGCACGATCGCTACGGCTCGCCGGGATTTCTCGCGGCCTATAACGCCGGACCAAGGCGCTATGAAGCGTCGCTCGCCGGCCGGCCGCTGCCGGCGGAAACACGCGCCTACGTCGCCTTGCTCGCGCTGATCATCGACGGTTCGGACGGCACGAGCCGAACCGCGATAGCTGCGATCGACCGATCGGCGTGGACACGCGCGCCGCTGTTCATCGCTCAGTCCAATCGCGCTTCAGCCACCGCTTCCGTGCCGGCCGAGCATCCTGCCGATGACACCGCGGCTGCGGCCACGGCGCGCGATGTTTCGGCTATCGTGCCGCATTCGAACGGGCTGTTCGTCGCGCGAGCCTCTTCGGAGGAGCCGCAATGATGGCAGATGGCGGCATTCGCAGCATATCGCACCCCAGCGTGTCCAAGAGGGCGCGGAGGTGGGAGGCAGGCACCACAACCGGAGGATGGCAGGATAAAAAGCCGCGAGGTGCGGCGTCGGTCGGTTGTGGTTTTTCAACAGGTTATGAGGCGATTTCGCGAGGTGCGGGATTTCCTCGCACCTCGCGGCTACGCCGATTTTCCTGCGGTTTCCTGCGCTTGGCGCGATGCGCGGGGCATCGGCCATGACCGGCGACAGTGATTTCCGCATCCGGCCAGGCCGCATACGTTCGTCTCGTGCGCAGCAGGCCCGTCCCTTCATCGCGCAGGCTCTCGCCGCGGCGAAGAAGGCCGGAGCCGGCGTCTCGCGCTCTGGCCGGATCGCATCGGGAAACCGCTCGCGCTTCGGGCGCGGACAACGTGCAAGCATCCAGGCGAACCGGCTGCTCACGGCCCGCTCGCGTGGCGCCGTCATCAAGGCGCGCGTCGTGCGTCACTCTGCTCGCGCCGCGCCTCTCGCCACCCACCTCAACTATCTGCGCCGCGAGGGCGTGACCCGTGATGGAGAGAAAGCCCATCTCTTCGGACCGGGCGGTGACGACGCCGATCCAAAGGCCTTCGCGGAGCGGTGCCAGGACGACCGCCACCATTTCCGGTTCATCGTCTCGCCCGACAATGCGACCGACATGGCCGACCTGCGGTCCTTTACCCGCGATCTCGTCACGCAGGTGGAAAAGGATCTCGACACCAGGCTCGACTGGGTGGCCGTCGATCACTGGAACACCGAGCATCCCCATGTCCACCTGATCGTGCGCGGTGTTCGCGACGATGGGCAGGACCTCGTCATCTCGCGCGACTACATCAAGGAAGGGATGCGCGATCGGGCGCGCGACCTCATCACGCAGGAGTTGGGGCCGCGCACTGATCTCGACATCCAGCGCAGCCTGGAGCGCCAGGTCGACGCCGAGCGCTTCACGCAGCTTGACCGCCAGCTCATCCGCGATGGCCATGCCGCGGGCGTCGTCGACATGGCCATCGATCCGAACGCAAGGCCCGACGAATTTCACGCACTGAAGGTCGGACGGCTCCGCAAGCTGGAGAATCTTGGCCTCGCCGAACAGGTCGGCCCCGGTCAATGGGCGATCGACGCGAAGGCTGAGGCGACCCTGCGCGAACTCGGCGAGCGCGGCGACATCATCAAACGCATGCACCGGGCTTTGACGGATCGCGGCATCGAGCGCGGCTCGGCGAGCTATGTGCTTGCCGCCGAGAGCCTCGACACGCCGATCGTCGGCCGGCTGGTCGACCGCGGTCTTGATGACGAGCTGAAGGGCACGGCCTACGCCGTGGTCGACGGCGTCGACGGCCGCACCCATCACATCAAGCTGCCCGACCTTGACGCCGCCGGCGACAGCGCGCCGGGCTCGATCGTCGAGCTGCGCAAGTTCGACGATGCGCAAGGCCAGCGCCGCGTCGCGATCGCCGTGCGCTCCGATCTCGACATTGATCGCCAGATCACGGCAACCGGCGCAACCTGGCTCGACCGGCAGAACATCGCGCGCGAGCCGGCCGCCCTGTCCGAGGGCGGCTTCGGCGCTGAGGTGCGGCAGGCGCTCGATCGGCGCGCGGATCATCTGGTCGCGCAAGGCTTCGGCGAGAGGCAGGGCCAGCGCGTCAGCTTCAATCGTGGTCTGATCGACACGCTGCGTCGTCGCGAGTTGGACGCCGTCGGCGAAAAGCTCGCGGCCGACACCGGCCAGCCATTCAATCGGGCTGGCGGCGGCGAATATGTCGCCGGCACCTACCGGCAGCGTATCGCACTCGCCTCCGGCCGCTTCGCCATGTTGGGCGACGGCCTCGGATTCCAGCTCGTGCCTTGGTCGCCCTCTCTCGAAAAGCAGCTCGGCAAACACGTCTCTGGCGTCGCCCGCGACGATGGCGGCGTCGATTGGAGCTTCGGCCGCAAGCGGGGGCTCGGCCTCTAATCTCTCTCGGAAAGGACCGTCGCCATGTCGGCAACAAAAATCCTCTGGGGCCAGATCCTCACCGTCTTCCTGATCGTGCTCGCCACCACCTGGGGCGCCACCGAATATGTCGCGTGGAATCTCGGCTTTCAGGCGCAGCTCGGCCCGGCCTGGTTCTCAATCTTGGGCTGGCCGTTCTACTATCCCCCCGCCTTTTACTGGTGGTGGTATTTCTACGACGCCTATGCGCCGTCGATTTTCATCGAGGGCGCATTCATCGCCGCGTCCGGCGGCTTCATCTCGATCGCGATCGCCATCGGCATGTCGGTCTGGCGCGCACGCGAGGCCAAGAAGGTCGAGACCTATGGTTCGGCGCGCTGGGCCGAGAAGAAAGAGGTGGAGGCGGCCAGCCTTCTCGGTCCCGATGGCGTCGTGCTGGGGCGCTACGATCACGCCTATCTCCGCCACGACGGGCCGGAGCATGTGCTATGCTTCGCGCCAACGCGCAGCGGCAAAGGCGTCGGCCTGGTCGTCCCCTCGCTGCTGACCTGGCCGGGCAGCGCTATTGTCCATGACATCAAGGGCGAGAACTGGCAGCTCACCGCCGGCTTTCGCGCCAAGCACGGCCGCGTCCTGCTGTTCGATCCGACCAACACCAAATCCGCAGCGTACAATCCACTGCTAGAGGTGCGCCGCGGCGAATGGGAAGTCCGCGACGTCCAGAACATCGCCGACATTCTGGTCGATCCCGAAGGTTCGCTTGAGAAACGGAACCATTGGGAGAAAACCAGCCATGCGCTGCTCGTCGGCGCGATCCTCCATGTCCTCTACGCCGAGGATGACAAGACACTCGCCGGCGTCGCGGCATTCCTCTCCGATCCGAAGCGCCCGATCGAGTCCACCTTGGCCGCCATGATGAAAACCGCCCACCTCGGCGAGGCCGGGCCGCACCCCGTCATCGCCAGTGCGGCGCGCGAGCTGCTCAACAAATCGGACAACGAGCGCTCGGGCGTGCTCTCCACAGCCATGTCGTTTCTCGGCCTCTATCGCGATCCCGTCGTCGCCGAGGTGACGCGGCGCTGCGATTGGCGGATCGCGGACATCGTGGGCGACAAGCGGCCGACGACGCTCTACCTCGTCGTGCCGCCCTCCGACATCAACCGCACCAAGCCGCTCATCCGTCTGATCCTCAATCAGGTCGGTCGCCGACTGACCGAGGATCTGCAGGCGAAGGCCGGACGGCACCGGCTGTTGCTGATGCTCGACGAGTTCCCCGCGCTCGGCCGTCTGGATTTCTTCGAGTCAGCGCTGGCGTTCATGGCCGGATATGGCCTGAAAAGCTTTCTCATCGCCCAGTCGCTCAACCAGATAGAAAAGGCCTACGGGGCGAACAACTCCATCCTCGACAACTGCCATGTCCGCGTCAGCTTCGCCACCAACGACGAACGCACGGCGAAGCGCGTGTCGGATGCGCTCGGCACGGCCACCGAGATGAAGGCGATGAAGAATTATGCCGGCCACCGGCTTTCACCCTGGCTCGGCCATCTGATGGTGTCGCGCTCGGAAACGGCGAGGCCTCTGCTGACCCCCGGCGAGATCATGCAGCTTCCGCCTGCGGACGAGATCGTCATGGTGGCCGGCACGCCGCCGATCCGCGCGAAGAAGGCTCGCTACTATGAGGATGCCCGCTTCAAGGAGCGCCTGCTGCCGCCGCCGTCGCTTGCCGTGCCGACTCAGGGACGACCTGACGATTGGACGACATTGCCGCGTCCAACGCGCCCGGACCTGCTCGATTCCAACTCTGCCGGCGACGCATCCGACGAAGATCCGACCGAGTCGGAACGTCGGCATCAGCCCGAGCTAAGCCGGGTGCAGCCGGTGGAGAAGAAGCCACCCGTCGAAAACGAATTCGAGATCGATGTCGAGCGCGATGAGGATGAGGACGCTGCCGCCCGTAACCGCCGCATGACGCGGATGATGCAGGGCGTGGCGCGGCAGGTTTCGCTCGACCCCAACGACGGCATGGAGCTGTGAAGCGCCGATGTCGAAATCACCGAGAAAGCAGCGCCTCTCCGTCTACCTCGACCCTGCCGTAATGGGACGATTGGCGGAACATGCTGCGCGCCGCGATCATTCGCGGTCCCTGATTGCAGAGGCCGCCATCGAGTCCTTCCTGTCACCAGATGCAGCGGAACGACAGGAGGCCGTCGTCACTAAACGTCTGGACCAGCTCGATCGTCGCATGACGCGGTTGGAGCGGGATGTCGCTATCTCGGTTGAGACGCTCGCCGTGTTCATCCGCTTCTGGCTATCCACGACGCCGGCGCTTCCCGAACCAGCCGCGCAGGCCGCGCGCGCTAAGACCGGAGAGCGTTATGACCAGTTCGTGACGGCGCTTGGCCGACGACTCGCCAAGGGGCCGAAGCTCCGGCAGGAAATTTCCGAGGATGTCAGCCCTCAAGGGGATGAAGGGTAGCTAGTTGGTCGTCGTTTCTCGAACAATTCCGAAAAGAGCAGCAGAACCACTCTGCCGGTGAGGCTTTCTGGCCCATCTTGGTCATCTTCCGTCGCCCGAGAGAACTTCGCTGCGACGCTCGGTTTATCGAGAATTTCGGATACTCCCGTGACTACGATGACTTTTCGCATGATCCGGGCAAACCTGAAGCGTCGTTCACTTGCTAAGAAGGTGTTGATCACCTCGGTTAGATTCTTTTGCGCCGATCCGACCGGCTTGCCCTCAACGAACGACAAAATCGCATTGATAAGTGCTCCGATATCGGTCTCCTCCAGCGTTGAAGCATCAATCGAGTCGTCGACGAACTTCTCTGCCAGTTCGGAAAGCAGTGTGTTTCGAGCTGGCCACGGTGTCCCTTGCGGCTTCGTCGCTCCCAACCAGCGTGCCCGAAAGTCGCGATGCCAAGGCGGAGGGGGAGCGACCGCATAAGGCAAGCCAGACGAAGGCCATTCAAGATCAGGAAGCGCCGTGGTCTTCGAGTTCCAACCAGAGCCATGCTCCCAAAAGGCGCGAACGAGGAAGGTTCCTTTTTCCCTGCTTTCAGAGACCACCGCATCGTCAAGCGAGAACAGATTCTTGTTGTGAGAGTAGAAAATATCCTCGAATGCCGTGAGCAAATGCGCCCGCTCAACGGGTACGAAATTCCAAGTCAACCAAATGAGATGCCGTCCTTCGCGCTGATAGAAATCCTCACGCGCGACGATGATCGGTATCTGGGTTGTTGCGAGTTGAATTTCGATGGCGATTGGCTTTCCATCGTAGACCGCACGCACATCAGGGCGGCGTCGACTTTCTCCGCAAACGACATATTGGTCGACTACGACAGATTCTGGTTCCGTTCGAGGATCAGCCGCCAGTAGCTCAGCAACCAGATGTTTGACGCGCAGATGCAACGGACTTTCTTGCGCGCCTTGGAACTGCGAAGCACTTACTTCGTCAGTTGAGCCGGGCTCGCCTGTCCACCACGGACAACTGCGGGGCGCACCCTTATGATGTCGCCAAAATGGCAAACGTGTCTTGGGCTCCCGCGGAGCATAAACTGCGAAGCCGCAGTGGTCGCAGACGAAGGCTGGCTGCCCTTCGTTTCGAGCCCGCGTGGCGGCACGCCTGATTTCTTGGTAGCCATCTGCATCGATCTGAAGCAGATCATCACTCGAAATCACGGTCATGTCTTGGAGGCGAACGGCGCGCTTCAATGTTCGTTGCAATCGTGCCGTCATTCAGCTCTCCGGTAACAGCGAATCAGTATGTCTCCTCAGGTGGCTGAGGATCATAGCAACGTCGCGATCTACGCTATCTCCTGTATTTGCGCGCTACACTACTACGCCACTGAATCCTTGTTGAATCGGCCCAAAATCAGGCCCTTTTAATCATCCCCGTCCGGGGAAGGTCTGTCTCAGCCCCGTTGGAATCGGGGTTGTATGGCGGCGTCTCACCAAAATTCAGAAGGCTTTGCGCGCGGCGCGCGGATGCTGCGCACCGCGCTCGGTCCCGCCA
The DNA here is from genome assembly GCF_003217325.1 of Rhodopseudomonas faecalis. Taxonomy (GTDB): domain Bacteria; phylum Pseudomonadota; class Alphaproteobacteria; order Rhizobiales; family Xanthobacteraceae; genus Rhodopseudomonas; species Rhodopseudomonas faecalis. Next base: position 76,378 of record NZ_QJTI01000013.1, read on the forward strand.
TCGCGCGCTATCTCGACGACGCCAGCATCGTCGAGGTGATGCTGAATCCAGACGGACGGCTCTGGATCGACCGTCTTTCCGAGGGCCTGTCAGACACGGGCGAGCGGCTGTCGGCAGCGGACGGCGAACGCATCGTCCGCCTGGTCGCCCACCATGTCGGCGCCGAGGTTCATGCCGGGAGCCCTCGTGTCTCGGCCGAGCTGCCGGAAACAGGGGAGCGGTTCGAGGGTCTTTTGCCTCCCGTCGTGGCCGCGCCCGCCTTCGCGATCCGCAAACCTGCCGTCGCCGTTTTCACCCTCGATGACTATGTCGCGGCCGGCATCATGTCGGCCGAGCAGGCGGAAGCACTTCGCCAGGGCGTCGCCTCGCGCGCCAACATCCTCGTCGCCGGCGGAACGTCGACCGGCAAGACAACCCTCACCAACGCGCTGCTCGCCGAGGTCGCGAAAACCGCCGACCGCGTCGTCATCATCGAGGACACGCGCGAGCTGCAATGCGCCGCGCCGAACCTCGTCGCCATGCGAACGAAGGATGGCGTCGCGTCGCTCTCCGACCTCGTGCGCTCGTCGCTTCGCCTCCGCCCCGACCGTATCCCGGTCGGCGAGGTTCGCGGTGCGGAGGCGCTCGACCTGCTCAAGGCCTGGGGCACTGGCCACCCCGGCGGCATCGGGACGATCCACGCCGGCAGCGCCATCGGCGCACTGCGCCGTCTCGAACAGCTCATTCAGGAAGCCGTCGTCACCGTCCCGCGCGCCCTGATCGCCGAGACGATTGATCTCGTCGCGGTCCTGTCCGGTCGGGGCTCGCAGCGCCGGCTCGCCGAACTCGCCCGTATCGAAGGGCTCGGCCCCGACGGCGACTACCGCGTCAGCCCCATCACCCCGAAGCCCCAAGAAGGAGAATCCGCATGATCTCGCATGCCCGCAGCTTGCCTCGCCGTCTGATGATGACGGCATCGGCCATCGTCATGAGCGTGGCGATGGCGCCCGCCGCCCACGCCTCCGGCTCGTCCATGCCGTGGGAACAGCCGCTCCAGCAGATCCTCCAATCGATCGAAGGTCCGGTCGCGAAGATCATCGCAGTGATCATCATCATCGTCACCGGCCTGACGCTCGCTTTCGGCGACACGTCTGGCGGTTTCCGCCGGCTCATCCAGATCGTGTTCGGCCTGTCGATCGCGTTCGCGGCCAGCTCGTTCTTCCTCAGCTTCTTCAGCTTCGGCGGTGGAGCGCTGATCTGATGGTGGGCGTCGCCGATCAGGACGTTCCGGGCTTCACAGTCACGGTCCACCGCGCACTGACCGAGCCGATCCTGCTCGGCGGCGCCCCGCGCGCCATTGCCATCATGAACGGGACGCTCGCAGGCGCTGTCGGGCTCGGCCTGCGCCTCTGGCTCGTCGGCATCGCGATCTGGGCGATCGGGCACGTCGCGGCCGTCTGGGCAGCCAAGCGCGACCCGCTTTTCGTCGATGTCGTGCGCCGGCACCTGCGCATCCCTGCGCATCTCGCGGTTTGAGGGGAGCGTCGTCATGATGAACCTCGCCGAATACCGCAACCGCAACAGCCGGCTCGCCGATTTCCTGCCCTGGGTCGCGCTGGTCGGCTCCGGCATCGCCCTCAACAAGGACGGTAGCTTCCAGCGCACCGCGCAATTCCGCGGCCCCGATCTGGACTCGGCTGTTCCTGCCGAGCTGGTCGCGGTCGCCGGCCGTCTCAACAACGCCTTTCGTCGTCTCGGCTCCGGCTGGGCGATCTTCGTCGAGGCGCAGCGCCACCCCTCCAATCGCTATCCCGACAGCAGATTTCCCGATGCGGCCTCGGCCCTGGTCGATGCCGAGCGCAAGGCCGATTTCGAGGAAGCCGGCGCACACTTCGAGTCGAGCTATTTCCTCACCTTCGCCTGGCTGCCGCCTGCCGAAGACGCCGCGCGCGCAGAAACCTGGCTCTACGAGGGCCGCGAGAAGTCAGGAATCGACCCGCGCGAGGCGCTGACCGGCTTTGCCGACCGCACCGACCGCATCCTGCGCCTAGTCGAAGCCTTCATGCCGGAGTGCCGCTGGCTCGATGACGCCGAGACCCTGACGTACCTGCACGGCTGCGTCTCGACCAAGCGCCATCGCGTCCGCGTTCCCGAGACGCCGATCTATCTCGATGCGCTGCTCGCTGATCAGCCGCTCGCCGGCGGCCTGGAGCCCCGGCTTGGCGATCAGCATGTCCGCGTCCTCACGATCACCGGGTTTCCGACGGCGACGACACCCGGCCTGCTCGACGAGCTGAACCGGCTCGCCTTTCCCTATCGCTGGTCGACCCGCGCGATCCTGCTCGACAAGACGGACGCGACGAAGCTGCTGACCAAGATCAGGCGGCAATGGTTCGCCAAACGCAAGTCGATCGCGGCGATCCTCAAGGAGGTGATGACCAACGAGGCGTCCGTACTCGTGGACACCGACGCAGCCAACAAGGCCGCCGACGCCGATATGGCGTTGCAGGAACTCGGCGCTGACTATGCCGGCATGGCCTATGTCACCGCGACGGTGACGGTCTGGGACGCCGATCCGCGCGCCGCAGACGAGAAGCTGCGACTGGTCGAGAAGGTCATCCAGGGCCGCGACTTCACCGCCATAATGGAGACCGTCAACGCGGTCGATGCCTGGTTCGGCTCGCTGCCCGGCCATGTCTACGCCAATGTTCGGCAGCCGCCGATCTCCACGCTCAATCTCGCCCACATGATCCCGCTTTCGGCGGTATGGGCGGGACCGGAACGGGACGAGCATTTTGCAGCTCCCCCACTGCTCTTCGGCAAGACCGAAGGCTCGACCCCGTTCCGGCTTTCCATCCATGTCGGCGATGTCGGCCACACACTGATCGTCGGCCCGACCGGCGCGGGCAAGTCCGTACTGCTCGCGCTGATGGCGCTCCAGTTCCGCCGTTATGTCCGCTCTCAGGTCGTGGCCTTCGACTTCGGCGGCTCCATCCGCGCGGCCGCGCTCGCCATGGGCGGCGACTGGCACGATCTCGGCGGCGATCTCAGTGATGGCGCTTCCGATAGCGTTAGCCTTCAGCCGCTCTCGCGCATCCATGATGTGCCGGAGCGTGCCTGGGCTGCCGACTGGCTGGTCGCGATCCTGATCCGCGAAGGCGTGAGCATCACGCCGGAAGTGAAGGAGCACCTTTGGACGGCGCTTACCTCTCTCGCCAGCGCGCCGGTCGAGGAGCGGACCCTGACGGGCCTCGCCGTGCTGCTCCAATCGAACGACCTGAAGCAGGCGCTCCGACCGTATTGCGTCGGCGGTCCCTATGGCCGCCTGCTCGATGCCGAGCATGAGTATCTCGGCACGGCATCGGTCCAGGCGTTCGAGACCGAGGGGCTGATCGGCACCGGCGCGGCGCCCGCCGTCCTCGCGTACCTCTTCCATCGCATCGATGACCGGCTCGACGGCTCTCCGACACTGATCATCATCGATGAGGGCTGGCTTGCGCTCGACGACGAGGGCTTCGCCGGCCAGCTCCGCGAGTGGTTGAAGACGCTGCGCAAGAAGAACGCCAGCGTGATCTTCGCGACGCAATCGCTGTCGGACATCGACGGATCGGCGATCGCGCCGGCCATCATCGAAAGCTGCCAGACCCGGCTTCTGCTGCCGAACGAACGCGCGATCGAGCCGCAGATCACCGCGATCTATCGGCGTTTCGGTCTCAACGATCGCCAGATCGAGATCATCGCGCGGGCGATGCCGAAGCGCGACTACTACTGCCAGTCACGGCGCGGCAATCGCCTCTTCGAACTCGGCCTGTCCGACGTCGCGCTCGCGCTCTGCGCCGCGTCCGCCAAGACGGATCAGACGGCCATCGCTCGCATCGTCGCCGAGCACGGCCGCGACGGCTTCCTCACCGCCTGGCTGCACCACCGCGATGTCGGCTGGGCGGCAGATCTCGTTCCCACCCTCAACACCCAAGGAGAATTGACATGAAACTGCGCCATTCCCGCGCGGCGCGCTTTGCTGCCGCGCTGCTGACCGCTCCCATCGCGCTCGCGCCCATGCTGGCGACGCCGGCTCACGCCATCATCGTCTACGACCCGACGAACTACGCACAGAACGTCCTTCAGGCCGCCCGCGCTCTGCAGCAGATCACCAATCAGATCACCTCGCTTCAGAACGAAGCGCAGATGCTGATCAATCAGGCACGCAACCTGACGAGCCTGCCGTTCTCCGCGCTCCAGCAGTTGCAGCAGTCGGTTCAGAAGACTCAAACGCTCCTCAGCCAGGCGCAGAACATCGCCTACGACGTCCAGAAGATCGACCAGATGTTCCAGCAGAAATATGGGAGCGTCTCGATGTCGGCGAGCGACCAGCAGCTCGTCTCCGATGCGCGCTCGCGATGGCAGAACACCGTCGGCGGCTTGCAGGACGCAATGCGCGTGCAAGCCGGTGTCGTGGGCAACATCGACACCAACCGCGCGCAGATGTCGGCGCTCGTCGGCCAGAGCCAGGGCGCGACCGGCGCGCTGCAAGCGACGCAGGCCGGCAACCAGCTCCTCGCGCTTCAGGCCCAGCAGCTCGCCGATCTCACCGCCGTCGTCGCGGCGAATGGGCGCGCGCAGATGCTGACCGAGGCCGAACGCGCGGCCGCGGCCGAACAGGGCCGCGAACAGCGTCGCCGCTTCCTGACGCCGGGCACGGGCTACCAGCCCGGCAACGCCCAGATGTTCAACAGCCGGAACTGAGCGGGGGGCGATCGCCATGGACGGCAAAATGTTCGCCCGGCTCGGCGCCATCGTCTTCGTCGGCGTCGCCATCACCGCCACCGTCATCGAGCTGACCCGGAAAGAGGAGGAGCCGGAGGTTCGCTCGCTGGCCCTCCGGCCGGGCGTCGATGTCGAGGCTATCCAGCGTCAGCTTCGTGGTTGCCGGGATATGGGCGAGGCCGCGATCCGTGATCCGGCCTGCCTCAAGCTTTGGGCCGCCAACCGCGACCGCTTCCTAGGCCAGAACCCGGAAACGCCGCGGACGCCTGCGCCGGATGCGCCGACCCCGACCGCGACGATCGCGCCAACGCCGGCGCCGGACTCGGCACTCAAGGAAACCGCGCCGGTCATGCAGCCGGAGCCCGCGCGTCCGAGGACGCACTGACATGGGCGGCACCGGCGTCATCGACAACTTCCTGGGCGTCTTCACCCGCTACATCGATTCAGGCTTCGGCCTGCTCGGCGGGGAAGTCGCTTTCATCGCCACGACGCTCATCGTCATCGATGTGACGCTGGCCGCCCTGTTCTGGAGCTGGGGCGTCGATGACGACATCGTTGCTCGCCTCGTGAAGAAGACATTGTTCGTCGGCGTCTTCGCCTATCTGATCTCCAACTGGAATAATCTCGCCCGCATCGTCTTCGAGAGCTTCGCGGGCCTCGGCCTGAAAGCCTCGGGCACCGGCTTCTCCGTCACCGATCTCCTGCGCCCCGGCAAGGTCGCGCAGACCGGCCTCGATGCCGGACGACCGCTGCTCGAATCCATCTCGAACCTGATGGGCTGGGTCGCATTCTTCGAGAACTTCATCCAGATCGTGTGCCTGCTGTTCGCCTGGGCTCTGATCCTGCTCGCCTTCTTCATCCTGGCGGTCCAGCTCTTCGTCACCTTGATCGAGTTCAAACTGACGACGCTCGCCGGCTTCGTGCTGATCCCGTTCGGCCTCTTCGGCAAATCTGCCTTCATGGCCGAGCGCGTTCTCGGCAACGTCATTTCTTCCGGCATCAAGGTGCTGGTGCTCACCGTCATCATCGGCATCGGCTCCACCTTGTTCTCGCAGTTCACGCAAGGCTTCGGCGGCCAGACCCCGACGATCGACGACGCCATGGCGATCGTGCTCGCCGCGCTCTCGCTTCTCGGTCTCGGCATCTTCGGTCCCGGCATCGCCAACGGCCTGGTCTCCGGCGGCCCGCAGCTCGGCGCTGGCGCCGCAGTTGGTGCAGGCGTGGCGGCTGGTGGCATGGTCGCGGCCGGCGCTGCGGCTGTCGGAGCGGTCGCCTCCGGTGGCGCGGCCCTTGCCAGTGGCGCAGCCGCTGCAGCTCGTGGCGGCGCGGCCGTCGCTGGCGGCGCGTCCACCGCCTACAGCCTCGGTGCAGCCGGCCAGTCCGGCGCGTCGGGCGTTGCGTCCGGTCTCGGCCATGTCGCGAGCACCGGCGCGAAGGCCGCTGCCTCGCCGCTGAAGCGCGCCGTGTCCCGCGCGTCCGACAGCCTCAAATCCAGCTTCGATGCCGGCTCCCGCGCCGCGTCCGAGATCTCCGGCGGCGCATCCAGCGACGGCGGCGCGACGGAAGCCTCGCCCGCTGCTGCCGCGACTGCCACCCGCGACGGTCCGCCGGCCTGGGCCAAGCGCATGAAACGCTCGCAGCAACTCGCCCACGGCGTCCAGGCCGCGGCCCATGCCGTCAAGTCTGGCGACAGCCATGGCGGCGGCTCTTCCGTCAATCTTTCCGAAAGCGACTGACCATGAACTTCTTCAAACGACCATCGACTCATTACGGGAAAGCACCACAGCCAGAAACTGGGACGACCGGATTGGCTCCGCCCGCGTGCAGGCTCGCAACTGGCGCTATATGGCCTTCGGCTGCCTGGCCCTTTCGGCCGGCCTGTCGGGCGGCCTCGTCTGGCAGTCGGCCAGCGGCACCATCGTTCCCTGGGTGGTGCAGGTCGACAAGCTCGGCCAGGCGCAGGCGATTGCGCCCGCCGTCGCAGACTATCGGCCGTCCGATCCGCAGATCGCGTTCCATCTCGCCCGCTTCATCGAGCAGGTCCGCTCGATTCCTGCCGACGCGATCATCGTGCGGCAAAACTGGCTGCGCGCCTACGAGTTCACCACGCAGGGCGGCGCGCTCGCGCTCAACGACTATGCCCGCGCCAACGACCCCTTCACCAAGGTCGGCAAGCAACAGGTCGCCGTGGAGGTGTCAAGCGTCATCAGGGCCTCCCCGGACTCGTTCCGCGTGGCCTGGATCGAGCGTCGGTATCAGGACGGTTCTCTCGCCGCCACCGAGCGCTGGTCCGCCATCCTCACCATCGTCGTGCAAACGCCGCGCGACGCCGAAAAGCTTCGAGCCAATCCGCTCGGAATCTACGTCAACGCCATCAACTGGTCGAAGGAGCTTGGACAATGACGCCTGCCTTCCGCACAGCCGGAAAGCCGGCTCACCGTAAATCCTCGCTTGCGCTTCTGCTGGCCTGCACGTCGGCTCTCGCCGGCTGCGCGACCAACACGCCGCCGCCCGAGATCAGCTATGACAACGCCGCGCCCGCCGTTCAGACGGTCGACCCTCCGTCGCCGGTGCGCATCGTCGAACTGCCGAGGCCCTTGCCGCTTCCCGGCCAGATGAAGCCCGTGGACGGAGCGCGCCAGCCGGCCGAGGCGACGGATCCCGCCGCTCGCGTCAATCAGGCCAATGCGCAGGCGCGCGTTCAGCCGGTGCGCAACGGCTTCATCAACTCCATGCAGGTCTATCCCTTCACCCAAGGGGCGCTCTATCAGGTCTACACGGCGGTCGGGCAGATCACAGACATCGCGCTCCAGCCCGGCGAGCAGCTTGTCGGCGCCGGTCCCGTGGCGGCCGGCGACACCGTGCGTTGGATCATCGGCGACACCGAGAGCGGCACCGGCGCGGCGAAGCAGGTCCACATCCTGGTCAAGCCGACGCGGCCTGATCTGATGACGAACCTCGTCATCAACACCAATCTGCGCACGTATTATATGGAGCTGCGCTCGACGTCCTCGACCTACATGGCGTCGGTCTCCTGGCAATATCCGCAGGACCAGCTCATCGCCCTGCGCCGGCAGAATGCGCAGGCGGAGGCCGCGCAGCCCGTCTCGACCGGCGTCGACCTCTCCCGCGTCAACTTCCGCTACGAGGTGACGGGCGACCGTGCGCCGTGGCGGCCATTGCGCGCCTTTGACGACGGCCGGCAGGTGTTCATCGAATTCCCGCGCGGCATCGGCCAGGGCGAGATGCCGCCGCTGTTCGTCGTCGGCCCCGAGGGCGCGACCTCCGAACTCGTAAACTACCGCGTGCGTGGCAACTACATGGTCGTCGACCGGCTGTTCGCCGCCGCCGAACTGCGCTTCGGCGCCGGTCGCAACCAGAAGCGCGTGCGGATCTCGCGCACCGATGGAAGGCCGGCGTCATGAGCGAGATCGAACCCGGAAATGAGAAAGGGCCGGAGCCGTCCAGCGAGGACGGCGCCATGCCGCTGACCGGCGAGCCGGCCGCGCCGATGCGCCTGCGCCCGGAGCCGCCGCGCGTGACGCGGCTATCGCGCAAAGTGCTGGCCGGTCTCGGCCTGGTCGCCAGCGTCGGCATCGGTGGCGCGCTGATCTACGCCCTGCAAATTCAGGGCGGGCGCAAGGGCAACGAGGAGCTTTACGCGACCGACAACCGGGCGACCCCGGACGGCCTGAACAGCCTCCCGCGCGACTACACCGGGCCGGTGCTCGGCCCGCCGCTGCCGGGCGATCTCGGCCGGCCGATCCTCAACGCACAGAATGCCGTGCCGCCGCCGGCGATCGCGACGCCCAACCCCGGCATCAGCGCCGAGGAACAACGACGGCTTCAGGAGCTGGAATCAGCCCGGACGGCCCGACTGTTCGCATCGACCGAGACGCGCAGCGTCTCGACGCAACCTGCGGCGACCGCAACGCCGACCACCACTCCCACCCCCGATCTCACAAATCTCGGCCTGGCTCCGCAGCCGGCGACGCCGACCGCGCAGGACCGTCAGCTTGCGTTCCTCAACCAGGCGCCGGACAAGCGCACGTTTTCTCCCGACCGGGTGGCCGCACCGGCGTCGGCGAACGTGCTGCAGGCCGGCGCGGTCATCGCCGCGGCGCTCATCACCGGCATTCGCTCCGATCTTCCCGGCCAGATCACCGCCCAGGTAACGGAGAACATTTACGACAGTCCGACCGGCAAGATTCTGCTCGTTCCGCAGGGCACGCGCATCATCGGCCAGTACGACAACGGCGTCGGCTTCGGGCAGCGCCGTGTCCTGCTTGTCTGGAACAGGCTGATCCTCCCGAACGGTCGCTCGATCGTGCTGGAGCGACAACCCGGCGCGGACGCGGAAGGGTACGCCGGCCTCGAGGATGGCGTCGACTATCACTGGGGCGAACTGTTCAAGGCGGCTGCCTTGTCGACCCTGCTCAGCATCGGTGCGCAGACCGGATCATCGGGTGACGAGAGCGACATCGTCCGGGCTCTGCGTCAGGGCGCGGGCGACAGCATCAGCCAGACAGGACAGCAGATCGTCAGCCGGCAGCTCAACATCGCGCCGACACTGACGATCCGACCAGGCTTCCCCGTCCGCGTGATCGTCACGCGCGACCTCGTGCTCGAACCCTACGGAGGCTGACGTGGCAAAGCTGAAACTCGGGCCGCTAGCGGACGACAAGCCGGTGAAGGTGACGGTGGAGCTGCCGGCAGGCCTTCACCGCGACCTGATTGCTTATGCTGAGATTCTGGGGTGGGAGTCCGGCCGAACGGCTGACCCAGTCCGTCTCATTGCCCCGATGCTGGAGCGGTTTATAGCCACGGATCGGGGATTTGCGAAAGCGAGGAAATCAAAAGAACCGCTGAAGTCGTCCGGATGATCGCCGCGGCTGAACGTGACATCGAGCGTGCAAGACTTAACAAGCGGCGGCAGGCCGGATTATCGTTCCGAGACGACCACACCGCGCTAAAGGGCAGCACTTCGTTCACGACCGGCCGATAGTTGATCCCTGGAAACTGTGCAACCGTGGTTGCCTCGCTCGTCAGCGTTAGACCTCGACCGACCGCTACAAGCGAGAGAAGATTGTCTCGTCCAACATATTGTGTGTGAATTTCCGGATGGCGCCCAAGATCAGCGAGACGCTGCACCAAGTAGTCGTGAATCTCCGGTCCAGGCGCTCCATCGCTTACAATGAACCGCTCGCCGACGAGATCGTGCCAGTTGAGTTCATCCTTGCCGCAGAGTGGGTGGTTAGCGGGAAGGACGACAAATACCCGCTCCGACCAAAGCTGATCGACTTCGCAATCTGGCCACTGTGAAGTACCGGTGATGAATGCAACGTCAAGCCGCAACTGGCGAATCGCCGAAACATGATCGGCCGGATCACCGTCTATCAGCTCGATTCGAACTTGCGCGTGACCTTGGCCATAGGCACGCAGCAACTCCGGCAGGAAGCCCGAGGCGAGTGAGGAGAATATTCCGATCTTGATTCGACCGTCTTCGGAGCGTCCGATCGTGGCGACGTCCTTAGCACCAGACTCGATCTGCCGAAGTGCCTTTCGGGTGTGCCGCACGAAGCGCTGCCCGGCCAGCGTCAGGATGACACCGCCATTGTGCCGCTGAAAGAGCGATGCACCCAGATGATCCTCGAGGTCACGGATTCGACGGCTGACCGCTGATTCTTGGATGCCGAGCGCCGCCGCAGCTTTGCGAAAACTGCCATGTTCCGCCGCGGCAACGAAATATCGGAGGTGGCGTAGCTCCACTTATATCCCGCTGAGTTCATGACGTAACCGGCCCCTCCCACAGGGAGAAAGCAGGCGCCCTCGTTTCCATTCACATAGGATCGACCAGTACCGGGCGACCGGGATAACGGCCTTGCTGTCGATGACAATTACCCCCTCGCGGTTCCCTCTTGTGGTATGCACCCATAGCAGATAGATAGTAATAAATTACTTTCTTTTGCGAGTGCAAGCCATGAGTGGACATCCCAAGCATCTTCCCGCTGACGAGCGACGGGCGGCAACCGTGGAGGCTGTGGTCGATCTGGCTGCAGAACAGAATCCGAGCGACATCACAACGACGGCCATCGCGCAGCGAATGGGGCTGACCCAGGGGGCGCTGTTCCGCCACTTCCCGACCAAGGATGCCATCCTGGAGGCAGTCATGTCCTGGGTGGCCGAGCGCTTGCTCGCCCGTGTGGATGAGGCCGCAGAAGGAGCCACGTCTCCAATCGCAGCCCTTGAGGCGGTCTTCGTGACGCATATCGATTTCGTGTCTGAACACCCGGGGGTGCCAAGAATGCTCTTTGGGGAGTTGCAACGTCCGGGGGAGACTCTTCCGAAGCGGATGGCCCAGACGTTGATCCGCCACAACGGCGAGCGGCTTCGTGGCTTGCTCGAAGCAGGGAAGACACGGAGCGAACTGCATGCAGATCTCGATCCAGACGCCGCAGCTACCCTGTTCATCGGCACGGTCCAGGGACTCGTCATGCGATCCATGCTGGCGGGCGATGTCACACGCATCCGTGGCGATGCGCCCGGCGTATTTGCCATTTATCTGCGCGGTATCGGAACGGTGCAATGAAGAGTATCCGCCTATCCAGCGTCGCAAAGCGGGTCATCATTGTTGCCGCCGTCATCACGATAATTGGTGCTGGATGGCTGTGGATGCAGAGCGGCGACCGCGACGACAATGCACTGCGCCTGTATGGCAATGTCGACATTCGGGAAGTTCAATTGGCCTTCCGTCAGTCGGGCCGTGTAGTGCGGATGCACTTCGATGAAGGAGATCACGTCGAAGCGGGCGCGCGCTTGGCAAGCCTCGACGCACAGCCATTCGAGGAAGCACTCGCGGCTGCAGACGCGTCTGTGGATGTTTCACAGGCGGAACTCGACAAATTGCGCCGCGGCCTGCGGCCGCAAGAGATCGCACAGACGCAAGAGGTCCTCAATCAGGCATTGGCCGTCGCCAGGGAGGCGGAGCGCAATTTCGATCGTCAGAGCCAGTTGCTCACGTCGGGGGCCACGAGTCAAAAAGCGGCCGATACTGCTCGCGCCGCGCGCGATCAGGCCGTGGCCAGTGTCAATGCGGCCCGGGCAGCCCATTCGCAAGCTGCAGAGGGCTTCCGCAAAGAAGATATCGCAGCGGGGCAAGCCCGCCTGGCCGCCACACAAGCGGCACGAGCACAAGCTGCCACCGCCCTTGCAGACACCGTGCTGCTTGCGCCAAGCACTGGCACGATAATCGCCCGGGTGCGCGAACCCGGCAGCATGGTTGTCAGCCAGAGCCCGGTCTACAGTGTCAGTCTTGACGCACCGGTTTATGTGCGCGCTTACATCGGTGAACCGGATCTGGGGCGCATTGCGCCCGGGATGCGAGTGCGCGTTCGCAGCGACTCCTCCGACAAACTCTATCAAGGTCAGATCGGGTTCATTTCCCCGCGCGCCGAGTTCACGCCAAAAACGGTAGAGACCGCGGATCTGCGCACGGATCTCGTCTATCGCCTGCGGATCGTGGTGATCAATGCAGATGCAGCGCTGCGCCAGGGCATGCCGGTGACCATTGAGGTCGATGCCGGGAAAGCCTCCAACGCGCGCACCACAGGCCATTAACGTGTCGGGTAGCGTAACATCGGACCCGCCTCGCGACCCTAATAGTGAGGTCGCGGTCGTCATCGACGGGGTGAACAAGCATTTTGGCAGCGTGCATGCATTGCAGGGCTTGAACGCACATATCCGGTACGGCTGCCTTACCGGGCTGGTTGGACCGGACGGCGCAGGCAAGACCACCTTGATGCGCATCCTGACAGGTCTGCTGACACCGGACAGTGGCCACGCCACGGTGGCGGGTTTCGATGTGGTGGGCGACAATGACGCCATCCACGTCGCAACCGGCTACATGCCGCAGCGCTTTGGTCTCTACGAAGACTTGTCGGTCATGGAGAATATGCGGCTCTATGCGCAGTTGCGCGGCATGGATGCCGACAGGAACGCTGATCTTTTCGCGGAATTGCTCGACTTCACGCGCCTTGCCCCCTTTACCGAACGCCTGGCGGGCAAGCTCTCCGGCGGCATGAAGCAAAAGCTGGGTCTCGCCTGCGCCCTGATGGCCCGGCCTGCCGTACTGTTGCTTGATGAACCCGGCGTCGGCGTCGACCCGGTCAGCCGTCAGGACCTGTGGCGCATGGTGCAGGCGTTGACCGACGAAGGAATGGCTGTGGTCTGGTCGACCGCCTACCTCGACGAAGCCGAGCGCTGCGACAGCGTATTGCTGCTCAACGAAGGGCAACTCGCTTATGACGGACCGCCCGGAGAGTTGACGGCGCGCCTTACAGACCGAAGCTTTCGCCTGGAGCAGGTCGGCGATAGCCGCCGGGCCGTGCTTGCCGAAGCACTGAATCTGGAAAGCGTCAGCGATGGGGTAATCCAGGGTGCCGGCGTACGCATGGTGTTGCGTGCGCATTCGGGAACCGAACAGATAACCGCGCTTGCCGATCGGGTCGAGGCGCAGCTCAGGGCGGTGCCCGCCCGCTTCGAAGACGCCTTCATCGACCTTCTTGGCGGCGGCCCCGGCGGCACATCGGCGCTCGCCGAGGGGTTGCCTCCTGTCGAGCTTGCTTCGGACGTCGCCGTTTCCTGCCGCGATCTGACGAAGCGCTTTGGTGCTTTCACAGCCACCGACACTGTGAGCTTCGAGGTCCGCAAGGGAGAAATCTTTGGTCTGCTCGGGCCGAACGGCGCTGGCAAATCGACGACGTTCAAAATGCTGTGCGGCCTGCTCAAACCCACCAGCGGAGAGGCGCATGTGGTGGGCCTCGATCTGCGCCGGGCGACCGGCGCGGCCAAGGGCCAGCTTGGCTATATGGCGCAGAAGTTCTCGCTCTATGGTTTGCTATCCGTGCGGCAAAATCTGGAGTTCTCCGCAGGCGTATATGGCCTGGAAGGCGCAGCGCGGCAGGCGCGGATCGCGGAGATGGTCGAAATCTTCGGTCTGCAGACCTGGTTGTCGGCGGCGCCGGATTCGCTGCCGCTCGGATATAAGCAACGCCTAGCACTGGCCTGCGCGGTGATGCATCGCCCGCCCGTGCTGTTCCTGGATGAGCCGACTTCAGGCGTCGATCCCATCACTAGGCGCGAATTCTGGACCCATATCAACGGTCTTGCCCGCAAGGGCGTGACGGTGATGGTCACCACCCATTTCATGGACGAGGCAGAATATTGCGATCGGGTTGCGATGCTTTATCGCGCCCGGCTGATCGCGCTCGATACGCCGGACGCTCTCAAGCGCGGCGCTGTCAGTGATCTTCGGCCGGACCCGACCATGGAAGACGCGTTCATTCATCTGGTCGAAGCCGAAGATCTCGCTGACGACCCTCGCAGCGGGACGACCGCATGAACGGCGTGAACGAACCGCGCCCGCATCACCGGGTGCCTCTTGAGGCCATGCGCCGCTTCGACCCAAAGCGTCTTTGGGCGCTGGTGCTCAAGGAAAGCCTGCAGGCGATGCGCGATCCATCCACGCTGTTGATCGCCTTCGTCCTTCCGGTCGTACTGTTATTTCTGTTTGCCTATGCCGTGTCGCTGGACGTGCGTGCGGTGCGCATTGGCGTCGTGCAGGAATCCGAATCCGCGTCAGCTCAATCACTGGCCGCCGCATTCGCCGGCACACGCTATCTGGACGTTACCTTCGCCCATGACCGGCGCGAGGTCGCTGACCGGGTCGTCTCCGGCAGCCTGCGCGGCTTTGTCGTGATTCCGCAGGATTTCGAGCAACGGCTGGCCAATCGTGGAGCTCAGCCTCTCGTGCAGATCATCACCGATGGCTCGCAACCCAATACCGCCAACTATGTCACGAACTATGCGCAGGGCGTCGTGCAGACCTGGCGGAACGGCCTTGGTGTCGAGGCATCCCCGGCAGGCGTAACACTGGAACCCCGCTACTGGTTCAACGCAGAGCTGGAAAGCCGCCGTTCGCTCGTACCCGGCGCCATCGCCATCGTCATGACCATCATTGGCACCATGCTGACCGCCCTCGTGGTCGCACGCGAATGGGAACGGGGCACGATGGAAGCGGTGCTTTCAACGCCCGCTTCTGTCGTTGAAATCCTCATTGGAAAGCTCTTGCCCTATTTTGCGCTTGGTATGTTGTCCACGCTTGGCGCCACGGTGCTGGCGGTCTTCGTGTTCGACGTGCCACTGCGCGGATCGCTGGCTGCTCTTCTTTTGCTTTCGGCCACGTTCATGGTTCCTGCGCTCGGCCAAGGGTTGCTGATCTCCTCTGTTACGCGCAATCAGTTTCTGGCTGCACAGATTGCACTGTTCTCCGGCTTTCTTCCGGCATTCATGCTGTCGGGCTTTCTCTATGAGATCGACGCCATGCCAGCGCCGATCCGGGCCATCACCTGGCTGATCCCGGCACGTTATTTCGTGTCTTCGCTGAAGACCATCTTTCTGGCCGGAGACATCTGGGCGGTCTTTGTGCCAAACCTCTTGGCGATGGCCGGAATCGGAATCCTGTTTTTCCTCCTGGCGAAACGCGCCACGCGCAAGAATCTGGAGTGAGAGGCCGTGGCGCAACACAATAGCTATTTCGCTTTCACCCGACTGCGGGCGCAGTTCATCAAGGAAGTCCTGAGCATCCTGCGCGACCCGCGCAGCCGGATGGTCGTGTTCGTGCCGCCACTGTTGCAATTGCTGGTGTTTGCTTTCGCCGCCACGCTTGAAGTGCGCAATGTCGATATCGCCGTGCACAATCAGGATGCGGGCCGCTGGTCGTATGAACTGATCACACGGCTGGACCGGGCCGAGTTCATTGCCAAAGTCCATCACGTGACCGACAGCCAGGCGTTGCGCCAGCTTATCGACCAGGGCAAGGTGATCGCGGCGCTCGATATCCAGCCAGACTTTTCGCGCTCCATTGCTGCCGGCGACAACGGTCGCATCCAGGTGCTGATCGATGGCCGGCGGAGCAATTCAGGGCAGATCACCACCGGTTATCTCTCTGCCATCGCTGCCGAGGTTGGAGCGGAGGCCAACGCCGACGCCGGTCCCGCAACGCCAGCGGCGGTGCGCAACTGGTTCAATCCCAATCTGACGTACCGCTGGTTCATCGTACCGGGTCTCTCCGGCATATTGGCCTTCTTCAGCGCGCTGCTTATTACCTCGCTGTCGATCGCCCGCGAACGCGAACTGGGTACGTTCGACCAGTTGCTGGTGTCACCGACCTCCACGCCGGAAATCATCGTGTCCAAGTCGCTGCCGGCGCTGGTCATCGGCACCATGCTCGGACTTCTGATGATGGCGGCAGCGGCCGGGCCGTTCCAGATTCCGTTTAACGGCTCGTTTGGGTTGCTTTTTGTCAGCCTGGTCCTGTTCATCCTGTCGGTGGTGGGCATCGGCTTGATGATTTCCGCGATCAGCGCGACCCAGCAGCAGGCCATCCTTGGCGCCTTCGCCATCGGCGTGCCCGCCGTTCTGATGTCGGGCTTCGCCACGCCGGTCGAGAACATGCCCACAGTGCTGCAATGGCTGGCGCAGGCGATTCCACTCACCCATTTCCTGATCATCGTGGAAGGCAGCTTTCTCAAGGCAATGTCGCCCGGCGATATTCTTGCCAGCCTTTGGCCATTGGCGCTGATCGCCCTGGTGTCGCTGACCATGGCCATCATCTTCGTTCGAGGACGTCTGCAATGAGTTTGATCCACTATCGCCAGTCAGAATCTTTGGCGGATCCGGGCGGACCTTCCTCTCGATGGCCGAATTTCATAGTATTGATCTTCGGCTGCACCTCGTTGACCGCCTGCGTCGTCGGTCCCGACTATCGCGTGCCACCTTCCATTGATACGGGCAGCGGCTGGACCCGGCCCGTTCCGAAGGCGCCTGCGCCAACGGACCTTACGCGCTGGTGGACAACACTTGGCGATCCTGAATTGGAGCGATTGGTCGACACCGCCCTCGCTGAAAACCTGGATATCCGCCAGGCGGCGGCGCGTATCGACGAAGCGCGCGCGCTGCGGGATCGGGCCGCTGGTCAGCAACTGCCCGCTGTTTCCGCGGGCGCTAGCGTGAACCGGCGTCGGCAAAGTGAAAATGGCCCGCTGCCCATTGGCGTCATTCCCGGCCTCGAAGCGTCGCAGACAATCTACGATGCCGGTTTTGACGCGGCCTGGGAACTCGACCTGTTCGGCGCCAACCGGCGGGCGTTGGAAGGCGCAAGCGCCCGCTTGCAGGCAACGGAAGCCGAAGCGCTGGGCGTTCGCATGCGGATCGCGGCCGAAGTCGCCCGCACGTGGTTCGAGGCGACCGGCGCCAGAGAGGAATTGCGTACGCAGCAGGCGACGGTCGTAACCCTGCAACAGACGCTGGACCTCATGCGCAGCCGTGCCGCCCTCGGCGACGTTTCCGGTGCCGACGTGGATGCAGCCTATGAGCGATGGGCCGCGGCCAGTGCCATGCTACCAGGCATCGAGGCTCGACAGCGCGGGGCGGTGCTCGGTCTTGGTGTCCTGCTCGGCTCGCCTCCGGAACGGGAACTGAAGCTGCTCGAGGCCGCCGCGTCGAACGTCATGCTGCCGGCGCTGCCCGTGGGCGAGCGTGCAGACATTTTGCGTCGTCGCCCCGATGTTCTGGCTGCTGAACGGCGACTCGCTGCCAGCACCGCCGATATCGGCGTGACTACCGCGGAGCTGTTTCCCAAGCTGTCCATTGGCGCTGGGGGCGGATTCCAGGCGCTCAGTCCCAGCGACTGGTTCGACTCATCCAGCAGCCGCTTCTCCATCCTCCCACTCATTTCGTGGCGATTGTTCGATGGAGGCCGTGTGCGCGCAGAGATCCGTGCCCGGGAGGCTGCTCAGCGGCAGGCCGCGCTGGGCTATGAGCAGGCCGTGCTGACAGCGCTGGGCGATGCGGAGCGTACTTTGGGCGACTATGAAGCGGGACTGGATGCGCTTGTACTTCGTCAAGCGGCGCTGGAGGCGTCACGCCGCAGCTTTCGTCATGCTGAAGCGCGCTTTACTGCCGGCGACATCGCGCGAGTTGAATGGCTTGCGGCCCAGCGTCTCCTGCACGAGGCGGAAATTGCAAATGTACGCGCGCAGACGACAGCTGCCGTTCAGTTGGTAGCATTGTACAAAGCGATCGGAGGCGGCTGGAGCGCGGCCGAAGTAACCTCATCCACCCCCATTTCGTAACAGGTTCGGTGGCCGACCTTTGGGCAGCGATGTGTTGTCGGCTACCATTCTACAGTATATTGTCATCGCCGTGACGCGGCATCTCCTTCCCAGGACACTCGGGATTATTTGATCTCGAACCAGTTTCCGTAATTGGCGAAGTTGAATAAGCACTGCGCGCGACCAATGCGACAATGCTCACGATGCACCAAAATGTGGTCCGCAGGCTCATGGCAACGAGAGTTCGCATTTCGTAAGCGCCACCCTGGAAGATCCACACACCAAAGCCAGCAAAGACAATGACAGTAGCAACAGCTACAGCGACCGCGGATGCAGGCGCCCATCTGCTTCGCAAAATCAAACCAATCCCGATGATGATGTATGTAAATCCAGCAAGAAAATTAAAATACAAGACGAATGGTACAATTTTCTCGCTAGATTCGAGTATCCCGTGAAGACCGAGAATAGCGTTTCCACCCGAAACGACCGTGGCTATTCCAAATAGGATTGCCGCTATACCGGAGGCTTTTATAGCCACATTTAGTCTATGTTTAGACATCGACCTCGCCCCATTCGCTCTTGTGAAGCGTAGCCTATCGTTCCAACTTGAAGAGCTGCTCGCCAGCCCTCATGCCGATATATCCATTGTTGGATCGCACCAATTGCACGCACCGCTCGGGAAGCAGGGTGCCGGGTTTGAGGCATAGGCCATCTGGCGTCGCTCTCCATTTCGGAGACAATTCCACAGGCCCGCCGGTCATCTTGCCTTTGCCGTTTTCAAAAAGGACAAGGGTGGTAACGCGGCCATCGTCCATCGTCATCTTCCACGGACGCCCGTCCGTAATATTGTAGGCAGGCGACATCTGCTCTGCCATTATAGGGGCAACCGAAATCCCCATCACAAATGTTGTGAACACTGAAATTAGTAGCACGAAGCGATTTACTTGATCGCTTCGGCGATAATTAATCAGGGTGTCCTTCATTTATATCTACTCCAGAGGTTGCAGAGGCACATGTCAACATGGCGCTACTACACTCACGCCGACCCACGATTCCTGGGGCGGTCGATCAAAGCGTCCTTGGATAACTCCCAACCGTTTGGCGACAGCTTCGGTCGTGAGGTCCGTAGAATCTTGTTTGCGGGCAAGGTCAACGACGGTTTGGACCGTCGCTTCACGTCGGTCACCCGGGCGAAGACGAGCTTGCCGACGGACCATATATGCCGTCATTAGAAAGTAACTTATTACTATCTAATGACGGCGCGATTTGTCAAGTATGTCCAGTCCGGAACAGGAAAGCTCTCGTGCCCTAGCCTTCTATGGCAGTAGCAAAGAGAGGATCAGCGGCAGCCCGAGACCGGACGCAAAGGGCGTTGCCGAGCAAAGGTTGACGCTGGTGCGCCTTAACCCCGGAAGCAGAGAGCTTTCATTGCGCAGCTTCAATGCCACGGCGATAGATGGCATACACGGCTGGGGCGTCACGGCGAATCCGACTAACCTTGCCGGCCAACAATGACTGCATGACCAATCCCTGAATGGTGCCGATGAACAACACGGCCGCGGCATCCACATTCAGTTCCGCATTCAGTTCGCCTTGCGCCTTGCCTGCTTCCATCAGGCGACGCAGCCGCTGTTCGTACTGACGGATCAAGGTCTGGACCATTCGCTTCGGAAGGGTCTCGCCCGGTCGTTGCAACTCCCCGAACAGCATTCTTGGCACACCCGGGTGCCTTGCCACGAAATCGATGTGCGTCATGAACATGGCTTCGAGGGCCGCCGCTGGGGTCGCCGCGCCTTCGGCCGCCTTGTCCACGCGGGCCAGCAGGCGTTCACTGACCCAGGACATGGTTGCTTCCAGGATCGCGTCCTTGGTGGGGAAGTGGCGAAACAGCGCGCCCTGCGTCAAGCCCATTCGATCCGCAATTGCGGTGGTCGTAATCTCGGCCGGGTTTTGCTCGGCCGCCAGATCCACAACGGCCTGTACGGTGGCGGCTCGCCGTTCTTCGGCGCGCAGGTATTGAGGGCGTTCGTTCACTGTTCAGATCTCCGCATAGTGAGTGATGTATTACTTCAATAATCGTCAAATGTCTTCCCGGAAGAAGGTCAATCTGACGATTCGGGACAGAACGAGCGAGGCCGTGATCATAGGTAACGGTGGTCTGGTTCGGCTTGGTTCGATGCGTTGCGACGTCACTTGCGTGGGGAGTCGCTGAGCGCGACTCGGCGGCGTCAGCCAGAAACCCGCGCGTGCCGATGTCCCAGAAGAACTGTCGTCGGCGACGTGGGTTGCACATTCGCGCAAAGACGATTAGATAGTAATATGTCACTTACTAAACGGGGCTGGCGATGACCACTACTGCCATGATTGACAAGCCCGCGTCGGCATCAACTGAAAATACACCACCCGACGCCTTGGATGCGCTTGCTAACGCCTTGCGGGCACGTGGCACTGGTGGGTTATCGCCCGCGGCGGCCCTGCTGGCGTGGTATGATTGGGCCTTGCACCTGAGTCTTTCGCCGGGCAAGCAGCGCCATCTGCTGGAAAAGGGACTGCACAAACAGCAGCGACTCGCGCGTTATGTACTGCGCGCGGCATGTGCGCGCGACTGCCCGACTTGTATTGAGCCGCTGGAGCAGGATCGGCGCTTCGCCGATCCTGCTTGGCAGCAATGGCCTTTCAACGCGATCCACCAGGGCTTCTTGCTGCAGCAGCAGTGGTGGCACAATGCCACCACTGGCGTACGGGGCGTGTCCCACCATCACGAGAGATTGGTCACTTTCGCCGGGCGGCAGTGGCTCGACATGTGGTCTCCGGCCAATTTCATCTGGACCAACCCCGAGGTACTGCGCGCCATTACGGACAGCGGTGGCGCCAATCTGTGGCGCGGTGCAATGAACTTTCTCGACGACGCGCGGCGTCTTGCGCTGAACGATCTACCAGCAGGGGTCGAAGGGTTCGAGGTTGGCAAAGACGTGGCGGTCACGCCTGGAAAGGTGGTGTACCGTAACCACCTGATCGAACTGATCCAATACACACCCACGACGCCCGATGTGTATGCCGAGCCGGTCCTGATCGTGCCGTCCTGGATCATGAAGTACTACATCCTCGACCTGTCGCCGCACAACTCGATGGTGAAGTACCTGGTCGACCAAGGGCATACGGTTTTCATTATTTCATGGAAGAACCCGACCGCAGCCGATCGTGACCTCAGCCTGGAGGACTACCGGCGGTTGGGGGTCATGGACGCGTTGGACGCGGTCACGGCCATCGTGCCCGAGCGTAAGGTGCAAGCGGTCGGCTATTGCCTGGGCGGCACCTTGCTGGCGATCGCCGCTGCTGCGATGGCCCGCGATGGTGACGAGCGTCTGCAAAGTTTGACGCTGCTGGCGTCTGAGACTGACTTTCGTGAATCAGGCGAGATTGCGCTTTTCATCGACGAAAGCCAACTGGCGTGGCTCGAGGCCGGCATGTGGGACAAGGGCTATCTTGACGGCAGGCAGATGGCCGGCGCGTTCCAGATGCTCAACTCGCGTGACCTGATCTGGTCGCGACAGGTTCGCGAATACCTGTTGGGTGAGCGGCAAGCCTTCAACGATCTGATGGCCTGGAATGCCGACGTGACCCGCATGCCGTATCGCATGCACAGCGAGTACCTGCGGCAACTGTATCTGGACAACGATCTGGCGGAGGGACGCTATCAGGTCCGCGGGAGGCCGGTGGCGCTCGCCGATATCGACGTGCCCATGTTCATCGTCGGCACGGTGCGCGATCACGTCGCTCCTTGGCCTTCTGTGTACAAGATGCACCTGCTCAGCGATGCGGAGTTGACCTTCGTGCTGACCAGCGGCGGGCACAACGCCGGCGTGGTCAGCGAGCCGGGGCATCCCCGGCGCAGCTTCCAGATTGCCGCCCGTGCCACCCGCGAGCGCTACGTCGATCCGCAGATGTGGCGCGCCGAGGCGCCTTTACACGAGGGTTCCTGGTGGCCGGCCTGGCAGCAGTGGTTGGCGCAGCGCTCGACCGAGCGCGTAGCGCCGCCTGCCATGGGCGGCAGCGCGTACACACCACTCGGCGACGCGCCCGGAGCCTACGTGGCAATGAAGTGACATGCCCCCGCGGCGGAGAGAGAGCCGCCGCGGTTCGATCGGGCCACATCACAAGGAATGGCCCACCTGCCCCCATGGGGCACAACATGACCGTGGAGCACTGCAATGAACAACGAACTGCCCATCCAACTCTACAAAGCCAATGCCGAGCTACAGCTACAGCTCACCCGTTTGCTGCAAGAGAGCGGACATCGCTGGCTAGAAGCCATGCAACAGCTCAGCGCTGGCGGCGTACAGGAGACCACCGCGCGCATCCAGGGTCTTCAGCAGGCGGCAGACTGGCAGGCGCTCGCGACCCTG
This sequence comes from Rhodopseudomonas faecalis, assembly GCF_003217325.1. Lineage (GTDB taxonomy): Bacteria > Pseudomonadota > Alphaproteobacteria > Rhizobiales > Xanthobacteraceae > Rhodopseudomonas > Rhodopseudomonas faecalis. The sequence goes on from NZ_QJTI01000013.1 coordinate 98,699, forward strand.
CCGTCCGAGGTATTCCGGCGGCTGTATCAGGACCGCGTTGACGATGCCCAAGCAATCACTCAAACCGCTGCCAAGAGCCAGTCCGCCTTCGTCGATGGCCTGCGCCAGGCGCTCACGACTTGGCAGAGCTCTGTATCCGAGGCATTCGGAGCCAGCGGTGACGCAGCTTCTTTTGCGCAGCTTTGTCAGCCATGGACACAGCCTTGGTCTGCGCTAGTCGCCACGCCCCAGAGCAAGGCCGAAAAGTGAGGAGGTCGCCATGAGTACCTCTCAACGAACGGCCCTGGTGACCGGAGGCAACCGGGGATTGGGCGCTGCGATCGCCCGTTCCCTGCACGATGCCGGCCACCGCGTGATCGTGACACATACGCCAGGCAACACCACGATTGGCCAATGGCAGCAGGCGCAAGCAGCACAGAATTACACATTCGCCGCCTACGGGGCGGATGTGTCCGAATACGAGTCGACGCAGCAACTGGCGCGGCGCATCCACGCCGATGGTCATCGGATCGACATTCTGGTGAACAACGCCGGCATCACCCGCGATGCCACGCTGCACAAGCTCGACAAGGCCGGCTGGGATGCCGTGCTGCGCACCAACCTGGACTCCCTGTTCAATGTCACCAAGCCGTTCATTGATCCGATGGTGGAGCGAGGTTGGGGACGCATCGTAAACATTTCTTCGATCAATGGCAGCAAGGGCCAGTTTGGCCAAACCAATTACTCGGCGGCCAAGGCCGGCGTGCATGGATTCACCAAGGCGTTGGCGCAAGAGGTGGCGCGCAAGGGCGTGACGGTCAACACCGTCTCGCCTGGCTACCTAGCCACCGAGATGGTGATGGCGGTGCGCGAGGACGTACGCCAGAAGATCATCAATGCGATCCCAATCGGCCGCCTTGGTCAGCCGGATGAGATCGCAGCGCTGGTAGCATTCATCACGAGTGATGCCGCTGGCTTCATGACCGGCAGCAACGTCGCCATGAACGGCGGTCAGCACATGTACTGACACGCCGGGAAGCAACGCTTTAACCGCAGAGCTGGCGCGCCGGGAACCTATGTTTATCAACACTGAGGCAGACTTGGATCAATCTCTACTCAGGAATCGCACCTTCGACGACCTCGCGATCGGCGAGAGCGCTTCCCTCGTGCGCGTCGTTGGCCGCGACGACATCGATCTTTTCGCCACCGTGTCCGGCGACGTAAATCCCGCTCATCTCGATCCTGTCTTCGCGTCGACAGATTTCTTCGGACATGTCGTCGCCCATGGCATGTGGACTGGCGCGCTGGTCTCGGCCGTGCTCGGCACGAAACTGCCAGGCCCCGGCACGATTTATCTCGAGCAGGACCTGCGCTTCCGCAAACCGGTCTCCCCCGGCGACACGATTACCGTCACCGTCACCGTCCGGGAGAAGCGGCCGGAGAAACGCGTCGTCATACTCGATACCCGCGGCGCAAACCAGCACGGCGAGGAGGTGTTGAACGGCTCCGCGACCGTGATCGCTCCTGACCGCGCCATCGAATGGCCGCGCACGCAGCTTCCCGACGTTGCACTGGTGCGGCATGATCGATACGAGCATTTCATCAACGAGGCTCGCGCCCTGCCGGCGCTCAGGGCGGCGATCGTCCATCCTTGCTCGCCTGATGCCATACTTACCGTGGTGGAGCTCCGTAACGAGGGTCTGCTCTCGCCGCTTCTCGTCGGCCCCGAGGTCAAAATCAGGGTCGCTGCTGAGGAGGCCGGCGTCTCGCTTGATGGAATCCCGATTGAAGCCGTCGAGCACAGCCATGCGGCGGCCGCCCGCGCCGTCGAGCTTGCCGCCGGCGGTCACGTGACCACGCTCATGAAGGGCAGTCTGCACAGCGACGAACTGCTCGGAGCCGTTGTCGCCGAGAATTCCAGACTGCGGACAGATCGCCGCGTCAGCCATGTCTATGCGATGAGCGTGCCCGCCTATTCGAAGCCGCTTGTCGTCACCGATGCGGCGATCAACATTCAGCCGACTCTCGATCATAAGCGCGACATCTGCCAGAATGCAGTCGACTTTCTGCACACGCTCGGCGTCGCCGAACCGCTCGTCGCCGTCCTTGCTGCGGTGGAGACCGTCAATCCCCGTATGCCATCGACGCTCGACGCCGCCGCGCTTACTGTCATGGCGGCTCGCGGCCAGATCACGGGCGCACGCGTCGATGGGCCGCTCGCCTTCGACAACGCCATCAACTCCGACGCAGCGCGAACCAAGGGCATAATCTCGCCGGTCGCCGGTCAGGCGGATATTCTGCTCGTACCGGATATCGAGGCCGGAAACATGCTGGCGAAGCAACTGATCTATTTCGGCGGCGCGGACGCAGCCGGGCTCGTGCTCGGCGCCCGCGTGCCGATCATCCTGACGAGCCGAGCCGATTCCCTGCGCACCCGCATCGCCTCCGCTGCGCTCGCCAAGCTCGTCGCATTCCGCTGGTCGCGGGGAGCCAAACCCGCATGAGCCAGCGCATGCTTGTCACGTTCAATGCGGGATCGTCCACGGTGAAGCTCGGCCTGTTCGCCCTCGAAGGGGATAGGGCGCGGCGCATCGGCAAAGGGATGATCGACTTCCGCAAGCCGCCGCTGAGATTTCATCTTCTCGAAGGGCCGGACACGTTCGACGTGGCGCTTGAAGCTGATCCGGGAGCTGAGCTGCACGACGTGTTCGGCGAAGCCTTCCGCCGCCTGTCGTGGCACTACGATATGGATCGACTCGCCGCTGCCGGCCATCGCATCGTCCATGGCGGTGACACTTTTGCCGGACCGATCCCGCTCAACGACGCTGCGCTTGAAACCTTGCAAGCCCTGACGCCGCTCGCGCCGCTGCATCAACCGCAAGGGTTACGGCTCGTCCGTGCGGTCAGCCGCTTACGACCCGGGCTGCTGCAAATTGCCTCTTTCGACACGGCTTTCCATCGCACCCAGACGGACCTCGTCCGTCGCTTCGCGATCCCGCGCGCCCTGCATGACGAAGGCGTGAAACGCTACGGTTTCCACGGACTCTCCTACAAGTTTATCGCGGGCGAAATCGCGAAAAGCGAACCCGAACTCGCCGGCGCGCGCGTCGTGGTCGCCCATCTTGGAAGTGGCGCTAGTTTGTGCGGACTGGCGGGCGGTCGCAGCCGCGACACCAGTATGGGCTTCTCCGCCTTGGATGGTGTTCCGATGGCGACCCGCTGCGGCGCGCTGGATCCGGGTGTCGTTCTGCATTTTATCACGCAGAAAGGCATGAACCCGGCCGCGGTCGAGGATCTGCTCTATAGCCGCTCCGGGCTTCTCGGCATCTCCGGGATCAGCGCCGACAGTCGTGAGCTGATCGAAAGTATGGCTCCTGAAGCCGCCGAAGCGCTTGAACTCTTCTGCTTTCGGATCGCCGGCGAAATCGCCCGGCTTGCGGCCACGCTTGGCGGGCTCGACGCTGTCGTCTTCACGGCGGGCGTGGGCGAAAATCAGCCGTCGGTGCGCGCCGCGGTGGCGCGTCGTCTCGGATGGCTCGGGCTCGAACTGGACGAAGCCGCGAACGCCCTCAATGCCCGGTCGATTGGTGCCGCCGGCGCGCGCATCAAAATACTGGTCGTTGCGACGGACGAAGAGAGCATCATCGCCGACGAGGCGCTGTCGGTTCTACAACATGCCACGCCCGCTGCGTGGAACTCGTAGTCCGGTGCTTCAACAGATCCCAATTTCTGTGGTCCACGCACCTGTACGGCACCTAGTTTCACGGCAGCGTCACCGTCCTATGTGCACGCCATAGCCCTCTAATTTCCGATTGATCAATCGTGAGGGCTTCCACAGTTCGCGATCTATTGTTTTCTATTTCCTCACCCGCCCATCAAGAGGAGATGCGACATGAACGCGACAGCGAACACACACATCGGAAGGACAATCAGACGACAGCAGTTGCGCGAGATGGTCCCGTTGGCTGACAGCACCATCTATGAGATGGAGCAGCGGGGAGAATTTCCGCGACGCTTCGCTTTAACTCCAAGATGTGTGGTCTGGGATCTTGGCGAGGTTCAGGCATGGCTCTCCGCGCGGCGTGCGAAACCCATTCTCCGGGCGCCAAGTCCAGACGTGAAGCAACGCCGGACCCGTCCCGTCAAAGGGCAGGATCGGGCTGCAAGATCGGCATCGACGCCGGGATGAGCGTCGGCACATACTTCTTGCCATTAACCCAGGCGTCCACGGTATCCGACCATTCCTGCATCATGTGCCGACGCTGAATTTCGTATTCGGCCTTGTTGTAGACGCCACGTGATGAGCGGCCGTCCTCATGCGCTAGGCACTTCTCGATCCAATCTCCGTTGAACCCAAGCTCGTTCAGCAACGTCGATCCCGTCCGGCGCAGATCGTGAACTGTAAACGGTTCGAGCGGCAAGCCTTCCTTCTTAGCCTGCTCGACCACAGAATAGGTCACTCGATTGAACGTCGCTCGGGACATCGGTGCATCGGCATCGTAACGGGACGGCAAAACGTAGCGCGAGTTTCCTGAGCACGTCTTGAGAGCGATGAAAATATCCAAGACCTGGCGTGACAGGTAGACATTATGCGCCTTCGAGCGCTTCATCCGCTCTTTCGGAATCGTCCAAACGGCATTCTCGAAATCCACTTCATCCCACGTCGCGTCCTGAAGTTCGCTTTTGCGAACTATCGTGAGCAGAAACAGGCGAAGACCCAAGCGGATGGTGGGCAGCGTGGCGACATGCTCAATCTGCTTCAGCATCACACGAATTTCCGATGGCGAGAGCGATCTATCCCTCGGCACGAAATTCGCGATCGAGGCCGGCCCTACATCGTCAGCAGGGTTGGCCACCTTCTCACCATGGAGGACCGCAAATCCGTAGATCTGCTTGAGAATATCACGAACGTGGATCGCGGTAGCTGGCGCACCTCGCTCGACAATTTTGCCGCAGTGTGCCCGGAGATCGTCAGGGGTAATTTCCGTGAGTAGCCGGTTGCGCCAGACCGGAAGTAACTCGCGCTCAAAGATCGAGCGTCGCATGGCCCTGGTGCTGTCCGCCATCGGGGCATTCACCAACCACTTCTCGCCAAACTCGCCGAAGCTTTTAGCCTCCTTCAAGCGGCGCTTCTCGCGCTGCTTTTCGATCGCGGGGGACTGCCCTTCCCTGACCGCACGCCTTGCGTCTAGGCACAGTTCCCGCGCACGAGCGAGCGAGATGCCATCACGCCCATACTTGCCGAGATAGACCGTTTCGCGTCGCCCGTTCAGCCGGTAATCCAGCCTGAAAGAGATCGCTCCCGATGGCATAACGCGGACATACATGCCGTCGCGATCCGCGACCTTGTACACTTTGTCTTTTGGTTTCAGCGACTTAATCGCAGCGTCCGTCAACATTTTTGCGCCACCTCCAAAAAGTACCGTCAAGCGGTTTTGGGAGGCTCACAGCGATAAAATAATCACTTTTTCAATGGCTTACGCCAAAAAAAGTACCGTCATGAGCCTCAATTCTCGTGACGGTACTTTCAAAATTGTCGGGGATCAATATGGGCTAGGTCCGTCAACGGTGACGGTACATTCAATCTCTGCCCAGCGATAGGTATCGATAGACAGTAGATAAAAAATTATTTTATTTCAGCTAGTTATATCGAATTCTGGCGTAAAGTCGGCGGTGTTCGGATAGGCCTGAATCATTCCCACTCGATCGTCCCCGGCGGTTTTGAGGTCACGTCATAGACCACGCGGTTGACGCCCTTGACCTCGTTGATGATCCGCGTCGCGGTGGCGGCGAGGAAGCTCATCTCGAACGGATAGAAGTCGGCGGTCATGCCGTCGGTCGAGGTGACGGCGCGGAGGCCCACGACGTAGTCATAGGTGCGGCCATCGCCCATCACGCCCACGGTCTTGACCGGCAGCAGCACCGCAAACGCCTGCCAGATCGTGTCATAGAGCCCGGCCTTGCGGATCTGATCGATATAGACCGCGTCGGCGTTGCGCAGGATTTCCAGTTTCTCCGCGGTGATCTCGCCGGGGCAGCGGATCGCCAGCCCGGGACCCGGGAACGGATGGCGGCCGACAAACACGTCCGGCAGACCAAGCTCACGGCCGAGCGCGCGCACCTCGTCCTTGAACAATTCGCGCAGCGGCTCGACCAGCTTCATGTTCATGCGCGCCGGCAAGCCGCCGACATTGTGATGCGACTTGATAGTCACCGACGGCCCGCCGGTGAACGACACGCTTTCGATCACGTCGGGATAGAGCGTGCCCTGCGCCAGGAAATCAGCGCCGCCGATCATCTTGGCTTCGCCCTCGAACACGTCGATGAACAGTTTGCCGATGGTCTTGCGCTTCTGTTCCGGGTCGGTGACGCCTTCGAGCTGGCCGAGGAACAGTTTTGCGGCGTCCACATGGACCAGCGGAATGTTGTAGTGGTGGCGGAACAGATCGACCACGCTCTTGGCTTCGTCCTTGCGCAGCAGGCCGTGGTCGACAAACACGCAAGTGAGCTGATCGCCGATCGCCTCGTGGATCAGCACCGCCGCCACCGCGGAATCGACGCCGCCCGACAGGCCGCAGATCACCTTGCCCTGCCCGACCTGGGCGCGGATCTTCTCGATCGCTTCCTCGCGGAACGCGCGCATGGTCCAGTCGCCGACGCAGCCGGCAATGTTGCGCACAAAATTGCGCAGCAGCTTGGCGCCGTCCGGGGTGTGCACCACCTCGGGATGGAACTGCATCGCGTAGAATCTGCGGGCGTCGTCGGCGATCACCGAGATCGGCGAACCGGGCGCCTTGGCGACCGCGCGAAAACCGTCGGGCATCTTGGTGACGCGGTCACCATGGCTCATCCAGACCTCGTACTGGCCGCCCTTGTGCCAGACGCCGTCGAACAGCGCGCAGTCGTCCGTGACTTCGATGGTGGCGCGGCCGAACTCGCGATGATGGCCGCCCTCGACCACGCCGCCGAGCTGCTTGGCCAGCGTCTGTTCGCCGTAGCAGATGCCGAGGATCGGCACCCCGGCGTGCAGGATCGCGTCTGGCGCGCGCGGCGCATTGTCGTCCAGCACCGAGGCCGGGCCGCCCGACAGGATCACCGCCTTGGGCTTCATGGCCTGGAAGGCGGCTTCGGCCTTCTGGAACGGCACGATTTCGGAATAGACGCCCTCCTCGCGCACGCGGCGCGCGATCAGCTGGGTGACCTGGGAGCCGAAATCGACGATCAGGATTTTGTCGTGCACCGCGGCCGGATGGGGCGACGGCTGGGACGGCGAAACGGGGGTTTTGCTGGGTGCTGGCATGGCAGGGAATTACGCGACCAGGGTCCGGCTCGCAACCCCGCAAAGCGGTGGAGATGGCCGCGCGGGCGCCGGCCCACAGCCGCAAGCCCCTCGCCCCGCATGCGGGCTGCTGACCGGCGAAGGGCAGCTAAGCCGGTCGTAAGGGCGCGCTTACCCTCAGGCGCGCGGTGGTGGCAGATCGAAACGCCCCCTTGTATCTGCCCATCGACGGAGATGTGCGATGGAAGCGACGAAGCGCTTTGGCCGGTGGCCACCGGCCAAAGCGCGCGGCGACGTCGCC
>NZ_QJTI01000014.1 GCF_003217325.1 Rhodopseudomonas faecalis
GCCTCTGGCAGGTGCCACGCGCCTTGCGCGGTGAACGCCTCGCCGTGCGGCCGCTCGACCAGGACGGTCGCTATGGAATCTTCTTCGGATCGTGGTCAGTCGCAACGATCGACTTGACCACGCCCAAAAGTGTCAGTGATGTCCCCGAACAGGTGTCCGACATGTCCCCGGGCTAAACACTTGTCGCGGGCATCCACGTCTTGAAAGCGCTTCATGATCAAAGACGTAGATGGCCGGGACGAGCCCGGCCATGACGTTCAATAATCAGCGTTGCTATCAGACCCAAAGGAGGGCCTTCGGCTCTGATGTCCTCAGAACCGAATGATCACTAGCGCGCCGTCACCACCACCGTGGTGCCGACCTTGACGCGCTGGAAGAGGTCGGTGACGTCGTCATTATACATGCGCACGCAGCCATACGAGACATAGCCGCCGATCGACTGCGGCCGGTTGGTGCCGTGGATGGCGTATTCACCGCCAGCCAGCGTCATGGCCGCGGCCCCCATCGGGTTCTGCGGGGTGCCGCCCGGAATCACGTTCGGCATATCGGGATTGTCGCGGCGCACGTCGGCCGGCGGCGACCAGGCCGGCTCGCGATATTTGCCGTCGATCCGGGTGATGCCCGACCACTGCTTGCCGACCTTGCCGACCCCGACCGGATAGCGAACGGCGTGCTGTTCATCGATCACGTAATACAGCCGGCGCTCCCTTGTCTTCACCACGATGGTACCGGGCGAGTAATCTCCGCGAAACGCGACGACGTCTGGGCGGGCTTCGGCCTGCGGCGCGGCAAGCAGCGCTCCAGTAATCAGGCTGGCGGCGGCAAACATCATCGTCAATCGCATCGGTATCTCCGGTCCAATGGCCGCATCAGCGGCATAAGCAATATCGTGAAGGGGCCGGCAAACGGCCCGGTCGCGCAAATGTCTGGGAGGAAATGATGGGGGGCGGTCTTTACCGATCAGTTGCCGACGCCGCTCTCAAATCGCTCCGGCGCACCGACCAAACGGCAATCGCTGGATCAAGTAAATAGCGCGCAAACAACAGCGGCCGACAAAGCACCAAAAAATATCAATCGCCGACATCAACTCTGCGCAAGGCGATAGCTGAGGCATTCGCTGGCCGCCCAAGGCTGATTGCGGCCGCCGCCCGAACATGACGATGATGACGGGGACAGCCTCCTCACAGCTTGCCGATCGAGCGTTGGCTGCGGCGCGATCCGCCCGGCGGCAACGCGGGAGACGGGGCATGCGCAGCCAGCGCATGGCGGCCACGCTGCGACAAACCGTCCGCCGGCACGCGCCTTAGTTCGCCTCATTGCCAGCTGATTGTCAGGAAAACCCGGATATATCCTGCAATGCGAACAATCGTTGCCGATCAAAGCCCTTTGACGCGACGACTCGCGATTCCGGCCCGGGCGATGTAAGACGGGCGCAGTGCAGTACAGGTTTCTCTCACGGTAACACTGACGATGGTTCTGAAATCCATGAGCGCAACACGGACGTCCGGTCGCCTGGTTCGACGCGGAGTGGCCATGGCGCTCGGTGCCTGGCTCGGATTGACCGCGGCCGACGTTGCGCGGGCGGAATCGCTGTCCGACGCATTGGTGAAAGCCTATCAGAGCAATCCGCTGCTCAATGCCGAGCGGGCGCGCCAGCGCGCCACCGACGAAAACGTGCCGCAGGCGCTGGCCGGCTACCGGCCGCAGATCATCGCTAGTCTGAGCGCGGGGCTGCAATCGGTGCGCAATACGCTGGTCGACAATACGCTGCAGACCGCGACGCTGAAGCCGTGGACCGTCGGCGTTACGGTGAGCCAGAATTTGTTCGACGGGTTCCGCACCAGCAACAGTGTGCGCGCCGCCGAATTGCAGGTGCGCGCCGGCCGCGAGGCGCTGCGCAATGTCGGCCAGGGCGTGCTGCTCGACGCCATCACCGCGTTCACCAACGTGCTGGCCAATCAGGCGCTGGTGGAAGCGCAGCGCTCCAACGTCACCTTCCTGCGCGAAACGCTGAACATCACCCAGCGCCGTCTCAGCGCCGGCGATGTCACCCCGACCGACACCGCCCAGGCCGAGGCCCGCCTCAACCGCGGTCTCGCCGATCTCAATGCCGCCGAAGTCAATCTGGCGGTCAGCCAGGCGACCTATGCCCAGGTGATCGGCCAATCGCCGGCGCGGCTGAACGCGCCCGACCCGATCGACCGGCTGCTGCCCGGCAACCGCGAGGACGCGATCGCGCAGGCCCATAAGCAGCATCCGGCGGTGATGGCGGCGAGTTTCGACGTCGATGTCGCCAGCACCGCGGTCAAGATCGCCGAAGGCGGGCTGCTGCCGACCCTGACGCTGCAGGGCACCGCCAGCCGGGATTCCGACACCGACACCTCGCTGGGCGTGCGGCGCTCCGGCCAGGCCAGCGTCGGCGGCCAGCTGGTCGCCCCGGTCTATGATGGCGGCGTCGCCGCCTCGCAGACCCGGCAGGCCAAGCAGGTGGTGTCGCAGAGCCGCCAGGTGCTCGACCTGATCCGGAACCAGTCGCGCACCGCCGTGGTCGGCGCCTGGGCCGCCAATGTCGGCGCCAAGGTCGCGGTCAGCGCTGCCGAATCCGAAGTGCGCGCCGCCACGGTGGCGCTCGACGGCGTGCGGCGCGAGGCCCAGGGCGGCCAACGCACCACGGTCGATGTGCTGAACGCCCAGCAAGATCTGGTCGCCGCCAAGGCGCGCCTGATCAGCGCGCAGCGCGACCGCGTGGTGGCGTCCTATACGCTGCTGAGCGCGGTCGGTCGGCTCGACGTCAAAACACTCGGCCTGAAAACGCCCGACTATCTGCCCGAAGTGCACTATCACCAGGTGCGCGACGCCTGGCACGGGCTGCGCACGCCGTCGGGTCAGTAACCGCCCGTCATACCATCGGGTCGTATCATTGGCCGTCATATCCGCGCGTGTCGCTTGTATCCACGCGGCGTTCGGCTGCTGAGCAGCCACAATTGACAATCATTCTTGACGAGGACCGTCCGGCGCTGACTGCGGCGGCGCAGCAATCAGCGCGCGGTGATAGACGTCAATAAATTCAGCGGGCATGCGCCGCGGCCGGCCGCTGCTGAGCTCGATACTCACCAGCTGCCAGCGGCCACGCATAATGATTGCACGATCGCGCGGCCGGATCAGCTGAAAGCTGCGCTGCATGGTCAGCTTGCCATCGCTGGCGGTGATCCAGGTGCCGAGCAGCAGCTGGTCGCCTGCAAAACTCGGCAGCAGATAATCATACTCGCCCCGGCGAATCGCCACCGCGCGGTCGAGCCGCTGCCAATCCGCCAGACACAGGCCAAGCGCTTCCGAATGCGCCCAGCCGATGCTGTCGCACCAGCGCACATAGACCGCGTTGTTGGTGTGATTGAGCCCGTCAATATCAGCCGCGGCGGGCGACACCGGCAGCACGAAGGGCGACGGGAAATCCCAGGCGAAATCGGAAACGGAAGGTTCGGTCATCAGGATGCTCGCCCCGCGGGGCACGAATCGCCCGCCCGGGTTTAGCGCATCCGCAGCGCGTTGCCAGCCCTTGGGTCGCCGGCGTCGCGTAAACCATATTGCGTTGACCGGCGCCGAATGGGATCCACGTCCTGAGCACACCAGAATTTGCAATGGAGACCGCCATGACCACCACGCTGCTGCAATTCGACTTCCCGTTCGAGGGCCCTTGGGGGCCGGAGATGACAGCCGCATTCGGCGAGCTGGCGCAGGACATCGCGGCGGAAGACGGTCTGATCTGGAAAATCTGGACCGAGAATCGCGCCGAGAATCGCGCCGGCGGCATCTATCTGTTTCGCGATGCCGAGGCGGCCGAACGCTATCGCCAAAAACATGCGGCGCGGCTGACGTCGTTCGGCATCACCGGCATCGTGGCGCGCGCTTTTGCGACCAACGCAGACCTGTCGGCGATCACGCGCGGTCCGTGCTGAGCGGATGACGCGAGGCAGCCCGTACCAGCGGGCTGCCGGCGACCGCCGTTATGATCGCGGCGAACGGAAACTCTGCGCACACACAACGGAAAACGCCGCAGCACGCGGCGACAGCAGCAGCGCTTCAGGACCATGACGCGCGGCCACGGCCGATCGCAGCCGGAGGGCTGCCATGACGTCTTTATAAGCTGAATGGATTTTGCTGCTGAGGGCGAGGCATCAAGCTGAACGAAGCAGCTTGGTGCCCAGGAGAGGACTCGAACCTCCACGGTGTTACCCACTGGTACCTGAAACCAGCGCGTCTACCAATTCCGCCACCTGGGCCCGGGCGGGTTAGTAGGGGGCCGCGAGCGACTTGTCAAACAGGTTTCGCACTTTGGCGTCGCAATGTTGACGGCTGTTGACAGAAACTGCGAAAACAAAAGCAGTTTCACAGAGATCGCGATCAGGACAGCGCCATGGCTTCGCATTCCGACACCCTTGTCACGGTTTTCGGAGGTTCCGGATTCCTCGGACGCCACATCGTCAGCGCGTTGGCACGGCACGATTACCGAATCAGGGTGGCGGTGCGCCGTCCGGACCTCGCCGGACATTTGCAGCCGCTCGGCCGGGTCGGGCAGATTCACGCCGTGCAGGCCAATCTGCGTTACCCCGAATCGCTGGCCGCGGCGGCGCGCGGCGCGGGCGTGGTGATCAATCTGGTCGGCATCCTGGCCGAGACCGGCAAGCAGACTTTTGACGCCGTGCAGGGCCAGGGCGCCGGCGCGGTGGCGCAGGCCGCCGCCGCGGTGGGCGCGCGCATGGTGCATGTCTCGGCGATCGGCGCCGACGCCAATTCCAGCTCGCGCTACGCCACCGCCAAAGCCGCCGGCGAGCGCGCCGTGCTGGCCGCGGTGCCGTCAGCGGTGATCATGCGGCCGTCGGTGGTGTTCGGCCCCGAGGATCAGTTCACCAACCGCTTTGCCGCGCTGGCGCGGCTGTTGCCGGCGCTGCCGCTGGTCGGCGGCGGCGTCAACAAGCTGCAGCCGGTCTATGTCGGCGATGTCGCGCAGGCGGTGGCGGCCGCGGTCAATGGCCGCGCCAAGCCGGGCGCGATCTATGAGCTCGGCGGGCCGGAAGTGCTGACCATGCGCGAGGTGATCGAGATCATCTTGCAGGTGATCCATCGCCGCCGCCGGCTGCTGTCGCTGCCGTTCGGGCTCGCCAAGGCGCAGGCGATGCTGCTGCAATTTGCGCCGGGCATGCTGCAATTGACGCCCGATCAGGTCGAGCTGCTAAAGGTCGACAATGTGGTGTCCGATGCCGCCAAGGATGCCGGGCTGACGCTGCAGGGCCTTGGCATCACGCCCGATTCGCTCGAGGCGGTGGCGCCGTCTTATCTGTGGCGGTTCCGCAAGACCGGCGAGTTTTCCAACGGCGCAGGCAGCGAACGCAACTCGAGCTGACGCGAGGCGCAAGCTGACGCGGCGTGCAAGCTGACGCAGGCGGGCGCCGCGCAGGCGCCCCGCCGGGATTGGACGTGTGATTAGCGTCCGAACGCCAGCGCGATCAGGCCGAGCGTGCCAACCAGCACCCGCCACCAGGCAAACAGCGTAAAGCCGTGGCGGGTGACATAGGTCAGGAAGGTCTTCACCACGATGATCGCGGTGATGAACGACACCACAAAGCCGACCGCGACCACCAGGCCGTGATCCATCGTCATCTCGCCGTGGCTTTTGTACAGATCGTACACAAAGGCGCCGAGCATGGTCGGGATCGCCAGGAAGAACGAGAATTCGGCGGCGGCGCGCCGGTCAGCGCCGAGCAGCATGGCGCCGACGATGGTGGCGCCGGAGCGCGACACGCCGGGGATCATGGCGATGCACTGCACAAAACCGATCGCCAGATAAGTGCGCAGCGGAAATTCGGTGGCCTCATGGTGCACCGGCTGCAGCTTGAGCTGATCGACCCAGAGCAGAATACCGCCGCCCAGGATCAGCGTGAAACACACCACCCAGGGATTGAACAGATAGGCCTTGATATAGCTGCCGGCGGTGGCGCCGATCACCGCGGCCGGCAGGAACGCCACCAGCACGCCAATCACGAACCGGCGCGCCGCCGGATCGCTGAACATGCCCAGCGCGATCTTCGACAGCTTGGTGAAATACAGCGCCAGGATCGCCAGAATGGCGCCGAGCTGGATCAGAATCGCAAAGCTTTTCCAAAAACTGCCCTCGCCGAGATCAAAAAACCGCTCGGCCAGCAACAGATGGCCCGTGGAGGACACGGGCAGAAATTCGGTCACCCCCTCGATCACGCCGAGGATCACCGCGCGCAAAATATCGGCTAACATGAAAGCAAGTTCCGTGATGAATGGGATCGGCCCGGAAAAAGCCGAGTTCTTCTCGCCTATTCGTCCCAGGGCCGCAACGGCAAAGATTGCAGAGTTGCGGCCAAGCGGGCCTGAAGCCGCTGCCGCGGGGCCGGCAAGGTCAGGAATTGTTAAGCACCCGATCCCTATTTAGGTTGCATGTATACGTTGTTTCACCACCCGTTTTGCCCGCTGTCGCGGTTCGTCCGCCTGGCACTCGGGGAGCATGGCCTTGACCTGCGGCTGGTGGAAGAACGGCCTTGGGAGCGCCGTACCGCGTTCCTGTCGCTGAACCCGGCCGGCACCACCCCGGTGCTGATTGCCGATGCCACCCCCGCGATCCCCGGCGCCGGCATCATTGCCGAGTACCTCGACGAAACCCACGGCGCCGCGATGGGCGACCGCCGGCTGCTGCCAAGTTCGATGGATGACCGCATCGAAGTGCGGCGGCTGATGGCCTGGTTCAACGAAAAATTCTTTGAGGAGGCCAGCGGCCCGCTGGTCACCGAACGGATCTACAAGCGTTTCATGAGCGAGGAAGACGGCGGCGGCCCGCCGTCGATGGACGTGATCCGCGCCGCGACCGCCAATGTGCGCTACCATCTCGCCTATATCGGCTGGCTGGCGCGCACCCGGAACTATCTCGCCGGCGATCTGATCACCTATGCCGACCTCGCCGCCGCGGCGCATCTGTCGGCGATCGATTATCTGGGCGATGTGCCATGGTCCGAGGACGAAGCGGCAAAGGCCTGGTACCAGCGGGTGAAATCGCGCCCGTCGTTCCGGCCGCTGCTCAGCGAATGGCTGGCCGGGGTGCCGGCGTCGCGGACCTATGTGGACCTCGACTTCTGACACGTCCCAACGATCTTAGCCCGCAACTGGCCGAGCAGGCGCGCGCGCTTGGCTTTGATGCCTTCGGGATCGTCGCGCCGGACGCGATCCCGTTTGCCGCCGCGCGGCTTGAGGCGTTTCTGGAATCCGGCGCCCACGGCACCATGGAGTGGCTGGCCGCCCATCGCGACCGCCGCGCCGACCCGCGCGTGCTGTGGCCGCAGGTGCGCTCGATCATCATGCTTGGCATGAATTACGGCCCGGATGTCGATCCGCGGCCGCTGCTGCAGATGCGCGAGCGCGGCGCGATCTCGGTCTATGCCAAGGGCGACGATTATCACGACCTGATCAAGCCGCGGCTAAAGACGCTGGCGCGCTGGCTGATCGCGCAGGCCGGCGGCGACGTCAAAGTGTTCGTCGATACCGCGCCGGTGATGGAAAAGCCGCTGGCGCAGGCGGCAGGATTAGGCTGGCAGGGCAAGCACACCAATCTGGTGTCGCGCGATCGCGGCTCCTGGCTGCTGCTCGGCGCGATCTTCACCACGCTGGAATTGCCGCGCGATGCCGGCATGGATGAGCGCTGCGGTTCGTGCCGCGCCTGCCTCGACGCCTGCCCGACGGGGGCGTTTCCGGCGCCGTATCAGCTCGATGCCAGGCGCTGCGTCTCCTACCTCACCATCGAGCACAAGGGCCCGATCGCCCCCGAACTGCGGCCGCTGCTCGGCAACCGCATCTATGGTTGCGACGACTGCCTGGCCGCCTGCCCCTGGAACAAATTCGCGGAAATCGGCCGTGAGGCGAAGCTGGCGGCGCGCGAGGCGCTGCGCGCCCCGACGCTGGCCGAACTGGTGACGCTCGATGATCCAGGCTTTCGCGCGCTGTTCAGCAAATCGCCGATCAAGCGCATCGGCCAGGCCCGCTTCATCCGCAATGTGCTGATCGCGATCGGCAATTCCGGCTCAGCGGAACTGGTCGCCAGCGCCAGATCCCGGCTCGCCGACCCCGAGCCGATGATCCGCGGCGCCGCAGTGTGGGCGCTGTCACGGCTGCTGCCGCCCGAGGAATTCGCCGCGTTGGCGGCAGCTCATTGCAGCTGCGAAAGCGATGACAGCGTCGTGCAGGAATGGCGGCTCGCGGTCGCGTCATAGAAGGGCGGAACCGCGCCGGCAGCACCCCCAGCCTCCGCTTGTACCAACGGCGATTGATACCAACCGATCCGCACGTCATGGCCGGGCTCGTCCCGGCCATCCACGTCTTTGATCTTGCAGCGATTTTAAGACGTGGATACCCGCGACAAGCGCGGGCATGACGGTCATTGATACAACCCGATGGTATTAGTCTCTGCAAAATTCCTTCAGCGTCGCGATCAGCCGGGCGATGTCCTGCGGCCGGCTCAGGCGATGGTCGCCATCCTGGATCATGGTCAGCACCACGTCGTCGCAGGGCAGCCGATCGGTCAGCGCGAACGCATGGCGCCACGGCACGTCTTCATCCTTGGCGCCTTGCAGAATCCGCACCGGGCAGCCGGTTTCGATCGCGCCGCCGAGCAACAGGTGATTACGGCCATCCTCGATCAGCTTCTTGGTAATCGGATAGGCCTCGCCATAGGCGGAGGGCTGCGCCCACTGGCCCTTGCTGTCGATCTCGGCGCGGATTTCCGGCGAAAAGTTCTGCCACATCAGCGCTTCGGTGAAATCCGGCGCCGGCGCGATCAGGATCAGCGCCGCCAGTCGGCCGCGGTAGCGCTCGGGATGGCGGGCCAGTTCGCGCGCCAGCAGCAGCGCCATCCAGCCGCCCATCGACGAGCCGAGCACGATCTGCGGGCCCTCACAGTGAGCCGCAAACACCGCCAGCGCCTCTTCCAGCCAACGCGAAATGGTGCCGTCGACGAAGCGGCCACCGGATTCGCCATGGCCGGAATAATCGAAGCGCACGCAGGCCCGGCCGGTCTCGGCGGCAAAGTCATCGACCGCCACCGCCTTGGTGCCGCCCATGTCGGAGGCAAAACCGCCGAGCCAGAACAGCCCCGGGCTCTTGCCGCTGCGGCTACGCACCGCGATGCGGCGGGCCTCATCACCCGTGCCGACCTCAATGAAAGCCGGCGCACCGGCGGACGGTTGTTGCTCTGCGATCGTCATGACTCACCTCACCCCGCTGGTGTGCGGCGCCGGCCGGCGGCCGTCAACCATCGTACAGCGACACGCAAACGGGAACTTTGGGGCCGCGCCCCGCTTATTTGTAGGTCGTTCTACGCGCCCGGGGCCCCGCGGCGTTGCCGGAAAGCCTCTTAGACGATGGTTTTGACGCGCTTCTGTACGGGTTTGCTTGCCGTCGCAGGCGGTTTCCGTCACACTGTCAAGTGATCAGCCAGTGGACTGCGGGTTCGCATCCGGTTGTGCCCGGGCTTGAAGCCGGCCGCGGAATCTGATCCCAAACCCGCACGCTGAACTGATCGTTTCGCCGACTTCGTTCACAATATTGGAGAGATACCCATTCGCCGTCCCAACAGAGCCCCGCCCACCGTCGCCAAGGATGGGCCGCGCACCAACGATGAAATCCGCAATCACGAGATCCAGCTGATCGACCAAGCTGGCGTCAACCATGGCAAGATCGAAACGATCGTCGCCATCAAGATGGCCGCCGAGGTCGGACTGGATCTGGTCGAGATTTCGCCGAACACTTCGCCTCCCGTCTGCAAGATCATGGACTACGGGAAGTTCAAGTATTCGGCGCAAAAGAAGGCCGCCGAAGCTCGCAAGAAGCAGAAGATCGTCGAGATCAAGGAGGTCAAACTCCGCCCGATGATCGATGATCACGATTACAACGTGAAGATGAAGGCGATGCAGCGGTTCTTCGAGGAAGGCGATAAGGTGAAGATCACCTTGCGCTACCGTGGCCGCGAAATGGCGCACCAGGACATCGGCACCAAGCTGTTGGAGAAGGTGAAGAGCGACGTGGCGGAATACGCCAAGGTCGAGCAGGACGCCCGCTTCGAAGGCCGCCAGGTGGTGATGGTGCTGGCGCCGCGCTGAACCTCGTTCCGCCGCCAAAATCTCCGTTCGGCCAATACGGCCCGTCAGACACCTGGCGGGCCGTATGGTTTTTGATTCGTTAACGATTGGCCCGGCATTGGCTTCGGGGAAGCCGGCCGCAGGACGGCCTGCCGAGACGGCCTTTCGAATCGGCCTCAACCGCTGCTGCAGCAGCCGGTTAGCCGTTGCCAAGCCGGCATAGCTCTGTCATAAGCGCAACCTTCATCGCCCGGCTGATCAAGGGCTGCCGTGTCGATGACCCCGTGCGAGCTGTTCACTCCCGAGAACAGGCATGCACATTCAACGCTCTAGCGAGCATTTAGTCGGCCAGCTGCCCCTCCGGGCGGATCAGCTATGGCCAATCAGGAGAGCCAAATGCCCAAGTTGAAGACGAAATCGGGCGCCAAGAAGCGATTCAAGGTGACCGGCACCGGCAAAGTGGTTTCGGCCCATGCCGGCAAGCGCCACGGCATGATCAAGCGGACCAAGAAGCAGATTCGTCAGCTGCGCGGCACCCGCATCATGTTCAAGACCGACGGCGAGAACATCAAGCAGTATTTCCTGCCGAACGCCTGACCGTTCCAGCCGCTCCCTGAGCGGCGACCTCATCGGGCCGCGCCCGCGCGGCTAGCATCCAACAAATCAGATGAAGGAGATCAGTCATGGCGCGCGTGAAACGCGGTGTGACGGCTCACGCCAAGCACAAGAAGGTCTACAAGGCAGCCAAGGGCTTTTCCGGCCGCCGCAAGAATACCATCCGCGCCGCCAAGGCCGCGGTTGACAAGGCGGGTCAATACGCCTTCCGCGACCGCAAGCGGAAGAAGCGCACGTTCCGTGCGCTGTGGATCCAGCGCATCAATGCCGCGGTCCGTCCGTTTGGCATGACCTACAGCGCGTTCATCAACGGCCTCGCCAAGTCCGGCGTGATCGTTGACCGCAAGGTGCTGTCGGATCTGGCGATCCGTGAGCCCGCGGCGTTCCAGGCGATCGCCGAGAAGGCCAAGGCCGCGCTCGCGGCCTAAGTCCGTGTCCCCTCTCTCGCACCGAGAGAGGGTCGAACGGCTGCAGCGGCGCCCGCGCCGCTGCGCAACGTTCGGGGTGGGGTGTCCTGCCGACTGACGTAAGTACGCCCCACGATTCCGTTTCACACCCACCTGCAGCGCAGACGCTGCGCTCATCCCGTTACGGGACGTGGGAGACCGGGGCGTTTCATGTCCAATCTCGAATCTCTGCAGACCCAGATCCTCGCCGATATCGCCGCTGCGGCCGATGAAGCGGCGCTGGAAGCGGTGCGTGTTGCTGCGCTCGGCAAGAAGGGCTCGATTTCCGCCCTGCTGGCCACGCTCGGCAAGATGGAGCCGGAGCAGCGCAAGACCGAAGGCGCTGCCATCAATCTCGCCAAGGAGCAGGTGACCAGCGCGCTCGCCGCCCGCCGCGAGGTGCTGAAAGCCGCGGCGCTGGAAGCGCGGCTCGCGTCCGAAACCATCGACGTCACGCTGCCGCTGCGCGACAGCGCCGCTGAGCAGGGCCGCATTCACCCGCTCAGCCAGGTGTGGGACGAACTGACCGCGATCTTCGCCGATATGGGCTTTGCGATCGCCGAAGGTCCGGACATCGAGACCGACGACAACAACTTTACCCGGCTGAACTTCCCCGAGGGTCATCCGGCCCGCGAGATGCACGACACCTTCTATTTCAATCCGAAGGATGACGGCTCGCGCCTGCTGCTGCGCACCCACACCTCGCCGGTGCAGGTGCGCACCATGCTGAGCCAGAAGCCGCCGATCCGGGTGATCTGCCCGGGCCGGACCTATCGCAGCGACTCCGATCAGACCCACACGCCGATGTTCCACCAGGTCGAGGGCCTGGTGATCGACAAGGGCAGCCACCTTGGCCACCTGAAATGGATTTTGGCCGAGTTCTGCAAGGCGTTCTTCGAGGTCGACAACATCAACATGCGGTTCCGGCCGTCGTTCTTCCCGTTCACCGAGCCGTCGCTGGAAGTCGATATCCAGTGCCGCCGCGATAAGGGCGAGATCCGGTTCGGCGAGGGCGAGGATTGGCTGGAAATCCTCGGCTGCGGCATGGTCCATCCCAACGTGCTGCGCGCCTGCGACATCGATCCCGAAGTTTACCAGGGCTTTGCCTGGGGCATGGGCATCGATCGGATCGCGATGCTGAAATACGGCATGGCCGATTTGCGCCAGCTCTTTGAAGCCGACGCCCGCTGGCTCAATCACTACGGCTTCAAGCCGCTCGACATCCCGACGCTGGCTGGGGGCCTCAGTTCGTGATGACCGGCTCGACTGCGGCTGTTAGCATCGCCGCAAGGTACGTCCGCCCCCCTCTCCCGCTTGCGGGGGAGCGGGCTGTCCGTGCCGCCCCTGTGCTTTCAGAACGCCGTCCGCCCCTCACCACATTGAATGCGGCCAAACTTATCTCCAGTATCGGCCAGCTCGGCAGCGTCGAGCTTGGCGGGGTCGTTCCCTCCCCCCTTGTGGGGGAGGGTCAGGGAGGGGGGGCAGCAGCAATGCCCCGCATCAAAGTTAGTCCGGTACAGCGCGGCCGCGCCAAAGCGCTGCGGCAAACAATGACGCCCGCCGAGACGCTGCTGTGGCGCCACATTAAAGCGCATCGCATCAATGGTCTCGGTTTCCGGCGGCAGATGCCGTTCCGCAACTATGTCGTCGATTTTGCCTGCCTGTCAGCAAAACTGATCGTTGAACTCGACGGTGCGTCGCATGATGGCCTCGCCGCTCAAGGCGCTGACGCGCACCGCGATGCTTTCTTCGCCTCGCAGGGCTTTGTCGTCATGCGCTTCACCAATGAGCAGGTGAAAACCAATCTCGAAGGCGTGGTGGAAGCTATTCGTCAGGTCGCAAGCGAGCGCCTGCGAGTTAGCCCCCCCTCCCTAACCCTCCCCCACAAGGGGGGAGGGAATGAAGAACTCAAGTGACGCTGGCGTTGCGGGATGCGCAACGCTCTTCGTCTTTTTTGGTTTGAAAACATAGGCAGGCGTGATTTTGCCCGACATGAGCGACAACTCGCTGACGTGCTGCAGGCAATAAGAAACGACTGCTTCAAGAAGACACGGCTTTCCATTGCGGAGGCCTCAAAACTACTGCTGATGCAGTGAGGTCGTTAAAACCATGAAATTCACCCTCTCCTGGCTGAAAGATCATCTCGACACCGACGAGTCGCTCGACAAGCTCGCCGACAAGCTCACCATGATCGGGCTTGAGGTCGAGCACCTCGAGGACAAGGCCAAGGCGCTGGCGCCGTTCGTGATCGCCAAGGTGATCACTGCCGAACAGCACCCCAACGCCGACCGGCTGCGGGTGTGCATGGTCGATATCGGCCAAAAGAATTCGGCCGGTGAACCCGAGCCGGTGCAGGTGGTATGCGGCGCGCCCAATGCCCGCGCCGGCCTGCTGACCGTATTCGCCCCGCCCGGCACCTATATTCCGGCCAAGAACATCACGCTCAGCATCGGCACCATTCGCGGCGTCGAAAGCCGCGGCATGCTGTGCTCGGCCGCCGAGCTGGAAATCTCCAACGATCATGACGGCATCATCGAGCTGCCGGCCGATGCGCCGGTGGGCGAGCCCTATGCCGCCTTCGCCGGCCTCGGCGATCCGGTGATCGAGATCAACCTGACGCCGAACCGCCAGGACTGCACCGGCGTGCACGGCATCGCCCGCGATCTTGCCGCGGCCGACATGGGCAAGCTCAAGGACCCGGCGATCAAGGCGATCAAGGGCGAGTTCCCGTGCCCGGTGAAGGTGATCGTCGAAGACGAAAAACTGTGCCCGGGCTTTGCGCTGCGGCTGGTGAAGGGCGTCAAGAACGGCCCCTCGCCGGAATGGCTGCAAAAGCGCCTGACCGCGATCGGGCTGCGCCCGATTAACGCGCTGGTCGACATCACCAACTACATGACGTTTGACCGCGGCCGGCCGCTGCATGTGTTCGACGCCGCCAAGGTCAAGGGCGACCTCACGGTGCGCCGCGCCCGCGCCGGCGAAACGCTGCTGGCGCTCGATGGCCGCAGCTACACGCTCGATGAGCGCGTGTGCGTGATCGCCGACGAGCATGGCGTGGAATCGCTGGCCGGCATCATGGGCGGCGAAGCCTCCGGCTGCTCGGACGACACCACCGACGTGCTGATCGAATCGGCGCTGTGGAACGAGATCAACATCGCCCAGACCGGCCGCCGGCTCGGCATCAATTCCGACGCGCGCTATCGCTTCGAGCGCGGCGTCGATCCGGCATTCATGGTGCCGGGGCTGGAACTGGCCACCAAGCTGGTGCTGGAAATGTGCGGCGGCACGCCGTCGGAAGCGGTGGTGGTCGGCCAGCGCTTTGGCGATGACCGCATCATCGAATTCCCGCTCGCCGAGGTGAAGCGGCTGGCCGGCATCGAAGTGCCGCTGCCGGAAATCCGCCTGATCCTGCAACGGCTCGGCTTCAGCATGGCCGGCCAGGGCGATACCGTGAAGGTGGCGGTGCCCTCCTGGCGCAGCGACGTGTACGGCAAGGCCGACATCGTCGAGGAAATCGTGCGCATCGTCGGCGTCGATCAGGTGCCGCTGACGCCGTTTGCCCGGGGCGAGTCGCCGCGCAAGCCGGTGCTGACCCTGATGCAGAACCGCACCCGCCGCGCCAAGCGCGCACTGGCGGCACGCGGCATGGTCGAGGCCGTGACCTGGTCGTTCATCGCCAAGGCAGAAGCCGAAGCGTTTGGCGGCGGCCAGCCCGAATTGGCGCTCGCCAATCCGATCGCGTCCGACCTGTCCGACATGCGGCCGAGCCTGCTACCGGGCCTGATCACTGCCGCGCAGGCCAATGCCGATCGCGGCTTGGCCGATCTGGCGCTGTTCGAGGTCGGCCAGGTGTTCAAGGGCGACCAGCCGCAGGATCAGCTGATGGCCGCGAGCGGCGTGCGCCGCGGCTTTGCCTCGGCGCAGGGTCTTGGCCGACATTGGTCCGGCACCGCCGCTGCAACTGCGCTCGATGCCAAGGCGGACGCCTTCGCCGCGCTCGCCGCCGCGGGCTGCCCGATGCAGGCGTTGCAAATCGCCACCGGCAAGGCGCTGCCGTCCTGGCTGCATCCTGGCCGCTCCGGCGCGATCCAGATCGGGCCGCAGAACGTGCTCGGCTATTTCGGCGAACTGCATCCGCGCGTGCTGGAGCAGCTCCATGCCGACGGCCCGGTGGTGGCGTTTGAAGTGATCCTCGACAAGATTCCAGAGGGCAAGGCCAAGGCGACCCGCGCCAAGCCGACCTTGGAGCTGTCCGCGTTCCATCCGGTGTCGCGCGACTTCGCGTTCATCGTCGATCGCGGGGTTTTGGCCGGCGATCTGCTGCGCGCGGCGCAAGGCGCCGACAAGAAGCTGATCACCGCCGCCACGGTGTTCGACGTCTATGAGGGTAAGGGCATCGACGCCGGCAAGAAGTCGGTGGCGATCGCGGTCACCATTCAGCCGCGCGAAAAGACCCTGACCGACCAGGAGATCGAGGCAATCGCCGCCAAGATCGTGGCCGAAGTCACCAAAAAGACCGGCGGCGTGCTGCGCGGCTAACCCCGCCAGCACGATCGTCTCCCCACACATTATCCGCACGTGATGGCCGGGCTGGTCCCGGCCATTGACGTCTCTGATCCTGCGAAGCTTTTAAGTAAAGCGGCAAGCGCGGGCAGGACGGCCATTGATCCGACCCGACGATACGCCCCGAAGCTTTAGCGCGCGGCCTTGCGGCTGGCGCGCACGCGGCGGCGTAGTTCGCCGATCCGGCGCAAGGTGCGCTGCGCCCAGCCATCGCCGCTGCTGTTGAGCAGCTCAGCCATCTTCGCTCTGATCTGCGCCATGATCGGCGCCACGATAGCGTGCGCCTTGGCGCGCAGATCAATCACGAACCGGTACACCGCCGCGAACCAGTTGAGCTGCAAAAGCTTGGGCTTGGTGACGTCGAAGATGAAGGCGGCGACGCCCAGCCCAATCAGATGGGCGAAGGCGAAGATCGCCAGGCCGCTGCTCCAATGACCGCCGGCCATCAGCGCCAGCGCCAAGAATTTCAGCGGATAGAGCGGCGCCACCGGCACCAGAAACACCAATAGCGCCGCGGACGGCGACAGCCGCTCGACCCAGCCCGCCAGCCACGCTTTCAGCTCGCGCAGCGGGATCACGGCGACCAGGCGCGCCACCACTGGCGCCAGATGATCCCAGAACCACGCCTCGATCAAAAAGATGATCGCGAGCAACAC
The DNA here is from genome assembly GCF_003217325.1 of Rhodopseudomonas faecalis. GTDB lineage: Bacteria > Pseudomonadota > Alphaproteobacteria > Rhizobiales > Xanthobacteraceae > Rhodopseudomonas > Rhodopseudomonas faecalis. Next base: position 16,429 of record NZ_QJTI01000014.1, read on the forward strand.
CCACAGCGGTTGCAGCAACCGGCGCTTCATCACTGACCCTCGCTCCGGTAAATCCGGATCGCCTCACACCAACGGTGATACCAGCCAATCCGCATGTCATGGCCGGGCTCCGTCCCGGCCATCCACGTCTTTGATCTTGCAGCGCTTTCAAGACGTGGATGCCCGCGTCAAGCGCGGGCATGACGAGCCAATGGCCGGAGCCGTTTGTATCACATATGGATGGCGCGCTTGGCCACCGAAAGGGCCGCCTCCTTGATCGCCTCCGACCGGGTCGGGTGGGCGTGGCAGGTGCGCGCCAGATCTTCGGCCGAACCGCCGAATTCCATCAGCACCGCCGCTTCATGGATCAATTCGCCGGCCTCGCGGCCGAGAATGTGCACGCCGAGCACCCGGTCGGTGCGGGCGTCGGCCAGCACTTTGACGAAGCCATCGGTGGTCTGGTTGACCTTGGAGCGGCCATTGGCGGTGAACGGGAACTTGCCGACCGTGTAGGCGATGCCGGCCTCCTTCAGCTCCTCCTCGCTCTTGCCGACGCAGGCCGCTTCCGGCGTGGTGTAGATCACGCTCGGAATCACCTCATAATTGACGTGTCCGGCCTTGCCGGCGATCAGCTCGGCGACCGCCATGCCTTCGTCCTCGGCCTTGTGCGCCAGCATCAAGCCGCGCACCACGTCGCCGATCGCATAGACGCCGGGCACGCTGGTGGCGAAGTGATCGTCGATCTCGATCCGGCCGCGCGCATCCGTGGCGATGCCGGCCTCTTGGAGGCCAAGATGGCGGGTGTAGGGAATGCGGCCGATCGCGACCAGCACCACGTCGGCTTCCAGCGTTTCGGCCGCGCCGCCGGCGGCGGGCTCAATGGTGGCGCGCAGCATCGGCCCGGAACTATCAACCGCGGTGACCTTGCTGCCAAGCTTGAAGGCAAAGCCCTGCTTTTCCAGAAGGCGCTGGAACTGCTTGACCAGCTCGCCATCCATGCCGGGCACGATCCGGTCCAAAAACTCGACCACCGTGACCTCGGCGCCGAGCCGGCGCCACACCGAGCCAAGCTCGAGCCCGATCACGCCGGCGCCGATCACGAGCAGCTTGCCCGGCACCTTGTCGAGCGACAGCGCGCCGGTCGAGGACACGATGCGCTTTTCATCGATCTCGACGCCCTTGAGCGGCGCCACGGTCGAGCCGGTGGCGATCACGATCGACTTGGTCTCGACGGTCTGCGACGCGCCGTCAGCGCCGGTCACTTCCAGCCGGCCGGTGCCGAGCACCTTGCCGGTGCCGCGCAGCACGTCGATCTTGTTCTTCTTGAGCAGGAACTCGACGCCTTTGACGTTGCCGTCGATGCCCTGCTGCTTGAACGCCATCATCGCCGGCAGATCGAGCGCCGGCTGGCTGACGCCGATGCCCATCTTGGCGAAGCTGTGGCCGGCTTCCTCGAACAATTCGGAGGCATGCAGCAGCGCCTTCGACGGCATGCAGCCGATATTGAGGCAGGTGCCGCCAAACGTGTCGCGGCGCTCCACCACCGCGACTTTCAAGCCGAGCTGGGCGGCGCGGATCGCACAGACATAGCCGCCGGGGCCGGTGCCGATGACAACGAGATCGTAAGTGGCCATGCTTGCAGTCCTGTCATTGCCGGGCGGCGATGCTAACGCCCGCCCGAAACATCGATAATGGTCGAAGTGATGTAGGAAGCCTGGTCGGACAGCAGCCAGACCACGGCATTGGCAATCTCGGTGACGGTGCCGACCCGCTGCATCGGCACATGGGTCGCCAAGCGCCGGGCACGGTCCGGATCGCCGCCCGAGGCGTGAATGTCGGTATCGATCAGTCCCGGCCGCACCGCCACCACGCGAATGCCTTCGGCGGCGACTTCATGACCAAGCCCGATGGTGAAGGAATCGATCGCGCCCTTGGAGGCGGCATAGTCGATATAGGTGTTCGGCGAGCCGAGCTTGGCGGCCACCGAGGAAATGTTGACAATCACCCCGCCGGCGCCGCCATGGCGGGTCGACATGCGTCGCACCGCCTCGCGCGCGCACAGCATGCTGCCAATGACATTGACCGCGAACATGCGCTCAAGGCGCTGCGCCGACATTTGCTCGAGCCGGCTGGTCGGGGCGACGATGCCGGCATTGTTGACCAGCGCGCCAAGCGGTCCGAGCTGATCGGCGGCCTTGAACAGCGCCAGCACATCGCGCTCATCGGCAAGGTCGCAGCGCACCGCGCTGGCTATGCCGCCCGCAGCCGCGATCGCCGCGCAGGTGTCGTCAGCCGCCGCCGAATTGCTGGCATAGCCGATCAGCACCTGATCGCCGCGCGCCGCACAGGCCAGCGCCACGGCGCGCCCGATGCCGCGGCTGCCACCCGTGACGATGACCACGCGATTGGCCATGCTTGCTCCCGAACTCGATCCTAAGCGAGGCGACCGGAGCGGTCCGCTCACCTCACCCGACGAACAGCCGCACCAGCATGGCCAGCAGCGCCAATAGCGACACGAACCAGACCACACTGCGCAGCAGCGGCACATGCACAAGATAGGCCGGAACGTACAGCACCCGCATGGTCAGCCAGGAGACCGCACCAATCGCGCCCAAACCACCGCCGCGATCCGTGACGGTCAGCGCCAGGGCCAGCGCCACGAACGCCGGGTAGGTTTCCAGAAAATTGCGGAACGCGCGCGCGGCGCGCCCGGCAAACACGCTGTTCACGGCGCGCGGCTGATCACGCGGCCCGGCCTGATAGGCGCCGCCCAGCTCGACGGTGGTCGGCACCGAGGCCAGGAACAGCTGCACCAACAGCAGCACCACGCTCAGGCCCAGCACCACGATTTCAATCGGCAGCGATTGCATGTTTCCCCCTCACCAAGCGGGCACCACGATCAGCGCCCGCCGCGTCACGCTGCAAGTTAGTCGCTGCGCGCCGTTACAGATCGAGTACCAGCCGCGCCGGATCTTCCAGGCTTTCCTTGACGCGCACCAGGAAGGTCACCGCCTCCTTGCCGTCGATCACGCGGTGATCATAGGACAGCGCCAGATACATCATCGGCCGGATTTCGATCTTGCCGCCGACCGCCACCGGCCGTTCCTGGATCTTGTGCATGCCCAAAATGCCGGACTGCGGCGCGTTCAGGATCGGGGTCGACATCAGCGAGCCGTAGATGCCGCCATTGGTGATGGTGAAGGTGCCGCCCTGCATCTCCTCGATCTTGAGCTGGCCGTCGCGGGCGCGCTTGCCGAAATCGGCGATGCTCTTTTCGATCTGCGCCAGCGACTTGTGATCGCAATCGCGCACCACCGGCACCACCAGGCCCTTGTCGGTGCCGACCGCAACGCCGATGTGGTAGTAGTTCTTGTAGATCAGATCGCTGCCATCGATCTCGGCATTGACTGCCGGAATGTCGCGCAGTCCCTGCACGCAAGCGCGCACGAAGAAGCTCATGAAGCCGAGTTTCACGCCATGGCGCTTCTCGAACACGTCCTTGTATTGCGCGCGCAGCGCCATCACCGCGCTCATGTCGACCTCGTTGAAGGTCGTCAGCATCGCCGCGGTGTTTTGCACGTCCTTGAGCCGGCGCGCGATGGTCTGGCGCAGCCGCGTCATCTTCACCCGTTCTTCGCGGGCGGCATCATCGGCCGGCGAGGGCGCGCGCACCTGCACGGCGGCGGCCGGCTGATTGACCGGGGTCGGCGCCGAAGCAGCCTTTTCGATCGCCGCCAGCATGTCGCCCTTGGTGACGCGGCCATCCTTGCCGGAACCGGCCAAACCTGTGGGATCGATCCCGGTTTCGGCGGCGAGCCGGCGCACCGACGGCGCCTGCGGCGCATCGGCGGGCGGCGCCTTGGCCTCGGGCTTCGGCTCCGGACGCGGCCGCGGTTCTTCCGGCCCGGCATTGATCGGCCTGGTGCTGTCGGTCTTGAGGTCCGGGCGGCCGGTGGTCTGCTCGGGCGCGATCGGCGCCGCGGCGGCCTTGGCTGCTTCCTTCGACGCTTCCTTGGCCGGCTCCTTGGCAGCCGGCTTGCCGGCGCCTTCGCTGATCTGGCCGAGCAGCGCGCCGACCGAGACGGTCTCGCCGTCCTTGGCGACGATCTCGCTGAGCGTGCCCGCCGACGGCGCCGGGACTTCGATGGTGACCTTGTCGGTCTCCAGTTCGACCAGCGGCTCATCGACCGCGACGGCCTCGCCGGGCTTCTTGAACCAGCGGCCGATGGTGGCCTCGGTTACCGACTCGCCGAGCGTTGGAACGCGGATTTCAGTCATGGTGGCTTTCCTCTCGGGATCGCGGCGGGCTGTGGCCTGCGCTTCGCCCTGATCATTTTCGGTAAGAGTAGTTCGCTCCAGCCTGATTGGCGAGCTGCGGGCGCTGCTAGTGCAGCGCCTCGTCCAGCAAGGCCTTGAGCTGCGCCAGATGCTTGGACATCAGGCCGGTGGCGGTGGCCGCGGAGGCCGCCCGGCCGGCATAACGCGGCCGCTTATGGGTGGCGCCGATCTGGGTCAGCACCCATTCGATATAGGGCTCGATGAAGTGCCAGGCGCCCATGTTGCGCGGCTCTTCCTGGCACCACACGAATTCGGCGCGCTTGAAGCGGATCAGCTCCTGCGCCAGCGCTTTGACCGGCACCGGATAGAGCTGCTCGATGCGCATCAGATAGATGTCATCGATGCCGCGCTTCTCGCGCTCCTCATAGAGGTCGAAATAAACCTTGCCGGAGCACAGCACCACGCGGCGGATCTTGTCGTCCGGCACGAGCTTGGTCTTCTCATCCGGCAATGTCTCGGCGCCGTCGAACAGAATGCGGTGGAAGGTGGTCTCCGGGCCGAGCTCCTCGAGCCGCGACACCGCGCGCTTGTGGCGCAGCAGCGATTTCGGCGTCATCAGGATCAGCGGCTTGCGGATTTCGCGCGTCATCTGCCGGCGCAGCACGTGGAAGCAATTGGCCGGGGTGGTGGCGTGCACCACCTGGATATTGTCCTCGGCGCACAATTGCAGGAAGCGCTCGAGCCTGGCCGAGGAATGCTCCGGCCCCTGGCCCTCATAGCCATGGGGCAGCATGCACACCAGGCCCGACATGCGCAGCCATTTGCGCTCGCCCGACGAGATGAACTGATCGAACAGCACCTGGGCGCCGTTGGCGAAGTCGCCGAACTGCGCTTCCCAGATCGTCAGCGAATTCGGCTCGGCCAGCGAGTAGCCATATTCGAAGCCGAGCACCGCCTCTTCCGACAGCAGCGAGTTGATCACCTCATAGTGGCCCTGCTCTGGGCCGAGATGATTGAACGGCGTGTAGCGGCTCTCATCTTCCTGATCGATCAGCACCGAATGGCGCTGCGAGAAGGTGCCGCGCTCGGAATCCTGGCCGGACAGCCGGACCCGGTGGCCTTCCTGCAGCAGCGTGCAGAACGCCAGTGCTTCGGCGGTGGCCCAATCGATGCCGACCCCGGTCTCGATCGCCTTGGCGCGGTTTTCCAGATAGCGTTGCACGGTGCGGTGCAGCCGGAAGCCATCCGGCACCTTGGTGATCTTGCGGCCGATATCTTTCAGCACATCGAGATCGACGCCGGTGATGCCGCGGCGCGGGTCTTCTTCCTGCTCGGCCGATTTGAAGCCGGCCCATTTGCCGTCGAGCCAATCGGCCTTGTTCGGGCGATAGCTCGAACCGGCTTCGAGCTCGGCATCAAGCCGCGCGCGCCAATCGGCCTTGGCCTTCTCGACCTCGCCTTCGGTGATGATGCCGTCGGCGATCAGCCGCTTGGCATAGATCTCCAGCGTGGTCGGATGGGTGGCGATCTTGCGATACATCGCCGGCTGGGTGAACGACGGCTCGTCGCCCTCGTTGTGGCCGTGGCGGCGATAGCAGAACATGTCGATCACCACCGGCTTATGGAATTTCTGCCGGAACTCGACCGCGATCTTGGCCGCGAACACCACCGCTTCCGGATCATCGCCATTCACATGGAAGATCGGCGCGTCGATCATCTTGGCGACGTCGGACGGATAGGGCGAGGAGCGCGAATAGCGCGGATAGGTGGTGAAACCGATCTGGTTGTTGACGATGAAATGGATCGAACCGCCGGTGCGGTAGCCCTTCAGCTCCGACAGCGCAAAGCACTCGGCGACCACGCCCTGGCCGGCGAACGCCGCGTCGCCATGCATCAGCACCGGCAGCACCGAGACGCGTTCCTCCGGCCGGTCGCCATGCTGGTCCTGCTTGGCGCGCACCTTGCCGAGCACCACCGGATCGACGATCTCGAGATGCGACGGGTTGGCGGTCAGCGACAGATGCACCTTGTTATGGTCGAACTCGCGGTCCGACGACGCGCCGAGGTGATATTTGACGTCGCCCGAGCCTTCGACCTCGTCGGGATTGGCCGAGCCGCCCTTGAATTCATGGAACAAAGCGCGGTGCGGCTTGCCCATCACCTGGGTCAGCACGTTGAGCCGGCCGCGATGGGGCATGCCGAGCACGATCTCGCGCACGCCGAGATTGCCGCCGCGCTTGATGATCTGCTCCAGCGCCGGGATCAGCGCCTCGCCGCCATCAAGGCCAAAGCGCTTGGTGCCGGTGAATTTCAGATCGCAGAATTTTTCAAAGCCTTCCGCTTCCACCAGCTTCATCAGAATGGCGCGGCGGCCTTCGCGGGTGAAGCTGATCTCCTTATCCGGACCTTCGATGCGTTCCTGTATCCAGCCCTTCTGCGCACCATTGGAGATGTGCAGGAATTCAACGCCCATGGTCTGGCAATAGGTGCGTTGGCAGATCGCCACGATCTGGCGCAGCGTGCCGTATTCCAGGCCGAGCACGTGATCGAGGAAGATTTTGCGGTCGAGATCGGCCTCGGTGAAGCCGTAGGTGCGGATATCGAGTTCTTCGTGATCCTTGGCGGGCGCGAGGCCAAGCGGATCGAGCTGGGCGTGGAAATGGCCGCGCATACGGTAGGCGCGGATCAACATCAGCGCGCGCACCGAATCGCGGGTGGCCTGATGGACATCGGCCGGTGCCAGCTCGACACCGCGCGGCTGCGCCTTGCTTTGCAGCTTGGTCTGCACCACGCGCTCGACTTCACCCCAATTGCTGTCGAGCGCGGAGAGCAGGTCGTCACGTTGGCTGAGCGGCCAGTCGCCGCTGGCCCAGGACGGGCCGGACACCGCTTTTTCGATGTCGGTCGGCCGGTCCTTCAGGCTCTTGAAGAACTCCTGCCAGTCCGGATCGACCGAGGTCGGATTCTCGTGAAAGCGGGCGTAGAGCTCGTCGATGTAGCCAGCGTTGGCGCCGTCGAGAAAGGAAGAAAGAGCAAAAGCGGCGTTCGCGTCCTGACGAGACATGGTTCCGTCCTGATCTGATTTCGCACGACCGACATCATGCTGATGCGGCAGGCCGGATCAGCAAGATAGTGCACCTTTACTCACAAAACACGGAAATGGTAGCGCCAAACGCACAAGTAGTGAATTTGGCCTTCAATTTTTCGACAAGAGTGGCGCGGAGCCATGCAAAACCGCGGTGAGGTGGCTGGTGCCGGCCTGTCCTGGCCGCTGTAGCAGGGGCGCACAAACGCGCCGGCAGCACGATCGCACCGGCATCGCGGGCCGCAGCCCGCCGCGGCGCTGGCGCGAGGCGACCGCTCGCCGCCACACAACCCATGCGGGCACTCAGTTCTCGTCGCGACCGACCAGCACCGCACCGATGATCAGCACCGCCCCTGTGATCATCACCGCGGTTGGAATCTCATTCAGCCACACGAACGCGCCAAAGATGCCGAACACCGGCACCAGCGTGAGCCACAGACCGGCTGCACCCGGGGTCAGATAGCGCAGGCCGATCAGATACAGCCAAAAGGCAATGGCATACTGAACCACTCCGGACGCAGCGGCATAGGCCAGCGTCGATAGCGACAGGTCGCCGAGAACCAGCGGCTCAATCTCCGCGGCCAGCACAGCGCCAGCCACCGCCAGCACGAAGACCAGGCCAGCCAGCTGCTGCGCCAGCGCCAGCGTCGCGGCGGGAAAATGACCGGCCACCCTGGCCGACAGCACCACATAGGTTGCGGCCGAAAAGGTCGCCAACACGATCAAGCCGTCTCCGGCCGCACTGCCCTGGCCGGCGCCCAGCAGTGTTTCGCCGGACACCAACAACAGCCCGACCACGGCGATGACGATGCAAATCCCGAGTCGCAACGACGGCTGCTGCCTGAGAAACAGCCAGGCGATCACGACGATCATGATCGGTTCGGTGGCGCCAATCACCGAAGCGCTGCCGGCGGTCGTTAACGACAGCCCGACCAAGCCGATCGAGTAAGTCAGGCCCGGTTCCAGGATGCCGATCGTTGAGGCGCGCCACAGGCGCGGCGATCGAAAGTGCCGCGGACTGTGCGGCAAAGCCAGACCTGCGAGCGCCACCACGCTTGCGACCAACTGAATGACGAGCAGCTGCAAAGGCGGCACGGTGTTGAGCAGATCGCGCGACATCACCGTTGAAAAGCCCCAACACGCCGCCGATCCGACCATGGCCACAATGGCCAACACCCCTCGGCCGGAAACGACATTGGCATTGGCAACGCTGCTCGGATTATCGGTCATCCTGATAATTCCTTCCATTTGGCGTCAACGGGGCAGTCGTGGGGGACGCAGCATTCCTCCTCACACATCCGGCAAAAGCGGTAGCCGAGCTGACGCTCGGTCAGAAGGCCGCGCAGCATCCTGTCGAGATAACCACCAAGCTGATGCACCTCGTCTGCCGACAGTACGGCGAGTGCGCGCTCCAAAATCCTGGCGCGCTGTTTCAAGACAGAACGCCGCAACTTAGTGCCGGCAGGGGTCAGATGAAGCCGCACCGTGCGGGCATCCCGGCCTTCGCGGCGCCGGACAATGCCGTCCTTCTCCAACCGATCCACTAAGCGCACCGCGCCGCTGTGCGAGAGATTGAGCGCACGGCCAAGCTCCTTGATCGGAATACCAGGATGAGCACCAAGCATGATCAGCGCGGACGCGGTTTCACCGGAGGTCTGCAGCGTGTCGTTGACGGCAGCCCAGATTTCATCGGCAAGAACGATCGAGAGGGCGCCCAGCATGTTACCGACTTTCCGCATCTAATCTCTCATTATATGCGCCGCACATATATTAGCTCACTGTAGCGATAATTGACCTCGCTGCTGCGGAGAAACGTGGAGCTGCGACATTGTGCGGCATTCATCGCGCTCAACCGATAAGTGCACCATCGTTCTGTTATATTAATATGCGCGCAACACACAATCCTAGTGAATTGAGAGCCACCCACATAAGGGACATGCCATGCTTCTCTCTGCCAATGGGATTTTGGAAGTCAGTTCTCTCAACGACCTCCTCGACCGTGCTGAAAAACACGCCCCCGACACCAGCTACGGCGACGACATCGACACCGCAAATGCAGTGTTGCTCGATCCTCAGAAGTCACATGAGGAGCGGCACGCCGCGTTCTTAGCCTGGGCGTCTCGGCACCAGCCCTGTCTTTTCGGCCGTCTGGGCTCGCGTGAAATGCAGGGGATCTGCATCGACATGTGCTGGATCGATGAAGACGAGATCGCGCTCGGCGACGATTTCGTGAGCCGCAAGATCCAAAGAACGCGTCAGGAATGGAAGGAGCGTGCGGCAGCAGGCATCGCCCATGGCTTCCTGATCATGTTCAATGGGCCGCGACTTGCCCGCCTGAAACCCGGCACTGACTTACTCGAAATCTGCGAAAAGATCGCCAATCTGTACTTGGTCGAACACGCGCCGATCAAACGTGATGTGATCTACACGGAGTCAGTACCGCTGCGAGGGAGCAGCCTCAGCGTCTTCAAAGCCGGCATCAATATTTTCTATCCATCGGCTCATCGCACGCGGAACCATGATCGACGCATACCCGGCGGCTTGGTGATTTCCGTCAATAGTCCGGGACATTGGGCAAATTCGCTGGTGATGCGCGGGCTGGTCCCTTCGCTCGATGACGCCGTGACAAAGGTGATGGAGATTACCCTTCGTTCGATTGGAAATGGCGGGATCGGCCATGACAGCATGCCGAGCGTCAGCTGGCACAATGTTGAAAACGATCCGGACTGTCTGGCGCAGCGCCGAAAGCTATCTAAGCTGCCGCACTACGTGCCGGACAATCATTCGCAGCGGGCGTACAGCGCCCTTTATCACACCGATGTCTTGGTACCGACCGACGTGACCATCGATGGAACGATCGATCCAGATATCGCGGCTTGCGAACATTGGCGGCACCTGATCATCGACTACATTTCCGTGCAGGAGCAAGCGCACGACCACATCAACTACGCATTGTTCCACGGCCACCCGATCCCCGACGAAGCGCTCTATCACAATCCGTGGTCCCCGAGACGGGCGGTCAATTCGCCTCGCAACGAAGCTTAAGGCCAACACTCCTTAATCGCGACACTCATGCGTACGCTTGTGTTCGGCGCGGCCATGACACGCTGATCGGTTGGCATCCGTTGGCACTGGTATAGGACGCTTCATGCTCGCCCGAGACAAATCGTTTTGGGCGAGCATTGGCGCGGAGCGATCAAGGCTGAGCGAAATGCGCGCGCATTCACCGGCTTTTTTCAGCCTTGGTGCTTAGTTTGACCACGGCGGTTGGATTTCATCCAGCGCATCAGCGGGCGGGTTGGCGACCGGCGGGCTACTTCGACGAAGCCGAGCTTGGCGAAGGTTGCGGGCGTGCCGACGAACCCCTCGGATGAGCTTGTCGCTGCCTCATTGGGACAGGCCTCGACGCAGGACGCGCCGCAGGCGAGCGCGTAATCAACGGCGGCCTTGATCAGGTGAGCGGTGAGGCCGTGACGGCGAAAGCCAACCCGTACATAGAGGCAGGAGATGAACCAGCAGGTCTCGACCAGCTGGTCCGGCAGCGGCGCGGCGACACGCGAGCGCATCAACACCGGATAGGCGCTGCGCGGCGCCACCGCACACCAGCCGACCGCCTGATCATCATGGATCGCCAAAATGCCGAGCGGCTGCGCCGAATCGGCCAGGCGGTGCAGCGCGGCTTTGCGCGCGTCCTTGCCCATGGCGTTGAAGCGGCTGCGGCTGACCCGCCACCACATGCACCAGCAGCCGCTGTCCGCGCCGCGCTCGGGTCCGAACAGATCTTCCAGCAACGGCCAGCTTGCAGCCGACAGCGGCACGAAACGCAGATCGCGAAGATCGGTCATGCGGCCCTCGATCGCAGGTCAGAGCGAACGACCGGCGGCGCCGCGTGCCAACCGCCCGCCCTGCCGGTCACGAGGCGTCAAAAAAGAAAGCCTCGGCTCTGAGTCAATCAGAACCGAGGCTTGCGATAAATGGCCGGTCGCGGGCGTTTTGCCGCAACCAACGGGCCTAACGAGCGGAGGCCGCTCGCGCGATCAGCGCTTGAGCACTTCGACCAGCGTGCTGCCGAGCCGGGCCGGCGACGGCGACACGGTGATGCCAGCGGCTTCCATCGCCGCGATCTTCGAGGCGGCGTCACCCTTGCCACCCGAGACGATCGCGCCGGCATGGCCCATGCGGCGGCCGGGAGGAGCGGTACGACCGGCAATGAAGCCGACCATCGGCTTCTTGCGGCCGCGCTTGGCCTCGTCGATCAGGAACTGGGCGGCGTCTTCTTCGGCCGAACCACCGATTTCGCCGATCATGATGATCGAGGTGGTCTTGTCGTCGGCCAAAAACATCTCCAGCACGTCGATGAATTCGGTGCCCTTGACCGGGTCGCCGCCGATGCCGACCGCGGTGGTCTGGCCAAGGCCGGCCTGGGTGGTCTGGAACACCGCTTCATAGGTCAGCGTGCCGGAGCGCGACACGATACCGACCGAGCCGGGGCGGAAGATGTTAGCCGGCATGATGCCGATCTTGGACTGGCCCGCGGTGACCACGCCCGGGCAGTTCGGGCCGATCAGGCGCGACTTGGAGCCGGCCAGCGAGCGCTTGACGCGCACCATGTCCAGCACCGGAATGCCTTCGGTGATACAGACGATCAGCGGGATTTCCGCATCGATCGCCTCGCAGATCGCGTCGGCCGCGCCCGGCGGCGGCACATAGACCACCGAGGCGTCGGCCCCGGTCTTCTCACGCGCCTCGCGCACGGTGTCGAACACCGGCAGGCCGAGATGAACCGAGCCGCCTTTGCCCGGCGAGGTGCCGCCGACCATCTTGGTGCCGTAGGCGATCGCCGCTTCGGAGTGGAAGGTGCCGTTCTTGCCGGTGAAGCCCTGGCAGATGACCTTGGTGTTGCTATCGATCAGGACGGACATTTAGGCGACCTTCTTCACGGCGTTGACGATCTTCTGCGCAGCGTCGTCGAGGTCGTCGGCGGGCAGAACGTTGAGACCCGATTCGCGGATGATCTTTTTGCCTTCTTCGACATTGGTGCCTTCGAGGCGCACCACCAGCGGCACGCTGAGGCCGACCGCCTTCACCGCAGCGAGCACACCGCGCGCGATCACGTCGCACTTCATGATGCCGCCGAAGATGTTGACCAGAATGCCCTTCACGTTCGGATCAGCGGTGATGATCTTGAAGGCCGCGGTGACCTTCTCTTCCGAAGCGCCGCCGCCGACGTCGAGGAAGTTGGCCGGGCTTTCGCCATAGAGCTTGATGATGTCGAGCGTGGCCATCGCCAAGCCCGCGCCGTTGACCATGCAGCCGATGGTGCCGTCGAGCGCGATGTAAGCGAGGTCATATTTCGACGCTTCGATTTCCTTGGCGTCTTCCTCGGTGGTGTCGCGCAGCGCCACGATGTCGGGGTGGCGATACAGCGAGTTGCTGTCGAACGACATCTTGGCGTCGAGGCAGCGCAGCTCACCCTGCTTGGTCAGCACCAGCGGGTTGATCTCCAGCATCTCCATGTCCTTGGCGATGAACGCCGTGTAGAGCTGGGTCGCGAGCTTTTCCGCCTGCTTGGCGAGATCGCCGGTCAGGCCGAGCGCCTTGGCGACGGTGCGGCCGTGATGCGGCATGATGCCGGTGGCCGGATCGACCGAGAACGACACGATCTTTTCCGGGGTGTCGTGGGCGACGTCTTCAATGTTCATGCCGCCTTCGGTGGACACCACGAACGAGACGCGCGAGGTCGAACGATCGACCAGCAGCGACAGATAGAACTCCTTGTCGATCTCGGAGCCTTCTTCGATGTACAGCCGGTGGACCTGCTTGCCGGCGGGGCCGGTCTGCAGCGTCACCAGGGTGGCGCCGAGCATTTCCTGAGCGAACTGCTTGACCTCATCGATCGAGCGGGCGAGGCGCACGCCGCCCTTGTCGCCGGCGGACGCCTCTTTGAACTTGCCCTTGCCGCGGCCGCCGGCGTGGATCTGGCTCTTCACCACCCACACCGGACCGGCCAGCTGCTTGGCAGCTTCTTCGGCCTCTGACGCGTTCAGGATCGCGATGCCCTTCGACAACGACACGCCGAACGGCTGCAGCACCGCCTTGGCCTGATATTCATGGATATTCATTCTGACGGCCCTCGGACCCTTGAGCGTTTATGACTAATTGAGTGCGATCACTGACCGAGCAGGTCAGGCGCGATCTTCTTGCAGGCGTCGACCAGGCCCTGCACCGAGGCGACCGACTTGTCGAACGCTTCACGATCCTTGCCGGCCAGTTCGATTTCCACGACGCGCTCGACACCGCGATCGCCGATCACCACCGGCACGCCGACATACATGTCCTTCACGCCGTAAGCGCCGTTGAGATAGGCGGCGCAGGGCAGCACGCGCTTCTTGTCCTTGAGATAGGCTTCAGCCATCGCGATCGCGGAAGCCGCCGGAGCGTAGAACGCCGAGCCGGTCTTGAGCAGGTTGACGATCTCGGCGCCGCCATTGCGGGTGCGATCGACGATTTCGTCGAGGCGGGCCTGCGAGGTCCAGCCCATCTTGATCAGGTCGGGCAGCGGGATGCCGGCGACGGTCGAATACTTGACCAGCGGCACCATGGTGTCGCCGTGGCCGCCGAGCACGAAGGCGGTGACGTCTTCCACCGAGACGTTGAATTCATCGGCCAGGAAGTAACGGAAGCGCGCCGAGTCGAGCACGCCGGCCATGCCGACCACCTTGTTGTGCGGCAGGCCGGAGGCCTTCTGCAGCGCCCAGACCATGGCGTCGAGCGGGTTGGTGATGCAGATCACGAACGCGTCCGGCGCATACTTCTTCAGGCCGGCGCCGACCTGTTCCATCACCTTGAGGTTGATGCTGAGCAGGTCGTCGCGGCTCATGCCGGGCTTGCGCGGCACGCCGGCGGTGACGATCGCCACCTTGGCACCTTCAATCGCTTCATAGGTGTTGGTGCCGGTCAGCTTGCAGTCGAAGCCGTCAACCGGGGACGATTCCGCGATGTCGAGCGACTTGCCCTGCGGGATGCCCTCGGCGATGTCGAACATCACCACGTCGCCGAGTTCCTTGAGGCCAACGAGGTGAGCCAGCGTACCGCCGATCTGACCGGAGCCAATCAAAGCAATCTTGTCACGCGCCATGGGGAACCTGTCCTTTGAGCCAAGCAGAATGAAAGGGGGTGGGAAATCTGGTGGGTGGGTTATCGCTTTCGCAGGAACCGTTCAAGGTGCGGTTCGCCGAATTGTTAGCCATGCCGCCGCGGCAGGCGGCTTTGATCAGGTTTCGACCAGGCCGGTGGTGGATTCGCTGGCGCTGGAGTCGCTGCGGCCATGCGGCCGCGCCAGGTAGGATTCCGAGCCCATTTCGATCAAACGCGAGGCCGTACGCTGGAATTCCATCGCCTCGATGCCCTGATCGGCGCAATACAGTTCGGCCGGCTCAGCGGCCGCCGAGGCCATCAGCTTAACGCCATTGTCGTACAGCGCATCGACCAAAGTGGTGAATCGTTTGGCCTCGTTGCGCTGCGCCAGATCCATCGCCGGCACGCCGTCGATCAGGATGGTATGGTATTCGTGCGCCAATCGCAGGTAATCGGACGCCGCAAGCGGCTGCTGGCACAGATCGGCGAACGAAAACCGCGCGACGTGGTGATCGGCGCGCGGCACCCGCAAGATCCGGCCCTTGATCGAGATATCGCGCGGCTGACCCTTGGCGCCGCCGGTGAGGCGCGCCCAGGTGGCGTCTATCCTCGCGGTGGCGTCGGCATCGGCCGGCACCAGCCAGGTCTTGGCGCCGGCCAGCTTCTCCAGCCGGAAATCGGTGCGGGCATCGAGCCGCAGCACGTCCATGCGCTCTTTGAACTGGCCGATGAACGGCACAAACAGCGCCCGGTTCAGGCCGCCGCGATAGAGATCGTCGGGCGCGACATTGGAGGTCGCCACCACCACCGTGCCGAGCTCGAACAGCTTGGAGAACAGCCGCCCCAAAATCATGGCATCGGCGATATCGGTGACGTGAAACTCGTCAAAGCACAGCAGCCAGGATTCCTCGAAAATCGAGGTTGCCGTCAGCGCCACCACATCGGCATCGGCGAGTTCGCCGCGCGCGATGTTTTGGCGGAACGCATAGATGCGCTCATGCGCTTCGGCCATGAATTCGTGGAAATGGGCGCGCCGCTTCAACGCCACCGGGCTGCTCTCGTAGAACAGGTCCATCAGCATGGTCTTGCCGCGGCCGACCTCGCCATGGACGTAGAGGCCGCGCGGCGGCGGCGGCAGCTTGTCGGACTTGAATAGCCGGCCGAAAAGCCCCTGTTTTTTCGAGGGTTTATAGCCCGTGAGCGACTGCTCCAGCGCTGTGAAGGCCACGACCGCGTCGGCCTGCGCCGGGTCGGGCTCGATGGCGCCAGACGACAGCAGGGCCTGATAGTGATCGCGAAAACTGGCCGGAGCGATATGCAGCATGGCGCTA
Organism: Rhodopseudomonas faecalis; assembly: GCF_003217325.1. Classification (GTDB taxonomy): domain Bacteria; phylum Pseudomonadota; class Alphaproteobacteria; order Rhizobiales; family Xanthobacteraceae; genus Rhodopseudomonas; species Rhodopseudomonas faecalis. Next base: position 32,239 of record NZ_QJTI01000014.1, read on the forward strand.
CTTACCGCATCAACCTGCACAAAAATGCAAGCTGAATCGCGCTGCGGTGCAGTACCAGGGGCCCGTCAACAACTGCTGATCGGCTGCCAGACCAGGTACTGAGCCGCTTGCTACGCGGTCAGCGCATAGCTGTCCTCGACCACATAGGGCCCGCCGCCGGTCGAGGCGCGCGAGGAAAACAGCGCAAAACGCGAGGCGGTGAAGGTGCGCGTCGGATAGTAGCCGCGCAGCGACAGGTAGTTGGCGACGTCCTGGGGCGAGACATCGCGCAGCCGCGCCAGCGTGATGTGCGGGGTGAATTTGCGGGCATCCGGGCCAAGCCCGAGCCGCTGCATGATCCGCTCAAGCTCGGCCTGCAATTCCAACAGCGGCCGGGTCGGCAGCACCGAGGCCACCACCGCGCGCGGCTTCTTGCCGCCGAAGCTGGCCAGGCCCTGCACCGTCACTTCGAACGGTTTTCGGTTGATGCGCAGCAGCAGCGAGGCGATTTCATTGGCGGAGCTGGGATCGATGTCGCCGATGAAGCGCAGCGTGACGTGGTAGTCCTCAGGCTCGATCCAGCGCGCCCCAGGCAGACCGCCGCGTAACAGCGAGAGCGTCTGGCTGATCTCGTCAGGAACTTCCAACCCAGCGAACAAGCGCGGCATCGCAACTCTCCGATGCAGGAGCACAGACCGAATCAACGACACTCAAGTCGTAACGCAGGAATGTAACAGCGCGAAGGGAGGGCCCGAAAAGTGCTGTGAATCCCTCGCCTTGCGCCAAGTGTTAACCGCGTTGCCGGCGGATCGCTCCAATGAACGCCTCCACCGTCGGCAGGATGTTGGCGACGATGGCCTCGACGCCGGCCTCGGTCGGGTGCAGGCCGTCGGGCTGATTGAGCCGCTCCACCGTGGCCACCCCCTCCAGGAAGAACGGGTACAGCGGCACTTCGTACTGCTTGGCCAGCTCCGGATAGATCGCGTTGAACTTGGCCGCGTATTGCTCGCCATAGTTCGGCGGCGCGTACATGCCACACAGCAGTACCGGGATATTGCGCGCCTTCAGCCGCTTCAAAATCTCCTCGAGCGATTGCCGCGCCACCTGCGGGTCGATGCCGCGCAGCGCGTCATTGGCGCCGAGTTCCAGGATCACGCCGTCGACGTCTTTGGGCAGCGACCAGTCGAGCCGCGCCAGCCCGCCCGAGGTGGTGTCGCCGGAGACGCCGGCATTGCTGATTTCGACCGTAATACCCTTGTCGCGCAACGCTTTTTGCAGCTTGGCCGGGAACGCCGCCGAGGCCGGCAGTCCATAGCCCGCGGTCAAGGAATCGCCGAGCGCCACCAGTTTGAGCGGCCGTTCCGCCGCCGTTTGCGCCAAGCTCGGCCCGGCCATGGCGAGGCCGAGCGCCACCGCCAGCACCGCCCGCCTGCAAATCCGGCTGGCCTGCCTCTCGATTGCGCCAAACCAATCGCCATATGGAACGACCATGGACAGTGTCATCACAACCTCATCACCGGCGGGCCGCGCGCCCGACACCATTGTCATTACAGACGTCGACCTGTCGCTGGGGACGGGCGCGGCACGGGTGCATATCCTTAAGGATATCAGTCTGCGCGTCGGCTCCGGCGAGGCGCTCGGCCTGATCGGACCATCAGGCTCGGGTAAATCCACCCTGCTGATGGTGATGGCGGGACTGGAGCGCCCCGACAGCGGTGAAGTGGTGGTCAGCGGCACCTCGTTCAATGCTTTGAGCGAGGACGAACTGGCGCGGTTTCGCGGCCGGCAGGTCGGCATCGTGTTCCAGTCGTTCCATCTGATCCCGACCATGACCGCGCTGGAAAACGTCTCGGTGCCGCTGGAACTGGCCGGGGTGCCGGATGCCGCGGCGCGCGCCGCGCGCGAACTGGCCTCGGTCGGGCTTGGCGAACGGCTGCACCATTATCCGACGCAATTGTCGGGCGGCGAGCAGCAGCGCGTCGCGCTGGCGCGGGCGCTGGCGCCCGATCCGGCGATCCTGGTCGCCGACGAGCCGACCGGCAATCTCGACGAGGCCACCGGCAAGCAGATCGTGGACCTGCTGTTCGCCAAACATGCCGAGCGCGGCATGACGCTGGTCTTGGTCACCCACGACAGCTCGCTGGCGCAGCGCTGCGACCGCGTGGTGCGGCTGCGCTCCGGGCGGATCGACAGCACCGCGCCGCCGCAGCGGCTGCGGGCCGAGGCGTGATGCCGATGCGGACGCCCAGCCGTTTCCCGACGTCATGGACGGGCGCGTCCCGGCCATCCACGCCCTCCACGCCGAGCTGCCTTCAAGACGTGGATACCCGCGACACGCGCGGGCATGACGAGTGCAGGGCGGGAGACGCGGCATGAGCGGCCGGATGAGCGACATGGCGACGATTTCGATGAACGCCCCTCCCCCGTCATTGCGAGCGCAGCGAAGCAATCCAGGGCCGCACACCGCAGCTGCTGGCTGGCTTCGTCGCTCTGCTGCTCGCCATGACCGCGTTCGTTCTAACCCGATGGGCAAGGCCTGATGAGCGTGCTGTCCGAGCCGATGTCACCGCCGCGCCGGCTGACGCTGGCGTTCCGCTATGCGCTGCGCGAATTGCGCGGCGGCCTGTCCGGCTTTTACGTGTTCATCGCCTGTATCGCGCTCGGCGTGCTGGCGATCGCCGGGGTCGGCTCGGTGGCCGCCTCGCTCAGCGAGGGGCTGGCGCGCGAGGGCCGCGCGCTGCTTGGCGGCGACGTGGCGTTCTCGCTGATCCAGCGCGAGGCCAAGCCCGAGGAACTGGCCTATCTGCGCTCGCGCGGCACGGTGTCGCTGGCGACCACACTGCGCGGCATGGCGCGCACCGATGACGACCGGCTGGCGTTGGTCGAGCTGAAAGCGGTCGATGACGGCTACCCGTCGATTGGCCGGCTGACGCTGGCCCCGGAACTGCCGACCCCCGAGCTGCTCGCCGAACGCGACGGCAGCTTTGGCGCCGCCGCCGACGCGGCGCTGCTGGCACGGCTCGACCTCAAGGTCGGCGACCGCGTCCATGTCGGCCAGGCGGCCTTCACGATCCGCAGCCTGATCAGCGGCGAGCCCGACAAATTGTCCGGCGCGGTCGGGTTCGGCCCGCGCTTTCTGATCAGCGAGGCGGCGCTGCGCGCCACCGGGCTGTTGCAGCCCGGCACCTTGGTGCGCTGGACCTATCGCGTGCTGCTGGCCGACAACGGCGCCGATGACCGCGCCGCCAAGGCGCTCGCCGATGCCGCGCGCACCGCGCTGCCGCAGGCCGGCTGGGAGATCCGCACCCGCGACAATGCCTCGCCGCAGCTGGAACGCACCATCGCGCGCTTCACGCAGTTTTTGACCCTGGTTGGCCTCGCCGCGCTGCTGGTCGGCGGGGTCGGCGTCGCCAATGCCGTGAAAAGCCATGTCGATCGCCGCCGCGAGGTGATCGCCGCCTTCAAGGCGCTCGGCGCCAGCGCCGGCGATGTGTTCATCATCTATCTCACCCAAGTGATGATGCTGGCGCTGATCGGCTCGGTGATCGGGCTTTTGCTCGGCGCCGCGCTGCCGTTCGTAATCGCCGGGCTGTTCGGCGCGGTGCTGCCGCTGCCGGTGGTGCCGACGCTGCATCCGGCTGAACTTTTGCTGTCGCTGATCTATGGCCTGTTGACCGCGCTGGCCTTTGGGCTGTGGCCGCTGACCCAGGTGCAGGACGTGCCGGTGGCGGCGCTGTTTCGCGACGCCGGCAGCGGCGACCGCCGGCGGCGGCCGCGGCGCAAGCACCTGATCTGGATGGCGGTGGTGATCGGGCTGCTGATCGCGGTGGTGATCGGGCTGTCCTACGACAAGCGCGTGGCCGCGGCCTTCGTCGGGGCGGCGCTGGTGGTGTTCGCGCTGCTGCGCGGCATTGCCGCGGCGCTGATGGCGCTGGCGCGCCGGCTGCCGCGCGCGCAAAACACCATGCTGCGGCTGGCGGTCAGCAACATCCACCGCCCCGGCGCGCTGACGCCGTCGGTGGTGCTGTCGCTTGGCCTCGGCCTCGCGGTGCTGGTCACGGTGACCCAGATCGACGGCAATCTGCGCCGGCAATTCTTGGCCGCGCTGCCGGAACGGGCGCCGTCGTTCTACTTCATCGATATCCCCTCGGTGGACACCGACCGCTTCGCGGCGTTCCTGAAACAGCAATCGCCCGCCGCCACCATTGAGGACGTGCCGCTGCTGCGCGGCCGGATCGTCGCGGCGCGCGGCCTCAAGGCCGAGGAGCTAAAGCCCTCGACCGACGCCGAATGGGTGCTGCAGAGCGACCGCGGCCTGACCTATGCCGCCGAGCCGCCGCGCGGCTCCAAACTGGTGGAGGGCAATTGGTGGCCGGCTGATTATGACGGCCCGCCACTCGTTTCGTTCGAGAAGAAGCTCGCGAGCGGCCTTGGCCTGAAGATCGGCGACGAAGTGGTGGTCAATGTGCTCGGCCGCGAGATCACCGCCACCATCGCCAGCCTGCGCACCGTCGACTGGCAGAGCCTCGGCATCAATTTCGTGCTGGTGTTCTCGCCGAACACTTTTGCCGGCGCGCCGCATACCCACGTCGCCACCCTGACCGAGCCGCACGGCGGCTCCGCCGCGGGCGACGGCGCCATCATCAAGGCGGTCGCCGACGCCTTCCCGATGGTGACCAGCGTGCGGGTGCGCGAGGCGCTCGAGACCATCGGCGGCGTGGTCAACAATCTGGCATTGGCGGTGCGCGGCGCCAGCGCGGTGACGCTGATTGCCGCGATCCTGGTGCTGGGCGGGGCGCTCGCCGCCGGCCATCGCCACCGCGTCTATGACGCGGTGATCCTGAAAACCCTGGGCGCCACCCGCGCGCGGCTGCTCGGCGCCTATGCGCTGGAATATCTGCTGATCGGGCTGGCGACCGCGCTGTTCGCGGTGCTGGCCGGTTCGGTCGCGGCCTGGCTGATCGTCAGCCGGCTGATGACGCTGAGCTTCGTCTGGCAGGCCGGCAGCGCCAGTGCGGTGGTGCTGGCGGCGCTGGTGCTGACCGTCGGGCTCGGGCTGATCGGAACCCTGCTCGCCCTCAACCAGAAGCCGGCGACGGTGCTGCGCAATCTGTGATTGCGGGACCTCGAAAATGGCCCGGAAACCGGGGGTTTTTCCTGAACCGCGGCGGAGAACTTCTTAACCTCAATGCCCTAGCGACATTCAGCCGCGCGTGGAAGCTTGCGGGGAATGTGTTAGTTTCCCAAATATCCACTCGGTACAGGCGTCGGTTCTGCCGACCCGGATTGCAGCTCGGACGGTAATCGGGAGATGCAATCGGCGTCATTGAGACGATCCGACTCCTGATAGAGACTCGCATTTGCGCCGTAGAACCTCCTGCGGCCTCACAACCCACGGGAATTCGCCCATGTCGGACTTGGACCGTAACTACGCATCGCCTTTCGGCCGGGCTGCGACCCGCGTCGACGCCGCGACCGTCGACGCCGGTCTGCGCGCGTATATGCTGCGCATCTACAATTACATGACGATTGGCCTCGCCATCACTGGCGCGGCTGCACTCGGCGTTTACATGGGCGCGGTGACGCCCGACGCCGCTGGCGCTGCTGGGCGGATAGGCAACACCTATCTCACCACTTTCGGCGTCTATATGTTCGCCAGCCCGCTTAAGTGGCTGTTCATCCTGGCGCCGCTGGTGATGGTGTTCGCCATCTCCTTCGGCATCAACCGCCTGAAGCCCGCGACCGCACAGCTGCTGTTCTGGGCGTTCTCGGCGTTGATGGGCATCTCGCTGTCGTCGATCTTCCTGGTGTACACGCACACCTCGATCGTGCGGGTGTTCTTCATCACCGCGGCCTCGTTCGGTGCGCTGAGCCTGTACGGCTACACCACCAAGCGTGACATGACGGCGATGGGCTCGTTCCTGATGATGGGCCTGATCGGCATCATCATCGCCAGCCTGGTGAACCTGTTCGTCGCCTCGTCGATGCTGCAGTTCATCGTGTCGGTGGTGGGCGTGCTGGTGTTCGCCGGCCTGACCGCCTGGGATACCCAGCGCCTGAAGAACGAGTACATCTACGGCTACGCTTCCGAAGGTGGCGAAGTCGCGGAGCGGGCCGCCATCACGGGTGCGCTGTCGCTGTACTTGAACTTCATCAACCTGTTCACGCTGCTGCTGCAGCTGCTGGGACAGAAGGAATAACGGGTTCGCCCTTACGCCCCGCAACGCAAAGCCCCGGCTTCGGCCGGGGCTTTTTTGTGTGCGATCTAACCTGATGTTCTGACGCGTTTTTCAGGTGCGTGGCGCTCACTCCGCGCGTCATGGCCGGACATCGTCCCGGCCATCCACCCCTTTGATCCATCACCGCGCGCAAGACGTGGATGCCCGCGACCAAGCGCGGGCATGACGGGTCATTGAGGGGGTGCAGATGGCACCTCGTTCCGATTCCATCGCCTCCGAATCTGTCCTAGCCTCCCGCCATGTCTGAATTCGCCATGTCTGAATTGATGCCTCAATGCGCGGTTCGTCCCGCCGCCGCGACCGACCTGCCCGCCATCACCGCGATCTACCGGCAAGCCGTTGAACAGGGCACCGCCTCGTTCGAGCTGACGGCACCGAGCCTGCAGGAGATGATGCGCCGCTTCGCCACCCTGACCGAAGGCGGCTTTCCCTATCTCGTGGCGTGCAGCAGTGACGAGCTGGTCGGCTATGCCTATGCCGGGCCGTATCGGCCGCGGCCGGCCTATCGCTTCACGGTCGAGAATTCGGTTTATCTCGCCCCCGCCGCGCAGCGCCGCGGCATCGGCAAACAATTGCTGCGCCGGCTGATCGCGGAATGCGAGGCGCGCGGCTATCGGCAGATGATCGCGGTGATCGGCGATTCCGAAAATGCCGGCTCGATCGGCCTGCATCGCAGCCTGGGTTTTACGCTGATCGGCACCCACCCCAATGTCGGCTTCAAATTCGGGCGCTGGCTCGACAGCGTGCTGATGCAGCGCGCGCTCGGCGAGGGCGCGGACACGGTGCCGGCCACCTGAGAGATTTCAAAACCGGCTCCCCCGGCGCCGGGCCGGCTCCCTCGCCCCGCTCTTGCGGGGAGAGGGGTGGGGTGAGGGGCTGCTGAGTCCGCGATCCGCCGCAACGCCCCCTCACCCGATCCGGCTTCGCTGCGCGTCGCCAGATCGACCTCTCCCCGCAAGCGGGGCGAGGTACAAACCAATCACACCAGCGCCAGCTTGCGATCGATCGCCAGCAGCACCCGGTCGAGATCGTGGCCGCGGCGCAGGATCAGGCCGGTGGCCGAGATCACGCTATAGGCGCCCTGTTTGCGCGCCAGCCGCGGGTCCTTTTCGATGCGGTACAGCGGAACTTCGGAGGAGCGGCGAAACACTGAAAACACCGCGCGATCCTTGAGGGCGTCGATGGCGTAATCGCGCCATTCGCCCGCGGCTACCATCCGGCCGTACAGATTGAGGATGCGGTTCAGCTCGCCGCGATTGAACATGACGCCTTGAGGGGCCTGGAGCGACGCAGACGCGCGCTCCGCGGCCTGTATATCGCTGGGGTCCCCCTCTGAGTGCAAACTCATGGCAGTCTCCTGTTACAGCGCTGACATGATTGCGCTCCCGGCGAAGCGCCGCAAGTGCAGTTTCGGCGGGGCAGATCGCCGCTACCGGCGCGGCCGCCCCATCTGGATACCATCACGCAATCGTTGGCAGAATCCTTATTGCCGCCCAATTTCGGCCCACAGCCGGCCGCTGTGCCCGGCGATAGTTCACCTGTGCGTTGGCCCGATCCGGTCGGTCCTGGATTCCTCAGCCCCCAGCCCCCGGGTCCGGTTGGGTCGGGCCTGTACGCCGCGAATTATCCCCTCCTATGGCTGGCGTTTTGCCGGCCATTTTCTTTTGTCCATTTTCCTTTTGTCCTTTGGCAGCGTGGTGCCCGGCCGGCGTTGTGCTGCAGCGCGGTCACTGCAGCGTGGTCACTGCAGCGTGGTCAGTGCCGCACCGAGCATGGTGCCGGGATGATCGCGATTGCCGTTCTGCACGAACACCACCGCGCCATCGACACCCTCGCCGACGAGATTCTCCAGCGGCACATTCCAGTGCGCCGGCTCGCCGTGCCAGTCGCCGAGCTTGAGCCAGTTACGCACCACGTTGTGATAGGTGACGCTGCGCCCGCGGTTCTCGCCGCGACCGATGGTGATCGGCACTTCACGCACGATCGCGCAAACCCAGACCTCGCCGCTGGCACCGCTCTGGCCCTGCGGCACGGTGACCTTGAGTTCATTGCCTTCGCGGCTGAGCGCAACTGGCACGGACATCGCGTCGGACTGCTGCGCGCTGGCGCGGATCGCGCGATCGATCTCGGCGCGGTCGCTACCAACCACCTGCTGCTGGCCGTTGACGATCAGTTGCGGGGTGTAGATTTCGCGATCGCCGCGCTGTGCGGAGTAAGCGCGCTGCCGCGCGGTGAAGCGCGCATCGGCCAAGGTGTCTTTCCAGCCGAGATAGTCCCAGTAATCGACCGGCAGACTGAGCGCGATCACCGACGGATCACGCGCCAGCTCGCCGACAATGCGGTCGGCGTCTGGACACGATGAGCAGCCTTGGGAGGTGAATAGTTCAACGACGGCGCGCGGGCCGGCGGGCGTGGCCGGCGCGATGGCGATCGGAAGGATCAGGGCGATAGCAACGCAAGCAAACGATACCAGCCACCGATGATCCAATCCGCTCCACTTCGTCATCGCGAGCCACGTATTGGTTATGTGGCGCGCGCGATACGCGCGCCACACCCAGGAACGAGCCTTCGGAGGTGGGAAGGCACCTTGTCTTAGGCGGCCTTCCGATCACCTGCCACTCACTTCGCAGTGAGGCTCGCGTTACGCGGCAAGACGGCGCAGCACGTAGTGCAGGATGCCGCCATTGCGGTAGTACTCCAGCTCGTCGAGCGTATCGATCCGGCACAGCAGCGGCACGCGCCGCACCTTGCCCTCGGCCGAAGTGATTTCCGCGGTCAGCGTCTGGCGCGGCTTGAGGTCACCCTCAAGGCCGTGAATGGTCACGGTCTCATCGCCCTTCAGGCCAAGCGACTGCCAGGAGGTGCCTTCCTCGAAGGTGAGCGGCAGCACGCCCATGCCCACCAGGTTGGAGCGGTGGATACGCTCAAAGCTCTGGCAGATCACCGCGCGCACGCCGAGCAGGCGCGTGCCCTTCGCCGCCCAGTCGCGCGACGAGCCGTTGCCATATTCGGCGCCGGCGAACACCACCAGCGGCACCTTGTCGTCCTGATACTTCATCGAAGCATCGTAGATCGACATCTGCTCGCCCTTCGGCCAATACTTGGTCAGGCCGCCTTCGGGAATATTGCCGTCGGCGCCCTTGAGCATGTGGTTCTTGATGCGGATATTGGCGAAGGTGCCGCGCATCATCACTTCATGATTGCCGCGGCGGGTGCCGTACTGATTGAAGTCGGCCGGACGCACCTGGCGATCCGACAGATACTTGCCGGCCGGCGAAGTCAGCTTGATCGAGCCCGCCGGCGAGATGTGGTCGGTGGTGATCTTGTCGCCGAACAGCGCCAGAATGCGCGCGTCGACCACGTCGGTGATCGGCTCGGGTTGCTGGGTCATGCCTTCGAAATAAGGCGGGTTCTGCACATAGGTGGACGCCATGTTCCACTTGTAGGTGTCGCCCGCCACGGTCTTGACTTTGCGCCAATTGGCATCGCCATTGAACACGTCGGCGTACTTCTTCTTGAAGATGCGCGCGGTGACGTACTTCTTGATGAAGGCGTTGATCTCCTTGGTGGTCGGCCAGATGTCCTTCAGATAGACCGGCTTGCCGTCGCTGCCGGTGCCGATCGGCTCCTTGGAGAGATCCTTGGTGACCGTGCCGGCCAGCGCATAGGCGACCACCAGCGGCGGCGAGGCCAGATAGTTGGCCTGCACGTCCGGCGACACGCGGCCCTCGAAGTTGCGATTACCCGACAGCACCGCGGCGGCGATCACGCCATTGTCGTTGATCGACTTGGAGATCGGCTCCGGCAGCGGGCCGGAATTGCCGATACAGGTGGTGCAGCCGAAGCCGACCAGATTGAAGCCGACCTGATCAAGATCAGCCTGCAGCCCGGAGTTAGCAAGATATTCGGCAACCACCTGCGAGCCCGGCGCCAGCGAGGTCTTAACCCACGGCTTGGCCTTGAGACCCTTGGCGGCGGCCTTGCGCGCCAACAGACCGGCACCGATCAGCACGCTCGGATTGGAGGTGTTGGTGCAGGAGGTGATGGCGGCGATCACGACGTCGCCATGGCCGATGTCGAACTTCTTGCGTTCGACCGCGTAGCGCGAGCCGTCGAGCGCCTTCTTGTATTCGTTCTCCATCGCCGCGGCGAAACCCTCGGCCACCGCGGACAGCGCCACGCGGCCTTCCGGACGCTTCGGGCCGGCCAGCGACGGCTCGACCTTGGCGAGGTCCAGCGTCAGCGTTTCGGTGAACACCGGATCCTGCGAGGCGGCGGTGCGATACAGGCCCTGCGCCTTGGAGTACTTGGTCACCAGATCGACGCGCGCGGTCTTGCGGCCCGAGGTCTTCAGGTAATCGACGGTTTCCTTGTCGACCGGGAAGAAGCCGCAGGTCGCGCCGTATTCCGGCGCCATGTTGGCGATGGTCGCCTTGTCGGCCACCGACAGATTATCGAGGCCGGGGCCGTAGAACTCCACGAACTTGCCGACCACGCCCTGCTTGCGCAGCATCTGGGTGACGGTCAGCACCAGGTCGGTGGCGGTGACGCCTTCCTTGAGCGCGCCCTTGAGCTTGAAGCCGACCACTTCCGGCAGCAGCATCGACAGCGGCTGGCCGAGCATCGCGGCTTCCGCCTCGATGCCGCCGACGCCCCAGCCGAGCACGGCGAGGCCGTTGACCATGGTGGTGTGCGAGTCAGTACCGACCAGCGAATCCGGATAGGCGACCTCGAAGGTGCCGGTCTTGCGGCCGATGGTCATCTTCTCCTTCTTGGTCCAGACGGTCTGCGCCAGGTATTCCAGATTGACCTGGTGGCAGATGCCGGTGCCGGGCGGCACCACCGAGAAGTTAGAGAACGCCTTCTGGCCCCACTTCAGGAATTCGTAGCGTTCCTTGTTCTGCTTGTATTCTTCGGCGACGTTCTTGCCGAACGCCTTGTTGTCGCCGAAGAAGTTCACGATCACCGAATGGTCGATGACGAGGTCAACCGGCACCAGCGGGTTGATCTTCTGCGGGTCGCCGCCGAGCTTCTCCATCGCGTTGCGCATCGCGGCGAGATCGACCACCGCCGGCACGCCGGTGAAGTCCTGCATCAGCACGCGCGCCGGGCGGAACGCGATCTCGTGCTCCAGCTTCTTCTTGCGCATCCACTTCGACACCGCCTGGATGTCGGCCTTGGTCACCGTGCGGCCGTCTTCGTTACGAAGCAGGTTTTCCAGCAGCACCTTCATCGAGTACGGCAGGCGGGAAATCCCTTTCAGACCGTTCTTCTCGGCGGTGGGAAGGCTGTAATACACGTAGGTCTTGCCGCCGACCGTTAAGGTCTTCCGGCATTTGAAGCTGTCGAGAGAGGTCATGTGAGGCGGTCCCGATTATCGTTGCGCAACCGGCTCACAGGTCCAGGACGGCCGAAAAGGCGGGTCGAGTGGCTTGCGGGCGCCGATTGAGTGCTGCATCAAGTGCGGGGCTTATAGAATCTTTCCAGAGACATCGCCACAGCGACAATTGATCCGGGACAATGCGCAGCAGCTTTGATCCGGCAGAGGCGGCGCGGATAGGACGGCAAGGATGCGGCTGGCGGGGCAGGGCTTACGATGCGTGCGGGGCGGCCGCGAAGTGTTTGCCGCGCTCGATTTTTCCGCGGAGAGCGGCGAGGCCGTGGCGGTGGTCGGCCCGAACGGCGCCGGCAAGACCTCGCTGCTGCGGCTGATCGCCGGGCTGCTGCAGCCGGCTGCGGGGACGATCACGCTGCACGGCGGCGATGACGAAATGTCGCTGGCCGAACAGGCGCACTATCTCGGCCACCGCGATGCACTCAAGCCCGCGCTCAGCGTCGCTGAAAATCTCGATTTCTGGCAGCGCTTTCTTGGCGGCGAACCGGCCGATGCCGCCGAGAGCCTCTCGGCAGTCGGGCTGGCGCATATCGCGCATCTGCCGGCCGCTTACCTGTCGGCCGGTCAGCGCCGGCGGCTGTCGATCGCGCGGCTGATCGCGGTGCGCCGGCCGCTGTGGCTGCTCGACGAACCGACCTCGGCGCTCGATACCGCCGGTCAGCAGATGTTTGCCCGGGTGGTTGCCGGCCATCTCGCAGGCGGCGGGCTGGTGATCGCCGCCACCCATCTGCCGCTCGGCATCGATACGCGCGAACTGCGCATCCGGGGGATGGTGTGATGGAGGACTGCTTGACTGCACTGGCTTGCCGCTGCTCGGCACCCCCACCCCGGCCTCCGCAGAGCTTGTGCCCGGACGGCGCGCAGCGCCGATCCGGGTGCTCGGCCAACCCTCCCCGCAAGGGGGAGGGAGATCGCAGCCGCTCTGCCCTCATCGAACTACGCCCGCGTCGCGTCGCAGCCTTCCTTGTCCCTCCCCCTTGTGGGGAGGGTGGCCCGGCGCAGCGCAGCGAAGCCGGGTCGGGTGGGGGTCCGCGCCACCAGCCTCTCACCACAAGAGCCGCCACATGACCGCGCTGATCGCCCTTATTCGCCGCGAATTGCGCATTGCGCTGCGGGTCGGCGGCGGCGCGCTGATCGGCGTGCTGTTCTTCCTGGCCGTGGTGGTGCTGATGCCGTTCGCGATCGGCCCCGACCTGCAATTGCTGCAGCGGCTCGGCCCTGCGGTGCTGTGGCTCGGCGCGCTGCTCGCCAGCCTGTTGACGCTCGACCGGCTGTTCATGGCCGATCACGACGACGGCTCGCTCGATCTGATCGCGATGAGCCGCACCCCGCTGGAACTGGCGTGCGCCGCCAAGGCGCTGGCGCATTGGCTGGCGGCCGGCGTGCCGCTGGTGCTGGCGACCCCGGTGCTGGGGCTGCTGCTCAACCTTGACGCCGCCGCCTCGGCCGCGATCGCCGCCACGCTGCTGGTCGGCACCCCGGCGCTGACCTTCACCGGCATGATCGGCGCGGCGCTGGCGGTGACGCTGCATCGCGGCGGCCTGCTGATGGCGGTCTTGGTGCTGCCGCTGTCGATCCCGGTGCTGATCTTCGGCGTCGCCGCCGCCAGCGCTGCGATCACCGGCCCGGTGGCCTTTGGCACCCCGTTCCAGATCCTGTGCGGGCTCAGCCTCGCCAGCCTGGTGATCGGGCCGTTTGCCGCAGCCGCTAGCCTGCGCCAAGGGCTCGATTGAATGCGGAATTGTTAACCACTGTTGGCGGATTGCTTGTGCCGCCGTCGCCGACTATCAGGTTGCCCATGACGCTGCTCAATCTTGCCAATCCGACTAGGTTCCTGACGCTGGCCCAGCGGCTGTTGCCGTGGCTGGCCGCGCTGACCGCCATTTTGCTGGTCACCGGCCTGACGCTGGCGGCCATGGCCCCCGACGACTACCAGCAGGGCGCCACCGTCAAGATCATGTTCGTGCATGTGCCGAGCGCCTGGCTGTCGATGTTCGTCTGGGGCGTGATGAGCCTGTCGGCATTCGGCACCCTGGTATGGCGTCATCCGCTCGCCGATGTCGCGGCCAAGGCCGCGGCGCCATTCGGCGCAGCCTTCACCTTCCTGGCGCTGGTCACCGGCTCGCTGTGGGGCCGGCCGATGTGGGGCACCTATTGGGAATGGGATGCCCGGCTGACCTCGATGCTGATCCTGTTCCTGATGTATCTCGGCCTGATCGCGCTGTGGCGCGCGGTCGAGGACCCGAGCCGCGCTGCCCGGGCTTGCGCGATTTTCACGCTGGTCGGCGCCATCAACCTGCCGATCATCAAATTCTCGGTCGATTGGTGGAACACGCTGCACCAGCCGGCCTCGGTGATCCGTTCCGGCGGGCCGACGCTCGACAAATCGTTCCTGATCCCGCTTCTGGTGATGGCGATCGGCTTTTCGCTGATGTTCATCACCCTGCATCTGGCGGCGATGCGTAACGAAATCCTGCGGCGCCGGATCCGCTCGCTGCAATTGCTGCAGGCCAGCCAGCAGCAGCCGGGGGTGGCGTGATGATCTCGCTTGGACCCTATGCCGGCTTCATCGTGTCGTCCTATGCGGTGGTCGCCGTGGTGGTGGCGCTGCTGATCTTCTGGGTGATGCTGGATTACCGTCGGCAGAAAGCACGGCTGCGCGATCTGGAGCGCGCCGGCGTGACGCGGCGCTCGCGACAGGGCGGATCGGAGGCTTCATGACCCGCCGCCCACCGCCTTCGCCCAGCGCGCGCAGCAGCCGCCGTTCGATCATGGTGATGCTGCCGCTGGTCGGCTTTGCGATGCTGTTCGCGCTGTTCTGGGTGCGGCTCGGCGGCGACCCCAGCAAAATCCCCTCGGCGCTGATCGGCCGCCCGGCGCCGGCGACGGTGCTGCCGGCGCTGCTCGGCCTCACCCGCAATGGCGAGGCGGTGCCGGGACTCGATCCCGCCGCCTTCCTGGGCAAGGTCAGCCTGGTCAATGTCTGGGCGTCGTGGTGCGTGCCATGCCATGACGAAGCACCGCTCCTGACCGCACTCGGCCGGCAGGATCCGCGCTTCCAGATCGTCGGCATCAACTACAAGGACACCGCCGACAATGCGCGGCGTTTCCTCGGCCGCTATGGCAATCCGTTTACCATGGTCGGGGTCGATGCCAATGGCCGCGCCGCGATCGAATGGGGCGTCTATGGCGTGCCGGAAACCTTCGTGATCGGCCGCGACGGCAAGATCGCCTACAAGCTGGTCGGCCCGATCACCCCGGAAAACCTCGAGACGGTGCTCAAGCCCGCTCTGGAGAAGGCGCTACAGGCGCCGTCCTGAGCCAAGCGCATTCAGCATAATTATTTTTGGCGTTTATCTGCGGTTCATTTCCGCGCCTTGGGCGCGCCATGAATCGGAGAGTTAGTAGCAGCCGTGATCAACAACGTCCTTGGAGGACAGATCCGATGCGTATCACCAAGCTTGCTACTCTCGCCGCCGCCACTTTGTCGCTCGGCCTGCTGGCCGCCGCGCCCAGCTTCGCGCAGGCGCCGCAGCCGACCGAAAAATCCGACAAGATGGCGCCGCCGATCGCCACCAAAACCTCGCCCACTGCTGGCGCCAAGTCGGAGCCTGCCAAGACCGAAGCCACCAAGCACGAGCTGCTTGATATCAACTCGGCGAGCGCCGAACAGCTCGACGCGCTGCCCGGCATCGGCAAGGCCTATTCCGCCGCGATCATCAAGGGCCGGCCGTATAAGGGCAAGGACGAGCTGGTGCAGAAGAAGATTGTGCCTGAGAAGACCTACGACGGCATCAAGGACAAGATCATCGCCAAGCATAAGAGCTGATCGGACGCCGGGCGGCGGCGGCCACCGCCGCCCGCACCGACTATCATTGAACCTCGTCTGCTGATTGGTAGCGGATCGCCGGCACCCCCGGCGGTCCGTTTCTTATAGGACCAGCGCACGGCAACTGATCTCATCAGCGGGGGCCTCGTCATCGAAACGTAAATGGCCGGGACGAAGCCCGGCCATGACGTGCGGAGTGGAGGATTACTATCAGGCGTGGGCGATCAGCCCTTCGACGATTCCCTGGTCGCGTTCTTGAGCTCGTCCTTGGACACGTCGCCTTCGTCGGCGGCGCTTTGCTCGAGCGTCACCGGCTCGAGCTGATGGCGCTTGATGAACGGCATCTGCGTCACCGCAAAGGCCATGGTCAGCGGCACCATGCCGAACACCTTGAACGCCACCCAGAAATCAGTCGACTGCGTGCGCCACACGATCTCATTGACCACCGCCATCGCCAAAAACCACAGCGCCCAGCGCCAAGTCAGCGTGCGCCAGCCCTGCGGCGTCAGGTTGAACATCTGGTCGAACATGATGGCGATGAACGACCGGCCGAACAGCAGGCCGCCGCCAAGCACCGCGGCGAACAGCGTGTAGATGATGGTCGGCTTCATCTTGATGAAGGTTTCGTCCTGCAGCAGCAGCGTCAGCGCGCCGAACACGATCACCACCACCGCGGTGACGATGGTCATCATCGGGATATGCCGCGTCACCCAATAGGACACCGCGATCGCGACCAGCACCGCCACCATGAAGGCGCCGGTGGCGACGAACAGATGAAACTTGGCGTTGACGAAGAAGAACACCAGCAGCGGCCCGACCTCGGTCGCAATCTTGAACAGCGGATGCGGCCGGTTTGGTTGCAGCACGGTGTTGTTGTCCATCAAAAACCCTCAGCTCGCGTTGTCAGTCCCGGCGATCGCTTTGGCGAAATCGGCCGCGGTGAATGGCGACAGATCTTCGACGCCCTCGCCGACCCCGATGAAATGCACCGGGATTTTGTGCTTCTCCGCCAGCGCGACCAGAATACCACCGCGCGCGGTGCCGTCGAGCTTGGTCATCACCAGGCCGGTGACGCCGGCGGTGCGTGAAAACGCCTCGACCTGCGACAGCGCGTTCTGGCCAACCGTGGCGTCGAGCACCAACAGCACCGCATGCGGCGCGCTGGCATCGACCTTGCGGATCACCCGCACGACCTTTTCCAGCTCGCTCATCAGCTCGGCGCGGTTCTGCAACCGGCCGGCGGTGTCGATCAACAGCACGTCGCGGCCCTCGGCCTTGGCCTGGGTCAGCGCGTTGAACGCCAGGCTGGCGGCGTCCGACCCCTGGGCGCCGGCCACCACCGGGGTGCCGGTGCGCTCGCCCCACACTTTGAGCTGCTCGATCGCGGCGGCCCGGAACGTGTCGCCGGCCGCCATCATCACCTTGCGGCCTTCGCCGGACAGCCGCGCCGCCAGCTTGCCGATGGTGGTGGTTTTGCCGGACCCATTGACGCCGACCATCAGGATCACGAACGGCTTGTGGTCACCGTCGATCACCAGCGGCTGCGCCACCGGGGCCAGGACCTTTTCGACCTCGGCGGCGACGATCGCTTTGACATCGCTCGCCGAAATCATCTTGTCATAGCGGCCTTCGCCGACCGCCGCGGCAATGCGCGCGGACACGTCGGTGCCGAGATCGGCGCGCAGCAGCACGTCCTCGATCTCCTCGAGCATCGCTCGGTCGAGCTTGCGCTTGGAGACGAATTCGGCGAGCGCGGTGCCGATCGAGCTTGAGGTGCGCTTCAGGCCGTCGGACAGCCGACGCCACCAGCTCGGTTTTTTGGTTTCAGATGTGTCGTTCATCGGGAGGCTGTGTTAGCCGTTTCGTGCCATGAACGAAAGTGACATTGAGACGGCTAAGGAACTTAGCGCCGAGGAGATCCTGGCGCGGGTGCTGCACCGCGACGGCCTGATGCTGGTGATCGACAAGCCGGCCGGGTTGCCGGTGCACCGCGGCCCCAAGGGCGGACCGAACCTGGAGGCGTCGTTCGACGCGCTGCGCTTTGGCCTGCCGCGGCCGCCGGTGCTGGCGCATCGGCTCGACCGCGATACCTCGGGCTGCCTGGTGCTCGGCCGGCACCGCAAGGCCACCGCGACGCTCGGCCTGCTGTTCAAGCACAGCAAAATCGCCAAAACCTATTGGGCGGTGGTGGAGGGTGGCCCGGACGAGGACCACGGCACCATCGACCTGCCGATCGGCAAGCGCAACGCTGAGCGCGGCTGGTGGCAAAAGATCGATCATGACGAGGGGCTGCCGTCGCTGACCAAATGGACGGTGCTGGGGCGGTACGTGCCGGAGGGCGCAGCCGCAGCCCCTGCGACAGAGCCGGAGGGGTCGGCTGCAAACAACTCCCCTCCCCCTTGCGGGCAGGGGTCGGGGGTGGGGTGCGACAGCGGCGATCTCTCCTTGGGACACCCCCCACCCCAACCCTCCCCCGCAAGGGGGGAGGGAGCGCGCGGCGCCCCTGGCAACGCCTCCGGCGAAACGGCGGTAGAGTCCAGCCAAACGGCGGCAGAGCATGCCGCGAGCAGCGGGCGGCTGACCTGGCTGGCGCTGGAGCCGATCACCGGCCGCACCCATCAATTGCGGGTGCATTGCGCGGCGATGGGCTGGCCGATCGTCGGCGACAACATCTATGGCAACGGCCCGCGGTTCGGCGAACCGACGCTGCATCTGCACGCCCGGCAGATTTCGATTCCGCTATCGCGCAACAAGCCGCCGGTGGTGGTGACCGCGCCAGTGCCGCCGCATCTGCACCAGCGCATGCGCTCCTGCGGCTGGAACGGCGAGTAGTTAGTTCGGTTGTCGCGGCAATTAGGCCGTTACCATTGGCGCGCCACTCACACTAACATTGGCGCGTCACAACTAACGTCTCAGCACGTCTTGGCCGGGCTCGTCCCGGCCATCCACGTCTTTCCTCTTGAACGATCACCTAGACGTGGATGCCAGCGGCCAGCGCGGCCATGACGCATGTGTGCGTGAGCGCCGAACTACACAGTCAGCCGCTGGCTATCGTGTCCGGCGATGGTGACCGCAACCACCGAGCCGACCACGCCACCTTCGATCGCCACCGGCAAAAAATGTTCGGTGCGGCCTTGGGTGACGCTTTCAATCAGCACCTGGCGGGGCTGGCCGATCTCGGCGGCAAACCGCCGCTGCAATGCCGCCTCGCCCACCGCGCGCAGCCGCTTGGCGCGTTCCTTGATCACGCCGCCATCGAGCTGCGGCATGTTGGCCGCCGGCGTGCCGGGCCGCGGCGAATAGGGAAACACATGCAGCAGGCTGAGCCCGCAATCCTCGACCAGATCGAGCGAACCGGCAAAGGCCTGCTCACTCTCGGTCGGAAAGCCGGCGATCAGATCGGCGCCGAGCGCGATCTCCGGCCGCAGCCGCCGCAACTGCTCGCACAGCGCGATTGCATCCGTGCGGCGATGGCGGCGCTTCATGCGCTTCAAGATCAGATCATCGCCCGATTGCAGCGACAAATGCAGATGCGGCATCAGCCGCTCGTCATTGGCGATCACATCGAGCAGATCGTGATCGACCTCGATGGAATCGATCGACGACAGCCGCAGCCGCTTCAAGTCGGTGACTTCGCGCAATATCTGCCGCACCAGGCCGCCGAGCGCCGGCGCGCCGGCAAGATCAGCGCCGTAGCTGGTGAGATCGACCCCAGTCAGCACGATCTCGCCATGGCCGCGCGCCACCAGCGTGCGTACCTGATCGATCACCGCCGCGGGCGGCAGCGAGCGCGACGGGCCGCGGCCATAAGGAATGATGCAGAAGGTGCAGCGGTGATCGCAGCCATTTTGCACCGGCACGAATACCCGCGGCAGATCGCGCGCGACCCGCTCAAGCGGCATCGGCGCCATGGCGCGCACCGCCATGATATCGCCGACCGCGATCTTTTTCGCGGCGTCATCGCCGGAAGATTCATCGAGCGTCTGCTGCAGCGCCTGCCAGGCCGCGCCGCTCAGCTTGTCATGATTGCCGAGCACGCGGTCGACTTCCGCCATCGCGGCGAACATCTCGGTCTCGACCTGGGCGGCACAGCCAGTGACCACGATGCGCGCCTGCGGCCGCTCGCGTTTCAACCGGCGAATCGATTGCCGGACCTGCGCCACCGCTTCCCTGGTGACCGCGCAGGAATTGACCACGATGGTATCGCGGCAGCCGGCCTGCTCCGCTTCGCGGCGAATAAGCTCAGCTTCAAAGGCGTTCAGTCGGCAGCCGAATGTGACGACCTCGACGGCCATCAGGCCGCGCCGGCCAGCAGCGCCGGATCGATCGTTCCGGAAAATTCGAAAGTGGCGCTGCCGGTCATCAGCACATGATCGTCGCGCTCGCGCCACTCGATGACCAACTCGCCGCCCGGCAGCGTGATCTGCACCTTGCGATCGGTGCGCCGCAGCCGCGCCGCGGCGACCGCGGTGGCACAGGCCGCCGAGCCGCACGCCTTGGTCAGCCCGACGCCGCGCTCCCAGGTCCGGATCACGATATGGCCGCGATCGACGATCTGCGCGAGCGTGATATTGGCGCGCTCCGGGAAGATCGGATGGTTTTCCAACAGCGGCCCGAACCGGGCGAGGTCATGGGCGTGCACGTCATCGACCCAGAAGATCGCGTGCGGATTGCCCATCGACACCACCGAGGGGGTATGCAGCACCGGCGCGTCGATCGGCCCGATCTGCAATTCGATGGTGCGGGTATCGGCGAACTCCTCGGCCAGCGGAATGTCCTGCCAGCCGAGCTTGGGCGCGCCCATATCGACGGTAAAAAGTTCGGGCGCGGTCCCGCGCCAGCAATGCAGCAGGCCGGCCCGGCTTTCAAAGGTCAGCGCGCTCTGCTCGGTGCCGGCAAACACCTGCTGCGCCACGCAGCGCATGCCATTGCCGCAGGCGCTCGATTCCGAACCATCATTGTTAAAGATGCGGATGAACGCATCGGTGCCGGCCACGCGCGGCGGCTGCAGCACCATCAGCTGGTCATAAGGCACCTGTTTGGCGATCGCGCGCGCATCGGCCGCGGTCACCGTCACCGGATCGACGCGCAGATCGAGCACGACGATCTCGTTGCCGATGCCGTTCATTTTGCTGAATTTGCGATTGGCCAGCGTATTCATGTCACCATCCTGCCGCGCTTATATGGCGAATGACGGCGGATTGGCCAGTGGGGCGAATCCGCAGCCGCAACGCGGCGCCAGCGCGTCCGGCAGGCGACGATGCTGCGGCTGCGTGTTAGCATGAGGATGATGAGCCGGTGGGGCCGGGGTTGCGCAGGCTCAGGGGCTTTGGAGAGACAATGACGAAGGGTTTTTATGTTTTTGGCCGCGCGATGCTGGCGGCAGCGGCCTCCGCCGGCCTGACCGCCGCCCTGACCGCCGCCCTGGCGCTGGGCGCCGCGGGCGCGAATGCCCAGACGCCGGCCGCTGCACCGGCCGCCGCGCAGCCCGCCCAGCCGGACGCGAAATCGGACGGCAAGACCGAGGCAAAGCCGGATGCGAAACCCGAGCTGAAGACGGACGCCGCCAAAACCGCCGAGCCCACGGCCAAGCTATCGCCGGGCGAGCCGGGCAAGGCCGCCGCCGAGACGCCGGCCGCCAAGACGGCGACTGAACCGGCCAAGCCTGCCGATCCGGCCAACCCGGCCGCGGCTCAGCCGGCGGCGCAGCCGCCTGCGGCCGCCGAAGCCCCTGTGCCGGCGCCGGCACAATCAGTCACCCCGCCGCCCGCGGCCAAGGTGCAGAGCGCGGACCCGTTCGGCGAGGAAGTGACACTGGCCACGAAGAATGTGGTGATCCTCAAGGGCAATGCCAGCTGGGACAACGCCTTCGAGAGCCTGGTCGAGTCGCTGAAATCGCTGCAGGCGCTGCTCGACAAGCAGGGCCTGAAGGCCGCCGGCAACATGATGATCGTCTACACCTCGACCGACGACACCGGCTTCACCTATCAGGCGGAAATCCCGGTCGATCAGGAGCCGAAGAATCTCACCAAGGCGATGAGCTACGGCAAGTCACCGGAGGGCCGCTCGCTGAAATTCGTCCATCGCGGTTCTTACGACAACATGGACAATACTTATGAGGCGATCACCAATCACCTCGACGAGAAACGACTGGAAGCCAAAGACACTTTTATTGAAGAATACATCACCGATCCGCTGAAGACCGCCGAGGACAAGCTCGTCATCAATGTCTATGTCCCGCTCAAATGA
The DNA here is from genome assembly GCF_003217325.1 of Rhodopseudomonas faecalis. Classification (GTDB taxonomy): domain Bacteria; phylum Pseudomonadota; class Alphaproteobacteria; order Rhizobiales; family Xanthobacteraceae; genus Rhodopseudomonas; species Rhodopseudomonas faecalis. Next base: position 53,930 of record NZ_QJTI01000014.1, read on the forward strand.
GGTCGCGACATGTACCGTCTGCTGTTGACCGCTGCCGCCGCGCTGATGGCGGCGGTGCCGCCTGCTCTCGCTGAAACGGCGCTGCCTCCGGCGATTTCGGTGGTCGGCGAAGCCTCGATCCAGGTGCCGCCCGATCTTGCCACCATCGACGGCGGCGTCAGCATCGACGCCAAGACCGCCAAGGAGGCGGCCGCCGCCAATGCCGAGGCCATGACCAAGGTGATGCAGGCGCTGAAAGCCAGCGGCATCAAGGACGAAGACCTGCAAACCTCGCGGCTGTCGCTGCTGCCGCAATATGCCGCACCCAGCCGCCCGGGCCCGAACAGCCTGACCGGATATCGCGCCAGCAACCGCGTCACCGTGCGGCTGACCGACGTCAGCAAGGTGGCGAGCGTGATCGACACCCTGGTCAGCGCCGGCGCCAACGAGATCGGCGGCATCAATTTCACGGTGGCAGCGCCATCGAAACTGCTCGACCAGGCGCGTGACAAGGCAATGGCCGACGCGCGCCGCAAGGCCGAAATCTATGCCCGCGCGGCCGGCGTTACGCTCGGCGCGCCGCTCTCGATCGCCGAAGACACGGCGCAAACACCCACTGCCTATCGCCGGATGGCGACCGGCCTCGCCGCCGCTGCGCCGGTGGCGGTGGGAGAAGAAACGCTGTCGGTCAATGTCAGCGTGTCCTGGGCGATCAAACAGGCGCAGTAACCCCGTTGCGGGTCCGCACCGATGCGATTCTGAGCGTCGCAGTATCGCAATCAAAACCGTCGTCTGAGCAGTCGGGCGCGACGCTCACCACAGCGGGCGCGCCGCAGCCTCGCGGAATTCCGTCCTACGGTACCGGGCAGGCCGTGACGGCGCGAGATATTGGCCATTGTGACGTTTTCCGCCGGCATCCTGAAACCGTTTTGTCATACAAAATTGACATTGCGAGTTGTCATGCGCGATTGACAAAAACGAGAACAGGATTAGGTTTGGCATCACTTGATTGTGATGCAGTCCTGCAGACTGCGCTACGTCGAGCTTGGATTGAAGCGATCACCGCTGCGACTGGCATCGCACGGTCGAAGGCGCGGTGGTCCACCTAATACGGTTGTTGCGTCAGCCGTGCGGTTTGATTCAGCAGCTGCCTAAAAAACCCAACGTGCGGGTCCAGCACGGAACTATCCTAGGTTTCTGAGGAGACTAAGTGATGGCAGACGATCCGAACAAGGTCTGGCCGACTGGCCTGACGATTGCGGAGTCCGAAGAGCTCCACAAGCATGTGATCGATGGCACCCGCGTTTTCGGCGCGGTCGCGATCTTCGCTCACTTCCTGGCGTTCGTTTACACGCCCTGGCTGAAATAATCGATCGCACTGAGGAGTTGAGATCATGAATCAAGGTCGTATCTGGACCGTTGTGAATCCGGGCGTGGGCCTGCCGCTGTTCCTGGGCAGCGTCGCCGTCATCGCGATTCTCGTTCACGCCGCCGTGCTGAACAACACCACCTGGTTCCCGAAGTACTGGAACGGCGGCGGCGCCACCGCTGCTGCTCCGGTTGCGGCGCCCGCGGCGCCCGCTGCTCCGGCCAAGAAGTAAGCTTTTTAGCTGACCGTCAGACCCCCGGAAGCCACGCGGCTTTCGGGGGTTTTTCGTTGTGGGGCGGATCTTGTCGGGGATGGCGTGCATATCCTTGACTCCAGCCGCGGCGGCGCGCTAAGCGTGGCTGCTTCTCTCGAAAAGAGTTTCTTTTCGACCCGCCGACTGGTCCTGGAGGCCAGAGGTCAACGCCCGACAGCGCTGTGCGCCCTCGGGCGCAATCGTGTTTGTGCATGGTCCTTTCGCTAGGACCGCTGGGTGGATTGAGCCGATGTTCGACAATCTGTCGGAAAAGCTTGGTGGCATTCTCGATCGACTGACCGGGCGCGGTGCGCTCAGTGAGGCCGACGTCGATGCGGCGATGCGTGAAATCCGCCGCGCGCTGCTGGAAGCCGACGTCGCACTGGAAGTGGTGCGCAGCTTCACCGAGCGGGTGCGCGAGCAGGCGGTCGGCGCCACCGTGGTCAAGTCGGTCAAGCCCGGCCAGATGGTGGTCAAGATCGTCCATGACGAGCTGGTCGCCACGCTCGGCTCCGACGTTCAGGCGCTCGATCTCAACACCGTACCGCCGGTGCCGATCATGATGGTCGGTCTGCAGGGCTCCGGTAAAACCACCACCACCGCCAAGCTGGCGCGCCGCCTGACCGAGCGCGACAAGCGCAAGGTGCTGATGGCCTCGCTCGACGTCTATCGCCCGGCGGCGATGGAGCAGCTCGCGGTGCTCGGCCGCGATCTTGGCATCGACACGCTGCCGATCGTTGCCGGCCAGCAGCCCGCGCAGATTGCCCGCCGCGCCATCGAAGCCGCCAAGCTCGGCGGCTATGACGTGGTGATGCTCGATACCGCCGGTCGCACCACGCTCGACGAAGCGATGATGACCGAAGCGGCCGAGATCAAGGCGGTCGCCAATCCGCACGAAGTGCTGCTGGTCGCCGACAGTCTGACCGGCCAGGACGCCGTCAATCTGGCGCGCGCCTTCGACACCCAGGTCGGTCTGACCGGCATCGCGCTGACCCGTATCGACGGCGATGGCCGCGGCGGTGCGGCGCTGTCGATGCGCGCGGTCACCGGCAAGCCGATCAAGCTGATGGGCACCGGCGAAAAGACCGACGCGCTGGAAGATTTCCATCCGAGCCGCATCGCCGGCCGCATTCTCGGCATGGGCGACGTGGTGTCGCTGGTCGAAAAGGCCGCCGCCACGCTCGACGCCGAAAAGGCCGCGGCCGTCGCCGAGAAGATGCGCAAGGGCAAGTTCGACTTGGTCGATATGCGCGATCAGCTGCTGCAGATGTCCAAGATGGGCGGCATCGGCGGGCTGATGGGGCTGATGCCCGGCATCGCCAAGATGAAGAACCAGATTGCCGCCGCCGGCATCGACGACAAGATCCTCAATCGCCAGATCGCGATCATCGATTCGATGACCCGCGAGGAGCGCAAGAACCCGGACATTCTCAAGGCCAGCCGCAAGAAGCGCATCGCCGCCGGCTGCGGCCTCAAGGTCGAGGACGTCAACAAGCTGCTCAAGATGCATCGCAACATGGCCGACATGATGAAGGCCGTGGGCCGCGGCAAGGGCGGGCCGATGGCCGGCCTCGCCAAGGCGATGGGTTTTGGCGGCGGTCTGCCGTCCGCTGAAGAAATCAAAGCCATGCAGGAAAAGGTGCAGGGCGGCGAACTTCCCGAACTGCCGAAGGAACTGCCGTCCAGCCTGCGCGGCGGCCTGCCCAACATCCCCGGCCTCACCGGGATGAGCGGCAAGCCGACGCTGCCCGGCCTCGGCGGCTTCCCGTTCGGGAAGAAGAAATGAGCCGTCGCGTCCTGACGAGCTGACCAATCACCGAAATAGCAAACTCAACGACCTCACTTAGGAGATATTGATGTCCGTCGTTATCCGCCTCGCCCGTGCCGGCACCAAGAAGCGCCCGTTCTATCATGTGGTGGTTGCCGACTCGCGCTTCCCCCGCGACGGCCGCTTCATCGAGCGTCTCGGCTACTTCAATCCGCTGCTGCCGAAGGACAACGAAGCCCGCCTCAAGCTCGACCTCGACAAGGTCAAGGATTGGGTCGCCAAGGGTGCGCAGCCCTCGGACCGCGTCGCCCGTTTCCTCGACGCCGCCGGCATCAAGAAGCGCGAAGCCCGCAACAACCCGGTCAAGGCCGTGCCGCGCAAGGAGCGCAAGGCCGCCGAAGCCGGCAAGTAAGCCGCTCGGTTGGCGCCGGTGAACGCAGGCAAATCGGCCAATGACGGCCCGGCCACCCCCTCGTCCCAACCGGACGAAGGTCAGCGCCGTGCCGATCCGCCGAATGTGGCCAGCGCACCGGCCAAGGCGGCCGATAAGCGGGTCTGCATCGCCAGAATCGGCGCGCCGCATGGCGTGCGCGGCGCGGTCAAGCTGTGGCCGTTCACCGAGGACCCGCTCGCGATCCTCGATTACGGTCCGCTGACCAGCAAGGACGGCCATCGCCGTTTTGTGGTCGAGACCGCGCGCGAAGCCAAAGGCCATCTGGTGGCGACGCTTGAGGGCGTTGCCAGCCGCAATGATGCCGAACGGCTCAATGGCGTCGAGCTCTATATCGACCGCGATCAGCTGCCGGGCACCGACGCCGACGAATACTACCACGCCGACCTGATCGGCCTCGCCGCGGAAACCACCGCCGGCGAGGCGCTCGGCCGGGTGATCGCGGTCCATAATTTTGGCGCCGGCGACATTTTGGAAATCGCGCCGCCGTCCGGGCCGACGCTGCTGCTGCCGTTCAGCAATGCGGTGGTGCCGACCGTCGATATCGCGGGCGGCCGGCTTTTGATCGAGCCGCCCGGCGAGATCGAGGGCGATACGCCCGACCATCCCGAGGCCTGAGCCTCCACCACAGCCGTCCTGCCCGGGCTTGTGCCGGGCATTCGGGTTTGTGTACCTCGCAACGAACAAGCCCTTACATGGCCGGACAACCGGCCATGACGATTTGCAGGTTTGGCCCTGATGACCTGGCGCGCCACCGTCCTCACGCTGTTTCCCGACATGTTCCCCGGGCCGCTCGGCTTCAGCCTCGCCGGCCGCGGGCTGGCGACCGGGCTATGGAGCCTGGAAGCGCGCGACATTCGCGACGCCGCCACCGACCGCCACCGCAGCGTTGACGACACCCCGGCCGGCGGCGGCCCGGGCATGGTGCTGCGCGCCGACGTGCTGGCCCGGGCGATCGACGCGGTGCCGGACCTTGAGGGACGGCCGCGGCTGGTGATGAGCCCGCGCGGCCGGCCGCTGACCCAGGCGAGGGTTGCGGAACTGGCGGCCGGGCCGGGTCCGCTGATCGTGTGCGGCCGTTTTGAGGGCATCGACCAGCGCGTGATCGACGCCAGACAGCTCGAAGAGGTCTCGATCGGCGATTATGTGCTGTCGGGCGGCGAAATCGCCGCGCTGACGCTGATCGACGCCTGCGTCCGGCTGCTGCCCGGGGTGATGGGCAAGCTGGAATCCTCGACCGACGAGAGCTTTTCGGCCGGCCTCCTCGAATACCCGCAATATACCCGTCCGCAGCTGTTTGAGGGCTTGCCGATCCCGGAAATCCTGCTGTCGGGCGACCATGCCAAGGTCGCGGCCTGGCGCCGCGCCGAGGCGGAACAGCTCACCCAAACCCGGCGTCCGGACCTGCTGGCGGCATCGCGACACCCCGTTTGCCAAAAACCGCCAAAAAACGCGACGGATGGGTGACAACGGTTTTCCGATGCCTTATAGGAGCCCCAAATCCGCGAACAGGCAGGATAACTGGATACTCGCGCAGCCTTATGCCGGGATGGCCGGGCGCGCTGCCGATGGAGAATTGCAATGAACCTGATTCAGCAGCTCGAGAAAGAGCAATTCGATAAGTTGTCCGCCGGCAAGGACATTCCGGAATTCGGACCGGGCGACACCGTGGTCGTCAACGTCAAGGTGGTCGAAGGCGAGCGTTCGCGCGTCCAGGCCTATGAAGGCGTTTGCATCGGCCGTTCCGGCGGTGGCCTGAACGAGAGCTTCACCGTGCGCAAGATTTCGTACGGCGAGGGCGTTGAGCGCGTGTTCCCGCTGCTGTCGCCGATGATCGACTCGATCAAGGTGGTGCGCCGCGGCAAGGTGCGTCGCGCCAAGCTGTATTACCTGCGCAATCTGCGCGGCAAGTCGGCCCGCATCGTCGAGAAGAAGCAGGACCGCGCTGCGGTTGCCGCGAAGTAAGTTCGCGCTCCCATCCAATCTGCGGAAAAGCGCGGCTCAGCCGCGCTTTTTTGTTGCCCGGCAGCATGAGCCGACCTGCGATTTCCGAGCGTTGTCGGCCGCGTGCGACGTGGTATAGGAATGGAATGTTTCCAGATCGCCTGCCCGCAACCTTGATCGTGCTCGACGACCGCAGCCGCCTGCCTTGGCGGTTTTTCGGACGTCTCACCACCGCCGGGCTGATGAACTGACGCGATTGCGCGCAGCGACCTGATCACCTGCGCACCCTGCTGCTCCGACAATTCAATTTGGTTTCGAGGACTGACGCTATGTCCGCTGCAAAGCCCACCACGCTGTACGACAAGATCTGGAACGACCATCTGGTCCATGAGGCCGAGGACGGCACCTGCCTGCTCTATATCGACCGCCATCTGGTGCACGAAGTCACCAGCCCGCAGGCGTTCGAAGGTCTGCGCACCGCCGGCCGCAAGGTGCACGCGCCGGAGAAAACCTTGGCCGTGGTCGATCACAACGTGCCGACCACCGATCGCAGCAAGCCCAATCCCGATCCGGAAAGCGCCGATCAGATCGCCGCGCTCGCCGAAAACGCCCGCGAATTCGGCATCACCTATTTCAACGAATTCGATAAGCGCCAGGGCGTGGTGCACGTGATCGGCCCGGAGCAGGGGTTTACGCTGCCCGGCACCACCATCGTGTGCGGTGACAGCCACACCTCGACCCATGGCGCGTTCGGCGCGCTGGCGCATGGCATCGGCACCTCGGAAGTCGAGCACGTGCTCGCGACCCAGACGCTGATCCAGAAGAAGGCCAAGAACATGCGCGTGACCGTCGACGGCAAGCTGCCGGACGGCGTCACCGCCAAGGACGTGATCCTGGCCATCATCGGCGAGATCGGCACCGCTGGCGGCACCGGCTATGTGCTTGAATATGCTGGCGAAGCGATCCGTTCCCTGTCGATGGAAGGCCGCATGACGGTCTGCAACATGTCGATCGAAGGCGGCGCCCGTGCCGGCCTGATCGCGCCCGACCAGAAGGCCTATGAGTTCCTCAAGGGCCGCCCGCTCGCCCCGAAGGGCGACGCCTGGGAAGCCGCGCTGCGCTATTGGGATACGCTGCGCTCCGACGACGGCGCGCATTTCGACACCGAGCTGCGCCTCGACGCCGCGGCGCTGCCGCCGATCGTCACCTGGGGCACCTCGCCGGAAGACGTGATCTCGATCACCGGCCGCGTGCCGAACCCGGCCGACATCGCCGATGAAGCCAAGCGCATCTCCAAGGAGCGCGCGCTGGCCTATATGGGCCTGACCCCGGGCACCAAGATCACCGACATCAAGATCGACCGGATGTTCATCGGCTCGTGCACCAACGGCCGCATCGAAGACCTGCGCGCCGCGGCCAAGATCGCCGAGGGCAAGACCGTCAACGCCAATGTCAACGCCATCATCGTGCCGGGCTCGGGCTTGGTGAAGGAACAGGCCGAGGCCGAGGGTCTGGACAAGATCTTCATCAAGGCCGGCTTTGAATGGCGCGAGCCGGGCTGCTCGATGTGCCTCGCCATGAATCCCGACAAGCTGGCGCCGAATGAGCGCTGCGCTTCGACCTCGAACCGCAACTTCGAAGGCCGCCAGGGTTTTAAGGGCCGCACCCATCTGGTGTCGCCGGCCATGGCAGCTGCGGCGGCGATCGCCGGCCACTTCGTCGACGTCCGCGACTGGAAGTAACGACAGCGGAAGCAACAAGGCTGGAAGTCATCACTTCCAACTTGCCACACCGAAACGCAACAGGCGCCCTCGCGGCGCCTGTTTTGCTTTGTGGCTCGGTTGATAGCAGCGGCGGTTGATACTCACCTCGCCGCCTCTCCGCGTCATGGCCGGGCTCGTCCCGGCCATCCACGTCTTTGAATTGGCACCGCCGCTAAGACGTGGATGCCCGCGACAAGCGCGGGCATGACGAGTCATCGGTTCGGCCGATGGATTAGTTCACGCGCTACGCGCGCAAGAATAACTACCAAGACGGATCGAGCCCGTAGCCGTGATAGAATGGAAAGAACGGCGACATGCCACTCGGCCGCGCTGGCGTGAGCGCGCGGGCATCGCTGGGGCGCTTGGCGACGCGGCTACCGCGGCGATGATGATAGCGGGCGCGCTGAGCATCGCGGCGCCGCGCGCTGAAATCAGTTACGGGCGTCGTCATCGCAGCCAAGTCGTCGCTGATCACACAAGGCGAGGGCGACGCCTGGCTGGCCGCGGCGGGGCTGGCCAGCGCGGCCAGCAGCAAGGTGGCAGCAATACACAATCCGACCCGGGCACTCATGGCTGTCTCCATGCGCGGCATTGGGCAACGAGCGAACGCGCGCGACTTGAGCAGTGTCAAACGAACAGGGCGCCGGTTCGCGCAACCAAAACCCGTCACACCAAAAAGCTAAAGCGCTTTTGGTTGTGAGGACATCACAACCGACGGTCAAATTTGATGGTTCGCGCGTGCCCGGCGCGAACCGAAATCCGGCTCGCTCCCAGCCGCCGCGCCACGCCTCAGCCGCGCCGCCAAAAGCAATTCATGCGCGGCACGATCACCGTGCCGCTCGGCCGGTATTCCTGCACATAATAGGCGGTGCAATCGCGCACCGCGTTGCGGCCGGGGAAATAGCGCGGATAGACGCCGTAACCATCGGGCTGATAGCGCGGATAGACCCGCAGCCGGGTCGGCGGCCGGGAGCTACGGCTCTGCGCCGACAGTTCGGTCGGCGCCGCCGTTACGGCCGCGCTGCTGGCGCTCTGCGCCGCCGCCGTGCCGGCCAGCGTCGGCAGTCCGATCATGGCCGCGATCAACGCCAATTCGATGATACCAAGCCGCCTCATCCTGCACCCCCGCATCCGCGCCCCGAGCGACGGTCTCCGATCGGCACCGTGCCGTCAACACTATCGCGAGGAGACTTTTTGCGCATCCGCGGCCGATCTTCTACGATGAAACCATGTGGATCACTGCAAAATCGCCATCGCTCGCCGAACTGGAGCAGATGGCTCATGAAATGTTCGCCGGCCTGCCGGAGGATTTCCGCGCGCTGTGCGAGGGGCTGATCATCCGGGTCGATGATTTTCCGACCGAGGAGGTGATGAACGAGATCGGCGCGGAGACCGAATTCGACCTGCTCGGCCTGTTTCAGGGCGTTGGCCTGCCGCAGCAGAGCCATGACGACATCGCCCGGCTGCCCAACATGATCTGGCTGTATCGCCGCCCGATCCTGGATTATTGGGCCGAAAACGACGAAACGCTCGGCCATGTGGTGCGCCATGTGCTGGTGCACGAGATCGGCCACCATTTCGGCCTGTCCGACGAGGACATGGAGGCGATCGAAGCCGAGGCCGAGGAAGACGCGCTGCCCGGCTAACGGCGATCATCAATCGGCAAAAACGCCCTTGGAGCGGCGCGGCTGCCGGGCTAAAACGCCGGTCTCATCAGGGAAATCATCGACATGGACAAGTTCACCACGCTGGAAGGCGTCGCCGCGCCCTTGAAGATCATCAATGTCGATACCGACATGATCATCCCCAAGCAGTACCTGAAGACCATCAAGCGCACCGGTCTCGGCAAGGGCCTGTTCTCGGAACAGCGCTATCGCGACGACGGCAGCGAGAACCCGGACTTCGTGCTCAACAAGCCCGCCTATCGCGGCACCAAGATTCTGATCGCCGGCGACAATTTCGGCTGCGGCTCGAGCCGCGAGCACGCGCCCTGGGCGCTGCTCGATTTCGGCATCCGCTGCGTGATCTCGACCTCGTTCGGCGACATTTTTTACAACAACTGCTTCAAGAACGGCGTGCTGCCGATCCGCGTGTCGCAGGCCGATCTCGACAAGCTGTTCGACGACGCCGAGCGCGGCTCGAACGCCACCATGACCATCGATCTGCCGAACCAGGAAATCCGTGGTCCGGACGGCGGCAAGGTCAAGTTCGAGATCGATCCGTTCCGCAAGCACTGCCTGATCAACGGCCTCGACGATATCGGCCTGACGCTGGAGAAAAAGGCCGCGATCGACAGCTTTGAGGCCAAGGCCAAGCAGGAACGCGCCTGGGCCTGATCTGGTCACGGCCGCCACAGCGCGTGGCGGCCGCTCACTACTCCCGAGCCTTCGTCTGGCCCGCTGACGGGCCGGACATGCCGCCGCTCCGCAATCAGCTCGGACGCGCGGCGCAGCAACTTTTGCGCGATGTGACGCGCACCCGCCGGGCCATGATCAGCCTGCGCTGACCCCGGTTTTCAGCATGATTTCTTGCACAGATTGGACATCGACCCGCGCGGTACACGCCGTAGTCGTACGAGGCAACTGCGAGCTGTTCGCGTAACCTTCGATAAAGGGGCGCGTCCTAGTGTCGCGACATCAATTCCGTCGTGCGGACTGTTTGTTCGCTTAGCGAACGACGGGTGCGACACGACCCGCGGCCAGACAGATATTTAGGATAGTCCGATGAAGATTCGTCTCTCGATTTCGATGATGATCGTTATTTTCGCGGCCACGGTTGCGGTGGGGCTCGCGGCGATGCTGACCACCAGCACGCTGGCGCTGAAGCAATTGCGGGTCGGCGGGCCGCTGTACACGCAGATCAAGCTCGGCAACGATCTGGTCGCCGATATCCTGCCGCCGCCGGCCTACATCATCGAAGCCTATCTGGAAGCGACGCTGGCGCTGCGCCAGCCGGCCGACCTGTCCGACCATGCCGCCAAGCTGGCGAAGCTCCATAAGGATTACAGCGAGCGCAAGGATTACTGGACCAAGTCCGATCTTGACGACGGCATCAAGAAACTACTGACCGCGGATTCCGACGCCGAGGTGCAGAAGTTCTGGAGCACCGCCGAGAATGAGCTGCTGCCGGCGCTGGCCAAGGGCGACATGGCGCAGGCCAACGCCGCCTATGCCAAGCTCGAAGCGAGCTATCTGGCGCATCGCGCCATCATCGACGCCATCGTCACCAAGGCCATCGAAGGCAATGCGGCGCTCGAGACCACCGCGGCGACCGAGGTCGGCAGCTATTCCGCCGTGGTCTGGACGGTGTCGGGGCTGGTGATCACCATCATCGCGCTCGGCGTGTTCGGCATCGCGATCGGCCTGGTGCGGCCGGTGGTGCGCCTGACCGCTGCGATGGAGGGCATGGCCGCCGGCAATCTCGCCATCGAGATCCCCGGCGCCGACCGCGGCGACGAAATCGGCGGCATGGCCAAGGCGGTGTCGGCGATCCGGGAGAATGCTGAGCAGAAAGCGCGCGACGAAGCCGAGGCTAAGCGCCGTCAGGACCAACTGGCCGCGGAGCAGCGCAAGGCGGATATGGCCCGGCTCGCCGATTCCTTCGAAGGCGCGGTCGGCGAGATCGTCGAGACCGTGTCCACGGCCGCGAACGAGCTGGAGCAGGCCGCCAACACGCTGCTGACCAGCGCAGAGCGATCGCTGACGCTGGCAACTGGCGTGGCCCAGTCCTCCGAACAGGCCTCCAGCAGCGTGCAATCGGTCGCCTCGGCCAGCGAGGAACTGACCGCGTCGGTGCATGAAATCAGCCGCCAGGTTCACACCTCGGCGCAGGTGGCGACCCAGGCGGTCGACCAGGCCAGCAAGACCAACAACCGGGTCAGCGAACTCAGCAATGCCGCCGCCCGGATCGGCGACGTGGTCGAGCTGATCAACACCATTGCTGGCCAGACCAATCTCTTGGCGCTGAACGCCACCATCGAAGCGGCGCGGGCCGGCGAAGCCGGGCGCGGCTTTGCGGTGGTGGCTTCCGAGGTCAAGGCGCTGGCGGAACAGACCGCGCGGGCGACCGGCGAGATCGGCCAGCAGATCAACGGCATTCAGGCCGCGACCGCGGAGTCGGTTTCGGCGATCCAGGAAATCGGCGGCATCATCCGGCAGATGTCGGAGATTTCGTCCACCATCGCTTCGGCGGTCGAGGAGCAGGGCGCGGCGACCCAGGAGATTTCCGGTAGCATCCAATCGGCGGCGCAGGGCACCTCGCAAGTGACCGCCGATATTTCGAGCGTCCAGGGTGGCGCCCGTGAGACCGGAGCCGCTTCGGCGCAGGTGTTGTCGGCGGCGCAATCGTTGGCCGGCGAGAGCAATCGGCTCAAGGCCGAAGTCAGCAATTTCCTGCGCTCGGTGCGGGCGGCCTAACGGCTGGGCGCATCTGCTCACCACACGCCGTCAATCCGGGGCGCGCCATAGGCGCGAGCCCGGAATCTCGATCTGGCTCGGACTAAACGATCAACAAGCTCGGGATTCCGGGTTCGCGAGCGAGCGCTCGCGCCCCGGAATGACACTGCCCTTGATGACAGCGCGCCGCCGTCCGGATCAGGCGGGCCGCGCCGGCTGCGCCATCGCCGCAATGGCATCCGCAATCGCGATGGTCTTTTTGGCGATCTCGGCATGGAGCCGTTCCACCATGCGGCCATCGAGCTGGATCGCGCCGCGCGTGGCGTTTTCCGGCAGAGCAAAGGCCGCGATGATCTTGCGCGCCTGCTCGACCTCCGCCGCGGGCGGCGTGAAGGTAGCGTTGCAGGCTTCGATCTGGCTCGGATGAATCAGCGTCTTGCCGTCAAAGCCGAAATCGCGGGCCTGCGCGCATTCGCAGGCAAAGCCTTCGATATTGGCGATGTCGCTGAACGGGCCATCCAGGATGGTCAGCCCGTAAGCGCGCGCGGCCAGCACGCAATGGCTGATCATCGGCAGCATGGTGGCGCGGCCGGGCAGCATCCTGATCCCGGTTTCGCGGGAAATGTCGTTCGGGCCGAACACGAAGCCGGCGAGCCGCATCTCCTCGTCCTGGGCCTGCGCGGCCAAATGCTCGGCATTGAGCACGCCGCGCGCGGTCTCGATCATGATCCAGACCTTGATCGACATGTCGGCGCCGATATCGGTCAGCCGGTTCGCGACCGCGGCGAGATCATCGACGCTCGACACTTTGGGCACCAGAATGCCGTCGGGCTTGGCCTTGCCGGCCATCGCGAGATCGTCGAGCCACCACGGCGAATCGAGCGCATTGATGCGCACCAGCACTTCGCGGCGGCCAAAACCGCCTTCCGCCAGCGTGCTGGCGATCTGCGCCCGCGCGGTTTCCTTGGCGTCGGGCGCGACAGCATCTTCGAGGTCGAGGATGACGCCGTCGGCCGGCAGCAGCCGCGCTTTTTCCAGCGCGCGTGCATTCGAGCCCGGCATGAACAGCAAACTGCGACGCGGTCGGATCATGGCCCCCCCTATCTTTCGGTATGACGGCGATAACACTTTGTCATGACAACCGGAAGCCTTGTGCCGCTGAACCGCCTATGGTTATCGGAGATGAACCGGGTCGAGGACAAAGATGACATCGTTTCCGCACAGCCTGCTTTCGGGCTATCGCAGTTTCAACTCGCAGCGATTGCCGACCGAGCAGGCTCGCTATCGAGAACTCTCCGAGCGCGGTCAGGCGCCGGAGATCATGGTGATCGGCTGTTGCGATTCCCGGGTGTCGCCCGAGGTGATCTTCGATGCCGGCCCCGGCGAATTGTTCGTGCTGCGCAACGTCGCCAATCTGGTGCCGGTCTATGCGCCGGACGGCGCGGTCCATGGCGTATCAGCAGCGCTGGAATATGCGGTGCAGGTGCTGCGGGTGAAGCACATCGTGGTGCTCGGCCATGCGCAGTGCGGCGGCATCCGCGCCTTTGTCGATAAGACGGAGCCGCTGTCGCCGGGCGACTTCATCGGCAAATGGATGCAGATGTTCGAGACCGCCGCGCAGGGCGTCGATCAAGCGCCGCAGGAACCGATCAGCCAGTTCCTGACCCGGCTCGAACAGGCCGGCGTCAAGCGCAGCCTGCATAATCTGATGACCTTCCCATGCATCAACGTGCTGGTCGGCCGCGGCAAGCTGCAACTGCACGGCGCTTATTTCGGCGTGGCCGAAGGCTCGCTGTCGGTGCTCGATCACGACAGCGGCGAGTTCCGCGAAGTCACGGAAGCTTTTGCCGGCTGAGTTGATGATCCGGCCCTGACCGCTCAGGACCGGATCGCTGTTAGAGCTTCGGTTCTGATAGAATCAGAACCGAAGCTCTAACTTTATGTCCTGACGCGTTTTCTTCACGCGAACCGGAATCCACTTCGCTCGAAAACGCTATTGTTACTTCGCCAGATCGACCACCGAGGCCACGGTGGCGTCGGCGTTGAGGCGATACACGACCGGCGCGCCGGTGCCGAGTTCGCGCTTCAGGATCTGCTCCGGCGTCAGCTTTTCCAGCACCATGATCAGCGCGCGCAACGAATTGCCGTGCGCGGCCACCAAGGTGCGCTCGCCGCGCAGCACGCAGGGCAAGATCTCCTGCACATAATAGGGCAGGGTGCGCGCCAGCGTGTCCTTGAGGCTTTCGCCGCCGGGCGGCGGCACGTCATAGGAACGGCGCCAGATCAGCACCTGCTCCTCGCCCCACTTCTTGCGGGCGTCATCCTTGTTGAGACCGGACAGATCGCCATAGTCGCGCTCGTTGAGCGCGAGGTTCTTGTAGGTCTTCAGCCCGGTCTGGCCGAGCTCGGTGAGCATCAGATCGAGCGTGTGCTGAGCGCGGGTCAACGCCGAGGTGAAGGCGACGTCGAAGGTAAAGCCCTGCGCTTTCAGCTTCTGGCCGGCAGCCTTGGCTTCGGTGACACCGAGTTCAGTGAGGTCGGGATCCTTCCAGCCCGTGAACAGGTTCTTCAGGTTCCAGTCGCTCTGGCCATGGCGCACGAGCACGAGGAGACGATCACTCATAATCTGCTATCCGCGTTGTGGGGGTCGATGAATCAGGATGAGGCGTCGCCAAGGCCGAGCACGTCGGCCATCGAATACAGCCCCGGCGAGCGGCCGCGCGCCCACAGCGCCGCCTTGAGCGCGCCATTGGCGAAGATCATGCGATCCTCGGCCTTGTGGGTCAGTTCGATGCGTTCCTGCGGGCCGGCGAAGATGACAGTGTGATCGCCGGTGACAGTGCCGCCGCGCAGGCTGGCAAAGCCGATATCGCCGGCGCGGCGCGCGCCGGTGACGCCGTCGCGGCCACGCGCCGAACGCTCGCTGAGCGCGATGTTGCGGCCAGCCGCGGCCGCTTCGCCGAGCAGCAGCGCGGTGCCGGACGGCGCATCGACCTTGGCCTTATGATGCATCTCGACGATTTCGATATCAAAACTGTCGTCGAGCGCCTGCGCGACGCGCTTGACCATCGCCGCCAACAGATTGACGCCAAGGCTCATATTGCCGGACTTCACCACCACCGCCTGATTGGTGACGCTGCGGATCACCGCATCATCCGACGCCGACAGCCCGGTGGTGCCGATCACATGGACGATGCCGCGCTGCGCCGCGATCGCAACATTGGCGATGGTGGCGGCCGGCACGGTGAAATCGAGAATGCCGTCGGCATGGGCCGACAGCTCCCACAGATCCGACGACAATTTCACGCCATTGGCGGGTAGCCCGGCCAGCACCCCGGAATCCTCGCCGAGCAGCGGCGAATTCGGCGATTCCAGCGCGCCGGCGATCACCGCGCCTGAGCTTTCAGTAATGGCACGGATCAACGCCCGGCCCATCCGGCCACCGGCGCCGGCAACGATCAAACGCATCTCAGACATGGTTTAGCGCCCCTTGATCTTTGGCGCGGTATAGCCGGGGCAGCCCCGAGGGGCAACCAACCCGGCCGCAGCTCACGGCTGCGGCCCGTCATACCCCTCGACCACCACCAGATCGCTGTCGGCATAGGGCGAGCGCAGCGCCACCAGCCGCTGATATTCGGGCGAGTGATAGCAGGCGAGCGCGGTCTCGTAGTCCTTGAACTCGATCACCACATTGCGGGTGCGTGATGAGCCTTCCTTGGTCTCGAACCGCCCGGTGCGCACCAGGAATTTGGCGCCGAACTGCCGGAACACCGAGCCGTTCTGCGCAATATATTCTTTGTAGCCGTCCATATCGGCGACATCGACGCGCGCCACCCAATAACCCTTCGCCATGCTGCTCCCCGATGTTGGTGGCTGGTGCCGCGGGCTAACCCAAGGCCGCGGTGATCTCCTCGACAATGGCCTCGGCCGCAGCCTTGGGATCGTCCGCGCCGATCACCGGCCGGCCCACCACCAGATAATTGGCGCCGGCCGCGATCGCGCGCGCCGGGGTCATGATGCGCTTCTGATCATCGGCCGAGCTGCCGGCCGGGCGAATGCCGGGGGTAACCAGCAGAATGTCCGGCCCGAGCAATTGCCGCAGATGGCCAGCTTCCTCCGGCGAACAGACCAGACCATTGATGCCGAACGCCTGCGCCTGCCGGGCGCGGCGCTCCACCAGATCGCGCACGCCGAGCTGATAGCCGGCTTCCTGCAGATCGGCATCGTCATAGGAGGTCAGCACCGTGACCGCGAGAATCTTGAGCTTGGACTGGCCTCGCGCCTCAACCGCGGCCTTCATGGTCTGCGGATAGGCATGCACGGTGACAAAGGTCGCGCCGAGTTCGGCCAGGCTCTCGACGCCGCGGCCCACGGTATTACCGATGTCATGCAATTTCAGATCGACGAACACTTTCTTGCCCGCGGCCTTGAGCGCGCGCGCCAGCGGCAGACCGCCGGCGTAAGCGAGCTGATAGCCGATCTTGTAGAAGCTGACGGTATCATCGAGCCGATCGACCATCGCCTCAGCGGCGCGCAGGTCAGGCAGATCGAGCGCAACGATCAGCCGATCGCGCGGATTGATAGTGGCGGTCATGAAAACTCACTTCATCTGCTGGGCGAATGCGATGAGCTGCTGCACCATGGCCTGCAGCGCCTCGACATCGGCGTTGTTCTTGAGCCGGCCCTGGTCGTCATAAGCCTGATCGGCAAACGACAGGGTGAGCTGGTTGGGGATCACCGGGGCCCGGCAACCGGACAGGATCAGCCGCAGCGCGGCCAGACAGCGCGCACCGCCGAGCTTGCCGGCCGAGGCCGCCGCCAGCGCGAACGCGCGGTGGCGAAAGACTTCACCGGCGCTCTCGCCGGGGTCCTGGATCCGCGACACCCAATCGATGGCGTTCTTGAGCAGCGGCGGCGGCGCGGAATTATATTCCGGGGTCACCAGCAGCACGCCCTGATGGGCGCCGATCATGCGCTTGAGCTGCACCGCGGCGTCCGGCACGCCGGAGCGGGCTTCCAGATCGCCGTCATAGATCGGCAGCGGATAGTCGGCGAGCGATAGCTCCGTGACGTCGGCGCCGGCACGCGCCAACGCGGCAATCGCGACCTGCGCCAGCTTGATATTGAGCGAGCCGGTGCGCAGCGAGCCGGGAATGACCAGAATCTTGACCGCTGACATAGTGACCGCTGACATGGCTCCGATCGTGACTTTCGAGACGCCGGCAGCCACGCCGACCGGGTCAGGCCCTGCGATACACCCAAACGCGCGCCGGCGGAACGTTCATCCAGATCCGCTCGGAGGCTTCGGTGGTAATGCCGTGCAGCGACTTCGGGATCGGCGGCGCCACCGAATAGGTGAATTGCACGAACGGCGCGCCCGGCGCCAGCAGCACGAAGGCGTCGCGCATCAGCCGCAGCCGGGTCAGCATCGGCTTGGTCACCAGCGGCAACCCCGACACCACGGCGGCGGCCGGGGTCTTCAGCACCTTCCAGATCGAGTCGCGCAGTCGATAGGCGTCACCCTGCACCACAGTCGCCAGCGGGTAGCGATCGCGCAGCAGCGCGCAGAAGCTGGGATTGTATTCGACCAGCACCAGGCGGCGCTGATCGACACCACGCTCCACCAACGCCTGGGTAATGGCGCCGGTACCGGGGCCCAGTTCGACCACCGGAGCATCGGAATCGATGTTGACGTAGAGCGCCATGGTGCGGGCGAGCACTTTGCCCGAGGGCATCACGGCGCCCATATGGAGCGGTTTTTCGATCCATGAGCGAAGAAAGCGGACCTCGTCGTCAAGACGGGGCTGTTTTTTCAACGCACGCACGGAAGATTGCAGAGCCATGTTTGGCTACCAGGGGCCGTTTGAACGGCGAATGTCAAATTTCTGTTACAGACGTATAGGGGACGTTACGAGGGGTCAAGTCGAAGGCGTGTCAGGATTGCGCCCGCGCGCCGAAGAAGTCTTTGACCTTGGTAAAAAAGCCAGCGGCTTCGGGCTGAGTGGCCCCCGAGGACAGTTTTTCGAACTCCGCGAGCAGCTCCTGCTGCCGCTTGGTGAGGTTTTGCGGAGTCTCGACCACCACCTGGACATACATGTCGCCGGTTTGCCGGGAACGCAGTACCGGCATGCCCTTGGAACCAATCCGGAACCGGCGGCCGGTTTGGGTTCCCGCCGGAACCTTAACCTTTGATTTACCACCGTCGATGCTCGGCACCTCGAAATCGCCGCCGAGCGCCGCGGTCACCATCGAGATCGGCACCCGGCAATGCAAATCGGCGCCGTCGCGCTGGAAGAACTCGTGATTGGCCACCGACAGGAAAATGTACAGGTCGCCGGGCGGGCCGCCGCGCAGCCCGGCCTCGCCTTCGCCGGCGAGCCGGATGCGGGTGCCGTCCTCGACACCTTGCGGGATGTTGACCGACAACGTGCGGTCGCGCGAGATCCGCCCCGAACCGGAGCAGGACGGGCAGGGATCGTCGATGGTCTGGCCACGGCCCTGGCAGCCCGGGCAGGTCCGTTCCAGGGTGAAAAAGCCCTGCGCCTGACGCACCCGGCCATGGCCGCCGCACATCGAGCAGGTGCGCGGCTTAGTGCCGGCCTTGGCGCCAGTGCCGGAGCAGGATTCGCAGGTCACCGCGACCGGGATTTCGATCTTCGCGGTCTTGCCGGCGAAGGCGTCCTCCAGGGTGATTTCCATATTGTAGCGCAGGTCGGCGCCGCGCTCGCGGCCGCCGCTGCGGCCACGCTGCCCGGCCATGCCGAACAGGTCTTCGAAAATGTCGGAGAATGACGACGCAAAGCCCGCGCCGAAGCCGGCGCCCATGCCGCCGCCCTGCTCGAACGCCGCATGACCGAAGCGGTCATAGGCCGCGCGCTTTTCGCTGTCCTTGAGGACCTCGTAGGCCTCGTTGATTTCCTTGAATTTGACTTCGCTGGACTTGTCGCCCGGATTGCGATCCGGATGCCACTTCATCGCCAGCTTGCGGAACGCGCTTTTCAGCGTGGTTTCGTCGGCGGTGCGGTCGACTTCAAGGGTTTCGTAATAGCAGCGCTTGGTGGTGGACATCAGTCTGATCCGCCCGAACTGTCGTCTTCACTCCGAGAAATGTCCCGGCACAAATCAGCCGGAAACCGATCTGGCCGGCGTGCCCGATCCGCTCCCGTCAAGAAAATGACCCCCAACCAGAATTCCGCGAAGGGTGCGGAATTCGGCCGAGGGTCACATTCATCGGGGCATTACGCCGACTTCTTGCTGTTCTTGTCGTCGTCGACTTCGGTGAATTCGGCGTCGACCACGTCGTCCTTAGCGGCGTCCTTGGCAGCATCCCGAGCGGCATCGCTTTCGGCCTGCTGCTTGTACATCGCCTCGCCGAGCTTCATCGAAGCCTGGGCCAGGGTGTTGGTCTTGGCCTTGATGGCCTCAGCGTCATCACCCTTGAGCGCTTCCTTGAGGTCGGAGACCGCATCCTCGATCACCCGGCGCTCGGACGCATCGACCTTCGAGCCATGCTCGGCCAGCGCCTTCTCGGTGGAATGCACCAGCGCGTCGGCATGGTTCTTGGCGTCGACCGCTTCGCGGCGCTTCTTGTCCTCGGCGGCGTTAGCCTCGGCATCCTTGACCATCTTGTCGATGTCGGCTTCCGACAGACCGCCCGAAGCCTGGATGCGGATCTGCTGCTCCTTGCCGGTGGCCTTGTCCTTGGCCGAGACGTTGACGATGCCGTTGGCGTCGATGTCGAACGTCACTTCGATCTGCGGCATGCCGCGCGGCGCGGGCGGAATGCCCATCAGGTCGAACTGACCGAGCATCTTGTTGTCGGCCGCCATCTCACGCTCGCCCTGGAACACCCGGATGGTGACCGCGTTCTGATTATCTTCGGCGGTCGAGAACACCTGGCTCTTCTTGGTCGGGATAGTGGTGTTGCGGTCGATGATGCGGGTGAACACGCCACCCAGCGTCTCGATGCCGAGCGACAGCGGCGTGACGTCGAGCAGCAGCACGTCCTTGACGTCGCCCTGCAGCACGCCGGCCTGAATCGCCGCGCCGATCGCCACCACCTCGTCCGGGTTGACGCCCTTGTGCGGCTCCTTGCCGAACATCTGCTTCACGACTTCCTGGACCTTCGGCATGCGGGTCATGCCGCCGACCAGCACCACTTCGCCGATCTCGCCAGCGGTCAGGCCGGCATCCTTGAGCGCCTTGCGGCACGGCTCGATGGTCTTCTGCACCAGATCATCAACCAGCGCTTCGAACTTGGCGCGGGTCAGCTTCATGGTGAGATGCTTCGGACCGGTCTGGTCTGCGGTGATGAACGGCAGGTTGACTTCGGTCTGCGTGGTCGACGACAGCTCGATCTTGGCCTTTTCAGCCGCTTCCTTAAGCCGCTGCAGCGCCAGCTTGTCGTTGCGCAGGTCGATGCCCTGCTCCTTCTGGAATTCGTCGGCGAGGTAGTTGACCAGACGCATGTCGAAGTCTTCACCGCCGAGGAAGGTGTCGCCGTTGGTCGACTTAACCTCGAACACGCCGTCGCCGATCTCCAGGATCGAGACGTCGAAGGTGCCGCCGCCGAGGTCGTACACAGCGATGGTGCCCGACTTGGCCTTGTCGAGACCGTAAGCGAGCGCGGCCGCGGTCGGCTCGTTGATGATACGCAGCACTTCAAGACCCGCGATCTTGCCGGCGTCCTTGGTCGCCTGGCGCTGCGCGTCGTTGAAGTAAGCGGGAACGGTGATCACCGCCTGATCGACCTTGGAGCCGAGATGGGCTTCGGCGGTTTCCTTCATCTTCTGCAGAATGAAGGCCGAGACCTGCGAGGGCGAATAGGTCTTGCCATCGGCTTCGACCCAGGCGTCGCCGTTGGAAGCCTTCACGATCTTATAGGGGACGAGCTTCTTGTCCTTCTCGACCATCGGGTCGTCGTAGCGGCGACCGATCAGACGCTTGACGGCGAAGAAGGTGCGTTCGGGATTGGTGACCGCCTGACGCTTGGCGGGCTGGCCGACGAGGCGCTCGCCATCATCACTGAAGGCCACGATCGACGGCGTGGTGCGCATGCCCTCGGCATTCTCGATAACCTTCGGAGACTTGCCGTCCATGACGGCCACGCACGAATTGGTGGTGCCGAGATCGATCCCAATGACCTTTCCCATGGTCCTCATATCCTTCTCTTTGCGGCAGGTTGGCTGGGCCCTGGCGGCGCGCCACTCCAACCCCCCAGAAATAATCAAAGCTCGCGATAGTGCGGCGGTGAGCCTCATATAGGAGGGGGGTCGAACGCTGCAAGGACCGTCCGCGCTCTCGGCGTACGAAAAAGCCTTAGATCGAAGCGATCTGCTGCGTCGCAGCGCCGGCTTGATGCACAAACCGCCGCGCTTGGCGTGTTAACCGTCCGGCGGGAAACCCGGGCTTCGAACATGCATCTGCAAGCAGTCGGCGCCTGGTTCGAACCGCGGCGGCCCCCTGATGATGCAAGGCGCGCCGCATGGCTGGCATGACCTGTGCGATTGCGAATTGCTATCAATCAAATGAACTCGCCGATCCTTGAGTTCGCGTGCTGCGACCACAAGGAGGTTGAACCTGATCGGCGAACTGCCGACACTTGCGGCCGACAAACACCGGGTCAGCTTCGACCGTGCCAACGCCTGGCATGCAACCAGAGCTTCTCAAGCCGTGAGCTTTCCATCCAAGGCCGCCTGTTCCACCATGGTCCGGCCGCAATGCAACCGCAGTAGACGAGCATGAATCTCATCCGACATTTGCGCGCGGCCGTGTTGGTCGCCGCCAGCCTTCCTCCGCTGATCGCCGCAGCACACGCGGCCGATGCGACCTATCCGCGGGGCATCCGCATCGGCCTCGCCCCGCTTGAGGGGCTGGCCCCGGCCAAAAGCTTCGTCGGCTTTGAAAGCGCCGATGGCGAGGTCAAAGTGCTGATGACCGAGCTGCCCCCGGCGGCCTATGGCGAAGTGGAAGCGGCGTTCAAGGCGCAGCCCGAAGGGGTTGGCGGCATCAAGCCGCAAAGCCTCGAGACCGCCTCGGGCAAGGCTTACTACACGGTCGAAAGCGGCAAGGACGGCGACACGCCGGTGCGGCGCTATTCGATGATCGTCTCGGGCGGCGCGTTTTCCGGCTATGTCGCGGTTCAGGTCGCCGAAAAGCGCAGCGCCGCGGTGACCGACGACAAGGTGCGCGAGATGTTTGGCACCGTCACCACCCGCAAGGATGTGCCGGTCGACGAACAGCTCGCCTTGATGCCGTTCAAGATCACCGAACTTGCTAATTTCAAGATGGTGCGGACGCTGGCGCCCGGCTCGGCGCTGCTGCTCGGCGACGCCGACAGCGAAGCCAAGATCGAGACCGCGCCGTTCATGGTGCTGGGGCTAATCGGCTCGGCGCCCGACAAGAGCGACGAGCGCGCCCGGTTCGCGCAGCAGGCCGCCGCCCAGGTGCCCGGACTGCGCGATGCCCGCATCACGCTGTCGGAGCCGGTGCGGATCGACGGCGCGCAGGGTTTTGAAACCCGGATCGAAGCGGTTTCCGGCGCCGACAAAACGCCGGTGACCGTGGTGCAATGGCTGCGGTTCGGCGGCGGCAGCGTCGCGGTGCGCGTCATCGCCAGCGCGCCGCGCGAGGGCTGGTCGAGCGCGTTTCCGCGGTTCCGCGCGGTGCGCGACGGCATTCGGATGCGCTAGCGCTGTTCGGTTGTGATGGCATCAGAACCGAAGCTCTAACTTGATGTTCTGATACCATCGGGTCGTATCAAAGACCGTCATACCCGCGCTTGTCGCGGGTATCCACGTCTTAAAAGCAAAGCAAGTTCAAAGGCGTGGATGGCCGGGACGAGCCCGGCCATGACGTGCGGAGGGGTTGGTATCAATCGCCATTGGCATGACGCGGACACGAACCAGCATCCACTGCGCTCGACAACGCGATCGATAAAGTTACGGCGGTTCTGAAGGATCAGAACCGCCGCTGAATCGGCCTGATTGAGAACAGACTTACGCCGCGCCGTTGCTGGAAGCGGGGGCCGGCTTGGCGCCGCCCTTGGACACGCCGACCATCGCCGGACGCAGCACGCGGTCGCCGATGGTGAAGCCGGCCTGCACCACTTGCAGCACCGTGCCGGCCGGCACCGTTTCGTCCGGAATTTCGTACATCGCCTGCTGGAAGTTCGGGTCGAACTTCTGGCCGGTCGGGTCGAACTTCTTGACGCCGTTCTTCTCCAGCGCGTTGAGCAGCGAACGCTCGGTGAGTTGCACGCCTTCGATCAGCGCCTTGAGGCCGGCATCGGCGTTGTCACGGGCGTCGGCCGGCACCGCGTCGAGCGCGCGCTGCAGATTGTCGGCAATCTCCAGCACGTCACGGGCGAACGAGGTCACGCCGTAAGTGCGGGCATCGGCCACCTCGCGCGTGGTGCGCTTCCGCAGGTTTTCCATTTCGGCCAGCGTGCGCAGCATCTTGTCGCGCGTTTCGGCCAGCTCCTTGGCGATCGCCTCAGCCGCGTTCGGCTCTGGATCGTCCGGCATGACGTAGGGCTTTGAGACCACCGGCTCGGCGGCGGCCGCCGGCTGCTCCGGAGTGTCCTTCGGTCCATTGGAATCGGTCATCATGCTGCCTTTTGCGAAAATCGTCAGGAATGGGAGGGAGATGTTGGCGGGGATATCGTGTTTGCACCGCGGAAATCAAGCTTGCCCGGCGCACACCACCCCTTAGCCGCCCAGCATCTGGCTCATGACGCGCGCGGTGTAGTCCACCATCGGGATCACACGCGCATAGTTCAGCCGTGTCGGCCCGATCACGCCGAGCACGCCGACAATGTGGCCGGCGGCATCGCTATACGGCGCGACGATGGTCGATGATCCTGACAATGAGAATAGTTTGTTCTCAGAGCCGATGAAGATGCGCACGCCTTCGGCAGTCTCGGCACGGCCGAGCAGATCGATCACACCGCGCTTGGTTTCCAGATCCTCGAACAGCAGCCGCACCCGCTCCAGATCATCAAGCGCGTGCAGGTCTTCCAGCAGATTGCCATGGCCGCGCACGATCAGCTGACGCTGATCATCGTTACCGCCCGACCAGCTCGCGACCCCGGCCTCGATCACCTTCTGCGTCAGCTGGTCGAGTTCGGCGTGATCGCGCGCCAGCGCGATTTCCAGTTCGCCGCGCGCTTCCGCCAGCGTGCGGCCGCGAATCCGGGCATTGAGGAAGTTCGACGCTTCGACCAGCGCCGACGACGGCACCCCGGCCGGCACCGCCAGAATGCGGTTCTCGACCTGGCCGTCTTCCGACACCAGGATCACCAGCGCGCGGTCGGGGTCGAGCCGCACGAATTCGATATGTTTCATCCGGGCGTTGGATTTGGTGGTCAAAACCACCGCCGCCGCCCGCGTCAGCCCGGACAGCCGGCTCAACGCCTCGCCAAGCGCGGCCTCCACCGATTGCGCCTTGCCGACCGAGGCCAGCTGCGCCTCGATCGACTGCCGCTCCGGCTCGGTCAGGTCGCCGACCTGCATCAGGGCATCGACGAAGAACCGCAGCCCGAGTTCCGTCGGCAGCCGGCCCGCCGAGGTGTGCGGGGCATAGATCAGGCCGAGCTGCTCGAGGTCCTGCATCACATTGCGGACCGAGGCCGGCGACAGCGGCACGGTGATCAGACGGGCGATATTGCGCGAGCCGACCGGCTCGCCGGTAGCTAGATAACTCTCGACAATCTGCCGAAAGATCTCCCGCGAGCGTTCATTGAGCTGCGCGAGCCCGGCATGTGGCGCGATCAGGCCAATCGGATCAATGTGAGCCAATGGGTCCCTCCTTGGACTTCTAATTTGTCCATCCTGCCGGCCGGAGACAAGTCCGGCCTTGCGGCCCTATGCCCTTGCCGCGGCGGCCCGCGCCCCCTAAAAGCACCGCCATCGACCTTTTCCCGACAATGACCGGAGGACATCCCATGCGGCCGAGCCGACGTGCGCCGGACGAATTGCGCGCCGTGACGCTGGAGCGCGGTGTGGTGAAATATGCCGAAGGCTCCTGCCTGGTGCGGTTTGGCGACACCCATGTGCTGGTCACCGCCTCGCTGGAAGAACGGCTGCCGCCGTGGCTGAAGGGCCAAGGACGCGGCTGGGTCACCGCCGAATATGGCATGCTGCCGCGCGCCACTCTGGAGCGCACCCGGCGCGAAGCCTCGACCGGCAAGCAGAACGGCCGCACCGTGGAGATTCAGCGGCTGATCGGCCGCTCGCTGCGCGCCACCGTCGATCTGGAAGCGCTCGGTGAGCGCCAGATCACCGTGGACTGCGACGTGTTGCAGGCCGATGGCGGCACCCGCACCGCCTCGATCACCGGCGCCTGGGTGGCGCTCGCCGACTGCCTGAACTGGATGGCGGCGCGCAACATGATCAAGGGCAAGGTGCTGCGCGACAACGTGGCGGCGATTTCTTGCGGCATCTACAACGGCACCCCGGTGCTGGACCTTGATTATGCTGAGGATTCCGAAGCGGAGACCGACGCCAATTTCGTGATGACCGGCGATGGCCGCATCATCGAAGTGCAGGGCACCGCCGAAAAAACCCCGTTCACGCAGGACGAGTTCCTGGCGCTGATGGCGCTGGCCCGCAAGGGCGTCGGCCGGCTGGTCGAACTGCAGAAGATTGCAGTGGCGTGATTTTGTCGCGCGCGCAGCTGGCGTAGGCTTGGTCATGCACCGACGAATCACTGGCAAGCTCGTGATTGCCACCCACAATCCGGGCAAGCTCGCCGAACTGCGCGAGCTTCTGGCGCCCTATGGCGTCGAGGCGGTCTCGGCTGGCGACCTTGGCCTCGGCGAGCCCGAGGAAACCGGCGACACCTTCCAGGCCAATGCCCGCATCAAGGCGCAGGCCGCCGCCGCGGCAGCGCAACTACCTGCGTTTGCTGACGATTCTGGGCTTGCCGTCGATGCGCTCGACGGCGCGCCCGGCATCTATTCGGCGCGCTGGGCCGGCGAGGGCAAAGACTTTCTGGCCGCGATGACCCAGATCGAGCGGCTGCTCCAGGAACGCGGCGCCAAAACACCCGAGCTGCGCACCGCGCATTTCGTGTCGGCGCTGTGCGTCGCCTGGCCCGACGGCCATCTTGAAGAGGTCGAAGGCCGCGCCGACGGCACGCTAGTCTGGCCGCCGCGCGGCACCGCCGGCTTTGGCTACGACCCGGTGTTTCTGCCCGATGGCCATGGCCGCACGTTTGGCGAGATGACCAGTGTCGAAAAGCACGGGCTGCCGCCGCTCGGCCTGGGGCTGTCGCACCGCGCCCGCGCCTTCATGAAGCTGGCGGAGATCTGCCTGTGATCAGCCACCGCGCGATTCAGATCGCACCCAGGCCGGGGCCATCCCAGCCATGACGGCGCCGTCTGAATCCGCCTTCGGCGTTTATGTGCACTGGCCGTTCTGCCTGTCGAAATGCCCCTATTGCGACTTCAACAGCCACGTCCGCCACACCGAGATCGATGAAGAGCGGTTTTTGCGCGGTTTTGTGCGCGAAATCGAGACCACGGCGGCGCGCGCGCCCGGCCGGGTGGTCTCCTCGATCTTCCTGGGCGGCGGCACGCCGTCGCTGATGCAGCCGGCCACGGTCGGCGGCATTTTGGACGCGATCAGCCGCTGCTGGCCGGTCGCGGCCGACTGCGAAGTGTCGATGGAAGCCAATCCGACCAGCGTCGAAGCCACGCGCTTCCTCGGCTATCGCGCCGCGGGCGTGAACCGGCTGTCGATCGGCGTGCAGGCGCTCGATGACGCCTCGCTGCAAGCGCTCGGCCGGATGCATAGCGCGCAGGAGGCGCGCGAGGCGATCGCGATCGCCCGCGCCATCTTCCAGCGTTACTCATTCGACCTGATCTACGCCCGGCCGGACCAGACGCCGGCGCAATGGGGCGATGAATTGCGGCTGGCGATCGCCGAGGCCGCCGAACATCTGTCGCTCTATCAACTGACCATCGAGCAGGGCACGCCGTTTTACGGGCTCTATAGCGCCGGCAAGCTGACGCCGCCCGATGAGGCGCTCGGCCGGGAATTGTATGATCTCACCCAGGAGATCTGCACCCAGCACGGCCTGCCGGCCTATGAGATTTCCAATCATGCCCGGCCCGGCGCGGAATGCCGGCACAACCTCGTCTATTGGCGCGGCCAGGAATATGCCGGCATCGGCCCCGGCGCCCATGGCCGGATCGATATTGACGGCATCCGCCACGCCACCGCCACCGAACGGCGGCCGGAAGCCTGGCTGATGCGGGTCGAAACCAGCGGCGATGGCGTCACCACCGACGACGCGCTGACCCGCAGCGAACTCGCCGACGAATATCTGCTGATGGGACTGCGGCTCGCGGAGGGCATCGATCCGTTGCGCTATCAGGCGCTGGCGGGGCGGCCGCTCGATCCGGCGCGGATCGCGGTGCTGCGCGACGAGGGCGCGATCGTGATCGACGCCGATGGCCGGCTGCGCGTCACCCAGTCCGGTTTTCCGTTGCTCGACGCCGTGGTCGCCGATCTCGCCGCGTGAGGCGGCCGTTCCGAGACGCTGACCCGGAAGCCATCAATCATTGCAAAATATCGGGATTCCGGGTTCGCGAGCTACCGCTCGCGCCCCGGAATGACGGGACGTGGTGTTTACAAAAACCCTTCCACACGTCATGGCCGGGCTCGTCCCGGCCATCCACGCCTTTGATTCTGCAGCGCTTTTAAGACGTGGATACCCGCGACAAGCGCGGGCATGACGGATCCATGGTGGCGACCACTGGCCTTACGCGCCAAAACTCTTGGGCGAACCGGCGACTGGCTGGCTGCCGCCGGAGGCAACGCGCATTACCGCCAGGCCGCGTTCATTGCTGCCATCGGAGCGAAACCGGAACAGACCGTCGATGCCGGCAAAGCCCGACGGGTTGGTGAGCACATCCGCCGTAAAGCGCGCGCCCTGGGTGCGCGCCAGCGCCGCCACCAGCGCCACCGCGTCATAGGCCAGCGTCGCGGTGCGCACCGGCTCCTGGCCGAATTTGGCACGATAACGCCCGGCAAAGGCGCGGAAGCCCGACGGGTCTGGCGCCGCATACAGCCCGCCCTGCAGCGGCTGGCTGCCGAACACCCGCGGATTGTCCCACAGCCCGGTGCCGATCAACTGCACCCGGCTAAGATCGGCGCCGCTCGCGGCCAGTGCCTCGGCGATGCCGGCCAGCGCCTCGCCATCATCGGCGAGCATCAAAGTGTCGGCCGAAGCCAGCGCCTGCGCGATGGTGCGCGCCGGGCCGTTGCGATCGGCGCCATATTTTTCAAAAGCGACGATCCGGCCGCGGCGGCGGCTGACCGCCTGTTTGAAAGCGCCCTCGACCACATTGCCATAGGCGTTTTCCGGCAGCAGCGCCGCAAAGGAGCGTTTGCCGATCGAACCGGCGTAATCGACGATGCGGTTGACGTCGGATTCCGGCAGAAAACTGAGCAGATAGACGCCGCGCCCGGCGACGCTGGAATCGGTCGAGAACGCGATCAGCGGCACGTTGCGCGCCCGCGCCGGCTGCGCGGCGGCCGGCACCGACTGCGCAAACAGCGGCCCCAGAATGATCTCGGCGCCCTCGTCGATCGCCTGTTGCGCGCCCTGCTGCGCGCCTTGCGGGCTGCCGCCGTCGTCCTTCACCAATAGCTGGATGTCGGGATTCTGGAATTCAGCGAGCGCCAGCTCGGCGGCGTGCTTCATCGATTGCGCGGCAACGCCGGCATTGCCGCTGGCCGACAGCGGCAGGATCAGCCCGACCCGCACCTTGCCGGTGCCGAGCGCCGTGCCCTGCTGCGGCGCTGCTGCCGGTTCGGTCGACGAACCCGAGGAGCCGAACGGGCCGGTCAGGCTCTGCTGCACGCCGGCGCAGGCGCTGAGCAGCGGCGCTCCCAGCATCAATCCCACCGCAGCCCGGCGTGTTGGCTGTAAGCTGCGTTGTTGTGAGTCGTGCTGTTCTGTCATGATCTCTTCCACCGATCCGACCGGCGGGATCGGACTTCACTTCCTGACGTTCGCCGCCATTGAGCCACCGCGCCGAAGAATGGTTAACTAGGACAAAAGGTTTAAGCCGTGCCGCGGGATCGTGCAATTCCCCGACCGTATCTGCAATGCCCGCGAGAATGACACCGATGCGCAGCACCCCCGCGATTCACGACACCACCGATCAGCCAGCCGATCGCGGCTTTCTGATCGCGGGCCAGCGCGTCAAGGCGCCGAAAATCGCGCCGGGCCTGTATCTGGTCGCGACCCCGATCGGCAATCTCGGCGACATCACCTTGCGGGCGCTGGAAACGCTGGCCGCGGCCGATTGGATCGCCTGCGAAGACACCCGGGTGACGCGGCGGCTGACCGAGCGCTATGGCATCGAGGCGAAACTGCTGCCCTATCATGAGCACAACGCCGCTCAGGCGCGGCCGAAAATCCTGGACAAGCTCAGCCAGGGGCTGGCGATCGCCTTGGTGTCCGATGCCGGCACGCCGTTGATCTCCGATCCCGGCTTCAAGCTGGTGCGCGAAGTCTGCGCGGCGGGCCTTTCGGTGCACGCGCTGCCGGGACCATCCTCGGTACTGACCGCGCTGACGGTGGCGGCGCTGCCGACCAATCAGTTTTTCTTTGAGGGTTTTTTGCCGTCGAAACAGGGCGCCCGCCGGGCGCGCGCCGGCGAATTGGCGCGGATCGGCGCCACCTTGGTGCTGTTTGAATCCGGCAACCGCATTGCCGAGGCGCTGCACGACCTCGCCGCGGCGATGGGCGAGCGCGAAGCTGCGATCTGCCGCGAACTGACCAAGCTGCATGAGGAAGTGCGGCGCGGGCCGCTGCACGAGCTTGCCGCGATCGCGGACGAGCTCGAAACCCGCGGCGAATTCGTGCTGGTGATCGGGCCGCCGCCCGCCGACAGCCAGCAGGTCAGCGCCAGCGATCTCGACCGGCTGCTCACCGACATGCTGCAGCAGACCAGCGTCAAGGATGCGGTGGCGCAGGCCGCCGAACTATCCGGCCGGCCGCGGCGCGAGGTCTATGCGCGCGCGCTGGAGCTGACCAAACTGAGCGCCGCCGATGGCGAGCACTGAGCGCATCCCGCCCGACCCGGAACGGGTAGCGGCGTTCCGCACCGGCGTTTCGGCCGAGGCGCGCGCGGCGGCTTTTCTGACCGAGCAGGGCTATCGGATTCTGGCGCAGCGCTTTCGCACCCGGCAGGGCGAGATCGATCTGATCGCGGCCAAACGCGGCCTGGTCGCCTTTGTCGAAGTCAAAGCCCGTGCCCGGCTCGATGACGCCGCCTATGCGGTGACGCCGCGCCAGCAACAGCGCATCATCGCCGCCGCCTCGATGTGGCTGGCGACGCATCCCGAGCACGCCACCGATGAGCTGCGCTTTGACGCCGTGCTGATCGCGCCGCGGTCATCGCCCCGTCATATCACCGCGGCATTCGACGCCAGCCCGTAGGCCGGCCTTCTTCATTTCTCAATCACTGGAAACTGCGCAATGAGTTTGAACGTCCTGGTCCAGATGGACCCCATCGACCGCATCAATATCGCCGGCGATTCGACTTTTGCGCTGCTGTTGGAAGCGCAGCGCCGCGGCCATCGGCTGAGCTACACCACGCCCGACCGGGTGTCGCTGCACGGCACCGACGTCGTCGCCGCGGTCGATCCGCTCACGGTGCGCGATCAGAAGGGCGATCACTTCACGCTCGGCGAGCGTCAGCGCGTCAATCTGCGCAGCTTCGATGCGGTGCTGCTGCGCCAGGACCCGCCGTTCGACCTTGCGTACATCACCAGCACGCATTTCTTGGAGCGCATCCATCCCGATACGCTGGTGATCAATGATCCCGCCAGCGTCCGCAACGCGCCGGAAAAGCTGTTCGTGATGGATTTCGCCGAACTGATGCCGCCGACGCTGATCTCGCGCGATCGCGATGAGATCAACGCGTTTCGCGAGACACATGGCGCGGTGGTGATGAAGCCGCTGCACGGCCATGGCGGCGCAGCGGTGTTTCGGGTGCTGCGGCAGGACCTGAATTTCGGCTCGCTGTTCGACATGTTCGCGGTGACGTTCCGCGAACCGTGGGTGATCCAGCGCTTTCTTCCCGAAGTGAAGCACGGCGACAAGCGTATTATTTTGATCGACGGCGAATTCGCCGGCGCCGTCAACCGCGTGCCGGCCGCTGATGATTTGCGCTCCAACATGGTGCGCGGCGGCGGCGCGCAGGCGACTGATCTCAGCGCCCGGGAGCGCGAGATTTGCGCACGGCTCGGGCCCGAATTGCGCAAACGCGGGCTGATCTTCGTCGGAATCGACGTCATTGACGGTTATCTGACCGAAATCAACGTCACTTCGCCGACCGGCATCCGCGCCATCGCGAGGCTCGGCGGCCCGGATATCGCCGCGCGTTTCTGGGACACGATCGAAGCTAAGCGGCGCTAACGACCGATTAAACAAACGGCGGAACGCGGACTGGTAGCGGAACAGCAACCGTTCGCCGATCTGTCGACTTGTCATCTCCATCCGCCAGGCGCAAAAATGAGCAGTTCCAGACAAGACGTCCACGGAGGGACCGGCAAAGATGAGCGTCGGCGCAAGCCACGAGTGGGGGCGACGGGCGCTCGAATTTGTCGACGCCGTCGGCCGGCTGAGTGCTCCCGACCTAATCGAGAAATTCGAGGCCCAGATCGCGGCCGCCGGATTTCACGCCTACATCATGGCGGGGCTGCCGGCGATCGGCAGCTCGCTGACCGATCTCACCATCGCCAATGGCTGGCCTGAAGCTTGGTTTGAAATCTACGAAAAAGAAAACTTCTGCCAGGTCGACCCGGTGCCGCGCCATGGCTGCTCGACCGTGCAGCCGTTCGAATGGTCCGAAGCGGTCTATGACCGAGACAAAGAGCCGCAGGCCCATCAGGTGATGACCTGGGCCGCGGAGTTCGGCCTGAAACGCGGCTACTGCATCCCGCTGCATTACGACGACGGCGGCGCGATGATCAGCATGGCGGGATCGGACCCCGAGCTCGACCCCGTCTCCAAGAGCGCGCTGCAGCTGATCAGCATCTACGCACATAATCGCATTCGGGCGCTCAATCGGCCGAAAGTGCCGCGCCGCGGGCCGTTGACGCCGCGCGAGCGCGAGATCCTGAAATGGGCCGCGGAAGGCAAGACCTCCTGGGAAATCTCGGTGATCCTCGACCTATCCGAACGCACCGTGAAGTTTCACCTGATCGAAGCGTCGCGTAAGCTCAACGCCGTGAACCGCACCGCGGCGGTCGCCAAAGCGCTGGCTTGGGGGCTGATCAAGCTCTGACCTGTCCGATCGGACAGTAGGCTGCACGTCCACGAACTACCAATCTCCGCTTGGCATTTCAGCCTTGAGGGGAGGTTCGGTGATGGAAGTGCATGTCGTCCGCCGCGAAAACCGTCGACTCTACGCAGCTCTGCTTGATGACTATTTCCGCATCCGGCACGACATCTATGTCGGCGAGCGTAAATGGACTGAATTAGCTCGACCTGACGGTCGCGAAATCGATCAGTTCGATACCGACGAGACGGTTTATCTGCTGGCGCTCGATCACGGCGCGATCGTCGCCGGCATGCGCATGGTGCCGACCCAATCGCCGACGCTGCTCAGCGAGCTGTTTCCGCAATTAGCACTGAACGGCCCGGTCCACCGCTCGGATATCTACGAGTTGTCGCGGATTTTCGTGGTGCCGCGCAAACGCGGCGAGCATGCCGGTCCGCGCTATGAGGCGGTGATCCAAGCCGCGGCGATGGAATACGGCCTGTCGATCGGACTCGCCGCTTTCACGATCGTACTCGAAACCTGGTGGCTGCCGCGCCTGCTCGATCAGGGCTGGCAGGCGAGGCCGCTCGGACTGCCGTTCGACATCAACGGTCTCTCCACCGTAGCGGTCATGGTGGAAATCAACGACCTGGCTTGGACCGAAATCTGCCGCCGCCGGGCGGTGCCCGGAGCGATGCTGGTTTGGCAGGGCCTCGCTGAGATCCCGCGCCAGCCGCTCACAACCTTCATGGAGGCAACATGAGCCGCGAAGTATTTCAGGAATTCAACGTGGGGTTGGGCGGAGCCACGGCGGTGCGCCCGCTTGGGAAGGGGAAGGATATGACTGGCAAGGATCGCGTCGAACAGTTGGTGAAGACCATCGATCGCGCCATCACCCAGGCTGAAGATCTCGGGATGACGCACGCGGTTCGGGTGTTGATGGTCGCGCGGCTCGAGGTCGACCTCTCCGAGATCGCCAATGAGAGCAAGCCCGACGGTCAGCCCCGTCTGCCCGCTTGAACCTGTTGAGGCGCCGCGGAGAGCCGCTGCGGCGCCGGATCTGTTCATGGCCTGTTCTTGCGCAACCCAAGGTTACACGCTAGCCTTGCTGCACGGGGAGCAGCGCCATGGTGCAGCGGGTTTCGACTGTTGCGTTCGAGGGCATTGAAGCGAGAACCGTCGATGTCCAGGTGCAGGTCGCACCGGGATTGCCGGCGTTTTACGTGGTCGGCCTCGCCGACAAGGCAGTGTCCGAGGCGCGCGAGCGGGTTCGCTCGGCGCTGATCGCTTCGGGTTTGGCGCTGCCGGCGCGGCGCATCACCGTCAATCTGGCGCCCGCCGATCTGCCCAAGGAAGGCAGCCATTACGATCTCCCGATCGCGCTCGGGCTGATGGCGGCGATCGGTGCGATCCCGGCCGATGCGCTGGCCGGCTACACCGTGCTCGGCGAGCTTGGCCTTGATGGCTCGATTGCCGCGGTCGCCGGGGTGCTGCCGGCGGCGATGGCCGCCAATGCCCGCGACGAGGGCCTGATCTGTCCTGCGGCGTGCGGTGCAGAAGCGGCCTGGGCCAGCCCGGACCTGCCGATCATCGCCGCCAGCTCGCTGATCCAGATCGCCAATCATTTCAAAGGCACTCAGGTGCTGAGCCGGCCGCAGCCGCGCGTGCACAGCCCCAACGCCAGCGCGCTCGACCTGCGCGACATCAAGGGCCAGGAGAGCGCCAAGCGCGCTTTGGAGATCGCCGCAGCGGGCGGGCACCATCTACTGATGATCGGGGCGCCCGGGGCCGGCAAATCGATGCTGGCGGCGCGGCTGCCCTCGATCCTGCCGCCGCTGACGCCGGCCGAACTGCTCGAAGTGTCGATGATCGCCTCGGTCGCCGGCGAAATCCGTGACGGCGCGCTGACCGCGCGGCGACCGTTTCGGGCGCCGCATCATAGCGCCAGCATGGCGGCGCTGACCGGCGGCGGTCTGCGCGCCCGGCCCGGCGAGATTTCGCTGGCGCATCAAGGCGTGCTGTTCCTGGACGAGCTGCCGGAATTCGACCCGCGCGTGCTGGATGCGCTGCGCCAGCCTTTGGAAAACGGCGAGGTCGCTATCGCGCGCGCCAATCACCGCGTCACCTATCCGGCGCGTTTCATGCTGGTGGCCGCGATGAATCCCTGCCGCTGCGGCCGCGCCTATGAACCCGGCTATGCCTGCAAACGCGGCCGGGTCGAGCGCTGCACCGCCGATTATCAGGGCCGGATCTCCGGGCCGCTGATGGATCGCATCGATCTGCGCATCGAAGTGCCGGCGGTGTCGGCGGCCGATCTGATCCTGCCGCCGCCCGCCGAGGGCTCGGCCGAGGTCGCAGCCCGGGTCGCCGCCGCGCGTGACCGGCAGCGGCAGCGCTATGCGGAGGCCGGCGCGCCGCAGATCCGCACCAATGCCGAGGCACCGGCCGCGGTGCTGGAACAGGTGGCGCAGCTCGACAATGCCGGACAGACGCTGCTGCGCGAAGCGGCGGAAACCATGCAGCTGTCGGCGCGCGGCTATCATCGCGTGCTGCGGGTGGCGCGCACGCTCGCCGATCTCGACGGCGCGGCCGCGATCAGCCGGCTGCATCTGGCCGAAGCTCTGTCCTACCGGGCGCTGGCCGAGGATTTTCAGCGCGCGGCGTGACGCGTGCGGTCATCGCTGCAACCGCTGCGCGGCACAGCCGGCCGGCGCGGCTTTAAGTCTCAATCAACCCTGTGACCAAGAGCCGGGGCATCCGCCGCCGATCTCAAACTCTTTGCAAGGTTGCTTCCGCAAAGTGCCACGGCGTGACTGCGCGGACCTTCAACATGCGCGGCAGCAATCTTTGATGGGGTGGCAGGGTGAGCGGACATCAACAATCAGCAGCGGCGCGCGCCGGGGCAGCGTCGCCGCCGCGCCGCGGCATTGGCGCCATTGTCCGGGGTGGCTTCAGTTTCTGTTTCGGCTTTGCCGCGGCCTATGCGCTGCTGCGCATCGAACCGCTGCTGGCGGGCGAGCAGGCCGAAGCTCTGGCGATCGGCGCCGGTTTGCTCGGCGGCTGGTGCTCGACCGTGATCGTGGTGCTGACCGGCGAAGTGTCGCGGCTGCGCCGCTCCGATGCCGAACTCAGCGCCCGCAACGAAGCGCTCGCCGATCGCAATTGGGAGCTGGAAGAAGCCGCGCACCGCGCCAGCACCGTTCTCGATTCCCAAGGCGATCTGATCGTGCTGCGCGACAGCGAGCAGCGCATCCGGCTCGCTAATGATGCGTTTTGCGCCATGGCCGGCAAGCCGCGCGAAGCGCTGATCGGCCATCGCTTTGCCTTCAACGTGCTCGATCACGGCGCCGATTTTATCGAAGCCGACGGCACCCGCGTCTATGATCAGAAGATCGCCACCCAAAACGGCGCGCGCTGGATTTCCTGGCGTGAGGGCTGGGTGCGCTCCGATGCCGGCGAACCGGCCGAGCTGCAATGCGTCGGCCGCGACGTCACTGATCGGATCAACACCGAACGGGCGCTCGCCGAAGCGCGCGATCTCGCCTGCGCTGCTAACCGCGCCAAATCGCGCTTCCTGGCGATGGCCTCGCACGAAATCCGCACGCCGCTCAACGGCATCATCGGCATGAGCGGGCTGCTGCTCGACACCGGCCTGACCGCCGAGCAGACCACTTACGTCAAGGCGATCAAGACCTCGGGCGATGCTTTGTCGTCGCTGATCGAGGAGCTGCTCGATTACTCCAAGATCGAAGCCGGCAAGATCGACCTTGATCTGCGGCCGTTCGCGCTGACCGCGCTGATCGAAGACATCGCCGAATTGCTGGCGCCGCGCGCCCAGGCGCGCGAGCTGGAAATCGCCACCTATGTCGATGAGCGGCTGCCGGCCCAGGTGGTGGGCGATGCCGCGCGGCTGCGTCAGGTGCTGCTCAATCTCGCCGGCAACGCCATCAAATTCACCGAGACCGGCGGCGTCGCGCTGATCGTCGAACCGGGCTTGATGCCCGACGAAGTGCGCTTTCTGGTGCGCGATACCGGCATCGGCATCGCGCCGGAAGCGCAGGCCCGCATCTTCAATGACTTTGAACAGGCCGACGCCCAGACCGCGCGCAACTATGGCGGCACCGGGCTCGGGCTCAGCATCAGCGATCGGATCGTCAAACGCATGGGCGGCCGCATCGAGCTGCAAAGCCAGCCCGGCGACGGCGCGACCTTTGAAGTCACCATCGAACTCCCCGCAGCCGAAGGCGATGCCGCGACCGCCCCGCCGTTCACCGCGCCCGAACTCGACAATCAGGCGGTGATGCTGGTCGGCCGCAACACCATTGAAGCGTCGCTGATCGCGCGCCGCCTCGAGCGCTGGGGCGCGCACACTTGTACGGTGGTTGATCCCGACGTCGCGGCGGCGCTGCTGCCGGAACGGCCCTGGCATGCGCTGCTGATCGATCGCGCCATTGGTGCTGCTGAAGTTGCGGCGCTGGCGGCTGCCGCGCGCCACCACGCCACCCATCGCATCGTGATGCTGACGCCGACCGAACGCCATGAACTGCAAACCATGGACGCCGCGCTGACCGGCTATCTGGTCAAGCCGCTGCGCGCTGCCTCGCTTGCTGCCCGGCTGGCGCTGCCGACCGCCGACGCGCCCGGTATTGCCAGCGACGACGGCGACGACAGCGCGGATTCCGAACGCAGCGTTGCCGTGCCGGCGCCAAGCGGGCTGTCGATCCTGGTCGCCGAAGATAACGAGATCAACGCGCTCTTGATGCGCTCGCTGCTGACCCGCCTCGGCCATCGCGTGCTGATCAGCACCGATGGCGAACAGGCGTTCGATGCCTGGATTGCCGCGGTCTCGGCCGGTACGCCCTATGACGTGATCCTGATGGATCTGCAGATGCCGCGGCTCGACGGCATCGAAGCCAGCAAACGGATCCGCGCTGGCGAGATCTCGCGCGGCGCGGCCCGTACCCCGATCTTCGCGCTCACCGCCAATACGCTTGGCGACGAACGCACCGCTTGCGACGAAGCGGGCATGGACGGCTTTTTGATCAAGCCGCTCGATCGCGACAAGCTCGACGAAGCGCTCGCCAGCATCGTCGCCGGCCGCTGCCTGGCGGCGTAACCCACAGCACAGCAGCGGCACTGTCACGCCGCTGCGGCGCCACCGTCACATCGCGGCAATCTGCCGGTCATACGCCTGTAGGATCGGCGTGATTGTTGACATCTAAAGACCGCACACGATTCGTTCATTGGCGGTCGCGAGGATGTCATGCAGCGCAATCCCACGGAACGCTCGTCGCCGCGCCTGATGCAATTGCTGAAGCCGGAAGCCGCCGGCGCGATCGCCGCGACGGCGATCACCTGGCTGAAAGCGCCGCCTTATCTGCCGCATGGCCGCAAGTCAGCGCCGCGCCCGCTGTCATTGCCATCGGCCTCGCTCGGCAAAATGGGCAATCTCGAAGCGCGGCTCGCCACCGAGAAGCGCGACGTGCGCCACGCCCAAAAGCTGCGCTACAAAGTATTTTACAAAGACGGCGGCGCGATTGCCGATGCCGCGACTTTGCTGGCACGGCGCGACAAGGACGCGTTCGACAAGATTTGCGACCACGTGCTGGTGGTCGATCATGCCGGCAAGCCGACCATGAGCGGCAAGCCGCCGGTGGTTGGCACCTATCGGCTGCTGCCGCAGGCCATCGCCGATCGCCATGGCGGCTTCTATACCGAAAGCGAATTCGAGATTGCCAGCCTGATCG
Organism: Rhodopseudomonas faecalis; assembly: GCF_003217325.1. Classification (GTDB taxonomy): domain Bacteria; phylum Pseudomonadota; class Alphaproteobacteria; order Rhizobiales; family Xanthobacteraceae; genus Rhodopseudomonas; species Rhodopseudomonas faecalis. The sequence continues at coordinate 91,882 of NZ_QJTI01000014.1, forward strand.
CGCGCCATCCGGAGTCGCGTTTTCTTGAGCTTGGCCGCTCCTGCGTGCTGCCGCGCTACCGCAACAAGCGCACCGTCGAACTACTGTGGCAGGGCATCTGGAACTATGTCCGTCAGCAGCAGGTCGATGTGATGTTCGGTTGCGCCAGCTTTGAAGGCACCGACCCGGACAAGCTGGCGCTGCCGCTATCGTTCCTGCATCACTACGCCGCCGCGACGCCGGAGTGGAACGCGCGCGCGCAAGCATCGCGCTATGTCGAGATGAACCGGATGCCGAAAGAGGCGATCACGCCCAAGGCGGCGATGCAGCAACTGCCGCCGCTGATCAAGGGCTATCTGCGGCTCGGCGCCATGATCGGCGAGGGCGCGGTGATCGACTATCAGTTCGGCACCACCGACGTGCTGATCGTGCTGCCGGTCGCGGCGATCAAGGGACGCTATATCGAACACTTCTCTGCCGAGGCGGCGTAGCCTCGTATGCCAGCGGCTCCTGCCATTGACTCGTCATGCCCGCGCTTGTCGCGGGCATCCACGTCTTGAAAGAGCGCTGCAAGAGCAAAGACGTGGATGGCCGGGACGGAGCCCGGCCATGACATGCGGATAGGTTGGTATCAATCGCCGTTGGTATTACTAAGCGGCCTCGCAGCGACAACCGCGGCGCGCGCCCTCGCCCCGCTCTTGCGCACGGCTGTCCGGGGAATGATTCAACGTGTCGCAGCGCATGCCCGGCCAAACCAGCGCGAAGCGGGTACTTTCTGGTTGTCGAGACTCAGAAAG
>NZ_QJTI01000015.1 GCF_003217325.1 Rhodopseudomonas faecalis
ATCACCGCTCTGCAGATAGCGGTTGTAGTACTTCCGGAAGGTTTGCGAGCACGTGCCGTGATGACGGTAAAAGTCGCCCACTCGACGGAATTGGGGCGAGCGACCTTCCTTCACCGCCTCGTACTCGGCGATCAGAAAACGCCACTTCTGGATGTAATTCCGTTCGATCGTCCGATCAAAGCTGTTGTCACGCATCGAAGCCTCCCTGAAGGGCGGATTCGATCACCGAATTGTTGAACATGCACAATTGCGAGCCGAAGGCGAAGCAATCCAGAAGCCACGCGGTTCGAAGCTGGATTGCTTCGTCGCTTCGCTCCTCGCAATGCGAAGCTTGTCGTCACCGATCGATTAAGAGCACCAGGTGCTCTCCATACGTGCCATTACTTTACTTCGCCAAGACGTGGTGATCGATCTCGGCGATCGAATTGACGCCGCACAGCGCCATGGTGGTCGACAGCTCGTTTTTGATGATGTCGATCGCCTTGGCGACGCCGGGGCCGCCAAAGGCGCCGAGGCCGTAGATGTAAGCGCGGCCGATCATGCACGACTTGGCGCCGAGCGCGAGCGCCCGCATCACGTCTTGTCCCGAGCGGATGCCGCCGTCGAACATCACTTCAATGCGGTGGCCGAACTGATCGACGATCTGCGGCAGCACCTCGATCGATGACGGCGCGCCGTCGAGCTGACGGCCGCCATGGTTCGACACCACCAGCGCCTCGGCGCCGGCCTTCACTGCCAGCGCGGCGTCTTCGACGTCGAGAATGCCCTTGATGATCAGCTTGCCGGGCCAGATCGACCGAATCCAGTCGATGTCCTTCCAGTTCAAGGACGGATCGAATTGCGACGCCACCCAGGCCGACACCGAGCCGAGATCTTTCGAGCCGGGCAGGTGGCCAGCGATGTTGCCGAAGTTGCGGCTCTTGGCGCCAAGGATGCCTTTCACCCAGCCGGGTTTGCTGGCGATGTCGATGATGTTCTTTAGCCGGAAGATTTCCGGCGGCACCGACATGCCATTCTTGATGTCCTGGTGGCGCTGGCCGATCACCTGCAGATCGACGGTCAGCACCAGCGCGCTGCATTTGGCGGCGATGGCGCGCTCGATCAGCGCTTTCACAAAGCCGCGGTCGCGCATCACATAGAGCTGAAACCAGAATGGCTGATCGACATTGGCGGCGACGTCTTCGATCGAGCAGATCGACATGGTCGATAGCGTGTAGGGAATGCCGGCGGCGTGCGCAGCGCGGCAGGCGTGAATCTCGCCGTCGCCATGCTGCATGCCGGTGGAGCCGACCGGCGCCAGAATCAGCGGCAGCGCGGCGCGTTCGCCGATGATGGTGGTGCTGAGATCGCGCTTGGCGATATCGACCAGAATGCGCTGCCGGAATTTGATTTTCTTCAGATCGTCGCGATTGGCGCGCAGCGTTTCCTCGGCATAGGAGCCGTGATCGACATAGTCGAAGAACATTTTGGGCACGCGGCGCCGGTGGATGTCGCGCAAATCTTCGATGCAGGTAATTTGCTTCATGAACGTTCCCAACCTTAGTTCCAACCGATGGCGCACCAGCGCAGCGGCCGAGTGCTAAAGCAATTCGCTGGCAACGGAAATCGGATCGCCGCCGGACTGGAACCCCGCCGTGCGCTTCGCGTTGCCGGCAAGGAGACCAGAATGGAGGCGTAGTATGGCGGACCACGCCGCAGATGACGACAAGAAGGCGAAGGACAAACTGGCCGAAGAGAAGCAGGCCAAGGATCGGGAACTCGACCAGGCGCTCAAGGATTCTTTTCCGGGATCCGACCCGGTAAGCATCACCCAGCCGGCGCCTTCGAAGGACGATGCGTCGTCCTCAGGATGAACCTGGGGACGGAAGCGGTGCGCCGTCGCTGCGCATCTCCGCCATAATTGGCGCTTTTTTCAACAACTTAGGGCGCTCCCGAGGTCCCCGGTCGTAACAATTCATCATATTTCTTGAGGTCATCTCAATCAGAAACGCCCTATAAGCCGGAACAGCCGGTGGGCGGTGGCGGCGTTTCTAATTCAGTGACCTTGGGGGATCGATGAGTCGCAAATATTTTGGGACCGACGGAATTCGTGGCCGTGCCAATGGCCTGATTACGCCGGAACTCGCGATGAAAGTCGGCCAAGCCGCCGGTCTGGTGTTCCAGCGCGGCGAGTACCGCCATCGCGTGGTGATCGGCAAAGATACAAGGCTGTCGGGCTACATGATCGAAACCGCGCTGGTTGCCGGTTTCACCTCGGTCGGCATGGATGTGCTGCTACTCGGCCCGATGCCGACGCCAGCGGTGGCGATGCTGACCAAATCGATGCGCGCCGATCTCGGCGTGATGATTTCGGCGTCGCATAATCTGTTCGAGGACAACGGCATCAAGCTGTTCGGCCCGCATGGCTTCAAGCTGTCGGACGATGTCGAACGCCAGATCGAGCAATTGCTCGACGAATGCCTGGATAAGCGCCTGGCGCCCAGCACCAGCCTCGGCCGCGCCCGCCGTATCGACGGCGTGCACGATCGCTACATTGAATTTGCCAAGCGGACCTTGCCGCGCGACATCAGCCTGGAAGGGCTGCGCGTCGTGGTCGATTGCGCCAATGGCGCGGCCTACAAGGTGGTGCCGGAAGCGCTGTGGGAACTGGGCGCCGACGTGGTCTCGATCGGCGTCGATCCGGATGGTTTTAACATCAACAAGGAATGCGGCTCGACCGCGCCGGAAGCGCTGAGCCGCAAGGTGCGCGAGATGCGCGGCGATATCGGCATCGCGCTCGATGGCGACGCCGATCGCGTGATCCTGACCGATGAGCGCGGTCATGTCATCGACGGCGACCAGCTTTTGGCGGTGATCGCGCAGAGCTGGCAGGAAGACGGCCGGCTCGCCAAGCCGGGCATCGTCGCCACCGTAATGTCCAATCTCGGGCTGGAACGGTTCCTCGGCGAGCAGGGCATCGAGATGATGCGCACGCCGGTCGGCGACCGCTACGTGCTCGAGCAGATGATGAAGGGCGGCTACAATCTCGGCGGCGAGCCGTCCGGCCACATCATCCTCTCCGACTACGCCACCACGGGCGACGGCTTCGTCGCGGCGCTGCAGGTGCTGGCGGTGGTGCAGAAGCTGGGCCGGCCGGTTTCCGAGGTCTGCCACCGCTTCGATCCGCTGCCGCAGATCCTGAAGAATGTGCGCTATCGCAACGGCAAGCCGCTCGACAATGCCGGCGTGAAGTCGGCGATCCGCGACGGCGAACAGCGCCTGAACGGCCACGGCCGGCTGCTGATCCGGCCGTCCGGCACCGAGCCGGTGATCCGGGTGATGGGCGAGGGCGACGATCGCGAGATCGTGGAAGAAGTGGTCGACACCATCTGCAGTGCGCTTGGCGACGCCGCCGCTGCCGCGTAGCGGAAGCCGGCGCCGCGGCTGCAACCCAGCCATGGTTAACTGAGCGCTAGCGCGTGTCGTTCGCGCCCTTTAATGATTTCAGTTCGACGCCGGTCGCTTCGGTGCGGCCGGCGCTTGCTTTTTTCATTCAAGATGTGTCGGAACCGCCGTGAACAAGCCTGTCGTCGTCGCCCCTGAGGATCAGTCCACGCCGGTTGCGGCGCCGAACGCTGCAACCACGACAGTGGCCGCGGCCGGGCCGGCCTATCTGGTGCTGGGCGGCATCAGCGTCTCGCATTTCCTCAACGACACCATGCAGTCGCTGATTCAATCGGTGTATCCGATCCTGAAGGCCAACTACGCGCTCGACTTCGCCCAGATCGGCCTGATCACGCTGGCGTTCCAGTTCACGGCGTCGCTGCTGCAGCCGGTGGTCGGTCATCTCACCGATCGCAAGCCGCAGCCTTATTCGCTGTCGGTCGGCATGGGTTTTACGCTGTGCGGCCTGCTGCTGCTGTCGGTGGCGCATCATTATCTGATCATTCTGGTGGCCGCCTCGATGATCGGGCTTGGCTCGGCGGTGTTCCATCCGGAATCGGCGCGCATCGCGCGGCTGGCGTCCGGCGGCCGCTATGGCATGGCGCAATCGGTGTTTCAGGTCGGCGGCAATTTCGGCACCGCAATGGGGCCGGTGCTGGCGGCGCTGATCGTGGTGCCGTTCGGGCAGCCGAGCATCGCTTGGTTCGCGTCGATCGCCTTTGTCGCGATCCTGATCCTGTGGCGGATCGGGCGTTGGTATCAGCCGCAGATCGCCAAGAAGAAGGCGATGGCTGCCGCGCGGCATCCGGACGGACCCAGCTCGCGCCGGGTGATGGTGGCGCTGGTGGTGCTGGTGGTGCTGCTGTTCTCCAAGCAGGTCTATATGTCCAGCCTGTCGAGCTACTACACCTTCTATCTGATCGGGAAGTTTGGGGTCTCGACCCAGACCGCGCAAATCTATCTGTTCATGTTCCTGGCGGCGACCGCGGCCGGCGTGTTCTTTGGCGGGCCGCTCGGCGATCGTTTTGGCCGCCGCTATGTGATCTGGTTCTCGATCCTTGGCGCGCTGCCGTTCACGCTGGCGCTGCCCTATGTCGGGCTCTATGGCAGCGCGGTGCTCAGCGTGTTCATCGGCTTCATCCTGGCGTCGGCAACCCCGGCGATCATCGTGTTCGCCCAAGAACTGATGCCGCATCGCTTTGGCATGATCTCCGGCCTGTTCTTCGGCTTCACCTTCGGGATCGGCGGCCTCGGCGCTGCTGCGCTTGGCCAGCTCGCCGACCGCACCGGCATCGAGTTCGTCTATCAGCTGTGCGCATTCCTGCCGGCGATCGGACTGCTCGCGATATTCCTGCCGCGCATGCCAAAGCACGCGCGCTAAGCGCTGTGCGGCCGTCGCAAGGCGGCCGCGCCGGGCTCCAATATTCGTGAACGAAGTGTTACCGAATCGCGCGCCGCGGAACATGCGCGGCAGCGCACGAGCATCGGAGACACAAAAAATCAACCTTAAAAATTAGGGTTAAGTCACGCTTAAGGAATAGCTGGCATCGTCTGTCCATCAGTACCCCGGCGTGAGCTCTCACGGCCGTCTCGATTGCTAAAGGACGACGCCAATGCGTAGCGTGAAATTTCTACTGGCCGCCGGAGCGGCTTCATTGCTGAGTTCGACTGCTGCCTTCGCCGCCGACATGCCGATCGCGCCACCGCCGGCTTACGCGCCGCCTCCGATCGAGGATTTTGGCGGCTGGTATCTGCGCGGCGATATCGGCATGACCAATCAGCGCTATAGCGATTTGAACGATGCCTTTCTGGCCAGCGTCGCCGGTCGGCAGTGGCTCGACAAGGGCGGCTTTGACAGCGGCATGCTGTATGGCTTTGGTGTCGGCTATCAGTTCAATAGCTGGTTCCGCGCCGATCTCACGGGACAATACCGCGGCCGGACCAAGTACACCGCGCTCGATTCGTTTATGAATGGCGCTGCTGTTAACACGAACCACCTCGAAGCGACCAAGTCCGAGTGGCTGTTGATGGCCAATGGCTATGTCGACCTCGGAACCTGGTGGTGCGTGACCCCGTTCGTCGGCGCCGGCATCGGTGCGGCCCGTGTTACGCTCGACAATTGGCGCGATACCAATGTCATTGCCGGTGGCGGTGCTTGGGCTCCGGGGGCTTCGACCTGGAATTTTGCCTGGGCGGCTCATGCCGGTCTCGCTTACCGGGTCAGCCCGAGCTTCACGGTTGAACTGGCCTATAGCTATGTCAGCCTCGGCTCTGGCCGGACCGGCGACCCGCGCGAGCTGAATGGTAATAACCCGTTGGTCGGCAACTATGTCGAGCTCAAGGATATCACCTCGCACGACATCAAGTTCGGCGTGCGCTGGAATCTCGATGCGCCGCCGGTCTATGTGCCGCCGCCGCCCTTGATCCGCAAAGGCTGATCGCAGCCTCGATTGTGTTAGTGATTGTTAACGGCGCGGGCTCCTCCCGCGCCGTTTTCTTTGGTGCGATCTGAGATTTCGCAACGATTGATTAAGGTTAACCGGTGATGATCGCAGCGCATAAGTGTCGAGGAGCGTTGCGATGCGTGGGCTGGTGGTAGCGGTCGCTTTCGGGGTGATAGCGCAGAGTGCGGCGGCTGCAGATATGCCGCTGTTGCGTGGCTCGCTGCTCGACAGCCCGCGACGTTACGTCAATTGGGAAGGGTTCTATGTCGGTGGTCAGGCCAGTTACGGCACCACCGACTCGAATTTCGTCAATTCGACCAAGGGTGTCGTCGATCAACTGTTGGCCGTCACCGTCCTCAACGCCGAGATGAACGTCTCTAGTTGGCCCGTGCTTGGCAAGCAATCAAGTCATGGCCAGGGCTATGGCGGCTTTGTTGGTTACAACTGGCAGTGGACTGACGTCGTTCTCGGCCTGGAAGCGAACTACATTCACGGCAAATTCGATAACTCCGACAGCAATGCGAGCAATCCCATGGCGCGCTGCATGACGCTTTCGGATGGACGAGATCACTGTCCGGCCTATGCAGCCGATGGATCCATCTCGATCAAGGATCTGGGTTCGGTGCGGGCGCGGGCGGGCTGGATGATCGGCGGATTTCTGCCATACATGTTCGGTGCCGTTTCGCTGGGGCAGGCTGATATCGTCCGCTCGGCTACGATCGCGGATCGGCTGTATGACGCACAGGGCGGTTATCTAGGTACCAATTTTTTCGCTAAAACCGATGTGCTGCGCGGCCACTTCATCTACGGCTATGGCGGCGGGCTTGGCATCGACATGATGCTCTATGAAGGCCTGTTTTTGCGCGCTGAGTGGGAATATCTGAAATTCGCGGCGCCGATCGACACCAGCGTTTCGACCGTTCGTGGCGGCGTCGGTTACAAGTTCTGATAGCGGTCGCCGTGGTCGGGCTGATCTGCCGGACCGTGCGGCCGTGTTTTGGATGTGCTATTTGTCCGCAGGATCATTGCAGCAATAGGCAAGGGTAGGGCATGACCGGAGAAGCCATCACCATCCGGCCAGCGAAGCGCGCTGATGTGGTCGCGATCGTGAAGTTGCTCGCTGATGATCCGCTCGGTCAAAACCGCGAGCTGGTGGTGGAGCCTCTGCCGGCGAGCTACTACAAAGCTTTTGATGCGATGCACCGTGCCCATCACATTCAGATGATGGTGGCGGAGGATGCCGACGGACAGGTGGTTGGTTGCCTGCAACTGGCGATTCTGCCGGGGCTGAGTTCGCAGGGCGCCTCGCGCGGCATCATCGAGGATGTCCGTGTGGTCAGCGATCGTCGCAGCCAGGGCGTCGGTGAGCGGCTGGTGCGCTGGGCCATTGGCGAAGCGCTCGCCAACGGCTGCAAACTGCTGGAATTGTTCACCCACGAAAGCCGGGTCGATGCCCAGCGGTTCTACAAGCGCCTCGGGTTCCAGCCGAGCCATGTCGGCATGACCATGCGGTTTTGATTGCACCCGGTGCAGCTCCTTTAACCTAGGGTTGTTACGGGGCTGCAGCTTAATGCTCGAGTAAGTAGTGTTTCGCAGTTTAGCAATCGATCTCACCGCGCGATAACCGGCCTTCGCGAGTGATCGCGTGTGCTGTTCGACTGCTGGATGCGAAAGTGACTGACATGGCCCGTGCAATCGCCAAGCCGACAGGCGTTGAATGCCGATTCGATGATCACGAATTGATTGTTACCAAGACTGACCTCAAAGGCCGGATCACCTACGCCAACGACGTCTTCATACGGCTGTCGAAGTTCAGCCGACGAGAGGTGATTGGCGCCCCGCATAATCTGATCCGCCATCCCGATATGCCGCACTGCATCTTCAAACTGCTATGGGACACGATCCAGGCCAAGAAGGAGATCTTCGCCTATGTCGTCAACATGGCGCGCGACGGCGATCACTATTGGGTGTTCGCGCACGTCACCCCCACCTTTGACAGCCATCGCAATGTGATCGGCTTTCACTCCAATCGCCGCAAGCCGGACCGTGCTCAGGTGGCGACAATCGAGCGGCTCTACGCGCAGTTGCGCGCAGAGGAGCGGCGGGCCGGCGGCGCCAAAGAAGGCATGAATGCGGGCAGCGCAATGCTGATGAAAATGCTCTCCCAGCAAGGTGTGGCCTATGACGAATTCATCTTCTCTGTCTAAGGCGCAGTTCGCGCTGCTCGCGGCGGCGGTCGTGATTCTTTTGCTCGTTGTCATGCGCGCGCTGGATGGCGTACTTGGCCCGATGGCGGAAATTGTAGCCGCCCTCGTTGCCGTCGGGCTGATTGCTCTCGCCAGCCAGCAACTCAGCCGCGGCACAGCGGCGGTTGCGGAAATCGCCGCGGTTTGTGAGAAGGCTCGCCATGGAGATCTCGAAGCCCGCACGATGGGCCGCCGCGACGCAGGCGACCTCGGGCGGGCGCAGGCCGAGGTCAACAATATGCTTGATATTGTCGACGCCTTCGTCCGTGAGGCGTCAGCGTCGATGGACTACGTCTCGCAGGGCAAGACCTTCCGCAAGGTGCTGACGCGCGGCTTGCCGGGCTCGTTCTGCATTGCGGCGAACACCATCAATGCCAGTACCGACCTGATGGATCACAAGGTCCGGGAGGTCTCCAATGTGTCACAGCATTTCGCGGTTGGGATGGATCAGGTCGCTACGACGCTGATCAGCGCGTCGGATGAATTGCAAGGCGCGGCCGGTTCGATGGCTGCGGCCGCCGAGCAAACCAGCCGGCAGTCGACCAGCGTTGCGTCCGGTTCCGAAGAGGCGTCGGCCAGCGTTCAGTCGGTGGCGAGTGCAGCGGAGCAACTGACGGCGTCGATCTTGGAAATCTCGCGGCAGGTTCAACTGTCGGCGACCAGCACCAAGCAGGCGGTGCAGGAAGCCACCGAGACCAACGACAAGATCCGCAATCTTTCCGACGCCGCGCAGCGGATCGGCGATGTCGTCAAGCTGATCAATGCGGTTGCGGAACAGACCAACCTGTTAGCTTTGAACGCGACGATCGAAGCCGCGCGCGCCGGCGAATCGGGCAAGGGCTTTGCGGTCGTTGCCTCAGAGGTGAAGGCGCTGGCCACGCAAACGGCGAAGGCGACCGAGGAGATCACCGCGCGCATTGCCGAGATGCAGACGGTCACGGAACAGTCGGTCGAAGCGGTCGAGATCATCAGTCAGCGCATCAAAGAGATCAATGATGTGTCGGGCATAATCGCTGCCGCAGTGGAGCAGCAGGGCGCTGCGACGCGGGAAATCGCTAACAGCGTGCAGCAGGCGTCCAGCGGCACGTCGGAAGTATCAGCGAACATCGTTGGGATCAGTCAAGCCGCTGACGACACCGGGCGGATCGCAACGCGGGTCAACCATGCCTCCCACAGCATTGCTGCGCAGGTCGAGACCTTGCGCAACGAAGTGCGGCAGTTCCTCGCCAAAGTCTCGGCGGCGTAGCGCCGCTGCGAGTTCCAGGAACGTGGCGCCGCGGCCTCTGTTGCTCCCTGGTCGAAACTTCCAGGGAGAATGTCATGGTTCTGAAATATCTACTGATCGCGGGCCTGATCAGCGCATCATCGGCTGCTGCGGCGCAAAGCGGCGGCGTCGGTGCGGCGCCGGGCGGTGCCGGTGTCGCCAATAGCCCGAGCACCACGGTACAGAGCCCCGGCGGCGCCGGGATCAACCCCGGCACCTCGACCACCACAGGGACCGGCACGTCGAGCAGCACGGCAACCAATCCCGCTGCCGCTACTAATCAGCCCGGCGCGCCCAATACGCAGACGCCCGGCACGATCGGCACCGGCGCCGCGCCAAGCGGCCTGCCTGGTGATAGTCCGAGTACCCCTGGCTATCCGGGCCGGGTCGGTCAGTAACAGTATCGACGCCATCGCAGCAAAAGGCGCGAGCGCCCCTGTTTTCAGGGCGTTCGCGCTTGCGCCATCGCAAGGTGGCGGGCCGTTCCAGGCGCTAGGCAGGCCGGGCCGGGATTCCAAAGTCTAGCTTTTCCGGTGAAAATCGGCAGGGAAGTTCCTTGACATTGGAGCGCAGAGGTCTATTCCCAGCGGCGGGAAACCTCTCCCCAACGAGAGGCAGCTATCTGGAAGGATAGACTACATGACGACGAAGCCCGCATCGCGGCCCACGAACTCCAATTTCTCCTCCGGCCCCTGCGCCAAGCGCCCCGGCTGGACCCCCCAACAACTGAACGACGCTCCGCTCGGCCGTTCGCACCGTGCCAAGGTCGGCAAGGCCAAGCTCAAGCTGGCCATCGACCTGACCCGCGAAGTGCTGGAAGTGCCCGCCGATTACAAGATCGGCATCGTTCCGGCCTCCGACACCGGCGCGGTCGAAATGGCGCTGTGGTCGCTGCTCGGCCCGCGTCCCGTCACCGCCATCGCCTGGGAATCGTTCGGCGACGGCTGGATCGGCGACATTACCAAGGAACTGAAGCTGAAGGACGTCACCAAGCTCAAGGCGGGCTATGGTGAGCTCCCCGACCTCTCCAAGGTCGATCCGGCTTCCGACGTGGTGTTCACCTGGAACGGCACCACCTCCGGCGTGCGCGTGCCCAATGCTGACTGGATCAAGGCCGATCGCGAAGGCCTGACCATTTGCGACGCCACCTCGGCGGCGTTCGCCCAGCCGCTCGATTGGGCCAAGCTCGATGTCGTGACCTTCTCCTGGCAGAAGGCGCTCGGCGGTGAAGCCGCTCACGGCATGCTGATCCTCAGCCCGCGCGCGGTGGCCCGGCTTGAGAGCCACACCCCGGCCTGGCCGATGCCGAAGATCTTCCGCCTGACCAAGGGCGGCAAGCTGATCGAGGGTATCTTCCAGGGCGAGACCATCAACACCCCGTCGATGCTGTGCGTCGAAGACTATATCGACGCGCTCAACTGGGCGAAGTCGGTTGGCGGTCTCAAGGGTCTGATCGGCCGCGCCGATGCCAGCACCAAGGTGATCACCGACTGGGTCGCCAAGACCCCGTGGGTTGATTTCCTCGCCACCGATCCGGCGATCCGCTCCAACACCTCGGTGTGCTTGAAGGTGGTTGATCCCGCGATCACCGCGCTCAGCCCCGAAGCCCAGGCCGATTTCGCCAAGAAGCTGGTGGCGGCGGTCGAAAAGGAAGGCGCGGGTTACGACCTCGGCGCCTATCGCGATGCTCCTCCCGGCTTGCGCATCTGGTGCGGCGCCACGGTGGAAACCGCCGACGTTGCGGCCCTGACGCAGTGGCTGGACTGGGCGTTTGAAACCACCAAGGCCTCGCTGAATCAGGCGGCCTGATGCTCTTAACCTCTCCCCGCCAAGCGGGGAGAGGTCGGATCGCTCTCGCGATCCGGGTGAGGGGCCAGGCACTGCGCTCATCTCACCGTTTGCATATGCGGGGACTCAGCAGCCCCTCACCCAGCCCTCTCCCCGCAAGAGCGGGGCGAGGGAGCGCACAGCATTCGTTGCAGCTTCAGCTCTCACATCAGCTTCAGCTTTAATTTCAGCTCAGGACAACTCCGATGACCAAACCCAAGGTTCTTATTTCCGACGCGCTGTCGGAAGCCGCCGTGCAGATCTTCAAGGATCGCGGCATCGACGTCGATTTCCAGCCGAGCCTCGGCAAGGACAAGGACAAGCTCGCCGAGATCATCGGCAATTACGATGGCCTGGCGATCCGCTCCGCCACCAAGGCCACCGCGAAGATCCTGGAAAAGGCCACCCGTCTCAAGGTGATCGGCCGCGCCGGCATCGGCGTTGATAACGTCGAAATTCCCGCGGCGACCGCCAAGGGCATCATCGTGATGAACACCCCGTTCGGCAATTCGATCACCACCGCCGAACACGCTATCACCATGATGCTGTCGCTGGCCCGCGAGATCCCCGCTGCCGACGCCTCGACCCAGGCCGGCAAGTGGGAAAAGAACCGCTTCATGGGCGTTGAGATCACCGGCAAGGTGCTCGGCGTGATCGGCTGCGGCAATATCGGTTCGATCGTTGCCGACCGCGCGCTCGGCCTGAAGATGAAGGTGATTGCGTTCGACCCGTTCCTGTCGCCGGAGCGCGCCAAGGATCTCGGCGTCGATAAGGTCGAACTCGAAGACGTGTTCAAGCGCGCTGACTTCATCACGCTGCACACCCCGCTCACCGACAAGACCCGCAACATCATCGACGCGGCCGCGATCGCCAAGATGAAGAAGGGCGTGCGCATCATCAACTGCGCCCGCGGCGGTCTGGTTGACGAGCAGGCGCTCGCCGAGGCGCTGAAGTCCGGCCAGGTGGCTGGCGCGGCGTTCGACGTGTTCACCGAAGAACCCGCCACTTCCAACGTGCTGTTCGGCCTGCCGAACGTGATCTGCACCCCGCATCTGGGCGCCTCCACCACGGAAGCTCAGGAAAACGTCGCGCTGCAGGTGGCCGAGCAGATGTCGGACTACCTGCTCACCGGCGCGATCTCCAACGCGGTGAACTTCCCCTCGATCACCGCGGAAGAAGCGCCGAAGCTGAAGCCGTTCATTGAACTGGCCGAAAAGCTCGGCTCGTTCGCCGGTCAGCTCACCGAGAGCAACATCGTCAAGGTGACCATCACTTACGAAGGCGAAGTCGCGGAAATGAAGATCAAGGCGCTGACTTCGGCGGCGCTGTCGGGTCTGCTGCGGCCGATGCTGGGCGACGTCAACGTCGTGTCGGCGCCGGTGGTGGCCAAGGAGCGCGGCATGGTGGTGGACGAGATCGTCCGCGCCGCCGAGAGCGACTATGAGAGCCTGATCACCGTGACCGTCGCCACTGAAAAGGGCGAGCGTTCGGTGTCCGGCACGGTGTTCGCCGACGGTCATCCGCGCCTGGTCGATATCAAGGGCATCCGCGTCGATGCCGAGTTCGGCAAGTCGATGGTCTATGTGACCAACGAGGACAAGCCGGGCTTCATCGGCAAGTTCGCCAGCCTGCTCGGCGATGCCAATGTCAACATCGCGACCTTCAGCCTCGGCCGTCACAGCCAGGGCGGCGATGCGATCGCGCTGGTCGAGATCGACGGGCCGATGCCGGCCGACGTGCTCGCCAAGGTGCAGGCACTGCCGCCGGTCAAGCAGGCCAAGGCGCTGCTGTTCTAATTACCAGCGCCGCGTCGCGACGCTTCGATCACCAAAAAAATGCATCCCTCCCCATTCGGGGAGGGATTTTTTTTGAGTCTGATTCAATTCGCGAATTGCAACGTATGTTCGCCAAGTGGAATTTTCGCAACTTTTACGGTAATAATCCGAAAAGCTTCTACCAATAGTGTGCGCCGCAAGAAACGCCCATGGGAGGGTGTGACGTGCTAATCGGAGCGCTCAGGTGAAGTTCAGTAATCTTCGTATCACGCCCAAGCTCGCCATTTTAGTTACCGTTGCGATGGTCGGCTTGTGTGCCGCCGGCGTCTATGCCGGCAACATGATGAAGCAGGAATTGCTCACGGCACGCATCGAGCAGACCAAGTACTTCGTCGATATGGGCCGCAATACCGCGCTGGCGTTGCAGAAGGAAGTCAATGCCGGCCAGCTCACCAAAGAGCAGGCGCTCGCAGAATTCAGCCGCCGCCTCGGCGCGATGACCTTCGACAACGGCAATGGCTATCTGTTCGCCTATGGCTATGACGGCATCACCATCGCTTCGCCCGACAAGAAGATGATTGGCCAGAGCTTCCTCAACGTCGCTACCGGCAATCGCTACCTGCTGCGCGAATTGCGCGATGAGGTGATGGCGAAGGGCGAATCGACGCTGTATTACGATTTCCAGCGCCCCGGTTCGGAGCAACTGCGTCGCAAGATTTCTTACGCCGTGATGATACCGCAGTGGAACGTGATCGTCGGCTCCGGCGCCTATCTCGACGATCTCGACGCCCGGCTGATGCCGATCGTCTCGGCGCTGGTCGCGGCGATTCTCGGTATCGGCGCAGTGTGTGGCGCGATTGCCTGGGTGATCGGCCGCTCGATCACCCGGCCATTGGCGAGGCTCGGCGACCGGATGCAATCGCTCGCCGAAGGCCAGCTCGATGCCGACATTCCGGGCACCGATCGCGGTGACGAAGTCGGCGCGATGGCCAAGTCGGTGCAGGTGTTCAAGGACAACGCGATCCGCATTCGCGGCTTGGAGCAGGTTGAGGCCGAGGCGCAGCAGCGCGCCGCCGAAGAACGCCGCCGCACCATGCTCGAGATCGCCGGTGATTTCGAGCGCAGCGTCAGCGGCATCGTCGGCTCGGTGGCGACCGCCGCGCGCAACATGCAGGCGACCGCGCAATCGATGACGACCACCGCGGGCGATGCTTCGACCCGCGCCGCCACGGTCGGCTCGGCCACGGAAGCGGCGTCGAGCACGATCGGCACGGTGGCGGCCGCGGCGGAAGAACTGTCGAGCTCGGTCGGCGAGATCGCCCGCCAGGTGGCGCAGTCGCGGGAAGTCGCCGGCAAGGCAGTGACCGATGCCGAGCAGACCAACGCCACGGTGCAACTACTGTCGACCGGCGCCGAGAAGATCGGCGAGGTGGTGCAGCTCATTCACTCGATCGCCTCGCAGACCAATCTGCTGGCGCTGAACGCCACCATCGAAGCGGCGCGTGCCGGCGAATCGGGACGCGGTTTTGCGGTGGTTGCCTCGGAAGTGAAGGCGCTCGCCAGCCAGACCGCCAAGGCCACCGAGGAAATTTCTTCGCAGGTAGCGGCGATGCAGGCTTCGACCAACGATGCGGTCAAGTCGATCTCCAGCATCGGCGAGACCATTGCGAAGATGAGCGAAATCACGGTGGCGATTTCCGGCGCCGTGGAGGAGCAGGGGGCGGCGACTCGCGAGATTGCGCGCAACATCCAGTCGGTGGCAACCGGCGCCAGCGAAATTCACGGCCACATCGGTGGGGTCGCGACCGCCGCGGAAGCGACCGGCGAGGCGGCTGCCGAAGTGCTGACCAGCGCCCGCGAGTTGGATGGTCAGTCCGGCAAGCTGCGCGAAGCGGTCGATCAGTTCCTCGGCAAGGTCCGCGCCGCGTAAATCATGATCCTGGCGGCGTGCAGCACACCGCCAGGACCAGCAACGATGCTGTGGTTGCCTTCGCCCGGGCTGATGATCTCAGTCCGGGCCTCTTTATGGCCGTTATACCAGCGACTCCGACCATTGACTTGTCATGCCCGCGCTTTGCGGGCATCCACGTCTTGAAAGCGGCGCAAGATCAAAGACGTGGATGGCCGGGACGAAGCCCGGCCATGACGTGCGAATAGGTTGGTATCAATTGCCGTTGGTATTACCTGTCGTGGCCGGTTACTTGGCCTTCAGGAAGTCGGCGACTTCGAGCAGCACGAATTCGTTGTCGTCGGCCTTGTTGGGATCGCGACTCGACGAGAACGGCAGGTTGTTGTCATTGCCGACGATGATGTGGGTGTCGTCAACCTTGTCGACATTCTCGATGGTGAAGAACGGGAACGCCAGCGCGCCGTCGGTCAGCTCCTTGCGCGCCTTCTTGTTCGGGTCACGGATCTTCATCAGATCGATGAAGCCGATCTTCTTGACCGGCTGGCCGACATTGGCGTCGCTCAGCTCGATCTTGTAAACGCGCTTGAACTTGGCGAGGTCAGCAAAGCAGTTTTCGGCGCGGGTGCCTTCGGCGCAAGCCTTGTCCTTGGTGCCTTCGCCATTGTCGCGCTCGATCACCAGGCCGTGGGTGGCGTCGATCATGTTGAAATCGCCGATCGCGTGGCCGTTGCTCTCGAACACATAGTGCCAGGAGCGGCCGGTGAATTTTTCGGCGGCGACGTCAAATTCCAGAATCCGCGCCACTTCGCGGCCATCGCGCTTTTCCCAGTCCTTGCTGTCGGCGTCCCACAGCGGACCCTCGAGCAGGGGATAGAGGTGCTTGCCGTCCTTGGACGCGGCGAACCCTTCAAAGCCCTTGGAGCGGCGCAGATTGACGCCGCTATAGCTGGCGCCCGGCGCGCCCGGCGACTGCACCGACCAATGATCCGGCGACTTCACCGGCTTGCCATCGGCAAGGGTTTCAAACACCGCGAGGATTTTGCCGCTGAGGTCGGCCTTCAGAATGTAGGGGCCGAATTCGTCGCCGATCCAGAAATGATCGCCGATGATCTGAAAGCCCTCGGTGTCGAAATCGGCGCCGGTCAGATAGCGCTGCTTGCTGTCCTCATGGAGGATGCGGAACGGCACCTTCTTGTCGGGGTCGTGCAGGAACACGGTCTGCTGGCGGTCCACTTTGCCGCTCTTCCAGTCGATCTTGTGCCGGCTGAGATAGAGCATCGAGTCCGGCGAATTGTAGCGCGAGCCGAAGCCATTGTCGGTCAGCACCCAGAAGGTGCCGTCCGCCATCGCCTTGATGCCGGAATGGCCCTGCAGCGGCTGGCCGTTGAACGGCACCGCGACGCCGGTCGGCCGGCCGTTCGACTTGCCCATCACCGTGCCCTGCGCGTCGACGCGGCGGCCGGTGGTGTATTTGCCAGAGGTCTTGAGGTCGTCCGGGGCGTCGGCCGGCGCGGCGACGAAGCTCTGCGCCGGCAGCACGGCATGGCCGGCCAGCGTGGCCGGGAATTCGCCCTCGCTTTGAGCAGCGGCGCCGCCGGCGGTCAGCAGCAGTGCAGCAACGGAACAAAGCCAACTATGTCGCATCGAAAAGCCTCCTTGTGATGACGCGGAGGCTTTTTGCCGAGCGACGATCACAGCCGGCTGACGGATCAATGACGACGTGATGAACGATCTGCGTTCAAGGCGCTTTGACAACGACTGCACCGCAACCTAACTTAGAATCCTTCTAATGAAGTTGGATGTCGCTGCGGATGAAGGCCTTTGCCGAACTGACGGAACGTGAAATTCTCGCCGTTGCAATCGCTGGTGAGGAAGAAGACAGCCGGATTTATCTGGCCTTCGCCGAAGATCTCGCGGAACGCTACCCAGACTCCGCCCGGCTGTTCACCGAGATGGCCGAGCAGGAGAAGAATCACCGCCACATGCTGCTACAGCTTTACGAGGATCGGTTCGGCCCCAATCTGCCGCCAATCCGTCGTGAAGACGTCAAGGGTTTTATCCGCCGTCGGCCGATCTGGATGACCCGCAATCTGCCGCTCGATCGAATCCGCAAGGAGGCGGAAACGATGGAGTTCGAGGCGCACCGCTTCTACACGCGCGCCGCCGAGCGCTCCACCGATGTCGGCATCCGCAAATTGCTGACCGATCTCGCCGAGATCGAGAAACACCACGAGCACAACGCGGCAAAACTGTCCGACAAGATTTTGACCGCGGAAGTGCGCAGCGAGGAGGATCACACCCGTCGCCGCATGTTCGTGCTGCAATATGTGCAGCCGGGCCTCGCCGGCTTGATGGATGGTTCGGTCTCGACGCTGGCGCCGCTGTTTGCGGCGGCGTTCGCGACCCACAACAATTGGCAGACGTTTCTGGTCGGTCTGGCGGCCTCGATCGGCGCCGGCATTTCGATGGGCTTTGCGGAAGCGCTGTCGGATGACGGCTCGCTCACCGGGCGCGGCTCGCCCTGGCTGCGCGGCACGATCTGCGGCCTGATGACCACGATCGGCGGCCTCGGCCACACCATCCCGTATCTGGTGCCCGATGCCTGGGCCAATGCGTTCTGGATCGCCACCGCGATCGCCGGCCTGGTGGTGTTCCTGGAGCTGTGGGCGATCGCCTATATCCGCGCCAAATACATGGACACGCCGTTCTTGCAGGCCGTGTTCCAGATCGTGCTGGGCGGCGTGGTGGTGCTGGCGGCCGGCATCTTGATCGGCGGCGCTTAGCGCCCCCGGCGCGGCGCGCCGGGGTGTTATCGTTGTCGACTAGCTGGTCTTCGGCTGGCGCGCGGCGACATAGACCCCGGCCAGCACCAGCGCATAGCCATAGGCGTGGAACAGCTGCGGCCGCTCGCCCAGGAACACGATCGCCATCGCCGAACCGAACACCGGGATCAGGTGAAAGAACGGCGCGGCGCGATTGGCGCCGATCAGCCGCACGCCGCGATTGTAGCAGAGATAGGCCAGGATCGACGGGAAGATCGCCACATAGGCCAGCGAGGCCGCGTTGGCGAAGTCGACCGCCGCCACCGGCCGCACCATCAGTTCCCAGACCAGCGGCGGAAACAGAAACAGCGCGCCGCAGCCGAACGTGAAGGCCAGGAACGACAGGCCGTGAATCGCCGGCCGCCGTTGCGTCAGTGCCGAATACAGGCCGAAGATCGCCAGCGCGGTGATGAAGATGATGTCGCCGCGATTGAGTTCGATTTTGGCGAGCTGGGTGAGGTCGCCGCGCAGCAGGATCACAAACACCCCGGCCATTGACACCAGAATGCCGAGCGCCTGCGTCAGTGTCAGCCGCACGCCGAGAATGATCAGCGACCACAGCGCCACGAACAGCGGCGCGGTCGATTGCAGCAGCAGGATGTTGAGCGCGGTGGTCGATTCCAGCGCGGTGTATTGCAGCGTGTTGAAGATCGAGATGCCGCTGATCGAGATCGCCAGCATCAATGGCAGCCGGCGGCGGATTTCGTGCCAGTCCTGGCGCAGATGGCGCCAGGCGAACGGCAGCACGATCAGAAACGCGCAGCTCCAGCGCAGGATCGACAGCGTCACTGGCGGAAAATGGCCAGCAGCGAGCCGGCCGACAATGGCGTTGCCGGCCCAGAACAGCGAGGTCAGGCTGAGCAGCAGATAAGGCTGGTCGGAGACCCAGCCGAAGCGGTGTGGATGAGAAGAAGGCGGCGCAGTCGTCATTCAAAGCCCGATCCAGGGCGCGGCCGTGCCTGCGGTTGCCTGCATGATGTGAGCGTCGCTTCCCTGGTTGTCGTCAGCAATACGGATTTTTGCGCCGATCACAATCTCGGCTGTGCCGCAGCTGTGCAGATTCAATCGGCGACCAGCGGCGTTGCCCGCGCGCCGATCGCTTGGCACAGCGCGTTTGGGTCGAGCCGGATCTGCAGCCCGCGCTGCCCGCCATTGAGATAGACCAGCGGTTCCGCAAGTGCGCTTTGTTCCACCGCGGTCGGCAGCTGCTTCTTCTGCCCGAACGGCGAGATGCCGCCAACGTGATAGCCGGTCAGCCGCTCGGCATCGGCCGGCTTCATCATCTTGGCGCTCTTGCCGCCAAAGGCACCGGCCAGCTTCTTCATGCTCACTTCGCGGTCGGAGGGCACCACCACGCACACCGGCTTGCCATCGACCTCGGCCATCAGCGTCTTCAGCACACAGCTCGCCGGCACGCCGAGCGCTGCGGCCGCCTGCAGCCCGATCGAGTCGGCATTGGGGTCGTAGTCGTAGTGATGCAGCGTGAAGTCGATCTTGAGCTTGTCGAGCGCCTGGGTGGCGCGGGTGGTCTTGGACATTGCGGCTCATTCATCCCATTGCGGCGCGAACGGCGGATTGACGAAGCGCTGGTCTTTCGGCAGCCGGGCGATCGCGGCGCGGTCATCGTCATCAAGCTTGAGATCGAGCGCGACGAGATTGCTGCGCTGGCTGGCGGGACTGCCTGATTTCGGAATCGCCAGCACGTTATCCTGTTGCAGCAACCACGCCAGCGCCACCTGCGATGGCGTGGCGCCATGCTTGTCGGCGATCGCCTGGAGCTGCGGATAAGAGGCGAGGCGGCCCTGTGCCAGCGGCGCATAGGCCACGATCGGAATGCCATGGCGCTGCGCATAGTCGCACAGCCGGCTTTGGCCGAGCAGCACGTGATATTCGATTTGGTTGCAGGCAATCGGCGCCTGCAGTTGCTCAACCGCCTGCTTGAGCAAAGCCACCGGAAAATTGCACACGCCGATCGCGCGGGCGCCGCCTTGCTCCTTGATGCTCAGCAGCGTGCGTAGCGCGGCGGCAAGGTCCATGTCCGGTGCCGGCCAATGGATCAGATAAAAATCGACATAATCCGTCTTCAGCTTGGCGAGGCTGGCGTCAAACGCGCGGCGGATCGCATCGGGCGCCAGATTCTGCCACCACACTTTGGTGGTGATGTGAATCTGGTCGCGCGCAATGCCGGAGCTTGCCACCGCATCGCCGACCGCGTCCTCATTGGCATACATTTCCGCGGTGTCGATGTGGCGATAGCCGAGCGCCAGCGCGCTTTCGACCGCGGCGCGGCATGGTTCGCCTTGCAGCCGGAACGTGCCAAGCCCAAGCTTAGGAACCTGCAGTCCCTGGATAGTGATTCGATCCATGTCAGTTCCCATGCGCGCGGGGTGTCGGATGTGATCGTCAGACAAGCAAGCCGTGCCGGGGGCGGTCAAGAGCACAGCGCCACTTCGCTGACTTCCGCAACAGCCCAGCCGTCGCGACCATTGGTCCGGACACAACCTGACCTGGATCAATTGCGGGCTGGACGAAGCGGGCCATCCTCAACCACCTGCACTGTTCTGGCTTGTCATGATGTCTCCTGTTGATGCTTCCCGGCCACAACTCACGATCCGTCAGATCCGCCTCGACACTGGCCGCGAGAACGTCGCGGTGATTTCGCGGCGCTCGCGCGCGCTGCGTCCGGAAGTGTTCAGCGGTTTCAGCCGTGTCGAGATCAGGCGCGGCACCAAATCGCTGCTGGCCACGCTGCTGATTTCCGACGATGACGCCTTGATCGGCCCCGATGATCTCGGCCTCGCCGAGCCGTCGTTCCGCCGGTTCGGTGAGCCGGTCGGAACCGCGGTGACGGTGTCGCCGGCGCCGCCGCCCGCCAGCCTCGATGCGGTGCGCGGCAAGATTCAGGGACGCACGCTGGCCGCCGACGAGATCAAGGCGATCGTCAACGATCTGGCGCGCTATCGCTATTCCGACATGGAGATCGCCGCGTTCCTGATCGGCTGCGCGCGCTTCATGACGTCCGATGAATTGCTGGCGCTGGTGGCGGCGATGGCCTCGGTCGGCACCCAGCTGCGCTGGGACCGGCCGGTGGTGGTCGATAAGCACTGCATC
The DNA here is from genome assembly GCF_003217325.1 of Rhodopseudomonas faecalis. Lineage (GTDB taxonomy): Bacteria > Pseudomonadota > Alphaproteobacteria > Rhizobiales > Xanthobacteraceae > Rhodopseudomonas > Rhodopseudomonas faecalis. Next base: position 20,822 of record NZ_QJTI01000015.1, read on the forward strand.
GGCGGCATTCCGGGCAATCGCACCTCGATGGTGCTGGTGCCGATCGTTGCCGCCCACGGCCTGACGATTCCGAAAACCTCCTCGCGCGCCATCACATCGCCAGCCGGCACCGCCGACACAATGGAAGTGCTGGCGCGGGTCGATGTCGGCGTCGCCGAGATGAAGGAGATCGTCGCGGCCTGCAATGGCTGCATGATCTGGGGCGGCCACGTCAATCTGTCGCCGGCCGACGATATTCTGATCTCGGTGGAACGGCCGCTCTGCCTCGACACCCGCGAGCAGATGGTGGCTTCGATCATGTCGAAGAAGCTCGCCGCCGGTTCCACGCATCTATTGGTCGATCTGCCGGTCGGCCCGTCCGCCAAGGTCACCGGCGCCACCGATGCGATGCGGCTGCGCAAGCTGTTCGAATTCGTCGGCGATCACTATGGCATCGCGGTCGAAACCATCACCACCGACGGCCGTCAGCCGATCGGCAATGGCATCGGCCCGGTGCTGGAAGCGCAGGACGTGATGGCCGTGCTCGGCAATGATCCGAAGGCGCCACCTGATCTGCGCGAAAAATCGCTGCGGCTCGCGGGTCGTCTATTGGAATACGATCCGCAGCTGCGCGGTGGCTCGGGCTATGCCCGCGCCCGCGAATTGCTGGAAAGCGGCGCGGCGCTCAAGCAGATGCAGAAGATCATCGACAATCAGGGCCCCTCGACTTGCCGCAAGGATCTCGGCACGCTCACCGCCGATGTGGTGGCGCCGCGCGACGGCGTGGTCACCGCGATCGATTGTCTGCAGCTCAACCGGCTGGCGCGCACCGCCGGCGCGCCGATCGACAAGGGCGCGGGCATCAAATTGTTCAAGAAGGTCGGCGACCGGGTCGAGGCCGGCGAGCCGCTGTATCGCATCTATGCGTTCGATCCGTCGGAGCGCGAATTGACGCTGGCCGCGGCGGAGGAAACCAGCGGCTACACCGTTGATGGTGAGCAGCCGTTCCGGGAGCAGGTGTTGTGAGTGCGGTCCGGATCGTTGCACTGCCCGAGTCGAGCGAAGCGGCGCGGCGCTTGGCGGTGCGGCTCGGCGTGCCGATCGACCTGATCGAGTTGCATCGTTTTCCTGATGGCGAATTGCGGGTCCGGGTCGGCGACGTCGCGCCGACCATGCTGATCTATGCCTCGCTCGACCGCCCCAATGACAAGCTGATCGCGCTGCTATTTGCCTGCGAGGCGCTGCGCCGCGGCGGCGCCCAGCGCATCGTGCTGATCGCGCCCTATCTGTGCTACATGCGCCAGGACACGGCGTTCCGGCCGGGCGAGGCGATCAGCCAGCGCGTGATCGGGCAGTTGCTGGGCAGGGCGGTTGATCGGGTGATCACCGTTGATGCGCATCTGCACCGCACCCCGGAGATCAGCGCGGTGTTCGCCGATATCGAGGCGGAAAACCTGTCCGCCGCGCCGGCGATGGCGGCGGCGCTGTCGGGCTCGCTGGCTGCCGACACCATCGTGGTCGGCCCGGACGCCGAGTCGCTGCCCTGGGTCAGCAATCTGGCCAGCCGGCTTGGCTGTGATTGTGCGGTCGCAACCAAGACCAGGCGCGATGATCGCACGGTCGAGGTCGGCTTTGCCGATCCGACGCAATTCGTGCTGCGCCCGGTGCTGCTGGTCGATGACATCGTGTCCTCGGGTGGAACGCTGATCGCCTGCGCCAAGGCGCTGCGCGCCGCTGGCGCGACTTATATCGATGCGGTGATCACCCACGCGCTGTTTCCGCTCGGCATGCTGCAAGCCTTCAGTTCTGCCGGCATCCGCACCATGCGGTCCACCGACAGTGTCGCGCATCCCACCAATGCGATCGCGCTCGATGCGCTGTTCGCCGAGGCGCTGCACAACGAACTTGTCTCGCCGCTTGCTTCAGGTGCATCCCGATGAGCGTCAGCCTGCAATTCTGCGGAGCCACCCACACCGTCACCGGCTCCTGCTATCTGTTCAAGACCGCCAAGGGCAGTTTTCTGGTCGATTGCGGGCTGTATCAGGGGCCCAAAACCCTGAAGGCGCTGAACTACAGCGCGTTCCCGTTCCGGCCGGCCTCGCTCGACGCGGTGCTGCTGACCCACGCCCATATCGATCATTCCGGGCTGTTGCCGAAGCTGGTGCGCGACGGCTTTGACGGCACGATCTTCGCCACCCGCGGCACCCGCGATCTGTGTTCCTACATGCTGCCCGACGCCGGCAGCATTCAGGAATCCGAAGTGCTGGCGCTGAACCGCCGCAACGCCGCACGCGGCCGCGATGCGGTCGAGCCGATCTACACCAAGACCGACGCGGTGGTGACGCTCGATTCATTTCGGCCGGTCGATTACGAAAGCTGGATCGAGGTCATTCCCGGCGTGCGCGCCCGCTATTGGAACGCCGGCCATCTGCTCGGCTCGGCGTCGATCGAGATCGAATTCGCCGGCGAGGGCAAGGATGGCGCGCCGCTGCGCGTGCTGGCGTCCGGCGATCTTGGCCCCGATGCCAAGCTGCTGCAGCCCGATCCGGAAGCGCCGACCGGCTTCGACTACGTGATCTGCGAATCCACCTATGGCGACACCGACCGGCCGGCGACCACGCCGGAGCAGCGCCGCGCGCGGCTGGCCGGCGAGGTGCGCGAAGCAGCGGCGCAGCAGGGCGCGCTGCTGATCCCGGCCTTTGCGGTCGAGCGCACCCAGGAGCTGATCGTCGATCTGATCCAGCTGATGGAGCGCGGCGAGGTGCCGAAGGCGCCGGTGTTCCTCGATTCTCCGCTGGCAATCCGGGCGACCGAAGTGTTCCGCCGCCACGCCGCCGATCTCGATGGCGGCGTCGATGTCGAGCGGCTGCTCAATTCGCCGCAGCTGCGCTTCACCGAGACGGTTGACGAGAGCAAGTCGATCGCCCGGCTGAACGGCTTTCACATCATCATCGCCGCCAGCGGCATGTGCGACGCCGGCCGCATCCGTCATCATCTGAAGCGCTGGCTGTGCCGGCGGCACGGCACCGTGCTGCTGGTCGGCTATCAGGCCCATGGCACGCTCGGCCGCTTTCTGGAAGAGGGCGCCAAGGCGGTGCGCATCCAGGGCGAGGAGATCAAGGTCGCGGCGCGAATCCGCTGGATCGATGATTACTCCGGTCACGCCGATGGCCCGGAGCTGGCGCGCTGGCTTAGCGCGCGCCGCCCGATCAGCCGCGGCGTGTTTCTGACCCATGGCGAAGAAGCGGCGATTGCGGGCATGGTGGCGCGGCTCGCCGATGGCGTGGTGCCGGCCGCCAAACTGTTCACGCCGGTGCTGGACGAGCTGTTTGAGCTGACCACGCCGGAGCCCGCGGTGCTCGATGGCGGCCATCGCCGCCGGCTGGAGCCGCAGGCGGTGGTCGAGCTCGATTGGCACAACGACATGTCCAGGCTGATGCTCGACATCAGCGAGCGGATCGATGCCGCCGCCGACGACCGCGCCCGCAGCGTGATCATCCGCCGGCTGCGCCGTGCGCTGGAGGCTGAAGCCGGCAACTGACCAACAGCGCGCGGCGGGTTTGCCGTGAGCCACAATGCCGCGCCGGCTCGCGCTGTCGGTGCAGAATCGCGCGCGCTCGCGTCACCGCGGCCGCGCTGCGGCTGCTGTTTTCCCCGGAAGATGCGGCGGGCCGCGCTGGCGACGCCTGTTTTTTCGGCGGATATCAATGATTTGCCGCAGCCCAACCGGGCGGTCGCCGGCCCTTGGCGCTTGCGTCGCCAAGCGTTGTCCAGTATCCGAAAGGGTGCCTCGCATGCGAGCGGCCACGGCCGTGGGTTGCCTGGGCGCGCGGGTACGATCAGGAAGCTCGAGTGAGCGCGCTTCCGTCCCGATCTGCCCTAACCGAAGAATTTCAGGGGTTTTCTCCAAATGGCCAATGTGGTCGTCGTCGGCGCCCAGTGGGGCGACGAGGGAAAAGGCAAGATCGTTGACTGGTTGTCGGAACAGGCCGACATCGTGGTGCGGTTCCAGGGCGGCCACAACGCTGGCCATACGCTGGTCATTAACGGCGAGACCTACAAGCTGGCGCTGCTGCCGTCGGGCGTGTTGCGCTCCTCGAAGCTGGCGGTGATCGGCAATGGCGTGGTGTTCGACCCGCAGGCGTTTCTTGACGAGGTCAAGAAGCTCAAGGCCCAGGGCGTGGCGATCTCGCCGGACAATCTGCGCATCGCCGAGAACGTCACCCTGATTCTGCCGCTGCATCGCGAGCTCGATTCGCAGCGCGAGAACGCCGCCAAGGCCGGTGCGATCGGCACCACGCAGCGCGGCATCGGCCCGGCCTATGAAGACAAGGTCGGCCGCCGCGCGATTCGGCTGATGGACCTTGCCGACCCTTCAACCCTGCCGCCGAAGATCGAACGGCTGCTGGCGCACCACAATGCGCTGCGCCGCGGCCTCGGCCTGCCGGAAATCGACGGTCGCACCATTCTGGAAGACCTGTCCAAGATGGCGCCCGAGCTGCTGCCCTATGCCGAAACGGTGTGGCGGCTGCTCGACATCAAGCGCCGCGAAGGCAAGCGCATCCTGTTCGAGGGCGCGCAGGGCGCACTGCTCGACGTCGATCACGGCACCTATCCTTATGTCACCTCGTCCAACACCGTGGCGGCGCAGGCCGCGACCGGCACCGGCATGGGGCCAAGCGCGGTCGGCTATGTGCTCGGCATCTGTAAGGCCTACACCACGCGCGTTGGCGCCGGTCCGTTCCCGACCGAATTGAAGAACGAGATCGGCGAGGAGATCGGCCGCCGCGGCAAGGAATTCGGCGTCAACACCGGGCGCAAGCGGCGCTGCGGCTGGTTCGACGCGGTGCTGGTGCGGCAGACGGTACGCACCTGCGGTATTCATGGCCTGGCGCTGACCAAGCTCGATATTCTCGACGGCTTCGAGACCATCGAAGTCTGCGTCGGCTACAAGCTCGACGGTAAGGAGATCGACCATCTGCCGGCCGGTGAAGCCGCTCAGGCACGGGTCGAGCCGATCTACGAGACCATTGAAGGTTGGCAGCAGCCGACCGCCAATGCCCGCTCCTGGGCCGATCTGCCGGCGCAGGCGATCAAATATGTCCGCCGCGTCGAAGAGCTGGTGGGCTGCCCGATCGCGCTGCTATCCACAAGTCCGGAGCGCGAAGATACGATTCTGGTGCAGAACCCGTTCGAGGCTGAATAGGATGTTAAACCGCGACAGTTTCCGGCAGGATGACTTGCCGGAAATTGGCCGGTGCCCGGTTACGAGTTTGCACTTAAATCTGGTCGATATGGCCGATCATGCGTTGATCACCCAGGCGGGGCGGATATTTTGAGTCGAGATGGCTGATTACTACCCGCTTATTGCCCGTGCGATTGCCGGACTGGACCCCAACGCGCCCGGCGAGGCTCGCCGCGCGCTCTATGAACGTGCCCGGACCGCGCTGATCGCGCAGCTCCGCAACGTGCAGCCTCCGCTGTCGGAATCCGAGATCACCCGCGAACGGCTGGCGCTGGAAGAGGCGGTGCGCAAGGTCGAGGCCGAGGCCGCCCAGCGCGCCCGCGACGCCGCCCGCACCGAACAGAAGAATCGCGCTCGTCCCGGCGACGCCATGCGCCCCGGTGAGGCTCGCCCCGGCGACCCGCGTTCGGGCGAAGCCACCCGTCCTGGCCCCCGGATTCCCGGCCGCCCTGCCGAGGGTGGCCCGGCCGATGCGCCGGGCAGCGAATCAAAGCCGGACCAGCAGCCAGAGGGCTGGTCGCCCGAGCCGAAGCCGGGCGCTTCTGCCGATCCCGTTTCCCCGACCCGTCCCGAGCCGCCGCGCATGCCCGGCATGCCGCCGCGCAAGCCCGAACAGCCCGGCGCTTCGATGCGCGGCTTCCGCGATGTGGTGGCCGATGCCGACGATCTCGGCCGCGCCGCCGCCGAGGCCAATCGCGCCGCGCGCAAGACCTACGCCAATGTCGCTTCGCCCTCGCCGGAATTCGAACGGCTTGAGCCGAGCCTCGAGAACCGCACCGAAACCGAGCCGAGCTATGGCTATGGCGCTGAGCCGGACGACATGGCCCGCTATCAGCCGGGTGCACGGCCGCAGGCTGATCAGCCGCCGCCCTCCAAGCGGGTGCGGGGCCCGTTCCCGATCAAGGCGCTGATCGGCGGCGGCGTACTGCTGATGCTGATCGGCGGTGCGTTCCTGTGGGGACCTGCGCTCTACGATAGTGTGCGCGGCATGCTCAGCTCGCAGCCCGCCGTGGTCGAAGCCCCCAAGGACGCTTCGCCCTCGACCAGCCGTCCGAAGATCACCGACCGGGTCGGCCAGCCGTCGTCGATGGATCAGATCGCGGCGGTGGCGCAGCGCGTCGTGCTCTATGACGAGGACCCGTCCGATCCCAAGGGCAAGCAATATGTCGGGTCGGTGGTGTGGCGCACCGAGCCGATCAAGGGCGCAGGCGCCAAGCCCGGCGATATCGCCGTGCGCGCCGATCTCGAAATTCCGGAACGCCGTTTCAAGATGACGATGTCGTTCCGCCGCAATACCGACTCGTCGCTGCCGGCGAGCCATACCGTGGAACTGACCTTCATGCTGCCGCCGGACTTTTCGGCCGGCGGCGTCTCGAACGTTCCCGGCATCTTGATGAAGTCGAACGAACAGGCCCGCGGCACGCCGCTCGCTGGCCTCGCGGTCAAGGTCACCGACGGCTTCTTCCTGGTCGGGCTGTCCAATGTGGAGAGCGACCGGGTGCGCAATCAGCAACTGCTGAAGGAGCGCTCCTGGTTCGATATTCCGCTGGTGTACAGCAATCAGCGCCGCGCCATCATCGCGATCGAGAAGGGCTCGCCCGGCGAGCGCGCCTTCAACGATGCGTTCGCGGCCTGGGGCGGTTAGTTCGCGCGCCTGATCGCGGATCTGTGACGCTGTCAGAAGCGGCGTGTTATTCCAGCGGGTCGTATCAATGACCCGTCATGCCCGCGCTTGTCGCGGGTATCCACGTCTTAAAATCGTTGCAAGGATCAAAGACGTGGATGGCCGGGACGAGCCCGGCCATGACGTGCGGAGTGGTTGGTATCAATCGCCGTTGGTATTAAGCGCGTAACAATCACGATTGCCTGGCTGAGGGCCAGGGCGGTGCAACGCGCCGTCTTGTCCCTCTCCCTTGCGGGGTGGCCGGCCGCAGGCCGGTCGGGTGGCGGATCAGCCGGCCAGCGGCTGGGCGCGAGATCCTGATCGAACCATATAGTTGAAGCTTAGACGAATATGTGGGGCGCAAGCCCCCCACCCCGGCGCTTCGCGCCGACCCTCCCCACCGCTACGCGGGGGGAGGGAAGATGCGCGGTGACGAAACAACTCTCGTCTACGGGGCGCCTTCGGCTCCCGCGGCGACGGCATGCGACACCAATGCCCGGGCGTCGGTCTCGCCGGCTGCCGCGGTGCGCACAATGGTTTCGGCCATCTTCGCTTTGGTGGCGGGCGTGCGATGCTCGGCCGCGATCTGCTCCACCGCGATGTCCAGCACCTCACGCAGCACGGCGACATAGTCAGCGTCGAAATGATGCGAAGTCTTGGTCATGCACAGTCTCCTTTTGATGGCGGGGCGGACCATCGCTGCGCAATAGGGCCGCAGTGAGTCATGGCGATGAAGACGTGGTGACAGATCGTGACATTGATTTGATTCGCACAATGCGATGCGGCCCGCGTTGCAAAGATCCTTGAATCATTGCAACTCAACGACGCCCAACACGTTAATGGCGGTTTACCAATCACTGAGTGATCCAGCGCGTGACGCGCGCCAACAGGCCGGGGCGTTGCGCGAGCGCGGCATTGGCATGAGCATCATCATGAATGCGCGCCAGCAGCCGATCGAGGAACAGCGCATCATCGGACGCTGCGATCGTGAACTGGGTGCTTTCGGCCTGCACGATGTAGTCGAACAGCGGCTCGGCGCCATCGCTCGCGCGGCTGCGCTGTTTGACGATCACCACCGACGAGGGATCGAACCCGGCGTCGAGCAAGGCTCTTCCAAGCTGCGATAGCTGCCCGACAAATTCGGGCTCGAACGTGGTGGTTCCCTGCAGCGTGATCGACATTCCGTCTCTCCTCGGCATAACGCGACGCACGCTCCCAGCGGTGATTGGTCGCGCGGCGGGGAGCGCAGGTTCACGGCAACTGCCAATTTGAGGAGAATAAATTTTCTGAGGAGAAGCGGGGGCGGCGCGCCCCTATGCTGCGCTGCGGCGCCAAAAATCTGCCGGCGCGGCGGCGGTGCGGAATCGCCGCACCGCCTGCGACGCGGGCTGGCGCCCGCGTGCAGTTTTGTTGTGATTACTCGCCGGCGGAGCGTTGCGGCGCCAAGTCGGCGGCGCGGCTGCGATCGGCAGAGGCGACGGCGTCAGGGCGCGGGGTGTCGCGGCCGGTTGCTTCGTAGGCGCGCTCCGGCGGGCGATAATTGATCACCGCGCACGCGATCGCCAGGATCAGGATCGCGCCGCTTTCGTACAACAGGTTTTGCGGCGGCTGATCCTTGCCCTGCAAGATCAGCAGTCGCGCGATCGCGGTGATGGCGATGAACAGTGGCAGCGTGATCGGGATCTTCTTGCTTTCATAATAGACCGCGACCATCGCCAGCACTTCGACATAGATGAACATCAGCAGCAGGTCTTTGAGCGAGACCCGCATGCCGCGCACGGTTTCGTAGACTTCTTGCGTCATCGCGATCACCGCGAAGGTGCCGATCACCACCAGGAAGGCGTTTTCCAGATGCTGGATCACCTTGCGTAGCAAAGGCATATTCGCCGGCACGGATTGCGGCGTGCTATTCATTCGGTCGGGCTGCATAAAACTTCCGATCGTGAGTGAGAGACACCGTTGGTCGGTGTGATACTAATTTGTTGCAGATGGTTCTTGCTGGCATCGAGCAAGGCTGCTGCGAACCGGCAGCCTTAGCCTGCAAAGGTGCGTGCAACAAGGCGAGCGCCGTGGTGCGCTGTCGCACCCTCAAACGACAATGTTGCGCGCGTGCTACTTGTGCGGAAAGGACAGCCGTCGATCTCGGCCCGTCGCATGTTGAAGTGGCGGTGGCGGCGTTGCCAGAAACAGCAAGGCCGCGCCCTCATAGACGCGGCCATCAAACCCTTGGGCCGCAGCGCGACGCCGCGGCCGGGGCAGGTGAGAAAACTTACAACTCGTCCTCGTCCTCGTCGTGCTTCTTGCCGCCGATGGTCTTGAGCTTGGCGAACACGGCATCGACGTCGAGATCGTCCTGGCTCTTGTCGGAGCTTTCGTATTCGTCGTCCTTGCGGGTGGTTTCCGAGGCCGGCAGCAGCGTGGCGCCGCCATAGGCCTGATCGAGCGGCTTTTCCTTGGCGGCGCGCTGCACTTCGAAGTCGAGTTCGATCTGGGTGCACAGGCCGAGCGTCACCGGGTCCATCGGCGTCAGGGTCGAGGCGTTCCAGTGGGTGCGGTCGCGAATCGAGGCGATCGTGGTCTTGGTGGTGCCGACCAGGCGCATGATCTGCGCGTCCTTGAGTTCCGGGTGGTTGCGCACCAGCCAGAGGATCGCGCTCGGACGGTCATGGCGGCGCGACACCGGGGTGTAGCGCGGGCCTTTCTTCTTGGACGATTGCGGCAGAATCACCCGGCTTTCGCCGAGCTTCAGCCGGTAATTCGGGTCCTTTTCGCCCTTCTCGATTTCATCCCGAGTGAGCTGGCCGGTGGAGATCGGGTCCATGCCCTTGATGCCCTGGGCCGAGTCGCCGTCGGCAATCGCCTTGATCTCCAGCGGATGCATCTTCGTGAAGTCGGCGACCTGATCGAAGGTCAAAGCGGTGTTGTCGACCAGCCAGACGGCCGTCGCTTTCGGCATCAGCGGGGCGTTGCTCATGGCATATCTCCTTTGCGCTTCGCCCACCTCCCGGAAGAGGCGAAGCCGTCGGGTCCTCGGAATGACGGAATTCGCGCCTATATAAGCCGTCCAGCCCGGCTGGCGCAATGGCCGTGGTTCGGCCTTGACAGGGTCACAAAGGACCTTCAGTTCTAGAGAGAACTCTGAGTAGCCGAAACGCCAATTGGCCGCGTCCGTTCCCGATCCTATGGTGCGGTGGACAGCGCTCCGGATCGCTTGACCATGCTTTCAAAACCGCCTCTGAAAATAGTGCTTTGCTCGCCGCGCGGCTTCTGTGCCGGTGTGGTGCGGGCCATTGATACGGTCGAACGTGCCTTGGCGCTGTATGGCGCCCCGGTCTATGTTCGCCACGAGATCGTTCACAATCGCTACGTGGTCGACAATCTCCGTGCCAAGGGCGCGGTGTTTGTCGAGGAACTCGACGAAATCCCCGACACTAAGGCGCCGGTGGTGTTTTCCGCCCATGGCGTGCCGAAGGACGTGCCGGAGGAGGCGCATCGCCGCAATTTCTTCTCGCTGGACGCCACCTGTCCGCTGGTCACCAAGGTGCACCGCGAGGCGGCGATCCATTACAAGCGCGGCCGCGAAATCCTGCTGATCGGCCATTCCCATCACCCGGAAGTGGTCGGCACGCTCGGCCAGCTGCCGGAAGGCGCGGTGTCGCTGATCGAAACCACGGCGGATGCCGAGGCCTATCAGCCCAAGAACCCGGACAATCTCGCTTTTGTGACCCAGACCACGCTGTCGATCGACGACACCTCGGGCATCGTCGCCGTGCTGCGGCAGCGGTTCCCGAACATCTCCGGGCCGCACAAGGAAGACATCTGCTACGCTACCACCAACCGTCAGGCGGCGGTCAAGAAGGTGGCGCCGATCGTCGATGCCATGATTGTGGTCGGTGCGCCGAATTCGTCGAACTCGCTGCGGCTGCGTGAAGTGGCCGAACGCGAGGGCTGCAAGGTGGCGGTGCTGGCGCAGCGCGCTTCCGATATCGAGTGGAGCCAGTTCGAAGGCATTGCCACGCTCGGCCTGACCGCCGGCGCCTCGGCGCCCGAAGTGATCGTCGAAGAGATCATGGGGGCGTTCGCGGAGCGATATGAGCTCAGCGTTGAGACGGTGTCGGCCGCGGAGGAGAACGAGTTCTTCCCGTTGCCGCGGGCGTTGCGACCCGACGCTGCCGAGTAGCTGGGGTGGCCGTTTATACTGACGTCGCCGCGGATGAACTCGCGGCGTTCCTGAGCGCATACGACATTGGGGCGCTGCTCTCCTACAAGGGCATCGCCGAAGGCGTCGAGAATTCCAACTATCTGCTGCACACCAGCCGCGGCCATTTCATTCTGACGCTCTATGAAAAGCGCGTCGCCGCGGAAGACCTGCCGTATTTCCTGTCGCTGATGGCGCATCTGGCGGCGCGTGGCGTCAACTGCCCGCAGCCGGAGAAGAACCGCGACGGCGCGGTGTGCGGCACGCTGGCCGGCCGGCCGGCGGTGATCATCAATTTTCTGGAAGGCGTGTGGCCGCGCCGGCCCAATGTGGCGCAATGCGCCGGGGTTGGCGAAGCGCTCGCCAAAATGCATCTCGCCGGCCAGGATTTTCCGCTGTACCGCCGGAATCCGCTGTCGGTGTCGGGCTGGCGGCCGCTGTTCGAGCTGGCGGCCGAGCGTGCGGATGAAATCCAGGTCGGGCTGCGCGCGTTCATCGCCGCCGAGCTCGATCATCTCGAAGGCTGCTGGCCGCAGCAGCTGCCGAACGGCGTGATCCACGCCGACCTGTTCCCGGACAACGTGTTCTTCATCGACGACAAGCTGTCGGGGCTGATCGACTTTCCGTTCTCCTGCAACGATATCCTGGCCTATGACGTCGCGATCTGCCTGAACGCCTGGTGCTTTGAGCAGGACCACGCTTTCAACGTCACCAAGGCGCGGGCGTTGCTGCATGCCTATAATCGCGATCGGCCGCTCAGTGCCGCCGAACAGGACGCCCTGCCGCTGCTGGCGCGCGGCGCCGCGCTGCGCTTTTTGCTGACCCGGCTGGTCGATTTCCTGAACGTGCCGGAAGGCGCGCTGGTGAAGCCCAAGGACCCGCTGGAATATGTCCGCAAGCTGCGCTTTCACCAAAGCGTGGGCTGCATGGCCGATTACGGCGTCGAGACCTCAGGGCTGCCGGCGTGAGCGCGCGGCCGCTGGTCACCATTTTCACCGATGGCGCCTGTTCCGGTAATCCCGGGCCGGGCGGCTGGGGTGCGATCCTGAAATTCGGTGAGATCGAAAAAGAGCTGAAGGGTGGCGAGTCGCCGACTACCAATAATCGCATGGAGCTTTTGGCGGCGATTGCGGCGCTGGAAGCGCTGACCAAGCCGTGCACCGTCGAGCTCTATACCGACAGCCAATATCTGCGGCAGGGCATCACCAGCTGGATCCATAATTGGAAGCGCAACGGCTGGAAGACCGCTGACAAGAAGCCGGTCAAGAATGTCGATCTCTGGCAGCGGCTGGAAGCGGCGCTGCATCAGCATGAAGTGCGCTGGCATTGGGTCAAGGGCCATGCCGGCCATCCCGAGAACGAGCGCGCCGATCAGCTCGCCCGCGACGGCCTTGCCGAAAACCGCGCCAGGTCCCGGGCCGTTTAGTAGAGCAGCCTTGAGGCGCTGGGCCCCAAGGCTGATGTCGTCTTAGCAATGCCGACCAACCTCACCACGCGTCGTGGCCGGGCTCGTCCCGGCCATCCACGTCTTTGAGCTTGCACCTGCTTTCAAGACGTGGATGCCCGCGACAAAGCGCGGGCATGACGAGTCACAAGTGACGGCCGTCGGTATCGGGTCGATATCAGAGCTGACCGAGCAGGGTATCGCCACCCGACACTTCAACCGCGCCCGGATTGGGCTCGACGTTGAGCTTGGTCACGACGCCGTCTTCCACCAGCATCGAATAGCGGTGCGAACGGATGCCGAGGCCGAGGCCGGAGGCGTCGAGGTCGAGGCCGATCGCCTTGGCGAACTCGGCATTGCCGTCGGCCAGGAAGATCGCTTCGTTGCGCTGGTCGGTGTCGCGCTTCCAGGCGTTCATCACGAACGCGTCGTTGACCGCGACGATCGCGATGGTGTCGACGCCCTTGTCCTTCATCGCATAAGCGTTGAGGAAAATGCTGGGAATATGCATCTTGTGGCAGGTGCCGGTATAGGCGCCCGGCACCGCGAACAGCGCGACCTTCTTGCCCTTGAAAACGTCGTCGGTGGTTTTCACCTGGACGCCGTCTTCGGTCATGACGCGGAATTGCACCTGGGGCAAACGATCGCCGACTTTAATAGTCATTGCCAACTTCTCCGTGAATGGGACACCGTCATTAGACTGGGAGTACGGAACTGACAAGCTGTCGCAACAGTCATTGTCGCGACCAAGGTGCCAGATACCGTTCTGCTGTGATCATGTGGTGCGGCACAGCCGGGTCTGAAACCAGCGCAGTGCGGCTCGCCGGGAAATCTCCGCCACGCACCGCTGCAGGATTCGCGCGCGAAGCTGGCGCTCGGCCCAAAAAGAAACGGGCGGCTCCAACGAGCCGCCCGCCATTGTAACTTTAGGCCGCCGCCTGGCCCTTCTTCTCGTCGCGCAACTGCCGACGCAGGATTTTGCCGACATTGGTCTTCGGCAGCTCGGTGCGGAATTCGATCATCTTCGGCACCTTGTAGTTGGTGAGCTGGGTGCGGCAGAACTCGATGATCTCTTCGGCGGTGACGTTCGGGTCCTTCTTGACCACGAACGCCTTGACCGCTTCGCTGGAGCGCGCATCGGAGACGCCGACCACCGCGCATTCCAGCACGCCGGGATGGGTGGCGATCACTTCCTCGATCTCGTTCGGATAGACGTTGAAGCCCGAGACCAGGATCATGTCCTTCTTGCGATCGACGATCCGCACCGAGCCATCCGGATTCATCACACCGATATCGCCGGTGCGGAAGAAGCCGTCGGCGGTCATCACCATCGCGGTTTCGTCCGGCATGTTCCAATAGCCGGACATCACCTGCGGGCCCTGGGCGCAGATTTCGCCCGGTTGGCCGAGCGGCACTTCGTTGCCGGCATCGTCGCGGATCGAAATATAGGTCGAGGGCAGCGGCAGACCGATGGTGCCGGTGAAGCCTTCGATGGTCGCCGGGTTGCAGGTCAAGACCGGCGAGGTTTCCGACAGGCCATAGCCTTCGGCGATGCCGCAGCCGGTCAGCTTGTTCCAGGCCTCGGCCACCGGACGCTGCACCGCCATGCCGCCGCCATTGGAAATCTTCAGCTTGGAGAAATCGACCTGTTCGATGCCCGGTGCGTGCAGCAGGCCGTTGTACAGCGTGTTGACCGCGGGGAAGCTGTTGACCTGATACTTCTTCAGCTCCTTGACGAAGCTCTTCATGTCGCGCGGATTGGGGATCAGCAGATTGACGCCGCCGGCGCGCACCGCCAGCAGGAAACACGCGGTCAATGCGAAGATGTGATAGAGCGGCAGCGCGCAGACAATAAAGATCTGCTCGACATTCGGCAGCAATTGCAGCGCCGGTTGCAGCCAGGCATCGTTCTGCAGCACGTTGGCGACGATGTTGCGGTGCAGCAGAGTGGCGCCCTTCGACACGCCAGTGGTGCCGCCGGTGTATTGCAGGAACGCGACGTCGTCCGGACCGATGACAGGCTTGACCAGCTGCATCTTGCGGCCAGCGGCGATCACGTCGTTGAACGGCACCGCTTGCGGCAGATTGAAAGCCGGCACCATCTTCTTGACGCGGCGAACCACGAAATTGACGATCAGGCCCTTGAAGCCGAGCATGTCGCCCATGGTGGCGACGATCACGTGTTTGACCGGCGTCTTGGCGACCACTTGCTCAACGGTGCTGGCAAAGTTTTCCAGCACCACGATCGCTTCGGCGCCGGAATTCTTGAGCTGATGCTCGAGTTCGCGCGGGGTGTAGAGCGGATTGACGTTGACGACTGTGAAGCCGGCGCGCAGCACCGCGGTGGTCGCCACCGGATATTGCAGCACGTTGGGCATCATCACGGCGACGCGCGCGCCCTTCTTTAAGCCCTTGTTCTGCAGATAGGCGCCGAACGCCGCCGACAATTCGTCGAGTTCGCCATAGGTGATCGCTTTGTCCATGCAGATGAACGCTTTGCGATCGCGGAATTTTCTAAAGCTTTCCTCGAACAGATCGACCAGCGACGGATACTGCGTGGTATCAATGTCCGCTGGTACTCCCGGCGGGTAGTGCTTAAGCCAGATGCGCTCCATGATGTTTCCCCTCAGTCCTTCCTGGAGCCGCCGCTCCGCTGTCCCGGTGGTATCACGCTGGGGCGAAGAACCGCGTGAAACGCGCCGCGGCGACAAAACCATATCGCCAGTTCCATTGTTCCTGCTTTGTGCAGGCACTTTGTTGTGGCGGAGTATTGGTCAAAGGCGAGACGGAACGCAAGCGGCGGAAAGTCTGGCTTTGTGTTGCCGCACTGCGGAAAAACGGGCTGTCGCGCTCAGCTTTTCGGCTTGGACTCGGGCGCCGGCTTGGCGTCGGTAGTATTGGCCTTCGGTGCCGGCTTGGCGGCCTTCGGTTTATCGGCAGCGGGCTTGTCGGCGGCCGGTTTGGCAGCGCTCAGTGCCGGCTTGACGGCGCCGGCAGCGGGGCGGGGCGCTTGTTTCGGCGCGGCGGCCGGTTTGGCGACGCTGGTCTTCGGATCAAGCGTCACCGATTTGCGGCCATCGGGCTTCGTGCCGACCTTGGTGTCGGCGGCGGAGCTGGCTGTGGGCTTAGCGGACTTGTCAGTCGCGGCGTGTTGTTTCTTGCTACGCGGCTTGGGCGCGGGCTTTGCGCTATCGGCTTCGACCGCTGCAATGAGCGCGGCGCCGCTCTTTTTCGGTCCGGTGTAAACCACCACCGGTTCGGTCGGCGCTGGTGCCGCGGCCAGCATATCGACCGGGCGCAGCGACGGCGTCTGTAGTCCGGAGAAGAACGACATCGTGGCGTTGCCGGCGTTCTGCTCACTGGCCATCAGGTCTTCCGGCGACTCATCGGATGCCGGACGCTTGCGCTTCGGTCCGCATACCTCGTCGCGCAGATTGGGCGGCATGGCATCGATCGGCGCGAGATTATCAACGGTGCCGAGTGCCGGTTGCAGCCAGGTCAGCGAATTGCTGGAAAAACCGCGATCGAGCAGTTGAATCGCCTTGATGGCGCGGGCCTGCGACGACGATGCGCCGAGCACCACCGCGATCAGGCGGCGGCCGTCGCGCGTTGCCGAGGCAACGAGATTGAAGCCGGACGCGCAGATGAAGCCGGTCTTCATGCCGTCGGCGCCCGGATAGCGGCCGATCAGCCGATTGAAATTCGGGGTGACGCGCTTGCCGAAACGGATCGCGGGAATATGCACGAAGTACTCATACTCCGGCATGTCGCGAATGATGGCGCGCGCCAGGATCGCAAGGTCGCGCGCCGAGGTCACCTGACCTTCGGCGGGCAGGCCGTTGGGATTGACGTAGTGGGTCTGCGTCATACCGAGCCGCTGGGCGGTGAGGTTCATCTCCTCGGAAAAAGCGTCGATCGAGCCGGATACGCCCTCGGCCAGCACCACCGCCATGTCGTTGGCGGACTTCACCATCATCATCTTCAGCGCGTTATCGACGGTGACCTGGGTGCCGGCGCGGAACCCCATCTTCGAGGGCGCCTCAGCCGCCGCGGTCGGCGACACTGTGAACACGCTGTCGAGCGTGATGCGTCCTTCCTTGACCGCCTTGAGCGTGACGTAGGTCGTCATCAGCTTGGTGACCGAGGCGGGATACCACGGATAGGTCGCGTTCTCGGCATGCAGCACCTTGCCGCTGTCGGCTTCCACCAGCAGCAGCGCTTCGGCGTCCGCGTTGTGCGGCGCCGCGGTGGCGAGCATGGCCACTGCGAGTGCGGCAAATAGTTTCAGCGGCGATGCGCGAAGCGCGAATGGAGCAAATTGCACGATCCGATTCCGGTCCTTGGCAGCCCATCGGGCTGCGGTTCCTGTCGGTTGGTGGGTGTTCCAGCGCATGGCGCCGCGAAACGGCGGGCGCTGCCCAACCTATACTGGCTTCCGGTTCCAGAACAGGGCTTGGCGCGGGTTATTCAGCGATGAAAGGGGCCAAAATTCGACCATTGGCATAATCGCGATGGCAGCTTACCGCGGCTCGGCATCCTCATCGCGCGCTGCCGCGACGGCGGTACGGGATTCGTCCTGCGCCATATATTGCGCGCGGGCGAGCTCGGCGAAGGTACCGCGCCGCGCCAGCAATTCGTCGAAACTACCGCTCTCGATCACCTTGCCATTGTCGAACACCAAAATTCGCGTGGCGTGGCGGATGGTCGACAGCCGGTGCGCGATCACGAAAGTGGTGCGGCCTTTCATCACTTCATCGAGCGCCAGGCTGACCTTGGCTTCGGTGACCGCGTCGAGCGCGCTGGTGGCTTCGTCGAGGATCAGGATCGGCGGGTTCTTGAGCAGTGCGCGCGCGATCGACAGCCGCTGCCGTTCGCCGCCGGACAGCATGCGGCCGCGCTCGCCGGCGCTGGTGTCGAATTTCTGATCGCTGCGTTCGATGAAGTCCAAGGCCTGCGCGCGCAGCGCTGCCAGTCGCAGTTCCTCGTCGCTGGCATCGGGTTTGCCGACCCGCAGATTGTCGGCGATGGTGCGGTCGAACAGCAGCGCTTCCTGGAACACCACGCCGATATTGCGGCGCAGCCCGGCGAGCGTGAAGCTGCGGATGTCGGCGCCGTCGATCTTCACTGAGCCCGATTGCGGATCGAAGGCGCGGTGCAGCAGCGCGATCGCGGTCGATTTGCCGGCGCCGGTGGCGCCGACCAGCGCGATGGTGTCGCCGGGCTCGGCGACGAAACTGAGGTCTTCGACCGCAGGGCGCTTGCCGTCATAGGAGAACGACACGTTGTCGAATTCGACGCGCCCTTTCAGCCGTCCCGGATCGACCGCGTCGGGGCGGTCGCGCACCGTCGGCACCGCGTCGAGTATGTTGATGAATTCCTGCAGCCGTGGCGCTTCCATGAACACGCTGTTGATGAAGCCGACCACCTGTTCCAGCTTCTGGATCAGCATGGTGGCGAACGACACGAACATCACGATTTCGCCGACGCTGGACAGGCCGCGCTCGTGCAGCGCGATGCCGACCGCGAAGATCGCCAGCACGGTGATGGTGGTGGAAGCACGGGTGATCACCGTGATCGCGGCCCACCACGACAGCACCGGCATCTGCATCGCCAGCAGCTTATCGGCGACAAAGCGCAGACCCTGCACCTCGGCGTCGATCCGCACAAAACTCTGCACCAAGGCGATGTTGCCGAGCGCGTCGGAGGCGCGCGCCGACAGCGCGCTGTAGCTGTCTTCGACCGCGCCCTGCATCGCATAGGTTTTGCGCACCACCAGCGTGGTCAGCACCGTGAACACAATGCACAGCGCAAACAGCAGCAGCGCCAGCCGCCAGTTGAGATACAGCGACAGCGGCAGCAGCACCACCAGCGACAGGATCGCGGCAAAATGCTCGCGGAAAAAGCCGAGCCACAGCCGCCACAAGGCATCGGTGCCCTGCAGCATCACCTTCATCAGCCGACCAGAATGAATGCCGGTGTGATAGGTGAGCGGCAATTGCAGCACATGCTCGAAATAATCGGTGAGCACCGCCTGGCGCTGGCGATGGGCAAGCCGGTCGGCATGCAGCGCCACCGCCGCGCTACAGCCGATGGTGAACAGCCCGAACACCGCCCAGGCCAGCAGCAGCGGCCAGGGTGACTGCGATTGGGCCGCCATCGCGCCGGTCGACAGATTGCCGGACAGCACGTCGATGATGCGGCCAAACAGCACAGGCTCGGCGAATTGTGCGGCTGCGAGCAGCAGATTGGCGCCCGCCAGCACCCAGCCAAGCAGCGCTTCCTTGCCGAGCAGCAGCAGCACGCGGGCGTAGAGTCGAAGCATGGGCATAGGCGCTCGCTCGGCGGAACCAACGCGCTATCGATAGAGCATTTTGCGGCGACACGGAATGCGGTTCCGTCGCTCGCACGGCGGGTGGCTGCGTGGTCGCGGCAATGTCAACGAGGCGGTGGTTGCGTACGCAGGCCAATGCGCTAACGGTATAGCTAGTTGGCCCAAGGCTTGAGAATCATGACTCGATCTCCTACCTTAAGCCCTTGATACAGCCAGCAGAATGGGGCGCGATAACTGTACTGATCAGGTGGACCGAACCGCTAACCGATCCTCTTGTTGCAACAATCTCAGCTTTATTAGCGATACCCTGGCTTCATCAGGTCGTGATGCCGCGGGTTGATTGGGGTCAACTGGAGCTCGTCGTCGCCGTGGCATGTCAGCCACGCATCTCTCAATCCCCTGTGTGGCCGTTGCCGCGGCGCAGAGCGGGCAGGCGTTTGGAGCTTTGCCGTTGGGTGATTTCCTGTTTCCGATTGCCCCCGGCGCAGCGCTGGCGATTCATGTTGCGCTGTCGGCCGGCATCGTTGCCGCCATTGTGGTGGTGGCAGCTTGGCTGCGCGAAAAGCGCGCCGGGGCGCGGCCCGACGTTCCCTATGAAAGCGGCATTCTGCCCGCGGCGCCGCCGCAGGGACCACAGAACGCGCCCTACTTCCTGATCGCTGCGCTGTTCGTGATCTTCGATATGGAAGCGGCGATCCTGTTCGCCTGGGCGGTGGCGGCGCGCGATGCCGGCTGGCTCGGCCTTGCTGAAGCGGCGATTTTCATCGGCGTGCTGCTGCTGGCCTTGATCTATCTGTGGGTCGATGGTGCGCTCGATTGGGGTGGGCCGAGGCAGCGCAAGAAATGAGCTACGAATTGCAGCGTCCCGGCGCGGAAATGCCGGTCGAAGAACAGATGGCGCTCACCAGCCTGTTCACGCGCCTTGAGGATCTGGTGGCGTGGTCGCGCAAGCACAGTCTGTGGCCGTTCAATTTCGGGCTGTCGTGCTGCTATGTCGAACAGGTCTCGGCGCTGACGCCGGTGTTCGATCAGGCGCGCTTTGGCGCCGAAGTGATCCGCGCCTCGCCGCGCCAGGCCGACCTCTTGGTGGTGTCAGGCACGGTGTTTCACAAGATGGCGGCGCCGCTGCTGCGGCTCTATGAGCAGATGCGCGCGCCGCGCTGGGTGATTTCGATGGGCGCCTGCGCCAATTCTGGCGGCATGTACGACGTGTATTCGGTGGTGCAGGGCGTCGATAGCATTCTGCCGGTCGATGTTTACATTCCCGGCTGTCCGCCGCGCCCGGAAGCGGTGCTCGATGCCTTGATGCTGTTGCAGCAGCAGGTCGGCGCGCAGCGTCGTCCGCTCGGCGTCACCGTCGGCAATGCCGCCGCGCTCGGCTTCGATGCGCCGCGCCGCCGCGACGATCGTCGCGAGCAGCGCATGGCGCAAACTCTGCTCGATCCCCCGGAGAAGCTGTGACCGCCGCCGAGCTCGTCAAACACCTCGGCGCGCGCTTTGGTCAGGGCGTTCTGGGCGAACAGCTGACCAAGGATTCGTTCCCGACGGTGTGGATCAGGCCGGAGATCGCTCCGGCCGTGCATCGCTTTCTCAAGAGCGAGATCGCGAGGCCGTTTTCGCTGCTCGCCGATCTGTGGGCGATCGACGAGACCGCGCGCCGCCATCGCGAGGGCCAGCCGCCGTCCGGCGTCACCATCGCCAGCCATCTGGTGTCGCTCGATCGCAATCTCGACATCTGTCTCAAAGTGCCGCTCGACGCGCAGCAGCCGCGCGCGCATTCGATCGCGCATGTCTATCCGAACGCGGATTGGTATGAGCGCGAGGCGTATGATCTGTTCGGCGTCCAGTTTGAAGGCCGCAAGGACCATCGCCGCATTCTGCTGCCGCCGTTGTGGGAAGGCCATCCGCTGCGCAAGGATCAGCCGGTGCGCGCCACCGAGCGGCCGCCCTTCGTGATGACGCAGGCGCAGTTCGATGCCGAGGAGCGGGCGCTCGCGGTCGATCCGCAGGCGCTCGACCTGCCGACCGAGCGCGACGGCCTCGAACTGATGATCCTCAATTACGGCCCGCACAGCATGGCGACGCACGGCGTGTTTCGCATCGTGCTGGCGCTGGACGGTGAGGAGATCGTCGCGGCGCGGCCGGATATCGGCTTCCATCATCGCGGCGCCGAGAAGATCGCCGAGCGGCAGAGCTGGCATCAGTTCATCCCTTATACCGACCGCATCGATTATCTCGGCGGCTTGATGGGGGAGCTGCCCTATCTGCAGGCGGTGGAGCGGCTGTGCGGCATCACCGTGCCGGACCGCGCCAAAACCATCCGCATCATGCTCGCCGAGTTTTTCCGCATCATGAACCATCTGCTGTTCTACGGCACGATGGCGCAGGATTGTGGGGCGATGTCGCCGGTGTTTTACATGTTCACCGACCGCGAACGCGCTTACCGGGTGATCGAAGCGGTCACCGGCGCACGCATGCATCCCGGCTGGTTCCGGATCGGCGGCGTCGCGGCCGATCTGCCGGAAGGCTGGGAGCGGCTGGTGCGCGAGTTTCTCGACTGGATGCCGTCGCGGCTCGATGATTATGCCGGCATGGTGCTCGGCAATGAAATCTTCCGCGGCCGCACGGTCGGCATCGCCGCCTATGACACCGCGACCGCGCTGGAATGGGGCATCACCGGCCCGGGGCTGCGCGCCACCGGCTGCGGCTTCGATATCCGCAAGGCGCGACCTTACGGCGGCTATGAGAATTTCGAGTTCGAGGTGCCGACCGGCGTTCATGGCGATTGCTATGATCGCGTGCTGGTGCGTGTCGAGGAAATCCGGCAATCGCTGCGCATCATCCGGCAGTGCCTCGATCACATGCCGTCCGGGCCGATCAAGGCCGATCATCCTTTGACCACGCCGCCGCCGCGCGAGCGCATGCTGCATGACATCGATACCTTGATCCACCATTTCGTCGGCGTCAGCTGGGGGCCGGTGGTGCCGGTCGGCGAAGCGACCGGCCAGATCGAGACCGCGCGCGGCTTGACGCAATATTCGCTGATCTCAGATGGCACCACCACGAGCTATCGCACCAGGATCAGGACGCCGTCGTTCACCCATCTGCAATCGGTGGCGGCGATCGCGCCCGGGCTGACGGTGGCCGACCTCGTCGCCTATCTCGGCAGCATTGACTACGTGATGTCGGACGTCGACCGATGACCCTGAAAGCTGAAACCATACAGGCGATCCGCACCGCCGCGCATCATCACGGCGGCGCCAAGGCGGCGATGCTGGAAGCGCTCAAGCTGGTGCAGGCGGCCGAAGGCTGGGTGTCGGATGCGCATCTCGCGGAAGCCGCGGCCACGCTTGGCGTCACCACCGCTGAACTCGACAGCCTCGCCACCTTCTACAGCCACATCTTCCGTTCGCCGGTCGGCGAAACGGTGATCCTGCTGTGCGATGGCCTGAGCTGCTATCTGAACGGTGCCGACGATGTGCGCGACGCCGTGCAGCAGAAGCTCGGCATCGGCTTTGGCGAAACCACGCCGGACGGCAAGTTCACGCTGCTCAATGTCTGCTGCATCGGCGGCTGCGACCGCGCGCCGGCGGCGCTGCTGGGGCCAGACCGCAAGCTGGTCGGGCCATTGTCGGCCGATCAGCTCGACCAACTGATCGAGGCGGCGCAATGAGCGAAACCCCGCTGACCTGCCGCGCCAGGCCCGACCGTAGCCCGCACAGCTTTGCCGAGTGGCAACGGCTTGGTGGTTACGAGGCGCTGCGCCGCGCGCTCAAGGAATTGTCGCCCGATGATCTGGTGGCGCTGGTCGAATCCTCCGGCCTGCGCGGCCGCGGCGGCGCCGGCTTCCTGACCGGCACCAAATGGAAGCTGATGCGCAAGGCGGCGGCTGCCGCCGGCGAGGGGCCGCGCTATCTGTGCGTCAATGGCGATGAGATGGAGCCCGGCTCGTTCAAGGACCGGCTGCTGCTGGAAGCGCTGCCGCATCAGCTGATCGAAGGCGCGATGCTGGCCGCTTATGCGATCGGCGCCACCGAAGTGATCCTGCTGGTGCGCGATGCCTATCGCGCTGGCGCCGCGGCGCTGAACCGCGCCATTGTCGAAATCGAATCCGCAGGCCTGCTCGGCAGCAATATTCTCGGCTCGGGCTTTTCGCTGACCATGCGGGTGCACGGCTCGGCCGGGCGCTACATCGTCGGCGAAGAAACCGCGCTGATCTCGGCGATCGAGGGCGATCGTCCGGTGCCGCGCGCCCGCCCGCCTTACCCGGCGCAGAGCGGGCTGTGGGGCCGGCCGACCATCGTCAACAATGTCGAGACGCTGTCCTGCGTGCCGCTGATCGTGCAGCACGGCGCCGACTGGTTCCGCGGCCTGTCGCGCACCGAGGAAGGCGGCACCAAGCTTTATGGCGTGTCCGGCCGCGTCAATCGTCCGATGCTGATCGAGGCGCCGATGGGCACGACCGCGCGCGAACTGATCGAGCGCTGCGGCGGCATCCGTGACGGCCGCCGGCTACGCGCGTTCCAGCCCGGTGGCGGTGCCACCGCGTTTCTGGAAGAAGCCGAACTCGATGTGCCGATGGATTTCGGCCATCTGAAAAAGGCCGGCAGCGCGCTCGGCACCGGCGCATTGATCGTGCTCGACGAAACCTCGTGCCCGGTGGCGTCGATCGCGCGTCACGCGCGGTTCTATGCCCGCGAAAGCTGCGGATTGTGTACGCCGTGCCGCGACGGCCTGCCGTGGGTATCAAAACTGCTCGATCAGCTCGAAGCCGGGCAGGGCACTGCCGCAACGCTCGAGCTGCTACAGATGCATGTTGATCTGGCTGGTCCCTCGGGGCGCAGTTTCTGCGATCTGATGACCGGCGCAATGACGCCGGTGCGCAGCGGGCTTGAACGCTTTGCTGATGTTTTTGCCGCACATCTTGCGGGCCATTGTCCGGTGGGGCGCGCATGACCGTGAAAATCACCATTGATGGCCGCACCATCGAGGCCAAGGACGGCGAGGATCTGCTCGCGGTCTGCCTCGCCAATGGCATCGACATTCCGTATTTCTGCTGGCACGGCGCGCTCGGTTCGGCCGGTGCCTGCCGGCAATGCGCGGTGCGGGTCTATGGCGGACCGGACGATGACGTCGGCAAGATCGTGATGTCGTGCATGACGCCGGTCAGCGACGGGCTGCGGGTCTCGGTCGCCGATCAGGAGGCCAGCAATTTCCGCGCGCGGGTGATCGAGTGGCTGATGATCAATCATCCGCATGATTGTCCGGTGTGCGAGGAAGCCGGCTCCTGCCATTTGCAGGACATGACCATTGCCACCGGCCATCACAGCCGGCGCTATCAGTTCGACAAGCGCACCCATCGCAATCAGGATCTCGGGCCGCTGCTCACCCATGAGATGAACCGCTGCATCGCCTGCTATCGCTGCACGCGGTTTTATCGCGACTATGCGGGCGGCCGTGATCTCGATGCGTTCGGCTCGCATGGCAATGTGTATTTCGGCCGTGCCGAGGACGGCGTGCTGGAAAGCCCGTTCGCCGGCAATCTCGCCGAGGTCTGCCCGACCGGCGTCTTTAACGACAAGGGCTGGTCGCAGCATTACGCGCGCAAATGGGACATGAAGGCGACGCCGTCGATCTGTCCGCATTGCGCGGTCGGCTGCAATCTGTTTGTCGCCGAGCGCGGCGGCCAGGTGCGTCGGGTGCAGAACCGCTATCACAGCGCGCTCAACGGTTATTTCCTGTGCGATCGCGGCCGGTTCGGGCCGCTGCATGTGGTGTCCGAGCGCCGGCTGACAGCGCCGCGCCGCGGCAATGCCGCGCTCAGCGATCATGACGCGATCAATGCCGCGCAACAACTGATCGCCGCGGGCGCGATCGGCATCGGCTCGCCGCGCGCCTCGCTGGAAGCCAATGCCGCGCTGCGCCGGCTGGTCGGGCCCGAGCGGTTCTTTGCCGGCGTGTCCGATGCCGAAGCCCGGCTGACGCGGCGCATGGCCGAGTTGCTGCGCGCGCGCCCAAGTCAGATCGCCTCGCTATCCGAGATCGAACGCTGCGACGCCGTGCTGGTGCTCGGCGAACAGCTCACCGACAGCGCGCCGCGCATGGCGCTGGCGCTGCGCCAGGCCTCGCGCGGTGCCGAGCGTGAACTCGCGGCACAAAAGGGCGTCCATCAGTGGCTCGATCAGGCGGTGCGCGTCGCCGGCGAAGGCCGCCGCAGCCCGATCATGCTGGCGACGCCGCTGCCGGACTCGACGCTCGATCCGATCGCGACGCTGGCGCTGCGCCGCGACCCGTTGCAGGTCGCCGCGCTCGGACATGCGGTCGCCGCCGCGCTCGCCGGCCGCGATGAAGATCGCGACGCCAGCGACATTGCCCGCACGTTGCAAGCAGCCAAGCGGCCGCTGATCATCGCCGGCTCCGGGCTCGGCCTTGCCGACACGGTGGAAGCCGCAGCCGCGATCGCGGCCGCGCTTGGCGGTGATGCCAGGATTGCGCTGATCGCGCCCGAGGCCAACAGTTTTGGGCTGGCGCTGCTTAGCGGCGAGGGCATCGAGGCGGCCACCGCGGCGCTGCGGCGCGGGCCAGCCCGTCACGTCATCGTGCTGGAGAACGATCTGTTCGAGCGCGCGCCGCGTGCCTGCGTCGAGCAGTTGCTGGGGGCGGCCGATGAGGTGATCGCGCTCGACTGCCTCGACAATGAGACCACGCAGCGCGCCAATCTGGTGCTGCCGGTGGCGAGTTTCAGCGAACAGGCCGGCAGCTACGTCAATTATGAAGGCCGCGCGCAGCGCTTCTTCGCCGCGTTGCCGCCGTCGGCCGAGGTGCCGGCGTCGTGGCGGCGGCTCGCCGCGCTCGGAGCCGGACCGTTCACGGCGCTCGATCAGTTGATCGACGCTATCTTGGCCGAACGGCCTGAGCTTGCCGGGCTGAAAGGCGCCGCGCCCGAGGCGTCGTGCCAATGCGCCCATGGTCATGGCACGCGCACGCCGCGGCCGCTGTCCGGCCGCACCGCCGATGACCGCGCCGGCCGCGATCCGGCGGCGACGCCGCCGCTTGATCCGGATTCCGCGCTCGGCTTTGGCATGGAAGGCTCGCGCGGCCGCGAATTGCCGCCCGCGCTGCTGACCGGCTACGACACCCACGGGCTGCACTCCGCCAATGCGGTGACGCGCTTTGTCGAGGAGATCAACGGCCCGCTGCGCGGCGGCGATCCCGGCGCGCGGCTGTTCGGCCCCGAGGGCGGCGCCATTTCCGAAGCTGCGCCGCCGGTCGCGATCGAAGGCGAGGGGCTGCTGCTGCTGCCGCTGCCCGATGTGTTCAGCGGCACCGAAACCAGCCGCGCCTCGGCCTTGCTGGCGGCACGGGCGCCGGCGCCGCGGCTATTGCTGCATCCCGATGAGGCCGAGCGCCTTGGCCTTGCGGCCGGTGATGCGGTGCTGATCAATGGCGAACCCTGCGCGGCGCGGCTGACGCTTGAGCCGTCACTGGCGCAGGGCGTGGTGGCGCTCAGCGCCGGGACGTTGGCGCCGCGCGGTCCGCTGCGCCGGGTGCGGGTGGAGGCGGCGCGATGATCGGCATGCTGCTCACCGCCACGATCTCGACCATGCTGATCATGGCGCTGCTGGTCGCGGCCGGCACCTTCACCTGGGTCGAGCGCCGCGTGCTGGCATTCGTGCAGGAGCGGCTTGGTCCGAACCGGGTCGGTCCGTTCGGCTTCCTGCAATGGGTCGCCGACACGGTGAAGATCATCGCCAAGGAAGACGAGGTGCCGCCCGGCGCCGACCACGTCGCCTATCGGCTGGCGCCCGCCGTGGCGGCGACGCCGGTGCTGGCCGGCTTTGGCGTGGTGGCGTTCGGCGATGGGCTGGCGCTGGCCTCGATCGATGTCGGGGTGATGTTCGTGCTCGGCATGATGGGGCTGACCGCCTATGCCGTGGTGCTGGGCGCTTTGGCTTCGCCGAGCCGGTTCTCGCTGATCGGCGGCCTGCGCGCCGCGGCGCAGATGCTGGCCTATGAGGCGTTTCTCGGCCTGTCGCTGCTCGGGGTGGTGATGCTGGCCGGCAGCCTGTCGATGAACGACATCGTCCGCGCCCAGGAAAACGTCTGGTTCATCGTGCTGCAGCCGCTCGGCGCGGCGCTGTTCACGCTCGGCGGCATCGCCGCGGCGCATCGCACGCCGTTCGACTTGCCGGAATCCGAGAACGATCTGGTTGGCGGCTACATCACCGAATACACCGGCATGTCGTTCGGGCTGTTCTTCCTCGGCGAATATCTGGCGATCCTGCTGGTGTCGGCCTTTGCCGTCACGCTGTTCTTCGGCGGCTGGCTCGGTCCGTGGCTGCCGGGCCCGATCTGGTTCGGCCTGAAGACCGGCGCGATCGCGGTGATGTTCGTCTGGATTCGCGCCGCGATGCCGCGGCCGCGCTACGACCAGATGGTGACCGTGGCCTGGAAGGTGGCGTTGCCGCTGGCGCTGCTCAATCTGCTGATCACCGGCGTGGTCGTGGTGGCAAGGAGCGCGCCATGAAGGGACTGGGCTGGCTGGAAGGTCTGCTGCGGGTCGGCCGAAAACTGTTCGGCAAGGTCGAGACCGTCGAATATCCGGAGGTGCGGCCCTATCTGCCGCCGCGCAGCCGTGGCCGGATCGTGCTGACCCGCGATCCCGATGGCCAGGAGCGCTGCGTCGCCTGCAATCTGTGCGCGGCGGCGTGCCCGGTCGGCTGCATCGACCTCGCCAAGGCGGTGGCCGATGACGGCCGCTGGTACCCAGAACACTTCCGAATCAATTTCGCCCGCTGCATCTTCTGCGGCTACTGCGAGGAAGCCTGCCCGACCTCGGCGATCCAGCTCACGCCGGATTTCGAACTGAGCGAATGGCGGCGCGATGCCTTGGTCTATGACAAGCATGATCTGTTGATCGCTGGCGAGGGCAAGGTGCGCGGCTATCGCTACTGGTCGGTGGCCGGCAAGGCGATCGCGGGCAAGGACAAGGGCGAAGCCGATCATGAATCGCCGCCCGTTGATTTGAAGGGATTGCTGCCCTGAGCCCGCTTCTTGCCACTTACGCCGGATCGCTGGCCTTGATCGCCGCCGCACTCGCGGTGACGCGGACCAATGTCGTGCATTCGCTGCTCTATCTGTTGTCGACGCTGCTGGCGCTGGCGGCGGCGTTCTTTGCGCTCGGCGCCGGCTTTGCCGCGGCGCTGCTGATCATCGTCTATGCCGGCGCCATCGTGGTGCTGTTCGTGTTCGTGGCGATGACGGTCGGCACCGACGGCTCGGCGATCGCACGCGAGCGCGAGATGCTGCGGCAGTCCTGGCCGGTGCCAGCCGCGATCAGCGTGCTGGTGGCGGCGCCATTTTTGTTCGGCATCAGCGATCCGATCCCGAGCCACGCCACGCCGGTATCGGCGCAGGCGGTCGGGCGGCTGTTGTTCGGCCCCTGGGCGCTGGCGATTGAACTCGCCTCGTTCCTGTTGCTCGCCGGTCTGATCGGCGTGCGCCATATCGGCCGTGATCGCGGCCCGGAGCAGGAACCATGAGCGGCGCCGCACTCACCGGGATGATGATCATCGCCGCCGGGCTGTTCGCAGCCGGGCTGTTCGGCGTGCTGGCGCGCCGCGGCATCCTGTTTCAATTGGTCGCGCTGGAAGTGGCATTGAGCGGCCCGGCGCTGGCCTTCATCGCTGCCGGTGCCTATCACGGCGAAGCCGATGGCCAGGGCATGTTCGTGCTGACCCTGACCTTGGCGGCCGCCGAAGTCGCGGTTGGCCTCGCGCTGTTCCTGCGGATCAGGCGCGCCAAGGGCAGCGATGACAGCGACGCCGTCAGCGGGCTGAAGGGGTAGCCATGGCGCAGCTCCTTCCGTTCGTTCCCGTCCCGGCACTGCTCGGCTTCATCCTGCTGGCGCTGGTGCCGCTGCGGATGCCGCGCGCGCTGGTCACCGTTATCGGCGTGGTCAGCGCGGTGCTGCCGGCGCTGGTGATGCTGCCGGTGCTGGTCTCCTGTGTCGGCGGCGACGCCTGCCAGGCCGGCACGGTCATCAACATCCTCAGCATCAATGTCAGCGCGTTCACCGCCGAAATCGCGATGGCGCTCGACCCGGTCAGCGTGGTCGGCGGCATCACGGTGGCGTTCATCAGCGCGATGGTGCTGATCTATGCCGGCGCCTATATGAGCGAGGAGCCGGTCGCCGATCTGCGGCGGTTCTTCGCCTATATGAACCTGTTTCTCGCCGGCATGCTGGCGGTGGTGCTGGCTGCCGATGCGGTGCTGCTGTTCCTCGGCTGGGAAACCATCGGCCTGTGCAGCTTCCTGCTGATCGCGTTCTACACCAAGAAGCCGAAATCGCTGGCGGCCGGCACCAAGGCGCTGGTCACCACCCGCATTGCCGACAGCCTGCTGCTCGGCGGCTTGATGCTGCTGTTTCTGGCGACCGGCACCACGCGCTTCGACGGCATGCTGGCCAAGGTCGGCAGCATCGATAGCTGGCAGCTCACCGCGATCGCCGGTCTGATCGCCACCGGCGCGCTCGGCAAATCGGCGCAGGTGCCGTTCCACACCTGGCTGCCGAGCGCGATGGCTGGCCCGACCCCGGTGTCGGCGCTGCTGCATTCGGCGACCATGGTCGCGGCCGGCGTGATCCTGCTGGTGCGGCTGTCGCCGCTGATCGCGGCGTCGCCCGATGTCGCTGCGGTGGTGGCGCTGCTCGGCCTTGGCACCGCACTCCTGACCGCGACCGCGGCGCTGATCCAGCGCGACATCAAGAAGCTGCTGGCGTTCTCGACCATGAGCCAGATCGGCTTCATGGTGCTGGCGGTCGGCATGGGCTCGCCCGCCGCGGCGCTGGCGCATTTTGCGATCCATGCGGTGTTCAAGTCGCTGCTGTTCCTCAGCGCCGGCATTTTGAGCCACGGCGCTCATGGCTCGACCGCGATCGAAGCGCTGCGCGGCTCGCGCCGCCGCATGCCGCTGCCGTTCGGGAGTTTTGCGGTCGGCGCGGCGTCGCTCGCCGGTCTGCCGGTGATCACCGCCGGCTGGTACTCCAAGGAAGCGGTGCTGGCCGCGGTGTGGAGCAGCGGGCTGTGGGGCGTGCCGCTGTGGGCGCTCGGCGTCATCGCCGCGGTGCTGACCGCCGCCTATTCGTTCCGGGTGGTGCTGGTCGCCGCCAGCGACGGGCCGGAAAAGGCGCCGGCGCCGTGGGACGGCTTTGCGGTCTGGGTGCCGCTCGCCACGCTGGCGACGCTGGCGATCCTGTCCGGCTTCACCGTCAACGCGCTGATCGGCTTTGCTGGCGGCCTGCCGGAGCATCTGCCGCTGCTGGCGGTGCTGCTCGGCGCCGCGGCGCCGCTCGCCGGTCTGGCGCTGGCCTGGCAGTTCGAGCGCGACCCGCGCCGGCTGCGACGTCTCGCGGCGCGGCTGCGCCATCGCAAGATCTTCCGGGCCGACAGCCTGTATTACCTGATCTTCGTGCGCAATTTCCGGCGCACCACCAAGCGGCTCTCGGGACCCATCGATGGCAACAACGGCGCGGTGCAGATGCCAGAGCCGCCGCTGGTGCTCGATGTGGTACGGCTGGTGTCGGGTGATCCGATTGGTCGCGCGCTGGTGACGGCGGCGATCCGGATCGCCAATACAATCGTGGCGCGGTTCAATCCCGATCGGATTGACCTCGCTTGGATGAGCTTTGCCCGGTCGTTCGGCGGGGCATGGGCGCGTGCACGACTGATCCAGACCGGCCGGCTGCGCGAGCAATCGCTGGGCCTCGCGCTCGGCTTCGTCGGTCTGCTTCTGTTTGCCTGGGGGACCTCATGGCGCTGATCGCCCTTCTTCTGCTGCCACTGCTGGGGGGCCTGGCGGCCTATATCGTCGCGGGCAAGGGCCGGGGCGATGCGGAACGCTGGGTCACCATCGTCACGCTCGCCGCCACGCTCGCGGTGCTGATCCTGGCGATGGCCGGCAGCGGCGATGGCCGCTGGATGGCGCAAGTGATGGTGCCCTGGGTGCCGTCGCTCGGCATCTCCATCAATTTTGCGCTCGACGGGTTGTCGGCGGCGCTGATCGCGATCGCGGCCGGGCTCGGCATCATCTGCGTGATGGCCTCCTGGCGCGATATCCGCGTCGATTCCGGGCTGTTCCATGCCTGCGTGTGCTGGACCATCGCCGCGACCATCGGCGTATTCATGTCGTTCGACCTGTTGGTGTTCGTGTTCTTCTGGGAAGCGATGCTGATCCCGAGCTTCATGCTGATCGCGATCTGGGGGCATGGCGACAAGGAAGGCGCGGCGCTGAAATTCCTGATCTTCAACGCGGTCGCCGGCTTCGGCCTGCTGGCCGCGGTGTTCGCGCTGGCCTCGATGGCCGGCCATATGACCTTCAATGCCTTTGAACTGGCCGAACTAAAACTGTCGCCGACCGCGCAGGTCTGGCTGCTGCTCGGCTTCTCGCTGGCGTTTCTGGTCAAGCTGTCGGTGCCGCCGTTCCACGCCTGGCTGCCGGATGCGCATACGCTGGCACCGACCGCGGGTTCGATCCTGCTGGCGGGCGTGCTGCTGAAGACCGGCGGCTATGGCCTGTTCCGCTTCGCGCCGATGCTGTTTCCGGACGGCCTGGCGGTGCTGGCGCCCTATGCGCTCGCACTCGGCGCTGCCGGCGCGCTCTATGGCGGCTTTGTCGCCTGCGGCCAGACCGATGCCAAGCGGCTGGTCGCCTACACCTCGATCGCGCATATGAGCATCGTGCTGATGGGCGTTGCCGCCGGCGTGCATTATGCGCTGGCTGGTGCCGCGGTCGAAATGGTGGCGCATTCGTTCTCGGCTTCCGCGCTGTTCATGCTGATCGGCGCGCTCTATGAGCGCACCCAGACCCGCGATCTGCGCCAGCTCGGCGGTCTGCAGCAGACCGCGCCGCGCTTTGCCGCCGCGTTTGCGATGTTCTGTTCGGCGCTGCTGGCTCTGCCTGGCACCGCTAACTTCGTCGGCGAGGCGCTGGTGGTGGTCGGCATCTTCCAGGTCAACTGGCCGTTCGCGCTGGTGGCGCTGTCGACGCTGATCGTCTCGGTGGTTTATGCGACCCGGCTGCTCAAGGGCGTGGTGTTTGGCGAAGCGCGGCCGCGCCATGTGATCGATCTGAGCTGGCGGGAATATGTGCCGGTGATCGTGCTGTCGGTGGCGACCTTGGTGGTCGGCCTGTATCCGCAAAGCCTGATCGCGTTGCTCGAGCCGGCCATCAAGGCGGCGCTGGTGCTGAAGCTGCCATGACCGCTGATCAGCTGATCGCTCTTTCGCCGCTGATTGCCGTCGCGCTTGGCGCGGTGGCGGCCATGCTGCTGGCGCCGGTGATGCACAGTGATCGCGCCGCGCGCATTGCCGCGGCCATCGGGCTCGCCGCCGCGGCGCTGATCGTGATCTTCCGGGTCGGCACCCCGCCGCAACCGATCGGTGCGCTGTACACCGATGACGGTCTGGCGCGGTTCGGCACCGCCTATGCGGCGATGTTCGGACTCGCCGCGCTGGTGTTCCTGCGTGTCGGCAATGTCGCCAAGGAAGCGCCGGCGCTGGTGGCGCTGGTCGCGCTCGGCGCCGCCTCATTGGCCGGCGCCGGTCATGCCGCGACGCTGTTTCTCGGCCTCGAACTGATCAGCCTGTCGTTGATCGCGCTGTTCGCATTTCCGCTCTCGGCTGCGGCGCTGGAAGCGGGCTATAAATTCCTGGTGATGAGCGGTCTCGCCACTTCGGCGCAGCTGCTCGGCGTGGCGCTGATCTATGCCGAAACCGGCGCGCTGGATTTTCCCGGCTGGACCGGGCAGGGCGCGCTGTTCGCGCTCGGCGGCGCGCTGCTGTTGTCCGGGCTGGCGTTCAAGTTTTCGCTGGCGCCGTTTCACATGTGGACGCCGGACGCCTTTGAAGGCGCACCGGCTGGCGCCGCCGCGCTCGCCGGCGTGGTGTCGAAGGCCGCAGTGGCGATTGCGATCCTGCGGCTGAACAGCGAAGCGTCATTGGCGCAGCCGCTATGGAGCGGCGGGCTGGCCGCGCTCGGCGCAGCCTCGGTGCTGATCGGCAATCTCTTGGCACTGCGCCAGCCGCTATTGCCGCGCATGCTCGGCTATTCGACCATCGCCCATTCCGGCTATATCGCGCTGATCCTGGCCTCGGGCGCGCCCAAGGCTGCCGAAGCGGTGCTGTTCTATCTCGGCATCTACGCCCCGGCGCTGACCGCGGCGCTATGCGCCTCGGCGATGCTCGGCCAGCGGCCGACGCTGGAGGATGTGCGCGGCTTGGCGAAGACCAGGCCGCTGGAAGCAACCGCGCTGGTGATCGGGCTGTTGTCGCTGGCTGGCCTGCCGGCGGCCGGCGGCTTCATCGCCAAGGTCTATCTGTTCCAGTCGCTGGTGGTGACCAGCTCATGGGTGCTGCTGGTGGTGGCCGCGATCGGCGCATCGCTCGGCTTCTATTACTACGCGCGGTTCTTCACCGCGCCGTTCGTCGGCAAGAGCCGGATCGAGCCGGCGCCGCGCCATCGGGCCGATCGGGTGCTGCTGATCTTCTGCGCCTTTGTGATCCTGCTGTTCGGCTTCGAGCCGACCTTGCTGGTCACCGCCGTCACCACCGCGCTTGCGGTGCGGTGAGCGTCACACCGGCGTCGCAAGTAACCCAAACGACGAAGCAATCCATCGGGCCATTGGCTTGGCCCCTGGATTGCTTCGCTGCGTTTGCAATGACGATGGGTGATTGATCGAACGGCGGTCGTTTACGCCGCGACCGCCAGCCGTCCCGCCGCCAAACCGCGTTCCAGATCGGCGATGATGTCGTCGATATGCTCAAGGCCGATCGACAGCCGCACATAGCCTTCCGACACGCCGGTCGCGAGCTGTTCCTCGGTGGAGAGCTGCGAGTGGG
This sequence comes from Rhodopseudomonas faecalis, assembly GCF_003217325.1. Lineage (GTDB taxonomy): Bacteria > Pseudomonadota > Alphaproteobacteria > Rhizobiales > Xanthobacteraceae > Rhodopseudomonas > Rhodopseudomonas faecalis. The sequence goes on from NZ_QJTI01000015.1 coordinate 54,579, forward strand.
TGGTGCTGGCCGGGTGGATCGCCAGACTGCGCGCATCGCCGATATTGGCGACGTGATACAGCAGTTTCAGCGCGTCGATGAACTTGCGGCCGGCTTCCTTGCCGCCGGCGAGTTCAAAGCCGACCAGACCGCCGAACTTGCCGTTCAGATATTTGTCGGCGCGCTCGCGGGCGACGCCGCTCTGCTTGGAGGGATGGATCACCTTGGTGACTTCGGGCCGCGATGCCAGGAAGTCGGCGACCGCTTGGGCGTTCTGCACATGGCGCTCGATGCGCAGCGGAAGCGTCTCGATGCCTTGCAGGATCTGGAAGGCGTTGAACGGCGACAGCGCCGAACCGAGATCGCGCAGCAGCGTGGTGCGCGCCTTGATGATGTAGGCGACCGGGCCGATCGGTTTCACCGCCTCAACCCACACCGCGCCGTGATAACTCGGATCGGGAGTGTTGAGCGCCGGCTGGCGCTGCGGGAACTGCTCCCAGGGGAAGTTGCCGCCGTCCACGATCACGCCGCCGATCGAGGTGCCGTGGCCCCCGAGATATTTGGTCGCCGAGTAAACAACGATCGCGGCACCATGCTCGAGCGGCTTCACCAGCAGCGGCGCGGCGGTGTTGTCGACGATCAGCGGAATGCCGTGCTTGCGGCCGATGGCGGCGACCTCCGCGATCGGAAACACCGCCAGCTTCGGATTCGGCAGCGTCTCGGCATAATAAGCGCGGGTGCGCTCGTCAGTGGCGCGCTCGAACGCCTCCGGATCGGACGGATCGACAAAGCGCACTTCGATGCCCTGATCCTTCAGCGTGTTGGCGAACAGATTCCAGGTGCCGCCATACAAGTCGGTCGAGCTGACGATGTTGTCGCCAGCGCGCGCCAGATTCTGGATCGAGAACGCCGAAGCCGCCTGACCGGAGGCCACCGCCAGCGCCGCGACGCCGCCTTCCAGCGCGGCGACGCGCTGTTCCAGCACGTCGGTGGTCGGGTTGCCGAGCCGCGTATAGATGTTGCCGAGTTCCTTGAGCGCGAACAGGTTGGCGGCGTGGTCAGTGTCGCGGAACTGGTACGAGGTGGTCTGGAACAGCGGCACCGCCACCGAGCCAGTGGCCGGGTCGGCGCGCCAGCCGGCATGCAGCGCGAGGGTTTCGGGGTGAAGTTTGTCGGTCATGGCGCATCCTTTGACGTTGAGGCGAGGGCGCCGCTCGCGGCTGCGATCGGGCGCCTGATGGACGCATCACGTCGGGATGGAGGGGGCAAGTCAATCAGCTCAGAGAAAAAACAATCTCCTTCATCCGGTGAAACGGGTTTGGAGAAGGTCGTTTCTCATCGTTCAGCTGCAGAAGGAGAAAATTGTTTCTCGTTCCGGCCATTCTGGCGCGCTGAGTCGGCCAATAAAAAGGCCGCCTTTGCAGGCGGCCAAGTCTAGGGAGGAAACGCCCAAGGAGGGCACGATAGCGAGGTCGCCATCGTTACGGTTGAGCAGCGTGCTCAAGCGTCCATGTTGTGCAGGTGCTGGCGGTTGCGCAGCGAGATCTGGCGCGCGCCCGAGAAGCCAAGAACGCCCTGGCTGTGGAGCTGCGACAGTGCACGGGAAACGGTTTCGAGGGTCAGGCCGAGATAGTCGCCGATGTCGCGGCGGCACATCGGCAGCGCCAGCAGGCCGGCAACAGCGAGGCGGCGGTCCATCTCCAAAAGGAAGTTGGCGACGCGCTCCATGGCGTTCTTACGGCCGAGCAGCAGCATATGGTCTTCGGCGTGGCGCAGCTCGCCGGCGGTCATCGCCCACAGGCTGCGGGCGACGTTGACGTCGGTGGCGGCTGCCTGTTCGACGCTGCGGCGCTTCAGCAGGCGCACGGTGGTGTCGACGATCGCTTCGGCGGTGAGGCGGTGCACCGGGCCCGATTCCAGGCCGAACACATCGCCGGGCAGGTAGAAGGCGCCGATCTGGCGGCGGCCGTCAGACAGCAGCTTGTAGTTGCGCACCGCGCCGGTCACGACCTGATAGACGTATTCGGCGGGCTCGTCCTCGCCGTAAATCTCTTCTTCCTTCTTGTAGCAAAATTCGGAGGCGACCAGGCCGGCATGCACCATGACCATCGAGAACTGGTCGGACGCGGAGGACGCGCTGTTGCCCGGCTTGACGGGAGTGACCGAAGTTCTGACTGCCTGGTTGAGCATACGCCGTCTCCTATTCGGAAGCTGATGGCCGGCGTTCTAGCCAACTTTACCGCTGGCAGACCATTTCGATCGTTATCTTAAGGGTGTCCCCCTACGTAGTTTTCCGGAGGGATTTAGCGTGCGCAAGCAGCGTGTTAACGCAAGCTTTCCTGCATCGCGAACGGGGCGAGCGGGCCATTGCCCTCGCGGATCGCACCCCAGATATGCCCGACCAGCGTGTCCTCAAGGTTCGGCTTGGTGGCGAGGTGGTGCACGCCAAACGCCGCGGCCCGTTCCGAAATGGTCTCGTCCGGATAGCCGGTGATCATCACGATCGGGGTCTGCACGTGCCGCTCGCGCAGCCGCTTGGTGAGGTCGATGCCGTTCATGGTCGGCATCTTGTAATCGATCACAATGCAATCGATGTGGTTTTCGGCGACCGCTTCCAGCAGCGCTGCGCCGTTACGGAACGTACGTACTTGGAACCCGTCCGTTTCCAGAAGGAAACGTAGCGAACCGAGTACGCCGTAATCGTCGTCGACGACGTAAACAACCGCGGGCGGTGCTAGCATCTTAAATCCCACACGTGCCAGCAAGTGAACGATGCAGATTTGAAATAAGATGCTTTTCCGGGTTGCAGCTTGATCTAACTCAATCCTTTAACGCCCCGCCGCGCATCGCCAGGCGAACAAGCTCGGACAGGCTGCCGGCCTGCATCTTGGTCATCACATTGGCGCGATAAACTTCGATGGTGCGTGGGCTGATATCGAATTCACGCGCGATCACCTTGTTGGACAGGCCGGCCACCAGACCGTCCATCACCTGCCGTTCGCGCGGACTAAGCGTTTGAATCCGGGCGGCGATATCGAGCGCGATCGCCTCGTTGCGGGCGCCTTCGCTGGCCTGCTGCAATGCGGCATCGATCATCGAAATCAGACGATCGTCATCGAACGGTTTTTCGATGAAATCGATGGCGCCAAGCTTCATCGCTTCGACCGCCAGCGGCACGTCGCCATGGCCGGTCATCATCACCACCGGCAGCCGGGCGCGCTCGCTCTTGAGCTGCTTGAGCAGGTCCATGCCGTCCATGCCCGGCATGCGCACGTCGGACACAATGCAGCCGAACGGCAAATTGGGCATCGAATCGAGGAAGGTCAGCGCCGATTCGTAGAGGGTCACGGCGTAATCGGCCGAATCCAGCAGGAACTCGAGCGAGTCGCGCATCGCCGGATCGTCGTCGATGACGTAGACGTGTCCCTTATGTGGCATCGGCCAAGTCCTCTTGCGACGCAGCCGGCAGCGTGAAGCGGAAGGTGGCGCCCCCCCAAGGGTTGTTCTCCGCCCACATCCGGCCGCCATGGGCCTCAATGATCGAGCGGCTTATCGACAATCCGACACCCATTCCGGTCTCTTTGGTGGTGAAGAAGGTCTGAAACAAATTGGATTGCACATCGTCCTGGAATCCGGTGCCGGTATCGGAAACCGACACCTCGATCATGTGATCGGCCGCCCGCGCATTGGCAGCGATCAGCTCCTTCTTCTCCGAATTGGCCATCGCTTCAAGCGCGTTGCGAAACAAATTGACGAGAACCTGCTGAATCTGCACGCGATCGACCAGCACCAGGTCGTGTCGCGCGTTGAGATTGAACCTTAGTTGCACGCCTTGCTCGCGCGCGCCGCTCAGCCCGAGCGCGCCGGCTTCCTCGATCAGCTTGGCCAGGCTCTCGACCTGCTTCTCGGTTTCGCCGCGCGCCACGAAATCGCGCAGCCGCCGGATGATCTGACCGGCGCGCAGCGCCTGTTCGGCGGCGCGGTCCATGGCGCTTTCGATCTTGGCGCGATTGGAATCGTCGATCGCGCTCAGTAGCCGCCGCGATCCCTTGATGTAATTGCTGATCGCCGACAGCGGCTGGTTCAGCTCGTGGGCGAGGGCGGACGCCATCTCGCCCATGGCGCTGAGCCGCGAGACATGCACCAGCTCGGATTGCAGCTCGTGCAACCGGGCCTGGGTCTGCTGATATTCGGTCAGGTCGCGCACGAAGCCGGTGAAATAGCGCTCGCCGCCGGATTGCATCTCGCCGATCGTCAGATGAATCGGGAACGTGCTGCCGTCGCGGCGCCGCCCGGTGACGATCCGGCCGATGCCGATGATGTGCCGCTCGCCGGACTTGCTGTAGCGCTGCAGATGGTTGTCGTGGCGCGAGCGGTCCGGCCCCGCCATCAGCTCGCTGACATTGCGCCCGATCGCCTCGCCCTCGCTGTAGCCGAACAGCCGTTCCGCCGCGCTGCTGAAAAAACGCATGATGCCGCGGCTGTCGATCACGATCATCGCGTCCGGCACCGTCTCCAGGATCGACCGCAGATGGGTCTCCTGGGTGCGCAGCGCCTGTTCGAGCCTTTTCTGGTCGTCGATGTCCTGCACGATGCCGGCGAGACAAAGCGGCGTGCCCGGCATAGCCGGCACCACGCTGCCGCGCAGCCGCACCCAATGGCTGCCGCCGGGTGCGCGCTCGGTCTGGTATTCGACATTGAAAGCCGCGCCGGTTTCGATCGAATGGCGCAGCGCCGATTGCACGGTGGCGCGGTCGTCCGCCGGCAGCAGCGCCAAAAATCGTTCCAGGCTGATCGGCGGGCTGTGGGCCGCGCCCAGCACCGCAGAGTTGGTCACAGCGCGATCATCGACCGTGCAGTCCGAGCTGGTGGCGGCAAGGGGGGCGGCGTCCGGTGCGGTGGCGGCGTCAAGGCCGGTCAAGCCGAGGAGGTGTTGCGCCGATGGCGACAGCACCAGATCATGGCTGGTGAGATTTAGCTCCCAGACCCCGACTCCGGCCCCCTCGATGCCCGCCTGAAGGCGCTCGTGGAGACAGCGATCATCGATGTCCGATCGATCAATAACCGTCACGCTCCCGCCTTCAGCCGTTGATTAGCTATTTCATAACACAACAGCATTCTCATTCGCAACACGGCCGGCGGGTGCGGCCATGGCGGTCAATGGGCAGAAAGACGCCTGCTGCGTCGCGGTGACGACCCAGTCAGCGCTTAGTGTTTCAGGCCGACTTGAGCGTGTGCTCGTCTTCCGGCGAGTTCAGATAGAAGCCGGACATGGTGTCGACCCAGCACAGATGATCGTGAACCTCCTTGACTCCACAAACATTCTCGGCCGCGACGATCGAGGCCCGGCGCGAGCGTTCCTCGGTGATGACGCCGCTGAGATGGACCGCGCCGTTACGCACCAGCACGCTGAGCCCAAACGGCCGCCAATCATTGTTGTCGATCGCGGCGATCACTTTGGCGCGAATAACGTCGTCGCAAGTGCCTTCGGCCGGCGCCTCGCGCGCCAGAGTGGCGACCGCCTGCAGCAGATTCTTGCGGGTGACGATGCCGATCATCCGGCCGTCCTGCATCACCGGCAGGCGTTTGATCTGATATTTTTCCATGGCGCGGACGATGTCGGCAACCGTGGCGTCGGCCCGCACCGTGTAGGGATGCCGGGTCATGATCTCACCGACCTTGCGGCCATGCTCATGCACGAAATCGGCGGCGGTCTGGCCGGGGCCGAGCAGCAGCTTCAGCCAGCGGCCGCGCTTGCGTTCGGTGCCGATTTCCACGCGGCGCAGGAAGTCGCCTTCCGAAATCACACCGATCAGTTCGCCGTCATGATCGATCACCGGCAGGCCGCTGACATGGTGCGTCAGCATGATCGTGGCGGCGTCGACGATCGACGCCTCCGGTCCGATCGTGACGACGTCCCGGGTCATGATCTGATGCGCTCGCATGGATTGCTCCCCGTTATGGCTTCGTTGTCGGCGCTTGAGTAGCCTAGGCGCGCTGCCCGCAAGCTCGATTGACCCACGTCAACGGCGCGGTCGATCTGAACTACCTGTGAACGGCAGTGGTCTTGCTTGCGTCGCCCGATCGGCCAAGGGCAAAGGCTGCGGCGCCATCAGCGCCGCAGCGGTCGTAGGGCGAAGCGCGGTGCCGGCGCAGCCGCGCGGCGCGGCCAGTGTCAATGCGCCATCAGCGTCGGCACCGTCAGCGACTTGAACATGCCGCGCGTCACGCCGCCGAGGATGAATTCGCGCAGCCGCGAATGGCCATAGCCGCCCATCACCATCAGATCGGCGCAGCTATCGGCCGCCAGCGACAGTAGCGCGCTGTGAATCTTGCCGCTGTCGCAATTGAACTTGTTGGTGGTGGCGCTGAGTTTGTGACGCGAAAGATGCGCGACCAGCGCGTCGCAACTGGTGTCGCCCGCGACGTCCGGGTCCTCATTGATGGTGACGATCTCGATGGTCTTGGCGCGCTTTAGCCACGGCATGGCATCGTGCACTGCACGCGCCGCCGGACGGCTGCCATCCCAGCAGATCAGCACCCGGTTGGGCTGTAGCGGCCCGGCATGGATATAGGGCACCAGCAGCATCGGCCGCCCGGAGTTGAACAGCACCGCTTCCGCCAGCCCATCATGATTGCAAGGATGCGCCGGATCGGGCTGCGCCACGATATTGAGATCGTACATCCGCCCGATCAGCGACAAGGTCTCATTGGCCAGCGCCGGGCTGTCGGCGATGGTGCGGCCGTCATGCGGCAGGCCGGCGGCGCCGACCGTGGCCTTGAACTGGTCGAGCCGCTGCGTCGCCTTGTCGAGATTGGTGTTGTACTGGCTGGCGTCGGCATAATAGGCAGCGGAAGCGCCGACCACGATCGCCGGATTGATCGGCTGATAGGCGCAGGCGATCGCCTCGAGATGCGCTCCGAACAGCTTGGCGACAGAAACCGCACAATCGATCACCGGCTCCGCCGGCCGCTCGACCGGCAGGTGAACCAAGATATCGTTCAGCATGGCGGCGCTCTTTCGTTGCTACCCATCCCAATGCAGCTATCATTTCATTATATCGCTGCCATCAGATTGTGGTTTGATCTATCTCATCCTGTGTGCTGCCCTGCAGGATGCAATCAGCACAGGCCGCAAGCTTCTATGCGACCTGACGCCGCGCAGAGGGAACGATGACATATCGCACAGTGATGGTGAGTCTGGCGGTAGACCAGGACAACACCCGGCTGCTCGAAGTCGCCGCTCAGGTAGCAAAGCACTTTGCCGCCGATGTCATTGGCGTTGCCGCGGCCGATGACAGCCCGCCTTTGTATTATGCCTCCGGTGCGCAGGCCGAAAAGCTGGAAGCGCTCAGTTCGGACGCGCTGCAAAGCAAGGTCGATGCTTTGCAGCACGAGTTTCGGAGCGCGCTCCAGGGGCATGGCGCCGCGCTGCATTGGCGCGCGGCGCAGGACGTGCCGGCGCGCTTCATGGCAGCCCAGGCGCGCGCGGTCGATCTGGTGGTCAGTGGCGGTGGCGGCACCATGAGCGATCCGTTCACCGTGCCCGATCCGGCCGATCTGGTGATGCAGCTCGGCCGGCCGCTGCTGGTGGTGCCGGCCAACACCGGCACCATTGATCTCGGCCATGTGCTGATCGCCTGGAAGGACAATCCGGAGGCGCGCCGCGCGGTGGTCGCGGCGCTGCCGCTGCTCAAGCAGGCTGCGCAGGTCCTGGTGGTCGGCATTGTCGAGGATGATGTCAGCCGCGATCAAGCCCAGGCCGGCGTCGCCGATGTCGTGGCCTGGCTTGGCCGCCATGAAGTGGCCGCCACCGGGCTGGTTCCCGACGAGGCCGGCAATGTCGCATTGCAGCTCGATCGGCTGGCTACCGCGAGCGAGGCCGGCGTGATCGTCGCCGGCGCCTATGGTCATTCGCGCTTCAGGGAATGGATTTTGGGCGGCGTGACGCAATATCTGGTGACGCAGACCGGCCGCTGCGCCTTGCTGTCGCATTGAGCCGGCCATGGACCGGCCCGCTGACCCAGGGGTGCCGATCATCAAGCCGCAGGGCGAGACGCCGCTGACGGCTGCCAGCCAGAGGCCCAACCCGAACGCAGGCTCGGAAGCGCCGGGCGCCCCCTCCGGTTTCGACAATGCCGATCGGCTGCTGCATGCCGCGTTGGCGCGGCTGACCGGCGGCATCGCCCCGGCGGCGCTGCTGCTCGCCTATAGCGATTGGCTGATTCATCTCGCCGCGGCGCCGGCGCGGCGGCTTGAGATCGCCGCGGCCGCGGCTCACGCGGCCGAGCGCTACGCCGCCGCGGCCCGGGACGTTACCACGCCGTGGGCCAGCATCAAGCCGCAGCCGCAGGACCAGCGTTTTACGGGCGCCGATTGGGAGCTGCCGCCATTCAATCTGCTGGCGCAGGGTTTTCTGCTCGCCGAGCAATGGTGGCATCTGGCGACCACCGGGGTGCGCGGCGTCGGGCGACAGAACGAAGCGATCGTCGATTTCTCGATGCGCCAGGTGCTGGATGCGATGGCGCCGTCGAATTTCGCCGGCAGCAATCCGGAGGTGATCCGCAAAACTCTGGAGAGCCGCGGCCAGAGCCTGTTCGAGGGCTGGCAGAACTGGCTGGAAGACTGGCGGCAGCTATGCGCCACCGGCGGCCTGTCCGCGGCGTCGCCGTTCGTGGTCGGGCGCGATGTCGCGGTGACGCCGGGGCAGGTGGTGTACCGCAATCATCTGATCGAGCTGATCCAATACGCGCCCAGCACCGATCAGGTGCATCGCGAGCCGGTGCTGATCGTGCCGGCCTGGATCATGAAATATTACATTCTCGATCTGTCGCCGCATAACTCGCTGGTGAAATATCTCACCGACCACGGTTTTACGGTGTTCATGATCTCCTGGCGCAATCCGGACGCCGCCGATCGCGACATCGATTTCGATGCCTATCGCACGCTCGGCGTCGATGCCGCGCTCGAAGCCATTGCCGACATCGTGCCCGACGTGCCGGTGCATGGCGTCGGCTATTGCTTGGGCGGCACGCTGCTGTCGATCGCCGCCGCGACCATGGCGCGCGACGGCATCCATCGGCTGCACAGCATCACGCTATTTGCCGCGCAGACCGATTTCACCGAGGCCGGCGAGCTGACGCTGTTCATCAATCCGAGCCAGGTGGCGTTTCTGGAAGACATGATGTGGCAGCGCGGCGTGCTCGACACCACGCAGATGGCCGGCGCGTTTCAGATCCTGCGCTCCAACGATCTGGTGTGGTCGCGCTTGGTGCGGCACTATCTGATGGGCGAACAATCGGTGCCGAACGATCTGATGTCCTGGAATGCCGACGCCACCCGGCAGCCCTACCGGATGCATTCGGAATATCTGCGGCATCTGTTCTTGGACAATGATCTCGCCGGCGGCCGCTATCTGGTCGATGGCCGGCCGATCTCGCTGTCCGACATTCATACCCCGATGTTTGTGGTCGGCACCTTGCGCGATCACGTCGCGCCGTGGCGCTCGACCTACAAGATCCATTTCCTGGCCGATGCCGAGATCACCTATCTGCTGACCAGCGGCGGCCACAATGCCGGCATCGTGTCGCCGCCCGGTGGCAATGGCCGTCATTATCAGGTGCTGACCAAGGCCGCCGATGCCCGCTATCTCGGGCCGGACGATTGGCTCGCGGCGGCGCCGCGCCGCGAAGGGTCGTGGTGGCCGGAATGGCTGCATTGGCTCACGGCGCGCTCCGGCGAAAAAGTGCCGCCACCGCCGCTCATGAGCGATCCGGCGCTTGGCGCGGCGCCCGGCAGCTACGTATTGCAGCGCTGACGCCTAGCCGTCACCTGCAAGCGCCGCCTGCGCGCGCGTGAGGGACACATCCGGGCTGCCTGAAGCATCGACCAGGGGCCAACTCAACGTGCCGAGATCATAGTTCTGCTGGCTGCGCGCCACCGCTTCGGTGGCGTCGGAGGCATCGCCGCTACGCTGCGCGATGCGCGCGATCCGGGTGGCGAGATCGGCGGTCAGGAACAGGCCGTGAAACGGCACGCCGGCCGCTTCGGCGACCTTGGCGATCGCCGCCCGTTCCGGCTCGCGCGCGAACACCGCATCGACAATCACCGAATGGCCTTGCGCCACAATGCGCGCGGCACGCTGCGCCAGCCCATTATAGACCGCGTCCGTCACCTCGGGCCGATAGGCATCGGCCCCGAGCCGCACCGTGTCGGCGACTTGGAAATGCCGCTTGCGCGCCACGTCGCTGCGCAGCACCACCGCGCCGGGCAGCGGTGCGATATCGGCGGCCAGCATGCGCGCCAAGAGCGACTTGCCGGTGCCGGACAGGCCGCCGATCGCGATCAGCCGCGGCGGTGCCGGCGCGATCAACCGGCAGGCGAGATCGAAATAGCTGTCGGACTGCGCTCGGATCGCGCGGCGCTGCGCCTCATCGCGTGTCGGCCGCGCCAGCAGCACATTGGCGCGGATCGCGGCGCGCATCGACAGCAGCAACGGCAGCAGCGAGAGCGCGCCGAGATGTTCATCGCCGGTGACCTCAAGGTAGCGGTTCAGCACCCGGCAGGCCGCGGCATGGCGCCGATAATGCAACAGGTCCATCAGCGCGAAGCCGAGATCATAGAGCACGTCGATCGACGCGATCACCGGATCGAACTCGATGGCGTCGAACAACACCGGATGGCCATCGATCACCACGATGTTTTCCAGATGTAGGTCGCCATGACAGCGCCGCACCTGGCCTTGGCTGCCGCGTTGTTGCAGCAACGCTTTGAGGCGCGGGAATGCGGCACGGCTTGCGTGATCGAGTTCAGCGGTTCGTTCGGCATCGAAACCGGCCGCGTTGAACGCGGCGGTGTTGCCGGCGATGATGCGTTCGATCGAGGCGATCCAGGGGGCGTCATCGGCGCGCGGCGCGCTGTGATGCGAGGCCGCGATCACATCGGCGATTTCCTGCAACAGCGGGTCCGGTAGCGCGTTCTGTTCAGCGAGATGATTGACGGTCTTGCGTTCGTCGAACCGGTTCATCTCCAGCAGCCACTCGACCACCTCGCCATCGCCATCGAGCGACAATTTGCCGTCAGGAGATTGCCGGACCGCGCGCAAGCCGCGATAGATTTTCGGCGCGAAACTGCGGTTGATCTCAAGCTCCTGTTCGCAAGCCAGCTTGCGGCGCGCCAGCGTCGAATAATCGAGATAGGGGTACTTCACCGCGCGCTTGATCTTTTGCGCGATCGCACCGGCCAGAAACACCACGGCGCCATGGGTATCGATTCGCTGCACCGTCACGTCGCCATGCGTCGCCGGATTCGCCAGCCAAGCGAATACGTGTTGTTGCATCTCGTCTGATGGAGTCGAAATGACAGGCCTCCGGGATATTACCAGGGGTGAATTGTGGCGATCGGCAGTCACCACTCTGGACTGCCAAACAGGAACCATAACTGCTGTATCAGCGACACACAGTATCGCAATCAGCGGTTGGTTTGACTTTGATCAATCCAATCAGACAAGCCGCAGTGTAGTGGACAAGTATAGATGAAGTTCACTGTCGGCGCAGGCGCGTGCCACGCTTGACCGGTGCAAAGCAAACGGCAGTTCATTGAGCCCGCATTTGTACAAGTTTCTCGAAGCCAATGTCGCAGGCTACATGACCCGATCAGTCACCTCGGTCAGCCGTGACCTGACGATGGGTGAGCTGAAGGAGCTTTTTAAGCGCGACGACTACAACGCCTATCCGGTGGTGGAAGATGGCCAGGCGGTTGGATTGGTGACGAAGTACGACTTCCTGAAGTGCTTCGCGTTCGCTCCGGTCCATATGGTGCCGCATTACGACGAACTGATGAACAAGACCGTCGGCGACGTGATGTCGCCCGACTTCATCTATGTGCACCCGGAGATCAAGCTGACGCGGGTGCTGCAATTGATGGTCGATCATCAGACCCGCAGCATCCCGGTGTTGGATAACGACCGTAAGCTGCTGGGCATCATCTCGCGCGAGGATGTGATCCACGCTCTGGCGGATTGCACCCGGCATTGAAGCCTTGAGCTTTGATAAGGTGACCGCTTGCGGTCGCTTTTTTGTTTCCCGCCTGCCATCACGATCTCGCCGGGTTGCGTCGAAACGCATCTCGACTTGGGCCTGCGCCCTTGTAGTATGGCTGCGGTTCGGCAGCGATTTGCTGCTGAAACCGAAGGCTTGATCGACTGTCGCTTCCCCGCGTCTCTACCGAGGTCCGATGTCGCATTACCGATTGAGCAGCCTGTTGGCGCCGCAGTCGCTGGCGCTGGTGGGGGCAAGCCCGCGGCCCGACTCGCTGGGACGGGCGATTCTCAACAACATCCGTTCGGGGCAGTTTCCCGGTCCGCTCGGCGTGGTGAACCCGCGTTATCCCGAAATCGGTGGTACGCCGACCGCGAAGAGTCTGAGCGAACTCGGCTTTGTTCCCGATCTCATCGTTATCACGGCACCGGCGCGCACCGTGCCGTCGATCATCTCGGAAGCGGGCAAGCTCGGCGTTGCCGGCGCGGTGATCATCAGTTCCGGTCTCGGGCGCGGCGCCGGTTCGTACGCCGAAGCGGCCAACCGGCTGGCGCGGGAATATGGCGTGCGTCTGGTGGGACCGAACTGCCTCGGTGTGATCGTGCCGGAAATGGCGCTCAATGCCAGCTTCGCCGCTCATATGCCGCGCGCCGGCCATCTGGCGCTGATCTCGCAATCGGGCGCGATCGCCGCCGGCATGGTCGATTGGGCGGTCGAAAAATCGATCGGTTTTTCAGGTCTGGTATCGATCGGCGAGCAGCTCGATGTCGACATCTCCGACCTGCTCGATCACTTCGCGCTTGATTACAAGACGCGGGCGATCCTGCTCTATGTCGAGGCGATCACCGACGCGCGCAAATTCATGTCGGCGGCGCGTGCTGCGGCGCGCGTCAAGCCGGTGGTGGTGGTGAAATCCGGGCGCATGGCGCAAGGCGCGCGTGCCGCCGCGACCCACACCGGCGCGCTCGCGGGCGAGGATTCGGTCTATGACGCCGCGTTCCGCCGCGCCGGCATGTTGCGGGTCTATGACCTGCGCGAATTGTTCGATTGCGCCGAAACGCTCGGCCGGGTCACCGCGCCGCGCGGCAAGCGGCTGGCGATCGCCACCAATGGCGGCGGCATCGGCGTGCTCGCGGTCGATCGGCTGGTCGAACTCGGCGGCATTCCCGCGGCGATTTCCGCGCCGACCATGAAGCGGCTCAACGCCGCGCTGCCGACCACCTGGTCGGGCTCGAACCCGATCGATCTGGTCGGCGATGCCGACGCCAACCGCTACGCCGAAGCGCTGGAAGCGCTGCTCGCCGATCCGGAAAACGACGCCGTGCTGGTGATGAATGTGCAAACCGCGATTGCCGGGTCGAGCGACATCGCTACCACCGTGGTGCGGATCGTCAACGAACACCGCGCCGCGCGCACGCCGGCCAAGCCGGTGCTGACGGCCTGGATCGGCGGCGACGACAGCATTTCGCGCATGTTCGATGCTGCCGCGATCCCCAATTACCCGACCGAAGACGACGCGGTGCGCGGCTTCATCCATCTGGTGCATTACCGCGAGGCGGTCGAGGCGCTCACCGAAGTGCCGCCGAGCATGCCCAAGGATTTCGTGCCCAATGTCGAGGTGGCGCGGCGCATCGTGGAAACGGCGGTCGATCAGGGGCGGCGCTGGCTCGATCCGATCGAGATCAGCGAGCTGTTCGGCGCCTACCAGATCCCGCAAGTGCCGATGCTGGCGGCGGCCGATGCCGATGAGGCCGCGGCATTCGCGGCCAAACTATTCGCCGACGGCCATACCGTGGTGGTCAAAGTGCTGTCGCATGACATTCCGCACAAATCGGACGTCGGCGGCGTGGTGCTCAATCTCACCAGTGTCGATGCGGTGCGCGCCGCCACCGCCGACATTCTGCAACGCGCCAAGGAAATGCGGCCGCGCGCGCGGCTGGCGGGCGTGATCGTGCAGCCGATGATCGTGCGGCCGAAGGCGCGCGAGCTGATCCTTGGTATCGCTGATGATCCGACCTTTGGGCCGGTGATCGCGTTCGGCCATGGCGGCACCGGCGTCGCGGTGATCGACGACAAGGCGCTGTCGCTGCCGCCGCTCGATCTGCAACTCGCCGGCGATCTGATCGCCCGCACCCGGGTATCAAAACTGCTGCGCGGCTATCGCGACGTGCCAGCGGCGCGGCTTGATGATATCGCGCTGACGCTGGTCAAGCTGTCGCAGATGGTGGTCGATCTGCCGCAATTGCGCGAACTCGACATCAATCCGCTGCTCGCCGACGAAACCGGCGTCTTGGCGATCGACTCGCGGGTGATGGTCGGCACGCCGTCGGTGCGCTTTGCCGGCCGCGGCAATGCGCGCTGCGCGGTGCGGCCCTATCCGTCGGAGTGGGAGCGCCATCTGGTCGTCAAGGACGGCTGGAAAGTGTTCGTGCGACCGATCCGGCCCGATGACGAACCGGCGCTGCAGGAGCTGCTGAAGAAGGTCACGCCGCAGGATCTGCGCTTGCGGTTCTTTGCGGTGATGAAGGAGTTCAGCCACGCCTTCATCGCCCGTCTCACCCAGCTCGATTATTCGCGCGCGATGGCGTTCGTCGCCATTGATGAGGAGACCGAAGAGGTGGCCGGCGTGGTGCGGCTGCATTCGGATTCGCTCTATGAGAATGGCGAATACGCGATTCTGCTGCGCTCTGACCTCAAGGGCAAAGGCCTGGGCTGGGCTTTGATGAGACTGATCATCGAATACGCCAAGGCCGAAGGCTTGCAGAACGTGGTCGGCAAGGTGCTGCACGAAAACACGGTGATGCTGGCGATGTGCCGCGCGCTCGGTTTCCAGATCAAGTCGAGCAAGGACGATAAGGATATCTGCGACGTCACGCTGCCGCTCGGCAACGATCCGGCGGAATAATAAAACAAGTGTCGTGCAAAAACAGTGAAGCCGCCGGAAACGGCGGCTTCACTTTTATGATCCGATGCCTTGGGGCAGGCGGCCCGCGCCGCTTACCCTTACAGGTGTGAGACGCCGACCACGCGGAAGGTGCGCATCTTGCCGCCATCCTTGATCGAAACGTACTCATCGAGCACGAACCGTTCGTCTTGGAAGTGATAGCCGGCTTCGTCGCCGTGCACCTCACCGGAAATATCATACTGGAACGCCCATGATCCGCCCGGGCGATGCACCAGATGGCCACGGCTTTCCGGCTCATTGGGGCGCTGGCGCGCGACGCGGCAGGCATCGCGGTGCTTCTTCCACTGATCGGGGTCGATGCGGCCCTCGTCATCGAGCGGCGCCACCATGATGTAGGCGACGTTCCATTCCCCCTCGGGATGGTCGGGCTCGCGCGCAAGTTCCAGCCTGATCCTGCGGAAGCACGACGGCAGCGACGTGTTGAGGATCGGCGGTGACGAGGCCTTTGTCATATTGGTTTCCTAATCTTCAGCCATCCCGCCATGAAACAACACGGCGAAACTAAACGCGATAGCTGAGCCTAGAAAACACAGTGAATATGGCGTTTGATCTGCGTCAAACAGCGGTGTTACCCCGCTCTTGTGGCGCCGCGATAACTCAACTAGCCTCTGTTGGGACGTGTGCGTTTGCTGGCGCAACGTGCAGAACTGGTGTGATAAATGGACGGACGCTTGGGCCTTGATGCTACGCTCGAGACCACCGTCAGCAGTGGCCGACTCGAATTGCGTCCCGCTGGAATCTGGACCGCAGGTAACGCCGCAACGCTGGAGCGGCTGTTCGATGAGGTGGCGCCACAGCTCGCGGCGGCGCGGACGCTGACCATCGATCTTTCGGCGGTGCAGGAAATCGACACGCTCGGCGCCTGGCTTTTGGAAAAGGCGTCGCGGCAGGCGGTGCAGCACGGCGCCAGTGCCGAACTGGTCGGGGTGACCGAGCGCCATGCCGGTTTGATAACTGAACTGCATCAGGTCAATCGCAAACAGCCCGGCACACCGCGGCGCGGCGGCGTCGTGCTCGATGGGCTGGAACGGCTCGGCCGCGCCACCTGGAACGCGCGGATCGAGGTCCTGGTATTTCTACAGATGCTGGGCGCGTTGGCGGTGGCGCTGCTCGGCGTGCTGCGCCGGCCACGCACGCTGCGCTTCACCTCGCTGGTCTATCAAGTGTACCGGGTCGGCTGGCAGGCGATCCCGATCATGGTGCTGATCACCTTTCTGATCGGCGCCATCATCGCCCAGCAGGGCATCTTCCATTTCCGCAAATTCGGCGCCGAGTCCTATGTGGTCGACATGGTCGGCATCTTGGTGCTGCGCGAGATCGGCGTGCTGATCGTGGCGATCATGGTCGCCGGGCGGTCGGGCAGCGCTTACACCGCCGAACTCGGCTCGATGAAAATGCGCGAGGAAATCGACGCGCTGTCGACCATGGATCTCGATCCGGTCGATGTGCTGATCCTGCCGCGGGTGCTGGCGCTGGTGATCGCGCTGCCGATCCTGAGTTTCATCGGCTCGATGGCGGCGCTTTATGGCGGTGGGCTGGTGGCCTGGCTCTATGGCGACATGAGCCCGGCGATCTTCATCGCGCGGCTGCATGAAGCGGTGTCGGTGACCCATTTCGAGGTCGGCATCATCAAGGCGCCGTTCATGGCGCTGGTGATCGGGCTGGTGGCGTGCAGCGAAGGGCTGCGCGTGCAGGGCAGTGCGGAGTCGCTCGGGCGACAGACCACCACTTCGGTGGTGAAGTCGATCTTCTGCGTGATTGTGCTGGACGGCCTGTTCGCCGTGTTCTTCGCTTCAATCGGGATGTGACGATGACCGCCGCCAGCGATCAGTTCGCGATCCGCGTCACCGATCTGGTGGTTGGTTTCGAGCAACAGACCGTGCTCGACCATTTGTCGCTGGACGTGCGGCGCGGCGAAATCCTTGGCCTGGTCGGCGCCTCTGGTGGCGGCAAATCGGTGTTGATGCGCACCATCATCGGCCTGATCCCCAAGCGCAGCGGCCAGATCGAAGTGCGCGGCCGCGATGATGGCGGGCTGCTCGGCGGCCACGCGCGCCGCGCCGCGGCCTGGGGCATCCTGTTTCAGCAGGGCGCGCTGTTCTCGTCGCTGACCGCGCGTCAGAACGTGCAGTTTCCGCTGCGCGAAAACCTGACGCTGTCGGACGCGCTGATGGACGAGATCGCCACCGCCAAGCTGGAACTGGTCGGGCTCGGGCCCGATGACTGGGACAAATTCCCCTCGCAATTATCCGGCGGCATGACCAAGCGCGTGGCATTGGCGCGGGCGCTGGCGCTCGATCCGGGCATCGTGTTTCTCGATGAGCCGACCTCGGGGCTCGATCCGATCGCCGCCGGCGATTTCGATACGCTGATCAAGACACTGCAGCAGACCCTGGGCTTCACCGTGTTCATGGTGACCCACGATCTCGCCAGCCTCAACACCGTTTGCGACCGCGTGGCAGCGCTGGCCGATGGCAAGATCGTCGCGATCGGTCCGATGGCGGAGCTGCTGCGTTCGGAGCATCCTTGGGTCAGGGCGTATTTCCACGGCAAGCGGTCGCAGATGCTGCGGCCAGCAAAGGACTAGGTGAGATGGAAACGCGGGCGCCATTCGTGATCGTCGGAGCCTTTGTGCTCGCCGCCATCGCTGCGGTGTTCGGCTTCGTGTTCTGGCTGCACAATTCCAGCGGGCTCGGCGCCCGCACCAGCTATCAGGTGCAGTTCAATGGCCCGGTGCCGGGGCTGCTGGTCGGCGCCGCGGTGCTGTTCAACGGCATCCGGGTCGGGGAGGTGACCGCGCTCGGGCTGGTGCCGGACAGTCCACGCCAGGTCAACGCCACCATTGCCGTCGATGCCGCCACCCCGGTGCGCGCCGACACCAAGGTCGGGCTCGATTTCCAGGGGCTGACCGGCGTGCCGGTGATCGCCTTGGAGGGCGGCAGCGCCACCACGCCGTCCGGCCAGCTGCCGACGCTGATCGCCGATCCGGGCGCCGGGCAGAGCATGACCCAGGCGGCGCGCGATGCGCTGCGCAAGGTCGACTCCGTGCTGTCCGAAAACGCCGAGCCGCTGAAGGAGACCATCGCCGGCCTCAAGGTGTTCGCCGACAGCCTGGCGCGCAATTCCGGCAAGCTCGACGGCATTGTCGCCGGCATCGAGCGCATGACCGGCGCCGACAAGCCAGTGGTGACCAAGGGCATCTATGACCTGAAGATCCCAAGCGACTTCCCGGCCGGTAAGCCGATCAAGGGCCAGCTCGCCATTGCCGAACCGAATGCGGTGGTGATGCTCGATACCCAGCGGCTGCTGTTCGCCCCCGGTCTGGAAGCGCCGGAGCTGGCCGGTTTTCAGTGGAGCGACGCCATTCCCAAACTGCTGCAAGCCAAGCTGATGCAGAGTTTTGAGGTCTATGACATCGCCCATGCCCCGATCCGGGCCTCGGACATGGTGCAGGCCGACCACCAGCTGGTGATCGATTTACACACTTTCCAGATTGGCGGCGATCAGCCGGAGGCGCAGATCGCGCTCGCCGCCAAAATTCTCGGCAAGGATGGCAAGGTGGCGGCGGCGCGGCTGTTCCAGGCGAGCCGCCCGATCAACAAGCTGGAGCCGCTGCCGGTGCTGGCGGCGTTCAACGACGCTTTTGCTGCACTTGCGAAGGACCTGGTGGGCTGGACCGCGGCGACGCTGTAGCGGCAAGGGGGCCGGCTGGCGCTATTCCAGGCTTTTCAAGAACGCCAGCAGGTCGTTAATCTGGCGCGGATCGAGTTCGAACGCGGGCATTTCCGGGTGGCCGGTATAGATGCCTTCCGCGAAGGCTTCCGCCAGCGTCTCAACTGGATACCGCCGATGCAAAGTGCGGAACGGCGGCGCGTCCTCGTTGCGGCTGGCCGAGCGGCGGTCGATGGCATGGCAGCGCGCGCAATGGGCCTTGGCAAACGCCTTGCCACGCCGTTCGGACGCAGAGGCGGCCAAAGCGCTGTTCGCTGT
Organism: Rhodopseudomonas faecalis; assembly: GCF_003217325.1. GTDB lineage: Bacteria > Pseudomonadota > Alphaproteobacteria > Rhizobiales > Xanthobacteraceae > Rhodopseudomonas > Rhodopseudomonas faecalis. The sequence goes on from NZ_QJTI01000015.1 coordinate 73,551, forward strand.
CACCAGCAGGAGAATCAGACAGGCAACAACGGTCCGCATCGGCTCAGTTCGCATTGTGGAAAGAAACTTTGGTCAAGTTGGAGTTCTGAAGTAGCGTTGCCTTCGGGCATTGATCTGTGTCAAGTTGGCTTGACAATTTGCCAACATATTAGCGATTACATGTCACCTATCAGGCAGGTCGATCCTGGCGCCGAACCACAGGGCAAGCCAACCGACTGATCTCGGAGTAACCATGCCGCACCTTGCGTTTCCGAACACGAATTGTGAGGAATTCCGCTGCAGCACCCATTGCTCAGTTCGCCCGCTCGCGATTTGCGGCGAACTCAGTCCTGAGGAGCACCAGGAGTTCGAGCGGCTGGCTCAGCACGTGCGTTACGCCCCCAAGGAGCCGTTGTTCTCCGAGGACGAGGTATCCGATTCCGTTTTCAGCCTGATTGAAGGCATCGCGCGGCTGTACAAGCTGCTGCCGGACGGTCGTCGTCAGATCATCGGCTTTGCGTTGCCGGGCGATTTTCTCGGCATGGCGCCGACCCCGCGCTACAGCTTCTCGGCCGATGCGATTGGTACCGTGGTGACGTGCCGGTTCTTTAAGGGACCTTTCAATCGTTTCATTGAGAATAAACCGCACATGCTGATGAGAATGAACGAGTTCGCCACCCGCGAACTCGGTCAAGCTCAGGACCAGATGTTGCTGCTCGGACGCCGTTCCGCTGAAGAAAAGGTGGCGGCATTCCTGGTGAGTTGGCGCGACCGGCTGGCTCGGGTGGAGGGGGTCACGAAGACGGTGACGTTGCCGATGGGCCGCCAGGATATCGCGGACTTCCTCGGCCTCACCATCGAGACCGTGAGCCGGACCTTCACCAAGCTGGAGCGGGAAAAACTGATCGTCATCGTTCCCGACGGCGTTCGCGTGTTGGATCCGAAGCGTTTCGACGCCCTGGCGGCGGCCTAAGCGCCTCATGACACGCAGCCTTCGAGACTATTGAAGGCTACGAACATGAGCGAGGGCCGGGCATTCCACGCAGAAGCCCGACATTATCTTTACGAGATTTTGGAATCGGCGCCGCAGGGTTCGCGCGCGGCGATCATCGTCAATCGCGGTATTGCACTGCTGCTGATTGTCAGCATTACCACCACCGTCCTGGAATCAGTGCCGGATTTGCGCGCCAGCTACGGCGCGCTGTTCCGCTGGGTCGAGTACATCAGCCTCGCGGCCTTCAGCATCGAATATTACATCCGCGTCTGGATTGCGCCCGAACATCTGCTCTACCGACAGATGTCGACCTTCAACGCCTGCAAGGCCTATGTGCTGAGCCCGCAGGGCATCGTCGATTTCTTCACCGTGGCGCCGCTGTGGGTGGCGTTGGTCGGCTCCGACGATCTGCGCGTGCTGGTGATCCTGCGCGTGCTGCGCGTCTTGAAGTTCGCGCGCTATTCATCCGGCATGCGCTCGCTGCTCGAGGTGCTGGAAAGCGAGCGGCGGGCTCTGCTGGCCTGTCTGGTGATCCTACTGTGTGCGACGCTGGTGTCGGCCACCGCGATGCATCTGGTCGAAGGTCAGATCCAGCCGGACAAGTTCGGTTCGATCCCCGAAGCGATGTGGTGGGCGGTGGTGACGTTGACCACCGTCGGCTATGGCGACGTGGTGCCGGTCACCGGGCTCGGCCGGATGATTGCCTCGTTCACCATCATCGGCGGCCTGATCATGGTCGCGCTGCCGGTCGGCATCGTCGCCAACGCGTTTTCAGAGATGATCCACCGCCGCGATTTCATCGTGAACTGGAACATGGTGGCGCGGGTGCCGCTGTTTTCGCATCTCACCGCCACTGACATCGCGCACATCATGCAATTGCTCCATGCACGGCAATATGAGCGCGGCGACATCGTGTTCCGGCGCGGTGAGCCCGCGCATTCGATGTATTTCATCGCCGAAGGCGAGGTCGAGATTGAACTCGGGCCTGAGCAGCGCGGCCGGCGCATCTCGCTCGGCTCAGGACATTTCTTTGGTGAAAGCTCGGTTTTGAAGCGGATGGAGCGCTCCGCCACGGTGCGCGCCGTCGGTCGGCTGCGGCTGCTGATGCTCGACGCTGAGGATCTGCGCGCACTGATCGCGCGCGAGCCCGGTATCGCCAAGAAGATCGACATGATCGTGCATGGCCGCGGTCAGACCATCGAGATGGACGACGCGGTCAAGGAAGCCACGGCCTCTTAAAGCTTTTGCCGTTCTGATTGAATCCGAACCGCAGCTCTATTACCAACGGAAATTGATACCAACCCATCCGCACGTCATGGCCGGGCTTCGTCCCGGCCATCCACGTCTTTGATCTTGCAGCGCTTTCAAGACGTGGATGCCCACGACAAGCGCGGGCATGACGATTCAATGGTAGGAGCCGTTGGTATAACTTTGTTCTGACGCGAGCTCTAACTTTGTTCTGAAGCGTTTTCTTGACGCGAAACCGGTGTCCGCCTCGCTCGACAACGCGATCAGCGGCGTGCGTTTCCAATTCTGGGACATTTATAGCAAGACGGATGACGCATCGCGTCGGCCATGGCCTAGCGCTTGCCGGCTCTTGAAGCTTGCACTCGCTGTTTGCGCTGCGTTGATCCTTGCGCTGATCTTGGCGCTGATCATCACCCGGGTTGGCTGATCAGCACATGATTACCGCTGAACGCCCATCATGGGCCGCATTTGTGGCGCGGGTCCTCATTGCCGTGGCACGATCAGGCTCAGCTCGATCAGCGGGTACGGGCGCGATCGCATGTGCCGCGACAGATCACGGACATCGACGCCGCGTGGGACGCGCGGGATCAGTCAACGTACTGATTATGTTGTCAAGTTTGCAGTGTGGAGGTGACGCTTGCCGCGTCGACACGCGCGCAGCGCGACATTCAGATGGGGCCAGCACCATCAATACCGTGAAGCCCCCTTCATGTGGGCGGTCGGGAGATCAGCATCCTGACGGATATCACCCGGCCGCTCCACATGGAGGCGCGGCTCTACGCGACGTGACAGCTGCGAGAGCAGGGCTCATCGCTGCTTGCTTCACAGCGACCGCCGATGCGGTACCCGAAGCTCAGGTCACGAGCAGCCGTTAGTCCAACAACGCGGGCCTTCGCCTTCGTTGTCTTGGCGCCGCAATCAGCGCTGATGGCCGAGGCCGATGCCGAGCTTGAGCGCCTTCTGGCGCAGCGAACCAACGGTGCGGTTCGTCAGCCGAGCAATCTCCGCGACCGGAGTGCGGGCCTTGGAGAAAGCGCGAAGCTCCTTCACGTCCTCCTTGGTGTATTCGCGGCGGGTGATCTTGCCCTTGGCGGCGGGCTTCGTCGCCTTGGCCTTAACAGTCTTGGTCTTCGCGGTCTTAGCCTTCGGGGTCTTAGCCTTCGGGGTCTTAGCCTTCAGGGTCTTGGCCTTTACAGTCTTGGCCTTCGCCGTCTTGGCCTTCGCAGTCTTGGTCTTGGCGGTTTTCGCCTTGGCGGTCTTCGCTTTCGCGGTCTTCGCCTTGGCGGTTTTCGCCTTCGCAGACTTGGCTGTGCTAGTTTTGGCCACTCGGTGCTCCTATCAATAAAGCGCCCTTCTACTACAGCAATTTCTGATCGACAACGCAAAATAGGTAAGCGTCGTTGGTACAAACGAACTAATCAGCGTGAGCGCGAGTACTACTACTAGCCAATCGGTCGAGCCGCTGCTGCTAATCGCGCTATGATTGCAAAGCCGCAAGCGTCCCGCTCAGCGCAATGCTAAGATGCGAAAATGCATTATGAATTTGGAAAGGATGTCGGTCGTTTCTGACGAGACGGCGCGGCGCGACCGCGCGCCGCATGGTTCCGAAGCTTAAGCGTTGAGTTGCTGGAACGAAAAAACCCGGCGGTTAGCGCCGGGTTGACCTCGGACCACTACGCAGTTCTGCGCGTGTCTTCGCTAAAACCGCGTCATAATATTCCTCGCGCTGTCGCTTGAGCAGCAATTGCCGCTCACGGAACGCCGCCACGCGGCGCGCGATCTCCGCGCGCTCGGACGCTTGCGGCTCGTTAGCGGCGGCTGCTTTGAGCAGCGGCGGCGTCGATGCCGGCCGTCCTTCCTGCTTGTGATAGGTGGTGCTCTCGGTGCTGCCGCCGGTGAGCTCGACGCGATGGTCGGCCTGATCGCGGTTCTCTCGGTGCTGCGACATACTCAATACCCACTGCTTTCCATTGTGTTCCGAATCAATTTCGTCGAACGGTGGTCGATGGGTCAATCAAAATGAAGGCATTTCATCTGATTGCCGCAGCGCGGTGGATAAGTCGAAGCCGTCGCGCGGCGTAAGATCGGTGCATGAGTGCGACGAATGCGTTGTTGTGCCGCGGCAGCGCGTTGATGCGCCGCACAGCCGCGCGTGAGGTGCAGCAGGGCGTCGCCTTGCAATGTTGCGGCGCTTGGTTTTCATTGCCGCGATTGCAGAGGCATGTGGTGAGCGCGCGCCCAGCGAAATTTCGTACGGCGGTGCTGATCACGTCCGATGGTGCGCAGCGCATCGCCAGATACCCGGCCGGTCGTTAAGGTCAGCTCGAGGCTGCCGCACCGGAACAATTTCAGGTACAGACGATTGATTCACTCAATGTCCACATGCGCAAGGTGTGATCAGCACGACGTAGTCAATGTGGATGTGGTGACAATCGTCGGTTGCGAACGTGGTCGAGTTCCCTCATTTTCTCCAGGCCGCTCGGTTGTCGCGCGTGTTCCTTGGCGCGGACGAGTGGTTTCGGGCCATCCTGATTGCTGAGTAGGCGCTCGTGGTTCGACTGGGCTTCATCATCGGCTTATTGGCGATCGTCGGCGGGCTGCTGTCGGGTTTGGCTGCGCATCGGGCCTACGATCAGGAGTTGACCATCGATCGCATCGCGCTCGCGCGCGCGATCGATATTCACGCCAGCCTGGTGCAGGACCGGCTCACCGAGCGCGAATTGCTGGGCCGCGTCGCGTCGGGGCTGTTTCGCACGCCCTCAGTGCTGCGGGCCGATATGCTCGAGCCGCTACGCAGCGCGATCTACGCTTTCAAGACTGACTTCGTGTCGGCCGGGTGGGTTCTGCGGCTGCGCCCTGATGAGATCGCCGAAGCCGAGCGGGTGCTGCGTAACGCCGGGTTCCCAAATGCTGCGATCCGCAATTCTCAAGGCCCGATCAAGGCGCCGGATGACAGTGCATCGTCGCTCGACGTGCTGATGGATGTTGAGCCGCGCATCAACGCTACCACCGAACAGCTCGGCCGCAGCCTGACCGATCATCTCCAGCTCGGACCGACGCTGGCGCGCGCGCTGCGCGAACGCAAGCCGGTTGCTTCCGATCCATTCGAGCTGCGCCATCGTAATGATACCATCGGGCTGGTACTGGCTGCCCCGGTTCAGCAGTCGGGCAGCGACGAGGCGATCGGTTTTGTGACGTTCAGCTATGAGCTGGCGCCGCTGATGCTGACCAATGATGACAACGCCATGTTCTCGGTGGCGCTGCGCGACCCGCGGGCCGCCGATCGCGAATTGATCGCCGACGATCGCGGCGTGGTCAGCGTGCGGGCGGTGCCCGCCGAAAACCCGCCGTCGGTGCTCCGGAATGAGCGGTTTGGCGGCCGCGACTGGATTCTGGCCTACTATCCCAAGACCAGCTCAGTGACGCGGGCTCAGAACAGCGCCATGCTCACCGCGGCGATCGGCATCGTGCTGACCATGCTGATCTGCGGGCTGTTCGGCTACATTTCTTATAGCAATCTGCGGCTGCGCCGCGAGATCGAGGTCCGGATCGGCTTCGAGCGCCGGCTCACCGCGGTGATCGATGAGCTCAATCATCGCGTCAAGAACATCCTCGCGGTGATACAGTCGATCGTGACCCGCACCTTGCGGCATGGCTCCGACGTCGATGTCGCCCGCGAATTGCTGATCGGCCGCATTCACGCCATGTCGAATGTGGTGTCGCTGCTCACCGACAGCCAATGGCAGGGCGTCAAGCTCAATGGCCTGCTGGATTCGCGCGCCGTGCCCCATGCCGCGCGCATCGCGGTCAACGGCCCGGACATCATGGTCAGCGCCCGCGCCGCGCAAAGCCTGGCCTTGCTGTTCTTCGAACTGGCGTCGCATGCCGACAGCGCGCCGCACGGCCAGCAGCCGAATGTGGTGGCGCAGTGGACAGTTACCGGCAGCGGCGACGACGCCCTGTTCCATTTCCGATGGGAAGAATTCAACAGCACCGCGGCAACGCGCCGCGAGGACAGCGAATTCGGCGTGATCCTGCTCGACCGCGTGGTGCCCGAGGCGCTCGGTGGTCAGGCCAAGCGCTATTTCACCGATGTCAGCTATGTCTATGAAATCACCGCGCCGCTGGCGACGGTGGTCGATCAGGGTGAACGCGAGCGCACCGGGCGGATCGCCGCGCCAGTCAAGCCTCGGCCTTGAAGGTCGCCGCACGCCGCTGTTGAACCATTGAGATCGATAGATGAGGGCAGGCCGCGGCTATTGCTGCTCGCTTGGAAGGACATGATGTGGCTGCTGGCGCCTCGCTGGCAGTCACGCCTTTGCTCTTGAGCTGCGTCACCGCTGCTCAAGAGTGCACTTTCCATCCGATTATTCGCAAACCCGGCATTGCCGACCGGGGCCTATCGCTTTCCAGCGCGGCAGCTTGATTAGCTGCCGCTGCTGCCGATCACCGCGCGAACGGTGTCATCGGGGCCAAAATCCTCAGCGCCCTCGACATAGAGCATGGCGCTGAGTTTCGAGCGCGCGCGGTTGACGCGGCTCTTGATGGTGCCGACCGCGCAGCCGCAGATCGCCGCAGCATCTTCATAGGAGAAGCCGGAGGCACCGACCAGGATCAGCGCTTCGCGTTGATCCTGCGGCAGCTTTTCCAGTGCGGCGCGGAATTCTTCGAATTCCAGATGCGCGTTCTGGCCCGGCTGCGATTTCAGCGTTTTGGCGTAGCTGCCTTCGGCATCCTCCACCTCGCGCCGCCGTTTGCGGTAGTCGGACCGAAACAGGTTGCGCAGGATGGTGAACAACCAGGCCGGCAGATTGGAGCCGGGCTGGAACGAGTCGATATTGGCGAGGGCGCGCAGCAACGTTTCCTGAACCAGATCGTCCGCCCGGTCGGCGTTACCGCTCAGCGAGATTGCGAAAGCGCGCAGGCTTGGCACCGCCGCCAGAATGTCGTCACGGAGCGCGTTGGTGAGAGGCATTAGTCCCTCCCTTCGATGTGGCCCGAAGTCGGCGTTTCGCCAGGAACGTCTAATTTGCGGATCAACTCCGCAAAACGATCGGGCACCCCCTGACGCACCACGTCATCATACATGGCGCGCAATTGGTGCCCGATGCGGGCCTGAATTTCCGGGTTCAGTCCGCCTTGCTTCGCCGGTGCCGGCGCTTTCTGAGCCTTGAAATCTTTCATGACAGGTCCATGTCTTTCCCCTGAAGGTGATATTTCCGGCGCCGGCAGTGATTTTTGCAGTTTTTACAAGCCGTTGCCGCTTCGCCTTGGGGGGCTAATGCAGAGCCGACGATAAAGTTCCAAAGCCTGGGAACTTTTCGGAGCCTTAAGCGTAGATAAGTTCGCTGAGAGCCGTTGCGATCCTGACGGTCTCAAAAAACCGCATGGAGTGGGGATGTCCCGATCACAGCTTGTTGCTGAACACTTGCCTTTGTTGCGCCGTTACGCCCGGGCCCTGACCGGCAGCCAGGCGTCGGGGGACGCCTATGTCGCAGCGATGCTCGAGGCGCTGCTGCAGGATCCGACGCTGCTGGATGAGCAGCACGGACCGCGCGTCGGCTTGTTCCGGCTGTTCACCCAGATCTGGAATTCGGTGTCGCTGAACGATGATACCGACGTGGTGACTCTGACGATGCCGCCCGAGCGGCGGCTCTCCAACCTCACGCCGCTGCCGCGCCAGGTCTTCCTGCTGTTGTCGCTGGAGGGTTTTTCCGAGGAGGAAGTCTCCTTCATCCTCAAGCTGGAGGTCGAGGAAGTTCGCCGTCTGGCCGAGGAGGCCGGCCGCGAGATGGCCGCCGAGATCGCGACCGACGTGCTGATCATCGAGGACGAGACCTTCATCGCCATGGACCTGGAGAGCCTGGTCAAGAATCTCGGTCACAGCGTCATTGGCGTTGCCCGCACTCACGCCGACGCGCTGGCGCTGGCGAAGAACCGTCGCCCTGGCCTGATCCTGGCTGATATTCAGCTTGCTGATGGCAGCTCGGGGCTGGAAGCGGTGAATGATTTGTTAAAGAGCTTCGAGGTGCCGGTGGTATTTATTACCGCTTACCCCGAGCGCTTCCTCACCGGCGAGCGGCCCGAGCCGGCGTTCCTGATCTCAAAACCGTTCCAGCCGGCGATGGTGTCGGCGGTGGCGAGCCAGGCGCTGTTCTTCCAGCGCAATTCGCGCAATCGCACCGCGCGCGCCGCAGTGTCGTGACGTGAACTGAACTTGGGCGGCTTGGTCGCTGTCACCAGATGAGTTTGGAAATCGGCGCTTCGGCGCCGATTTTTGTTGCGGCTTCTTTTTATTGAGGCTTCGATTGTTGGCGCCTTCGCAGCTGCACAATCGGCGGCTCACTGGGCGAGCGCCGCTAAGCCGGACGCGCGACCTGACTAATCCCACCTCGCCTTCAAAAGTTTGGGGCGCGACTGGCATCACCACAGTCGCGCCCCATTCTTTCGCCGGTCTCAGGGGGCAGGGGGACGACCGGCTGCGACAAAGACGCGCGAAAGCCCGAAACGTTCCTTACTATTTGGTTGACGTCTGCTCACACGAGCAAGTGATCAGCAATTTTCGTTGGAACCACCCGACCGTTCGTCACGTTGCCTCGACATATAGATGTGAGGCGTTCGAGACGACGGCCATGATGATCACGGCGACAACGAAGACAGCAAAACTGGTGTTTGGCGCAGCGGCGCTCGCGATCAGTTTCGGCGTCGCGCAGCTCGCAGCGGGTAGCGATTTGCGCCAGCCGCTTCAGGTTGATCTGCGGGCGGACCTGGCTACGCCGCCGTCGATGGCCGTGAATCGGGCCGCGAAAGCGGATCGCGTGACCATGGGCGTGATCGCTCCCGGTCTGACCTTTGCGGTTCGTCCGATCGATACCGCCGCTTCGTCCTATCTGGTGCGGATTCCGGTGGTGAGCGGCGAGGCGGCCCGCCCGGCGCCGACCCGTCCGGCTCAGATCCCGGCCGGCAAACCGATGGTGGCGTGCGAGCCGGTGGTGAGCGTGCTCACCGATATCGCCCGGCAATTGCCGCCCGGCCGCTGCGTGACCTAATCGAGATAGACCAAGCTAGAGCGAGCATCTTACGCTGAGCGCGCTAGGCTCACCGATCCAGGACATAGGACAAGCGGGCTAGGCCGAGAATGCTAGGCCGTCTTGGTTCGTGCGAAAGACCTAGGCTGGATGCCCCCCCGAGATTAGGCCAGCCGGTCTAGACCGAAAGCTCTCGGCCTATCGGCTTAGGCTGATCATCCTCATGCCAACCGGCATTCCAATCGCTCGATTTCGGACAGTTTAGGCTGAGCAGCCGAGGCTGCTTAGCCTAATCCGACTGGCCGCGACCGGATGATCGAGTCCATATGATCTAATCCATATGATCTATTCCACGGCCGTTTCGGCACGTCTTTGCCCGCGTTCGGATCATTTGTCGTCGCTGCCGGGCAGGTTGGGTGCGTCTTCGGGGACAAGGTGCTCTTTCAGCACCAACGCCACGATCAGCAGCGGTACCGCGAGGAAACCGCCCATCGGCCCCCACAGCCAGGTCCAGAACGCCAGCGTGATGAATACCGCCAGCACGTTCAAGGACAGCCGCCGGCCAATGATCGCCGGCGTGATGAAATGGCCTTCGACGAAGGTCAGCAGCGCAAAGCCGAAGGGAGCCATCAAACCGGAGCCGAGCGTTGGAAAGCTGACGATCCCGACCAAGGTCAGGATCACGAACATCACGAACGGCCCGATGATCGGCAGAAAATTCAGCATTGCCGCCAGCGCGCCGAGCGCCGCGGGATTGGGCATCCCGCTCAGCCAGCAGATCACTCCGGTAGCGATGCCATAGCAGAAATTGATGACCGTCACGGTCAGCAGATAGCTGCCGAGGCTGCCCTCGATCTCATTGAGGATACGCAGCACTCGCAGCCTGGTGTCGCGCTCCGCAAAGGTCATCACCATAGCGCGGCGCAGATCCTTCCAGCTGGCGATGAACAGCACCAGCGTCACCAGAAACAGCAGCGTTTCGGTCAGCGTCGGCGACAGGAATTCATAGGTCGGCTGCATCCATTCGATGGTCGGAAACTGGATCGGCGCGGAGATGTGGTCGGGACTGCCGAGTGCGGTCTGCATCTGCCGCCACATCGCGATCACGCCGTCGAACATCTGCAGCTTTTCTTTGAGCTTGGCACCGAGCTCGGGCAACCGGCCACTCCAATCGACCACTGGGGCTGCGATCAGCGTTACCATGAACGCCACCACCGCAAAGGCCAGCGCCACGATCAGCACCGCCGACAGCGCGCGCGGCACGCGGTGCAGCTCGAGCCGGCCGGCGGCCGGCGCCAGCATGGTGCCGACCACGAAGGCGGTGATCACCGGCAGGAAGAACGGTTTGGCGATGTAGAGCGATCCGATGACGATAATAATGACAAGAGCGACCAGCGCCACCGGCACGATTTCGGTGCGGCGGATCAGCGGCGGGATAGCTGAATTGCTGTCAGGAACGGGCGTGCCGACCGGATCGGATGGCATGATACGCAAACGTTGATCCCCATTATCGGCCCCGCCGCGTGATCGGCAACGTGATCGCCGCTGCAAAGTTCCGAGGGCGCGCGCGAGCGGCACAACCCGCCGGAACCGGCTGCCCGCGCCCGGCATTGGTGCTGTGCCGGCCGTTTTGAGCGGCTGCGATGAACCTTTCGGTCGATCGCGGGACAGATGAGAACAGGTGGAGGGCGTGAGATGAACGGGCAGCCAGGGAGAGCGTCACGACCCGGCCCGTCTTTGCCGACCTCCGCCGTGCTGGTCATCGCGGCGGCGCTGGCAGCGGCGCCGAGTGTGGCGCATGGCCAGGACTTCTTCTCCGCCTTGTTTGGCGGCTTCCAACCACCACGTCCGTCGGCCGCGCCGCTATCACTGCCGTTTGCGGTTGAGGGCGATCGCGCCCCGCGGCCGCAGGCGCGCAGCTCGGGCGGCGGCCAGGCCTATTGTGTGCGCACCTGCGACGGTCGTTATTTCCCGGTGTCGGGCGCCGACAATGCCAGCCGGGTCGAATCCTGCAACAGCCTGTGTCCGGCCTCCGAAACCAAAGTGTTTTATGGCGGCACGATCGATCATGCCTCCTCGGGCGGTCGCTCTTACAGCGATCTGCCCAATGCGTTTCGCTATCGCACCGAGATCATCAAGGGCTGCACCTGCAACGGCAAGGATCAGTTCGGCCTCGCCAAGGTCGAGATCGATGATGATCCCACCCTGCGCAAGGGCGATATCGTGGCCGGTGCCGATGGCTTGATGGTCGCGCGCCGCATCGACCGCCGCCGCGGCAATCTGGAATTGTCGCCCGCTGAGTCCTCGGGGCGCACGCAATCGGCCGCGCCGCGCGTGGTGGCCGCCGAGTAGCCACTGGCCCGCCCTCGTTCCCAGTCCGGAACCGATCAGTTCCTCAGCCGTTGAGCCGAGCGCGTGGCCTCGCGGCACCCGCGCGGTCCAGCTCACGCCGCTTGAGGAAATGGTTCGATGTCGCTGCTGATCGGTGTGCTGATTACCTTTCTGGTCGTCTTTCTGGTGCTCTATCTGATCAATCTGCTGCCGCTCGATGGCCGCGCCAAACAGATCGCGCGGGTGATCGTGATCATCATCGGCATCATCTCGCTGCTGAAATATCTCGCGGTGTTCTGATCGGTGGCCGTGAACGCGCTAGTCTGGAGCGACAGCCTTTTGATTAGAATCGTCATGCCCGCGCTTCTCGTGGGTATCCACGTCTTGAAGGCTACGCGATGAACAAAGGCGCTGCGTCCAACAAAAAAAGCCCCGGCATCGCGCCGGGGCTTTTGTGTCGATGGTGGAAGCCAGCTACTTCAGCGTCGAAAACCAGTCGTCGACGTCCTTGCGGACCTGGTCCTTGGCGTAGCCGTAGCGCTCCTGCAGCTTGCCTTCGAGTTGATCGCGGCGGCCTTCGATTGTGTCGAGATCGTCGTCGGTGAGCTTGCCCCACTTCTCCTTGACGTTGCCTTTGAACTGCTTCCAGTTACCTTCAACCCGGTTCCAATCCATCTTCGTCAACTCCTGTGACATTGATGGATGGGCAACGACGAAGCGGCGACAACGTTCCGGGCCGCGACAATGGTCACCGCGGCCCGCATGGTCAGTTCATCAAGCGGCAGCCTTCGCCTCGCGGCGGCGGGCGTGCAGGATGAATTCAGTGTAGCCATTCGGCTGCTCGCGGCCCTTGAAGATCAGGTCGCAGGCCGCCTTGAAGGCGACGCCGTCAAAACCCGGCGCCATCGGCTTGTACAGCGGATCGCCGGCATTCTGCTTGTCGACCACCGCGGCCATGCGCTGCAGCGACTCCATCACCTGATCCTTGCTGACCACGCCGTGGTGCAGCCAGTTGGCGAGGTGCTGGCTGGAGATGCGCAAGGTCGCGCGGTCTTCCATCAGGCCGACGTCATGGATGTCCGGCACCTTGGAGCAGCCGACGCCCTGGTCGATCCAGCGCACCACATAGCCCAAAATGCCCTGGCAGTTGTTGTCGATCTCCTGGCGCACGTCCTCCGGCGCCCAGTTCGACTGCGACACCGGAATGGTCAGGATGTCCGACAGTTTTGCGCGCGGTCCGCCCTTCTTCAGCTCCTGCTGCCGGGCGATCACGTCGACCTGATGATAGTGCAGGGCGTGCAGCGTGGCCGCGGTCGGCGAGGGCACCCAAGCGGTGGTGGCGCCGGCCTGCGGGTGGCCGAGCTTCTGCGCCAGCATGTCGGCCATCTTGTCGGGGGCGGCCCACATGCCCTTGCCGATCTGGGCATGGCCGGGCAGGCCACAGGTCAGGCCGATATCGACGTTCCAGTCTTCATAGGCCTTGATCCAGGGCTGTGCCTTCATCTCGTTCTTGCGGATCATCGGGCCGGCTTCCATCGAGGTGTGGATCTCGTCGCCGGTGCGATCGAGGAAGCCGGTGTTGATGAACACGATGCGCTTGCTGGCGTTCTGGATGCAGGCCTTGAGGTTGACCGTGGTGCGGCGCTCCTCATCCATGATGCCGACCTTGAGCGTGTTGGCCGGCAGGCCGAGCATGGCTTCGACGCGACCGAACAATTCGCAGGTCAGCGCCACTTCGTCCGGGCCGTGCATCTTCGGCTTGACGATGTAGACCGAGCCGGTGCGGCTGTTGCGGATCTTGCCTTGGCCCTTGAGATCGTGGATCGCGATCAGGCCGGACACCACCGCATCCAAAAAACCTTCCGGAATCTCGGCGCCGGAGGCATCGAGCACCGCATCGGTGAACATGTGGTGGCCGACATTGCGCATCAGCAGCAGGCTGCGGCCGTGCAGCGTCACGCCCTTGCCGTCCGCGGTCTGATAGCTGCGGTCGCCGTTCATGGCGCGCACCAGCGTCTTGCCGCCCTTGTCGAACTCGGCCGACAGCGTGCCCTGCAGCAGGCCAAGCGCGTTGCGATAGACCAGCACCTTGTCGTCGGCATCGACCGCGGCGACCGAGTCTTCCATGTCGAGGATGGTCGAGACCGCGGCTTCCAGCATCACGTCGGCGACGCCGGCGGCATCGTCCTTGCCGATCGGGTGGCTGCGGTTGATCTGAATGTCGATATGCAGGCCGTTATTGACCAGCAGCAGCGCGCTCGGCGCGGCGGCGTCGCCCTGGTAGCCGACGAACTGAGCGGCATTCTTCAGGCCGGTGGCATTGCCGCTCTTGAGCTTCACCGAGAGCTGGCCGGCGATCACGCTATAGCTGGTGACGTCGGTGTGGCTGGCAGTGGCCAGCGGCACGGCCTGATCGAGGAACGCCTTGGCCTTGGCGATCACCTTGTCGCCGCGCGCCTTGTCATAGCCCTTGGCTTCGCTCGGCTCGTGCGGAATGGCGTCGGTGCCATAGAACGCGTCATACAGGCTGCCCCAGCGCGCATTGGCGGCGTTCAGCGCATAGCGGGCGTTGCTGAGCGGCACCACGAGCTGCGGGCCGCATAGCCGGCTGATTTCCTCATCGACATTGGCGGTTTCGACTTCCACGGTCGCCGGCTCGGGCAGCAGATAGCCGATCTCCTTCAGGAAGGAGGTGTAAGCCTCAAGATCGACGGCTTTGCCCTTATTGGCGAGGTGCCACGCATCAATCTTGGCCTGCAGCGCATCACGGAACGCGAGCAGCTCACGGGCCTTCGGCGCCAGATCATTGACGATGGCGGCCAGCCCGGCAAATACGGCGTCTGGTGCGATCCCGGTGTTGGGAGCGGCTTCCTTGGTGATGAAGTCGAACAGAACGGGCGCAATTTTCAGGCCGTGGGCTTCGATGCGATTCATTTGATCTTCCAGCGAGAAATGGCACAAGCGGCGATTGAATGAGAACAAAGGGACCGCCTCCCTGAGCGGTCCCAGCGCCTATTTGCGCCAAACTGGCAACTTTTGGAAGGCCCCTGCTATCAGGGCAGCCGCCGCTCGTCGCCGCTCAGCCGTTCCAGCAGCACTTTGAGCAGAATGGTCAGCAGCGCGATCGCGGTCAGCGTGGTCGCCGCGGCAAATGCGCCCGCGACATTATAGTCTTGATACAAAAGCTCGATCTGCAGCGGCAGCGTGGTGGTCTGGCCGCGGATATTGCCGGACACCACCGACACCGCGCCGAATTCGCCCATCACGCGAGCGTTACAAAGGATCGCGCCATACAGCACCGCCCAGCGGATATTGGGAAGGGTAACCCGGACGAAGGTGGCAAAACCGGAGGCGCCCAGCGTCACCGCGGCTTCTTCCTCATCGGTGCCCTGTACCTGCATCAGCGGGATCACCTCGCGCGCCACGAACGGCGCGGTGACGAACAGGCTGGCCAGCACGATGCCGGGCAGCGCGAACATCACCTTGATGCCGAGCTGTTCGAGCAGCGGCCCGAACAGCCCCTGCGAGCCATAGACGAACAGAAAGGCAACGCCGGCGACGATCGGCGAGATCGAGTAGGGCAGCTCGATCAGCGCGATCAGCAGCGTGCGGCCGGGGAATGCAAATTTGGTGACGGTCCAGGCCGCGGCGAGGCCGAACACGATATTGACCGGCACCGCGATCAGCGCCGTGATCGTGGTCAGCAGCATGGCGTGCAGCGTGCCCGGGTCGCCAAGATTGCGCAGCAAGCCGGCGAGGCCCGGCGCCAGCGCCGAGCTAAAGATCAGCGCCAGCGGCGCCACCAGCACCAGCAGCGTCACGATCCCGACCACGCCCAGCACCACGCAGCGGGCGATCGGACCGGAGCCGACCGGGGCAGACATCAGATGTTTCGGCAGCGCGCGATCGGGCTTGGGCGTCATTGGCCGCCCCGTCCGAGATAACGCAGCTGCCAAGCCTGCACCGTGTTGGTGATGATCAGCATTACGAATGCCATCGCCAGCATCACGCAGGCGATCGCGGCGGCGGCCTGGTAGTCGTATTCCTCCAGGCGGATGAAGGTCAAAAGCGCCACGATCTCGGTCTTCATCGGCTGGTTGCCGGCGATGAAGATCACCGCGCCGAATTCGCCGAGGCTGCGCGCGAATGCCAGCGAGCAGCCGGCCAGCAGCGCCGGAAAGATCGAGGGCAGAATGATGCGGCTGAGAATCTGGAAGTCGCTGGCGCCGAGCGAGCGGCTGGCTTCCTCGACCTCGGTGCCAAGATCCTCGATCACCGGCTGCACGGTGCGCACCACGAAGGGAATGCTGGTGAACGCCATCGCGATCGCGACGCCGAGCGGCGTATAGGCCACTTGCAGGCCGAGCTGATCGAGCGGCGCGCCGAACCAGCCGTTTTTGGCAAATAGCGCGGTCAGCGCCAGCCCGGCGACCGCGGTCGGCAGCGCGAATGGCACATCGACCAGCGCATCCAGCAGCCTTTTGCCGGGAAACTGGTAGCGCGCCAGCACCCACGCCAGCAGCGTGCCGTAAATGGCGTTGAACAGGGTGGCGACCAGCGCCATCGTCACGGTCAGCCGGATCGCCGCCAAGGTACGCGGCGAACTGATGATGGCCCAGAACTGGGCCGGGCCGATGTCCGAAGCTTTTAGGATCAGCGCGCCGAGCGGCAGCAGCACGATCGCGCCGAGATACAGCACGGTGATGCCGAAGCTAAGCCCAAACCCTGGAATAACGCTGCGTGGCAAGGGAAACCTGATGCTATTAGACCTGATGCTGCGAGACTTGAACCTCACGGCGGTCAGCACATTGATGATGACGAAAACCGCTCCGCTGCGGCGAAGCAGTTCTCATGCGCAGTGTACGACGTTCTGGATTGCTTCGCTGCGCCCGCAATGACGGATTCAATTTCGTTGTCATTCCGGGATGCGCGCATTAGCGCGCAGGCCCGGAATCTCGATGGTGTGGCGAAGAGAGATTCCTGTATCTGCGGAGTGCTGGTGCACAGTCAGCGCGACGGAGGCCGCTCGGTAGATTCCCGGCCGATCATCTCGCCGTAACCCGGTGCGG